>NZ_JBBOCS010000002.1:0-1724487 GCF_038002585.1 Solibacillus sp. FSL K6-4121
CACGTGGCTTTAGCGCTGTCTTGCCGTAGCCCACCAATCAAGTGAAATTTTATTAGAAAAGCAACCCCATGTGATGGAGATGAGTCGAATCGTTCACTTTTAATAGAGAATTTTATAGGCGGATAGACATTTATTAGAAAAACATTCAAGCTTTTCGTAACAAGGAGGATATAAATTTGTTAAAATAAAAGTAGAAGAAAGTGGAGGTGCATGATCATAGAGAAAATAAAAAAGCTCATCCAATTAATTAGTTTTCGCGCGTTGCTAATTATCGTTCTTACTGCTACGGCATTGTTACAATTTTCTTTGATGATTGATAATGTCCGTGGTGTTACATATGATATTAAATTAACAGAATTATCACCAGAAACAATTCGTTCAATAAAAACAATTGAAGATACCGTCAAAACAGAACAGGAAGTGGAGAATGCCGAACGTTCAGTAGAACCTGTTTACATATTTAAAGAAGATGTTCCAAGCCACCGTGCCACTTTTGTAACGACAATATTTGATATTGTATTGGACGTGAAAAGGGATATTGGGAATCAGGATGGCGAAGTAGGCCAGCCAGAACAGCTGGAGTTATTGCGTTCAAATCTAAAAGATGTAATAGAAAATCAGCAAAACCTGATTTTATCGGATGCACAGCTAGTAAATTTACTGAATGCTCCAAAAGGAAATATCGAATCAACACGTGATTCACTGGCTGCATTGGTGGAAACGAATTTAAATCGTCCGCTTCGTAGGGAAAATCTGATTACATATCGTAATGACCTTGAAAGTAAAATTCGTCAGCATCCTTCCATATCGGATAGTTTAATGAGTGTAGCAGTTGCAGTTGGACGAGCTGCTGTCATAGAAACAGAAGTACTTGATGAGGAAAAAACAGCTATTGCTGTGCAGCAAGCTAAAGATGCCGTTGAACCGACCCGCATTCTTCAAGGACAGATCATTGTTCAGGAAGGGGAAGTCGTTACTCGGGAAATTTATCGTCAACTCGAATTATTAGGGATGCTGGACAGTGAAGAATCGATTAAACCGATTGCCGGCCTCGTTATTTTAATTGTTCTGCAAATGGCATTTTTATTTGCATTATTTGATCGTTCAAAAAAGGACCCTTCCAAAAAGCGTAATGAATTATTTGTTACGATGATTGTCTATTCTATCGCATTGGTCATGATGAAGTTAATCGGTCTGATTTCAGGGAATTTTGATTTAACGATTGCATTTATTTATCCTTCCGCCCTCGTGACGATGCTTGTTCGTGTATTGGCAAATGACCGTACAGCGAGCATAGTAACATTAATGACCGCAGCATCAGCAGGCATTATATTTCATGAAGGCTATTCTGCCATTTTACAGATGGATATGGCACTTTATATTTTATTTGGTGGTTTTGCATCAATTATCTTTATGCGCAGTTTGGAAAAGCGGAAAGATATTTTACAGGCCGTTGGTATTGTAACGCTTGTTAATATTTTATTTATTGCGTTTTATTTATTGATGGCACAATCTGGCTATGGCTTTGTGGAAATTTCATTCTATGCAGCTGCTGCAATCATATCAGGATTACTATCCGGTGCGTTGATGATGGGCTTACTTCCATATTTTGAGTCGGCGTTTGGAATTTTATCCGTTATGCGCTTAATTGAACTGTCGAATCCAAATCATCCACTTTTGAAAAAAATCTTAACGGAGACGCCTGGTACGTACCATCATAGTATTATGGTAGCGAATTTAGCAGAAGCTGCGTGTGAAGCAATTGGAGCGGATGGCTTGCTGGCAAGGGTAAGCTGCTATTATCATGATGTAGGTAAAACACGAAGACCAATGTTCTTTATAGAAAACCAAATGGGTACAAACCCACATGATTCTATGTCACCTGAAAGCAGTGCAGAAATTATCATTGCACACACAACTGATGGGGCAGAGCTTCTACGTAAGCATAAAATGCCTCAGGAGATTATAGATATTTGTTTACAGCATCATGGGACAAGTACATTGAAATTCTTCTTGTTTAAGGCGAAGGAAGAAGGGAAAGAATTGGATGAAAGTATATTCCGCTATCCTGGTCCAAAGCCACAATCGAAAGAGGCAGCCATTATTAGCATTGCAGATAGTGTAGAGGCTGCAGTAAGGTCATTGCATCAGCCGAGTGCAGAAAAAATTCATAAGCTTGTACAGTCGATTATTCAGGACCGTGTGCAAGATGATCAGTTTGATGAATGTGATATTTCTTTGAAAGAACTGAAAACGATTGAAGATATTTTATGTGAAACTTTAAATGGGACGTTCCACTCGCGTATTGAATATCCAAAGGAAAATTAGGAGGGAACAAATTGTTATTAATTGATTTTTTAGATGAAACAAATGAAGTAAAAGATCCGCATTTGAAATTGGTGGAAGAACTGCTGCAGCACGCAGCCGAACACGAAGGGATTGAAGATGGTTCTGAAGTATCGATTACATTTGTAACGAATGAGGCCATTCATGAAATCAACCGTGAATATCGGGATAAAGATCAACCTACCGATGTTATTTCATTCGCTCTGGAGGAAATGGGTGAAGGGGAAATGCAAATTATCGGAGAAGGTATACCCCGTATATTGGGAGATATTATTATTTCTACAGACCGCACAAAAGAGCAGGCTGCGGAATATGGGCATACTTTTGAACGTGAATTAGGATTTTTAGCAGTGCATGGATTTTTGCATTTGCTCGGGTATGACCATATGACACCTGAAGATGAGAAAATCATGTTCGGAAAGCAGGATGCTATTTTACAATCATACGGCTTAGGTCGTGATACAAATGAACGTCCGTAAGTTTTTCCGATCTTTCCGTTATGCAATGGAGGGAATACTTACGGCCGTCAACGAACAAAATTTCAGATTTCACTTAGTGAGCGCAATAATAGTAATCATCGCAGGTGTATTAACAGGCTTAACTATAGTCGAATGGAGTATTATTGTATTGGTAATTTTCCTCGTTTTAGGTGCCGAGCTGATAAATACAGCCATCGAACGAGTAGTGGACCTTGCTTCACCGGAATTTCATCCGATTGCAAAGCAGGCAAAGGATATTGCGGCAGGTGCTGTACTTGTTTTTGCGCTCGCAAGTGTTATAATCGGACTACTCATATTTTTACCAAAATGGCTATAACTTCTTTTTTGGAAACATAAGAATACTTACTGGAAAGTTATTACTCTGGTCGACAGCCGAACTTGGAAGCAAGGACAGGTAGTGATGAAAATAATATGTATATGTTGGGGGAACTGACGATGAACATGGATCAACTAATGGAACAGTCTAAAATTGCACGTGAATTTGCTTATGTGCCTTACTCTAAATTTAAAGTAGGTGCGGCATTATTAGCTGAGGACGGTACTGTATACAATGGCTGCAATATAGAGAATGCAGGGTATAGTATGACAAACTGCGCGGAACGTACAGCATTTTTTAAAGCGGTTTCGGAAGGCAATATGAAATTTAAAGCATTAGCGGTTGTAGCAGATACACCGGGTCCATGTTCTCCATGCGGAGCTTGTCGACAAGTAATGAGTGAATTTTGTGCACCGGATATGCCTGTCTACTTAACGAATATGAATGGGGACGTTCAGCAAACGACAGTAGGCGAGCTTATCCCGGGTGCTTTTAATACGGAGGATATGAAAAATGCAGGAAAATAAAGGATACAAATCGGGCTTTGTCTCGATTGTAGGTCGACCAAATGTCGGCAAATCAACATTTTTAAACCGAGTGATTGGTCAAAAGATCGCGATTATGTCGGACAAACCACAAACAACACGAAATAAAGTACAAGGCGTATTAACACAGGAAAACTCTCAAACAATTTTCATCGATACGCCGGGAATCCATAAGCCTAAACATAAATTAGGCGAATTTATGTTAAAAACATCACGTAATGCATTAAGAGAAGTCGATGTTATTATGTTCATGGTGAATGCAGAGCAGGCAATCGGTAAAGGTGACGAGTTCATCATCGAGTTATTGCAAGGCAATAAAACACCGGTATTTTTAATCATTAATAAAATCGATTTAGTACATCCTGATGAATTAGTGAAAATTATTGATTCGTATAAAGATAAGT
Source organism: Solibacillus sp. FSL K6-4121 (assembly GCF_038002585.1). Taxonomy (NCBI): domain Bacteria; kingdom Bacillati; phylum Bacillota; class Bacilli; order Caryophanales; family Caryophanaceae; genus Solibacillus; species Solibacillus sp. FSL K6-4121. The sequence continues at coordinate 4,112 of NZ_JBBOCS010000002.1, forward strand.
TCGACTTTGCGGAAATTATTCCAATCTCAGCATTACAAGGCAACAATGTTGAAAACTTATTAACGACTATTGAAAAGTATTTGCCGGAAGGGCCTCAATATTACCCTGCTGACCAAGTAACGGATCATCCGGAGCGCTTCATTATCTCTGAATTAATTCGTGAAAAAGTATTGCATTTAACTCGTGAAGAAATTCCGCATTCAATCGCGGTCGTTATTGAACGAATTAAACCACATGAAGAAAAGGAAAATATGATTCATGTGCAGGCGACAATCATGGTAGAGCGTGATTCACAAAAAGGGATTGTCATCGGAAAACGCGGTGCTCTTTTAAAAGAGGTTGGTGTACGTGCCCGCCAGGATATTGAAATGTTGCTAGGTTCAAAAGTATATTTAGAACTTTGGGTAAAAGTCCAAAAAGATTGGCGTAATAAGCAAACCCATTTACGTGATTTCGGCTTTAGAGAAGACGAGTATTAAAAATAATATGAACAGATGCAGCGTTTATGTTGCATCTGTTCTTTATTTATTTCTGCATTTTTGCTAGTGTATAGTTGAATAAAATTTAGTATTATAAGATATAATAGGGATTATTTTACAATAAACTTAGTAGGTGAATGATTGAATACATTAAATAAATTTTTGCTGTCATTTTGGGTCGTGTCATTAGGAATTTTAGTGGCCGTTATGGTAACGATGGATAAAGACACTCCGATACTAATAGCAGAAGGGCAAATGACTACACCCGTTGAAGGCGGGAAAGAACAGCTTGCGCAAAGCAGCGATATTAAAGAAACGGTCGAACCAGTACCCGGGCTTGAACCGGTAAAGGAACCAGAGATTGAGCCACAGCCGGAAATTGTAAAAGAATCTATGCGTCTGGCGATGGTTGGCGATGTTCTGCTTCATTTGAGGCTTGCTCAATATGAGGATTTCACGTCATCTTTTGCAGCGGTGGCCCCAACTATGCAAAGCTATGATTATTTAATTGCAAATCAGGAATCCCCTCCAGTAGGGAACAATTATGCATTAAGTGGCTTCCCTCAATTTTCGAGCCCTCCTCATATTGTTCGAGATCTCCAAAATGCAGGTGTAGATATGGTTACTATTGCAAATAACCATACCGTTGATAAAGGGGAAGGTGGTGTCCGTACATTTTTTGAGAATCTGGATAAGTACGGCATGCCTTACGTAGGGGCGTATAAAAATGCTGAAGATAAAGCGAATGACCGTATCATTGAAGTTGGGTCGATAAAAATCGGATTACTTGCCTATACGTATGGCACTAACGGACTGTACTTACCAAAAGGCTCCCCATATATTATCAATTATATTGATGAGACAAAAATAAAGGCGGATATAGAATTATTAAAAGAAGAAGTAGATGTTGTAGCGGTTTCCATGCACTGGGGACCAGAATACGCTTATAGCGAAAGCGACTATCAGAAGCATTACGCAAAAGTTTTAAATGAGGCTGGGGCACATATTGTTCTCGGGACACATCCGCATGTGCTGCAACCATACAAAAAGCTTGTAACTGAACAGGGGCATGAAACGCATGTCTTTTATTCCCTAGGCAATTTCTTTTCAACGATTTTAACCATTCCGAACACTATGATTGGCGGGATCGCTAGCCTGGAAATTACGAAGGAAGGCGATGTTATTACGATTCGACAGCCTGAGCTCTATGCGACATCCGTATTGAAAGATACAGATGGTATTTACCGAGTATATCCTTTAAAAGATGTGGAACAACGATCTGTTCAAAATCTGGATTGGGTAAAGAAAATAATTGGTGATGAGGTAACCGTTTATTAAACATTTGATGTAGCAGTACGGTATAATAATACTATGAAAGAAATAGAAGGATGTGCAATAGATGCTACATAAATGGGAAGGCATCGTTTTAAAAGCGCGTGCTTACGGTGAATCAAACAAAATTGTTACGATTATGACTCGTGAAGCAGGGAAAGTGGCGTGTATGGCGCGTGGAGCCAAGAAACCTACAAGCCGCCTTGCAGGTGTAACACAACCTTTTATGCACGGCTCATTTTTAGTCCAGCGTACGTCAGGTATGGGAACTTTGCAGCAAGGGGAACATTTTAATTCAATGCGCCATATTCAAACGGACATTACGGCAACAGCCTATGCGAGCTATATTGTGGAAATTGTCGATCGTTTAGTTGAAGAAGGTAGACCCGAGCAGTATGCCTTTGAAATTTTAATTCAGGCGCTCAATGCGATTGAAGAAGGTTATGACCCTGAAGCGATTACATTATTTGTGGATTGGAAGATGCTTCCGTATGCTGGGGTGCAGCCAATTTTACATGCATGTGCCGGCTGTGGGGCAGTAGACGGGGAATTTGCTTTTTCATTTACACAAGGAGGCTTTATATGCCATCGTTGTTTTCATTTGGATCCGTATATTATCCGACTATCACCAACACAGTTAAAACTGATTCGCATGTTTTATACAGTGCCGATTGATCAAGTAGGCAAGCTTGAATTGAAGCCACAGACGAAGCAGTTTATAAAGAAAATCGTCACGACAATCTATGAAGAGCAAACAGGAATACGGCTGAAGTCACGAAGTTTTATAGAGCAATTAGAGCGTACACCTTTATTGCAGCGTGAAAAAAAGGAAGAAAACTAAATTAATTGCCTAGGAAATAAGCTAGTCAGATGGAGCGTTTCTACATTTGACTAGCTTTATTATTTGAAAGGGATGATGAAGGATGGAACAGTTTAAAAATGAAAATATAACGGTTTTTCAAAGTGTGCTCTATCAAACAACGTCCGCGGTAGTTAAAACAGAACGGGCAATCATTTTAACCGATCCTAATTGGCTGCCGAATGAAATTAATGAAATAAAAGCTTATATCCAAACGATTATTGGTGAACGGAAATTATTTATTATTTATACTCATAGTGATTTTGACCATATTATTGCAGCCGGGGCTTTTCCGAATGCTACAACAATAGCGAGTGAGGCATTTGTGAACCGTTCGGATAAAGAAAAGGCATTAGAGGAAATACATCAATTTGATGCACAGTACTATATTCAAAGAGACTATCCGATTGTTTATCCAACGATTGATATTGTTATTAAAGAAGATGGCCAGACCGTTAATTTGGAAGATGCTTCATGCACATTTTATTTGGCACCCGGGCATACTTGTGACGGTTTATTTACTGTAGTGGAGCCTTACGGAATTTTATTGGCTGGCGATTATTTATCGGACGTTGAGTTTCCCTTTATTGAGGATTTGAAGTGTTATAAGAATACATTACAAAAGGCAGCAGCAATTATGTCTGATAATAAAATTCAAACACTTGTACCGGGCCATGGTCAGGTCACAAATAATTTGTTGGAGATTCAGAAGCGGTTGGATGATTCGATGTTATATCTAAATAATTTAGTGATGGGAATTGATCAGGAAGAAGCGTTGAGAAAGCAATATCCTTTTTATAAAGGGTTAAAAGAAATGCATGAGTTAAATAAAAAGATAGCTTTAACATAAAAAATTGCCAACTATCCCAAAAAATCTGGGATAGTCATCCTTTCGACGTACGTATTGTACAGGGGCATTATTTTCAGTTTCACGCTTACATTATGGCTTAAGGAAAACTGCAAAGAGGGTTTTTATAAGAACACTCGGAACAGAGTACATCAGTTCTTAGAATGTGTAGAAACCTCTCTTGTTCTTCTATAAAAGGAGAATGTGCAGAGTTTTCAAATGTATAAAATTTTTTAGATGGAGCTTCTATTTTTTCGTAAAAACGTTTTGCTTCCTTGTAGGATGTTTGATAATCATACACACCATGTAAGATAAAAACAGGGACGTCAAAACGAGGTGCTAACAATGTTGCATCGGCTTTTGCCATCGTTTCACCTAAAGAATCATAACTAAAAAAAATTCCCTTTGGTATGTTAAAACGCTCTTTCCAGGAATAATGATTACAAGTAAACAGATCCTTCATACCTTGCCAATTGGAATATCCCGTTCTTTTCGTACCGCCACCAAATTTGTTGAGATATCTTCCAAGTATTCTACGATAGCCCTGATTTTTATAAAAATCTCGATCAAACACGACAGATTGAATATCTTTCTCTGCCCTTTTATCACCTCGTTTACTCGCTGTCTCCAATAAAAATTCATAAGTATGTTTATTGGATTCAAAATGCCTCCCAAATTGTCCTACTCCAATGTAAGCCAAATAATGCTCAGGATTTTGACTAACAACTATGCTTCCGAGCAATGTCCCCCATGAGTGTCCGGATATATATATCTTCTTTTTATTGAACTTTTTCTTTAAGTAGTTAGTTATTATTAAGGAATCAGAAACCAATCTTTCTAACGTCACTTTGCCTTGGGTCGATGAGTTATAAGACATACCGGTGCCACGTTGTTCCCAATAACAAACTGTAAAGTATTCTGCCCATCTAAGTCCTGATTTTTTTAAGATTGAATACTGTGGAAATCCAGGCCCTCCATGCAAAAACAGGAGAACCGGATTTTGAAAATCTATTGATTCAATGAATAAACCATTTTGATGCCCTTCTATCTCCACATATTCTTTTATGAATTGAACGTTCCTCTCTTCTACCTTCAAAATCCTCCTCCTTAACTTTTAGGTTTCGTATACAGTAATTGTTAGGATTCATATTTAAAGAAGCCGATAATACGTCAATAAGAATTTTTGATTAAAAAAGGTTAACGCTATAGTTCACTACCCTCTAGCTGATTCATACGTTCCAGTACTCGTCTTTTCCGGTACAGCATCATGCCTGCTTCGGCGACATCCTCAATCATGGATTTGTTAATAAATGCCCCGAAAATCATACCTGCCACCGGAATCATCTGGAACAGCTTCTTCATCCCAAAATTATCTCTGTACGTATAAAACACTTCTTGCCACCCTTGCAGCTGGGATACCATATTTTCTGCAGAGCGCGGCTGTTCATAGTTTTGGGCAAGTTCATTTAATATCGCCTCTTTCCCAACAATATCGGATGAAGCGAACTGCAAACATTTCACAATAAAAATGCGCTCTGTTTTTTCATTCGGATCATAGCCATGGATAAGCGCAATTTCCTGTAAAGTTTTTAAGGCAATCCCCAATATAACCGGGATATCAATTGCTAATGTGAATATTCCTCCAAAGCCTGTGGAGGCCCCCTGTACCGTAGCGATATTTGCACGGTTTTTCTGCAGCTTTTCACTAAGAGCCACCATATCATCTATCGGCATTTGTCCTATGTCTTGTATGGATGAAACCGACTGCAATGTATGTTTTTGAATATGACGCATCATAGACTTCTCACTTACTAAATACTTCCCACCCGTTTGTACATAGCTAACAAGTTCATCCACTAATACGGATATTTTTTCTTGAATGAATTTAGGTGTTAATTTATCAAGTATTTTGAATGGAATACGACCGATTTTTTCCCAAAACCATAACCCGCTTTGATCCTTTTCCCATTCTTGAATTGCCTGCAAATAATTCTCCAACTGTTGTTTAGATTCCAAGGTTCGCCCTCCTAATGGACTTGCTATTCAATTTACGAATAAGAGCAGAAAAGGTTTCATCTGAGTTACTCAAATTGTGTTAATAGAGGAGCTACATCTTCTTTTAACCGTTCATAAAACAATTCTTCGAGTTTTAAATGGTCATGATGCTGCTTTTGTTCGAAAAGACTATACATTTTATCAATTTTCTCGTTAGAAAAGCGGAAATGGTGGTTGAAATGGTCGCGTTTATTGTCCTCGCTTAAATGCATATAGCCCCGAATGATTGTATAAAGCTGATGGTATTTCTTGTTGGCCTGCTCATAATCTTCTCTACTTAGACAGCCTAAAGCACTGCTTGGGTCGTCATGGCTACGGTAAAAATCCTTTGCTTCCCGATAGGCTTCTAACTGTATATTCGCTGTGTAGAGAATGTGATGCTGCCCACGATGGTCAGGGCATTCGAAATGGAGGATCGCTTTGACGAGTCGAGAGATTTTATCATACGTATCTAATGGTTTTACAGATTTTTCTTTTAACTGAAAAAACATACTTCCACCCCATTATTTATCTTTTCAGAAAATTATAGCTTATTTTTAGGTGAAATGTTAGCAATCTCTTTCTATTTTTACAGAATAATAACAAAGATTGATATTGTAAAAAAATGCTCGTTTAGGAGTGAAAAAGCTATAAAAAACTAAAATATTGTAGAATAATTTTGACAATTCAGAAATTTATTGCGTATAATATCGGTATGAGAAAGTAGTTACACAATATGCGTAATGGAGGTTATTTTATGAATCTACCTAAAGTTCAATTTACAGAAGAACAAAAACAATTTAGACAGGAAGTACGAAGCTTTTTAAAACAACATATTGAGAAAGGGACATTTGAGACTCGTTGTGACTCATGGTTAAGCGGTTCAAATCCTGATTTCTCTAAACTTGTAGCAGAGCAGGGCTGGATAGGGATGACATGGCCGAAGCAGTATGGAGGTAAAGAACGCAGTACGTTAGACCGTTACATTTTAACGGAAGAGTTTTTGGCATATGGAGCTCCGGTAGCTGCCCATTGGTTTGCTGACCGTCAAACAGGACCGCTCCTACTGCGTTTTGGTACAGAATATCAAAAGGAATTCTTCCTGCCGAAAATTGTAAAGGGTGAATGTTTCTTCGCCATTGGGTTAAGTGAACCGAATAGTGGTTCAGATTTAGCTTCTGTTGCAACACGTGCCGAAAAAGTGGAAGGTGGCTGGATTGTAAATGGGGCAAAAACTTGGTCGAGTAATGCACAGGATTCGCATTACATGGTAACACTTATCCGAACAGAGCCATTAGGTGAAAAAAAGCATGAAGGTCTTTCACAGTTTATTATCGATTTGAAAGGTGAGGGAGTTACTATTACCCCGATTCGCTATTTGACAGGGGAGCCACATTTCAATGACGTATTTTTCGATAACGTATTTGTTCCGGATGAAATGGTCGTCGGAACACTCGGTAACGGATGGAAGCAAGGCTTAGCAGAGCTAGCATTTGAACGTAGTGGGCCAGAGCGTATTTTAAGTACATTCCCGCTATTAAATGAAGCGATTGAAGAATTAAAGAAAAAGAGAGATCTTTCCGGGTTGGAAGAGGCCATGAAACTTGTTGCAGAGCTTTGGTCATTGCGTAATTTATCGATCGGTGTGGCTAAAGTACTTGAAGAAGGCGGCGAAGTAATTATTCCTGCAGCCCTTGTAAAAAGTATCGGCACTAAATTTGAACAGAAAATTCCGGAGATCGTACGTTTATTGCTTGATGTATATCCAGATCTTCAAAGCGAAAAAGACATTGAACGCTATTTAGCAGAATCAATTTTACATGCCCCGGGCTTCACAATTCGTGGTGGCACATCCGAGGTTCTATATGGAATTTTAGCGAAGGGGGTTGTTGCTCAATGAGTGAAATAAAGGACATGGTCGTAGAAGTAGTGGAAAAAGTACTGAAAGATAAAGTCGAAAAGGAAACAGTGGATTTACTGGAGGAAAATCTGTGGGCTGAAAATGTGTGGCAACTATTACTTGAAAATGAATTGCACAACGTAGCAGTCAGTGAAGAAGATGGGGGCGCAGGCGGAGATATTGAAGATTTGCTCGCACTGTATGGACTAATTGGAAAGTATGCTGCACCCGTGCCGTTTATTGAGCATACGTTAGCAAACTATTTACTGAAACAGGTTGATATAAAAGGATATGAGCAGTTGACAACCTACAGTATTACTACACCGCTTCAGCTTAAAGAAGATACTTTGTTTGGGACGGTAAAACATGTTCCATGGGCTAAATATGCAGAGAAAATCGTTGTCTTGGCACAGGAAGATTCACAGCAATTTATCGTTGTTGCCGATCTGGAAAATGTGTTACTGAAAAATGGGACTAACCTTGCAGCAGAACCAAGGTCTGAAGCTGTTTTCGAAAAAGTGAAAGCGCTTCAAAAAGCACCGATTACCGCAAAACAGTATGTGGCACTATCGAAATTAGTTACAGCAGCATCTGTCAGTAAAATGAACGGTGCACTTACGACAGCATTCCAACTAAGTGTGCAATTCAGCAAGGAGCGCGAGCAATTTGGTCGTCCGATTCATCGATTCCAGCTCGTGCAGCAACATTTGGCAAATATGGCTGGCGAACAAACATTGATGACGGTAGCAACGAACAATGTCCAAACATTATTGGTCGATGGTCAAGAAGGGGTTGAAGTAGCGTATACGCGTTTAAGAATGGATGACGCAAGCCGCGTAGTTACCACTGCCGCACATCAGGTTCATGCAGCAATCGGCGTTACGCACGAGCATCGATTACATCAATTTACACGCCGTTTATGGGCTTGGAGAGATGAGGAATTTACGGCTCGCTATTGGAAGCAGCAGTTAGCTAAGCAGGTGCTAGAGTCGAAAATGGATTTATGGGAAAGTATGACAGAACAAAATGAAGCGCATGTTCATGCATAAGGAGGAAGAAAATATGGCGGATTTATTATTTGATGTGAAGGATCATATTGCAACGATTACACTAAATCGTCCAGATAGTATGAATGCATTTAGTGAAGAAATGATTTTATCGTGGATTAAGGCTTTGGAAGAAGTCCGGGATAATGATGATATACGTGTTGTCATTTTAAAAGGTAACGGCAAAGCATTTTGCGCTGGTGGTGATGTGAAGGCGATGATTGCTGGAAATGGATTTTTCAATAGTGAAGAAGATATTACTTCAACAGCTTTGGCTCGTAAAAATTCGTTATGGAAAAAGGTTCAGCGTGTCCCGCTTCTCCTTGAAGAAATCGATAAACCGGTCATTGCCCAAATGCATGGATTTGCGATGGGTGCGGGGCTTGATATGGCATTAATGTGCGATATCCGAATTGCTGCACAATCTGCTAAGTTCTCAGAAAGCTATATTAATGTTGGGATTGTTCCAGGAGACGGCGGTGCGTATTTTTTACCTCGTATTGTAGGAATTGATCAGGCCCTTGATATGCTATGGACAGCACGCGTATTAACAGCCGAGGAAGCGAAGGAAACACGTTTAGTTACCTACGTTGTCAATGACGATGAACTAGAGGACTATACGATGAATTATGCGAAAAAATTAGCAGCCGGACCAATTGAATCAATAAAAATTATTAAGCGTGCGGTTTACCAAAGCCAAACAATGAGCTTACGTTCATCACTGGACTATATATCTTCTAAAATGGGCCTAGTAACGGAATTGCCGACATACGAAGAAGGGGTTAAAGCGATTGTAGAAAAACGAAAAGCCGTATTTAAATAATACATCTCAAAAGGGGTATGCGGATGAAGAAAAAATTGCTCGCAGCTATTTCGATTGCTGCTATGTTGTTAGTAGGTTGTCAAAGTAATATTGAGCGATATGGAGAGCCGTTAATTTTTACAACAGGTACCACTACAGGTGTTTTCTATTCACTTGGTGCAGGAATCTCTACCATGTGGACAAATGAATTAGAAAAGCGTGTCGCTTCACAAGCATCAAATGGAAGTATAGAAAACTTGAATTTAATGCGAAAAGGCGAGGCGAATATTTCCTTTACTACAGTCAATATTGCATATGAAGCTTACAACGGTGTAGGAAGCTTCGAAGGAAGGCAATATGAGAACATTCGTATACTAGGAAACTTATATCCAAATATTAGTCATATTATTGTGAAAAAAAACGATAAATACAAAACGATTGAAGATTTAAAAGGATCGAGCTTCGTGTTCGGAGCAGCAGGGAGTGCCACTGAAGTGGAATCCCGACTTGTTCTTGAGGCACATGGTATTGGAGAAAATGATATTAAAGCCAACTATGTAGGGTTTACGGAAGCTACAGATTTAATGCGAAATGGTCAAGTGGAAGGTGTCAATATATACACAGGGGTCCCGGCAGCTGCTGCAACAGAGCTTATCTCAACAGTAGATTCAAGAGTATTAAGCATGTCTGACAGCGCAATTGACTATTTAGTAGAAGAATACCCTTGGAACTTTGCCTATACAATCGAGCCAAACACTTATGATAAACAGCCGGAAGCGATTCAAACTGTCGGTCAATACAGTACGATCGTCATTGACGAAAGTGTAAGTGAAGAAACGGTTTATCAGTTAACGAAAGCGTTATGGGAAAACTTAAGCTCACTGGAAAAATCCTACAGTATTGCAAAGCAGTTCAGTCCGGAAAATGCGGTGTCAGGAACAGCGGATGTTCCACTTCATCCAGGAGCAGAGCGCTATTACCGTGAAATTGGTGTTGTCGAATAAAAGTAAAGTGATAAGGAGGAAACTATATGACTGGAAAATCGCTTGAAAAAGATGAGCTACAGCAGCTAATGGATCTCGAAGATAAAAATATAAATTCCCGTACCTATGTTGGCTTATTTGGCAAAATTGTTATTGGAGTTGCAATTGTTTGGTCTATTTTCCAAATTTATATGAGCAGTATCGGTGTAATGGAAGCAACAAAGTTCCGTGCCTGGCATTTAGGATTTCTACTTTTATTTAGCTTTATATTTTATCCGGCAACAAAGAAAAGTGTAGGGACGAGAAGATTGCCAACATGGTTTGATAGCATTTGTATTACATTATCGATATTCGTGACATTATATTTTGTTATTGTATACGATATTTTAGTTCGGGACCGCGCAGGTGAAAATACGGTTCTTGATCTATGGGTCGGCGCAATAGCTATTATATTATTGTTTGAAGCAGCACGCCGCGTTGTCGGCAATGCACTGACATTAATTGCGCTGTTCTTCTTAGCCTACAACTTCTTCGGTGCATATATTCCAGGTATTCTAGGACATTACGGATTCAGCTTAGAGCGTATTATCAACATTATGTTCTGGGGTGGACAAGGTATTTTCGGTACTGCCCTTGGTGTATCGGCAACATACATTTTCATTTTCGTACTGTTTGGTGCCTTCTTGAAAAATAGTGGCTTTTCAGATTTCATTAATGACCTGGCGCTAACAATTGCAGGGCGTACAGCAGGTGGACCGGCAAAGGTTGCGGTATTTGCAAGTGCACTTATGGCGACGATTAGCGGAAGTGCTGTAAGTAATGTTGTTACAACCGGTACTGTTACGATCCCAATGATGAAAAAAGCCGGCTATTCGAAAAAATTTGCTGGGGCTGTAGAGGCTGTTGCTTCTACAGGCGGATTAATTGCACCACCTGTCATGGGTGCTGCTGCCTTCATTATGGCTGAGTATTTAGGTGTTTCCTATTCTGTTGTCATGCTGGCTGCCATTATCCCGGCAGTACTCTACTATTTAACGTTGTTTATGATCGTTCACTTTGAAGCGAAAAAAATGGGTTTATCGGGTATTTCAAAGGAAAATATTCCAGTAGCCAAGCAAGTTTTAAAAAATGGCGGGCATTTATTAATTCCATTATTTATTTTATTATTTATGTTGTTTGCCGGATTTTCGCCAATATATGCGGCCATCTTTGCATTATTTGCAGTAGTGCCAACAGCGGCCATTCGCAAACATACACGTATGAACTTAAAAACGGTAATTGATTCGGTCGTTGAAGGGGTCAAAGGAGCAATAAGTGTTGGGATTGCCTGTGCGATTGTCGGCATTGTCATTGCAACAATTACATTGACAAGTATCGGCTTAATCATCGGTAATAACGTATTAAGCTTTGCTGGAGACAGTGTCATGCTTGCGGCCATTTTAACAGCGGTTATTAGTATCGTATTGGGGATGGGTATTCCAGCCACTGCAGCATATATTATTGTGGCAACCATTTCAGTACCGATCTTAACTCAATTAGGTGTACCGGCGATTGCAGCCCATATGTTTGCCTTTTACTTTGCTGCTTTATCCAGTATTACACCACCTGTAGCATTAGCACCATATGCAGCTGCCGGTATTGCGGGTGAATCACCAAATAAAGTCTCGTTTGAATCGGTTCGCTTAGGGTTGATTGGCTTTATTGTACCGTTCTTCTTCATTTTCAATCCGGCCCTTCTGCTCACAGGCGGAACAATCGGAGAATACATTATAGCGGCAATTACAGCATGTATCGGTGGCGTATCGATCGCGGCTGGTATTAAAGGGTATTTACTTCGCCGAACATATTTTATGGAGCGTCTTGTTTTCTTTTTCGCAGGAATTGCGCTAATGGATACAACTATAATCTATAACTTAATTGCTTTGGCATTGATTGGCATTGCTGTTACAACACAAATTATGATGAAGCAGCCTGAACGTAAAGTTGTACCATCGTTAATAAAAGGTGAAGAAGCGAGGTGATGGGGATGCGCCCATTGGAAAATATTAAAATATTGGATTTATCCCGTGTCTATGCGGCACCAGCAGGAACGATGATTTTAGCGGATTTAGGTGCAGAGGTTATTCGAATCGAGCATCCGAATGGCTCTGACAGTATGCGTGATTGGGGTCCGTTCATAAATGGTGAGAGCACTTATTATATTAGTGCCAATCGTAATAAAAAGTCGATTATCTTAAACTTAAAGGAAACTTCGGATAAAGAGGTCCTATTGGATTTAGTAAAAGAGTCGGATGTTATTATTGATAACTTTAAAACGGGCGATATGAAAAAGATGGGGCTCGATTATGAAAATCTTAAACAAATTAATCCGCGCATCATTCAATGTTCTGTGACCGGCTTTGGTCAAACTGGCCCACTTGCCAACGAACCCGGATTTGATCCAGTCATCCAGGCGATGAGCGGCTTAATGGATGTAACAGGACATCCGGATGGAGAAGCAACGAAAGTGGGGGTGCCAATTGCTGATATTTTAACCTCCCATTATGTAGTAATCGGTATTTTATCAGCATTGCGCATGCGTGATTTAACGGGGCGAGGTCAGTTTATCGATTTAGCACTGCTTGACGTACAGATGAGCTCCCTTGCGAATATTTCAAGTGCCTATTTAAATACAGGCTTCGAATCATCCAGGCTCGGTAACAAACATAATAACGTAGCACCGTATCAAGTATTTGAATGCGCAGATGGTCCGCTCATGTTTTGTGTAGGGACCGAAGATCAATTTAGAAAGTTTTGTGAAATGGTTAATCGACGTGAGTGGACTTTGGATGAACGTTTTAAAACGAATACGCTACGTAAGCAAAATGAACCTGTATTGACGGCGTTAATTTCTGAGGTTACTAAAACAAAAACCCGTGATGAATGGATCGAGTTATTGCAGAAGTTTAAAATTCCGGGTGGACGCGTCAATACTGTAGCAGAGGCGTTTCAACAACCTCAAGTCATTGCACGCAATTTAATAGGGGAAATGGATCATCCAGTATACGGTACTGTAAAATTTGTGAAAAATCCATTGCAATATTCCGAATTGAATATTTCCTACGATAGCGGCCCACCACTTTTAGGTGAGCATACTGAAGAAATTTTGAAAATGAATAAAAGCTGAAGTATAAAGATTTTGCCATAGAATAAATGGCAGAAAAGGTAATTGTGACTTTTAGCATAAGCCCTCTTTTTTCTTCCAATTAATTTTGATACTATTAGGAAAAGGGGGCGTCTGGATGGAGCAAAACAAGTTTGAAAAAATGTATTTAATGCAAACCGTACAAAAAACAATAGTTATACTACGTGCCTTCACAAAAGAACAACCAAAGCTGTCTTTAACAGAATTAAATAAAAAAACTGGAATCGGCTTATCGAGTCTCCAAAGATTTGTAGCTACTTTAGTCTATGAAGGATTTCTAATTCGAGATGATCGGACTAAGCATTATCAACTTGGCTTATCATTAATTCACTTAGGGAAGTTAGTCGAGGAAGAATCCAGCATCATTACAATTGCGCAGCCTATTCTTCAACAGCTTAACCACATAACAAATGAAAGTATTTCGATGAGTATTATTGATGGCAATGAGCGCCGTTGTATTATGAACATTGAAAGTAATTATGCATTATCGGCCCGTAATCATGTAGGAGATACGTCGCCGCTATATGCAGGCGCCTCTGCAAAATCAATGCTGGCGTTCTTACCCCAGAAAGAAATTGATGAGTATTTAAATAATGTGGAATTACAGCGTGTGACAGAAAATACGGTTGTTGATCGTGAACAATTGATGCAACAGCTACAGCGAGTACGTGAACAACAATACATTTTTACAAGAGCAGAACGTATAGTTGGAGCCTGTTCGTTCAGTACAGCCATTATCTCAAACGGAAGACCGATTGCATCGATTGCGATTATTATTCCGGAAGCACGCTTTGATGAAGGACAATTTGACACTTTGCGCGACTTGATCCTACAGGCTAAATTCGATATTGAAAAGCAGCTGAATAAATAAAACAATCCAACCGGGTATGAATCGGTTGGATTGTTTTGTTTTTTGCGGGATGATGGCGGTGGGGGAAAGCTGTAACTGGAGAAATAGAGGGAGAAATTCCGCTTATTTAGAAAAAAGGTAAAAAAATAGCCAAAATAAGCGGAGAAATTCCGTCTATTGACCCAAATAACATAGGTAGGATGGCTTTTTACGTACCATAAGCGGAAAATCTCCCCTTATTTATTCAAAAATAAGCGCCATTTTTAAAATAACAGCAAAAACTCCGCTTATTTTCATTGCTCGGTTCATATTGAAGTTACTAAATATAATAGGGTAAGAAAAAAAGCACTTTCTATTCGAGAACGAACGGAAAGTGCCTTAATTATCCATATTTATTTGGGAATTAGAATACTAAATGTTTCTCAATATAAGCCTTAACATCAGCAATCGGCAAATCCGCATGCCTACTGTAAGCTATAATTAAATTTGATACTTAGAATACTAAATGCTTCTCAATATAAGCCTTAACCTCAGCAATCGGCATGCGGATTTGTTCCATAGAATCACGGTGACGAACTGTTACTTGGCCGTCTTCTTTTGAATCGAAATCGTATGTGATACAGAATGGTGTACCGATTTCATCTTGGCGGCGGTAACGTTTACCGATTGATTGAGACTCGTCGAAGTCAACCGGGAAAGATTTACGTAAGTCAGCCCATACTTCGCCTGCTTCGTCTGATAATTTTTTCGATAATGGTAACACTGCTGCTTTGAATGGTGCTAGTGCAGGGTGGAAACGTAATACGGTACGTTTGTCATCGCCTTCTAACGCTTCTTCATCATAAGCGTCACATAAAAATGCTAATGTTACACGGTCAGCACCTAAAGATGGCTCGATGCAGTATGGTACATAGCGTTCGTTTGTAATTGGATCAATGTACGTGAAATCTTCACCTGAATGCTCCATATGTTGTTTTAAGTCGAAGTCTGTACGGTCAGCGATACCCCATAGCTCGCCCCAGCCGAATGGGAAGCGGAATTCGATATCAGAAGTTGCATTTGAGTAGTGAGACAACTCATCTTCCTCATGGTCACGCATACGCATAGATTCTTCGTTCATGCCTAAGTTTAATAACCAGTTTTTACAGAAGTTTTTCCAGTATTCGTGCCACTCTAAGTCTTCACCTGGCTTACAGAAGAATTCTAATTCCATTTGTTCAAATTCACGTGTACGGAATGTGAAGTTACCTGGTGTAATTTCGTTACGGAAAGATTTACCTACTTGTGCGATACCAAATGGTGTACGTTTACGCATAGAACGTTGAACATTTTTGAAGTTCACGAAGATCCCTTGTGCTGTTTCAGGACGTAGGAAGATTTCATTTGTTGAAGATTCAGTTACACCTTGGAACGTTTTGAACATTAAGTTGAATTGACGGATATCTGTGAAATCGATTTTGCCACAATCAGGACAAGCTACTTCAAGCTCTTCCATTTTTGCTTTCATTTGGTCGAATGTCATACCGTCAACGATGATTTCTTCGCCCGTTTTAGCTAAGTTTGCATCCTCGATTAATTTGTCTGCACGGTGACGAGCTTTACAAGATTTACAGTCGATCATTGGGTCGTTGAAGTTACCAACGTGACCAGAAGCAACCCAAGCTTTTGGATTCATTAAAATTGCTGCGTCTAATCCTACGTTGTGTTCAGATTCCTGAACGAATTTTTGCCACCAAGCTTTTTTAACATTGTTTTTTAATTCCACACCTAGTGGACCGTAATCCCAAGTGTTTGCTAAACCACCGTAAATTTCAGATCCAGGGAATACGAATCCGCGATGTTTTGCTAATGATACAATAGTTTCCATTGATTTTTCTGCCATGAAAAATCCCTCCTAATAAATATTAATAATTGAGCGCAGTATCAGAATTTCTTCGGTACGCGCTGCAAGAAGATAAAAAGCACCCGTCTCCGGGCACAAACTTCATGCCCGGGGACGAGTGCATCATGACGATATACCCGCGGTTCCACCCCGCTTGTTTTTAAATAAATAAAAACCTCTTTTATAAAATGAGCTCAGGGGTGCCGTTTCTCAATTCGCTGTAGGCTTGCACTATCCCTACTCGCTCATGTTAGAATTGATACTTATTATTCCCTTCATCGCTTACATATGAAATTAAATTGTTCGCTCATATTGTAGCATGGGATTGTTTTCTTCGCAATATAGAAGAAAATAGTATATAATAATTGAGGAAAAAGTATAACATTATTTGAAGCGGGTGAGTCCAATCGAACTCAATAAACGTCAAGATGCAATCTTGCAAA
Organism: Solibacillus sp. FSL K6-4121; assembly: GCF_038002585.1. Classification (NCBI taxonomy): domain Bacteria; kingdom Bacillati; phylum Bacillota; class Bacilli; order Caryophanales; family Caryophanaceae; genus Solibacillus; species Solibacillus sp. FSL K6-4121. Next base: position 20,753 of record NZ_JBBOCS010000002.1, read on the forward strand.
TTGTAAAAGAAAATGGTCCTATTACGGGCGAACATATTGCCGAGCGCCTAGGATTAACACGGGCTACTTTAAGACCGGACTTAGCCATATTAACGATGGCAGGTTTTTTGGATGCGCGACCTCGTGTCGGCTATTTTTATGCGGGGAAAAAATCAACGGCTGCCTTTACAGAATCGATGCTAAATTTAAAAGTAAAAGATTTCCAATCTGTTCCTGTAGTTGTTTCAGAAGAGATGACAGTATATGAAGCTATAATACATATGTTCTCTGAAGATGTAGGGACTCTGTTTGTAGTTGATAAAAATGAAATGCTGCAAGGTGTATTATCGCGAAAAGACTTATTACGTTCCAGTATCGGGACTCAGGATTTAAATAAAATGCCTGTGCATATAATTATGACAAGAATGCCGAATATCGCGTATTGTCTTAAATCCGATACATTAGTAAATACAGCAAAAAAATTAATTGAACGGGAAATTGATTCCGTGCCAGTTGTAGAAGAAACTGAGCAAGGGCTTATTATTACGGGACGATTAACGAAAACAAGTATTACCCGGGCATTTATTTCATTAGCTGAAACTCATGATTTATAGGTGATTTTATGAAAAAATTGACAATATTTGTCGTATCCGATTCTGTTGGGGAAACAGGAGAAGCAGCTGTTAAAGCCGTAGTTAGCCAATTTCGACCAAACTTCGAAAAAGTAAGAATTCGTAAGTTTCCACATATAACACATATAGATGTGCTTGAAAAAATTGTGCAAATTGCTCAAACAAATGGGGCGACAATTGTATTTACACTAGTTGAAAAGAACATGCGTCTTGCCCTACTAAAAACTGCTATGGAATATAATGTACCTGTTATTGACCTATTAGGTTCAATGCTCGATTTAATCGAAACTTCCTTTGATGAGAAGCCATTGCAAAAGCCTGGTTTAGTCCATCAATTGGATGATGATTACTTCAAGAAAATCGAAGCGATTGAATTTGCTGTAAAATATGACGACGGACAAGATCCGCGCGGTATTTTACTGGCCGATATTGTACTAATTGGTGTATCAAGAACTTCAAAAACACCTTTATCCCAATATTTAGCGCATAAAAGATATAAAGTAGCGAACGTTCCACTAGTTCCTGAAGTTAAGCCGCCTATAGAATTAATGCAAATCGATCCGAAAAAGTGCTTTGGGTTGGTCATTACGCCTGAAAAGTTAAATAACATTCGGAAAGAGCGCTTAATTACGTTAGGTTTAACAGAAGACGCTTTTTATGCACAACATAATAGAATCGAAGAAGAAATTCGCTACTTTTATAGCATTGTCGATAAAATTGGCTGTCGTGCCATTGATGTGACGAATCGTGCTGTAGAAGAAACAGCCCATAAAATATTAGATATGCTAGAGCTTGAATGTAAATAGACTCTAAAGCCACCTCTTGACGACTAGAAGGGGAGGTTTTTTTAGTGGAAGGATATTTTATTCTTTTGATATATTAAGATTTATACTTTTGATCTAGTTGAAACTTATAGAAATCGATAAAAATCGTTCTATTTAGCCTTTTTTCTTATATTTTTTACGAAAAATTATAGCAACAGTAGTCTTTTTGTTTTATAATATTAAAATTGTGGTAAAAATATTAATTATAGAGTAATTACAAATTTGTTTTATAAATTTTGTCGTATTTTAGAGGATTTTTGTAATTTATCTCGAATAGTGTAGATGGTGATAATGTGGCTGGAAAAATACCTGAACATGTGATTGAACAAATTCGCTCGCAGTCGGATATAGTCGATGTTATAAGTGATTATATGCAATTGACGAAAAAAGGGCGCAACTATTTCGGCTTATGTCCGTTTCATGGAGAGCAAACACCTTCATTTTCTGTTTCTACCGATAAACAGATTTTTCATTGTTTTGGCTGTGGCGCTGGAGGAAATGCAATCACTTTTGTAATGGACATTGAACAATTGTCGTTTCCAGATGCACTCATTAAATTAAGTCAGCGTGCAGGGATTCCGCTTGAAATGGAATTATCGACTGAACAGACAATGTCGAATTCGACCGTCTCAAAAAAAGAACAACAAATGAGAGAAGCTCATAATTTTGCAGTAGAGTTTTATCATCATATTTTGATAAACACTGAAGACGGCGAACCTGCATTAAATTATTTACTTGAAAGAGGATTTACACAGGAACAAATCGAAACACATCAAATAGGATGGGCTTTACCGAATTGGGATACGCTTTCAATATTATTGGAGCGTAAAGGGTATGACTTATCGGAAATGGCTGAAAGCGGTCTTATTATCCAAAAAGAAAGCGACGGCAGCTATTTTGATCGTTTCCGTGGACGGATTATGTTTCCTATTCGAGATGAAAATGGAAAGCCAATAGCATTTTCAGGCAGGATTTTAAATACGGATGGCGAAGATGCTAAGTACCTGAATAGTCCTGAAACGCCTATCTTTCATAAAAGTCAAGTGCTTTATAATTTAGATAAGGCACGAGCATCAATTCGAAAAGTAAGACAAGTTATTTTAATGGAAGGCTTTATTGATGTATTGGCAGCTAATCGTGCAGGCATATTCAATGCAGTTGCAACGATGGGTACGTCGCTAACACCCCAGCATATTACAAAGCTCAAACGCTTAGTTCAGCAAGTTACAGTTTGCTATGATGGTGATAATGCTGGTTTTGAAGCGGCAAAGCGGGCTGCACAAATGCTCAATGAAGAAAAAATTAAAGTCGAAGTTGCTGTTATACCGGATAAACTTGACCCGGATGATTACATTCGTACACATGGTCAAGAAGCATTTAAAAACCAAATAATCGAAAAGCCACACGCGTATATTGCATTTATGATGATGCATGCTAAACGTGGCAAAAATTTTCAGTTTGAAAATGACACACTTCAGTACATTCAGGAAGTACTTGAGACGTTAAAAAATAATACTTCTCCTATTGAAAGAGATTTATACATTCGTCAACTTTCCAATGAGACTAATATTTCTCAAGAAGCGATTAGTACGCAATTACGAAAAATCGCTGCGGATAATGTGAAAGAAAAAAAACGCGAACAAAGTACAGTGAATGTATCGAGTACCCAAATGCAGCGGGATCGCAAAAAAGATGCAACAGATCGTGCAGAAAGTATACTTTTAGCCTATATGTTGCATGATGTAAATATTGTGAACAAAGTGCTTCGAGAAGGAAATAATGAACCGTTCATTCATGAGGAATATTTATCCGTATTTGTACGTTTAACCGGATTTTACGAAGAATATGAAATGGCTGATTTTCATCGGTTCGTTGAAGTTTTAAATGATAATGATTTACGCAAAATTGTGATGGATGCTGCGTTACTTGAACGTGACCCTGATAATGGAGAAGCGGAAATTAACGATTGTTTAAAACAAATCGAAAAACGTCGATTAGAACTAAAAATAGAAGAACTAAAGCATAAACAAAAAGAAGCAGAAAAGATGCACGAGCATAGACGAGCACTTGAAATTGCCCAGCAAATTATCGAATTAAGCAGAAGGATAAAAATGGGCGTTTAACTCGATTTGTTTTTAGAAGGAGGAAGGTTTATGGCGGACAAGTCAAAACATTCAAAAGATACGGTGGTAAACGGGGTTTCATTAGAGCAAGTAAAAAAGCAACTTTTAGCTAAAGCAAAACAAGTTGGCGAAATGTCAATGAAGGAAATTTCAGATACATTAGCCTTTTTTGAATTAGAAAATGAAGAAATTTTCAACTTTGCCGATGAGATCGAAAAAAATGATGTAACTGTTGAAGGTAAAGAAGAATTTGAAGAAGAAGCACTTTCTAAGCAAGAATCTAGTGAAGAAGCTTTTGATTTAAATGATTTAAGTGTTCCTCCGGGTGTTAAAATTAACGATCCAGTACGCATGTATTTAAAAGAAATTGGACGCGTGGATTTACTTTCTGCTGAGGAAGAAATTCGTTTAGCAGAACGTATTGAACAAGGTGATGAAGAAGCTCGTAAACGTTTAGCAGAAGCGAACCTACGTCTTGTAGTATCTATTGCAAAGCGCTACGTTGGTCGAGGCATGTTGTTTTTAGACCTTATCCAAGAAGGAAACATGGGACTTATTAAAGCGGTTGAAAAGTTTGATCACCGCAAAGGATTTAAGTTCTCAACATATGCAACATGGTGGATTCGTCAGGCAATTACACGTGCCATTGCAGACCAAGCACGTACGATTCGTATACCAGTGCACATGGTTGAAACGATTAACAAATTAATCCGTGTTCAACGTCAACTTCTGCAAGATTTAGGTCGTGAGCCATCTCCAGAGGAAATTGGAGAAGAAATGGACTTAACACCTGAAAAAGTACGTGAAATTTTGAAAATTGCTCAAGAACCGGTTTCTTTAGAAACGCCAATTGGGGAAGAAGATGATTCGCACTTAGGAGACTTCATTGAAGACTCAGAAGCACAATCACCTTCTGATCATGCAGCATATGAGCTTTTAAAAGAACAACTGGAAGATGTACTAGATACATTAACAGACCGTGAAGAGAATGTACTACGTCTACGTTTCGGTTTAGATGATGGTCGTACTCGTACATTGGAAGAAGTAGGTAAGGTATTTGGCGTTACACGTGAACGTATTCGTCAAATCGAGGCAAAAGCATTACGTAAACTTCGCCACCCATCTCGTTCAAAACGCTTGAAAGACTTCCTAGAATAGGGAATATGGAAAAGATGAAGAATTTTTTTCTTCATCTTTTTTTCTTATATATTTTAGTTAATAAGTATTGGTTTTTACGAACGGTGCCGTTACTTTATACTGATGTTCATTCTTGAAGTATTAATTACAATTATATATATAACTTACATATATGGGGCGAAGTCATGTCAAATCAGAAAAAGCAGATTATTATGAATGAAATTAGCTTTTGGAAACAAAATAAATTGTTGCCAGGGCAGTATTGCGATTTTTTAATGACACTTTATTCAGAAGGCAATCATAGCGATGATGAAATTACAGGTCAGGCCAAAAAAGCGATACATAATGTTGAAAAACGGAAAAAGTTTAATTTAGCTGTATTTTTTCCTATAAGTGCGTTTGTTATTTTATTATTGCTGTTCACCATTCAATTTGAATGGGTAGTCATTGCTGTGGCGGCTGTGTTTGCAGTTAGTTGCCTTATCGGAGCGCTCTATTTCGCTAAAAGAAATCATTTATTGGCAGTCATGTTGCAACTGGCCACAGCTTTAGCGACTTTAGGTGTTACCTTAAAAATAAGTACGACATATTTTGCCGGTAATAATGAAATGCTTTATATCTTTTTGATTATTAACTGTGTATTTTGGTTAGTAAGTGGCATAATGATGAAAATTATTTATTTTACGATTTCAGGCATTCTTGGTTTACTCGTAATAATCGGTGCTTGGATTTATTTCCTATAAACAACAATACATAATTATAATTTGAGGCTATGTAGAAAGTTATGAACTTTTTATATAGCTTTTTTATTATATAATTCTACAAATTTCTCTATAAAACGCGTATATTTTCTGTAAAAAACAAGATTTTTAGATTACAATGGGAATGTAGCACATTGAGGGTGAGAGGATGAATGTTATGAATTTTGATTTATCAACAGAGCAAAGCATGTTACAAAAAATGATCCGGGAATTTTCAGATGAAGTAGTGGCACCGGGAGCAATCGAACGAGATAAAAATAAAGCCTTTCCAGTAGAGGTTTTCAAGCAGCTTTCTGATATGGGAATTATGGGGTTACCGTTTCCGGAAGAATATGGCGGGGCAGGAGCAGACACGATTAGCTTTGCTATTGTCACAGAGGAATTAAGCCGTACATGTGCATCAACAGGTATTACGTATTCGGCTCATATTTCGTTAGGCGGTGCACCATTACATTTATTTGGTACAGAGAAGCAAAAAGAAAAATATTTGACACCGATTTGTACAGGAGAATCATTTGGCGCGTTCGGATTAACTGAACCTAACGCGGGATCGGATGCTGGGGGTACTGAAACGACAGCATCATTGGAAAATGGGGAGTTTGTTATTAACGGGTCAAAAGTTTTTATAACAAATGCTAGTTTCGCAAAACATTTGGCATTGACAGCGATTACTGGCCGTAATGGTGATCATAAAGAAATTAGTGCAATCATTGTGCCGACTGATGCACAAGGCTTCACAATTAAATCAGAGTACGAAAAAATGGGTTTAAATGCATCCAATACGACAGAACTTATTTTGGAGAATGTGCGTGTTCCTGAAGAAAATCTATTAGGTGTAAGAGGGAATGGCTTTAAGCAATTTTTAACGACACTTGATGGAGGACGTATCGGTATTGCGGCAATGGCAGTTGGGATTGCCCAAGGTGCTTTAGATAAAGCAATTAAGTATGCAAAAGAACGTAAGCAATTTGGTAAGACTTTATCACAATTCCAGGCAACACAGTTTAAATTGGCTGATATGGAGGTAAAAGTACAACTAGCTCGAACTTTTGTTTACAAAGCAGCCTGGTTAAAAGACCAAGGACGACCATTCGGCAAAGAGGCAGCTATTGCAAAATACTATGCTTCGGAAATGGCGATGGAAGTTTGCGATGAGGCGATTCAAATCCATGGCGGCTATGGCTATATGAAAGAATATGAAGTAGAGCGCTATTTACGTGATGCAAAGTTATTGGAAATCGGAGAAGGTACTTCGGAAGTACAGAAAATGGTAATTGCAAGACATATATTGTGATGAAAATGACAAATTGGATAAATTGTTACAAAGCTAGTAAAAGTTGTCCGATAGGTCTTTTAGTTTTCTAGTGAATCAAGTACAATTAGTATTGTTTACTAGGCATTTGCCTAGAAAGAAATAGAATATTTAATGAGGGAGGGGAACGCAATGAAAAACAATCCACTTATTCCTTACACGCTTATCATGGCATTCGGTATAGCACTAATTTTCTTCATGTCATTTGAGGGTGCAGCTGATAAAAACAGTGCGGATGGTGATCATGCAGGCGAAACTGCTGAACTAAGCGGTGAAGATATCGCTCAAAAGAACTGTATTTCTTGTCACGGTGGAGATTTAACTGGTGGCGGAGGTCCTAGTATTGTTGGCTTAGATGCAGAACATATTAAAGATGTAGCATTAAATGGTTCGGAAAGCGGCGCTATGCCACCAATTCTTAAAAATGAAGCTGAAGCGGAAGCGGTAGCAGAATATATTTCTGGTCTGTAAAGATCATAAAAGTGTAGAAATTAGAGAAATCTATTTTCTGCACTTTTTTGATATGCAAATATTTGTTGGAAAGAGACGTTTTTACAAAAGTTCTATATAATATAGTTAGTTTGTGATATAGAAATGAGGATATTTAATATGAACGCACAAAAACTTTCAAAACGACTAGAAAAGGTTGCTTCATTTGTACCTACAGGGGCAGTTGTAGCTGATATTGGCAGTGACCATGCATACCTACCATGTTATTTAGTGCATAAAGGGATTGCTTCTCGTGCAGTAGCGGGTGAAGTAGTTAAGGGACCTTATGAATCAGCAGTTAAACAAGTACGGACAGAAGGTTTAACCGATAAAATTACAGTTCGCATGGCCGATGGTTTAGCCGCAGTAGAAGAAGGGGATGAGATAACTGCAGTAACAATTGCAGGAATGGGTGGCCCTTTAATCGTTTCAATTCTAGAAAAGCATCCACAGGCATTAAAAACGGTTACCCGCCTAATTTTACAGCCAAATATCCATGCTAAAGCGATTCGGGAATGGGCGCTTGCGAATCGTTGGGCAATTCAGGACGAAGTAATTTTGGAAGAGGACGGCAAAGTTTATGAAGTGCTCGTTTTACAGCGCGGAGAAATGAAGTTAACGGAAGCAGAAATTTTACTTGGACCAAAGTTAATGAGTACAAAATCACCCGTTTTTGTACAGAAATGGTCGCGCGAAATCGCCAATTGGGAACGTGTTCAACAAGCGATTGCACAAGCGGAAAGCACGCCTGAAAATCAAGCAAAGCATGAAGAATTAACACACTTAATAAAACTGGTACAGGAGGCGATTGCGTGAAGTCAGTAAATGGCAACGAAATTATTCAACTGTTCGAATCATGGTCACCGAAAAAATATGCATGTATGCCTAATGACCCGATTGGATTGGCTATCGGAACATTAAATAAACCCGTCTCAAAAGTGCTTGTTACGTTAGACGTGACACATGAAGTGGTCGACGAAGCGATTGAAAATGGGTGTGAACTTATTATTGCCCATCACCCACCGATCTTCATGAAATTATCCAATTTACGAACAGATAATCCGCAAGGCGCATTATATGAAAAATGTCTAAAAAACGATATTGCCGTATATGCAGCCCATACAAATTTAGATGTCGCACCAGGTGGGGTAAATGACTTATTGGCAGATGCTCTGCAATTGGAAGAGCGACGGATTTTGGATATTTCCTACGAGGAAAAAATGATGAAGCTTGCTGTTTTTGTTCCTGTTGACGATGCTGATGAGTTGCGCGAAGTTTTAGCTAAAGCTGGAGCCGGACGATTAGGGAATTATGAAGCATGCAGCTACACACTCGCTGGTAAAGGACGTTTCCGCGCAGTAGAAGGAGCAGATCCTGCTGTAGGTGAAATAGGGGAACTGCATATAGAGCAGGAAGAGAAAGTTGAAGTTGTATTCCCGCAGTCGATGAAAAACAAAATATTAAAGGCTATGTTAAATAGTCATCCATATGAAGAACCTGCGTATGATTTATTTACGATGGATGTTGCGACAAACGAAGAAGGTTTGGGACGTATCGGAAAATTAAAAGAACCGATGACATTACGTGAATTCGCGGAATTTGTGAAGGTTCAATTAGATGTCCCCTGCCTGCGTGCAGTTGGTCCACTTGATCAGCCTGTGCAAAAGGTTGCTGTCGTTGGTGGTGACGGCAATAAGTATATTCGTACAGCAAAATTTGCAGGAGCCGATGTATTTGTAACAGGAGATATTGGCTTCCATATGGCTCAAAGTGCGGAATTGGATGGTTTAAGCATTATTGATCCTGGTCATCACGTAGAAAAAGTGATGATTAAAGGAGTCGCAGATAAAATGACGACTTTATGTACTGATAAAAAGTTACCTGTCGAGTTTCTTCAATCCAAGATGCATACAGAGCCGTTTAAATTTATTTAGAATGTGATCCGGGAGAAAAATAAGCGGAGGAATTCCCTTTATTTTTATAATTTCGCTCATTTTAAGTGAAATAAACGGAGGAATTCCGGTTATTCACATGAAATTCTGTAAATTACATGCTTTTTTAATCAATAGGCGGAATATCTCCGCTTATTTTGGTTATTTTTTCGTTAAATTAATAAATAAGCGGAATTTGTCCGTCTATTTTGCGCGCTATAGCAATAAAGCAGATCAAACTTTACTTATCCGTAAAATTTGATCTGCTTTTAATTTTGAATTAATTTTTGTCCGGCTGCTGCATTAAATAATGATACGAAACTACTAATCCTATTAAATAGATAACAACTAATAGATAGAGCGGAAGCAGGTGAATGAATGTTGTATAGCCGATTGCAAAATGTGTACCGATACCTGCTAGAAAGGCGGGAAGGGCACCGAAAGCATACGTAAACCATAACCAGCGTTCACCAGCGCGGAATCCCCAAAGCGATAGACATAATACAAGGATGCCCACACTGATCAGTGCACTGCCAAAGCCAGCGCGGTCATGTGCAATTACTGGTATTAACATGTCGCTAATCGATTGCAGCATATCAACCGGCATACATAAAAAGCTAATATCAGTCGAGACAAATACTTTAGTAATCCCAATGAAAGAAATAACGATTCCGCCAGTCAACAATAAAAAGCCGAGCATAACGAAAAGCAGTTGACCATAAACACCGCGCATCCAGATCCGGTCATTTGTGTCATGCCAAGAACGCGGGCTGCGGTTTGCCGTTTTGCTTTCCTGCCAGCTCAGTATATAGAGCGGCAGCAATAATAGCCAAAAAAGGCCGTGTAGCCAATCAAAATACCCATAGCCTATAAATAGTAAAATGCCTAAAAATCCAGTAATCGCGGCACTATGAAAAGCTACTTTAGCCCAGTGCAGCTGACGCCTTATCCCGAAATAGGCAAGCGACATATACAGAATTCCTGCGGATATCATTGTGCCTGCGAGTGACATTCGATCATGTGCCATAAAGGCCAATATCTGTGGATTGATGAGATTTAATTGTTGGTGCGTTAAACCGATGAAAGATTCATCATAATTTAAAATGACGGTCGTAAGTGCAAAATATAGTGCGATGAAACCTCCAATTAAAATACCAAGTCCAAATAAAAATGACCAGTGCCAGTTCTGTGATGGGCTACGGGTCTCTTTTTCATAGAGTAGCCGTTCATGAATCCGTTTTGGTAAGCCGGGCCCTGCTTTTATATAACCTTCTGAAAGCATGATTAAATCTGCTCCAGACTCCTTTATACTAAGTGCCTGTGAAGGTGACTCTACCGCTCCGCTAGTTATGATAGGGGAATCAGGAAAGGAACTTTTTAAATCCTTTACAGCCTGGTGAATTAAAGAGAAAGCGTCACTATGTTCACTATAACGGTCCTCGGTAGCTGTAATAGGAGCATCGATAATAAATCCACTAACTGCTCTCGGGACTTGCTCGATTGTCTTAGCAGAATCCCCTGAAATTATTTGATAGAGAGTTGCCTCTATGTCCGAATCAAGCTGTTCTATCTGACTCGCATATAGAAAGAACCCATCTACATACGGAGAAAGCTGTGTTATACATGTATACAAATCCTGCCTATTTAAGCTTTCGTCTAAGCGTGCAAACAGAGGAATATGAATATTTTTAGTAATTACTAGTTTCAATGCATTTTTTAATAATACTTTTTCCTCTGTATGGGAAAAGGAGATTTGCTGTTCCTGCCACTTTGGTGGTAATTGCCGTGCAGGCTTTTTAACTAAAATAGGACCAATCTCTATAAAACTTAAACCGAGTTCCTGAAAAGCAGTTACCCCAGTAAGTTGAGGGTCCAATTTACAGCTAAGACCAATAGGTGAATTAAACTGAGTACCGTTTACCTGTTGCTGCAAAAGCGGGCTAGTTCGGTTGTGACCTAAAAATTCGATGAGGCGCTTTCCGCCGGGAATAGAAGCGATTGTCCGCATAGAATGATGGATGAATTGTCTACTGTTTTTCGCTTCTATCTTAGATAAAGCGATCTTTTTTAAAGGATGATAGGACCAATCTGGCATTTGAAGTCACCCCATTTTCGTTTTATTTCCAGTTTACCATACGAGAAAAGTAAATTTGAAAACGGATTTTATGCAATAGTATATAAGAAAAATCGATTACATCGCCGTTAAGCAATATAATCGATTTTTGTGTTCTCCATTGATTAATGAGGCATAATTTTTTCTACTGGCTTTGGTGTTTTGATTTTCGGTAAAATTTTATCTAACGTTACCGAGCGAACAATTTCGTGTGTCGCTGGGTCGTTCTTATCGAATTTTTCCAAAAATGCAATGACTTCTTTTACGATTGGTGTCGGTGTTGAAGCTCCTGCTGTAACCGCAACTGTTTCAACATTTTCCAACCACTCGATTTGAAGCTCTGAAATATCTGAAATACGGTATGACGGAGTACCTGCTATTTCCACTGATACTTGAGTTAAACGGTTAGAGTTGTTTGATTTTGGATCTCCAACAACGATTAATAAATCAGAAGCTCCGGCTTGGTCAGCTACTGCTTCTTGACGTACTTGTGTCGCTAAACAAATTTCTTTGTGTACTTCTACATGTGGAAATTTTTCTTTTAAACTATCCATTAGGAAAGCTACATCCCATTGACTCATTGTCGTTTGGTTTGTAACGAGAATTTTTTCATTTTTAAATGATAGACTATCAATATCTTTCATCGATTGGACTAAGTGAACACGGTCCGGAGCTACACCAATAGCGCCTTCTGGTTCTGGGTGTCCTTTTTTGCCGATGTAAATAATGTCATAACCTTCTGCTGTTTTTTCACGAATTAAATCATGTGTAACCGTAACGTCCGGGCATGTGGCATCAATCGATACCAATCCTTTACGCTTGGCAATTTCACGTATTTCCGGTGATACACCATGTGCCGTGAAAATTACAGTTCCTTCTTCCACTTGCTCTATAATATCTTTTCTGTTATCGCCATCAAGCGTAATAATACCATCCTGTTCAAAAGCATCTGTTACATGTTTATTGTGGACAATCATACCTAAAATATAGATTGGTCTTGGTAATGAAGTGTCAAGTGCAGCATTGCGAGCGATTACCATAGCATCAACTACGCCATAGCAGTAACCACGCGGATTAATTTTAATAACTTTCATTTAACGTAACTCCTTTCAAAGCCCTGTAAGTTCATTATATAGGACGTATATACTTTATTCAAAGTTCGCTTACTGAATTTCGGTTATTTCACAACAAATTATGAAGTCTAAATGTAAAGAAAAGCGGCTAAGCCTGAACTTGCTGGAGATACAGATACTATATGAATTTGCTATAATGAAAGAAATGAATGGTATGTAAAGCGGGGGAGTGACATGGTGTTTTCTTTTTTTAAACGTAGCAAAACGAAAGAGTTAAAAAATCAGGTAGAGTTTTGCATGACAAATTTATCGCTCGGTGCAGCAGATGTATATGATGTATTGATCGAAAGAGATGATGTTGAAATTACTGAATCGGGCTGTACATCCAACTGTGAAATTTGTGAAGCCAATCTTTTTGCCATAGTTAATGGCGACATTATTAAAGCGGAAGATGCTGAGCAATTGCTAGCTTTAGTTGAAAAAGAATTGGAAGAAAACTCAGTCCTATATTAAGTTCAACTTGTTTTAAAAAATTTCAACAGGGAAGAAATATTACGTAAATGAAATATTAAATTTAGTTGTATTCACTAATAAATTTTTTCATTTAAAAATGTTCATTAGAGGAGTGTTTCTTTCATGACAAATGTTGAAAATAAACAAGTTGGCGGTACACCCGCTCAAACACAACCATCCCAACCTGGTATCGAAAGTGAAATGAATCCCTTACCAACGCAGCCTTATGACTATACAGGTAGTGATAAGCTGAAAGGGAAAGTAGCAATTATTACAGGTGGAGACTCAGGTATTGGACGAGCTGTAGCAGTTGCCTATGCAAAAGAAGGTGCAAACCTTGTCATAAACTATTTGGAAAAAGAACAATCAGATGCAGAAGAAACAAAAAGCATTGTTGAAAAAGAAGGTATTAAAGCGATTTTGGTAGAAGGGGACATTGCAGACTATGAAACAAGTAAAAAGCTTGTTCAGTCAGCGATTGATGAATTCGGTCAAATTAATATTGTTGTCAATAATGCAGCCGTTCAATATCCGGTAGATTCATTTTTGGATATTACAGTAGAGCAATGGGACAAAACGTTCCGTACAAATATTGATAGTATGTTTTATTTAAGTAAGGAAGCCCTCCCACATTTAGGGCAAGGTGATTCCATTATATGTACGACATCCGTCAATGCATATAGAGGACATTCTATTTTAATCGATTATACAGCGACTAAAGGAGCGATCGTAGGCTTTGTAAGAAGTTTGGCACAAAATGTAGCAGACAAAGGAATTCGAGTGAATATGGTTGCCCCAGGTCCTATTTGGACGCCATTAATCCCATCAACTTTTGATGCAAGCCAAGTTGAGGAGTTTGGTACAGATACACCATTGAAACGACCTGGTCAACCGAGTGAGCTGGCGGGATCGTATGTTTTATTGGCATCTCAGGATGGCTCATATATTACAGGACAGTGTATTCACGTAAACGGTGGAAGTATAATGAGCTCTTAAAAAAGAATAGATGATGAAATAACAAACTACCCCATATGCGAATTAGAGGTGACTCGTTAACTTAATTGACGAATCACCCTTAATTGGTCAAATATGGGGTAGTTTTTTTGTTGTCGTTAGTCAAAGGGTGGCTGAAATATCATTGGTCGGGAAGGTTTTGTTGTTATAGGTTGCACCGGCTCAGGATTTTGTCTTGACCCTCTACCTCTACCTCTGCCGGACCGTTCTCTCTGCGACCTTTCTCCAGGTGTTGTATCTCCTCTAGGACGTTCTGTTGGCATAGCAACAGTGGATGATTCAAGTGGATCCGGAGAATCTTTGAAACCTCTGTACATACGCCATAAAGCCGGTAAATTTTTAAACATTGGAGCAGCTTGCTGAATATAAGGGGTGAACTTTTGTGCATTATTAAATAAAGAGTTTGCTCCTGCTAAAAAACCTTCTAGCCTAGGTGCACCTGCTGCAGCACCAGCAACACCAGCAGCACCAGCCGCGGCAGCAGCACCGGCAGCATCCATAGGTATTTGTGGCGGCATTTGCATTGGCATTTGGTTCATCATTTGGTTCCGCATCATATACGGTGCATACATTGGGAAACGTGGGGCAACAGGTGCAGCAGGCATTTGATTCATCATACCTTGAGGTGGAAAATAATAGGGTGGGCGCATAATGAACTCCTTTCTTAAAGTCCTCATAAAATTGTTTATTAATTATGCCTCGGCGTTATTGCGGCCAGATTTTTTAAGATACTAAAAACCCTCTTAAAAAAATCTGTGACATGCGCCGGGGATCATTCTTCATTCAGTGGTTGGCTTAGACACCTGCAGAGCCTAACAAAAACAAGCATTCATTAGCCCATTGAAGGTGTGAGTAATTTATGCTGAATGAAGAAAATTCATCTCAACTGTTTGACGTTGAAACTATTTATAAGTTATGATATGCAGATGGTCACTTAAATGTACGAAACATGGTACAATAGGAAAGATGTAAGGAGGTACGAAAAATGTCAAAATATACTGATTATCAATTCAAGCCATTTTTGCAGGACGCCATTGCAAAGCTTGGATTTACAGAACCGACACCAATTCAAAAAGAAATAATTCCACTCGTACTAAAAGGAAAGAGTGCGATTGGACAAGCTCATACAGGTACAGGGAAAACGCATAGTTTTTTATTGCCAATTGTTGAGCGTATTGTAGAAGAAAAACAAGAAGTACAGGCCGTAATTACTTCACCAACACGTGAATTAGCCCAACAAATTTTTGATGCATTAAATCAACTTGTTGAAGGAACGGAAATTTCAACGAAGTTATTTATCGGAGGTACGGATAAACAACGTACTATTGACCGCCTAAAAACTCAACCACAAATTGTTGTTGGGACACCAGGGCGCATTAAAGATTTAGTGAAAGAAAATGCATTGCTTGTACACACAGCACCAATACTTGTAGTGGATGAAGCAGATTTAGCATTTGATATGGGATTCATTGAAGACATTGACGGATTTGCTTCCGCAATGCCTGAAAAGCTTGAAATGTTTGTGTTCTCCGCAACCATTCCAGAAAAATTAAAACCATTCCTAAAAAAATATATGGATGCACCTATCCATATTCATATGAATGACAAACGCCCTGTAGCTGAAGGAATTAACTTCCTATTAGTACCTGTGCGTTCTAAGTCACGTAATACCCGCCTGCTTGAAGTTATGAAAGCAATCAATCCATTTTTAGCTGTTATTTTCTGTAACACACGTAAAAATGCAGAGGCTGTAGCAAACTTCTTAGCTGAAGAAGGTATTCGTGCCGGTCAAATTCACGGAGATTTAAGTCCACGTGATCGTAAAAAAATGATGAAACAAGTGCGTGATTTAGAATTCCAATACATCGTTGCAACAGACTTGGCTGCACGTGGTATCGATATTCAAGGTATTTCACACGTTATTAACTACGAAATCCCGGAAGATTTAGAATTCTTCATTCACCGAGTGGGCCGTACAGCCCGTGCAGGTACAAAAGGGACAGCCATAACATTGTTCCAGCCTGAAGATGAGGATGCAGTAGTACGCATCGAAAAAATGGGTATTCCATTTGAGCAAAAAGATGTGAAAAATGGTGAGTGGGTTGACTTAAAAGACCGTCACCAACGTGCAAACCGTAAGACTGAGCGTAAGCAAGATGAAATCGATGTAAAAGCAAAAGCCCTCGTACGTAAGCCGAAGAAAGTAAAACCAGGCTATAAACGTAATATGAAGTGGGAAATGGAAAAAGTGAAGAAGCGCGAACGCCGTATTAAAGCGCGTCGTAATAATAGAGAACAATAAATAATTTTCGCAAGGGGCTGCTTAGAATGTATTTCTTTGCGGTCTCTTTTGTTTTTAATGGACAGTAAATTTGGAGGGAAGAGTAATGTTATTAGGTTCACATGTTTCGATGAGTGGTAAGAAAATGCTATTAGGCGCTAGTGAAGAAGCATTAAGCTATGGTGCCAATACATTTATGATTTATACGGGTGCACCTCAAAATACGCGCCGCAAGCCAATTGAAGAGCTTAACATTATGAAGGGCTTACTTCATATGCAGGAAAATGATATTTCGAATATTGTTGTGCATGCACCATACATTATTAACTTAGGCAATACGACGAAGCCTGAAACTTTTGAGCTAGGCGTAAATTTCCTGCAAGAAGAAATTAAACGAACAGCTGCATTAGAAGCGACACAAATTGTATTACATCCAGGTGCCCATGTTGGTGCAGGTGTCGATGAAGGTATCGCACGAATTGTAGAAGGCTTGAACGAAGTACTGACACAAGACTACCCTGTGCAAATCGCATTGGAAACGATGGCTGGCAAAGGCTCTGAAATCGGTCGTACATTTGAAGAATTAGCCCGCATTATAGACGGTGTAACGAATAATGAGCGTTTATCAATTTGTATGGATACATGTCATATTCACGACGCAGGTTATGATGTAGTGAATGATTTTGACGGTGTTTTAAATGAATTTGATAAAGTAATCGGGTTAGATCGTTTAAAAGTGATCCATATTAATGATTCAAAAAATGTGCGCGGTGCAGCAAAAGACCGTCATGAAAATATTGGATTTGGTGAAATTGGCTTTGATGCAATGAAATATATTGTTCATCATCCACAACTAATGCATTTACCTAAAATATTGGAAACACCATTTGTCGGTATTGATGCAAAAAATAAAAAAGCACCTTATTTACATGAAATTGCAATGCTGCGTGATGGGGAATTCCGCCCAACATTAATTGATGAATTGCGTAATTAATAAGAATTAATGAACATACTTTGCATAAATTTGATGCAAAGTATGTTTTTTTACATTTTTTTATTACATTATTTGCTATAATGAATTAACTGTAAATTTCAAAAAATTAAATGGAGGTATATTATGAAAAAAGTTATACAACTCGTCATTTTATTTGCATTATTCTTTTCATTACCTATACAAAGTTTTGCCTCGGTCAGTAGCGCCGTTACTTCGAACTTAGGGAAAAGCAATGCAGCGGTGACAATACGGGATATCGATAGTGGGAAAATTGTTTATTCTCAAAATGGGGATAAGCTTATGCGCCCAGCATCGAATATGAAACTGATTTCCGGTGGTGCAGCACTATCAATATTAGGGGAAGATTACCGTTTTACTACAGATTTATTTATTGACGGGAAGGTTGTCAACAATACGTTGAACGGCAATGTTTACATAAAAGGCAGTGGTGATCCGACATTAAATAAAGAGAGTTTTCAGGAGTTTGCTAAAATATTGAAGCGTAATGGCATACGGACTATAAACGGTCATGTAATAGGTGATGATACAGCCTTTTCCGGCAGTACATTACCGCCAGGAGTCGACAAAACGGATGAGACGTATTACTTCGGTGCCAGAACTTCAGCTATTACGATGTCTCAAAATGCTGACTTTGATGCGAGTACAATTATTATTACAGCAAAACCTGGAAAAGTAGGTGCTAAACCAAGCTATTCAGTAGAACCGAATTTAAGTGGTATGGTGATTTCCAATCAGGCGAGAACTGTTAAAAAAGGCAATAAAAATACACTTACGATTAAACGGTCTTACAATACGAATCGCATTATTATTTCCGGAAACATTCCACAGGGCAGCAGTAAAAAAGAATGGGTAACACTGCAGGATCCATCAAAAAATACGATGCAGGCAATTAAACTGACATGGCAAAGTGCAGGGATTAAGTTTTCAAAAGACTCAAAAGTTCAATTAGGTAAAGTGCCACAAAAGGCAAAGCTGCTTTACACGAATGAATCACGTACTTTAGCATCGATTTTCCCTGCATTTATGAAGCTGAGCAATAACAGTATTGCAGATATCCTCGTAAAAGCGATGGGCAAGGAGCAGCTAGGGGAAGGAAGCACGAAAAAGGGCGTAACGCTATTAAAGAGCTATGCAGAATCATTGGATATTCCTGTAGATAATTGGCGTATCGTAGATGGTTCAGGTTTGTCCAATTCAAATCTTGTGACGACAAATAGTTTGTCCCAATTATTATTTAAAGTTCAAAAAGAACCTTATTTCAATACGTTTTATCGATCATTGCCAATCGCAGGTAACGATGAACGATTTGTCGGAGGGACATTGCGCAAGCGTTTGACGAGCGCTAATTTACAAAATCGGATTTATGCGAAGACTGGATATATCCCAAATGTGTACACATTATCAGGCTATATTAAAGGGCAAAGTGGAAAAGAATATATCTTCTCAATTTTATTGCATAACACTGCGAACGGAAATGCCTATATCGATCGTACAATGACAGCGCTTGTTAAAAACTTGTAGAGGGGTAGAAGAGATGGAGAAATTACTATTAACAGGATTTGAACCATTTTTATCAAATCCAATCAACCCTACAATGGATATTGTACAGGCACTGAATGGAAAAACAATCGGTCAGTTTGAGATTGTCGGCCATGTACTTTCTGTGGACTTCGCAAAAGCTCCTGAGCAGTTTTTGGCGCTAATAGAAGAAGTTAAGCCTACAATGATTGTTTCATTAGGTTTAGCGGCAGGAGTAACGAAAATTTCACCGGAACGTGTTGCACTGAATGTAAAAGATGGGGAAAAGGACAATGCGGGAAATGCATTTGAAGATGCACCGATTCGGAAAGAAGGGGATGTTGCATATTTTTCGTCACTGCCGATTCGCGAAATTGTCAATCGTTTAAATAAAGCAGGTTACCCAACAGCGATTTCTAATTCAGCAGGGACATATCTATGCAATAATATTATGTATGAGGGCTTGTATCACGCTGCAAAGAATAAATCGATTCTTGCGACAGGATTTATTCATATCCCTGCCTCCTTTGAACTGGCCATCGAGCATGGCCGAATTCCAGGCTGGTCGATGCGTGATTTGACAGCTGCCATTGAACTTGCATTAGAAGTATGTGCAGAAAACGTAGATTTGGCAGAAAAAGCATTGTAAATGAAGCGAAAATCAACTATCAAGAAAAGCAACAGATGTTTGTTGCTTTTTTTCATGCAATAAAAATTATTTTGAAACTTTTTCTTGTTTTTTCCGTCTGTACGTTGCTAGTTATAAAAAAGAGGAGAGATTAGATGAAAAAGACATTTCTTACATCGCTATTTACTTTGCTTATCATGATGGTTGTGACAATTCCAGTTCAAGCAGCAGAACAAAAGTCTTTTGGTGATGTAACCTATAAAATTGTTACACTTGAAAATGGCAAACAAGAGGTACATATTACGGGATTAACGGATCATAAAAACCGCATTGTAGTTCCGGAAAAAATTGAAGGGCTACCCGTTGTCGAACTAATCGATCGTGCATTATATACGGATCGCTCGGATTATGCTTCTGATGGGACATATTCCGAGTGGGATATCCCTGGCTATAAGGATCTCTTCATTACTGAAATTGAATTACCTAAAACACTTAAGCGAATTGGTGATGAAGCACTTGCCAGTCACTTAATTGAAAAGATTTCCCTGCCGGAAGGACTGGAAGAGATTGGTCATATGGCGTTCGCCAATAATAATCTGACGAGTATTGCTATTCCAAAGTCGGTGAAAAAGATAGGCGGGAATATTGTGAGCGGCAATAGGATCAAAACCTATTCATTGCCGCCGTCATTTAAAAAACCTGAAAGTAAAAAAGTCGGAAATTTTCTTTATGTAAAGTTTACGCATAATGGAAAACCGGAAATACGTGTTACAGGGCATACATTTAAAAAAGCGCAAACAAAGATTATTGTTCCAAATCAAATTGATGGTCTACCTGTGACAGAAATTGACGACTATGCATTTGCCTATAGTAGTAGCTTGCTAGGTCATGAGTTTGACTTTTCAAGACCATTTATTAAAGAAGTCGTACTTCCGAATACGGTTCGTGTCATTGGAGACCATGCCTTATCAGGTGTATATTATGACAATAACAATCGTGATTTTACATTACCACGTGATTTAGAGGTAATTGGAGATTATGCATTTAAGGGTAACTACATCACGAATAAGGGAAATAGTTTAAAACTGCCGGCAAAACTGAAAAGTATTGGGAAAGGGGCTTTTCATCAGAATAGATTAGAGGCTGTTACCATACCATCTACGGTTACATCAATAGGAAAGTATGCGTTTGAATACAATATTCTAAAGAACGTAACAATTGGCGACAATGTAAAAAATCTTGAGGCAGGTGTATTCAGAGGCAATCAGATTTCAAACCTGAAATTACCGAAACAGTTGAATTCAATTGGAGCTGAGGCTTTTGCTCATAATGAGCTTCGAAAATTAATTTTGCCTTCTACTGTCAAATCAATCGGGGATTTTGCTTTTATGTATAATCGGCTAGAAGAAGCAACACTGCCAACTTCTCTCCATACAATTGGTGATGGTACATTTGCGAACAATAAGCTAACTGTCTTAAAGGTACCGGGTGAAGTGAAGAACCTGCCCTTCAACGTAGTGATTGATAATCCGCTACAGGCTATCGTACTACAAGGATCTGCTACGAAAATTTTGTCGTATACGGCGACAAGTAGAAATTACCGAACTGATTACTATAAAGTGATGGAAAAAGTAGATCAATTATATACGGATAAGAATTTTACAGAAATTTGGTCGAATTGGGATACGGTCATTACTAAACCTACGACGTTATATGTGACTTGGAAGGGACAAGAGCGGGTTGTTTATGAAGGTGAAGCTGAGGCACCGGTTAATGACGAAAAAGAAAAAGACGATCCAAAAATCGAACAACCAGCAACGGATCAGCCTGCTCAATCAAGTCGTTCATTTTCAGATACAGAAAATTACTGGGCGAAGGATACAATTGCCGATTTTGTAGCAAAAGGAATTATTTCCGGATATCCCGACGGTACATTCCGCCCAAATGACCCGATGCAACGTAAGCATGTGGCAAGTATTTTAGAGAAGGTGTATGAATTAAAATCAAAATCAGCACCAGTGGATTTTAAAGATGTAACTGCGAATCATCCAAACTATGCGGCCATTTCCAAGCTGCAACAGGCGGGGGTTATTCACGGTGCAGATGGTTTATTTCGACCAAATGATACACTGACACGCGGTCAAATGGCAAAAATTTTGGTGCTTGCATCAAACTTTACGCCAGGTGGGCAAAAAACATTCCCTGACGTTCCACGTACCTACTGGGCGTATGACTATATTGCTGCACTTGCAGATCTTAATATTGTGGGGGGAAGTAACGGCCAATTTAATCCGAACGGCGCTGTTACACGCGGTCAATTTGTTGGGATGCTAGATAAGGCTTTGAAAGTAATGGAAAAATAAACAATTAGATATAAAAAGAAATCAGTCGTATTACGGCTGATTTTTGCTTTAAAAAATAAAATAATCAACGCCGCCTTGCAATAGCAAAAGCGGCAATAGAAAATTGATTATAAATTCCTCTAAATTACAAACCGACTAATTTCATTAATTTTTTATAACGTTTATCCCCAAGCACTTTGTGGATTTTCTTTTGAACTTCTTTTGGAATCCCGGTAATTGCCCAGCTAATATTTGCATGCTTCAAGACTTTCTGCAGCTTCTGTACTTCTTCAATCGTCAAATCAAGCCCTTGCTGTTTTGCAAAATTCTGCAGCTGGCGGTCATTCATTCTCTTAAGATTTTCAAACCATTGTAACATTTGGATAGTCATCATCCTTTCAAGTTTATTTCCTTTACATGAACCAAAAAGTCTATTATACTAACATGATGTAAATCGTAATGATTTTGAATTAGAAAGAAGCGAATGATATGAAAAAAATACTAATTGAATTGAAGGATGTTTCATTTCAATATGAATACACACAAGCATTGAAAAATATTTCTTTACGTGTTCATGAGGGCGACTTTTTGGCGTTAATGGGGCAAAATGGCTCTGGAAAATCGACACTTTTAAAATTAATTTTAGGTTTATTGAAGCCAATGTCTGGAGAAATTAAATTATTTGGCGAACAAGCGAACCATTTTAAACACCGCGAATGGATTGGCTATGTGTCGCAAAAGTCCAATGCCTTTAATTCCGGTTTCCCTGCAACCGTTGAAGAAGTTGTTAAAAGCGGTTTGGTTCAAAAAGTTGGATTATTTAAACGCTATCCAAAAGATGCAGACATTTTAGTAAAAGGTGCTTTAAAGGATGTCGGTATGGAAAAATATTTGAAGCGTAATATTGGGCAGCTTTCCGGTGGCCAACAGCAGCGCGTCTTTATCGCACGTGCTTTAGTGTCAGACCCTAAGCTCCTTATTTTAGATGAACCTACAGTAGGAATTGACCGCGAAAATGTGCAGGCATTCTATGATATGCTTGCACACTTGAATAAGCATCACAATATGACGATGATTTTAGTTACGCATGATGTTGATACAGTTTCGGATCGTGTCAGTCATGTAGCATGCCTAAATCAATCGATCCATTTCCACGGATATAAAAATGATTTTGATACAATTTCGGAAGAACAGATCGCTAGCTGGAATGGTCACTCTGTTCGAAAGATTCATTAAGGAGTAGACCGCCATTATGATAGAAGCAATATTAAACTATGAATTTTTACAAAATGCCTTTTTCTCGGGATTGATTATTGGCGTGATTGCACCACTTCTTGGTGTATTCATCGTTGTTCGTCGATTGTCATTAATAGCAGATGCATTATCGCATGTAACACTTGCCGGTATTGCCGGAAGTCTTTACTTAAGTCAGTCATTTGCAGGGCTAGCATTGCTAAACCCTATTTATCTAGGTATTGTGGCATCTGTAAGTGGCTCGATATTGATTGAGCGTTTACGTCGACTGTATAAACATTATGAAGAACTTGCAATTCCGATTATTATGTCAGGTGGTATCGGAATTAGCGCGATTTTAATTTCATTGGCAAGTGGCTTTAATACAGATCTGATGAGTTATTTATTCGGCTCAGTTTCCGCTGTATCGCGCCAGGATTTGTATGTAGTGATGGCGATTGCAGTCGTTGTCGTATTATTTTTAGTGCTGTTTTTTAAAGAGCTCTTTGTTTTATCGTTTGACGAAGAATATGCTAAAGCGAGTGGCTTACCTGCAAAGTGGATTCATCTGTTGTTTATGGTTGTCGTCGCATTAGTCATTGCCGCAAGTATGCGTATCGTAGGAATTCTACTTGTCTCAAGCCTAATGACATTACCGGTAGCTGCTGCAATGCGGTTGGCCCGTGGATTTAAAGAAGCCATTATTTTGGCCATTGTATTTGGAGAACTGGCAGTAATTATTGGATTGATTTCTGCATTTTACTTAAACTTAGCACCTGGTGGAACAATTGTTGTCACATCGATCATTATTTTATTGTTAGTTATATTTATTAAAAAAGTTGTGCTAAAAGTATCGATTAAATCGAAAGGGGAAGAAGTACTGTGAATGCAACGCGCGCGTGGGAAATATTAAAGGAAAACGGCTATAAAAAGACCGATAAACGAGAATTGATTTTGGATATGTTTGCAGCTACGGATAAATATTTGACTGCCCGTGATTTGCTGTCAGTATTGAAAAAGGATTTCCCTGGGATGAGCTTCGATACAATCTATCGCAACTTAGCAACTTTTGTTGAGCTTGATATTTTGGAAGAAACGGAATTAAACGGTGAGCGCAACTTCCGCATGCATTGTGAGTCAGACCACCATCATCATCATTTTATTTGCCGTGATTGCGGTAAAGTAAAAGAGCTGTCCGTCTGTCCAATGGAAATGCTTGGTGAAAAGTTGCCGGGGTATGCTGTAGAAGCGCATAAATTTGAGATTTACGGCAAATGTCCTGAATGTTTATAAAATTTAGTTTGCATAAAATTTTTTATATGCTAAAGTGATAAAGACAAATTGAATAGATTTGCAGGAAAAAGATGCATGATGCATAAATGGGAATTCGGTGTAAATCCGAAGCTATATCCGTAACTGTAAGCGTTGATGAAAATAAGTGTAATACCACTGCTAATATAGCGGGAAGGTACTTGTGAGTAAAGTGAAACGCAGAGCCAGGAGACCAATCTTTTTCTTATCGTAACATCCCTCTTCGGAATTAAAGAGAATGTACGGCAATCATTGATCGAATGAGCGTTTTGCACCCTTTTATTGATTTTTGAAGCCATCCATTTTCTTATGGGTGGCTTTTTTTCGTTCACTCAATAATTGCGAGGAGGTACTACTTGAAGTGAGGAGAACTTTATGAAAAAGGATATTCGTTATTCCTGCTATCCGTTTATGCGGGAAAAATCAAGCTGTGTGGACTACGAGATTCGGACCGATTCTTTAACAACGCGAATCGGCGTAGTATTTCCAACATTAGTTGATGATGTATTAGGTCAGATTGTGCTTGAAGATTTAAAGAAGATTCAACCATTAGCCTACCATGCCAATGGTTCGGTCCGCGGTAAATTAGCCATTACATCAGAAGATTTAAAATGGTTAAGCGATCGATACGATTTTTATGTAAGTGAAGTTGGGGAAACGATTCAGCAGTTTGTCCTGCCACAAGGAATCGAAAGTGCCGCAAGACTTCATATTTGCCGCAGCGAGGCGAAAAAGTCTTACAGAGCATTACATAAAGTAAGCGAAGAAAGAGAAGTGGATGAAATTCTGTTTGATTTTCTCGGGCTGCTTGCCAATGTATTTTTTGTCATGGCAGTCTATATGAATCAACAGCATCAGCAAGAGGAAATTCCATTTATCTCAAAATCCTATCCGACAAAAAAGAAAAAAGGGGTTACAACAAATGAAACTGAATAACAAATGGGTCGTTGCTTTAGCAGCAACGTTATTACTAGCAGCATGTGGATCTGATGAGGGAAAAACAGATAAGGACGTTAAAAATGAGGAGCAAGCTACAACCAAAAATGATGGCGCTCCTTATACAGTTGTCGATGACCGTGGTGTTGAGGTAACATTTGATGAAGTCCCGGAAACGATTATTTCACTACAGCCAAGCAATACAGAAATTTTGTTTGAACTGGGTGTTGGTGAGCAAATAATCGGTGCAACAGACTTTGATACATATCCGGAAGCAGCACAAAAAATTGAACGAGTTTCGACTTCTACGGTCATCAATGCAGAGCGAATTCTGGAGTTAGATCCGGATGTAGTTGTGGCATATACAATTGGGGAGGAAGCACAAATTGCTCAACTGGAAGATGCGGGTCTGAAAGTATTTGTTATTGCTTCTGCCACGACATTCGATGATGTTTACTCAGATATTATTCAGTTGTCAGAAGTAATGGGTATCGAAGAGAAAGGTGAAGAAGTTGTAGCCGATATTAAAGCACAAATTAAGACAGTACAAGAAAAAACAGCAACAATCGATACGAAGAAAAAAGTGTATTATGAAGTGTCCCCAGCTCCGGATCTTTGGACAACCGGCAACAGTACTTTCCAGCAAGAAATAATGGATTATGCGAATATCGAAAATATCTATGCTGATCAGACGAGTTGGATTAGTGTGACAGAAGAGGATGTTATTACTCGCAATCCTGAAATTATTATTTCACCTGCGACTTATATGGAAAATGCGGTTGAAGAAATTTTAGGACGTACAGGCTGGAATAAAATACAAGCAGTCAAGGAGCAGGCAGTTTACTTAGTGGACGGAGATATCATGTCACGTCCTGGACCGCGTATTGGTGAAGCCGTTGAAATTATGGCACAATCAGTATACCCAGAGCTGTTTAAATAGTTATAGAATAGAAGAACATGCCTTAGTTGGCATGTTTTTTTGAACTGGAAAGGAGGCATACGATTGATTTTTATAACAGGTGGTGTACGCAGCGGGAAAAGTGCTTTTGCAGAGAACTATGCGAGGCAGTTAGGCGAAAATAAGTTGCTTTACTATGTCGCTACGGGAGTATCATTTGATGATGAAATGAAAAAACGGATTGTCCGCCATCAGCGTGACCGTCAAAACCAAAACGCTAACTGGGACACGGTGGAAATGCAAGTACAGATTCCTTTAACAATTCAACAGCTTTCAAAAGAGGCAGTCGTGCTTTTTGAATGTGTGACAACCTGGCTTTCAAATGTACTTTTCAACTATGAAGCAGAAGGCAAAAATAGCGAATATATCAATAATTGTATTGAATCGCTGCAAAAGCAATTGCTAGCTTGGCATCAGCAAGGTGCTACAATAATAGTTGTATCAAATGAAGTGTTAGACGAATTGCCTTCACATTATGATGAGGTAAATTTATATCGTAAACTGTTGGGAGAACTTCATCAGTGGATTGTCCAACATAGTGATGAAGCATATGAAGTACAATATCAGCTTGTACAGCAATGGAAATAAGGAGTGGGCAAGTTGAAAAATAGCTTTACAGGATTTTTATTAGCATGGCAATTCTTCTCGGCAATCCCAATTAAGAAGCAGCTTGATATGAATGCAAAGTCCGTTACATGGATGTACGCCTTTTTACCGATTGTTGGTTTACTCATCGGTTCAATCATTAGTGGCGGCATTTTTGTCATCTCAAATTATAGTGACATTTCGAGTCTACTATTGGCGATTTTAATCGTAATTATGTTCATTGTTCTAACAGGCGGTCTGCATTTAGATGGCTGGATTGATATGAGTGACGCCTTTTTTTCTTATGGGGAAAAAGAAAAACGATTGGAAATATTGGATGATCCGCGTACAGGTGCTTTCGGTGTCATCAGTGTTTTTTGCTTATTGCTGTTAAAAATCGGTGTTATTTATGAAATGCTTTTAAAAGGTCATGAAGAGATTATTCCCTTTATTATTTTTATTCCTTTTATTGCACGTTTAGGGATGCTGATTTACTTTTTAACGATGCAAACGGCCAAGCAGACAGGGCTCGCAGCTTATTTTAAATCCATTATCATTCCAAAGAAATTGATGCTAATCATAAGCGTTTTTTCTATAGTATTTATGGTGGCATGGATTTATTTTTCGATGTACAGCTTATTTATTTTAGTTATTGTTATGTTGCTATCGATTTTCTTTTACCGGAAATGGTCGCAAAAGCATTTTGGCGGGATGAGCGGTGATTTACTCGGTGCTTTAGGAGAAGGGTTGGAGGTTGTACTATGGCTGACGGTATTACTTTGCATTTAATTCGTCATGAGAAAACAAAAGCGAATATAGAGAGGAAATATATTGGCTGGACAGATGAACCGATATTAAAGTTGGTTCAAGCACAGATGCCAATCCATACAAATGAAGTATTTGGAAGTGATTTATTGCGTTGCCGTGAAACAGCGCAATGCTATTTTCCACATGCTTCATATTATCAAAACAAAAATTTAAGGGAACTGCATTTCGGGGATTTTGAAATGTGTACATATGAGCAATTAGAACATAACCCCATTTACAGGGTATGGATTGATGATCCGGTAAATACGCCAATTCCTAACGGGGAGCACTTTTTACAGTTTCAACAGCGTGTTTTAACGGGTGTTCATGAAATTGTACAACAAGAGAAAGAATATACATTAATCATTCATGGTGGTGTCATTCGGATACTACTTGCGAAATACGGTATTACGGAGCAGACGTTTCAGCAAACGATTGCCAACCACCGAACAATTTATACGCTTAGCTGGGGTTCGATTGAAGACTTTATAGGAGGTGCAAGATGTTCATTATACTCGGAGGCGCACATAACGGTAAACGAGCATATGTAGAAGATTTAGTTGCACAATTACCTACAAAAGAGCTTGCCAAATACGAAGGGGCATTACCTCGGATAGAGGAAGTAACTGGAGATAAACGATTTATTATTAGTAATTTCGAACAGATTGTATTACCTCATCTTCATCTACCGGAGGAGCAGGTTGCACTACAGATTTTTGAGCATATTGCTGAAATTTCCACACTTGCTGAAGTATTTTGTATTTGTACAGATACGAGTAGGGGGGTAGTGCCGCTTGAAAAGGAAGCACGACAATTAAGAGATACTTGTGGTCGACTATACCAAAAGCTTTGTAGCGAAGGGCATACGGTTGTTCGTGTATGGTACGGTATTCCACAAATTTTAAAAGGAGCACATTATGGACAAAACTAAATTACGTTTCATCATTTTAACCGCTTTAATCGCTGCAATGTGTGCGATTGGAAGTTTTATTAAAATACCGGTAGGCGTTGTTACAACAGCGGCACTGGATTCGGCTCCAGCATTTATTAGTGCGATTTTTTTACCGCCTATTTTCGCAGGCGCAGCAGGAGCACTCGGTCATATTGCAACAGGACTTACATCCGGCTTTCCATTAGGTGTTTTCCATATCATTATTGCAGTGGAGATGTTCATTATTGTCGCAATTTTCGCTGTAATGCATCGAAAAGGACTGCATATTTCAAAGTGGATATTTGTTGTGATTGGAAATGGGGTTATTGCACCTTTACCATTTTACTTCCTTATTTCACCGGCATTTTATATCGGATCCATTGCTTCACTTTCTTTTGCAACATTAGTGAACTGTCTCATTGCCATCGTCGTAATGCCGGTCATTAAAAATGTAGTACAGCGTGTTGGGGTGAACGCATGAGAAACGCGATCGAAGTAAACGGGTTAATCGTAACAATCGATAATTCAGGATGTATTGGAACAAAAGAGCATGATCTTGTCAAAGTACCAAATGAAATTACAGCATATTTTACAGCACGTACTGCCATTTTGGAGCAGTTATGTGCAGGGGCAATTCCTGTGCAGTTATTAATGGCCAACTTCTCGGGTGACAACGTATGGAATGAGTATGCAGAAGGGTTTAAAAAGGCGTTTAATGAAATGGCGTTAAATATGCCACCATTGACCGGTTCCAGTGAAACGAATTTCTCCGCTCTGCAGTCGGCTGTTTCCTTAACAATAATAGGGAAAAAGGAATTTAGCGGTGATCGGAAGAACTGCCTTTATTATGTTGTCGGTGAACCGCTAGTAGGTAATGATGTAATGGAAAACCTTCACAAAATTGCAAACTTAAAAGAACTGTTCGAAGGGTTACAAAGTGGGGTCATTGAAGCAATCTGGCCTACAGGTTCAAAAGGAATTGGTGCCGAAATTAAGCGCTTTATCGGTGAAGAATACAGTGCAGCAATCAATTTAGAAGCATCGGCCGGACCATCTTGTGCTGTGCTAGTCGCAGTAAAAAAAGAATATGAAGAAACTTTTAAAAATAATATGACAGCACCTTTAACTGAAATTGTAGAAATGAATTAATTTTAAATGATGAAATATGCTCGAAAACTATTAGAACTGCTAGTAAAAAATATTTTTTGTTTAAAATTAAAAAATACTAAATATTCTAAAAATAAAGTGGTATGATAGAGTGTATCAATTTCAATAAGTTAAGGAGCATGAATTATGACAACGTACCAAATTACAACTGAGTTATCAACAAACAAAAAAGAAAAGACACCTGCAGAAAAGCTTGGTTTTGGTCAAATTTTTACGGACCACATGTTTGTAATGGATTATGAAGAAGGTAAAGGGTGGCATAATGCATCTATTGAACCTTATGCACCGATTACATTAAGCCCTGCTGCAATGGTTTTCCATTATGGACAAGCGGTTTTTGAAGGTTTAAAAGCATACATGACAGAGCAAGGTGACGTACAATTATTCCGTCCGGAACGTAACTTCCAACGGTTGAATACTTCTAATGCACGCCTTTGCATTCCACCAATCGATGAGGATTTTGCACTGGAAGCATTGAAGGAATTAATCCGAGTGGATCGTGAATGGGTACCAACAGAACCAGGTACATCTCTTTATATTCGTCCATTCATTATTGCGACGGAAAGCTATTTAGGTGTAAACCCTGCGAAAAGCTATAAATTCATGATTATTATGTCACCAGTTGGCTCTTATTATAAAGAAGGCATTAACCCGGTTAAAATTTTAGTAGAGCAGCATTATGTACGTGCTGTAGTAGGGGGTACCGGCGAAGCAAAAACAGCGGGTAACTACGCTTCAAGCTTGAAAGGTTCGGAACTTGCCGCAAAACAAGGGTACTCTCAAACATTATGGTTAGACGGTAAGGAAAATAAGTATGTAGAAGAAGTAGGAAGCATGAACATCTTCTTCAAAATTGCAGGTACAGTCATTACACCTGCATTAAATGGCAGTATTTTACCCGGCATTACACGTGACTCGATGATTCAAGTATTAAAATCAAAAAATATTCCGCTTGAAGAACGTGCAATCGAGTTTTCTGAAATTGTCGCTGCAGCACAAAATGGTACACTGGAAGAAGCGTTCGGTACAGGTACAGCTGCAGTTATTTCTCCGGTTGGTGAATTAAAATGGCTGGATGATGTGATTACTGTTAACAACGGTCAAATTGGTGAAGTAACACAAATGCTATATGATACATTAACAGGCATCCAGTACGGTAAAATGGAAGATTCATTTGGCTGGACGGTTAAGATTTAATCGAAATAAAAAAGAAGTCGCTAATTAAAAATAAATTAGCGACTTAGACTGTAAACAACTCTTAAAGAGTGTTTGTTTACAGTCATTTTTTATTTAAAAATTAAATTAACAGTGACATCGTTGATTTCCACTCCGGGACCGATGCTTTCCCCGGGCACGGCTCCAGCTAACTAACTAGTGCCTACAACGGCAGGCACTAGTTAGTGGATCTTCCGCGCGTGCGGTTCCCGGTGGAGTCACGGTCCCTCCACTCCAATCAACTTATTCATTGCTTTAAATAAAGTGAGGTACTATACCTATGATGACTAGCAAACAAATCAATGCGCCTGCATAATTTGAAATATTAACGAATGTACAACTTGTTTCTGTTAAGTATCTAGTTAAAAGACAAAAGGTCTCGAGAGATGAACCCTCGAGACCTTTTGTCGACAATCTGAGACGCTAATTAAAAATAAATTAGTGGCTTTTTGAATGTTAAGGGATTATATAATCGACTTGAATTATTTTTCTACTAATTCCTCTACATGGTTAAATCTTTCGTGAGAAACGGATGCTGCTTTTTCGAATGCATTTTTGCCGACGTATGATTCGATTAATGTTTTTACATCAATACCCGATGATGCTTTTAAAGTTTCCTGCAGACCGGCCATTAAATCTGTTGCGTAGCCTGTAACTTTACCTGCGCCACCATTTGCACCGCCTCCAGTATCAACAACTGTAATCTTATCGATATTGGCAAGTGGACTTGCAACTTGTTTTGCATATTCAGGTAACATTTTCACAATCATATCAAGGACAGCTGCCTGACCGTATTGTTCAAACGCTTCTGCAATTTTTTCCTTCGCTTCTGCTTCTGCAAGACCGCGTAAACGAATAATTTCAGCCTCAGCCGTACCTTGTGCACGCTCTGCATCAGCTTTAGCAAGACCATCTAAACGAATACGTTCAGCTTCTGCTTGTGCTTGTGCTTCGATACGATATTTTTCTGCATCAGCCTGTGCAAGCTCTTTACGTTTTTGCGCTTCTGCGTTTTGTTCGATTGCATAACGGTCCGCATCAGCCTTTTTCTTAACTTCAGAATCATATTGCTTTTCTCGACGTAGAATCTCTTTTTCTTCTAATTCGATTTGCTTTTGACGTTCAATGATCTTAACTTGCATTTCCTGTTCAGTTACTTCCTGTTTTGCACGTGCGGATTCCAATTCATAAGCTTGGTCGGCACGGGCTTTTGCGATGTCTTGCTCGCGGCGGTATTCAGCCACTTTTAACTGATTATTCTTTTCTGCTTCCGCAATTTCAGTAGCACGCTCTAATTCTGCCTGTTGAGCTTCCTGAGCTGCTTGTGCACGTTTAATACGTGTTTCTTTGTCTGCTTCAGCAGTAGCGATATCGGCATCACGTTTCACTTGAGCGATTCGCGGTTTACCTAGAGAATCCAAATAGCCGTTTTTATCGCGAACATCTTTAATTGTAAATGATACAATGACCAAGCCCATTTTCGCTAAATCCTGGGAAGCGACACGCTGTACTTCCTGTGAGAACTTATCACGATTTTTATAAATTTCCTCTACAGTCATCGATCCTAAAATAGAGCGTAGGTGACCTTCCAGTACTTCGCGTGCTTCACTTTCGCGTTCCTGTTTATCTTTCCCTAAAAATTGCTCGGCAGCAGTTGCGATTTCTGAAATGGAACCACCAATTTTGATGATAGCTGTACCATCTGCCATAACCGGTACACCTTGTTCCGTGTATACTTCAGGTGTTGTTACTTCTAATTTACTAGAAAGTAAACTAAGCGGTTTTGCCTGCTGGAATACAGGGAACACAAATGTACCACCACCACGGATAATCTTAATGCGATTACCTGATTCATCCGTATGTACATTTTTACTTCCCAAATAACTACCTGTTACGATTAATGCTTCATCTGGACCCGCTGTACGGTATTTCATTATATATACCGCTACAAGAGCGACAATCAGAAATACGACAACACCCACTGCAATTAAAATTCCTGACATTTCACCAATACTTGACATGAACTTTTCCTCCTAAAATTTAAAATTGAAACTCCTCTTTCTCATAAATCGCAACCATTGCCGTACCATTACGCATCTCAATAATTAAAACTTTTGTATCATATGGAATTTCTACATGATGAAAGCTCGCCGCACGTTTGGAAATGATACCGTTTGCTGATTCTATTACAATTTCCCCGAAGCCATCTAACGGAACAGGTACAATGACTTTTCCAGCCTGGCCTTCAAGCGATTCATCTGTATAAGCAAGAGATACTTCAGCTGAGCGTAAAGGAACGAGCAAGAAATAATAAAGAAGTGCTGTGAGTAAACACGCTATAATGAATGCGATAATAAAGATGATGAAGCTTGTAAAACTTGAAAAACGCTCAAATAGATAACCAGCAGCAGAAGTGAATGTAATAAACGATAGGATAACAGCCGGATCTAAAAATGGAAGTCCATCGATAGACACATCTGCAAAATCTGCGAAAAACAAGTAAAGAATCGTACAGCATCCAATGACGATTAAGATGGTTAAATAAATGGTTTCAATGGAATATCCAAACAAGTTGTCACCTCCCTTAAGTCCTTTGTATTAGTAAATACGGATGAAATTGGAAAAGGTTTCAGAAAAAACAAAAATTTAAAGGGAGAATATTGATGGTTAAAAATAATTTCTCTACATTTTTGAAACTTTTAGCCATCTCACTTGTCTAACTTATACGATAAAAAAGGAGGTGCAAAATGGATCAGTCAGAGCGCGAACAAAAATTAGAAGAAGCGATGGATTTATATGGCGATTATATCGTGCAGCTTTGTTATACATACGTGCAAAATTGGCAAACAGCAGAGGATTTAGCCCAAGATACATTTATTCGGTATTTTGAAGCGTTACCTAAGTTTCGTGGTGAAGCTTCTTCAAAGACTTATTTATTTAGAATTGCTGTGAATAGTTGCCATAATTATTTAGCTAGTTGGAAATACAAAAAAGTACATATTACGACCTTGTTTCAGAAATTATTGAAGTCGGATGAAACGCCTGAAAGTCAACTGTTAAAACAAACAGAGAATCAGTTATTAGTATCGGCGATTGAAGGGTTCCCGTCAAAATACAAAGATGTAATCGTGCTTTACCATTTTGCAGAATTATCATTACAAGAAGTAGGGGAAGCTTTAAAACTTCCTATCAATACGGTTAAGACAAGATTGCGTCGTGCACGTCAAATGCTAGGCATAGAGTTAACAAGGGAAGGTGAACTATATGGATCCAATTAAAGAAGCCTTGAAGGAATCTTATAAAGGACACGGTTTATCAAAATTAAAAAAGTTGGAAACACAGCAAAAAGTGCGTGAGCAACGTAAAACGATGTTACCTGTCGTTATTTCAACGGTAGTAACATTTACGATTTTTTTATTCATTTTTTTGACGATTAATGAGCAGGATCCTGAATTGAAAATGTCAGCTAGTATTTCAAGTAAAGTCGAAGTACAGGATGCAGTCATCGAAATGATGGAAAGAAAACTTCAATTTCAAACAATTATAGAGGATGGAGAAATAACAGCAGCAGAACGATTAGAATATTTGCGGTCGAGTGATTGGAAATTGCAGCTTGCTTTTGAGCATATTACTAATTCAACATATGAGATTCCTGATGTAACTGAGGAACAAGGTATACTTTATGCAACGTTGTTATTTTATATGCGACAATTAATATTGGAGCCCCATAGTATTTCAGAAGTAGCGACGGCCTATGCACAAGTAAGAGATTTTCAGCAATTACCCGAATTAGTTCCGGTATTAGATGCACATGTTTTAGCCGGGTACCAACCTTTGAAATATGAACAGATTCCGGCAAACCGTAATTTTTTCTTAGCCAATCGTACGCTACAAACTATCATCGTATGTATGTATATTCTTAGTATGTTTTTCATTATAAAAAATATTATAAAGCGTCAGCATTTATGGTCTACATTATCGAATGTATTTATCGTAATTGCAACATTAATAATCTTTTTTAAACCGCTTCCTCTTTTTTATGCAAATGATGAAACGACTTTATCAATATCGAGTATAAAAGCAATAAAAGAGGCGGGGTTACCTACTGATCAAGCTCAATTCATTACGGCAGCAACATTT
The DNA here is from genome assembly GCF_038002585.1 of Solibacillus sp. FSL K6-4121. Taxonomy (NCBI): domain Bacteria; kingdom Bacillati; phylum Bacillota; class Bacilli; order Caryophanales; family Caryophanaceae; genus Solibacillus; species Solibacillus sp. FSL K6-4121. Next base: position 55,721 of record NZ_JBBOCS010000002.1, read on the forward strand.
GATAACAGCCGTTTTGCATTAATCAAAGAACGGCAAAACCAGCATATATTGGTGAGATTTCAAAAAGGGGATAATTACTATCAATTTACTGATCTTAATATTTCTGTACCAGGTGAAGATGTATCAGTAATAAGAGATATTTTTCATGTTCGTAATGATGGTCAAGCAATTTATGTGATGGCATTTACAGAAGGGCACCCGATAACTAAAGGGGTGTTGATTGATCATGGTGGAAATGATATAGAATTTCAGGTGGAGCAGGGGAAAGCTGCGATTGAAGCGATCTATCTACCTCAAAGAAATACGAGTTTTGGATTGAAGTTTTATGATGCCAATGGGGAAATAGTAAGGTAGCAATTAAAAGCGTATGTCGTTTTGTTCGAAGCGACATACGCTATTTTTGAGCATTTATTTCATTATAAAAAAGTTTTTTAGCTCTACTGTTAATGGGCTGTTCTGTTCAATATATTCCATCATTAAGTCAGGTATGAATTTTTTTGATTCACGAATAGGCTGTTTTTTAAACATGTGGAAATGATGGGCACCTGTTGCACGGTAGCTGTTGACCGCTACTTCAAACAATAAATCGTCTTGTATAGGGCAACCATTATAGTTCAGCTTAACAACACGCTGTCCGAATGTTTTACTTAAATCGATTTCATAGTCAATGCCACCCCATAAATCATAAATATAAGGCTGTGGCTCTGGATAAAAAACAGAAAGGCTAAAATCGACTTCACCTTTGTTATTCAGTGCGAAGACGGCTGCGCTTTGTTCAATTGCTTTGCGAATATCAGCTCCAGTCAGTTCAACAACGAACAAACGATTGGCACGCGGCATATTGTGTATAACTTGTTCCCGCGTTATAACTTTTTGAAAGCCGCCTGATGAATGGTAAGGGAGTTCAATGACTGAAATCTGAGCTCCTGAATAATGAAGCTGCATGTCATGTATCAATTGCGTGTACGATGATGATGCTATGCGCGGAGTAAAGAAATCCGAGTATGTTAAATCGTTTTCTGTGCTACCTATTACTTCCTTTTTCCAGTCGTTAAATTCGGGAAAGGACTGTATTGGTAGGCTTGAATCCACGTGAACAAGAGATGGTTCATGAATTATTTGGTCATTTTCTAGCGTTACATCGATTTGAGCAAAGCAATGTGCATTCGCTCCAGGCTGTACGACAGAAATCCCGTTAATCTTTGTCGCGATTTCCAAATGCTGATGGCCTGTAATAAATACGTCAATACCATCAATTTCATAAAGCATGCGATAGCCTTCATTTTCACCATGTTCAAGATCAATTTGATTCCCATTATGTAAATCCCGTTCAAAACCGCCATGATAGCTTAAAATTACGAAATGGGCTTTTTCAATTTCCCGTACGTACTTCACCGTATTTTTCGCACTTACAAATGCCTGTTCAAAATGTAAATGCGTTATCGTGTTGGTTTCATCCCAAAGCTTCGTAAAATGTGTCACAACGCCTACTACCGCTATCCGTAGTCCGTGAATTTCCTTTATAAAATACGGTTTTGCAAAGCCCGTAATATTGGCAGCTATCCACGGGAAGTTACTGGCTTTCTGTATTTTCCGCACTTTTTCGAGTGGATAATTAAATTCATGATTTCCGAAAATGCCAACATCGTAACCGAGCGCATTAGCCAGCTCTATTTGAGGATGTTGTTTATGTATAACATGGTCGTAATAGTAGCTTAAATGGCTTCCTTGAAGAAAATCACCGTTATCAATTAACAATGCAGGCTTTCTTTTTGAAATCATTTGAGCAAGCTGTGAAAACCGCTCTGTATGGCCATGTATGTCACTAGTGGCAATAATAGAAAACTGCATATGTAAAAACTTCCTTCAACTATTCATTTTCCTTCATTATAGCGTGTGTGAATTATTGCGCAACAGTGATGAAAGTGCTTTAATAAAAAGTGAATACACTTACTTTTAAATTTTAGGAGTTGGAATAATGATTACAGTAACAAACCGCATCAAAGTAAAAAAAGGCTTTGCCGAAATGATGGCGCCAAAATTTGTGCAACCGGGTCCATTACAACAGTTTGAAGGATTCCAAAAGGTTGAAGTATTAGTTTCGACTCAATTTGAAGAGTATGATGAAATGAGTGTTGTAATGTACTGGGATTCAAAAGAAAGCTTCTCAGTATGGCGTGAAAGTGATGCATTTAAAGAATCACATAAACGTCCATCTGAAGGACAAGGTCATGGTGAGCAAGGCGACTCTCCAATGCTAGGTTCAGAAATTATTATTGCTGAAGTAGCAGGCACTATTTCAAAATAAGTTTAAAAAAAGCGTCCTAATGATGATTAGGGCGCTTCTTTTTCATACGATGATTCATCAAGATTAGGAAGGTGCTTTTCGTGTTATTAATGGAAAAATATTTTTATGACGGGCAATTTTTAAAATGCTATGAAGAGGCTAAACGTCAGTTACAGGACGGCAATGACGCATTAGCTACACAATTTTTAAATTTATTTAAAAAATACGAGTATGAAAACTTCCCTAAGCCGACTGGGCAACATACGCAAAGTATTGAACGTGCCAATGAAAGCTATGAAGAAAATGATGAACTAGAACAATTGCGAAGCATTAAAGACGAACAGGAATTTGCAGCTAAAGTGAAGCAGCTTGAGCACGATGCACGAACAGCTGATGATAAACGAAAAGCACAGTCGTTTTATGTACAGGGGCATTTGTTTTTAATGGCACATCAATATGATGAAAGTGTCCACTGTTTTATCGAGGCAGTAAAGCATAATCCGAATAAAGCACTTTATTACGGAATAGCAGGTCAGACGATGAACCGCTTTAATTGGTCTCCTTTTGAGGTAATGGTTTACATAGAACGGGCCATTGACTTGGATCCGGAAAACGCCCGGTGGCACTGGAATAAGGCACTTGTATTAACAAGACTTTATAAAGACTTAAATGCCGAGCCATTTTTAGAGCAAGCACTCGTTACTATTGAAAAGGCGATCGAGACTTGCCGCGAAGATCAAGCATCTCTTCGCAATGGTATCGATTCAACGTTGGAAAATTTAAAGGAATATCTTTTCAACTAGGTAGGTAATAAAATCGCGCTCACGAACGGTTTCAATAAGCAGGTTCGTGAGTTATTCTTGTTGAAAAAGTTCTAATATCGGTCCGTGACTTTCTAATAAACTTAAAAAAGTTCTAATATCGTTTTGATCTTCTAATATATCTCTAAGATTTTCAAATAAAGGTATCTGATGTTCAAATAGCTTCCGCCGAAGTTCTAAAATCCCCGCCGAATGTTCTAATAAACTGTGAAAACTTCTAATATCGTGAAACGAGAAAAAAAGCTATCTGAAAAGGACTTAAAAATCCCTTCCAGACAGCCTTTTCCACTATCAGCTATTTCTTCTTTTTGTCCTTCACAAACGCAAATACTATCAATCCAACTTGTATCACGACGATTGCAATAAAAAAGTAAAAATTCTTCGGTGAATTGGCTAAATTAAGTTCATCTGCCAAAATGCCTTCAATCGACTGCAATTGTGCACTTAGTAAAATAATTAACGCACCAATAAATAACATAACTTTAGGATTCATTGCAAAGCGCAGCAACACAATAATGAACAATGCTGAAAAAATCAGCAATAGTGTGAAGGGGGGATCTAATAATGTAAGGGTCCCATCCTGTGCAAATTTTTCATATGTGAATGTCACCGTATAACCTCCTTACTTAACTAAGCCGTTTTGAAATGCATAAACGACTGCTTGTGTACGATCCTGTACTTCGAGCTTGCTTAAAATATTGCTTACATGTGTTTTTACCGTTTTTAATGCAATAAATAGTTCTTCGGCAATTTCCTGATTAGCAAGACCCCTAGCCATACACAGTAATACTTCCATTTCCCGGTCTGTTAAATGATCGTGCAAAGCAGGTGCAGTACCGCGCATACGGGCCATTACTTTTGTTGTAGCTTCAGGCTCAAGTACTGTTTCACCAGCCATCGTTTTACGGATTGCTTCAGCAATTTGTTTTGCGTTACTCGTTTTCAGTATATAGCTGACCGCACCTGCTTCAAGTGCCGGATATAATTTGTCGTCATCAATAAAGCTTGTGACAATCATTACTTTCGCTTGCGGCCACTGCGCTAAAATCTCGGCTGTCGCTTCCGCCCCTGTTTTTATCGGCATAACGTTATCCATCAAGACAATATCAGGTTTTAGTGATAGCACCTTTTCAACCGCTTCTTCGCCGTTCGTTGCTTCTCCGATGACTTCGATATCAGGCTGAGCCGACAAATAGGCAGCGACACCGATACGTACCATTTCGTGATCATCTACAATGACAACTTTAATCATTCAATTGTTCCTCCTTTTTAATCGGAACTTTTACTTCTACTATGGTCCCTTCATTTGGAACGGAGACGATTTTATACGTACACCCAATTTCTACAGCTCGCTCGGCAATATTTCTTAATCCGTACGAAGACGTTTTATCGCCATCATTACTAAAACCAAGGCCATTATCCTGAATGCGTAAAATGGCTAACTGATCACGTGCAATTAAAAGCAGTTCAACCTCTGTCGCTTTAGCATGCCTTAAAGTATTGGATAATGCCTCTTGTGCAATACGGAATAAATGGTCTTCCTCCGCTTTAGATAAATTGATTTCTTCTATTTGATAATCAATATTAAAGTAGACTTTTTCCTGTAATTCAACAATTAAATCTTCCAATCCTTCTGCCAGGCTCTTATTGTGTAAAGCAATGGGGCGTAGATGCAGGAGTAATGCCCGCATTTCAAGCTGGGCTTGCTGGACGACTTTTTCAACTTGTGCCAACTGTTTTTGGGCGTGTTCGTCTTGCTGCTGTTCTGTCAGGGCAGATAATAGCATGGAAGCTGCAAAAAGCTGTTGCGATACAGAATCATGGAGTTCACGGGCTAGACGTTGACGTTCTGCAAGAAGGCGCTCCTGAACAATTGCATCATTCGTTTCGACCTTCTCATGGGAAAGTCGTTGTAGAGATGCACGCTGGGTATCGATTAATTCGTTGGCATCGCGCAATGCTTTATTTAAAGAACCGTTAGTTTTCTTTAATTTCTGGGCAAAATCAGGTTCTGCAATTTTTTTGACGATCCTTGTTGTCTGATTTTCTTTCATTTTCACGGCGACAGCCATCCATAATGCAATGAAGAAGCTAATACCGGTAGCGCTAATGGCGATAATCCCAAGCAATGGAATGTCATAATCACCATTTTCCCATAAAAAGCGCCACGTTTCTTCTTCTGGCTGTCCAAGTACAAAAATTAATATATTCATTGTAAAAGAGGCAAAAATTAAAATGAGTACAAAAAATCGAGCTATAAATGCAATCATCCGCGTTGCACCTCCACATCGCCTATCCAGGTAGTAACGTACAGTACGAGTACACGTTTTGCATCTGGATCGCCATCTTCAAAGTAGAGCTGCTCATTTATACATTGCTTAGGCGAGAAGTGTAAGCAATTGGCCTCACCATATATCGTAGAATAGTGGAGTTGAAGCGATATTTCATACGGGACAGTAATCCGCACTTTCCCTAGTGATTGATTAATGACAATAATTGATTTTCCGTGTGGCAAAATCGTTTCTGTCGTATCAACTGTAATATCTCCAATAAAGCGTTGAATGTGAATGTCACGCCATTGGTAACTTTCTGTCGGGATACCCGTAGTACCAATCAATTTATTTTTTCCGATCGTATCAATTACTTGTTTGATTTCTATAATTTGTTCTTTTTTCGTTAAGTATTGGTAAAGTAAAAAAATTAATGTACCGATGATGAAAAGACGTAATGTCCATAGATGAATTACTGCAAAGAATATTAAAATGAGACCGGCCCAGAGTGTGTATTGTTTTTTCTTTTTAAAGCTGTAGAATAATAGAATTGCACCGACAATGAGTAAAAATACACTGATATTATTGAATAGTGTCAATTCGATCAAAACGACAAGTGCCATACTAATAACGATTATCGTAAGCTGATCTGACGTGATTTTCGGCATATTGCCTCCTCCTAAAACGAGCAAAATGGAGAAAGCACGGTGCCTTCTCCTTTAAAACATTATAGCATTATTTTGGTTGTTCAATGAGCTTTTGTTCTTTTTCTAACTGAGCTAAACGAGATTCAAATGATGTCACTTCATATTTGCGTTCGATATTTTGAGAGAGCTCATCGATGTATGTCGAAAGTTCATCGAAGTTTTCATTGTTATTAGAAGTTAACACTTTGTCCATCTGATGGTTGGCACGTACAACATTTTCTTTCCCCATCAACTGAAGTTGGCGTACTTTCATATCTTTAATTTTATGTTTCATTGTTTCAAATTTGCGTTCCAATGCAAAGTATTCAACGTTTGCTGCATCAATGCTTGTCAGCAATGTGTGCTTACGTGTTGTATAGGCAGCAACTTCTTCCTGTGCAAAGGTAATGAGTTCTACTTCCTCGGTAGCCTGTGCTAAGTGTAATTGCTTTTCTCGTTTTTCAAGCATCTCGGCTGTTTGTGAAAGCTGTAATTCCAATTCCTTTTTTAACTGTGCCTGACGTGCAAGTAGTTTGCCTGTATGCTCCGTTTGTTTTTCTGCTTCGCGAATGTAATGGTTTAACATTTTAATTGGATTTTTTTCTACTTTTTTATCAAATAGATCATGTAAGTCCGCCTGAATCGAGTATTTAAATTTTGTGAATAAATTTTTCATTTTGTTTCGCCCCTTATTTGTTTAAATGTGCCCATTCGCGTTCAAAGTTCGTAAATGGATCCTCTTCTTTATTGCTTGTAAAAATTTCAACCTTCTCATTTTTACGTGATTTGTAAATATAATAAATAATACCAATTGCCACTAAACCAATAAAACCGGGAATGTTTGAAATTGCACTAATTAATCCTACAAATGCAACAACTAAACTCATTACTTTTCCAAATGTAGACTTGCTTCCCGTGTAATAATGTAGACCGGCTGCTAAAAGTGCGCCTGATAATAATAGTCCGACTACTGGTACCAATAGGCAAAGCGCAATAATTGCTGCGATGAAACCAGCTGAATATAAGAAAAACTTTTTCATGTGTGTTCCTCCTTGTATTTGATAACTTCATGTTACGTTAATTACTGAAATTTAATAACGACCTGCAACTGTATTTTCATCTAGGTCTGGAGGCTGATAGGAACTCAGACATATAACTCAAATTAAATATATAGAAACGTAATAACTTTTATTGTATAATGCTTGTTGGAGAGTTTTTCTCGGTACATATGTAATGGAGGAGGTTGGACAGTATGCAAACATGGATTTGGATTATTATCGTAATCGCAGCTCTTATCGGGGGCGTGGCAATTGGTTTCTACGCAGCTCGTCAATATATGATGAAGTATTTGAAAGAGAACCCGCCAATTAATGAACAAATGATTCGCGTGATGATGGCGCAAATGGGACGTAAACCGTCGGAAAAACAAGTACGTCAAATGATGTCTCAAATGAACAAGTTCCAAGATAAATAATAAATTAAGCTACCTTTTACATTCTTAAGAGTGATGGAGGTAGTTTTTGTTTTGCAAAAATTTAATCCTTTATTAAATTAGAGTTAAAAATCTGAATATTCTATTGATTTGGTTATGATTCTAGTCTATCCTTATAAGGATTGTAAGTATTGGAGGGACAAAAGATGACAACTGAAAAAACGAATGTAGAGAGCTTTGATTTAGATCATACGAAAGTGGTTGCACCATATGTACGTTTAGCAGGAACAAAAGAGGGGGCTAAAGGAGATGTCGTAACAAAATACGATATTCGCTTTAAACAACCGAATAAAGAGCATATGGAAATGCCTGCATTGCATTCATTGGAGCATTTAATGGCAGACCGGATCCGCAACCATAGTGATGCAGTAGTCGATATTTCACCAATGGGTTGTCAAACAGGTTTTTATGTAGCGTTTATGAATTATGATGACTATGAAGGTGTGTTAGCGATTTTGGAAAAAACATTGCAGGATGTTTTGGCAGCTACATCCGTACCTGCATGCAACGAAGTGCAATGCGGCTGGGCAGCAAGCCATAGCCTGGAAGGTGCACAAGAGCTGGCGAAACAATTTTTGAATAAACGTGATGAATGGCATATCGTTTTTAATGAGCAGTAAACGAAAGTCTATATAATATGCTGAATAGAAATAAAGCAGTTTAAATTTTTACGATGAGTAAAATTTAAACTGCTTTTGATTTTAAAGTGGGTTTTCTAAAGAATATGCTCCAAACTATTTAGCAGATTCTGCATTTTACAATAGTGTTTCCGTTTCATTACGATAAGCGGGTACATAATCATGCAAAAACTTTGCGACTGTTTGTTCATAATCTCCCTGGTTTTCATTGAATGATTTTGCATGTTCACCTTTGTCGAATATTTTCAGCATTTTTGGTTCGGGTTTTTGTTCAAATAATTCTTCTGTCATAGAGGAAGGGATGAAATCATCCGGTTCGCTATGAATAAATAGAACGGGCCGTTCAATTTGCTTTACGGCATCGATAGGCATAATTTCTTTGACAGAATAGCCATCCCGAATACGCATGAAAAAGTCGGCAAAAGGAAGTGTATATTTCGCATCAATCGGCACGACACTTTCGAAAATCCGTTTTAATAGCTGGGGGAAATTCGAAAAGGCACAGTCGGAAATATAAAAGTCTGCATTGTCAGCCAAAGTGCCGGCATAAAGCAGTGTTGTAGCAGCACCCATTGATTCGCCATGAATACCTAACAAAGCATCTTCTCCTGTAAGTTCTCGTACTTTTTCCACTACAGCTTGTAAATCGAATTTTTCATAATGGCCATAACTCGTTGTTTTACCTTGTGATTCCCCATGGCGACGATGATCATAAACGACCGCATTAAAGCCAAGACGTTCAAACATGCGCGCATATCGCATTGAATTGATTTTATTTTCGGTCACCCCATGGCAAATTATCACTGTGTTTTTTGTTTCCAGCGGTTTCAGGTAGATTCCGCTGATTGTATAACCATTTGGGGAATTAATCGTCAATATTTCTTTTGAACAGCCATCATACCAGGCTTCGTCAAAACGTTTTGCTGTTATTTCACGTTCCCTAATAAACGCATCATCTTTTTTCTTAATATACATAATGCGATTCGTCATGAAGACACCTGTAACTGTAGTAGCAGCAGCCAACAAAGTTGTTACGATACTGCCTGATAATACTAATGTGCGTTTTTTCATGGAAATCACTCCTTATTTAATTTAATATTCAATGAATTTTTAGGATAAATCAAATATTATGTAGGAAAACAGGCGGTGGAATATTTTGTGTGAAAAGTAGGGAATATTTGATAAAATTTTGTTAAGCAACTTTATATATTGCCTACAAAGGGATTCACATCAAAAAGGGGGATTTTTATCATGACAGAAGTAGTAATAGTAAGTGCAGTCCGTACACCAATTGGGGCTTTTCAAGGGACATTAAAAGATATTTCTGCTCCGGCATTGGGTAGTATCGTTATAAAAGAAGCATTACAGCGTATACAGTTAGATCCAACGACGATTGATGAAGTAATAATGGGGAATGTACTTGCAGCAGGTTTAGGTCAAAATCCAGCAAGACAGGCAAGCATCGCAGCAGGGGTTCCTCATACAGTTCCTGCCATGACAATCAACAAAGTATGTGGCTCCGGGTTAAAGGCGGTCCATTTAGCAGCCCAGGCAATTATTGCTGGAGATGCAGAAGTCGTTGTTGCAGGGGGCTTTGAAAATATGAGTCAAGCACCTTATATTATGCAGAATGCGCGGGAAGGTTTCCGTATGGGCGATCAAAAAATTGTCGATACACTCATAAAAGATGGATTATGGTGTGCTTTTAATGATTACCATATGGGCGTAACGGCGGAAAACCTATGTGATCAATATGGCATTACACGGGAAGAGCAAGATGAATTTTCTGCCCGTTCACAAGCTCGTGCATCAGATGCAATAGCAAAAAATAGATTTGCAGAAGAAATTGTTCCTATTGAAATTCCACAACGTAAAGGAGAACCAATCGTTTTTGCCCAGGATGAATATGTGAAGCATGGTACGACAGTGGAAAAATTAAATGGATTGCGCCCAGCCTTTAAAAAGGAAGGCTCTGTAACAGCCGGCAACGCTTCTGGCATTAATGACGGGGCGGCAGCAGTTGTTGTAATGTCGAAACAGCGCGCCTTCGAATTAGGACTTAAACCTATGGCTACGATTGTTGCAAATGCGAGTGCAGGGGTAGACCCTGCTATAATGGGGGTAGGGCCAGTATCAGCCGTGAAAAAAGTTCTATCAAAGGCAAATGTATCATTAGATAAGATGGACTTGATTGAAGCGAATGAAGCTTTTGCGGCCCAGGCAATTGCAGTTGATCGCGAATTGGCGTTCAATCATGATAAACTAAACGTAAACGGTGGGGCAATAGCACTTGGACATCCGATTGGTGCGAGCGGTGCACGTATTTTAGTCACATTGCTTCATGAAATGCAAAAGCAAGACGCAGAATTCGGTCTTGCAACATTATGTATCGGTGGCGGGCAAGGGGTAGCAACGATCGTACAGCGCTAAAAGTGTTGTTTAAGCACACACTGAAAGGATGCAAATTACCAAATCGTAATTGATTATATATAGAAGGTGAAAAATATGGCAAAAAAGAAACAACAACGAAGTACGAATGATGAATTTAACTTACCAAAAGAAAAGGCTGCAACTTTAGCCGATCAGCTTGGTGGAGACGTATTGGCTAAGTTAAAGGCAGCAAAGCAGGATATGGTAGCCGATGAAAAAGCGAAAGAAGAAGAGCGTATAGCGAAAGCCGCGTTCGAACGGAAACAACGCGAAAAAAACATGAGCTTTGAAGAACTATTAAGTCAATACGGTGATCAAGGTTCTAAGTTTTAATAGAAAAGCTAGTGCAATGAAATAATTGCGCTAGCTTTTTTTAAATATAGCCTGTCCGATTTTTGTTAATATTAGCAATGTCAGTGCACCTGAAGCATCGATTACTACATCTTCAATCAGCCCGGTACGCCCAGGAATCATACTTTGGCGATATTCATCCAGGCTTGCAATAACCGTTACTGTAAAAAAAGCAATTACAGTAGGGAATCTCCATTTCAGCTTTCTATAGAAAATACAGAAGATGACCGCGAGTAAACCATAGCCAAAAAAATGAACGCCTTTTCGAAACAGAAATTCCAAAAACTTATAGTAGCCCTGAGATTCAACCGATATGATTCTTCCCCAGTAAGGAATTTGGAATTGACTTAAAAAGCCTTCAAATGGTTTATCTTCTAGTACATTTTTTAATACAGGAATTATCGTTTGCTGCTCATATCTCATATTGGACATGACTGCAACAATGATAAGACCAATTACTACGAAGGATATTGCTTTTTTCATCGATGCTCTGTATACCGTTCAGTTTTTGTCCAATCATGGATGTCGGTAATATTTTGCAAAGTTTGTGCTTTTTCGTAAGCATCAAGATTTTGCTTTAACTGTGTTGTTGTACGTGCGCCAATTACTGTAGAGGCAATCGTCTCATATTGCAGATTGAATGCAAGTGCTGCAGCGTGGACATCGCTGTACTGTTGTTCAATTTTCAGCAAAATTTCCTCGGCACTAGCTTTGTCATAGCCCATATAAGAAGCCATTCGATTACGCCAGTCATTAGTAAGTAACCCTTTTGCAATAGAGCCGCGTGTTACGACAGATGCCCCTGTCTTTTCAATCACTTCAAAAAATTCACTCGCTCGTTCGTCAAAAATATTAAACTGCATCATATTGCTGACTGCTTTGCTATTTTGTAGAAAAGGAACGAAAACATTTGGTCGAATAGAGGAGATACCGTATTCGCGAATCAATCCTTCTTTTTTCAGGCTTTCAAAAGTATCGATTACTTCTTCCAAATTGTCATCAGTTGTTCCGCCATGCAGCTGATATAAATCTAAATAATCCGTCTGTAAACGACGCAAACTGTTACGAATAGCCGTATTAATATAGTCAGAAGAAGCATCCCAGCTCCAGCCGTCTTTTCCTTCCTCCCAACGATTACCCACTTTCGAAGCTAAATAAATATGTTGTCGATGCTCCTTTAATGCTGAGCCGACATTTTTTTCATTTTCTCCGCGGTCATATAAATCTGCTGTATCAAAGTAATTGATGCCTGCATCGATAGCTGCGTGTATGATTTGCTTAGCTTCTGATAGATTTAGAGGTAATGACATACAGCCTAAACTTAATTCCGAGATATGCAGTTCGCTCGTACCTAATTGTCTTTTTTTCATAAATTTTCCCTCCAACATTCGATATTTTAGAAAAGCTCTTACTAATGGTACAATGAATGGAAGTAAGAGAACAAGTGGAGGCGTAGACATGAAAAAATTTGAAGAAAAAACGATCCATTCTGAATCTATTTTTAAAGGTAAAGTAATTTCACTGAAAGTTGATGATGTTAAGCTACCGAATGGTGAAACCGGTAAGCGTGAAATTATTAATCATCCGGGTGCTGTTGCTGTAATTGCTATTACTGAAGATAATAAAATTCTTTTCGTTGAGCAATACCGCAAAGCCCTAGAGCGTTCAATCATAGAGATTCCCGCAGGCAAGATGGAAAAAGGCGAGGAACCGATTGTGACAGCACGCAGGGAATTGGAAGAAGAAACGGGTTATACGTCAGATGATTTCCGATTTGTTCAGGCTTTTGCAACTTCACCTGGATTTGCAGATGAAGTTATCCATATCTATGTTGCAGAAAAGTTAAAGAAACTGGACATTCCTGTAGACTTAGATGAAGATGAGTTTGTAGAGTTAATGGAAGTAACTTTGGAAGAAGCAGAAGCAATGGTAGCTGATGGAAGAATATACGATGCGAAAACTGCTTTTGCCGTTTTATGGGTGAAGATGAAAATGATTTTAAATCAATAAAATGTTTACGCATAAGGACAATTTATGTGCATAAGTTGTATGGACAAGGAGGCGTCCAAATGCGTAAATATTTATATATTCAATATACATCTATGATAGTCATATGTTTTATTTGTGGTGTAGTATGTTATCAATTATTTCAAATTGAGCAAGTACAGCAAATTATTAAATATAGTGATCGAAGACTACTTGATCTGGAAAAACCGGAACTGCTTTGGAGTGTTGTTCCTTTCCTAGTTTCTTTAATTATTGTATTATTCTTTTCGACACATAAATATTTACCACGAATGGCCCTAGTTTTTATTTCAATAAAAGTTACTTTCCTAGGGTTTAGTTCTGTTTATTTACTTGTGCAGCATCAATCTATAAAATTGTATGCCTTTTGGTGGTTCCCGTTCCAGTTGATCTATTGTGTACTATTGATCGCTCTCTATCAAATCACAAATAATAACAGTGGTAGACGAGCTTTGAAAAGTGTAATGCCTTGGAAAAAAGTAATATTCCTTTTGATAGTAATGGTAGTGTTTTTCGGACTTGAAAATATAGCAATTACTTATTTATTTAAATAATCATTGTCTTGTAATGAGATTTACTCATTTGGTATAATGAAAAGAGTTTAGGAGGGCGTCACATATGGAGAGCCGTATTGATAGAATTAAAAAGCAACTGCATAGTGCGAGCTATAAGCTGACGCCACAGCGAGAAGCAACAGTAGCGGTATTACTTGAGCATGAGGAAGATCATTTAAGTGCCGAGGATGTTTACTTATTAGTAAAAGATAAAGCACCTGAGATTGGACTGGCTACTGTATATCGTACACTTGAGCTTCTAACAGAGCTGAAAATTGTCGATAAAATTAATTTTGGTGACGGGGTGTCCCGCTATGATTTACGTCAAGAGGGCGCAAAGCATTTCCACCATCATTTAGTTTGTATCGAGTGTGGCGCAGTAGATGAAATTCAAGAAGATTTATTGGAAGATGTAGAAGAAATTGTGGAGAAACGCTGGAACTTTATAATTAAAGATCACCGCCTAACATTCCATGGCATCTGCTGGCGTTGTCATGATCATGATAACTCTGGAGACAGCAATGCATAATCTATAATCAAGAAAAAAGAACAGCGCAATTGGCTGTTCTTTTTTTGTATCGAATATAGTTTAAAAGAGACGATTAGGTTACCCTAATCGTCTCGGTAATTTAAATTAAGTTCGTGGATGATGTGCAATAATAAGGATCTTACCTGCTTCTAAATCATCTTTTGCTGTAGCATGCTCTTGTTCGCTTACTCCTAAGTTAGCCAATTGATGATGAAGATCATCAGGCGTCATTTGGAAAAAGTTTTTAATCGCTGCTAAAACCCCTTTATCATTTTCAGTTGTTTCCGCAGTTGCTTTAGCATCTACATTGAAAAGGTCTGCAATATCCTCTGCACGCTTATTGCTATTTGCAAAAATATGAATGTGATCACGCACATAGCCTTCTGCAATAAATGATTCAATTACTGATTTAGCCTGTACACCATTTTCTACTGATTTTAAAACTGCCATTTTATATACACACTCCTTAACTTAGAATACTTATATGATTCCCTAAGATTAGTTAATTGAAACTTTGGGGAAATACCAAGTTCTTATTCTATGAGAGGAGGGTAGTGCAGTAATATAGATTACATCACCGGGTCTACTAAATCGTCTACCTTTTTTATTTCTAAAAATTGGATTTGATGACCATCAATTTCCTGAATTTTAAAGAGATAGTTTTCATAAATGAACGAGTCCTCGATATTTAAATCTGGCATATTCGTAAAGTACCAACCACCGATCGTATCGACGTTAGGGCTTTCAATATCCAAAAATAGCAGCTTCGAAATGTCATCGAGCAATACTTTTGAATAGACTAAATAATGGTTTTCGGCAATTTTGCGAATGTCCGGAATTTCATCGTCATCAAATTCATCGCGAATTTCTCCGACTAACTCTTCCAAAATATCTTCTACAGTAATCATCCCACTTGTTCCACCGTATTCATCCAATAATATTGCGATATGGATGCGTTTCTTTTGCATAATTTGCAATAAACTTTGAATAGGTGTTGTCTCAATCATATGAATGACGGGATTTATGAAGTCCTCTAGTTTAAATGTAGCTGGATTGATTCGGTTATTCATACCTAATGTTAAAAAGTCTTTAATATTTAAAAAACCTAATATATTATCACGGTCGCCCTCATAGACTGGGTAGCGCGTATAGCGTTCTTCAGATACTTGAGTTAACACTTCCTCAAACGTAGCGGATATATCAAATCCAATAATATCCGTACGCGGAACCATAATTTCACGTGCAATTTTATCATCGAATTCAAATACATTGTTTACATATTTCAATTCGTTCATGTTAATCTCGCCTGATTTATAACTTTCCGATAAAAGTAAGCGTAATTCTTCTTCCGTATGTGATAATTCATGCTCACTCGCTGGCTGCATTCCGAATAGTTTCAATAATAAACGTGCAGAACCATTTAATAGCCAAATTAAAGGGAACATTAGTTTATAGAAAAATTGAATAGGTCTCGCAAATGCTAAAGTGACAGCCTCCGCTTTTTGGATGGCAATTGTTTTAGGCGCCAATTCACCAACTACAACGTGGAAAAACGTTGCCAAAAAGAAAGCTCCGCCCAATGTAAACCAATGAATATAATCTGTACCAATTCCGATAGATTCAAATAGCGGATGTAATATAAACTCAAAGGTAGATTCACCAACCATACCGATTCCTAATGCTGTTACAGTGATTCCGAGTTGGCAGGCAGATAAGTATTCATCTAAATGTGTTGTTACATTTTTAGCAGTGAGTGAACCAGATTTCCCTTCAGCGACTAGCTGATCAATACGAGATTGACGTACTTTTACGATAGCGAATTCCGTTGCTACGAAAAAGGCGGTTAAAGCGATTAAAGCCGAGAAAATTATTAAGTTAATGATTGTGGTCAAACGAGCGTTCTACTCACGAAGTAGAACGTTCACCTCCTAGTTATTTAAAATTAATAAAAGTGACTGCATTAGCGCAACACTTTCAGGTGACACTTTTTTACGAAGCTTTTGTCGCTCCTTCTCATCTAAATGTTCCATTAAAACGTTTACATCATGTTCGAGCTTGCGCATTTGCAAACGAATGTCCTGAACATCAATTTCTTCAGGTTCATTTTCTGCAGGGGCAATTAAACGATGAATTTCATCCAAACATTTTCCTTGCTTTTTTTGTTCCTCAATCCAGTGAATACGATTAATCATTTCTTTATCATAATAGCGATAATTGGATGCCGATCGCTCCACTTTTAAAAGCCCTAAATTTGTATAATAATCAATTGTTCGTTTTGTTACCCCGGTAGCAGTGGCAAGCTCACCAATTTTTAGTTTTCCGATCCCAAGTTATCACCTCATTCATAACGTTTTACTTTCAAGAATAACGCAGAAAGCACATTTTGTAAAGATATTCCATTTATCTACAGAAAAACAAATATTAGTTAAAATGATAGGTGAGCAATATATATCGACTGCCGAAGTAAAATGGTAAAATGTATGTATATAAAGCAAGAGGGGCGATTTTTATGCAGGCTTTAAAAGATTCTATAGAAGATTATCTTCATTTTATCAAGGTGGAACGGCAACTTTCTGATAATACTTTACAGTCTTATAAACGGGATTTAATCGCATACGCTCGTCATATCCATTATGATCAGCAAATTAATGCATTTCAAGAAGTTGTACGTGAACATATATTGCTTTACTTGGATAGTTTACGGACGACAGGAAAGTCTACGAAAACGATTTCGAGACAAATTTCCTCAATTCGGTCTTTTCACCAATTTTTATTGAGAGAAAAAGTAACGGATCAAGACCCTACTGTACATTTGGAAATGCCAAAAAAAGAACAATCATTACCAAAGGTGTTATCGGTAGAAGAGATTGATATGCTCATAGCCGCACCTTCCATAGAAAAACCACAGGGGATACGGGATATAGCCATCTTAGAGATTATGTACGGCTCAGGAATGCGTATAAGTGAGCTCATTGAATTAAATTTAGAGGATATTCACATTACAATGGGCTTTGTCCGTGTATTTGGTAAAGGTGGGAAGGAACGTATTATTCCACTTGGTCGCGGAGCACTGGAAGCATGCAACACATATTTAAAAGAAGCAAGACCACAGCTATTAGGAAATGCACCGAAAAATGATGCGTTTTTCATCACCCAAAGAGGGAAAAGATTTACTCGACAAGGCTGTTGGAAAATTATTAAAGAACATGCGGAAACTGCAAATATTTCAAAAGAAATAACACCACATGTATTAAGACATTCATTTGCCACACATTTAATTGAAAATGGGGCAGATTTACGGGCTGTACAAGAGCTGTTAGGTCATGCAGACATTTCTACAACACAAATTTATACACATGTAAGCAAAACACGTTTGTCTGAAGTCTATAAACAATTCCATCCACGGGCCTAAAAATAAATTCTACCGAAATCGGATGTCTGACCTTTATTTGTTTAGGCCTTTTATGTAAAATAAAGAGGAAGAATAGGAGTGAAAGCATTATGCAACCGTTTAAAAAAATACATGTAATCGTAATGGATTCTGTAGGTATTGGTGAAGCACCGGACGCCCATAATTTTGGCGATGCTGGCTCAAACACATTAGGTCATATAGCAGAAAAAATGAATGGCTTAAACATGCCGAATATGGAAAAAATGGGCTTGGCCAATATCCGTGAACTTAAAGGTATTGAAAAAGTTGAAACACCTACAGCTTATTTTGGCATGATGCAAGAAGCGTCTGTAGGCAAAGATACGATGACAGGTCACTGGGAAATAATGGGGCTGAACATTGATACACCATTCAAAGTTTACCCGGAAGGCTTCCCGCAACAACTAATTACTCAATTAGAAGCGGCAACAGGGCGCAAAGTGTTATGCAACATGCCGTATAGTGGAACCGCTGTCATTGATGATTACGGTAAGGAACATATGGAAACAGGAGCAATAATCGTTTACACATCTGCTGACCCTGTTTTACAGATTGCAGCACATGAAGATATTATTCCTTTGGATGAACTATATAAAATTTGTGAAATTGCACGTGAGTTAACTTTAAATCCGGAGTTTTTAGTTGGTCGCGTTATTGCACGTCCGTTCGTCGGTGTACCGGGTAACTTTAAGCGCACGGCCAATCGTCATGACTATGCATTAACACCATTTGGGCGTACAACAATGGCTGAAATGAAAGACTCGAATCTAGAAGTAATTGCAATTGGTAAAATTTCGGATATATTTAATGGTGATGGGGTTACTGAATCAATTCGTACAAAAGACAACAGTGATGGCATGGATAAAATGGCTGAAGTTGTTCGTCGTGACTTCCAAGGGATGAGTTTCCTAAATCTTGTTGATTTTGATGCGAACTTTGGACACCGACGTGATCCATTAGGTTATGGTGAAGCATTAGAGGAATTCGATCGTCGATTACCGGAAGTTTTGGATGCGTTATCAGACGATGATTTATTAATCATTACGGCTGATCACGGAAACGATCCAACATTCCCAGGTACAGACCATACACGTGAATTTGTGCCATTAATTGTTTATTCTCCTCGTTTTAATGGTGGAACACAGCTGCCATTACGTGAAACATTTGCAGATATTGCAGCAACAATTGCTAATAATTTTAAGGTTGCAGCACCACAGTTCGGAAAAAGCTTTTTAAAAGAGCTTAAATAAGGGGGACATTCATCATGAGAATGGTAGATATTATTGAAAAAAAGCGAAATGGCGAAGAATTGACGACAGAGGAAATTCGCTTTTTCGTTGAAGGTTATACAGATGGTACGATTCCGGATTATCAGGCAAGTGCTTTATGTATGGCGATTTATTTTAAAGATATGACGGATCGTGAACGAGCAGATCTTACGATGGCAATGGTGGAATCTGGTGACCAAATTAACCTTTCTTCTATTGAAGGTGTTAAAGTAGACAAGCATTCAACAGGCGGTGTAGGAGATACGACAACTTTGCCACTTGCAGCAATGGTAGCAGCTGTCGGTGTACCTGTTGCTAAAATGAGTGGTCGCGGTTTAGGTCATACAGGTGGTACCATTGATAAATTGGAAGCAATTGAAGGCTTCCATGTAGAATTATCAAGTGAAGAATTTTCTAACCAAGTAAATGAAATTGGCATGGCAGTTATCGGTCAATCCGGCAACTTAACACCAGCAGACAAAAAACTATACGCACTTCGTGATGTAACAGGAACGGTTTCGAGCATTCCATTAATTGCTGGATCAATTATGTCCAAAAAAATTGCAGCGGGTGCCGATGCAATCGTTCTTGATGTAAAAACAGGTGACGGTGCGTTTATGAAAACAGTAGAAGATTCAATCAAACTGGCAGAAGCTATGGTTAAGATCGGTAATAACGTCGGTCGTAAAACGATGGCGATTATTTCTGATATGAGCCAACCTTTAGGTTATGCAATCGGTAATGCTTTGGAAGTTCAAGAAGCGATTGATACATTAAAAGGTCAAGGCCCAGCAGATTTAAATGAACTATGCTACACATTAGGTTCACAAATGGTTGTTTTAGGCGGTAAAGCTGAAACAATCGAGGAAGCTCGAAAAATGTTGGAGGAAGTTGTAGCAAATGGTGCGGCACTAGAAGTACTGAAAAAGTTTATCGCTGCTCAAGGTGGCGATGCTTCGGTAGTGGATGATCCATCACGTTTACCTCAGGCAAAATATCAATTTGACGTTCCTGCGAAACAATCGGGTTATATTTCAAAAATCGAAGCCGATGATATTGGTACTGCAGCGATGTTACTTGGTGCGGGACGTGCTACGAAGGAGTCGGAAATCGATTTAGCCGTTGGACTTGTCTTGCATAAAAAAGTAGGGGATCAAGTTGCACAAGGTGAATCATTAATGACGATTCATGCTAATAGCGAAAATATTGAACATGTAATGGAAAAAATCTATGCGCATGTATTCATTTCCGCTGAGAAAGTAGAAGCACCAAAGTTAATTGAAGCGATTATAACTCAATAATATAGGAAAAGCTTTTTATTGTCCGAGAGGGTGGTAAAAGGCTTTTTTTATGTTTTTAAAAATACATAAATATGGCTCCTCACTATAATAGGGTGTTGTTTTTCTAATAAAGTTTAACTTGATTGATTGGTGGGCTACGGCAAGACAGCGCTAAAGCCACGTGATACGCGTCTTTATCACTGCCTTTATTGCCGTTTGCGAGGCCCACCAATCTCAAAGTTCTGCCCTCGTTATATAGTGAAGTAAAGAACATCCAATTAAGCCGCTTGCGCTATTGCGAGGCGGCGGTAAGCAAAAATGCTATGTTTGTTTTATATCTTCCATTTTTGCAGAAATTTACTTTATGCCAAAGCCGAGTAACATGGAGCGGAGGGTGAGCCGCCAAAACTTGCTTCAACGAAAAGGGTGGTGGGAGGTGTAATAGGTTGCTCTTTTCGCTTTTGTTATCTTATTTTTTAATTTTGTCATCCCTAACTTATATTAGATAAACATAAATATGGTAAAATATGAATTAAATTACTGTACTATGTACGATAATAGCTATAACGATGAATAAATAGTGAAGAAGGGATTATATGCAAGTTAAATGGTCAGGTCGATTTGAAGGCTATTCATTCGCCCATTTTAAAAAGGATTTACTGTCAGGGATAATCGTAGGGATTATTGCGGTTCCTTTGGCAATGTCTTTTGCAATAGCATCTGGTGTTAACCCGGAGTATGGAATTTACACGGCTATTATTGCAGGGATTTTAATATCGATATTTGGTGGCTCGAAATTTCAAATTGGCGGTCCAACGGGAGCATTCGTTCCGATTTTGCTTGGAATCGTACTAGTCTATGGATATGAAAACCTGCTCATTGCAGGGTTAATGGCAGGTGTTATGCTGTTATTAATGGGGATTTTTAAGCTAGGGACCCTCATAAAATATATCCCTAGACCTGTTACTGTTGGGTTTACAGCGGGAATTGCCATCATCATCTTTGCCGGACAAATCGGGAATTTTTTAGGACTATCCAATATGGAGCAGCATGAGAAATTTCATATGAATATTATGGAGGTTGCCTCCAATATTGGAACAGTTAATTTCTCTAGTGTACTCATTGCAATCATAAGTTTACTTTTAATTATTATTACTCCGAAGTTTTTACCTAAAATTCCGGGAGCACTCGTCGGCATTATAATTTCATCTCTTGTTGCAACGCTTTTTTTCCAAGGTCATGTAACAACAATTGGTTCGACCTATGGTGCCATTCCGAATACATTACCGCACTTTCAAATTCCTGAAATAACGTTTGAACGGATTTACATGTTAATAGGTCCAGCCTTTGTTATAGCGATGCTTGGCGGAATAGAATCCTTATTGTCTGCTGTTGTTGCAGATGGTATGACGAACAGCAAGCACCATAGTAATCGGGAGCTTATTGGGCAGGGGATAGCTAATATTGTCACGCCATTTTTTGGAGGAATTCCTGCTACGGGGGCTATTGCACGAACGGCTACAAATATCAAGACAGGTGCAACTTCCCCAATGTCAGGCATCATTCACGGTATTTTTGTCCTTTTGACCTTGCTGATCCTAGCTCCGTTCGCTGTTCATATACCGCTCGCAAGCTTAGCGCCGGTGCTAATGATTGTCGCTTGGAATATGAGTGAACGGCATCATTTTGCGCATATTTTAAAGTTAAAATCCGGGGATTCGCTCGTACTTGTCATTACATTTTTATTAACAGTGTTTACAAGTTTAACTTTGGCTGTTGAGGTCGGTCTTGTTCTGGCGGTGGTGCTTTTCGCAAAAAGAATGAGTGAAATGCTCATAGTCTCAAAAGTATTGCCGAATTTGGATGATGATGGAGGAAAACTGCAACCGCAGATGGTGTCGGAATTGCATGATTGTCCGCAAATAAGTGTATATACAATAGAAGGTCCCCTCTTTTTCGGTGCTGCACAAACTTTTGAACAATCGATTTTAAATACTATCCATTACCGACCAGAAGTATTTATTATGCGTTTAGGGAAAGTTCCTTATATTGATTCAACAGGGGAAGAATATTTCCGCAGTATCGTGAAAAATTTCAAGTCAAATGGCGGAGAGGTCATCGTGACGGGGGTCCAGTCTAGTTTAGAGGAGATGCTGAGACGTAGTGGACTATACGACTTAATTGGAGAGCAAAATTTTTATCAGACTACAGGTGAAGCAATCACGGCAGCTTTCGATTATATTAACTTAAAAAAATGTATTGGTTGCAAGCATTTCGCATTTAAGGAATGTCAAATTGTGGCAGAAGGGGAGAGCCTTTTACCACCAGAACGCTTAAATTGACAGGGGGGATCTGACGGGGAAAAAAGATGCTCTAATATTTTTACTATGAATATGTAATGAGAGACTAAGCAGAAAGATTAACTTTCTACTTAGTCTCTTTTTTCGTACTATGAATGATTAAAAATGAAATGTAATACCTATACTAAAATCAGTTGTCGCATGAGCACTACTTATAACGAATAAACACTAGTTTTGTCAGGTGGAAAGGAAATCATCTGACCTTGCCGAATTTGCATTCTAGAAGGAGGCGATGTAGTTGAATTTTAATTTAACAATGTATCCAAATGATATTTTGATTGTCCAACTTTTCGGTGAATTAGATCATCATGAAACAGAAAAAGTGAGAACACATATATCAAAAGCAATTTTACAAGGAAATGTAAAGCTGCTCGTTTGGAATTTAGAACATTTAAATTTTATGGACAGTTCCGGTATTGGGTTAGTGCTTGGCAGAATGCGAGAACTCCGAGCAGTCGATGGGGAAACGATACTCTTAAATCCATCAAAAACGATGCAAAAAATATTTCAATATTCAGGATTAGGAAATTGCATACAATTTGCATCTGAACAGCAAGTTATTTTACACAGCGAGGGGGATTGTCAATGGATAACGAAATGACGCTAACTTTTTTAGCGCGTAGTGAAAATGAAGCTTTAGCGCGTATTGCAGTTACAAGCTTTATGGCGCAACTTGATCCGACAATTGAAGAACTATCAGAATGTAAAACCATCGTATCTGAAGCCGTATCGAATGCCATTATTCATGGATATGCGAACAATCCAAATGGGATTGTTACTGTTTATGCAGTAAGGTATGGAGCAGAAATTAGCGTAACAATTAAGGACGAGGGCTGCGGTATTGAAAATATCGAAGAAGCACGCGAACCACTATTTACAACAAAGCCGGAGCTTGAAAGATCTGGGATGGGCTTTACGATTATGGAAAGCTTCTCGGATTTTTTACAAGTGGAATCCGTGATAGGACAAGGGACAATCGTGACATTTACAAAGCAAATTTTGCCAATACAGACACTCGTGACATAACGAAATAAGGGGATGGGGAACATCGAACAGTCATCTGAAACGTTATTAACACAAGCGTATATGCGCGAGTTAATCGCAAAGTCACAAGAGGGAGATCAACTTGCGAGAAAAACGATGATTGAAGGAAATACTAGACTTGTTTGGTCTATCGTTCAACGCTTTGCATCAAGAGGGGTTGAGCTGGAAGATTTATTTCAAATAGGCTGTATTGGCTTAATGAAATCGATTGATAAATTCGACTTGTCCTATGAAGTAAAGTTTTCTACGTATGCAGTACCAATGATTATTGGAGAGATTCAACGCTTTTTAAGAGATGACGGTATGGTAAAAGTGAGCCGATCCATCCGGGAGTTGAATTTTAAAATTCGGCATGCAACGGATGATTATTTAAAGACAAATGAAAAGCCGCCATCTATCGCAGAGCTAGCGGAAATACTTCAAGTATCACAAGATGATATTTTATTAGCAACAGATGCAATGCGTGACCCGGCAAGTTTACATGATCAGCTATTTGAAAACGATGGTGATTCCATTACTTTGATGGATCAAATGCGGGATGATAAATCCGAGCTTGCATTTGACTATGTACCATTGAAGGACATGCTAAAACGCTTAGGGAAACGAGAGCAGTCAATTATTTATTTCCGCTACTATTTAGATTTAACACAAACGGAAATTGCCGATCGTCTCGGAATTTCACAAGTACAAGTATCTAGGTTGGAAAAGAAAATATTGGCCCAATTGAAAACCTGGATGGAATTATCAACTTTGAGTAAGCCGGTGAAAAAATGACGAATCAGCTTTTTACATCTAAAGATATTGCAAAAGGTTATTTTGAATCCCAATTCGATACAGGAAAAACATTTGACCTGTGTGTAAAGGACATTACGATAAAGAATTTACCGACGCTTATCGTATACGTAAGTGGTCTGGTAAATGGAGAAAGTTTAGCTGAGATGCTTGCCAACACTCAGTGGGATCAAGAAGAGGAAATTGATGACGAACAAGATTACTTCCACTACCATTTCAATTATCACGGTAAAGAAGATGCAACATCAATTGATGCTTTTATGCTCGGTGTTTTAAGCGGAAATGTAGGGTTTGTTACGGAAAGCGGCTATTGCTATTTAGCGGAATTCCGTAATTATCCCGGTCGTAGCCCTGAAGAACCGGATAACGAAAAAGTAATCCGAGGATCCAGGGATGGTTTTTCTGAAAATATTATTACAAATACGGCATTAATCCGTCGAAGAATAAGAAGCGAGAAGCTAAGATTTGAAATGCATCATGTTTCAACATACGGGCAAACAGATGTTGTTCTTTCCTATATGAGTGATTTGGTTAATGAATCTCATTTGAAATGGTTGATCGAGCGGCTAGAGCAAATTCAGCATGACGGTCTAACGATGAGTGATAAATCATTGGAAGAATGGCTGTTTAAGCAAAAGTTCCATCCATTGCCTTTCGTGCGTTATACCGAGCGTCCGGATATTGTCGCAGCTCATGTATTAGAAGGACATATTGCAATTATGGTAGATACATCGCCTTCCGTAATGCTCATTCCTGTAACTATGTTCCATTTGCTGCAGCATGCTGAAGAATATCGGCAGGCACCGTTAGTCGGGACGATGATGCGGTTCCTTCGTTTTGGAGCGGTCATATTAAGCTTTCTTTTACTTCCTTTTTGGTACTTACTCGTTACACATCCGGATTTACTTCCTGATAGCTTAGCCTTTATCGGGATAAATGAAAAAGGTCAAATACCTATATTCCTGCAAATATTATTTGCGGATATCGGTATTGAATATTTGAGAATTGCAGCGATTCATACGCCTACACCGTTATCAACGGCAATGGGTTTAATCGCCGGTATCATCATCGGACAAATTGCGATTGATGTAGGACTATTTTCAAGTGAAGTAGTATTATATACCGCAGTTACGGCTATTTTTACATTTGCCATTCCAAACTACGAGTTGAGTATTTCCGTGAAAGTATTCCGGTTAGCGCTTTTAGCGGCAACCGCATTGTTTGGTGTAACTGGATTCTTTATAGGTATCTTTATTATTTTCACATATTTATGTTCATTAAAACCGATGAAAGTGCCTTATTTATGGCCACTTGTTCCGTTTTTCCCGAAAGCATTTGCCCGTGTCATTATTCGAACACCAATGTCGCAGGATGCGCTTAGACCTTTTGTAGTAGGCGCAAAACAGCGAAAACGAGTTTGAACACACATTGCATCAGTAAGTCTCCTATGTTAAAGTTCTCATATGATATATTTGATTTTTGAGAATATTAGCTCGAACAAGCTATAGTTAGGGGAGAACACGATGCACTTATATGGTACACAACAAATTAATGAACAAGGCCATTTAACAATAGGCGGTATAGATACAATTGAGTTGGCCCGACAATATGGTACACCGCTTTTCATTTATGATACAGCGCTTATTCGTAAACGGGCACGCGGCTTTATCGATACATTTGAAAATCTCGGCGTAAAAGCACAAGTTGCATATGCATCAAAGGCATTTGCCTGTGTTGCAGCCTATCAGTTGGCAGCTCAGGAAAATCTATCTTTGGATGTTGTATCAGGCGGAGAACTTTATACGGCAATACAAGCAGGTTTCCCGGCAGAACGCATTCACTTCCATGGGAACAATAAATCAGTTGCTGAACTTGAGCTGGCATTTGAAACAGGGATTGGTTGTATCGTTGTAGATAACTTTTATGAAATCTCATTACTTAAAGAGATGGCAAAACAGCGAAATCAAAAAATGAAAATTCTATTACGCGTGACACCAGGTGTTGAAGCACATACACATGACTTTATTACTACGGGTCAAGCCGATTCTAAATTTGGCTTTGATTTAAATAACGGACAAGCTGATGAGGCATTTAAACAAGTAGTATATGATGAAAATATCGAACTATTAGGTTTACATTGCCACATCGGCTCTCAAATTTTTGAAACAGAAGGCTTCAGTTTAGCAGCGGGTAAAGTAATGCAAAAAATGGGTGCATGGAAAGAACAATTCGCATTTGAAGCACAAGTATTAAATCTAGGCGGCGGCTTTGGAATCCGATATACAGAAGAAGATAAGCCACTAGAGCCCCATGAATATGTAGCCGATATGATTCAGACAGTAAAAGCTGAAAGTACAAAACTCAATTTGGCAATGCCTGAAATTTGGATTGAGCCAGGTCGTTCTTTAGTAGGGGATGCGGGTACTTCTCTATATACAGTAGGATCACAAAAAACAGTACCGGGTGTGCGTGAATATATTGCAGTCGATGGTGGTATGAGCGATAATATCCGCCCTGCACTATATGATGCGAAATATGAAGCGGTTATTGCGAACAGAGCTAATGAAGCTAAAACAAATACATATACTGTTGCAGGAAAATTATGTGAGTCAGGGGATAAGTTAATTATTGATGCAGCATTGCAAAATGCAGAAACGGGCGATATTTTAGCAATGTTCTGTACAGGTGCATATGGCTATTCAATGGCCTCGAACTATAACCGAGTTCCTAGACCAGCAGTAGTATTCGTCGAAAATGGTGTGCATCAACTTGCGATTAAGCGAGAAAGCTACGAGAATCTTGTAGTAAATGATCTGCCGTTAACATTGGTAAAGGGTGAATAATCGTTGAAATTATCGAAGCAAGCGAAATGGGGTTTCGGCCTGTTAATGGGAATTATTATTTGGTCACTCCTTTTTATTTATATTATTAGTCCATTTATTTACAAATTCTCAAACTAGTATAAGTGCCTTTTACATTAGACGTTGGAAAATTGTGTTATTGCATTTCCACTGGACTTTTGTTAGGATTTGCAATGGTAGAATTGAGGGAATGTTAAAATGTTAGTAAGATATAAAAAAGCACTTGAAAAGATTGCAATGGGATTAATTTCGTTAATGCCGCAGGAAAAAGACATTAAACGTTTAATGGAGACCATTCATCATTATGAGCAAAATGAAAATTGGACACTTTTTTTATGGAAAAAAGGTGAAGAATATGTGGGGGCAGTAGGAATTGCGGAGGAGAATGATTCCACAACAATTCAGCATATTACTGTCATTCCATCCTATCGTGGAGAAGGTGTTGCATTGGCAATGCTGCGACAGCTCCAAGAGATGGGATTCAAAAATATTCAGCCAAACGAAGATACAAGTGCATTTGTCCAAAAGTGTATAACTATTTTAAAAGAAGCCGACTAGTTCAGTCGACTTCTTTTTTTAATTTGTCTTGCTTCAAGTATTTCTGTGCGGTCTCGAAGCATATGTTTATTGAAAATAAAGTGTGCGTCCATAGGCGTACATATACTTATTTTTTGTTGAACTAATGATTGAAGCTGCTCATTTTCAAGAGGAAGTGTAAATTTCAGAAACGGTTCATTTGTCTGCATTTTTTGCAGTCTATTTTTCATAACTGTAAGGAGTTGCTTGAAATCAATGTAATCGAAAAACGGGCTCTCTCTATTTTTTTCAAAGTTTAAGACTGCTTTACTCATCATACGTGTTGCACCATTATAGTTTTCCCTTCGCCAATGGTACATACTTGTCGCAAGTTGTACATAGCCAACAAGCGGATGAAGCTTTTCTTTTGGGGCAATCTCTTTCCAATACTCTTCCATTACTTCATGACATTCAAAGTAATCCTCATTGCCATTAAAATATGCACAATAATCGATAAACAGTGGGTGAAACAAAGGATGCATTGTGTTCTCCTTTCATCTATACTAATTAAATAGGTTCTGCTTTAAATTGTAGAACGGTGTCGAATAAAAATAACTAGTAAATGCAAATTTCAATTATAGCTTAATTTACATATTTATGATAAATTTCGATTCAACTTTTCCAGCAAAATATTATTTCCTGAAAAGCAATCGAGGCGCAATTGATTAGGATAGGTGGTTTTTTATGTCTTACGAAGTGAAACTGGATGCCTTTAGTGGGCCGCTAGATTTATTATTACATTTAATTCATCGCTTGGAAATTGATATCTATGATATTCCGATGTCGGAGTTAACAGAACAGTATATTGATCATATCCATGCGATGCAAACTTTGGAATTAAACGAAGCAAGTGAATATTTAGTAATGGCGGCTACATTATTAGCAATTAAAAGCCGCATGCTCATTCCTATTAACGAAGGTGAAATCGATACAGCGGAACTTGAAGTGGATGAAGCCGATCCCCGTGAAGAGCTTGTCGCCCGTTTAATCGAATATAAAAAATATAAGGAAGCAGCTGTACAACTTCAGGAGTTGGAAACAGAACGCGGGCAAGTCTT
Organism: Solibacillus sp. FSL K6-4121; assembly: GCF_038002585.1. Taxonomy (NCBI): domain Bacteria; kingdom Bacillati; phylum Bacillota; class Bacilli; order Caryophanales; family Caryophanaceae; genus Solibacillus; species Solibacillus sp. FSL K6-4121. Next base: position 84,473 of record NZ_JBBOCS010000002.1, read on the forward strand.
TACTAAAGCGCCAAGCGATTTATCGGAATTTATGCCAGATGAACAAATGGTGCTTTTTGATCAGCAAGTGAATGTTTATGACATGCTAAGTGCATTTCAGAAACTAATGCGCCGTAAACAATTAAGAAAGCCATTGTCCACACGAGTAGCAAGGCAGGAGATTTCTGTAAAAGACCAGATGCGCTCTGTTGTAAAAATTTTAAAAAGTTCAGGCGGAAGAGTAATGTTTACACAATTGTTTGAAGCAGATGATAAACCAATGCTTGTCTTAACCTTTTTAACATTATTAGAATTGATGAAGCGCCAAATCGTAATCGTTGAACAACAAAACAACTTCGATGATTTATCGGTATTACTGCAAAAGGAGGACATAGACGATGAATTCGAACAAATTACTGAGTAGAATCGAAGCACTGTTATTCGTAGCAGGTGATGAAGGTATGACCATAAAACAACTGGCACAATATATAGAAGTGGAACCAATGGATATAGAGGCAGGATTAAGCGAACTTCAATCTCAGTACAATGAAGATGAAAAGCGTGGAATCGCTTTAAAGCAACTTGCTGGCACTTATCAATTAACGACAAAGCCAGAAGTAAATGATACATTGAAAAAGCTGATTGAAAATCCGACAAACCAAGTATTAACTGCAGCCTCATTGGAAGTATTGGCAATTATAGCTTATAAGCAGCCAATTACACGCGCCGAGCTGGAAAGTATTCGGGGTGTTAAGAGCGAACGACCAATAGCCAAGTTAGTTTCACGTGCACTTGTACAGGAAGTAGGACGCGCTGAAGGGACAGGGCGTGCAATTTTATATGGAACGACAAAAGAATTTCTAAATTATTTTGGTTTGAAAAATATTAATGAGTTGCCGCCATTACCTGAAGAAGTGGATCAGGAAGATGATCAGCCTACAGATTTATTTTTAACGAAGTTTCAGGAAACATTTAATCAAAATTAAGGGAGTGACTTGTTGAAAAAGTGGTTTGTATCTATTGTGATGTTGTTTGTATTATTTAGTAATTCTACGCAAATTGAGGCTGCGGGTAATAGCTATGTTGTAATTGATGCGGAAAATGGCCGTACATTAATGGGGGTCAATGAGCATGCTCGATTGCCGATAGCCAGCTTAACGAAAATTTGGACTGCATTAGTAGTTCTGGAGAATAGTGACCTTTCAGATGAAGTGGTTATTTCGAAGGAAGCTGCAATGGTAGAAGGATCGTCCATTTATTTAATTGAAAATGAGACATATACAATTGACTATCTGCTTCACGGTTTAATGATGCAGTCAGGAAATGATGCAGCCACTGCCTTGGCAGAACATGTTGGCGGATCGGTTGAAGGCTTTGTGAAGTTAATGAATGAAAAGGCACAGCTTTACCGTCTGCATGAAACGACCTTTACAAATCCAACAGGGTTACACAATGAAGTCCACCTTTCCTCTGCATATGATACGGCTAAAATGCTGCAAATTGCGATGAAGAATCCTGAGTTTAAGAAAATTGCCTCCACACAACATTTTTCGGATGGCAGACAGTGGAAAAATAAGCACCGCCTTATGCATGAAAAAGTTGGCGCAATTGCCGGGAAAACTGGTTATACAAAAGTAGCGGGGCGCACACTTGCAACATTTTTCGAACGGGAACAAAAATCATTTGTTGTCGTCACGATTAATGAAGGAAATGACTGGAATGTCCACCGTAATTTGGCGGATTTTATCGACCAGAATTTTGAGCAGCAAACAATTGTGAAAACAGGGAAATACAATGCAAATGGATTGTCGATAGAACTGGATGAACCATTACAAATGCTTCTTCATAAGAAGGAACGACCAAATTTCCAGCACATCGTAAAGATTTCAAGACTTAAGGATTCAAATAGAGGGGTTTGGCTTTTATATGCAGATGATGAATTTGTTGGCTCCAAATTAGTCACGGTAAGATAATTGGACGTATTGTTGGAAAAGTGAAATTTCTTTAATAAGTATTGAAAGTATGCCATAATTTTTATTCGTTAAGGAAATTTATGGCGTACGTATTGTGGATGACGAGTTATAGATTTAATTTTCTTCAAAATTTTTATAGCAATAAAGGAAAAGTGCAAATTCGAATGCTGTAGAAGCGTGCGTCTTTGCAGTTTATCAATCAATGAGGTGAACTTATGGAAAGATTACAGAAAGTGATTGCATATGCAGGCGTTGCATCACGACGTAAAGCAGAGCAATTAATCGTAGAAGGTAAAGTAAAAGTTAATGGAGTAGTGGTAAAAGAGCTAGGAACAAAGGTTTCAAACTCGGACACGATAGAAGTAGAAGGCGTAAAGCTTGAAAAAGAGGATAAAGTATATTTCCTATTATATAAACCACGTGCCTATATTTCAGCTGTAACAGATGATAAAGGTCGTAAAACAGTAACGGATATTTTCCAAAAGCATGTTCACCAACGGATTTTCCCGGTAGGTCGTTTGGATTATGATACAACAGGCTTACTACTATTAACAAATGACGGGGATTTTTCAAACTTAATGACTCACCCTAAATTTAAAATAGATAAAACATATATTGCACGTGTTAAAGGGATCCCAACAAAGCAAGGGTTAATGAAGCTTCAAAATGGCATTAAGCTGGAAGACGGGAAAACGGCTCCAGCAAAAGTAAGCATGACAAGCTTTGATGAAAATGCCGGAAAAGCAATTTGTGAAATCACAATCCATGAAGGGCGTAACCGTCAAGTGCGCCGTATGTTCGAAGCGATTGGGACACCGGTTGTGAAGTTAAAACGTGAGCGCTTTGCATTTTTGGATCTAACAGGATTGTCGCCTGGGGAATACCGTCAGCTAACAAAGCATGAAGTAAAACTGTTGCGCGTACTGGCTGAAACAGGAAAATTAGATTACAACAATTAAAATAGTGGAAACGTTCATAAATCATTCATAATTAAAAGAATTATCATTTTGTAATTATTTGCTATAATAGGCAACAGTAGTTGCTAAAAGGAAGGAGGTTTTTTGTTTGGATAAAAAAAGAAAACGTTCTGTGACACGTGGCATTATACTAGCAATTTTAGCAATAGCAATCGGATATACCATTTATGGTGCTGTAACGAAAGATAAAATAGAAATAGTACAAGCAGGGGCACAGGCGCCTGATTTTGAAGTAGTAGATTTGAATGGTGAGAAACATAGATTAAAAGATTACGAAGGAAAAGGTGTCGTTTTAAATTTTTGGGGAACTTGGTGTGAACCATGCGAACGAGAATTCCCTGCTATGACTCGTCAATACACAGCATTTGCTAATAAAGGTGTACAAATTATTGCTGTCAATTTCGCCCAATCTGAATTTGAAGTTAAGAAGTATGTTGCCAATATGGGGATGAACTTCCCGGTTGCAATCGACAAAACGAAAAGCGTATTTACAGCCTACAGCATTGGACCTCTTCCTACATCAATATTTATTAAACCAGATGGTTCTGTTGACCGTATTATAACTGGTGAAATGAGCGAAGAAAAAATCGCGCAGTATATGGAGTCAATAAAGCCGGAATAGGAGTTTTAACGCAATGAATATAATACTTTGTGAATGCGGGCATGAAAATCCTGAAGGTACTAATCTCTGTCAAAAATGTGGATCTCCTTTAACAATAGAGGAAAAAAGCAAAAAAATTGCAGACATGCGGTACGAAGGGACAGCCATTCGTTCAAAAACTTACAACAAATCGATTATTGATAAAATTTGGAATTTTTTCTCGAGTGTAAAGGTCGGTATTTCGCTTATCATAATAAATTTAGTGGCAGCTTCTATCGGGACGATTTTACCGCAGGAGTTTTACGTTAGTGTAGCGACTGATGCAGAGAAGGAAAAATACTATTCAGATGTATATGGCTGGTTTGGGGAAATATATTATGCGTTAGGTTTATCGGATCTCTATTCTTCCCTTTGGTTCCAAATACTAGTATTAATGCTGGGTGTCTCCATTATTATAGCGAGTATTGACCGTGGTATTCCATTACATAAGTCTTTAAAGAATCAACGAGTGAAAAGACATACGAGCTTTATGAAGCGTCAGCGCATCTACAGTGAAGGCAAACCAGGTGAGGATACTGGCCAAACATTACAGCTTGTAGAACAAACTTTAAAAAATCTAAAATATAATGTCCGCCGTGAAGATGACGCGATATTGGCAGAGCGTGGGCGTTTTTCTCGCTACGGCGCTTATATAAATCATGTTGGACTTATCATATTTATAATAGCAGTTATGCTTCATTTAGTTCCTGGCTTCTACGTAGATGAGTCTATCTGGTTACGTGAAGGAGAAACACGGGCAATTCCGGGTATGGATGGTTATTTTTTGAAAAATGACCAATTTATATTAGAAACATACGATAATGATCCGCAAGGTGAGCAGATTAAACAAGGGATTAACGTTGTCGCGAAAAATTACCAAACGGATGTTACATTATATAAACAAAAGGAAAATGCTGTTCCTGGACAAGCTGAAGATTTAGAAGAAGTAAAGCAATATAATATTCGAGTGAATCATCCATTAAAGCATGAGGGTTATGCAGTTTATCAAATGGACTTCAGGCTGAATGAAATTAAAACAATGGTATTTGATTTAACACTTAAAGAAACTGAAGAATCACTTGGGAAAGTTAGTATAGATTTAACAAACCCTCAAGACGAATACCTATTGGATAACGGAGCTAAAGTAGAATTAATGGGCTTCTACCCTGATTTTTCTGGATTTAAGGAAGGTGTGCCGCAAACTGCAACACAAACACCGAATAATCCGGCATTTATATTTAAAATGAGTACTCCTGAGAAACCAGAAGGAGAAACGAGTTTTGTAGCTATTCAGCAAACATTAGAGCCTGAAGGTAACAACATGTATAAAATGAAGTTTTCCAATGTAGAAACACGTCACATGTCGGGCTTAATGGTCCGATACGACCGCACAATTCCTCTACTTATAGTTGGAGCGATTATCTTTATGATCGGTGTAGTAATCGGATCGTATTGGAATCACCGTCGTATTTGGATTGAACAGTTGGAAGACGGTACAGTTCGTTTAGCAGCCCATACAAACAAAAACTGGTTTGGTATGAAGAAGGATTTAGATGCCTTAAAGAAACATGCCCATTTACCACAATACGAAGATCAGCTGGAATCGGAAAATAGTGAACATGTTGAAACAGAAAAGGATGGTAAAACCTTATGAGTTTAATAGATTTAAGTGGTTATTTACTGTATGTTGCGTTTTTTTGTTATTTATTTGGCACATTCCTATTTGGAGGGGCAATTAAAGAAAAAAATGATACAGCAGCGAGTCGAGCAGACAAATACGGTAAATTAGCAATCACCGTTACAATTATCGGTTTTGTTGCACAATTAGGTTATTTCATAACACGTTGGATTTATACAGGACATGCACCGGTTAGTAATATGTTTGAATTTACGACAGCATTCGGTATGTTCATCATCTTATCGTTCATTGTCATTTTCTTTATGTATAAAGTGTCGGCATTAGGTGTAGTAGCTTTACCAATCGCACTCCTAATCATTGCCTATGCTTCAATGTTCCCGACTGAGGTAAGTCCGTTAGTACCGTCATTACAAAGTCATTGGTTAACAATTCATGTAATTACGGCAGCAATAGGTCAGTCTATTTTTGGTATCAGTGCGGTAGCGGGTTTGATTTATTTACTGAAAAATGTAAATATGAATGAACGCTCAAAAGAGAGCTTTTGGCTTGAAACTGTTATGTTCTGCTGTGTATTGATTGTCGGTTTCGTGGCAGCAACGGTAACATTCAATGTCATGGATTATGAAGCGAAATATGAATATGTCGATACTTTGGATGAAGTAAGTACTTCAACATATATGATGCCGGCGATTTTTGGTATGAATGAGTATGTAGAGTTAACAGAAGATCGCATGACACCATTAGTAGAATTGCCTGCACTAATTGATGCACGAAAATTAACAACAGTAGTATGGTCTATTCTATTTGGTACGGTGATTTATATTTTGATCCGTCTCATCTTTAGAAGAAAGGTAGCAACTATGTTCCAGCCGTTGGTAAAGCGAGTAAACTCTACATTGATGGATGAAATCGCATATCGTACAGTTTTAATTGCATTCCCAATATTTACGCTTGGAGCACTGATTTTTGCAATGATTTGGGCGCAAAAAGCATGGGGACGTTTCTGGGGCTGGGATCCAAAAGAAGTTTGGGCACTTGTTACATGGTTGTTCTATGCAGCATTTTTACATTTACGCCTATCAAAAGGTTGGGAAGGTAAAAAAACTGCCTGGTTAACTGTAATAGGATTCCTAATCATTCTATTTAATTTAGTTGTCGTGAACTTAGTAATTGCTGGTTTACACTCTTACGCATAAGTTTATTAAAATATCATAAAGTTATAAAAGTTCAATCATTTTGATTGAGCTTTTCTTTTCAATTGTACTTATAAAAGGTACAATGGAGTAGAGAAAGAGAAGAGTTTTGAAAGGGGCAACATCAGTGTCTGAAAATATTTCTGTATTAATTGTAGATGATGAAGACCGCATTCGACGTTTATTAAAGATGTATTTAGAACGCGAAGGCTACGCAGTAGAAGAAGCAGAAAACGGAGAACAAGCACTTTCAATGGCGCTAGAAAAAGATTATCATTGTATTTTACTGGATATTATGATGCCTGAAAAAGACGGTTTAGAAGTTTGCGCTGAGCTGCGTGAAAAGAAAACAACACCGATTATTTTGTTAACAGCAAAAGGAGAAGAAGCAAACCGTGTTCAAGGTTTTGAACTGGGAGCGGATGACTATATTGTTAAGCCATTCAGTCCGCGCGAAGTTGTGCTGCGTGTAAAAGCTATTTTACGTCGATCAGCGGTATTTTCACCGGTAGCGAATGCTTCTTCATCTAAGGATTTAGTTGTATTCCCACACTTAACTATTGATCACGATGCGCACCGTGTAACAGCGGATGGTACAGAAGTGAATTTAACACCAAAAGAATATGAATTATTATACTTTTTAGCGAAAGCACCAGATAAAGTATTTGACCGTGAACAACTGCTAAAAGAAGTATGGCATTACGATTTCTTTGGCGACCTTCGTACGGTGGATACCCATGTTAAACGTTTACGTGAAAAGTTAAACCGCGTCTCTGAAAATGCGGCGAAAATGATTGTAACTGTGTGGGGTGTCGGCTATAAATTTGAGGTCGTAAATGATTAGAATAGCAACAAGTATTGTCGGGAAGCTATGGGTAACCATTTTGCTTCTCGTTTCATTTGTCCTGTTTATTTTCACGGTATTTATGCTGGAGTTTCTTGAAAGCTATCATAATGAACAGTCTGAAATTTCCTTGAGACAAACTGCTGCAGCCATCGCCAGTATTGTTGATGAGGATGAATTGGATGATAAACAATTCGCAATTATTTCCGAGTTATTAACGGAAACGACAAATGTCCTCATTGCAAAAAATCCAAATGAAGTACTGTATTCAATGCAAGAGGGATTGAATAAAGAGGAAATACAGAAAAATATTATTTCAAACGAGGATTTAGGGGAAGTTTATGAATCAAATGAGCCGATTGTTAAAGAGCTTCTCCTGCCTTCGAACATTGAAGAAAATAAAAATTTGAAATATATCGTTCTTGGCTTCCCGTTAAAAAGTGACGAAGAGTTACACGGGGCAGTATTTATTTACAAAAACCCGGACGCATTAAATCAGACAAGTAATGAAACAACGAAAATTGTCTTTTTGGCAGCGGCCATTGCATTCATATTGACGACAATTTTTGCGTTTTTCCTTTCTTCCAAAATAACGTTGCCATTACGTAACATGCGTGAACACGCTTTTGAATTGGCAAAGGGTCGATTCGATTCTAAAATTGAAATAAAGCAGAATGACGAAATTGGTCAGCTGGCTGTAGCCTTTAATCAAATGGGCCGTCAATTAAAGCATCATTTGGAAGTGATTAATCAGGAAAAAGAGCAATTATCCAGTATTTTAACATCGATGACAGATTCCGTAATTACTTTTAATCGTGATAAGACAATTTTAGTTAGTAATCCCCCGGCGGAGCGTTTGCTTCAAAAATGGTTTGTTGAAAAAGGTTTAAACAGTTCGAGGCCGATTCCGGAAGAGCTCTATCAAATGCTTGACCATGTCCTGAGTTTTGAAGATCAGCTTGACGAAGAGCTACAGATGGGGAAATCTTATTATAGTATTACAATCAGCCCGCTCTATAGCGGAGATTCAATTCGTGGTGCAGTCGCTGTTATACGAGATAAAACAGAGGAAACAAAGCTAGAAAAGCTGAAATCGGATTTCATTGCCAATGTTTCACATGAGTTGCGAACACCGATAGCGATGCTGCAAGGCTATTCTGAAGCTATTATAGATGGTGTTGTCACAACAGAAGAGGAACGCACTGATATGATTCGCATTATTTATGATGAGTCCCAACGGATGAGCCGACTCGTTACGGATTTATTGGATTTGGCACGAATGGAGTCAGGTCATATGAGTCTTTATAAAGATAACGTCCCATTAGTGTCGGTAATCGAACGTATGACGCATAAGTTTGATCAGACAGCTAAAGAAAATCATGTACATCTTCTTTTTGAAACTGACTTTTCGGAGGATGCGCTTATCCCGATTGATGAAGACCGAATTGAGCAAGTGTTAACGAATTTAATCGATAATGCAATCCGTCATACACCGGCTGAAGGCTCAGTTACAGTATCGATAACAAATGAACAGAAATTTGCTAAGGTTCAAGTGAGCGACACTGGCCAAGGTATACCACAAGATGACTTACCATACGTATTTGAACGTTTTTATAAAGCGGATAAAGCACGGACGCGTTCAAAAGGTGGAACAGGCTTAGGGTTAGCAATAACAAAAAATATAGTAGAAGCACATAACGGTACGATTTCTGTAGATAGTGTGGAACAGCAAGGAACAATCTTTACATTTTATTTACCACTAACTTAAGAAATTGTAGTAGGAAAAGTTTATCATTTTGTTCTCAAAGTGATAAACTTTTATTTTTAACAAGCTATTCATATAATATTACAGGGTATTGTAACTTTTACTGTTTGAAAACGACAAATTATTAGAACGGAGGTGGGATGGGTGCAACAGTCCATATTCCATCGATTATACGATATGTATCATCAGGATGTTTTTAATTTTCTGTTTTATTTAGTAAAAAATCGTACAGCGGCGGAGGATCTTTCCCATGAAGTGTATGTACGTGTACTGAAATCGTATGAACGCTTTGAAGGAAAAAGCTCTGAAAAAACGTGGCTTTTCTCAATTGCAAAAAATGTGGCAATTGACTATTTCAGAAAGAAACAGGTTCGGGATAAGCATGCATTTACCGCATTTGATTGGGAAACAGAGCAGCTTGTAAGCTCTGTCCCTTCACCAGAACAGTCAATGGAACTAAACGATGAACTAAGCCGATTACTGCTAGCATTGGAACGATGCTCGGGAGATCAGAAGATGGTGATTATTATGCGCTATCTTCAGGAACTTTCAATACAGGAAACGGCTGATATATTAGGATGGACCCCAGGTAAGGTAAAAACGACGCAGCACCGGGCATTAAAAAATTTAAGACAGTTATTGGAAGCTCAAGATGGAAAGGAGGCGAATTCATTATGAAAAAGGAGCGTTGGGATGAGGAGAACCTGGAGCAACTTCTAAAACAGGCCCCAAAAGTAACCGATCATCGGACAAAGGATGAAATATTTAATCGTTTAAAGGATGAAGGAGCATTTAGTGAAGAGCCGCCTCAAATACAACAGCCTACTCAAAAAGGGATTCGCTGGGCGCCGCTTCTAGTATCTATCGCTTCCTTATTTATTATAGTTTTGATTGGTGCACAGTTTTTAGGAAATGATCAGTCTATCTCTATGGAAAATACATTTGATATGGCGACTACAGAATCGGAAGAAAGTGCCAAAATGAGTAGGGCTGGAGATGCAACTTCAAAAAGTGAATCCGCGACAATTTCCAACTTTTCAATGGATACACAAGGACAACAAACTTTAATTTATGAAAGCCAGCTTGAAGGAGTGACATTATTCAAAATTGGTCTTGCTGGGGACGATGCAGAAAGTGTTCCTGTGAGTATTTTAATTCCTAATGAAGTTGTTGTTGATAAGCTTGGCACGGATAAACCGACAGCATTGGAGCTTTATAAAACGTTTAGTCCATTGCTGGATGAGCAAATGCTTGGATTTAATGAGTATCATCCGTTAAAAGGCGAATTGCGTGAAGAAGGAAATAAACTTATTCACACATTACCTGAGGACCACGGATATGACACAAGTTCGGCTACATTATCCAATTATTTCGGTTCACTTGTAGATACATTTGGCAATTCGTATGAAGAAGTACAAATTGAAGATACTAATGGAAAAATCGCTTATTTTGATCATGTTGGCGAAATGGGGCAGTCAATACCATTGAAAAGTGAACAAACACAATATAATTATTTTATGTATCAAATGAGGGATGGGGCAGTTTATTTAAGTCCTAACTTCCGAATGACCTTTCCAAACGTAACGGATGCGATAAATAATATGACAACTGAAGCCAATGATATATATCGAACAGTCATTTTACCTGGAGTTTCGTTAACAGTAGAAGATGAAGGGGAAATTGTAACAGTAACATTCGACCAAGCGCTTGATTTGGAACAATATGATCCCGCTCAAGTGATGCGTATGATCGAAGGGTTATTATTAACAGCTGCTAGTTTCGATAAACAAATTAAATTTGAACAAATTGTGCAAGAAAATTGGAGTGGTTTTGACTTTACGAAGCCTTTGGAGAAGCCAGTTGCGGGAAATATCCTATTCTATAATTTTTAAACAATTCAAATAAATTTACTCGGAATTGTAAGCAATGGTCTTTACAATTCCGTTTTTATATATATAATAGAAATTGTAACAAGTATTTTGTTGCATAATTTCATATTGATTCATCTTCGGGGCAGGGTGTAATTCCCGACCGGCGGTAATTAAAGTTGTAACCTCTGACCATTAACTTGGAGGACGTTACAGAAAACTTTTCGAGCCCGCGAGCCACTTTTGTGTGCAGGATTTGGTGTGATTCCAAAGCCGACAGTATAGTCTGGATGGGAGAAGGTGAAGGTACGGTCGTCATTTTATGAAAATGTCGTGCTTTGTAGTACCATTAATAATTTCCTTAATTATGAGCGAAATATCTTTCGTATACATAAATTTAAGGAAAGTTACTACAAATGTATGAGTAGACTTTTATTTAAGTGTGCCTATTTCTCCCTTATGCTCTTTTTTGCATAAGGGTTTTTTCATGAATGATTTGATACGTCCTTTCTTCTTGCGAGATGGAATCAGCAAAGAGGAGAGATTTCTATGCAAAAGAGAACTTTGAAGTTACGGTCATTTGTAACAATCGCAATGTTAAGTGGGATTTCGTTCATTTTAATGTTACTGAACTTCCCATTACCTTGGTTTCCTGTATTTTTGCAGATTGATTTTAGTGATGTACCTGCATTAATAGCGGCGATTACAATGGGACCTGTCGCGGGCATTCTTGTTGAATTGGTAAAGAATGTACTTGATTGGATTTATACAGGGGCGCCAGAAGGAATTCCGGTTGGTCACATGGCAAACTTTGCAACAGGCGTATTATTCATTTTACCAGCTTACTATATTTATAAAAAATTCCCTTCCGCAAAAGGGTTGATTTCAGGCTTAGTCGTTTCAACAGTAGTAATGTCGTTGGGAATGGCTATATTAAACTACGTAGCGTTCCTGCCGATGTATACGTATCTACTAGGCTTTGAATATGATATGTATGAAACAATAGTATTGGGTATTTTACCATTTAATATTGTTAAAGGAATTATGATGCTAGTTGTCGTGACAATGATTTATCGTTCAATGCGTGTATGGATTGAACAACAGCGCAGACAATATTTAGCTTAACTTAATAAACAGTGAGGAGTTATGTCATGTACAATTAATTTTATGACATAACTCCTTTTTATTTGTTGATAGATTGTTAGGCTATGTGTCTAAAGTTATATGGGAATAATTATTGCTATTGAATTCAAAGTAATTCACTGTTATCATAATGTACATTGTTGTGAAAAATCGGGCTATTTCGTCAAAAGACCAACATGATATGACTTCTTTAGGAGAGATGACGATGGAGAAAAAAATACCATTTTCAACATACGCAGTTATTGGCACAATGCTGTTCGGTATGTTTTTTGGTGCGGGAAATTTAATCTTCCCGATTCAAATGGGACAATTAGCAGGTACGAATTATTGGCTTGCATTAATTGGCTTTTTAGTAACGGCAATAGGACTGCCGTTTTTAGGTATTCTTGCAATTGGTTTATCTGGAAGTAATGGATTGCGTGATTTAGCAAGTAAAGTACACCCGGTATTTGGTTTGCTATTTGCATTGGCATTGTATTTAACGATTGGACCGTTTTTTGCCATTCCTCGTACTGCTACGGTACCTTTTGTAGTTGGTTTCGAACCTTTCATCGATCCATCACAAATCACATTATGGCTTGCAGTGTTTAGTTTTGTATTTTTTGCTATCGTATTTTACTTTTCATTAAATCCAGCGAAAATTATGGATATTATCGGCAAATATTTAACGCCGGCATTTTTAGTTTTTCTGTTTGTATTAATCGGAATTAGTTTATTTTCGCCTATGGGTAATTTTGTCGAGCCTGCTGGGGCATATATAAATGAAGCGTTTATGACAGGGTTTAAAGAAGGTTACAATACGATGGATGCACTTGCTTCACTAGCATTCGGTATTGTTGTGATACATGCCATTAAGCGAACGGGTATTACCGATAAAAAGGAAATTGCAAAAGCGACTTGGAAATCAGGTATCTTTGCGATGGCTCTTATGATGCTAATTTACGGTCTCATTACTTATATGGGTTCATCGAGTGTAACGGCGATAGGGACTTATGAGAATGGCGGTCAAATTTTTGCAGCTGTAGCAGATTATTACTTTGGCTCGTACGGTGCGATTTTATTGGCTATTATTATTGTACTTGCCTGCCTCAAAACAAGTATTGGGCTGATTACGTCATGTAGCGAATTTTTCCATGAAGTATTTCCAAAAGTGAGCTATAAAGCATTTGTTGTATTGCTATGTATTGTATCGTTTGTGATTGCAAATGTCGGATTAACGAATATTATTACATATGCAGTACCAGTGTTAATGTTCTTATATCCTTTGGCAATTGTCTTAATTATTTTAGCGCTTTTCGGACCGTTGTTTGGTTATAAACAATCAGTTTTTGCGACAGCTATTTTATTTACATTCTTTATTAGTGTTATCGATGGCTATAATGCATTGATCAATAATGTCCCGGCATTTGAAATGAGTGCTTTTACAACAGTTTCTGAAATTTATGCACAGTATTTGCCGCTCTATTCGATAGGCTTGGGGTGGATCGTACCTGCAGTAATTGGGGTAGTGATTGGATTATGCATTCCGGTTAACGACAAAAGTAATGCTGTAGGTAATCAATAACATGAATCAAAAAAGGATGAATTGAAAGCATATGCTTTTAATTCATCCTTTTACTTATTTTTATTAATGGATGTTTCGCTTTTGGAATGTCCCGCCACTTACTTCGACTACTTCATAAACAGTAACGAAAGCTTTAGGATCGACCTCACGAATGATGGCCTTTATTTTACTTTCTTCCATACGGTTAATGACACAAGTGATTTCTCTAAACTCCTGGTTTGAGTATGCGCCATACACTGTATTGAAAGTAGCGCTTCGGCCTAAACGATCGCGAATTGTTTCGACCATTTCGTTTGGCTCGCTTGTAATAATTTTATAAGTTTTCGAACCGCTTAATCCTTCTTCAACGATAATAATTACTTTTGATGCAATGTAGTATGCGATTGCAGATAATAATGCTCCTTTAAAACCGAATACAAATGAAACGATGATAAATACGAAGAAGTTCAAAAATAAAATTAAATCGCTTGTTCCGAATGGCAGCTTTCTTGATAGCAGTACAGCTAGCATATCAATTCCATCCAATGCACCACCATTACGAAGTGCTAGACCCATACCAATACCTAAAATAATACCACCGACAACGGTAATTAACAGTGCATCACCTTCTATTATTGTTGGAACATGATGCATAAGTGAAGTCCCGATTGCCAAAGAGGCGATACCGATAACTGAATTGATCGCAAAACTTTTTCCAATTTGTTTATACCCAAGATAAATAAAAGGGATATTGAGTAATGCAATTAGCATCCCCAATGTTAATGGGGTTGTTTGTGAGATGACGATACTAATTCCGGTAATCCCGCCATCCGATACATTATTTGGAATTAAAACGGCTTCCAATCCGTAAGCGGCGATAAAACCACCTAAAATAACTATAATTTTTTGCCCGATGGACTTTGCAATATTTGGTTTAGACTTTGACATAAACTTCCTCCTCGATCCTCATGCTTAGTATTATACATGAATGTAACCAACATGACGTTTGAAGTTAACAATAACAATAAGTTTAATTAAAAAAAGAGTAAATTATGTAAATAGTGGCGTAATTAATTTGAAAAGTATCCTGTAGCGAACTTTCTGTACCAGAATTCCTTATTTGTTTATAAATCTAACATGCCATGTATATAAAGACGTTAAAATCGTTCGAATTATGCGATTAAAACGTTCTAATATTTGTATGTTAGTTTTTATAACATTGAATTGACAAAGTACCTTACATTGATTTAAAGTTAAATCAAGAAAGGGAGGCGATAGGATGAGTCGAGAATTTCGAAGAGCGATGCCGTTATTGCCGATTAGCATGGTTATGCAACTAACCGACTTAACGGCAAGACAAATCCGTTACTATGAAGAACATGAACTAATCGTCCCTGCCAGATCAGAAGGAAATAGGAGAATGTTTTCTTTAGATGATATTGATGCCCTATTAGAGATAAGAGAGTTACTTGACCAGGGTATTAATATGGCAGGTATAAAAAAGGTATTTGCCATGCGGACGAAGGACTATGTTACGAATACTGACATTGTACGAATGTCCGATACAGAACTTAGGGCAATACTTCGTGAAGAAATGCAACAAGCTCAGCGTATGCAAAAAACTTCGCTACGACAAGGTGACTTATCGCGTTTCTTTCAATTCTGAAAAAAGATAAAAACATAATTTGGGGAGTGTTGAATGATGACAAATACAGTTATTAATAAAGCGGGCAAAGCAACTAAAGAGAGTATCAAAAAAATTGTGGCTGACAAAAATGTGAAATTCATCCGTCTACAATTTACGGATATTTTAGGTACAATTAAAAATGTTGAAATTCCAGTAAGTCAATTAGATAAAGCTTTAGATAATAAAATGATGTTTGATGGATCTTCAATTGAAGGATTCGTTCGCATAGAAGAATCTGACATGTATTTACGTCCTGATTTAGATACATTCATGATTTTCCCTTGGACGGCTGAAAAAGGTAAAGTAGCCCGTTTAATTTGTGATATCGCACGACCAGATGGCTCACCTTTTGAAGGAGATCCCCGTTCAAACTTAAAACGTATGTTAAAAGAAATGGAAGAGCTTGGTTTCACAGGCTTTAACTTAGGGCCAGAACCAGAATTCTTCTTATTTAAA
This sequence comes from Solibacillus sp. FSL K6-4121, assembly GCF_038002585.1. NCBI lineage: Bacteria > Bacillati > Bacillota > Bacilli > Caryophanales > Caryophanaceae > Solibacillus > Solibacillus sp. FSL K6-4121. The sequence goes on from NZ_JBBOCS010000002.1 coordinate 100,180, forward strand.
TTAGATGAAAAAGGCAATCCAACATTGGAGCTTAATGATGACGGTGGTTATTTTGACTTAGCACCAACTGACTTAGGTGAAAACTGCCGCCGTGATATTGTGCTAGAGCTTGAAGAAATGGGCTTTGAAGTAGAAGCATCTCACCATGAGGTAGCTCCTGGTCAGCACGAAATCGACTTTAAATATGCTAATGCAATTGAAGCATGTGATAACATCCAAACGTTCAAATTAGTCGTAAAAACAATTGCACGTAAACATGGTTTACATGCAACATTTATGCCAAAACCGTTATTTGGTGTGAACGGTTCAGGGATGCACTTTAACTTATCATTATTCCAAGGCGACAAAAACGCGTTCTGGGATGAAGGGGCAGACCTACAGTTATCAAAAACAGCTAAACATTTCTTAGCGGGTGTATTAAAGCATGTTCAAGGTTTCACAGCAGTAACTAATCCAACAGTAAACTCATATAAACGTTTAGTTCCTGGATATGAAGCACCTTGTTATGTGGCATGGTCACCGAAAAACCGTTCACCATTAGTACGTATTCCGGAATCTCGTGGTCTATCAACTCGTATTGAACTACGCTCAGTAGATCCATCAGCAAACCCATACTTAGCAATGGCAGTAATTTTAGCAGCAGGTTTAGATGGTGTGAAAAATGAAATCGAGCCACCAGCACCAGTAGACCGCAACATATATGTAATGAATGCAGAGGAGCGTGCAGCAAACGGCATTGATAGCTTACCAGGTTCTTTAGATGCAGCATTAGCAACTTTAGCTAAAGATGAAGTAATTATTAACGCTTTAGGCGAGCATATTTACGCTAATTTCAAAGAGGCGAAGGAAGTAGAGTTCGATATGTTCCGCACATCTGTACATCAGTGGGAACGTGACCAATATTTGAAGATGTATTAAGAGGAAAGCGTTGGGGCTCTAAGCTCCAACGCTTTTATCATTTTTGTTGCCCACAAGCTAATTTTTGATTGCCCACATTTTGCCCACAAACTTTTTTATTGCCCCAATTTTTCCATGTATTCATCGAAATTATGAAGGGTATTTTCTGCATGTTTATGCGATATATGCGCATAAGTATTAATCGTAGTGGTAGCAGATTCATGACCTAATCTGTCAGCAATAGATTTCATATCCCATCCAGCTTCAATAAGCATGGCCACGTGCGTATGTCGGGTAGAGTGAATCGGAATTGGCTCAAGTTCTAAATGTTCTTGGGCAGATTTAAAAGCATTCCAGAGGGTTGATTTTGAAATTGGATTTCCATCATCACGGCCAAACACAAGATTTAGTTCATGATTATAAAGACTACCGACAAGCATCTTCTGTTCGGTACGATACTTTACATATGTTTTGAGCTTTTGCATATATTTTGGACGCATTTTGATGATGCGGGTAGAGGAATAGGTTTTCGGATCACCGAGGAGATCGTCACCTTCTTCAGGTTGGAAATCTAATGTTTGATCTACACGTAAAGTATTATCGCGCCAATCAATATCATCTAAACGAAGGGCAGCGCATTCACCTTTACGCATCCCAGTTTCAAAAAGTGTCTCAAAAAATAAACCTAATGTATAATCACGGCGATAAAGGTATTCTAAAATTTGTGGGACGAGACTAGGTTCTATAAATTTTAGTTTCTTCACAGGCAGTTTTTTTATAACTACATTTTCACATGGATTTTTAGTGATATATCCATTTAACACAGCGCGCTTCATACATTGATAAATTGCGTTATGAACACGACGAGCTGTAGAATGTGCTAATCCACCTTCAATGATGCTATCTATAAATTTTTGGTATGCCATTGGACGAATTTCCTGTAGGTGCATATCTCCAAAAGCGGGGCCAGCATGATCACGTATTGCATTACGATATGTTTTGTAAGTGTTGGGCTTCAATTTGTCTTTTACATAGTTCTCAAGCCACATCTCTCCAAATACTTTAAAGAGCATACTACCACCATGATGTTCGGTGTTTTTTAATTCGACTTCTCTTTGCATAGCTGCTTTTCTAGCTTCAGGTTTTGAATGAAAGCCACCCCCGGTATACTCTTTCCATTCATCATTAAATCCTTTTACACGAATACGATAGGTCCAATATTTGCCACGTTTTCGAAATGAGGCCATTAAATCATCTCCTTTACAAATTAACCTTATATGTAATTCACTCTTTAGAGAATCGATTCGGATATTCCAATTTGGCATACAATTTATGTTGAGTTAAGTAATGCTGGAGTCGTTCCAGTGCAAATTCATATTCCACATTAAAAAGCTTTTGCACTTCATAGACCGTCATGAAATCAAAATCATAAATTGATAATCGATCTAGCATGAAGGTAGGGATAGCTGCATGAGACATAAAAGTGTTTGCTTTAGCTTCTTGATACTCCCGAAAGCTGGGAGGAATCTTACTTTGATTGCCAGCATGGAAGAGAACATGAGCAAGTTCATGACAAAATTCTTGCCATTGTTGCTGTGATGTGAGGCTTTCATTTAATAATATAAATCCTTTATTGCCTGTAAAAAGCGCTTGGCTAGCATCTGACCAGTAAAACACATAAATGCCTAGTTGTTCGGCAATCGTTTGAAAATTTAGCTCCTGGGGCTTTGTAATGCCGATTTTTTCATAGAAGTTTTTGACGTAATCTTCGGTGTGTGTGTAATGCTGTGTAGCCATCCAATCATCTCCAGTAAAACAAAATAGGAACAAACGTTCGTTTTTAGTATATAATAAAACCCCACTATTTGGTAGTGGGGTTTGTTTGACGATTAAGAAAAAATACTTGAATTGTAGTATTCAAAATGAAAATTTAGTAATATATATAAAAAGATAATTATAATAAATATTAATGAAGGAGGCAATGAAATGTTCAACAGAGTTTCCAAATTAATAAAAGATGCTGAACGTGAAAAAGAAGAATTGAAAAATGCATACGAAAACCTTCGTAAAAAAAATATTCAACGTTCATCAAAAGTAAAAACAAATTTAGAAGGTAAATCTAAAGAGATTGCAAAGAAAAGGGAACATCGCGAAAAAAATTTTAGTTTTCTTCGTAATAAATAGCAATTGGAGTAACTAAAACATCGCCTTGTTCAATAATATTTAAAGAGCCTAAAATTATATCTAACATTACAGTAGGTAAAAGTCTGAAATGATCCGATTGAATCGATCTTACATTTTCTTCTATGAATAAATGGTCTTTTTTACTAATAACTCTAAATAAAATATTTGCTTTTCTTGAAGGATTTGATAAAGCTAAATTTGTGCTAGAAACCCTCAACAAGTCCTTATTGGCTAATGCTAAAATGTTATTTGCTTTTATTATTACAGTATTCCCTAATAGATTATCTCCTAAAATCCCAAAAATTTCTGATTTTCTATAATTGTGAACATGACTTCGATTCGATCTTTTAGTAGCGATTACTTGATTTGCTTTTGCTAGCTCATCTGCTGGAGCTTTTTTATTTTTAACAATTAATTCAGCTTCCTCTAATGTCAAATCAGTTTTATTGTTGGAAATCATAAAAAATTCAGATAATAATTTAGTGTCAGAAGCTCGTTTAATTAGTTCGAAATCATATAATTTATAATCACATTCTATAGAATATATATTACCTTCAAGGAAATTTTGATCAGAGTTAATTAAATTGTTTAATGTAAGGTTTTCTATTAGTAGGTTTAGTGAATAATCATGAAACGCCTTATTTAAAATATCTTTTTGACCTTCTAAAATTGATGAATTAACCTTTTCTGACTCAATACCTTCGTCACCACTATTTAATCCAAAGTTTACACTTCCACCAGGTAATATACCTGTTGATAATTTCATACCTGCTTTCATACCTGCGTTTTTACTAAAGGAAGTTTGTGACTCTTCACCTTGGGTTTCTTGATTAGAGCTTTCGAGAATAAAACTACTTACTATTCCTTCATCTAATTGAGCTAGTAAAGAGTTAATGATTTCTGTGTCTAAGTAAATAATTTCTTTCAATTCAATTTCCTCCAATTATTAAAAATAATACATAAAAGTATAAAATTTACATATTAATTTATAAAAAATAAGCAGCCAGTTGACTGGTATGCCTATTTGTTTTTTTCTGCTTTAATCATTTCCCAAATTGTACGTAACTTTCGAAGTTCTTCTTCATCTGATTTCGGGAGCTCTTTATACCACACACCAGCTCAGGATCATTAATAAAAGCTTTCTTTCTTAGCTGTTCGCAAAGCTTTTAGTTTTTACCAAATAACTGAGTCATAGTTAGATCACCTATCTTCATATTAACACATTGAATCTTAATATTAATAAATATTGTTAATTATTTACAAAGTGTCTTGTATTTAGTTTTATCGATACTAAACGTTCGGAGGTGAAAAGGGTGAATAAAGAAAAAATTGGATAAACCTTAACTGAATTACGAGGGGTAGAAACTCGTGAAGAAATATCCAGACAAATTGGCGTTAGTGTTAGTGCGTGGCAAATGTATGAAAATGGGCAAAGAATTGGTTGTTAAATCAGGCAGATGTTATTTATGTTATTGCTGATAAGGAAAAAGATAATATTGCATCGCATAGAGTATTAGAAAAAAACGGTGCCGAAATGTATAAAGAAACTGAAGAATTGTTCTTCTGGAGATTTTCTACAAGTAAATCCTGTTTTTAATTGTAATTAAATGTTATTCAATTAAAGGGCGCGATTCTTCAATAAGAAGATCGCGTTTTTCAGTTATAGGGCGCTTTCCTGGAATAAAAGGATTGTCTCTTTTTGGCGCTTTTGAGCCAGATTGTGGAATATTATAAGGTTCTAGATATTATATAAGTGGTAAATATTGTAATATAGAAAAAGGTGAAAATATTTAATTAGGAGGTCTATAATGATTTTAAAGAGTCAACGAATATATTTGCGCCCACTTCAAGAAGCAGATGCACAAAGTTTTTTAGATAATACCAATGATGAAGAAATTCGTTATATGACTGGAACAAAAAGTTCTTTTACTTTAGAACAAATCCAGCAGCATATTGTAAATTGTGAGGAGGATGCAACTCGATACGATTTTGCTATATGTTTAATTAGTAATAATCAATTGATTGGGGAACTATCTATTTCTGAAATTGATGCGGATAATTCTAATGCTGGGTTTAGAATTTCAATGTTTGGTACGAAACTAACAGGTAAAGGATTTGGAACAGAAGCGATTAAGCTTGTATTAAAATTTGTATTTGAAGAGTTAAATTTAAATCGCCTTCAGTTAGAAGTATTTAGCCATAACACAAGAGGAATTAGGGCTTATGAAAAAAGTGGTTTTAAAAAGGAAGGGGTTTTGCGAGATTCTTTATATTATAATGGGCAATTTTCAGATGAAATCATTATGTCTATATTGAAAAGAGAGTATGAAGAACACAATTTAAATAAACTTATATAAATTCACTAATCGGGCGCGATTGTTGTATAAGCGTCCCTTTTCTTAATAAGCTCCTGGATTGAATATTTCAGAAACGTAAAAAGAATCAAATTAAACGTATAAATTAAAGCCCAAAACCTGTAAAAAGGGTGTGGGCTTTTTTACCTTGCATAGTTTAGTCAAGGAATGCATTACATGGGATAGTTTAGGTTTAACAACTAGTTACCTTTACTTATGCAGGAATATTAGAGTATTTATTAAGTAATTTATCTAATTCTCGACTACAATTTACTACTTCTGGGTGTGTGAATCCTAAATCGTTAGCTTTTTTATACAAATTTTTTCTCTTTAATTCGATTTTTAGTTTCAATATTGTTCTTAGTGATAAAAACCTCATGCAAAAGTTCCTTTCTCTTTATTTAATAATACTTTACAAAAACAACGACTTTTCTATCCTAGAAGATTTGAAAACAATAATAAAAGTAATATTAAGTAAAATTTTATAAATTATTATACTTTTGGGTTATAGGCTTTTTTATTTTAGCTAAAAATAGATATGATGTCTAAACTTTTAGAGCGTTGTTTAACATCTAACATAGTAAATGTAATAATCTAATACAGTTTTTTTTGGACAAAAGGATTTAGAACATTTATACTGTTTTGTGCTCCTTAATTTACAACAAAATATGTATTTAATAGTAAGGAAGATTGTTTTAATATGAAACGTTTTAAATTAAAGCTAATAATAGTGTTATCTATCGTATTAGTCATATTCTTTATTGGAATAAGTATGTATACTTCCTATATAAAGATTGAAGATACAGTGGAAGAGGCGATTGCTAACCAAAATCTTGAAGCTGCCAAATCCATTGCAAAGGCGATTGACCTGGAAACGTATGAGCGATTTTTAAAAGAACGGAATCGTGATGAAGATTACTGGACAATACGACATTATTTGAATGATGCTCGAGAAAAACTAGGTGTATTATACGTCTATACTATGGAAATAGACAATCCTACTACATCGAAAGCATTAATTGTAGGTTATCCTGAAAACAAGGATAATCCAAATGATTTTCTAATAGGTGAAGCTTGTACAGTACCGGAAGCCCAAGTAAAATTAGCGTATGAGGAAGGAAGGCAATTTGTAACAGGGATCCTAGAAGATACGAAATATGATCATCATTATATAACAGTTGGGACTCCTGTTATGAATGAAAATGGGGAAATCATTAGCTACCTTGGCATTGATATTAGTACGGAGACACTTGACGGGATTAAAGAAACAGTTATTAATAGTAATATTTTTCTATTAGTACTCAGTGGACTTTTTGTTATTATTGTTATTATTTCTTTCTTACTTTTACAAAAGTGGTATCAAAAAGAAGTTGGAACTACGGAGGATACGTATCAAAAGGAAATTAAAACGTTAATTGCTTCTGTCTCATCATTAAGGCACGATTATATTAACCATATCCAGGTTTTACATGGCTTTCTGCATATAGGTGAGGTAGATCAAGCGACAAAGTATGTCGATTCTTTGTCTAAAGACATACAGACAATTGAATCCATTAAATTGAATCTTGATCACCCAGGTTTAGCGATATTACTGCAAACAAAAAAACTAACATGTCAAAATCAACAAATTGATATACAGATAACCGTTGATGATAATCCTTTTGATAACATAAAAACGATTGATTTAATCAATATATTATCGAACATAATTGATAATGCGATTGAAGCGACAATGGAGTTGCCAGAGGAACAACGTAAAATTACAGTTAGCTGTAAAGCAGACGAGTTATATTATACGTTCTCGATTACGAATGTTGGGCGAAAGCTACCGGATAAAAATCAAATTTTTAAACAAGGCTATTCAACAAAAAAAGTAGAGAAAGGGAGAGTTAGAGGACAAGGTTTGTTTATTGTTAAAGAAACAATTAATAAATACAATGGAACGATTACACTTGATACAATAAGCGAAAAAGAGACAATAGCGATTGTGAAAATTCCTATTAAGTAAATAGTAAAAGGTTTTCAAATGACGTTATAGTTATTCCATTAAAGGGCACGATTCTTGAAAAAGAATTGTGCTTTTTCAGTAGGGGAATTGTTGCCAATCAATAAATATGTAAGAGCTATCCCCAAAAATTTCTAGGATAGCTCTTTTAATTAATCGGTATTGTGAAAATTAAGGGAGTAGATTCCTTTTTAAGCGACTCTTAAAGCTAACTGAGCTAGTAATTGGATGGCTGCCTGAACGACTACGTCAATTTGAACTTCGGTTTGTCTTACAGTTATTGAATCAGAGTCAATAATTGTTACGCTTTGTGATTCGGTTTGATTAACTTCTAAATTTTGAGCTATTCTTTGAAGATTGCTTACATCAGCATTTTCATTCGAGCCTAATACTACAATGGCCGCTTCGATAGCAGCTTGTAGGGCAGCTTGAACTACCACAAGACCTTGTACTTCTGTTTGAGTTACGTCAACAGTATGAGAATTTTGAATTAATAAGCCTTGATTTTGAGATTGGTTTAATTCTATAGTATCTTCAGTGTTCTGATTTGAGTTTCCACTAATTGCCATAAATAATCATCTCCTTTCGAATTTATTTTGTCTTACGTTCCTAGATTATGCTTTAGTTAGAAAAGGCTGTGGACTAATATCTTAGGTAACTATGAATTATTCAAGGGAGATATGCCTATTAGCTAGTTAAATAGCTACTTGAAATAATCTAGGCACATATTTTATTAGAAGCGTGACTAAATAAACTTAAGTTGAAGATGTATTAAAAGGAGAAAAACCAATGACTAAATATCAAACGTTAAATATGTATAAAATGTTGAATTATTGAAGAACAAAAATTTCTGTGCATTCTGAAATTATCCAGAGAAGATAAATATTCCAAAAAAAGAGATTGATAAATTAGGCAGAATAGAAAGAGGTAACGTGGAAGTTGAGTCGGAGGTACTTTGTTTAATCAATTTTGAAAGCGAAGAACCATCCCTCTATTACAATCTAAATAATGAAAGTTTCGAGCATAAGTTTAGGAATCAATGCGCTTAATGGAGTAGGGAACAATGCGAAGTCAAAGAAAGTGAACTCATATAGTTAGCTTGAAGGTTATAAAAGGGATAATAGATGTTCCAAGAGATTTATTAATTGATTCTATTATAGAAACATTTGATGCACTTGGCTTAATTAATAAAAAATTATAGATAAAGCTAAAATATTTCGAAATAGAAAAAAGCTACGGTTGCACCCGTAGCTTGGATTTAGACCAGCCCTTTAATCTGTACAATAATATTTGTCAGAGGGGGGCTGGTTAATGTTCTTCAAGTATTAAGCAGCAGAGTAATCTAACGGAGAGAGAACTTGATTATACACGTCTTTTTTTACAATATAAAATGTTTTTTCATCATATGTAACGATTACTTGCCCAGGCTTAACAAATACTTTGGCTGTTTCTAAATTAGCGTATTTAGTACCTAAAATTTTTGAAATGTTCATTTAAAAAACTCCTTTAATGTTTCTATTATTGTTGTTCCCAAAAAAATAAAAGTTTAAAAGCATTTTTATAAATTTTAAGGACCAAATTGTGGGAATAGGCACAAACTCATAAAAATAGTGCTAATTCAAATAAGGGCATACCATGGTCAAACTTAATGAATAATATGTATACCTTGTGCCGTCTTGTTAATGTAGATTTACTGGTAACTTATACCTTATACCTTATATGCTTATTTGGCCAAAAAAATGCCTCTTACATGTTTGTTTTGTCTAGCATTTAAGGGGCATTTTGCTACAGTTTTAGAACTTTTGGTGTTGTAAATGCTGAATAATTAGACTATTCTAATATAAGATACTTAATTTTCCAGAAAATGAAAGTTAAAGGATGGTGTTGCATTCATGCTACGAGCGTTAAAAGTTGGATTGTTGATTGAACGTACGAATCGTAAAAACTTGGTGGCGCTATTAGCTGTTGTAGTTGTCGTGTTTGGTATGATGTTTTTCATTAAGGCACAAGAGGTTGGGCAGCAGCTAGATGAAAAGAAAAGTGATTTTTATAATGGTCGCGCAGCACTGTCAAAGTTTCAGGTAAAGGATGCTTCGGAAGATGGGGATGGTAGTGATCTTTTTAAAAATTTGACGAAGCAAAACAGGTCGATTGCCTTACAAATAGCGGCATTAACAATGGATAATTATCCGTTGTATTATGAGGCTTCAATGACTACAGCAGAGCTTCGAAAAGAGGCATTTGAGCTAGAGGACTATGATAAAGTAGCGGATTTATTGCCTACTAAGCTAGAGAATACATTGAACTATATGTATTTTAAACAGATGGTAGATTCCAAGAAACAAACAATCAGTGATTTATCATATTACATACCGTTCCTACTTTATTTCTTTAGTATTGCAGGCTTTGGTTGGTATATTTTTATTAGCTTTTACACGAGCTCAATTTTGTTGGATGATTTTGAACACACAAGTTTAGTGAAGGGTTATCCCGTGCGATTTGACCAGTACATCCTCTCGAAATGTATCATTGCATTTGGGTATGTGCTCGCGTTTATTGCACTCATCTTTATATGTTCGTTGGTAAGTTTGAGAAATGGCTTTGGAGATATTACGGAACCTGTTCGTGTGTTTTTAGGTGAGCCGACTCTTGTATCTAGTATTTCCTATATTGGACGAGCTGTATTGTACATGATTGTCATATCAATTTTTGTCATGCTACTGTCGATTATTTTGAATGTACTCCTTAAAAACATGTATTTAACTTTATTTGTTCACTTTATTTTGTTCTTTTTACCGATTTTATTCCCATCACTGATTAGTCTGTTTCCATATAATCCGTTCAATTTTATGAGCTTTAATGAAATTTTAGCTGGTGTTCCAGTTGATTTAGAAAAGTCAACAACGATTACGATGAATCAAGGACTTATCCTTATGGTCATTTGTATTGTGTTGATGCTGCTTATTATACAGCGCTTCTTCTCCACTGGAAAAATAAATCGAGCGTAGGGGGGAAGATATGCGGGGATATTTTGTTTTTGAATTGAAGCAATTTTTTACGAGCAAGAAAAATATTGCGGTGTTCGCTTTACTGACATTTGCAGCTCTCTTTTATGCGTTTAAACTTGCGCCGGCTTATGACCCGATAGAAAAGGTAGACTATGATGAAATTGAGGCGAGGTATTTAACTCGTGCGGAGTTTTTAGACTCGATGTTTGGTAAAAGTTTATATGATTATCATGAATCTGTTAGATACGCTGTCAGTATGTTTGGTTTCCTGAATCCTTATGATGAGCGACGTCTACAAGCTCTTGATGAAGGGGACTTACGTAATTATGCAGATGAAACGAGTGATTGGTACTATTACACCAATGTCTATACTTATCGTAACGAATTACTTGCATACAACCCACGCTTTTATATGGAAGACAGACGATTTGCTGAAGAGGAAGCTTACTATGCCTACTTTGAACAATTTCAGCGTTATGATACATATAAACGTGTATGGTACGATTTAACGATTGAAATTTTTGAACAACGAACTGCACTTCAAACATTAGAACGCTTATTGAAGGGACCTTTACCATACATCCTATTAATTGCCACGCTATTACTGACAATTGATATCGTAACGAAGGATCGTCGTCATCCATCTATTTTAAGGGGTTTTCCAATTGCAGACTGGAAGCGGCTATTGGTAAAGGTATCTGTTGGGTTAATAGGCAGTGTGTTTCTATGGATTCCGATTATTGTTGGTCTGTTGATTGTTGGCTTCCAATTTGGCTTTGGGAACCTTGATTTACCCGTTCCTGTTTATGGCTTTGAATTGATTGCAAATGAGCAAGGTAAATTTGTCCATATGTCTATGGGGATATTTTTATTCCGCTGCTTCTTATTATTAGCAACTTGGATGGTAGTAATAGTTTCAGCAGTACTATTATGCAGTATTATATTTCGCCAAGAAATGTTTAATTTGTTGGTGGGAGGTTTACTTATTTTTGGTGATCGCTTTTACGCAAGTCGTGGTGTCGGCTATTTCTGGAATGTCGAATATTTCCCATTATCGTATGTCCAGGTAGGTAATATTGTATCGAAATATCAAAATTTCTATTTTACAAGTGAAGGATTACACGACATGCTCGGCTTGAAATTATTGTTAGCGAGTGCAGCCATTATCCTTGTTTTAACATTACTTATTTCACTATCGAAGCGCTTTAGATTGATTAAATAGGAGGGGTAACATGATTGATATTCAAAACATAACGGTGCAATTTGGAACACGTACAGTGTTAAATGACATTGAGATAAAGTTTAATCAAGGAGAAATGATCGGCCTTGTTGCACCAAACGGAACAGGGAAGTCGACGCTAATGAATGTCATTATGAACTATTTGCAGCCAACAAAAGGAAAAGTACTCTTTAACGGTAATTTAACTTATTCAAGTAAATCAAACGAAGTAAAAATTCATCAGTTTGTGTCCATGATGCCGGATCAAAGCGACTTGTACAATCATTTAAGCGGACGAACACATTTGAAAATGTACGCTGCGATGTGGAAGTCGGATCCAAATCTAATTGATCAAACAATAGAAGCATTGAATATGGGGCATTATGTGAATAAAAAAACAGGGACTTACTCACTCGGAATGCGTCAGAGGTTATGTTTTGCTATGCAAATTGTTGCGAATACAGACATTATGATGATGGATGAAGTAATGAACGGCCTGGATCCAAACAACGTGGAAATTATTTCGAAGATTTTATTGAAGAAAAAAGCCGAGGGAAAAATGATTATTATTGCTTCACATTTATTAGATAACCTAGAAAAGTATGCGGACCGGATTTTCTTATTTAATGAAGGTAAGCTCGTCAATACGAATGAAATTATTGAAGGGTTTAGTCAGGCAAAAATTAAAACGATCCGTGTGAAAAATATGGATGATTCTGTTAAAGCACTGCTGAAAACAAAGTATCCATTGATAAAGCATCAAACATTGGTTACGGAAATGACTTTGCTACATCTTCCAAGTTCGGAACAGCAACTATTAAGTGATTTAACTGCTTTTTTAGTTGAGAATAATGTAATGGACTTTGCATTTGGTAAAGTGACATTAAATGATTTATACGCACTTTATTATCACGAAGTTGTATAAAGGAAAAGCCTTCGTCATTACAATGCGACGAAGGCTTTTTTTCGAAATAAAATAGGTATATAACGAAAATCCAATACTCCGCTATTTAATTCGAACATACTTCTGTAGTATATTGGTCATTTTATTAATGAAGGGGATGGTGTAAATGTAATGGTGGAAGGACTAGCCAGCCTTTTTCTTTATTTAGGCGTAATAGCTTAGCTCCAAGTTGTGCTTTAGCTGTATGGAATTGAGCAAACAGTAAGCCAATATCTTCTCTCATCGCCATACCCATTACTTGACTGCAGCTTACTAAACCGGCAGCGGCATCCATTGATAAGGCTGCACTAATTTCCGGATCATTAAATCTTGCGCCAGGTGGAATATTTTCGATTCTTGCTTCAGGACGTTCTGGTGGAGCTGGTGGAAGGGCAACACCATTTGTTTTAAGGATTTTTTCCAGTTGCTTCACTTCATCTCTAGCGCATTGAATAAAATCCTCAATAATTTTTTTCAGATCTTGGTCACCTGCGTGATTATAGAAAGTTTGATATCCCGCAATCATTCCGTAACCTGTAGCTAAACTAGTCCAAATGCTGAAAACCTCTCCATAATGTAAAGGTTCATCTTTTGGATTGCCGGTAAATATACCCACAATAACACTTCCTTTCAAAATTAGGTGAATTTCATAACACCGGTAGTATGAGACAATAAAAGAAATTCAATTCATATGTAATTAAAGAAATGAAGTGCCAAAGAAGATATATCAAAAATCATTAGAAAGAAAAAGCCAGCTCACATAGGCGGGAGCTGGCGTACATAAATAATTATTTTTAAACTAATTTATTTTACAATATGTAAAAACCAACTTTATTTAAGCTGGCACTCCGTGAACTCTTTTGTATATTTCCTTCTCGATCATATCTTTTGGCTGCTTTAAAGCAAGTTCTAATACATCCAAAATAAATATTGAAATTTGCTGTAAAATTTGAGAATCTTGGGAAGTTATTTTCTTTTCATTTTTTTGTAATTCAATATCTTTGCGTAGGAGCGTGTTCATTAGTTGGGCAGCTTCAAGATGATTACTTGTATTTAAAATGATTGCGTGATTTCTTTGACGATTCGTATTACGGTCATTCCATTCGGTAGGTTCATTCGAAAAACAATTCATAATTTCCATTGCTTCTCGATGACTTAAAAGTTTCTCAAGTTGTGAGTTATTGCTTTCGACAGGATGATATAAAGTGACGCCTGGTTTAATTTTTGATTTCATAACATAGTAAAGCATAGGTTTTCCTGTGAAATTTTGTTCCATAATGCCGTCGATCCGACAAATACCATGCGATTTATAATTAGTTAAGTCACCAATTTTATACATTCATACGCCTCCAAAGATAGTTATAATTTTAATTCTAAAGTAATTAAGCATTTAAGTCAACTTAGTTGACTTAAGCGCTCGGTGTTGTAACTTGAATAAATGTTTTTCCTTTAGTATGATGCTTCATGGTATTTAATAAATAGGTAGATAGAAAGAAGGATATTTGAATGATTGATTTTATTGAATTATTATATCGACAACATAAACAGTTACGCCAGCGGGCAGAAATAATGTGGAATGAAAACAATGAACTTCGTTTAACAAGCTCGGAATGGTTTGTTCTTAAAAATATAAATGAAGGATATGTAACAGTTCCTGAGTTAGTAAAACAGTTGGAAATTTCTAAACAGGGGGTTCATAAATTCATAATTTCTCTTCAAGATAAGGGATTGATTACTACCGAATTAAAAAAAGAATCGAAAGTTCAAAAAGTCTCTTATTTAACGGTAGAAGGGATAGATATTATTAATAGGAGCAAAAAGATGGAGTTAGAAATTGAAAAGATGGTAAGGGAAACAATAGGGGACAAGGAATATGAAATGCTGTTGGAGATGCTTAAAAAGCCACTCGTAAAAAATTAGCATATATTACGGCGTTTAATATAGAAGTTGTGTACCTCCCTGAAAAGGTGAGATATGCGACTTTTTTGATTTTATTTAATAAAGAAAGCTCAACTTAATTATATTTGAGCTTATTGGCCAGAATTACGGTATGCCGTAATAAAGCATTAAAATAAATTATTAAAGGGAAGTGAATTTAAACTTTGTAATAGACAGATGAGTTTTTTTATTGTATACTCAGTGTAATGAGATTGGTTACAAGACAATAATAAATTCACCTATTACAAAGAGTATTAGTGTTTTATTTTGTGCTTTTTGTAATATGTGAATTTTTTTCTTTTGGGAAAATTGCGATCTTATTAAATTTAATTAAATGGAGGTCATTTATTATGACACAAGGTACAGTAAAATGGTTTAACGCAGAAAAAGGTTTCGGCTTTATCGAAGTTGAAGGCGGTTCTGACGTATTCGCACATTTCTCAGCTATTCAAGGTGAAGGTTTCAAATCACTTGAAGAAGGTCAAAAAGTTGAATTTTCAGTTGAAGACGGTCAACGTGGCCCACAAGCTACAAACATCGTAAAACTTTAATTTTAATGATGTAACCATAGAAGAGGTTTCCTTTCAGTAGGAGACCTCTTTTTTTCGTCTCTAAAAAATTTTCATCATGTAGGTGTCTTCCTATTTTATACAAAAAGAAGTGAGCAGAAATAGCCAATCGGTATTGTTACCCACAGTAAAAGATTATTAAAAAGTAGATGGAAGTAAGAGGTATTTTCCGATTTCCCATTGGATGTCATTTTTAATCTCAATAGTACCCCAATAAACCAGATCGGTAAGATAAGAAAAAATTCCGGTGTAAAAGAATTACCATCACCCAATGCCCCGTCTGCAAAAAACCAAGCAATAATTAATGCCACAATACCGCTTAAAATAATATTAACAATCACTAAAATTGATTTAATTAATATCACCTCTTTTTTTTATTTATAGTGTATGAATGATTTACGGTAAGGAAAACTACCCGCATATAAAAGATATCAAGAAAAAACGCCCATTTCAATGTGAAAAATGGGCGTTTGAGACTGTGGACAAACTCTTAAAACCGTTGATTTCCATTCCGGGACCGATGCTTTCCCCGGGCACGGCTCCAGCTAACTAAATTGTACCTACAACGGCAGGCACAATTCAGTGGATCTTCCGCGCGTGCTGTTCCCGGTGGAGTCACGGTCCCTCCATTCCAATCAACTTATTCATCGCTTTAAATAAAGTGAGATACGATATCTACGATGACTAGAAATCAATTCAAATTAATGAGCGTGAACAACTTGTTCCTGCTAAGCACCTAATTAAAATTTATAATAAAAAGACAAAAGGTTTCTCGAGACCTTTTGTCGACAATCTGAAACGCCCATTTCAATATTGAAAAATGGGCGTTTTTTATATTGCGGAGGGGAACCGCTATGTGAATGACTTTGTTGGTGTGTACTTATCCAAGCAAGTTGTGCTTAACAACCTCATATGCCTGGCAAATATTTAAGTAAGCCTCTTTGTGCTCAGCAATCATTTCGACTGCAATTTCATATAAATCAGAAGTGTCTGTAGTGACTAAATCGTTCAGTACGGCTGCTTCCATCTTTTCAACAAATGTTAAAATTTCTGTATTCATATATTTCATCTCCGAATCGGTGTTAGTTGTTACTCTAAATATACAGCAAATAGACGTCTGACCTCAAAGGAAATGATTAAAAAATGCGGGGATTTGTTAATAATTTGACGATAAAATGAACTTAACCTATATTAGCTCTTTGAAAGCGTTTTTCTAAAAATAATCAAAATATTACAAATGAAAAGTCTGCTTCAAAACACATCATTTGAAACAGACTTTTCATTATTTTATATTTTTACTACATCGGAGAACACTGCCTCAACCCCCAAGGCCTGCATCTGACGGGCTATTTTGTCATCATTGACTGTATAGGCTCTTACAATAACACCGTTTTTAATAGCTCGCTGTATAATTGACCGCATGCCATAGTAGTAGGGGATATGAATGGCTTCACTGTTAAAATTCTTCACATATTCTTCCAGATTTACTACGAGCGATGCAAATAGCAGCGCGGTTTTGACGTTAGGCATAATTTGTTGGAAACGTGCAATGCTTTCATGGTTGAACGAAGAGATGATTATACGTTTTTCTAAATCAAAAGCATGAATCTCGTTTGCGATAAGTGCCTCAATACCTGGATATTCAAAAATATCTGATTTTATCTCGATATTAATAATGTGATGTGTAGGCTTGAATACATCTAACACTTCAGTAAGGGTAGGAATTGTTTGGCCTGCAAATTCAGGAGCAAACGAAGCACCAAAATCAAAAGTACGAAGTTCCTGCAATGTCATATCTTTTACAAAACCTTTGCCATTGGACGTGCGATTGATTTTTTCATCGTGAATCACAACTAATTGATCGTCTTTCGTTAAATGGACATCAAACTCCACGCCCCACACGTCTATTTTTGCTGCTTCTTGAAAAGCGATGAGCGTATTTTCAGGATAATTTGCACTGTATCCGCGATGGGCAACAATATTCATTTATTTACCTACCTTCCTATTTTTCACAGGCAATGCCATCTTTATCTCGGTCGCTTTTGATGTTTAATTTATATAATTCAGCAGAGACGAACGGTTGGTGCTTTGTTTTACCGCCTTTATTCTTAACATTTGCCGCTTTTGCAACTCCGCCTTTATAAACAACATTTAGTTCTGAACAGTTTTTGTATTCGACTAACTTCACTTTACTTTTTGTAGCTGCTTCGGCTTCAATTGTGGAAAATGATAGGGGACCAATAACGAAAGCGCTTAGTAAAATTACTGAAATAAATTTTTTCAATGTAAATTCCTCCTGAAAAACCATTTTTCTACATTTTACCAAATAAATAAGCGAATTCACAAGGGAGGCTGTGAATTCGCTTATGACTAACCCATAATATGATAACCGCTATCGATATAAATCGTTTCGCCTGTCACGCCACGAGATAACTTGCTTAACATAACGATTGTCATATCAGCAACTTCCTCTTGGTTCGTGTTGCGTTTTAACGGAGCTGTTTCTTCGATTTTGTGTAAAATTTGATTGAAGCTTGGTACACCTTTTGCTGCTAATGTACGAATGGCACCAGCTGAAATGGCGTTTACACGAATATTATCTGCACCAACATCTGCTGCTAGGTAACGCATCGAAGCTTCAAGTGCCGCTTTAGCAACGCCCATTACATTATAGCCATCAAGAACTCGCTCAGCACCTAGATAAGTCATCGTCACAACAGATCCGCCATCCGTCATGTAAGGTTTGGCTGCTTTTGTTACAGCGATTAAAGAGTATGCACTCGTATCCTGTGCAAAAGCATATCCTTCACGCGTAGTTTCAACAAAACGATTGTGCAGATCTTCTGCGTGTGCGAATGCCACTGAATGGACGATTCCATGAATGACTTTATATTGTTCCCCAATTTGAGTAAAGGCCGTTTCGATGCTCTCATCACTATTAACATCACATTCAAAAACAGCTGTATTGTGGTCCTCATAACCTGTTAAAAGTTTTTCGATTTTTCCTTTAGAACGTTCTTTGCGATATGTAAAAATAACATTTGCGCCTACTTCAAAAAGTTTTTTCGCGATACCCCAGGCGATACTTCTTTCATTGGCTACACCCATTACAACTATATTCTTGCCTTTTAACTCCAATAAATCCATAACGACACCCCTAAAATAGTTAGTTATTATTAGTACCTGCTACTAATAATAACTATAACATCTCTAATAATGATGCGCAATATGAAAAAAAGAAAAATAAAAGTGATTCTTTAATAAAAATTAAAGAATCACTTCGTTTGCTTACGTATTATTCAAATTTTAAAGAATCGCCATCAAACGTTTCTTCAGCTACTTTAATAGAATCTGTTGGGCAGCCTTCAAATGCATCTTGCATGTCTTCTAGTAGATCCTCTGGAACTTCAGCTGTACCCATGTTATCATCTAAAATAACGAAAGCGATACCTTCATCATCATAGTCATAAATATCTGGTGCAGCAGCGCCACAAGCGCCACAAGCGATACATGTATCTTTATCTACGATTGTATATTTTGGCATTGTTACCTCTCCTTTATCCGTTCGTTTCCATAAAGCTCTTATTTATTCTAAATGTGTTTTCAGCACTTTTCAACCTAATACTACGAAAATGAGGGATTTGATATGCTAATCCAACAAATTCTTTTGAAAATATTATATACATTCCAGCAAGAAAGAACAATTTCGGCTGCTTACCATCTGTTAAAAGGCAAGAGATCAGGGCAGACGATTCATGATGTAGGGCTATATAATCTCTATCCTTTTTTTGGTCTGCTACCAAAGCTGACGCGTCAAAAATTTGATGAGCAGATTGATTTATTGTTTGCTAAAAATGATATTTTAATTGAGGAGAATGGGTATTATAGCATCACGGAACATGGAAAACAACTTGCTGCGCAATCGTTGCCGATCTCTTACGATAGTTGGCATTATCGCGGGAATGAGCATCTGTTTTTTAGTCGGGTATCACTTATTGTACAAAGTCTGTCACATCAGCTACATCAAAAAAACACGTTTATCCCTATTGAAAGGAATGAACAAACACAGCAATGGGTCCGTCAATTTTTACTGCGCCATCATTACCAAAAACGAATGCTACAGCAGTCATTACATAGTGAAATATCAGCAAGCCTATCCCAGCTGGCAATAGAAGAAAATATTAAAGATTTAATGATTTACCGATTATCAGGCTACAACGAACCTGGTTTTACGTGGCAACAGCTGGCATTTGGTTATGAAATGCAGGAAATGGATGTCCAACTTCTTTATATAAGTGGACTACATGCATGGCTAAATGAGCTGTATCAAAAAACAACCCTTTATCCATTATTGCATGAGATCATGCAAAATATTCGTGTCGAAGTACTGTTGACTTCTTCAGCCAATGCAACTGCAAAGCTTTACAAAGTTGGAAAAACGATTGAGGAAATTAGCCATATCCGTCGTTTGAAAATCAATACGATTGAAGATCACATTGTTGAAATGGCGATGAACGTAATGGATTTTTCAATTGAGCCATTTGTAACGATTGAAGATCAGCAGCAAATTTTAGCGGCAGTCGAAGATTACGGAACGAAACGTTTAAAAACATTGAAGGAAATATTACCGCATCTAAGTTATTTTCAATTAAGGCTAACATTGGCGAAAGGAGCTATTACAACATGAATTTACAAGGCGCTTTAAAACAATATTTTGGATATGATGCATTTCGACCAGGGCAAGAAGAAATTATCGGAAATATTTTAAAGGGAAACGATGTTGTTGCCATTTTGCCGACTGGTATGGGGAAATCCCTTTGTTATCAACTACCGGGGTATTTATTTCAAAAACCTGTTTTAATTGTATCGCCACTTTTATCGCTTATGCAGGACCAAGTTGATCAGCTGAAACAAATGGGTGAAAAACGGGTCGTAGCCCTCAATTCTTTCTTAACAATGGAACAAAAAAAATACGCCCTTCATTTTTTGCAGGAGTATCGCTTTATTTTTATCTCCCCTGAAATGCTGCTGCAACCTCAAGTAAAGGCGCGTATCCAGGAGATAGAGCTCTCACTGATCGTAGCGGATGAAGCTCATTGTATTTCACAATGGGGTTTTGATTTCCGTCCTGATTATTTACGTATTGGAGAAGTGCTCCCACAATCAAACCGCCCGCCAATACTTGCATTGTCGGCAACAGCTACTGACACGGTGCTCCGAGACATAAAATCGTATTTAAATATGAATGAACCTTTTCAATATATGCACACGGTAAACAGGGAAAATATTCATTTAGTAAAAAAAGCGTTTACACATCGAGAAGAAAAAATTGAATGGATTATTGAACATGTGAAAAGTACAGCGGGACCTGGAATCATTTATACACAATCTAGGGCTAAAGCAGAATCGATTAGTTTGCAACTCATTCAGCAAAATGTTGCCGCTGCTGCCTATCATGCCGGAAAGGAAGCACAGGATCGCCAATTTATCCAACAGCAATTTTTGGCAGGGAAACTTGAGTGGATTGTCGCAACAAATGCATTTGGGATGGGGATCCATAAAGAAAATGTACGACAGGTAATTCATGAAACAATGCCGGCTACTTTGTCCAATTATATGCAGGAAATTGGTCGGGCAGGGCGAGATGGAAATTCCGCTGTCGCTTTTTTGCTATATTGTGATGGGGATGAACAATTTTCTAAATTTATCGCTACTGAAGATTTGCCAAAAGAAGTGCATATTGAGCGATTTATGCAAACCGTCGCTGCAGGCCAACGGCCAGAATCGTTACTTACAAATGGGGAATTGTCGGAAGTCGTATTTCGTGTTTTAAGTTATTGGCTGGCGCGGGAGTCTCCTGAAAAAGTAAATAGTAGAATGCAGGAAATGCAGCTGAAAAAGTTTGATGAAGTGGAGCTTGTTCTAAAGCTCATTACACATGAAGAATGTATGCGAAGACAAGTAGTTCGTTACTTTGGACAGCACTTAATAGAGCAGCAGGAAAATTGCTGTACAAACTGCGGAATAGAATTATCTAACCTTGTTCAAAAGAGAGATCTATCGAAAGAAACTGTGAAAATGACAAATTGGCAACAACGCTTGGACAAATTACTACTACGAAACTTGTAATCTACTCGCGAACCGTTTACTTTTTTGGAGAAATTCGTCATAATAAAGTTATATTTTTAGTAGTTGGAGGGGTGCAGAACATGGCAAAAGAGGATTACCGGGAGAAGGTAGAAGAGCATCGCCAAGAGATTGACCTACATAACGAGTCAGGTTCAAAAGTGTCTCGTGTTAGCAGACATCGAAAAAAGAGTGCAAAAAAACAATCAAACCCAATGATGACGATCTTAACGGTTGTCTTAATATTTATTCCCCTAACAATTTTAGGGTACGTCTGGCTTATATATGAACCAAGCACATCCGCAAAAGAAAGTGCAAGCGGTGGGGAAGAGAATTTAGTGGAAATTCAAAAGCAAAATCCACAAACTCCGGCATCTATTGACAGCGATGAGGACAAAAAAGACACAGACAAAGATCAAGCAACTGAAAAAGCCAAAGTCGATGACGAAAAGGCAGAAAAAGAACGCTTAGCAGCTGAAGAAGCAAAAAAAGCTGAAGAAAAATTGGCTAAAGCAAGAGCCGAAAAAGATGCTGCAGAGGCAAAAAAAGCCGAAGAAGCACAAAAGGTTGCAGCTAAAAAAGCAAAAGAACTTGAGGAAAAGAAAAAAGCAGCAGCTAAAGCGGAGCAAAAAACTCATACCGTTTCTTCATCGGACAACTTATATCGAATTGCGTTAAAGTACTACGGTAACGGTAGTCCTGCATATATTGAAAAAATAAAAGCTGCCAATAATTTATCATCTGATAGTATTACAGCTGGGCAAGTTTTAGTAATCGTTCCATAAAAGCAGTAAAACATTTCGTATATCGATATGTAAAAAAGACGATCCGTTTTGGTGCTCGTCTTTTTGTTTGTTAAGAAAACGTTAAAAATGGATATTGTATAAGTAGTATTTGCTTTTATATTGGAGGATTGCGCATGGTTTTTATTGGGATTATCGGGAGTGTTTGTATCATACTGCTGCTTTTTATGTATATGCAGGCACATGAAAATAACCTTCGTATGCATGAAGTACATACAATAGGTAAACAACAGGAGAAGGTGCATTTGTTTTTTATTTCCGATACACATGCTCGTAAAATTGATAAAACGATGATTACATCAATAAATAAAAGAGTAAGTGCGGTCATAATTGGCGGAGACTTCGTAGATCGCCGTACAACAGAAGAGACTTTCCTTCATAATATACGGCTTGTTAAGCAACTCGGACCAACCTATTTTGTATGGGGGAATAATGATGTTGAATTTGGAGAACATAAGCTTCGCCAACTATTAAAGAAGCACGAAATTAGAATACTTGAAAATGAGTCGATTAAGCTGGTTAGCGAGAATGGCTTAACAATCAGTGCGGTTTCGTATCGGCCAGGTGAAGGAAATATTCAACGTGCAATCGATAATTGCTTGGAGTCTCAAACAGTATTCATTGCGCACAACCCTGAGTTATTTAAGAAAGTTCATCAAAAATTTCAACCTATACTTAGCATTGCCGGACATTTGCACGGGGGACAGATTCGGCTGGGGAAATTGGGTGTCCAACCGCATGGGTATTTCAAAAAAGTTCAAAACCGCTATGAACTAGTAAGCAACGGCTATGGCACAACCCTCTTACCATTACGATTCGGCGCAAAGCCTGAGTGTCATTTAATAGAAATAAATTTCAAAGAGAAGTCTTTGTAAAATAGAAAAGAGCAGTATAATAAGGTTATTGTATTTGATTAAGGAGCTGTTACTATGCAAAAGGTAGACGCAATCATTGTCGGTGGAGGTCCATGTGGATTA
The DNA here is from genome assembly GCF_038002585.1 of Solibacillus sp. FSL K6-4121. Taxonomy (NCBI): domain Bacteria; kingdom Bacillati; phylum Bacillota; class Bacilli; order Caryophanales; family Caryophanaceae; genus Solibacillus; species Solibacillus sp. FSL K6-4121. The sequence continues at coordinate 123,203 of NZ_JBBOCS010000002.1, forward strand.
TCAGCAGCGATTGAACTACAAAATATCGGATTGTCACCACTTGTTATTGAAAAGGGGAATATCGTCAATGCGATATACAATTATCCAACACATCAAACATTTTTCAGTACGAGTGAGAAGTTAGCCATTGGTGATGTACCATTTATTATTGAAGAACGAAAGCCAAAGCGTAATCAGGCACTTGTCTATTATCGTGAAGTGGTGAAAGCGAAAAAAATTCATGTCAATCGTTTTGAAATGGTGAAAAGTGTAGAAAAAACGAACGGTTTATTTACCGTACAAACTGATAAAGATATTTATGAAACACCTTATGTAGTTATTGCTACAGGCTATTATGATCATCCAAACTATTTAAATATTCCAGGTGAGGACTTGCCGAAAGTTCATCATTATTTTAAAGAAGGTCATCCTTTTTTTGATTTAGACGTTCTCGTTATTGGAGGCAAAAATTCGGCGATCGATGCTGCGCTGGAGCTTAACAAAGCTGGGGCACATGTAACGGTCATTTATAGAGGCAATGATTATTCACCAAGCATTAAGCCGTGGGTACTGCCGGAGTTTTTGGGACTTGTCCGCGAAGGTGAAATTACGATGCATTTTAATACAGAAGTAAAGGAAATCCGTGAGACAGAAGTAATTTTAGAGGTAGAAGGAGTTACCGAAACTGTAGGCAACGATATTGTCTTTGCAATGACTGGCTATCATCCGGACCACCGATTTATAAGTGCAATGGGTGTTCATATTGATAATGAAACAGGAAGACCGGCTTTTAATCCCGAAACGATGGAAACGAATATCGAAAATTTATTCATTGCCGGAGTTATAGCAGCAGGCAATAATGCCAATGAGATTTTTATTGAAAATGGTCGCTTCCATGGAGGGTTAATCGCAAAAACTATCGCAAATGAAAAACTACATAAGGGGTGAATTTTTTGAAGAAAAAAGTAGTGCTAATCACCACAGGCGGTACAATTGCTAGTACGCGAAACGATAAAAATAAGCTGGAATCCGGTAAGCTTGATGGACAGGCAATTTTATCAATGTGCCAGCTTGAAAATGATATCGATATTGAATTAATTGATTTATATCAAATCCCGTCGATGCATATGACATTTGAAAATTTAAATCACTTGAACAAAACCATCACAAAAGTCTTTCAAGATCCTTCTGTAAGTGGAATTGTGGTGACACACGGGACAGACAGTCTAGAGGAAACTGCCTATTTTTTAGAGTTGACATTATATGATGAACGCCCGGTTATTGTGACAGGTTCACAAAAATCTCCTGAAGACATCGGAACGGACGTCTATTCTAATCTACGTAATTCCTTATTGGTGGCATCAAGTGATGAGGCAAAAAATATAGGCATTTGCGTAGTATTTAATGAAAAGATTCTGCATTCAAAGTATGTAAAGAAAACACACTCATCAAGTATTAACGGGTTTGGTGCTATTGGTTACGGGATGCTAGGTTTTATTGATAATGATGAAGTTGTAATCTATCAAAAGCCAACGCATAAAGAAGTGTATGCAATAAAAGAAAGCTATCCTACGGTAGAAATTGTTTTTGCTTATTTAGGAGCTGGCTCAATTATTTTAGATGCTCTTTATGAAGCTGATATTGAAGGAGTAATTCTTGTCGGTGCAGGACGAGGTCAGGTGGCGCCTCAAATGATGGGTGCAATCGAAAAACTTTGTCAAAAAGGGACAAAGATCGTTTTGACAACATCGACAGAGGAAGGGCGCGTATTCCCTACATATGATTATTATAGTAGCGCTAATAATCTAAAAGATACTGGTGTTATTATGGGGGGCGACTTTGACCCGAAAAAAGCCCGTTTAAAACTTCTGTTGATGCTTGCAAATGGCGATACGAATTATGCTTCTTTTATGCAATGATATCTAAAACTCGGTTAGAAATTACCGAGTTTTAGTTATTTTTATACAAATATTGGATACTGGTAACTGTGATTAAATAAATAGTGATATACTATTTAGAACTTGAGAATCGAAAGGAGCCGGCCACATGTTTATAATTTTATCTGCAGCAATTGCGCCGGGTCTAGCCCTTTTAAGCTATTTTTATCTGAGAAATCAAATGGATACAGAGCCAAGGCGTACATTATTTCAAGCGTTCATTTATGGCGCAATAATTACGTTCCCGGTTTTATTTTTGCAATTCGTTTTAAAGGAAGAGGAAACATTTTCGAACCCTTTTTTTATTAATGTCATTTTTACGAGTTCGATTGAAGAATTGGTAAAATGGCTCATCATTCTGGCTGTTATTTTACGGCACGTCGAATTTGATGATCCGTACGATGGTATTTTATATGGTGCAGCTGTGTCACTAGGGTTTGCTACTGTGGAAAATGTGATTTTTCTGTTATCGTTTGGACTTGACCAGGCGTTCATGCGGGCACTTTTACCAGTTTCAAGTCATGCTTTATTTGGCGTGGTTATGGGATATTATTACGGGAAAGGAAAGTTTTCGAGCGAAACAATTATGAAAAAATATATTGCGCTCGCTTTATTTGCCCCAATTGGACTTCACATTATATATAACTCCATTCTATTGTTAGAAGAGTATTTCATGTATGCAATGTTGCCGTTTATGTTATTCCTTTGGACGTTTGCACTTCGTAAGGTTAAACAGGCGCATGAGCATTTAATAGATCATTTATCCCAGAGTGGGGATACATAATAGGTTTGATACAGAATTTTTTTGTATCAGACCTTTTTTGTTGCGTCTAAAAGTGCAATTTGTTTAAAAGTAAATTGTTCACTATTTTATGGACGAAATGTATTTTTCGGATGTATAAACTTTTTAATTAACTCCATCCTACTAAAAAAGGAGTGGAAATGACATTGAAAAAGATTGTATTATTCATACTCATTTTGTCAGGTAGCTTTGCAAGCCATACAATTGCATTTTCAGATCAAGAAGTGCAGCGTGGTGCTTTTGGGGATGATGTGGTAGAACTACAGGCACGATTACAATATTTAAGCTTTTATCATGGCAAAATTGACGGGAAATTTGGATATGGAACGTATTGGGCTCTGCGTAATTTCCAGGAACAATACGGACTTCCGGTAGATGGAATAGCGGGTCAAAAAACGAAAGAAAAGCTTGTAAATAACTCCGATTTTGATAGAGCCTTTGTGCATGAGCAAATTAATGCAGGTAATCAATTTACGTACTATGGAGGTATGCCTCTGAAAGACCAAGTGAAAAAGAATAACGCAACTGCAAGCACAGGCTCAGGATCGGGAGCGAACAAAGGATCTGGAACAGGTGCTAATTTGACGGACTCTATGCAATTACCACCAGGTTATTCGGAACAAGATTTACAAATACTAGCAAATGCTGTTTACGGAGAAGCACGTGGGGAGCCTTATGAAGGACAAGTTGCTGTAGCAGCGGTAATTTTAAATCGTTTAGAATCTCCTGAATTTCCGGATACTATTTCGGAAATTATATTCCAGCCTTTAGCTTTTACAGCGGTAGCAGATGGACAAATTTGGCTTACTCCGAACGAGCGTGCTAAACAGGCTGTTCTCGATGCAATTAACGGCTGGGATCCGTCAGAAAACGCTCTTTACTATTTCAATCCTGTAACAGCGACAAGTAAATGGATATGGTCAAGACCTCAAATCAAACAAATCGGCGAACATATATTTTGCTTATAAAAGGGTGTGAATCATGAGAAACTTTGCATATTTATTAGGGTTATTTGTTGTCATATTAGGATTTGTATCGTTTGACTTATTTACTCAAAACAAACAGCTTGAACGATCGGTTTTTGCCGCCCAAACAAGAGATTTATCAGCGGCAACTGAAAAATTGTCAACATTACATTCAACAGTCGAGCAATCTTTAATATTTCAAGATGAAAAAGCGTTAAATAATGAATTAGATTCAATTTGGCGCATGAGCAGTGATTTAAGGAAGTCTGTAGCAAATTTGCCGATACAGCCAGAAGTTCAAAATGAATGGATGCGCTATTTAGGGAAAATCGGTGATAATGCAAAGCAAGCGGCAGTAACAGGTGATTATGAAAATTGGCAAAAAAAGATGAATACTGTTGCAGCAAATTTACATGCGTTTGCAGAAGAATGGAACACTGCAACGGTAGCATTTTATGAAAATGATGGCGACATGAAAAAATGGTCGAATAACCATACAACCGATCTAAGTGAATCGCCATTTATGAATGTTTCGAAACAATTAAAAACATATAATGAAACTGATTTTCCTTTAACTGCCAGTGAGTCTGATTATGAAAAAAAGCGAGACTTACAACATATAAAGGATGAGAAAATCACAAAAAGTGAGGCAATTAAGAAATTCAAAAATTTCTTCCCAAATATTGATGATGCCCTTGTTACTGTCACAAAAAGCAGCGATGATGCCCCATATCCTTTTTATCATATCCAGTTTATCCATGGATCGAAAATTGGTTATGCTGATATAACAGAAAATGGCGGTCATCTTCTTTCATTTTTATTGGAAAGACCGGTGAAAAAACATCCATTATCACATGAAGAAATTTTGAGTACTGCTGAAAAATTTATGAAAAAGGTCGGCTATTCTGACGTAAAAATTGCCGAATCAAGAGAAAATCACGAGGCATGGCATTTCGTATTTTCAAGAGTACACGGTGAAGATGAAGCGCTTGTATATCCGGATAGTATCCAGGTAAAAGTAGCAAAAGACAATGCTGAAATTTTAGGTGTCAATGCTATGGAATATATACAGGAAGAAAAAATACCGACTCAAGGTGAAGTACCAATAGATTGGGAAAAATTCTTTTCCGACCAAGTTTCTGTAGAAGAAACGAAAAAAATCTATACAGCTAACAAAAGTCTAGAGCTACGTAAATGTTATGAAGTAATTGCAAGATTAAATAATAAATCCAATGATACTTTCCGTATTGTAATTGATGCAGAAACACATGAAGTAATTAAGAACGAAAAGTTAAATTAGTGAACCAATTGTAAAAATATAGCTAAATTCCCTTTCCCGTGAGATAATGGATTATCATAATATTTGTAACGGAGAGAGGCAAATGGAACTTAAGATTGGAACACAATTAACATTAGAGCCAACATATACGGAAAGAATAGAAAAATTCAAATGTCGTGTAGTGGAAAAACACAACAATATGATTTTTATCGATTATCCGATTAATTTAGCAACGAAGAAAACAGCTTTTTTAATAGATGGTGCACAATTTCGAGTGACATTCAGTACGGAAGCAAAGGAAACCTACTCCTTTAATACCGAAGTTTTAGGGCGTAAAGGAGGGGATGTTCAGATGATCATCCTCTCACATCCTGCTGCTGATGAATTCATAAAAATACAACGTCGAAAGTTTGTCCGTGTAGAAACACCTGTAGATATTGCAGTTGAACATGAAGGACAGAAATTCCAGTTTGTGGCTGAAGATATTAGTGCTGGCGGTATTTTAATACGCTTGAAAACCCCGGTGAATTTTATTGAAGGTGATATGGTGAATACTTTAATTGTATTGCCGTTTGCAAATGGAGAGATTCGATACATTGAGACAAACTCCGAAGTAGTCAGAGTTTTCGAGCGGGATGGAATTCAAGTAGCGTCATTACAATTTGCAGACACTGAGGATTTTGATAAACAGCAAATTGTGCGCTTCTGCTTTGAGCGTCAAGTGTTAATTCGAAAAAAAGAAATGAACGAAATATAAAAACATGAAGATCTGAAAAGTACCCCACTTTTTAGATCTTTTTTAGATAGATAATTAAAAGTGTCTACAAAAATATCCAAGTAAAATTTAGATTGAAATGAAGTTAATATTTTTCAGGTTATGATACAATAACTACGGAAAGTAGGGATTTAATTATGGTTAAAAAAATTCAAATTGCAATTGATGGTCCAGCCGGGGCAGGTAAAAGTACAATTGCAAAAATAGTGGCCGAAACGCTTCAATTTACGTATATAGATACAGGAGCAATGTATCGTGCTGTTACGTATAAAGCTTTGAATGAAAACATACAATTACATGACGCAAAGTCTATAGAAACGATGCTGCAAAATACAACAATTACATTAAAGCCATCAGAGCAGGGGCAAATTGTTTTTGTAGATGGACAAAATGTGTCTGAAGCAATCCGTTCAAATGAGGTAACTGCAAATGTTTCGGAAGTCGCGGCTCACGCAAATATTCGCGAAATACTAGTTTCAATGCAACAAAAGCTGGCAGCGGATGGTGGAGTTGTGATGGATGGACGAGATATCGCAACACATGTATTAAAAGATGCGGAACTTAAAATATTCATGTCGGCAACTGTAGAAGAACGGGCACGCCGTCGTTTCCTTGATAACGAACGAAGAGGAATTCCTTCTACAATTGCAACATTGCAACAGGAAATCGCACTCCGGGACAAGCTTGACAGTGAGCGTGAGGCTTCACCGCTTATTCAGGCAGAAGATGCACTATTTTTGGATACAACACATTTAACAATTCAAGAAGCTGCACAGGAAATTATAGAATTAGCACAACAAAAAATGAGCTAATTTATATGGTTATCCTATGTAACGCATGAAATTTCTGAAAATAAAGGGTTATTTTTTGTCTTTGTCGATCATTTGGAATAAAATAAAGGTGGATAATGCGAAGGAGGGCTACATATGTCTGAGGAAATGAATTTAGGGTTAAACCAAAAATTTCAAGAAGGAGATATTGTGAAAGGTGTCGCTGTACAAGTTGAAGAGAAGTCAGTGACAGTTTCTATCGAGGGGGCACCTTTTGATGGAATTATACCTATTAGCGAACTTTCAAGCTTACACATTGAAAAAGCTTCCGATATAGTTTCAGTTGGAGATCAGCTTGAGCTAATCATTACAAAAGTTGAGGAAGAAAATTTTGTTTTATCAAAGCGAAAAGTCGATGCACTTCAAGCATGGGATAAGCTAAAAGAAAAATTCGAATCCGGTGAAATTTTCGAAACGGAAATTAAAGATGTTGTAAAAGGCGGACTTGTCGTAGATTTAGGCGTTCGTGGTTTCGTTCCCGCATCACTAGTAGAGGATTACTTTGTAGAAGATTTTGAAGACTATAAAGGAAAGACTTTACGATTAAAAATTACAGAATTAGATAAAGACAAAGGTCGACTTATTTTATCTCATCGTGCAGTACTTGATGAAGAAAAGGCTTCGAAAAAGCAACAGGTTATTCAAAACATCAATCAAGGCGATGTATTGGAAGGTACGGTTCAACGTTTGGCAAAATTCGGTGCTTTTATTGATTTAGGCGGCATTGATGGGTTAGTTCATATTTCGCAAGTGGCTCATGAGCATGTAGAAGATATTTCTACCGTTTTACAAGAAGGACAAGCCGTAACAGTAAAAGTCCTGTCAGTTGATATTGAAAATGAGCGTGTATCGCTATCAATTAAGGATACATTACCTGGTCCGTGGACAAACATTACGGAAAAGGCTGCAAAGGGCACTGTATTAACGGGTACTGTTAAACGTCTTGTTACATTTGGTGCGTTTGTTGAAGTATTCCCGGGAGTTGAAGGTCTAGTTCACATCTCCCAAATTTCACATAAGCATATTAATACACCACATGAGGCATTGAAAGATGGACAAGAAGTGGAAGTTAAGGTGCTGGAAGTGAATGCAGCTGAAAAACGTCTTGCATTAAGCATTAAAGCATTACAGGAAGATTCAGATGCAGAAGAGGATTTCGATTATGAGCTTCCTGAAGAAAATAAAGGATTCTCTTTCAGCGACGTTATCGGTGACCAGCTGAAGGGCTTCAAAAAAGACTAACACTACAATATTATTACACGAATTTAAGCTACTCTCGTAAGTCCAATGCTTATGAGAGTAGCTTTTTGATATGGATATATATTTAAAACCGTTTAGAATGTTGTGAAAAAATGATATAATAGTCAAATTCGTGTATAATACGGAAAGACAAGAGTTTGGAAGGATGAAGTACAGATGACAAAACCAGTAATCGCCATCGTAGGACGTCCGAACGTAGGTAAATCGACAATTTTTAACCGAATTGTCGGAGAACGTGTATCGATCGTGGAAGATATTCCAGGTGTAACACGTGACCGTATTTATAGTTCGGCTGATTGGTTAGCACATGAATTTAATATTATCGACACTGGTGGTATTGAAATTGGGGACGAGCCATTTTTAGAGCAAATCCGCCAGCAAGCAGAAATCGCTATTGATGAGGCGGATGTTATTATTTTCATGACAAATGGTCGTGAAGGTGTAACTGCTGCGGATGAGCAAGTAGCAAAAATTTTATATAAAACAAAAAAACCGGTTGTTTTGGCCATTAATAAGATCGACAACCCGGATATGCGTCATATGATTTATGACTTCTATTCATTAGGTTTCGGTGAGCCTTGGCCAATTTCCGGTTCACACGGTTTAGGTTTAGGGGATTTACTAGACGAATGTGCAAAACACTTCCCGCAACCAGATGAAGAGCAATACGATGAAGATACGATTAAATTCTCATTAATTGGGCGACCAAATGTTGGGAAATCTTCACTTGTAAATGCCTTTTTAGGTCAAGATCGTGTTATTGTAAGTGAAATTCAAGGGACAACTCGTGATGCAATTGACTCTCCGTACTCACATGATGGGCAAGATTATGTCATTATTGATACGGCGGGTATGCGTAAAAAAGGGAAAGTCTATGAAACAACAGAAAAGTATTCTGTGCTACGTGCACTGCGCGCAATTGAACGTTCTGACGTTGTTTTAGTCGTTCTGAATGCAGATGAAGGCATTCAAGAACAGGATAAAAAAATTGCAGGCTATGCACATGAAGCTGGTAAAGCGGTAATTATCGTTGTAAACAAATGGGATGCAATTGAAAAAGACGAGAAAACGATGAATTTATTCACAGAACAAATTCGTGAGCATTTCTTGTTCTTGGATTATGCACCAATCGTTTTCGTTTCGGCAAAAACGAAACAACGCGTACTCAATATTTTACCTATTATAAAACGTGTTAGTGAAAACCACGCGATGCGTATTCAATCATCTATTTTAAATGAAGTAATTGAAGATTCCATTGCACGTAATCCAGCACCAACAGATAAAGGGCGTCGTTTACGTATTTACTACGCAACACAAGTGGCGATTAAACCACCAACATTCGTTGTATTTGTAAATGAACCTGAAATGATGCACTTCTCATACGAGCGCTTCTTGGAAAACCGTATTCGTGAGACATTCGATTTCGAAGGTACTCCAATACGTCTTATTACACGTGCTCGTGACTAATTAAATGTACAGAGCGCTAGTTTATGAAAATGAACTAGCGTTTTTGTACATAAAGGGAATTTAGCTTGAAGTAAATTATATTAAGAAACTTTAAGTAGATTTGGGGGTTTATTAATGGAAAATGTAGTAGTTTTAGGCGCAGGCTCCTGGGGGACTGCACTTGCAATCGTTTTGGCGGAAAACGGTCATAATACGTTAATTTGGTCACATCGGGAAGATCAGGCGAACGAAATAAATGAACAACATACGAATAAAAAATATTTACCTAATACAGTACTGCCACAGAATTTAAAGGCAACTGCTAATTTGGAAACAGCAGCAAAGCATGGCTCAACAATCGTCATGGCTGTACCAACAAAGGGAATCCGCGAAGTTTGCGGAGAAATTTCAAGCTATATTACAGACAAGGCTTTATTTGTCCATGTTTCAAAAGGAATAGAACCGGATACTTTAATGCGAATTTCTGAGTTGATGAAAGAAAGCCTGGCATCTGATGCTGTTAGTGACATCGTCGTTCTATCAGGACCTTCCCATGCTGAGGAAGTTGTGCTGCAGCATCCAACAACGGTAACTGCGGCTTGCAGAAATCTGAAGGCAGCGGAAAAGGTGCAAGATCTGTTTATGAACCACTATTTGCGGGTGTATACAAATGATGATGTCATTGGTGTCGAAATAGGCGGGGCGCTAAAAAATGTAATTGCACTTGCAGCTGGGATGACGGATGGTCTTAATTTTGGAGATAATGCAAAAGCGGCTCTTATTACACGTGGATTAGCGGAAATAACACGTCTCGGTGTAAAAATGGGTGGGAATCCTTTTACATTCGCTGGGCTGACAGGAATGGGCGACTTAATCGTAACTTGTACGAGTGTGCATTCACGTAACTGGCGGGCTGGTAATATGCTTGGAAAGGGAATGAAGCTTGATCAGGTATTGGAAGAGATGGGGATGGTCGTAGAAGGCGTACGTACGACGAAGGCAGCTTATCAGTTATCCAAAAAATACGAAGTTTCCATGCCTATTACATCAGCGCTGTACGATGTGTTATTTAATGATATGGAACCAAAAGCATTAGTTGAATCTTTAATGCTGCGAACGAAAAAAAGCGAAATCGATGAAATGAGTTAATCAGCTTATTTAAACATAGAGAAATCTATAAAATTTAATAATTTGTCACAAATAGGGAGGGATACTTGTATGCCTCCTGTTTTTTTTTGCCTGAAAAGGCTATAATTATTAGCGGAATATCCGTGAAAATTTATAGGAAGGCGGTTTTAGCATTGCAACACGTTCTACTATTGATGAATCCGATGTCAAATCTACTATTAAACTCTGCACGTGGTCCTTTAGCTACTATGCATGCATTGGATGTTATGTGGGTTTCGTTTTATTCAATTGGCTTATTATTAGCATCATTATTAATTATCACAGCAGTCCGTAAATGGATACATAATACGTTTTTATCGTTTTTATTTAAACTTGTTGCCTATGTAATGTTTTTTATCGGCACATTATTGATGGTACTTGTTATATTAACATGGCCGAACTAAGGTAGGGGGAATACATATTATGAAATTTTCAAAATGGTTTGTGCTATTATCCATCATCACGTTGCTTTTATCAGGGTGTGGCTCCTCAACTAACTTCGATCAATCTAGTCTAAGACCTGATGTCGATATGCTTGCGGGTGTCCAGCGGGCTGTTAATGAGTACCGGGAAGATACAGGGGTATTGCCAATTAAAACGCGTGACCAGGACACAGACATTTTTATTAAATATTTAATTGACTTTGAAAAACTTGTTCCAAAATATATTGGTTCGCCGCCGGGGAATGCATATGAAAAGGGTGGAATTTTTCAGTATATTATTTGGAATCCGGAAGAAAACCCAACTGTGAAGCTTGTTGATTTACGTACGCCTGAACGTTTACGTGAAATCAATATTCGATTTAAAGGGACGAAATATCCCCAGTTTAAAGATAAAGTGGCCGAGCATGTTTATACAGTTAACTTTGAAAATATTGGCTATAAAGAAAATGTGACAGTTCAGAGTCCTTATTCGAATAATCAATTACCAATTGTCGTATCGGCTGAAGGGGATTTATACGTTGATTATTCGATTGATTTATATACGTATATGAAAGATAACGATATTGTCGCGCAGCCTGGTGACGACATCCGGGAGATTTTAGTCGATAATTTTCCGGTAGTACCAGCATATTCACTTCCTTACACAGTAGATGAAAACAATGAACCAATCATTTGGTATGATCCAACAAAAAAAGAAAAATAACAGAAAAGGTGTACAAAAAGGTGAAACTTTTAGTACACCTTTTTTCATATTTAAAAACGAATATACATATAGTGTTTTGATAATGAATACTTTAACTGGAAACAGAAGATTAAGGCATATAAAGGAGGCAATACGATTAGCGAGCATATTTTTCAGCAACTGGCGGAACGTACGAATGGTGATCTTTATATTGGTGTAGTAGGACCAGTTCGTGTTGGTAAGTCGACGTTTGTTAAAAAGGTCATGGAAGGCGTAATATTGCCTAATATTGAAAATGCGGAAGACCGTATGCGTGCGATGGATGAGCTTCCCCAAAGTTCTCCTGGACCTACGATCATGACGGCAGAGCCGAAGTTTGTCCCAGCTCAGGGTACAACTGTTGCATTTGGAGAAAGTGCAATACCTTTCCGTGTAAGATTTGTTGATTGTGTCGGATATGTAATTGAAGGAGCAAAGGGTTATGAAGACGAGTCAGGACCAAAATATGTGCAAACACCATGGCATAATGAAGCAATTGCGTTTCAGGAAGCTGCGAAAATTGGGACAGATAAAGTTATTCGTGACCATGCCAATATCGGAATTGTCGTAACGACAGATGGAACGGTAAATGGAATGTCACGGTCTGCTGTAGAAAAAGCGGAGCAGCAAATTATTGATCAGCTTACGGAAATCGGAAAGCCGTTCGTAATTGTGCTTAATAGTACAGCCCCACATTCGGCTGAAACACAGAATCTACAACAAGCACTCGTTCAAAAATATGATGTACCTGTAATCCCGACTGCTATTCAGCAGATGCAATTAAACGATGTTATGATGATTTTGCAAGAAGCATTATTTGAATTCAATGTAAATGAGATTCAAGTAGAGAAGCCGGATTGGTTGGATGTGTTGGATGAGCATCATCATTTAAATGAAACATTATCATTTGCTACATCACAATTACAAGATGATGCGATGAAAATTCGTGATGTAGAAGCAGCAAGTCAATTGCTCCGTGAAATTGATTTTATAGAAAGCTGTACAGTGGAAAATATTGATGCCGGGCAAGGTATTGCAACGTTGCGTGTCAATATCCACAATGACTATTATAAAGAAGCGTGTGCAGAATGGCTCGATAAACCAGTTGAATCGAAAAAAGAATGGCTCTTGTTTATAAAGGAGGCTGCAGAAGCCAAAGCGGCTCAAAGCAGATTCCGTGAAGCCATTGAACAGGCGAAGGAAGATGGTTATGGTGTGACATTGCCTGCAATGGACGAATTTACTCCAAGTGAGCCTGAATTGATTGAACAAAATAATTTTTATGGTGTACGAATGAAAGCAACTGCCCCATCCTACCATATTATTCGTATTGATATGGAAGCGGAGTTTTCGCCATTAATCGGCTCAGAGTTTCATAGCCAGCATTTGCTGAAGGATTTGAAGCATGCATTTGAATATGATCGCCAGGCATTATGGCAAACTCAATTATTCGGTACACCTTTACATGAAGTATTAACAGAAAGTATCCGCTATAAAATGAGTGGTGTCCCGACTCATGCGAAAAACAGAATGCGTTTAATGTTGGAAAGATTAATAAATGAAGGAGAAAGAGGTTTAATTACATTTATTATTTAAATTTCAATATAAAATTATGATTGAAAAATTACAGGACCGTTCACTTTTATAGGTGAATTGTCCTGTAATTTCTGTTTTCTTTGCAAAAAAAGTTAAAATATCAACGAAACATGGATGAATTCAGTTGCGTAGCGGTTTTGTGTATGTTAATCTTTTTACAGGATTTAGATTCATGACCCTTTGAGAGGAGGTGAATGGTGTGAATAAAACAGAATTAGTTAACTCTGTTGCTGAAGCTGCAGGTCTTTCTAAAAAAGACGCTTCTAAAGCAGTTGAAGCTGTATTTGATACAATTCAAGATGCTCTTGCAAAGGGTGACAAAGTACAATTAATCGGTTTTGGTAACTTTGAAGTTCGTGAGCGTGCAGCGCGTAAAGGTCGTAACCCACAAACAGGTAAGGAAATCGAAATCGCTGCTTCGAAAGTACCTGCTTTTAAACCAGGTAAAGCACTTAAAGACGCTGTAAAATAAATCAGCCTCTAGAAGTACATAGAGTAGCTCTCAGTCTAACTGAGAGCTACTCTTTTTTGATGCCCGGAAACTGATAGGGTGACGTGCTTTTCAATAACCGTATACTAAGTTTGGTATTCGTCTCGGCTAAAGCGCATAGACCCCTGTTATATCGCTTCGGACTAGCGAATTGGTTTCTGAATTGAACTAGGAATTTAGTGCTTCGGTTCATTTCTTTTTGTTTTTGAATAACTATGCTAAAAAAAGTAGAACTCTTTTGAACTTACGCGTTTAATGTGCTACGATTCAAGAGTGTATTTTATAACGAAAATAATAGCATTTAATGAGAATAAATATAGATAGACGTATACATAAAAACGTTTTGGTTTGTAGGAGGACCTGATTTCCATGGCAAATGTCGATTTGAAAAAGATAGAAGACGCAGTAAAAATGATTTTAGAAGCAGTAGGGGAAGATGTAGAGCGTGAAGGATTACTTGATACGCCAAAACGTGTTTCAAAAATGTATGCAGAAATGTTCAGTGGTTTAAATGAAGATCCACGTGATTATTTTAGTACGGTTTTTCATGAAGACCACGAAGAATTTGTATTAGTAAAGGATATCCCGTTCTACTCTATGTGCGAGCATCACTTAGTTCCTTTCTATGGCACAGCACATATAGCATACATACCAAAAGACGGTAGAGTAGCCGGTTTAAGCAAACTGGGACGCTGCCTGGAATCTGTTGCACGCCGTCCACAGCTCCAAGAACGTATTACTTCTACAGTAGCAGATACTATTATGGAAATGTTAAACCCTAAAGGAGTTTATGTTGTTGTTGAGGCGGAGCATATGTGTATGACAATGCGCGGATTGAAGAAACCAGGTTCTAAAACGGTGACAGCTGTCGCGCGCGGCATTTATGAAGAAGATGATACAAAGCGCAACGAAGTGATTACTTTCATCCAAATGAAATAAACCGGACAAATATGGTATTATAAACAAAGAAATTAACAGGTGGGGGATTATTAAATGGCGCAACCAGATTATATTATTATTGAAGCAGAAGAAGATGGTGTACATGTAATTGGTCTAACTCGTGGTACTGATACAAAATTTCACCACTCTGAAAAGTTGGATGCTGGCGAAGTAATGATTGCCCAGTTTACTGAGCATACGTCTGCAATGAAAATTCGCGGCAAAGCTAAAATTCATTCTGCCCATGGAACAATCCAAAGTAAAAAATAATGAATACAACAGCACAAGCTATAAATATCATAAAAAATTTTGATTAAATGCTTTAAAACATTGAAATGGAGTAATTTCTATGAGTGCAACATCTATTATACAATCGGTTCAAACGTTACAATCAAATATTCTACAGCATGTTCATCATAGAGCATTACTTCAAAATGTTGGACAACCTACGTTACAAAAAGAACAATTGTTTTTTATTCAGTTGCCTTTTTTAAATGGGGCTGAAATGACTGACGACCATAAAGTAAGTGCAATAACTGTTGGAATTGTACATGCATCGCTTCTGGAGCACGAAAGAGTATTGGAAGTAGATGCTACAAGTAAGGAGCAGCAACTCATTGTCCTGTCGGGAGATTATTATAGCGGCCGCTATTATCAACTTCTTGCACAGTCAGGAAATATTAGATTAATTCAGAAACTGTCTAAAGGAATTGTAAATCGCTGTGAGCACCAAATTCGCATTTACGAGACACAAACCCGTTCCGTTGAGCAATGGATTCATAGTTTAACGGTAATTGAAAGCGCATTGATTTCTCAATACTATGATGTATACGGTTACAATGCCTATACTGAACTTATGGAAAACACATTGACGTTTATTCGTTTGAAAAAAGAATATGGATTGATACAGGATGCAAAACGAGGTTTTTTATATAAAGCGTTGGCATTGGCTGATAATCCAGCTATTCTTGACTCAACAATGGAATGGCTGCATGAACAACTGATTAACCGAAAACAGCAGGTGTTAGAAGTTGTGAAGCAAAGCCATATCCACGAAGATTTAAAACATACCATTGAGCAATACATCACTTTGTAGTGAATTTAGAAAGGTTTTGAAAAAATGGCAAAATCGAAAGAAGAACATGTTCATGAAGTGTTTGAAAACATTTCAGAAAACTACGATAAAATGAACTCCGTTATCAGCTTTCAAATGCATGTAGGATGGCGTGAAGATACGATGAAGCGTATGGCCGTTAAAAAGGGCTCCGCATGCTTGGACGTCTGCTGCGGGACTGCTGACTGGACTATTGCCCTATCAAAGGCAGTAGGTGATGAAGGTATTGTAAAAGGGCTGGACTTTAGTGAGAACATGCTGAAAGTCGGTAAGCAAAAAACAGAAAACATTCAAAACATAGAGTTAATTCATGGAAATGCAATGGAGCTTCCATTTGAAGATAATACATTCGATTATGTAACGATTGGCTTTGGTTTGCGAAACGTACCTGATTACATGAAGGTATTACGTGAAATGAATCGTGTCGTAAAGCCAGGTGGCATGGTTGTTTGTCTTGAAACATCCCAATCTGAAATTCCGGTATATCGTCAACTTTTCCGTTTTTACTTTAACTATATCATGCCGATGTTCGGGAAATTATTTGCAAAAAGCTATAAAGAATATTCATGGCTTCAAGAGTCGGCGAAAGACTTTCCGGGCATGAAAAAGCTAGCGCAAATGTTCCGTGAAGCCGGATATGAAAATGTCACATATAAACCATATAGCGGTGGGGCAGCAGCTATGCACATGGGTTTTAAAAAGAAATAATAGTGGGAGTAGGTTTTGACGCGTGGAAAAGATGAAAATAAAAATGCTATATGCGGATATCAAAGCAGATATAGAAATCATCGAAAACGAATTAGAACAAGCGTTGAATTCATCTTCACACTTATTGAATGATGCCTCTATTCATTTACTGCAAGCTGGTGGTAAACGAATTCGACCAGTATTTACGTTACTAAGTGCTAAATTTGGTGACTATAATATTGAGCGAATGAAAAATATCGCCGTCCCACTGGAATTAATTCATATGGGTTCATTAGTACATGATGATGTGATTGACGATTCAGATATGCGTCGCGGGCGGGAAACGGTAAAAGCCCAGTGGAACAACCGTGTGGCGATGTATACAGGGAATTTTATATTTGCACGTGCACTGGAATACGTAACAAGCATTGAAAATCCGAGAGCGCATCAAATATTAGCTAAAACAATGGTAGAACTAGTAAATGGTGAAGTCATTCAAATCGAGGATAAGTTTCGTTTAGATCAAAATTTGAAAGATTATTTCCGCCGTATTAAACGAAAAACAGCGTTGTTAATCGAATCAAGCTGTGAATTAGGTGCGGTCGTGAGCGGTGCTGATGAAAAAACAGTGCGCCACTTAAAGCGATACGGATATTTTGTAGGGATGAGCTTTCAAATAGTAGATGATATTTTAGATTTCACAGCAACAGACAAACAGCTTGGAAAACCGGCTGGAAGTGATTTAATGCAAGGAAATGTTACATTGCCGATTTTATTAATGAAGGACAATCCATTACTTGCCCCATACTTAGCAAAAGTGTCAACAACGGGACTATCGGAGCAGGAACGTCAAAATATGCTGGCACTCGTACGCAATTCGGATGCCATCAAAGAAGCAACTAAAATCAGCAATCTATACTTAAAAAAAGCTTTAAAAGAAGTAGAAGCATTACCCGATCATCCGATGAAGAAAAAATTGCGTGATATTGCTCTTTTTATGGGTAAGCGAAAATCTTGATTACAACAGCCAATATATAGCAAAATCTAATATTTGTTGCAGTTTGAGTAGGATTTTGGTAATATTTATCGGTAGGTGTAAAACCTTTTACTCAAATTTAGGGAGTGTTTATAATGGCAATCGAAAAAACATTTTTAATGGTTAAACCAGATGGCGTAGAACGTCAAGTGATTGGTGATATCGTAGATCGTTTTGAGCGTCGCGGTTTCGTAATGCGCGGAGCAAAATTAATGTCACCAACTCGTGAATTAGCTGAAAAACACTATGCAGAGCACGCTGAGCGTCCTTTCTTCGGTGAATTAGTAGACTTCATTACTTCAGGTCCAGTATTCGGTATGGTTTGGGAAGGCGAAAACGTTATCCAATTATCTCGTATCATGATGGGTGCTACAAAGCCAGAAGAATCAGCTCCTGGTACAATCCGCGGTGACTACGCTGTAACTTTATCTCACAACGTAATCCACGGTTCTGACTCTTTAGCTTCTGCTGAACGCGAAATCGGTTTATGGTTCCCAGAAGGCTTAGCTGAATAATTGATATTTTTGAAAAGCTATCACTTTTAAAGTGGTAGCTTTTTTTATATTCAGCACGAAAAATATTACCTATTAATGGTATAATAAAATCGGAATAATGAAACTATTTTCAGGATACATACGTATAAAAAATACTGATTGAAATTAGGGGGATGTTTATGTGGGTTTTAGCCGTTATTTCAGTAATGGCAGTGGGAGCGATTGCAGTCATTACCGATGCGCGCAATGAAAGCAAACGAATCGATGTAAATAAATTAACGAAAGAAATCGAACTGGAAAAATTGCGTCTTGAAAATTATGATAAAGAAACAGAAAAGATGCGTTTGGAATTAGAACATTCAAAGCAATTATTATTAGAACATAAACAAAAGTAGTATGTATTAGAGCGATTTTTTTAGAAGGGGTGACATTCATGTTTTGGATAATGATTACAATAATTGCTGTAGTAGGAATTTTAACAGATACGTATACTAGAAATAAAAAAATTGATTTAAAACGTTTGGATAAGGAAATCGAGTTAGAAAAACTAAGACTTGAAAATTATGATAAAGAAACAGAAAAGATGAAGCTTGAATTGGAACATACAAAACAGTTACTACTCGATACACATTCAACAAGTCAATCAGGCAAGTAAAATATTAATCAAGGGAGCGTATAAACCGTATGGAAGATATTCTTATTATCTCTATTATTTTTGGCTCTGGAGCCGTTATTGCACTTACAGCAATATTAACTGCCCATAAACGATCGAGTTTAAAATTACAAATAAAGATGCTGGAAAAAGAGACACAGCTTGAACAAATCCGTTTACAAAGCTATGATTCAGAAACAGAAAAAATGAAGCTTGAGCTTGAACAGTCAAAACAGCTTTTGCTGGACAGACGCACTGAATAATCTTTATAGGTAAAAACTATTTCAGATTCAGAAATTTTCGGCTATAATAGGCATACGTTAGATGAGGGGAAAGATGGACAATGTCAGATTATGTTCAATTTATAAATGGCATTAAGCGCAAGACGGGCATTGATCTAGCTCTATATAAAGAAGCGCAGATGAAACGCCGGTTAACATCGTTATATGAAAAGAAAGGCTTCGGTAACTTCGTTGATTTTCTTTCGGCTCTGGAAAAAGATCGAGATTTGATGAATGAATTTCTGGATCGTATGACAATCAATGTTTCAGAGTTTTATCGAAATGGTAAGCGTTGGGAAGTATTGCAAAATAAGATTTTCCCGTTATTGCTGGAATCGAATAAACGGTTAAAAATATGGAGTGCGGCCTGCTCAACAGGCGAAGAGCCTTATAGCCTAGCAATGGTACTATCCCATCATCTGCCTTTATCCCAAATAAATATTTTGGCAACGGACTTGGATGAGAATGTACTCCAAAAAGCAAAATTAGGTCTATATCCTGAGCGCTCTCTTGCAGAGGTGCCAAAGCCGATACAAGCTAAGTACTTTAACCAGGAAGAACAATTCTATAAAGTTAAAGATGAGATTAAACGTACGGTTACTTTTAAGAAGCATAATTTATTGAAGGATAATTACGAGTCAAATTTTGATTTAATTGTTTGTAGAAACGTAATGATTTATTTTACAGAGGAAGCTAAAGATCAAATTTACTCGAACTTCAGTAAATCATTACGATCTGGCGGAATTTTATTTGTCGGGTCAACCGAGCAAATCTTTAATCCGGCCAGATATGACTTTGAAGTTGAGGATACATTCTTTTACCGCAAAAAATAATATAGCTTGTTGAAAAATAGGAAGACTGCTGTGAAATACTTTTAAGCTACATATTAATGCGCTTTTCGTATAAAATAGCGAAAAGTGTATTTTTGTTTTATTTGCTTATAATTGTGCCGTTTCTTAGTTGGAACGTTCAGAATATTCTAAAATGACATATTAGTTAGGTGAATCAGTACTGTTATTTAGTATAAAATATGTTATAGTGAAAAATACATACTTTAGCGAGTTGAAGGGAGAAAGTGTTTAATGCGTTATTTAACAGCAGGTGAGTCACACGGACCACAACTGACAACAATTATTGAGGGGTTGCCTTCATTATTACCAATTACTGCAGAAAAAATCAATTATGATTTAAAACGTCGTCAAGGAGGCCACGGTCGTGGACGCCGCATGCAGATTGAAACAGACACTGTAGAAATTGTATCTGGGGTTCGTCACGGAAAAACGTTGGGATCTCCTGTTGCATTAGTAGTAACGAATGATGACTGGAAGCATTGGACGAAAATCATGGGGGCAGAAGAACTGCCGGAAGATATTGATCCATCTGAAATTAAGCGCCAAATTTCACGTCCACGTCCAGGACATGCGGACTTAGTAGGTGGAATGAAATATGGTCACAGAGATCTACGTAACGTATTAGAACGTTCGAGTGCCCGGGAAACAACGGTTCGCGTTGCTGTTGGATCTGTTGCAAAAGCATTGTTAAATGAACTAGGCATTTCTATTGTTGCACATGTAACTGAAATCGTCGGTATCAAAGCGGATCAGAACTTATTGGAAGGCAAACCAGCAGATGAAATACGCACAATTGTTGAGCAGGATCCATGCTATTGTGTAGATCCGGAAGCTTCGGCAAAAATGGTGGAAGCGATTGATGAGGCAAAACAAGCAGGTGATTCCATTGGTGGTGTCGTTGAAGTTATCGTAGAAGGGTTGCCAGCTGGTATCGGTTCCTATGTACATTATGACCGTAAACTGGATTCAAAGCTTGCAGGAGCTATGTTAAGCATCAATGCATTTAAAGGTGTTGAGTTTGGAATCGGATTTGAAATGGCACGTAAAAAGGGATCTGAAGTACACGATGAAATTTTATGGGATGAAGAAAAAGGCTATACTCGTGCAACAAATCGTCTAGGCGGTCTTGAAGGTGGTATGTCTACTGGAATGCCGATTGTTGTAAGAGGAGTAATGAAGCCAATTCCTACATTATATAAACCATTGCAAAGTGTTGATATTGAAACGAAAGAGCCTTTCAAAGCAAGTGTAGAGCGCTCTGACAGCTGTGCAGTACCTGCAGCTTCTATTGTAGCTGAACATGTTATTGCCTGGGAAATCGCTAAGGCGATTGTAGAACAGTTCCATAGTGATCAGTTGCCACATCTAAAAGCACAATTAGATGAAATGCGTCAGTATACAAAGGGGTTTTAATATGAAGATTCCAGTTCGGGCTGCATCTCATTCGTATGATGTAACGATTGGGAAAGGCATATTGAAAGAAGCAGTGACAGCACTTAACTACTTATTTGCAAAAGTAGATAAAATTGTTGTGCTGACAGATGAAAATGTTTGGAGTTCACAGCAGCATTATTTTGAAGCTAATTTCCCGTATGAGTACCATCTCCATGTAATGCCTGCCGGGGAAACGTGCAAAAGCTTTGAAAACTATAATGCCGTACAAACATTTTTATTGGAACAAAAATGTACACGAAAGTCTCTTATAATTGCTTTTGGTGGCGGTGCAGTAGGTGATTTGGCAGGATTTGTTGCCGCGACTTATATGCGGGGCATTCCGTTTGTCCAAGTGCCGACTACGATTTTGGCGCATGATTCAGCGGTTGGAGGGAAGACAGCCATTAACCATGCTCTCGGGAAAAATATGATTGGTGCATTTTATCAGCCGGAAGCTGTCATTTATGACATTACGTTTTTACATAGTTTGAGTGAAAAAGAAGTACGCTCAGGGATGGCAGAAGTAATTAAGCATGCTTTAATTTCAGATGCGCAATGGGTTGAGGAACTTTTGGAAGGCGATTTTGTAACGAAACTTCCAGAAGAGACGTTAGTTAACTATTTAGCGCACGGCATACAAGTAAAAGCAACGATTGTAGAGCAGGATGAGACAGAACAATCTGTACGTAAATTTTTAAATTTAGGCCATACTTATGGGCACGCAATTGAAGCTGCAGCAGGCTATGGTCGGGTGGCACATGGCGAAGCAGTCATGATTGGCCTTCTGTATACATTACTTTTAAGTGAACAATACGGTAAGGTAAACCATCAATTTACGAAGCGCTTTTTACAGTTTGCCCTAGAAAACGGTTATCCTTTTGAAGCGGTTCATGACTTTACATTCGAACAGTTAACTGAGTATTTATTAAAAGATAAAAAAGCAGACTACGGACAATTACAGTTCGTATTGCTTGATACAATCGGTCATCCATTCGTTCAGAAA
Source organism: Solibacillus sp. FSL K6-4121 (assembly GCF_038002585.1). Taxonomy (NCBI): domain Bacteria; kingdom Bacillati; phylum Bacillota; class Bacilli; order Caryophanales; family Caryophanaceae; genus Solibacillus; species Solibacillus sp. FSL K6-4121. Next base: position 145,384 of record NZ_JBBOCS010000002.1, read on the forward strand.
GTTGAACTTGAAAAATGTGAACAGATTGACCAACAATTAAGAGCATTACTGGCGGAGGTGCAACAATGATTCGTGGAATACGTGGGGCAATAACGATTGCTGAAGATAAAGCTGAATACGTATGGGGTGAAACAGCAAGACTTGTAAAAGAAGTTGCTAAGCAAAACAATATTGAACCGGAAAATATTGCATCCGTTACAATATCAACAACACCCGATATCCACTCTGCCTTTCCTGCAAAGTCAGTACGCACAATGCCTGGGTGGCAGTTTGTACCGATCATGTGTATGCACGAGATGGATGTACCTGGTGCATTGCCATTATGTATACGTGTTTTATTGCATGTTAATACAGATATACCGCAACATGAAGTCCGTCATGTTTATTTAGAGGATGCGGTAAAGTTACGACCAGATTTAGTGAAATAATCGCCAGTTAGAGGAGACGTTAACGATGAAGTGGAAACAACAGTTATTTGGCATGAAAGCTTATCAACCGGGAAAACCGATTGAAGAAGTAAAAAAACTTTTCGGATTGGATGAAGTTATTAAGCTTGCTTCCAACGAAAATCCCTTTGGCAGTTCTCCAAAGGTGCAACAATTTTTACAGGAGCAACAAACAAATCATGCGATATATCCGGATGGCTATGCACAAAGCTTACGCACATCTTTAGCTAATTTTTATAGTGTTGCGGAAAATGAATTGATATTAGGGAATGGTTCCGATGATTTAATTGCTATTATAACGCGTGCATTATTATATCCAGGCGTTAATACCGTGATGGCAGATTTATCGTTTTCCCAATACTGGCATAATGCAGATATTGAAGGAGCAGAAGTACGTAAAGTACCTTTAAAAGAAGGTGTTCATGACTTGGATGCGATGCTGGCGGCTATTGATGAAAAAACATCAGTCGTTTGGGTATGCAATCCGAATAATCCTACAGGAACAATTGTGTCAGATGATGACTTAAGTGCGTTTTTAGCGAAAGTGCCTGAAGATGTTTTTGTAGTGTTGGATGAGGCTTATATTGAGTATGTCAATGATCCATCTTATAAGGATACACTGCATTATTTCCGTGAATATCCGAATTTAATTTTACTTCGCACGTTTTCAAAAGCTTACGGTTTGGCATCATTCCGTGTGGGATATGGCATTGCACAGCCGGAAGTTATTGCGAAGTTGGATCCAGTACGCGCACCATTTAACAATACAGTGTTAAGCCAACAGGTTGCGCAAATAGCTTTACAAGATCAGGAGTTTATTGAAAGCTGTCGTGTGGCAAATGAAATCGGCAAAAAACAGTATGTGGCATTTTGTGAGCGTCATGGATTGAACTATTTCCCGTCTCAAACGAACTTTATTATGTTTGAAGTGAAGGCTGATAGTAACGTAGTCTTTGAAGAAATGATGAAGCGCGGATTTATTATCCGCAGCGGTGCTGCACTTGGTTTAGAAGGTTATATACGAGTTACGATTGGGACAGAAGCTCAAAATGCGAAGTTTTTACAGTTACTTGAAGATGTATTAACAGAACAAGGAGTATTTGCATGACACGTAATGTTTTCGTAATCGGACTAGGGCTAATCGGCGGTTCAGTTGCGTTAGCTCTTCAAAAGGCTCCGCGTACGAAAGTGTATGGCTATGACTACCATGAACAAACGAGACAATTAGCTAGCACATTAAAGGTTGTACACGAAGTTGTAGAAGATCCAGCTGAATTTGCAAAAGAGGCAGATGTTATTATTTTTGGTACACCAGTAAACGTGACACTCCAGTTTATGGAGCAGTTAAAATCATGGGAATTGAAAAAAAGTGTCATTATTACTGATACGGGTAGTACGAAGACACAAATTATGGACAAGGCAAAAGAACTGAAAGAACTAGGCATTACGTTTATCGGCGGTCATCCGATGGCAGGCTCGCATAAAAGTGGGATTACTGCTGCGAGGCCTTATTTATTAGAAAATGCCTATTATATGCTAACACCAAATGAAGGCGAAGAAATCGAAAAGCTAGCAATGCTTGATAATTTGCTGAAGTTTACGTTAGGGAAAATGGTTGTTGTGGATGCTAAAATCCATGATCATATGACTGCTGTTGTTAGCCATTTTCCACATATCATAGCTGCTTCACTTGTACATCAACTGAATTTTGAAAAGAAAGCATATCCGATGACATCTTCATTGGCAGCGGGAGGTTTCCGTGATATTACGCGTATTGCTTCATCCAATCCTGCATTATGGCGTGATATTACACTGCAAAATCGAAAAGAGCTTGTCGGGCAGCTCGATACATGGCTTGAAGAAATGAATCGTGTTCGTCAATTATTGGATAATGGTGATGAAAAGGCAATTGAAGCATATTTCAGCGATGCGCGGGATGTTCGTGACAGCCTGCCAATCGCTAACGGCGCATTATATATGCCTTATGATTTATATGTAGATATTCCGGATTATCCAGGTGTTATTTCGGAAGTGACGGGCTTTTTGGCAGAAGATAATATTAGTATTACAAATATACGTATTGTCGAAACAAGGGTAGACGTATTCGGTATTTTAGTAATAAGCTTCCAGACAAATGAAGACCGTGAGCGTGCAGCACAATGTATCGCACATAAGGCAAAGTACGATACGTATATTTCATAAAGGACACATCTCGCTTTTTGAAGGCGGGATGTATTTTTCTAAGGAGGGGTTCGGAGCATGAGTTCAAAAACGTTACAATACGAACAGGTGGCATTACAAGGGAATATTAGAGTACCGGGGGATAAGTCCATTTCACATCGCGCGGTTATGTTCGGCTCAATTGCAAAAGGCAGAACAACGGTAACCGGCTTTTTATTAGGTGAAGATTGCTTGAGCACGATTGACTGTTTTAAAAAGTTGGGAGTCGAATTTGAAGTAGACGGAACAAATGTGACAATCGATAGTCCAGGTATTGATAATTGGACAGAACCGAAAGAAGTATTATACACAGGGAATTCAGGAACAACTACACGATTAATGCTCGGCATTTTATCAGGTACCTCGCTACATACAGTTATGACAGGTGATTCTTCAATTGGAAAACGTCCAATGCGCCGTGTAGCTGATCCGCTTCGTTTAATGGGCGCACAAATTGCAGGACGTGAAAACGGGCAATATACACCTCTCGCGATTCAAGGTGGTCCATTACAAGCGATTGATTACACAATGCCTGTAGCAAGTGCACAAGTAAAGTCAGCCATTCTATTAGCAGGGCTTCGCGCACAAGGGACGACGATTGTACGTGAAAGCGAAGTATCCCGTGACCATACAGAGCGTATGCTACGTCAGTTTGGTGCAAACGTAACGGTGAAAGACGGGGTTGTATCATTTGAAGGTGGACAACAGCTAACGGGTACGCATGTGAACGTACCGGGCGATATATCATCAGCAGCCTTTTTCTTAGTCGCAGGCGCCGTAACGAGTAATAGCCGTATTGTACTGGAAAACGTAGGTGTCAATGAAACTCGGGACGGAATCTTACAAGTGCTTCAAAATATGGGTGCCAATATGACACTCGAGATTGATGATGCCAATGCAGCCGAGCCTACTGCAACAATTACTGTTGAATCATCACAACTTAAAGGCACAGTGATTGAAGGGGCAATTATCCCTCGTCTAATCGATGAAATTCCAATTATTGCTCTGTTGGCAACACAAGCAGCAGGTAAAACGATTATTAAAGACGCCGAAGAACTAAAGGTAAAAGAAACAAACCGCATTGATGCCGTTGTGAATGAGCTGAAAAAACTGGGTGCCAATATTGAAGCAACAGATGACGGAATGATTATTGAAGGTCCAACGAAATTAACTGGAGCTTCCTTAAAAACATACGGTGATCACCGAATCGGTATGATGGGTGCTGTCGCTGCATTAATTGCAAACGGGGAAGTTACACTGGATGACGCAGACTGTATCGCGGTTTCCTACCCTTCATTTTTTGAACACCTGAATAGATTATCTAAATAAAAGGAAAGCGGCAAAATTGTCGCTTTTTTTATTATTTCTCCTTTGTATATATACGTAAAATTTGAAGGAATGAAATATCGGTTTTCCAAGTGCCTATAACGGAACTAAATGCTATGTATACTATAAAGTATATAAAGATTTTGAGGTATTAAAATTCCAAAAAATAAAAAACATTGAAATGACGAAATGGTCAGAGAATTATGAAGTGGCATGTATACTATATGAAAATAATTAATAATCCATTATGTTGTCTCTAGTTTAAGTTGTATAGCTAGGGGCAATTTTTTTACAAACATGATTTTTAGGAAGGTTTAAATGCTTGTTTTCAATAAATAATGATATATGTTAAAGCTTTTCCTTGAGAACCGCGAATCAGTCATGTAGCATAAATATTGAAAACAAAAGAAAAAGGTGAACGACTTATGGAACAATTACTACAGGCGATTCAAGAAGGTAATTTAGAGCAAGTAAATACTCTTCTTGAATCATTTTTAATGGAGGCTGAACCAGCAGCACAATATGAAATTGCCGAGGCACTTATGCATTATGGATTTTTAAATGAAGCAGACAAAGTTTTCGAGCATTTACAATTTTTATTTCCCGAGGAAGCTCAGATTTCAATTGATCGCGCAAGTGTTTTAATTGAAATGGGAGAAGAGGATAATGCGCTTGATTTGTTGATGGGTATTGCAGATGATGCACCAGAATATCCACAGGCACTTTTAGTTTTAGCGGATTACTATCAAATGCAAGGATTATTTGAAGTAGCAGAACAACGTATTAATGAAGCATTACAGATTTTGCCTCATGAGCCTTTATTACAATTTGCAAAAGCAGAATTATTATTCGAAACTGGGAGATTTTCTGAAGCAGTACGTATATATGAAGAACTCTATACTGTTGACAAAAAATTTGCTGGTATAATATTAGCCCAACGCCTTGCAGAAGTTTACCGTGCCGGAGCAGGGTATGAAAGAGCGTTGGATTATTATATGGAGGCATTGGAAGAAGAAGTAACTGCAGATTTACTGTTTGGCTCAGCTTATGCGGCATTCCAAACGGAAAAATATGAACTCGCTATAAAACAACTGGAAGATTTAAAGGAGTTAGATCCGGATTATTTCTCAGCCTACTTATTGTTGGCGGAAAGCTATGCAATGCTTGAAGACAATGAGCGAGCATTGAAGACCATAAAAGAGGGCTTGAAACGCGATGAGTATGACAAGTCACTGTATTTATTTGCAGGAAAGATGGCGATAAAAAACAGTATGATACAGGAAGCAACTGAATATCTACACGAAGCGATTGCGCTAGACCCAGAATATATGGAGGCAATTTTAATATTGATGTCTGTATATAGTACAGAACAGCGCTTTGAAGAAATTATTGCACTATATGAACAGCTACAACAAAATGAATTTGAATGGGTTTCGCTCTATCCGTTTGTTGCCAATGCCTATAATGAAGAAGAACAGTTTGAAAAAGCATACGAAATTTATAAAGAGGCATATACTGAATTTAAAGATGATGTTGAATTCTTGGAGAAATATTATCTGTTTTTAGTTGAGGATGGTAAGCGTGAGGAAGCAAAAAAAGTTGTGGAGCGACTTGTACAATTACAACCTTCAGAACAACAATGGACTGATTTATTAGAACGCTTTGAGTAAAGGGAGGATTGCATGTTGACCTATTTCGTACCACTGAATGATAAAAAGCTATTCATCAGATGGTTTTTGAAAAATTTCCAATTAAAAAGGCGTGAAGGGGTATGGATTTTAAATTACTTATTAAGTAATGATGAATTGTTGGAAAATGTTCACTTCGTTGATGAGGCACACTATTGTCCACGGTCTATCGTTATGTCGACAATTGAGACGACGAGTATCCCTTTTAGATTTTATAAAGAAAATATTATGACATCTGATGCTGAAAAAGCCTTTCATGATTTACGTATTAATGCAAATGAATCTATTTATTTTCAACTGAATTTTCCTAGCATTCCGCCAGAGCCTTTATATTTGGCGGTGCTGGAGGAAAATCCATATGTACCTAAAGACTTGTTTATAAGCGAAAAAGATCGTTTAGCAGCGCAGCGATTGCTGGAGAATAGCGTATTGGAGTTTCAGGAGCAACAGCTTTTAAAAGAGATTGATGAGGCGCTGGATGCAGGAGATAAAGACCGCTTTTTTGAGTTATCAAATTTACTACAGGCGTTGAAATATACGAAGTGAATATAACTATTAAAAAAATACTTATTGCCTATTTTCGTAGTATTCAAAAGACCTAGGAGGAATGAAAATGAATTTTAAAGTGACAGATATAGAACAATTTCAAGCACAAAAGCAATTTATTGATACCGCTATTGTTCCTCTTTTACAATTGGATTTTACAGAACAAGGAATGAAACAAAGCAGTTCTGCTGCAGAATATTTAATGTCTTTAACGAATTTTATAGAACAGCAATTCAAAGGACGTCTTATGCTATTCCCCCCGTTTTCCTATACGGTTAGCACAAAATCTGAAGCTTTGCCTACGTCAATCGAACAAGAATTAAAGAATGCGGGATTTAAATCTATCATTTTTGTAACTTGTGACCATAGTTGGACAGAATTTAAAGAATTTTTAAATATTATTTGGCTTCCTTCAATCCCCCTTGAATCTATGGATAAATCAGTAAAACAACGTATATTGGAAGATCAATTGAAACAAGTTATACCAACTTTGACAAAAATTTGGGTATAATTGCACTCTATTTGTTTCATTAAATGTTCACAATCTACACATATGGAAATGAATGCTATATTGACCAACTTATTCAGTTGATATATCATAGATATGTCCTAGTTATTTACTATTTTTAAAAGTATATGTCCGTTGGACTGACCTTTTAGTAAGAGGGGGGAAAAGGATGAGTAAGAATCGAGTTACAAGACGTCAATTTTTAACGTATACGATTACTGGCGTAGGTGGATTTATGGCTGCAGGTATGTTAATGCCAATGGTTCGTTTTGCAATTGACCCAATTCTTCAAACGAAAGAAGAAGGAGATTTTGTACAAACAAGCAAAAAAGCTGCTGAAATTACAGAAGTTCCAGTAAAAGTTGACTTCTCGTATGAACAAACAGATGGTTGGTATAAATCAGAGGTTGCCGATGCAGCTTGGGTTTACAAAGAAGGCGATCAAATCGTCGCAATATCACCTGTATGTAAGCATTTAGGTTGTACTGTAAACTGGGCAAGTGATCCAACACACCCAGATCAGTTCTTCTGTGCATGTCACGCGGGACGTTATGAGAAATCAGGTGTAAACGTAAAAGGTACACCGCCACTTGGACCACTAGATATGTTTGAAGTGTCAGAAAATGATGGTTTCTTAATGCTTGGGAAAAAAATCGCAAACACACACAGTAACTAAATAAGTTAGGGGGTACGACACAGTGCTAAATAAAATTTATGATTGGGTCGATGAACGTTTAGATATTACTCCTATTTGGCGTGATATTGCCGACCACGAAGTGCCAGAGCACGTTAACCCTGCCCATCACTTTTCAGCATTCGTTTACTGTTTCGGGGGATTGACTTTCTTCATTACAGTTATTCAAATTCTATCAGGTATGTTCTTAACGATGTACTATGTACCAGACGTAGAAAATGCTTGGAAATCAGTTTATTATTTACAAAACGAAGTAGCGTTCGGTGAAATCGTTCGTGGTATGCACCATTGGGGGGCATCTCTAGTAATCGTTATGATGTTCTTACATACACTTCGCGTATTCTTCACAGGTTCGTATAAAAAACCTCGTGAGTTAAACTGGTTAGTTGGTGTAGGTATTTTTGCAATTATGTTAGGTTTAGGCTTCACAGGTTATTTATTACCATGGGATATGAAAGCGTTATTTGCAACTAAAGTAGGTATCGAAATTGCTGCATCTGTTCCGTTTTTAGGAGAAATAATAAAAACACTTTTAGCTGGGGATTCTACAATTATTGGTGCGCAAACATTAACTCGTTTCTTTGCAATTCATGTATTCTTCTTACCAGCAGCACTATTTGCTTTATTGGCAGTTCACTTTATTATGATCCGCCGCCAAGGTATTTCAGGACCTCTATGATCTGAAACTAATTGTATGATTTTTTAAGGAGGGGACACTATGCAACGCGGAAAAGGTATGAAGTTCGTAGGGGATTCACGTGTTAAAGCGAATAACCGTATGCCGAACGTGCCGAAAGATTATACCGAATATCCAGGGAAAACAGAAGCTTTCTGGCCTGACTTCTTATTAAAAGAATGGATGGTTGGTGCAGTTTTCTTAATCGGTTATTTACTATTAACTGTCGCACATCCTTCACCACTAGAGGGTCCGGCAGATCCAACTAATGCATCTTATATTCCGTTACCGGACTGGTATTTCTTATCGATGTACCAATTATTAAAATATACTTATGCATCTGGGCCATATAATGTAATTGGAGCTATGGTTATCCCAGGTATTGCATTCGGTGCATTAGCATTAATACCATTTTTAGATACAACACCTGAACGTCGTCCGTCAAAACGTCCATTACCGACAGCTTTCATGTTGTTAGCAGTAGCAGCACTTATTTATACAACTTGGGAATCTGTAGAAGCAACTGATTGGGATGCGGTTGATGCACAAGGTGAAATTACGGATAAACATTTAGGGCTATTGCCTGATGTTGAAATCGACGAAACTTCTGAAGGCTATGAAATTTACCAAGCACAAGCTTCATGTATTGGCTGTCACGGTGGAGACTTAGCTGGTGTATCAGGACCAATGCTTTTAGGTAATGAATTAACAGCAGAAGAAGTACAAGAAGTAATTGTAAATGGTCGTGGTGGTATGCCAGCAGGAACATTTACAGGTACTGATGAAGAGCTTCAAGTTTTAGCTGAATTTATTGCTGGATTAAAAGAAGCAGAATAATAATATTTAATTTAGAGAGGGTCAGAATTCTGACTCTCTTTTTTTGATAGATTACTAGAAATATATTAATTAGAGTCTAAGATTTCTGTTGCTTGGCAGCAAAGATTCTTTATTCAAAATTAAAGGAAAATTTTGCTTCTCGCCTAAAGCATGTTTATAATAAAAGACGTACATTGTTTATGTAAGTTGCACAAAATACATATGAAATGAAGATTTATTAGGAAAAGAAGGAGAAAAAATGAAAGCATATATCATGCAATTATGGTATTTAATGAACCATCGTGCCTTTTTAAGCTTATTACTTGTTGTTAACTTATTCGGTACAATTTACGGATATTATTGGTATAAAGGGCAGCTTGCAGCTACAGATCCGATTTATTACATTTTCGTTCCAGATTCTCCAACTGCGAGTTTATTTTTCTGCTTTGCCATTATTGGGTGGCTATTAGGGAAAAACTACAAACTAATGGAAGTGCTAGCACTTATTACGCTCATTAAATATGGCTTATGGGCTGTTGTAATGAATCTTCTTACATTGGCGGAAACCGGGGAATTAGGAGCAGCTGGGTGGATGCTTGTGGCATCGCATTTCTTAATGGCTGTTCAGGCAGTTTTATATTTACCGAAATACCGATTTAAAATGTGGCACGTGATGGTTGGTGCCATTTGGACGCTGCATAATGACGTGATTGACTATTTATTTGGTCAAATGCCGTTTTACCGTGTGATCAACCAATATCCAAGTGAAATTGGCTACTTCACATTTTGGCTATCTATTGCATGTATAATGCTCGCTTTTTTGGAAAGTCGTAAGCGCGAATATTTGCAACAACAGTAAAAAGCCTTTAAAATTAAAGAGAATTGAAGATATAGAAAGGGAGTTCGGAAATGGGAATGTATATCGTTTATTTTATCATCATTATGCTCTTGCCGTTGTACGCACAAATGAAGGTAAAAAGTACGTATAAGAAATTTGCAAAAGTGTCTGCTGAAAAGGGTATGACAGGGGCGCAAGTAGCACGTTACATTTTAGATCAGCACGGCTTAACAGATGTGCGTGTCGTGCCAACACAAGGTTATTTAGCGGACCACTACAATCCCGCAACTAAAACAGTTGCGTTATCAGAAGACAACTATTACAACTCTTCGATCGCAGGTACAGCTGTAGCAGCGCACGAAGTAGGTCATGCGATGCAACATGCGGATGCATATTCGTTTTTAACATTACGTTCAAAATTAGTGCCATTGGCTAGTTTCTCTTCAAATATGTCATGGATTTTCGTGTTAATTGGTATTTTTTCATCTTTATCAGGTTTCCTATTGCTAGGTATTGCGTTATTAGCAGCAGGTGTTGTATTCCAATTAGTTACATTACCAGTCGAGTTTGATGCATCAAAACGAGCTATGAACGAAGTCGTTTCTTTAGGGATTATTAACAATACGGAAGAACGTTCTGCACGTAAAGTATTAAATGCGGCAGCAATGACATATGTTGCAGCAGCAGCTGTAGCAGTAATGGAGCTATTACGTTTAATCTTAATTTACACTGGTATGACTTCAGACGATTAATAAAGAAAACTGGCCGGAACATATTAGGTTCCAGTTCACGAAAAAAAGCAATTGCTCGGTGCAATTGCTTTTTTTGTTCCTCCATTTATTTGGAGGTTATCCCATTATTTATTCATTTTAATCTAGTGGTTGTTTTTTATCGTCTAATGTAAAGCCTTCACCGGACACATCATGAACGTCCATAATCGTAACAAACGCATGAGGGTCAATAGAATGAACAATGGATTTTAATCTTACAAGCTCACTACGTGAAACGACACAATAGAGAACATTGCGGTGTTCTTTCGTAAAGTGACCATGTCCATCAAAAATCGTTACACCACGATCCATATTTTTTGTAATTAAATCTGCAATCTCATCAGAGTGTAAAGAAATAATAAATGCACCTTTTGCTGAATAAGCACCTTCCTGAACGAAGTCAATCACCCGACCTCCTACATAGACAGCTACTAATGTATACATCATCGACCTTGCATCTAAAAACGTCATCCATGAAAAGATAATAACAAAAAAATCAAAGCCGAACATCGTTTTCCCCATGCTCCAGCCGAAATATTTATTGGCAAGTCGAGCTAAAATATCTACTCCACCCGTTGTCCCGCCAAAGCGGAAAACAATACCTAAACCGATACCGACAAATACCCCTGCGAATAAGGACACGAGAAATAAATCATCCTTCAAGTTCATGTTAAATTCATAGATTTGAAAGATTTTCAAAAAAACAGATACGCCAATCGTGCCGATTAATGTATAGATAAACGACTTTTTCCCGAGCAATTTCCAACCAAGAATAAACATTGGTATATTTAATAGTAAATTCATTAATGCTGGGTCCCAATTTAGTGTAAAATATAAAATAAGTGTAATACCACTAAATCCGCCTTCTCCTAGCTGGTTTTGCATATTAAAATGTACAAAGCCAAAACTAAAGATAGCGGAACCAATGAGGATCCCGATGATATTTTTTATTTTTATTCCTTGCATTGTCATCCTCCTATAATCTATTGTGAAAGAAAATATGTGTCGAAGCAGGAAAAAGGCTACATCGTTTATTATGTTGGATTTCGATGTATTTGACAACAGTGGGCTAAAACGAATCATTATTAGCGCCTGTGAACATATTATTGAAAACTAATTAGGATTATAGTCAAAAAAATAATGAAATACTGCATTAACTAAAGTTCAAAGGAGTTTTATGTAATGACAATTAAAGTCGCAATTGCTGGTGCACGAGGTAAAATGGGTATGGAGGCAGTTCATACGATAATTAAAAATGATGGAATGGAATTGGTTGCTGCCCTGGATTACAAAGACGTCGGCACAACGTTAGGAGAATTGGATGAGTTTCCAAAACAATATGAAGTTCCAATTTATACGAATTTCCCGGAACTTGTACGAGATACAAAGCCGGATGTGCTTGTCGATTTAACAAATCCACATTTCGTTTTTGAAAGAACTAAACAAGCATTATTACATAATGTAAGACCAGTTGTTGGGACAACAGGTTTTACAGATGAGCAGCTTGAGGAATTACAGCAATTAGCAAAAGATAAACAATTAGGCTGTATTATTGCCCCGAATTTTGCTATTGGTGCAATATTAATGATGAAATTTGCTAAAGAGGCTGCGAAGTATTTCCCGGATGTCGAAATCATTGAAATGCATCACGATCAAAAGCTGGATGCGCCATCTGGTACTGGAATTAAAACGGCCCAAATGATTAGTGAAGTAAGAAACACTAAAGAACAAGGGCATCCGGATGAAAAAGAAACACATACTGGTGCAAGAGGTGCAAACATTGAAGGCATGCATGTTCATTCCGTTCGCCTACCTGGTTTAGTGGCGCATCAACAAGTTTTGTTTGGTGGGACAGGTGAATTATTAACAATCCGTCATGATTCTTTAAATCGAGGTAGCTTTATGGGTGGAGTTACATTTAGTATTGAAAAAGTTATGAATTGTAATACATTAATATACGGATTAGAGAACATCATTTAGAAATGAGATGAAATTTATGAAAATTGCATTAATTGCACATGATCGAAAAAAAGACAATTTAATTCAATTTGCCATTGCATATCGGGATATTTTGGAAGAGCATGATCTGTATGCGACAGGTACTACTGGTACAATGATTGAGGCTGAAACAGGACTTAACATTACAAAATTCCGTTCGGGTCCATTAGGAGGGGACCAACAAATTGGTGCCATGATAGCGAACAATGATATGGATATGGTTTTTTTCTTCCGTGACCCATTGACTGCACAGCCACATGAGCCGGATGTAATGGCATTAGTGCGATTATGTGATTTATATCATATTCCCCTTGCGACAAATATGGGGACTGCAGAAATTTTACTAAAGGGTTTGCAGGAAGGCTTTGTCGATTGGCGCATTTTAGCGGAACGCAGAAAATAGTGAATAAAGTAATCATGCTAAAGCATAATTGCGGTAAAATATTTACTAACGAAAGTTAATCGTATTGTTGAGAGGATGGGGAGACTAATGAAAAAACTTAAAATTGGTATTACATGTTACCCGACAGTTGGAGGTTCTGGTGTTATCGCCACAGAACTTGGAAAGATGCTAGCGGAACGGGGACATGAAATTCACTTTATTACATCGAGCGTACCATTTCGGCTTAATAAAATTTATCCAAATGTTTTTTTCCATGAAGTTGAAGTAAATAATTACTCAGTATTTCAATACCCACCATACGATATTGCATTAGCAAGTAAAATGGCCGATGTTATTAAGGAAGAAAAACTAGATATATTACATGTACATTATGCAATTCCTCATGCTGTTTGTGCCGTTTTGGCAAGACATATGAGTGGTGAGAATTTTGGCATCGTTACAACTCTTCATGGGACGGATATTTCAGTTTTAGGTGAAGATTCGACATTAGCTCAGGCAATTAAATATGGAATTGATTGTTCGGATGCTGTTACCGCCGTTTCTGAATCACTAAAACAGCAGACATATGCCTTAATAGATACGAAACAGAAAATCGAAACAATATATAATTTTGTCGATGACAATGTGTTTAAACCAGTAGATCCAGGAAATTTAAAAGAGCAATTTGGTATTTTGCCACATGAAAAAGTAATCATTCATATTTCGAATTTCCGCAAAATAAAAAATTTACCGGATGTTGTAGATTCTTTTTTGAAAATCCGAGAAAAAATGCCGGCTAAATTGCTGTTAGTTGGAGATGGACCTGAAAAGCATCGTGTAACCGATCTTGTTAAAGTATCGCCATATAAAGATGATATTTTATTTTTAGGGAAACAGGAAAATATTACTGAACTTTTTGCGATTAGTGATTTGAAGTTACTACTTTCTGAGAAGGAATCTTTTGGCTTAGTACTATTAGAGGCAATGGCATGTGGAGTTCCTGGAATCGGTACAGCAATTGGTGGTATTCCGGAAGTGATTAATCATGGAGTGAATGGCTATTTAGTTCCTCTTGGCGATACTCAATCGGTCGCTGATTATGCGGTCGAATTATTGCAGGATGAAGTAAAACATGCAGCATTCAAACTGGCAGCATTACAGGCAGTACGTGAACAATTCCACGAATCGAAAATGGTAGAACAATACGAGCGAATTTATGAAAGAGTGGTTCAAGAAAAAAATGCACTGGCAAGCAGCTAAGAAAGTCATCAATACGATAGAGCAGGCAGGATTTGAAGCGTATATAGTAGGTGGGGCAGTCCGCGATTATTATTTAAAAAAAGAGAATAATGATGTTGATATTGCGACAAGCGCATTACCAGAAGAAGTTCAGGCGATTTTTACCCATACAATAGACGTAGGGATAGCCCATGGTACTGTGCTTGTCCTTGATTTTGGGGAACCGATTGAAGTGACGACATATCGAACTGAATCAGGTTATAGCGATCACCGCCGTCCGGATGCCGTTCATTTTGTCCGCAACTTAAAAGAAGATTTAAAGCGTCGTGATTTTACGATGAATGCTATGGCACTTAGCAAATCAGGTGACTATATTGATTATTATAATGGACGTCAGCATATTGATAATAAAGTAATTTGTGCTGTCGGTGAGCCACTTCAGCGATTTGAAGAGGACGCGCTTCGAATGCTGCGCGCTGTCCGATTTGCTTCACAGCTCCAATTCTCGATTGAACATCAAACTTTGCAGGCTATTCATCAAAAAGCATCTACCATCTCATATATTTCAATCGAACGAATTCAAGTGGAGCTTTCAAAAATTTTTACATCCAAACATACCCAAATGGGAATTGAGTATATTGAAAATACATCATTAAGCAACTATTTACCTGGTAAATTCAATCATCATAGTTGGACCGGGTTTGACTCAGAAGATCGGCAAGTTGGATGGGCATACTTTTGTCTAGTAAATGAAAGTGACCTTTCTTTACTTACGGCGTATCGCTGTTCAAACAAGGATAAACTGTTTACAAAAAGTGTTTTAGGTGCGTATGGATGCTTACTAAATGGTATGTCGCCGATTGATTTATTGCGCTATGATTTATCTGTTTTAGAAACTGCATGCCAATTTGCAAAATGGCAAAATAATGTTCTGCCTTTTTCTTTTGATGATTTAGTTTATCGAAAAAGCGCATTACCGATACAGCATGTAAATGAACTTGCTTTTTCCGGCAGAGATCTAATGGAGTGGTCTTCAAAAAAGCGTGGCGCGTGGATTAAAAGGACTTTGGATGCGGCGATTTTGGCTGTCTTAAACAGAGAAGTAGAAAATGATAAACAACAATTAAAGGAATGGTTTCATGCATTTCACGATGAAGGATGAAATATTAAAACGTTTTTTAAATGCGAACGGAGAACCGATTTCAGGGCAAGTGTTAGCAGATGAGCTTCAAGTATCAAGAACGGCTATTTGGAAACACCTGCAAACATTGAAGCAAGAAGGCTATGAGTTTGAAACGGTAAAAAAAAGAGGTTATAAGCTTGTGACAGTACCGGATAAAGTCGATATGGGTCAATTACAACAATTTTTAAAAACAGACCGATATGGTCGACAGGTGCATTATTTTGAAAGTGTAGAATCAACACAGTTAGTTGCCCATGAGCTTGTAAGAGAAGGTGCGCCTGATGGCACGGTTATAATTGCAGAGCATCAAACAGCAGGACGTGGACGCATGATGCGTGAATGGGAATCATCGGAAGGGAAAGGAATCTGGATGACGATTATCATTCGACCTGAAATTGCCCCTCATCAAGCCCCGCAGTTTACACTTGTTACAGCTGTAGCAGTTGTAAACGCCATGAAAGCTATGTTTAAAAATTTTACTCCTGAAATTAAATGGCCGAATGATATTTTAATTAAAGGTAAAAAAACGACGGGGATTTTAACCGAGATGGTTGCAGAAGCAGATCGTATACAAGCTTTGTTAATTGGTATCGGAATTAATGTAAATCAACAAATGGATGATTTTCCAGAGGCTCTACAGTCGATTGCAACTTCAATTGCAATTGAAGAAGGTGAGCCGATTGAGCGTGTACATCTAGTTGCAAATGTCCTTGATTTTTTAGAGCACTATAGTGATATGTATGTGAAAAACGGCTTCGGTTTCATTAAAACACTATGGGAAGAGTCTTCCGGTACGATAGGGAAAAGAGTAAAAGCAACTACTTTACGGGAAGTTGTTGAAGGAGAGGCAATCAGTATAACTGAAAATGGTGTGCTTGAAATCCGTCAGGCAAACGGTGAAGTTAAAGGTATATACTCTGCAGATATCGAAATATTGTAATTAAATATGCTGTACGTTTTCTTCCAAAATTGTTATAGTAGCTCTAGGACAGTATCAACTAAGAACTGTACCTATTTTGCTAGTCTACTATAAAATTATCTGCTTTGATCTACACAAGACAGAGACGGAAGAAAACACTCGCGCTGTATTTAGAATCATTTCATTCTCTTTATTTAAAAGAAAGTATGAAATGCATTTCATTTACTTACGACACTACCTTTCTGTCTAATTATGGATAGAAGGGTATTTTTTGTTTTCTTTCCATTTGAGGAGGAGAAACATGAAAACAACAGCTCAGTTTTTAAAAATGAAGGAGCAGGGTGAAAAGATTGTCATGATTACGGCATACGATTATCCCGGTGCTAAATTTTCCGAGGCAGCAGGAGTCGACATGATTTTAGTTGGGGATTCATTAGGTATGGTTGTATTAGGCTATGAATCTACAATGCGGGTGACTGTCGACGATATGATTCATCATAGTAAAGCAGTTCGTCGCGGGGCACCCGATACGTTTATCGTCGTAGATATGCCTTTTGGCTCTTACCATGGCGATGTGAACGAAACATTAAAAACTGCGGTCCAGATGATGCAGCTTACAAATGCCAATGCACTTAAGGTGGAAGGCGCGGATGATGTGATTCCTGTTATTAAGAAACTAACCGATGCCGGGATTCCGGTCGTTGCACATTTAGGCTTATTACCACAGTCTGCAGGTGTTCTGGGGGGCTATAAAGTACAAGGGAAGACTTCTGAGCAGGCCGAAAAATTAATTAATGATGCATTACTTGTCGAACAAGCAGGTGCATGTGCTGTCGTGCTTGAATGTATTCCCCACCAACTAACTGAGATTGTAACCGAAAAGTTGACAGTACCGACAATTGGAATTGGTGCAGGCGCTAAGGCAGACGGTCAAGTATTGGTATTCCATGATTTATTGCAATATGGAAATCACCATATTCCTAAATTTGTTGAAAGTTTTGCACAAGTAGGCGATGAAATTGAACGTGGAATCATTAGTTACACACAAGCGGTTAAAGCAGGAACGTTCCCTACATTACAGCAAAGTTTCACGATGAAAGAAGACGAATTAATAGAGCTTTATGGAGGCGTAAAATAATGATCATCCTATCGACAATTGCTGAGCTTCGAAAAGCTGTAATTAACGCCAAAAGTAGCAAGCAATCAATCGGTCTCGTTCCAACAATGGGCTATTTACATGAAGGACATCTAACATTAGCCAAAAATGCCCGGGAAGAAAATGACGTCGTTGTTATGAGTATTTTTGTAAACCCAACACAGTTTGGTCCGAATGAAGATTTTGAATCATATCCGCGTGATTTAGAGCGTGACACAAAGCTAGCGGCATCAGTAGGTGTGGATTATATTTTTGCACCATCCGTTGAGGAAATGTATCCACATGATGGTGGTATATACATCCATGCCGGACGACAGGCACAAACTTTGTGTGGTGCAAGTCGGCCAAGTCATTTTGATGGGGTATTGCAAGTTGTTGCAAAGCTCTTTAATTTAGTACAGCCGGACCGTGCCTACTTCGGGCAAAAGGATGCACAGCAAGTTGCAATTATCCAAACAATGGTCCGGGATTATAATTTCCCTGTGGAATTACGTGTAGTTCCAGTTGTACGAGAAGGTGACGGCTTAGCAAAATCAAGCCGGAATGTTTATTTGTCTTCGATTGAGAGAATGCAGGCACCTGTTATTCAACAGGCGCTGCAAATAGCGAAATTTGAGTTAATGGATTCAGGGGACGTAGATAAGGCATTGGCACAAGCAACGAAAATTATTGAAGATAATACTGCCGGTAAAATCGATTACTTGAGCATATTAACGTATCCAGATTTGAAAGAAGTAGATGAGAACTCAGATCAAATACTTTTAGCTGCAGCAGTCTATATTGGAAAAACACGTTTAATTGATAATTTAATTCTTTCATTAAAAGGGGAACGTATTCATGCTTAGAATGATGATGAACAGTAAAATCCATCGTGCTCAAGTAACACAGGCGGATTTAAATTATGTAGGTTCGATAACAATCGATCAGGATATTTTGGATGCGGTAGGGATGTTACCGAACGAAAAGGTGCATATCGTAAACAACAATAATGGTGCACGTTTTGAAACATATATAATTGCAGGTGAGCGCGGTTCAGGCGTCATTTGTGTAAATGGAGCAGCTGCACGTCTTGTTCAAAAAGGTGATATCGTCATTATTATTTCGTACGTATATGTGGACAATAAAGAAGTAGCGGATCACTATCCAACAGTAGCTATTATGGGAGAAGATAATAGAATTAAAGAAATGATCCACTATGAACCTGAAGCAACGATCATGTAGCAGTAAAAAAAACTGTGTTAAGAGTCAAATTGACTTTTAGTACAGTTTTTTTCATTTGTAACAAAAAGTTATTGAAGGCATAATTTTGTAATTATTATATTACGTCCCTGTAATATTTTTGAAACATTAAATGTGTACACTGAATTTAGTTTCATTACAAATGATACAGGGGGAAATGACTAATATGTTTCATAAAAGACTATTATGTAGCTTTGCCTTCATTATTTTTACATCTTTATTCTTTTCCAATGCCATTAGTGCAGCTACACATACAATTAAAAAAGGGGAAGAATTAGATAAAATTGCAGAGCGTTATAATACGTCTGTACATACATTATTGGAAATAAACGAGCTTGAAGACAAAAAGCAAGCGGTGACAGGCTATGTCCTACAGCTACCTGATCATATTAAAAATAATCAAAAGAAAGTAAAAGAAAAGAAAGAAAAAAAGGAAAAGCTGGATGATTTTGAAGTGGTTAAAACGTTGACTGTTGAAGCAAGTGCCTTCACAGCTTCCTGCAAAGGCTGTTCAGGTAAAACGGCATCCGGCATCAATCTTAAAAAAAATCCCGATGTTAAATTAATTGCAGTTGACCCTAAAATAATCCCACTAGGAACAAAAGTCTGGGTTGAAGGCTATGGGATTGCGGTTGCTGGAGATACTGGCGGCTCGATAAAAGGATCCAAAATTGATGTGTTTGTTAAAACGAAAAAAACTGCCCTTAACTGGGGTCGTAAAAAAGTTGAAATTAAAATATTAAAATAAACCTCCCACAATCAGTAATTACTAAATATAATTGCTGATTTTTTGTTTTCAGGAATAAAAAAACGGTAAGAGTATAGTTTAGACTAAATACGTTAATTGGCTATTTCGTAGTGTGCAATAACTGGAATCACTTATTAATGATACAGAGTAATGGTGCTAGGTTGCATTCCAGAAATTGTCATGATAATGTGAAAATTGAGGTGGTTAAATGGAAAACTTTGATTTAGCTGTAATAGGAGCAGGACCAGGCGGATATGTTGCCGCAATTCATGCAGCAAAAAGCGGATTGAAAGTAGCGCTTGTCGAAAAGGATAAAGTTGGGGGGGCTTGCTATAACGTAGGCTGTATTCCTTCGAAAATTATGCTCGAGCATAGTAAATTGGTGCAGGAAATTCGACGCGGGACAGATTGGGGAGTTACAGTTCCTACAATTAATATCGATTTTCCGAAATTAATGCAACGAAAAGATAAGGTTGTAGCAGAATTACTATCAAATATTGAAACTTTTATTGATAGTGCGCAAATTACGATGTTTAGAGGAAAAGCAATCGTAACGGCAGAGCGGAAAGTGATAGTTGGAGATGATGCATTCACGGCCAATAATGTAATTTTAGCAACGGGTAGTCGCCCATTTGTTCCTCCGTTTAAAGGAATTGAAACTGCAAATTACTATACAACGGATACTTTCTTTTCCATTCAGGAGCTTCCAAAGCAGCTGACCATTATCGGTGGTGGTGTTATTGCAATTGAAATGGCGTTTGCTTTAGCGCCTATGGGTACTAAAGTGACTGTACTCAATCATAGTAAAGATATTCTGCAAACTGAAGAACCGGATGCCCGACCAATTATTAAACAGAAAATGAGCGATCTGGACATTGAACTGATTACAGATTTTACATTTGAAGAAATACATGCAGATTATGTGCAAACATCGATCGGAAATTTCCCTTATGAAAATTTATTATTTGCAACAGGGCGCCGTCCAAATACTGAAATCGCTGAGGCGTTGGAAATGCAAATGGATGGTCGTTTAATTAAAGTGAATAATCATTATGAAACTAGCATTCCGGGGATTTTTGCCATTGGGGATTTAGTAGGTGGCTTCCAGCTTGCACACTCTGCCAGTGCAGAAGGCGTGCATGCGGTGGACTTCATTTTAGGAAAACATCCGAAAGTAATTAATCAGCAGGAAATACCGCGTTGTGTCTATACACATCCTGAGATTGCCACATTCGGTATGCTTGAACATGAAGCGCCAGCAGATTCAATTGTGACAAAAATGTACTTACCGACCAACCCTAAAGCGCTGTTGGAAGGGAATACACAAGGCTTTATGAAATTTGTCGCGAGTCCTGAAGGGGATATTTACGGTGCATGTGTTGTAGGTGATGGTGCGACTGAAATGATTAATTCTATGCTTGCGGCAAAAGTACTTGGCGGATCTGTTAAAGACTTAGCACGACTGATTTTCCCTCATCCGACAGTAAGTGAGCATGTTGGGGATGCAGCTAGATCTGTTTTCGGCAAAGCGATTCACGCAAAGTAACTTTTGGTATTCAACGGGGCAAATAATCTCTGTTATTCCTCTTAAAATCCAATTTCTTTTTTATTTCCACTAGTTTTTATATACTGGATATAGACAAACCTAGTAGAGGTGACCCTATGGAAATACAGCCAATGGAGCTTGTAGAAAAAGAAGTTGAAGAAACATTATATCAATGTATTGATTTAAAAATAGAAGAAGACTATATTGCAATGGGGCAAATTTTTGCCAAAGTACTTGCACTACTTCAGCAACATAAGCTGATTAGCCCTACATTACAGGTTATTATCGAACCGGGTAAATGCCTAACAGAAACGCGTATATTGCTCGAAAGCTTGCAAGAGGCGCAAAGAAGACATGTTTCACGCAGAAAGCTTCTTACTCATCGGCAAATTTTAAATGTATGGTTACGTAAAAATCAATATTTCCAACGTGAAGTATTACCAGGCTTTTTCTAGTGAATTAAAATAATTTTCAGATTATTATAATTTTCCCGTTGCATTTTATATTTCTTTTCTATAAAATAAATAGTGTCTAGTAAATAAAGTAGGCATGGTGGAGTCAGTCAAATCTGGCACCCCCATGCCTTTTTTTTTGAAAAAGGGGGATTATGATGTTTATTTTTCAAATTGTTATTGTATTGTTGGCAACAAAAATAGCAGGACATTTTACAGTACGTCTTGGACAGCCTTCAGTATTAGGGAAAATTTTAATCGGTATTATTATTGGTCCTGCTATGCTTGGATGGATAACCGACAGTGAAGTTATGCAAACATTTAGCCAAATCGGTGTTATTCTATTAATGTTCCTGGCTGGTCTAGAAACAGATTTAGAAGACTTGAATGCTAATATGAAAGGTGCTATTTTCGTAGCGATCGGTGGCGTTATTTTACCAATCGCAATGAGTTATCCTTTAGCTCTCTCTTTTGGATTGACGCAAGGGCAGGCTATTTTCATCGGTTTAACATTAGCAGCGACATCTGTAAGTATTTCAGTTCAAACATTAAGTGAAATTGGTTGGTTGAAAAGTAAAGAGGGTTCGGCACTATTAGGTGCTGCTGTTCTAGATGACATTATTGTAGTTGTCCTAATAGCGATTGCGATGAGCTTCCTTGTAGGGGATGACGTTTCTATTCCGGCATTAATCGGTGGAAAGGTATTCTTCTTCGCTTTATTGTTTGTAGTAATGAAATGGGTGATTCCACCATTCATGAAGGCGTTCAGTAAATTGCGTGTTACAGAAGCAACCTTATCCGGCGCGCTTATAGCTTGTTTTGCTTTAGCTTATGTCGGTGAGCATTACTTTGGTATAGCGACGATTATTGGCGCATTCTTTATCGGTATTGCTATTGGCCGAACTCCATTCAAAGAGGCGGTAGAACATAAAGTAGAACCGATAGCGAGTGGAATCTTTGTCCCATTTTTCTTCGTAAGTATTGGATTATCTGTAACATTTGTTGGCATTACAGAAAATATTTGGTTTTTAGTTATCTTCTCAATCGTGGCGATTTTATCAAAACTTATCGGATCAGGTATTGGTGCGAAGTTGGCAGGATTCAATTGGAGGTCTTCTATAGGAATCGGAGCAGGTATGATTTCACGTGGAGAAGTGGCATTAATTCTTGCGGGGATGGGCTTATCAAGCGGCCTTTTACCGGCGGAAGATTACACACCAATGGTAATTGTCATTATTATTACTACATTAGTAACTCCACCTATGCTTAAAGGGATTTTCGGCAATCGTTCACATTACATAAAATAAAAAGGTTGAATGAGTCACTATTTTATTGTAATCTGTTATTTAGGTGCCAAAACCTCAGTGAAGATTTAGTCTTCACAACAAAAGACTCCACCAACAGCACGGATTTGCTGGGAGACTTTTGAATTGTGCAGGGAGATGAGCCCCTGCACACCCTTACATAGTGTATTAACCTAGTATTGTCCTCGAGACGGTACTAGGTTTTTTTATGTTAAAGATGCAATTTTAGCATCAGGTGCTTCAATTTATTAGAACAATTGAGGATATATTAGAATAAGAGACGCAGATACTTGAAAACCTGTTATACATATTTGAAAAATACATACGCATATTAGAACAGTTAGCAGATATTTTAGAAAAACACGGTTTTTTTAGAACAAATAGATTTTTATTAGAAAATTTCAGAATATATTAGAATTTTGAAAACGTTACTATAAAAGCTCTGAGCTGCAGCGCAACCTTCCACTTCGTAATGGCTTCATCAGCATTTCTATCCATTTACATGACCTCCTTACCTTTAATATGATAAAATGCGCTTATATTACTTGAACTGTGAGCTGAAGAAAATGAATGAAAGTCAAAAATATGCAATCGTTGACATTGAAACGACCGGTCATTCACCTGCAAGCGGCGATCGCATGATTCAAATTGCCATCGTCATTATGCAAGACTGGAACATTACAAAAAAATATTCAACTTTTATACATCCCGGGAAACCGATACCGTTGTTTATACAAGATTTGACGAATATTACGGATGAGCATGTCAAGGATGCATTACCATTTGAAGCACATGCGGATTATATTTATGAACTATTGGAGGATGCTGTATTTGTAGCGCATAATACGGATTTTGACTTATCATTTTTGCAGGCAGAATTTAATCGGGCCGGCTTACCGAAATGGTACGGGAAAAAAATCGATACGGTTGAACTGGCGAAAATTCTTTTTCCAATGTCCTTAAGCTATAAATTGGCTGATTTAGCGAGTGATTTGAATATTCCTCTACAAAGTGCTCACCGCGCTGATGATGATGCACTTGCTACAGCCTATTTACTGAAGTATTGCTGGCATGAACTTTTAACGTTGCCATTAGTTACATTGGAACAGCTGCATAAACGCTCGTTTCGTTTAAAAACAAATTTGGCACAGCTATTTTTTGATGCGCTTGTGATAAAGCGTAGTAAAACGTTAACAGATGATGCGCATGTTTATTTTAATAAAATTGCGATTCGTAAAATGGCACCGACCCCAAAAGGATATGACGACGAGTTGGAATATCCTCAATCAACCGATGAAAAATTAGCTTTATTATTAAAGGGGATTTCCAATTTCGAAGTGCGTCCGCAGCAATTTCAGATGATGGATAGTATTTGGAAAGTGCTTAATGATAAAACCGAGCATGTCATTGAAGCTTCGACAGGTATTGGGAAAACGTTAGGTTACTTAGTACCAGCCATCTATTATGCCAAGAAAACGAAGCGAAAAATTGGAATCAGCACCTATACATCGCATTTGCTAGATCAGCTTCTGCAAAATGAAATTCCCGTATTGGAGCAAGCACTTGGCCAGCCAATTAAAATTGCACTTTTAAAAGGGATGGGCAATTATATCGATATAGAGAAATTCGAGAAGCAATTGAAAACACTTGATGATTCATACGATCAAACGTTTACGCTATTACAAACACTTATTTGGCTTGCCAAAACAGTAACAGGGGATTTAAATGAGTTAAACGTTTCAGGTGGCGGTCAGCTTCTGCTCGATAAAATACGTAAAACTACATTACCAAAAACGACGATGCCGCTTTACGACTTTTATTCTCGTGCAATACAAAATAGTCGCCAAGCCGATATTATAATAACGAATCATGCCATGCTATTAAGCGATTTAGTCCGCAATGAGCAGATTTTCGATTCTTTAGGTGGCTGGATTATTGATGAGGCCCACCAATTTATTCAAGCTGCCATCAATCAAGATGAAAAAATATTTACGTACATGAATTGGAAATATTTATTTGGACAAATTGGAATAAATGAAGATGAACAGCTCTTTTATAAAATTCGTCGTGTCGCATTAAAAAAACAGTTGCTAAATATTCAAACGCTCGACCAGCTGGAGAAGCGATACATCCATATGGTTCAGACATTTGATACGGCGATGGCTGCATTAATTCGTGAAGTAAAGGCAGTTGTCAGCAGACAGTTTAAGCCGCTTCAAAAAATTGAATTATTTATCAGCGATCTGCAATTGCCGCACGAAGTCTTTTTGAAAGTATCTTTAACAGTACAACGGTGGATTGATGATGCAAGTGCACTTATACAGCAATTTAGTTCGGGAGTAGACGAGTTGGCACCTGAGCATGAGTATTTAATTGAACAATGGCAGTATATTATTGGGGAACTTATGATAAAAATGTCAGAGTGGGATGAAGTGTTTCTTCAAAACGATTTAAATTATTCATGCTGGCTTGAGCTGGATAGACGAAGTGTCCCAGGGAGCATTCAGCTTTATAAGAAGCCAATCGACGTTACAGCAACGATAGGGAAGCTTTTTGATCCAATTCGTAGCAAAAGCGCAGTT
Source organism: Solibacillus sp. FSL K6-4121 (assembly GCF_038002585.1). Classification (NCBI taxonomy): domain Bacteria; kingdom Bacillati; phylum Bacillota; class Bacilli; order Caryophanales; family Caryophanaceae; genus Solibacillus; species Solibacillus sp. FSL K6-4121. Next base: position 170,660 of record NZ_JBBOCS010000002.1, read on the forward strand.
ATTTGGACATCGGGGACATTGACTGTACCAAGCAATGAACGATTCATTACAAATCAACTCGGAATCGATCCTTCTATTACAATAGAAAAATTGCATGCAGATTCGACCTACTACGATGGGGCGGAAGTATATATTGTAAATGACATGCCGGATATTCAAGCGGTTTCCCAATCCGACTATATCGAGGAAGTAGCGCATGCAGTGACAAATGCTGTGCGGATGACAGACGGAAGATGTTTCGTATTATTTACGTCGCAGGACATGTTGCGGAAAACGGTTGATCTTATTCATGAAAGTGAATTATTGAATGATTATATGATTTTTGCTCAAGGTGTCACATCAGGTAGCCGGATGCGCTTATTAAAATCGTTCCAAAAATTTAATCATTCCGTATTATTTGGAACAAATAGCTTTTGGGAAGGTGTAGATGTTCCAGGTGATGGACTGGCTGCGGTAATTGTCGTACGACTGCCTTTTTCTTCACCGGAAGACCCTTCGTTTAAGGCGCGCGCAAATTATATTACACAGCAAGGACGTAATTCGTTTACTGAACTGGCATTACCGGAAGCAATTATTCGATTTAAGCAAGGATTTGGCCGATTAATACGTTCTAGCCATGACAAAGGGGTATTTATTGTTTTAGACCGCCGCATAGAAACAAAATCTTACGGACAGCAATTTATCGAGTCATTACCGCCGGTTTCTATACAAAAACTGCCACTTCACAGTATGGTACAAAGTCTGGGAAATTGGTATAATGAAAAACGATGAGGAAGGAAAGCAGGTCGACAATCATGAAACAAAATTTTAAACGACGTACAAGTAAATATAATGTACGAACAAAGAAATCGAATTCCAAGGTGCAGTCATGAAAAACTGGATTTTATTTTCGGTTGTCTTTATTTTATCGTTGTCACTTGTCATTACAGTGTTCGTATTTTGGAAAGCCAATGCCCCGTTCAATGAAATTAAAGAAAAAGCGGAAAGTTTTGTGCTGGATACGAAAGCACTTGCTGTTGTTGAGAATTCCTATGTATACAATGGGAATAAACCCTATGTCACTGTATTTGGAGTGGATGAGTATGGGAAAGAAAAAGCAGTATTCGTCCCGATGAGTTTAGAAGAGAATTCAATGCAAGAAGTATTTTTAGCGGATGGTCTTACAGAAGAACAGGCAATGTCTGTCTTTAAAAATGATACAGATGCAAAAGAAATTCTTCATATGAAGTTAGGATTTGAGGAGCCGGGTCCAGTTTGGGAAATAACATACAAAAGTGAATCTGGCACCTTAAATTATGTTTATCTTCTGTTTGAAGACGGACAATGGTGGAAGCGCATATTGAATTTGTAGAGGAGAGAGCAACATGAAACAATTGTTAGCAAATCGTGTAAAAACTTTAACACCATCAACAACTTTGGCCATTACAGCTAAAGCGAAGGAGCTAAAAGAGCAAGGGATTGATGTCATCGGTTTAGGAGCGGGGGAACCTGACTTTAATACACCGGAAAATATTTTAATTGCTGCTAAAGAATCGATGGATGCAGGCTATACAAAGTATACGCCAGCTGGAGGCTTACCGGCATTAAAAAAGGCAATCATCGATAAACTGGCACGCGACAACAGCCTTACATATAAAGCTAATGAGATTATTGTTGGTGTTGGTGCTAAACACGTTCTGTATACATTGTTCCAAGTTATATTGAATGAAGGGGATGAAGTAATCATACCAATCCCTTATTGGGTTTCCTATCCGGAACAAGTGAAGCTAGCTGGCGGTGTTCCTGTCTATGTAGAAGGAACTCAGGAGCAAAGCTATAAAATTACAGCACAGCAATTGCGTGATGCTATTACAGAAAAAACAAAAGCGGTCATAATTAACTCACCATCAAATCCTTCTGGCATGATCTATACGAAGGAAGAGTTGGCAGAGCTTGCGAAAGTAGCGGAAGAAAAAGATATTTTAATCGTTTCAGATGAAATTTATGAAAAGCTTGTTTACAATGGAATAGAGCATTATTCGATTGCGCAAATTTCGGATGCCATTAAGGCACGTACAATTGTTGTGAATGGTGTGGCAAAATCACACTCTATGACAGGCTGGCGAATTGGTTATGCAGCAGGTGATGCGTCTATTATTAAGGCGATGACCGACTTAGCTTCCCATTCGACTTCAAATGCAACGACAACAGCCCAATATGCAACAATTGAAGCATACAACGGATCCCAAGAACCAGTAGAAGAGATGAGACAAGCTTTTGAATCACGTTTAGAAGTGATATTCCCAAAACTAGCAGCAATTCCTGGAGTAAAAGTATTAAAGCCACAAGGGGCATTTTACTTATTACCTGATGTTTCGGAAACAGCAGAAAAAACAGGCTATGCATCTGTGGACGATTTTGTATCGGCACTATTGACTGAAGCAAATGTTGCAGTTATTCCAGGTTCAGGCTTTGGATCACCTGCGACAATACGTCTATCTTACGCAACATCTTTAGAATTATTAGAAGAAGCAGTTCGTCGAATCGAAGCCTTTGTAAAAGCAAAGTGGCAAGATTAAAAACAGCTGTAGCTTAACTTTTGGAGGACTTTATGAAGAAAATTATGATTAAAGATATGCCAAATAATATTGGCGAAACAGTAAAAATCGGAGCTTGGTTAGCAAATAAACGTTCAAGCGGTAAATTAGCTTTCTTACAATTACGTGATGGCTCAGGTTTTGCACAAGGGGTTGTCGTGAAAGCGGAAGTTGGCGAAGAACTATTCGCAGTAGCAAAGGGTATGACACAAGAAACATCACTGTACGTAATTGGGGAAGTAAAGGCAGATGAACGTTCATCTTTCGGTGCAGAATTGAATGTTACAGGTATTGAAGTAATTAGCGCAGCAAATGACTATCCGATTACACCAAAAGAGCACGGAACAGAATTTTTAATGGACAACCGTCACTTATGGTTACGTTCTCGTAAGCAGCATGCCATTATGAAAGTACGTAATGAAATTATTCGTGCTACATATGAATTCTTTAATGAAAATGGCTTTACAAAAATGGATCCGCCAATCTTAACTGGTTCTTCACCAGAAGGAACGTCAGAGCTATTCCATACTAAATATTTCGATGAAGATGCATTCCTATCTCAATCAGGTCAGCTTTATATGGAAGCTGCTGCAATGGCATTAGGAAAAGTATTCTCGTTCGGTCCGACTTTCCGTGCAGAAAAGTCAAAAACACGCCGTCACTTAATCGAGTTCTGGATGATTGAGCCTGAAATGGCATTTGTCGAGCATGATGAAAGTTTAGAAGTACAAGAGCAATACGTGTCACATATCGTACAATCTGTTCTGAAAAACTGTAAGCTTGATTTAGAGCGTCTTGGCCGCGACACATCAAAATTGGAAAATGTGAAAGCTCCATTCCCACGTATTTCATATGATGAAGCAATTGAGTTTTTACATGAGCAAGGCTTTGATGATATTCAGTGGGGTGACGATTTTGGTGCACCACACGAAACAGCAATTGCCAACCATTATGACAAGCCTGTATTTATCACTTGCTACCCAATCGGTATTAAACCATTCTACATGCAGCCACACCCAGAACGTGATGATGTCGTATTATGTGCAGACTTAATCGCTCCTGAAGGCTATGGTGAAATTATCGGTGGTTCTGAACGTATTTACGATTATGAGTTAATGAAATCCCGTTTGGAAGAACATAACTTATCATTGGATGCGTATGCATGGTATTTAGATTTATGTAAACAAGGTGCAGTACCTCACTCAGGCTTCGGCTTAGGTTTAGAGCGTACAGTAGCATGGATTTCCGGAACTGAACATATCCGTGAAGCGATTCCATTCCCACGTTTATTAAACCGTTTATATCCATAAACAATTTATATCTTATCTATGAGAAAGCGTCCGGAATATAACCGGGCGTTTTGTCGTTACGAGCGAACAAAGGGGGATTCAGCAATGTCAACAAATTTTAATCGAATCCGCGTTTGGACGGAGCAATTACAAGTTACTATTCCACAATTATTTTTTAAACATTATAGCGAGTTGAACATCCAAGATGATGAAGCATTGATTGTTCTACATTTACTAAGCTTTGAACAAGAGGGAATCGATTTTCCGACGCCGAATGATTTAATGCAAAGGACCAATTTTCAGTTAACGGCCATTTCTCAGATTTTGCAGCGCTTAATGCAAAAAGGCTGTGTCGAAATTTCTCAAAGTACAGATGAATCCGGACGAATTACCGAAAAATATTCAATCTATCCATTATGGGAGCGGCTTTTGGATTTGTTGCAATCTAAAGAGCAACAGCAGCATACGTCTGCCACAAAATTGGACGAGGCGAAGATTTTCCAGTTGTTTGAGCAGGAGTTGGGGCGTTTACTTTCACCGATGGAAATTGAAACGATCGGTATGTGGATGGACTTGGACCAACACAGTCCGGAAATTATTAAAGCAGCATTAAAGGAAGCGGTACTCGCAGATAAAGTTAATTTGCGTTATATTGATCGTATTTTAATCGAATGGAAAAAGCGTAATATAAAGACGCTAGCACAGATTGAAAAGCATAGTGAGCAATACCGTAAAAATACGATGCAACCATCATCTACCCAGGCGTTAAAACAACAGGAAACTCAGCAAACGAAAAAAGTCTCATTTTATAATTGGTTAGAGGAGCGAGAATAGGAGGGCGCTTAATTTACTATGTTAACAAAAGTGAAATGGAATCACTTCTTAGACGAGATGGACCGAATGTATCCTGATGCGCATTGTGAATTAGTGCATGACAATCCATTTGAGCTGACAATCGCTACATTATTATCTGCGCAATGTACCGATGTGCTCGTGAATAAAGTGACGAAACAATTATTTCAAAAATACAAAACACCTCAAGATTATTTAAATGTCCCATTAGAGGAACTTCAAAATGATATTCGCTCGATCGGACTATATCGAAATAAAGCAAAGAATATTCAATTGTTGTGTGCACGTCTTTTAAATGAATATGGTGGTGAAGTGCCAGCTACGCGTGAAGAGCTAGTTACATTGCCTGGTGTCGGACGTAAAACGGCAAATGTTGTATTATCCGTTGCATTTGATATTCCCGCATTGGCAGTTGATACACATGTAGAGCGTGTTTCTAAACGATTAGGTCTTTGTCGTTGGAAAGACAGCGTGCTGGAAGTTGAAGAAATGATAATGAAAAAAACACCGATGGACCGATGGAGCCGTGCTCATCATCAAATCATATTCTTTGGACGCTATCATTGTAAAGCGCAAAATCCGGGCTGTGGGACATGTCCACTGCTGGATGATTGTCGTGAAGGACAAAAGCGCTTGAAAAAAGGCTTGGTGAAAGTATGATATTAGTGAATACAGAAGCCATTTCAAAAGAAATAGTCGATCGCTGGTATGAAGAGTGGGAAGCGATACGTGAAGATATTCATAATGCCCATGAACGTCGTGACGGTTCGGCTATACAATTTATGCAAAAAGGGATCGAACTTTTTGAAGGATTTCTTATGACTAGTTCAATAACGGAAAATACAGTATTCTCTCAGCAAAATGTGTACGAGCTTATGCCAATTAATGGCATGGAGCGCCTGCAGTTTGTTAAAATGCGTCCGGGTCAATATGCATGTTATAGACAGCTGGATGAGCTTTTTAAAGAAACGAAAAAGCGCTGTGCCCGATTAAGACTGAAAAAATAAACATAATATATCGAAAAAAAGAGCTACCTATTATTATGAAATAATGGGTAGCTCTTTACAGACTGTAGACAAACTCGAAGAAATTCGGGTTTGCCTACAGTCTTTTTTATTAAAATAAAGTTAACTAATCAAAACCGTTGATTTCCATTCCGGGACCGATGCTTTCCCCGGGCACGGCTCCAGCTAACTAAATTGTGCCTACAACGGCAGGCACAATTTAGTGGATCTTCCGCGCGTGCGTTTCCCGGTGGAGTCACGGTCCCTCCACTCCAATCAACTTATTCATCGCTTTAAATAAAGTGAGATACGATATCTACGATGACTAGTAATCAATTTAAATCAATGAACATGAACAACTTATTCCTGCTAAGCATCTAGTAAAAATTTATAATAATAAGACAAAAGGTCTCTCGAGACCTTTTGTCGACAATCTGAAAAGAGCTACCTATTATTATGAAATAATGGGTAGCTCTTAAAATTTGTATTATTTAATCGTCATCTGAATCTTCAGGATTCGTTTCGCCACCGCCTGGTTGAGGAGGGGTAGGCTGATTCGGTGGTGATGTTTCAGGATTTGGGGACTCTGGCTCTACAGTATTGCCATTTCCGTTCCCATTACCATTCCCGTTATTTCCATTACCATTACCTGGATTCTGATTGCCGTTGTTGTTTCCATTCCCATTGTTTGGCAGTGAAGGGTTCTCAGGGCTACCTGGATTTTCCACTTCTTCATTTGGCTCCTCAGGCTCTTCTGGCTCTGGGGATCCCGGGACGAATAATGTTACAGCAGCAGGGTCACTCCGTAGATCACCGGAAATGGCTGTGACTGTAAATAGATATTCTTTTCCACGTTCTATATTTGGTACTTGTATAGAAGTTGCGCCTGAAACTGATAGAACAGTTGCAGAACCGCCATCTACTGCCATTGATACTTCATATGTGACTGGATCTTGTGCGTCCCCATCTTCAGCATTTTGTGATGGGTGTGACCAAGTTACATCTGCAAGCTGAGCTACTTCGTTGAATGTCGCCTGTAAGCCAGTTGGTGCTTCCAATGTTTGAGGGACAAATTCCTCTGTATATTCAGTAGGCTCTGTTCCTTTGACAAATAACTCTGTAGTACGCTGATTTGCAGGTGTATATTCATTGGCCAATTTTAATGGGTTGGACCCAATTACTATCGAAGCCGACACAACAGAACTTGGCTGTTTAAATGTTGATGATGGATTATGCTGATTTAAATCTGTCATGATTGATTTAAACAAAGTTTGTGGCAACCATCGCTCTTCCCATGTCGTAATAGCATCCTTACGTTTGGAATAACCGCCCCAAATGGCGATTGAATAGTTTGTTGTATAGCCGGCAAACCATGTATCCGGTACGGAACTGCTTTTCAGATTATATTTTTTGAATTCATCGGAATCGTAATTTGTCGTACCTGTTTTACCTGCAATATCAACGCCTGAAACGCTAGCGCGTGGTGCAGATGCATTATTTTTGTTACTTACTACGTCGCGTAAAATATCAGTTACCATATAAGCTGTATAATCGCTCATGGCAGGCTTTGATTCAGGCTTATATGATTTTGATGTTTTACCATCACGGAATACAATTTTATTAATAGAATGGGCATCATTGTAAATACCATTATTACCGAATGCGGCATAGGAAGCGGCCAGTTGAATCGGCGAAATAGTTGTACTACCACCACCAATTGCTTCTGATTCCGTCAGTCCTTTTGATTTAATGCCTAAGTTTGATAAAAATTGCTGTGCACGTTCTGGACCGACTTCACGGAATGTTTTAATGGCTGGGATATTACGTGACGTATAAAGTGCTTGACGTACAGTCATTGTTCCTAAATATTTCCCGTCCCAGTTTCCGATAACTTGATCTGAACCGCTGTAAGTCATTTTTTCATCGACCGTTGTTTGACCTGTTGACCATTTTAAATATTCAAAAGCTGGACCATAATCAATTAAAGGCTTTAATGTCGAACCGGGCTGACGATCTATTAAATCATCTGCGTAGTTAAAGTTAAATCCTGTATAATGACGACCTCCACCGATCGCGCGAACTTCACCTGTTTGTGTATCAATAACTGCAACGCCCGCCTCGATTTTTTCAGTAGGGAAGTTACTGTCATTGTTCATTCGATCTTCTACAATTGCTTGTGCTTTCGGATCAAGTGTTGTATATACTTTAATTCCTTCTGAAAGCAGTTCACCATCGCCGTTTTTTTCTATTTCAGACATCACCACATCCAAAAAGGCAGGATATTTTGTAGTGCTGTTTGCGACACGATCTTCCTCAGGAATTAAACCTCCTGTTACAGGAGCGGCTATTGCTTCTTGAGCCTCTGCTTCGGAAATTTTACCGTGCTGAACCATAAGTGATAGCACGATATTACGGCGTTTTTTAGCACGGTCCGGTTTTTTGTATGGATTGAAATTGTTCGGGCTTTGCGGCATACCTGCTAATTGAGCAGACTCAGCTAACGTCAATTCACTTAGTTCTTTTCCGTAAAATTCTTTAGCTGCTGTACCGAAACCATGAATTCTGCCGGACATTAGTACTTTATTAAAGTACATTTCAAAAATTTCTTCTTTACTATATTTACGCTCTAATTGAATCGCAAGCCAAGCCTCCTGTGCTTTACGTTCCAGCTTTTTCTCATTTGTAAAGAATGAGTTTTTAACAACTTGCTGTGTAATCGTACTTGCACCCTGAGCCCCGAATCCGTCCCGGACGTTGGCAATGACAGCACCACCTAAACGCCAGAAGTCAATTCCGAAGTGTTCAAAGAATCGTGCATCTTCAGTTGCGATAATCGCATCAATCATTTGCTGAGGAATATCTTCGTATTTTACAAAATTACGTTTTTCTGCTCCGATTGTAGCGAATAATTCACCATTTACATCGTAAAATTCAGATGAAATAGGATCTTTCAGTAATTCTTCGTCTAATTCAGGTGCCTTACTTACATAATAGCCAAATAGTGCGGCACCGCTTAAAAAGCCTAAAGCACCGATTAGAACGATTGCCATTACAATACGCTTAACCCAGTTGCCAGCCGATGTTTTTGATTTTGATTTTTTCGATCTGTTATTTTTTTGACGTTCGCGTTTAATTTCCTCGCGCGTTTTTCTTTTTTCCGTCACGTTAGTTCTCCTCACTTTCACAAACATTCCCGTTTGCGATTAACTTTTTAACCGCATCTAAATAATCGAGCCTTGGTAAATAGCCTTCGTTAATTTCGATAGCCTGTTGCTCGAAAACGGTTAATGGTATTGATTTTCTGCCACCCTCATGCATTTTTTTAAATACATTGGCTACAACATTATAAGGCATGACAAAATTTCGATTTAATGAACTAAACCGTATGATGAAAAATGCAATTCCTCGTTGATTTGTCACCGATTCCATATGAGTCATTTGGTGAGGGTGGATGTTTTTTAATGGGAAGGATGTTTTATTATCAGTTTCCTTTGCTTCAAAGTCGATATAATAACCATTCCAGACGCCATTATAATCCGTTGTGGAAGGGGTGCGGAAGTAAGCTTCTTTAATAACCGCAGCACTTCTTGCCGGATAATCTACTTTGACGATTTGAATCGGAACAGGTTTCTTGTGTATATTTGCCAATTTCCTTTGTAAATAAAACAAATTTGTTTCATTTAAGTCATCTTCTAAGCTTTTTCCACGGTTACTGTAGGAAATGGCCCTTTTTTTTGCATCTTTGGCAACCGTTGAATGTTCAGCAGGGTCTTGTGTACTTTCCAACTTAGGCGCACTTTGATAGAGCTTTCCATTTGGATAACGAATGACCATGGAATCACCTTCTTTCCTAGCAGAAATAATACTTTAATAGTGTATCATAAACAGTGTACTCGTTAATAATTTTAAAAAAAACTATGCAAATTATAACATCTTTTGCCGAATAAACACTATTTTTGCCACATGACAAGGATTCTACAAAAAAAGCAAGAATCATTGTGAAAAGGGGGCATTATATGTCGAAATTATCACGCTTAATAGAACAAGTTGAAATGGCAGAAACGTTATTAACATTGCAAATGGAACGTGAACAATTAAGGATGAAGATCGATCATTTAACAAATTTAATTTCGGTTTCTCAAAAAGTTAGCTTAGCAGAAATCAAGAGTCAAGTAAAGAATACGTGTTCGCATATAAGTAGTACTATCGATGAGAATTTGATACACTAAACGATAATACAGACGAAATTATTTGAGGTGCTTTTTATGCGATTATTAGAAGAAACTTATATATTAATAGATGAATGTGAAGCGTGTTTACAACGTTTCCAGGAAATGCGGCGTTTGGACATGGAGCCTGACTTCTTTAATGACGTCAAGCCCCATGTTGATATCGTCCATACACGTATTCAGGAATGGCAGCAACTTGCGGCACATTGGATTAAAAGCACGTATCCTAAAAATTTATATGTACAGCAAATTGACCACGCAGCAGATGCGATGGAGCAATTTGTTGTACAGTCTTTTTATAAAGGGACTAGTAAAAAACGCTTTATCCAGTCGATTCAATCTGCACAATATACATTAAAGCTTCTCGTTTCCAAGATTGAGGAAGGTGAAGACGATGTTCAGTAAGAAAAAAACGATTACTCAGCTTGTTGAGGAATGGCAATATGATGAGGAAATGAAACAAAATATTGTCGCAATGCATACAATTGAAGAAAAACAGGCTCAGTATGCGGAATTTCCATCAAACTTACATCCGTCAATCGTAAAGGCTCTGCATGGACGCGGCATTCATCAGCTTTATTTACATCAACGCCAGGCTTTTGATTATGCCGAACAGCAAAAGAATTTTACTGCTATTACACCGACCGCTTCAGGGAAGTCTTATTGTTATCATTTACCTGTTCTCCAGAAAATTTTGGAAGATCCTTCGAGCCGAGCGATTTATTTGTTCCCGACAAAAGCGCTTGCCCAGGATCAAAAATCGGATTTAAATGAACTGATTGAATTAATGGAAGAAGATATTTTAAGCTACACATACGATGGAGATACTGCACCCGGTATACGTCAAAAAATAAGAAAAGCCGGGCATATTGTGATGACCAATCCAGATATGCTGCATTCGGGTATTTTACCGCATCATACGAAATGGGTTTCGCTTTTTGAAAACTTAAAGTACATTGTTATTGATGAATTACATACGTACAAAGGCGTTTTCGGTTCACATGTTGCACACGTTATAAGAAGGCTTCTACGTATTTGCGAATTTTATGGAAGCAAGCCGATTTTTATTTGTACAAGTGCGACAATAAAAAACCCGAAAGAGCTTGCAGAAAGTTTGACTAATAGTGAGCATGTACTTATAGAGAAATCAGGAGCACCTGTAGGAAAGAAAACTTTTATTTTTTATAATCCACCAATCGTACATCCGACATTTGGAGTTAGACGTAGCGCGGTATTGGAGGTACGTGACATTTCCAAGCGTTTGTTTGAAGCAGGTATTCAAACGATTATATTCGCCAAATCAAGAGTTCGTGTCGAAATGCTTGTAACCTATTTAAAATCGCTAACATCGAAAAAAATAATGGATGAGTCCATTCAAGGATACCGGGGAGGCTATTTACCGAGTGAGCGACGTGAAATAGAAAAAGGTTTACGATCCGGTTCGATTCAAATGGTTGTCAGCACAAATGCACTTGAACTTGGTGTAGATATAGGTCAATTGCAAGCTTGCATAATGACAGGATACCCGGGCAACATTGCCAGTGCATGGCAGCAGGCAGGACGGGCAGGGAGACGTCAGGATGAGGCACTTATTGTCTATGTTGCCCAATCTACAGCATTGGATCAATATGTCGTACAAAATCCTAGCTATTTACTAGGGAGTTCCCCAGAAGAAGCGCGTATTAATCCTGAGAACATTCTCATATTAATGGAGCATTTGAAATGTGCTGCATTTGAACTTCCTTTTTCAATGAATGATAATTATGGAGAATTTGAAGTACAGGAATTACTCGCCTATTTAGAAGACGAAGGTGTACTCGTACGTACAAGTACGAAATGGCATTGGATGAGTGACAGATTTCCGGCCCATGAAATATCATTACGCTCAGCTGCACAAGAAAATGTCGTAATCATTGATATTTCAACACCGGCAAATACAAAGGTCATCGGGGAAATGGATACGTATAGTGCAATGACACTTTTGCATGAGGAAGCGATTTATATACATCAAGGGATCCAGTTCCAAGTCGAAAAATTGGATTGGGAAGAGAAAAAAGCATTTGTTCGTGAAGTGGATGTCGATTACTTCACCGATGCTAATTTAGCTGTCGAGTTAAAAGTATTAAGCGAAGATAAATCTGCACCTTTTAAAAATGCTACTGTAAGTTTTGGGGATGTCAGCATTTTAGCGATTCCAACCATTTTCAAAAAAATTCGATTTAATACACATGATAATATCGGCTCAGGTCCGATATCGATTCCACCAATGGAAATGCATACAAATGCAACATGGATGAGCTTTGAATTGCCTTATAATTGGACTGAGGAGCAGTTAACGGATGCTTTAACCGGTGCAGCCTATGCAATGGGGAGTTTTATCCCGCTCTTCATTCATTGTGACCGATCGGATGTGTCGGTTGTCCCTCAAGTAAAGGCAGTACACAACGAAAAGCCGACATTGTTTATTTATGATAGCTATCCTGGTGGTATCGGTTTAAGTGAACGTGTTTATGACATATTGCTTTCCTTACTTGAACGAACTGCCCAACATGTGACGAACTGTCCATGTCAGCAAGGTTGTCCATCGTGTATCGGGGCACAAGATAGTTTAGGAGAAAGCAAGAAACAAGTTTTAAAAGTTTTGGATATTTTAATAAGTGAAATGATGTGAAGACATGTCGTATGAAAATAAGCTCCTACAAATGAAAAAGCTGCTTAGTAAAAATACAGGGCAAAAACAAGAAAAGCCTGCCTTCATAAAACCGGACCCCCCATTTTATAGTGAACAGTGGCAGCAGGCCGGACTTCAGGTGGTTGAAAATGAATTTGGTATGCTTTTTAAAAGGGAAGTACGCTATCCCCTTGATTATAAGCACGGTGATTATAGACTTGGCGAAATTTTTAATGCACTGAAACGGTGGAAATATGAAGCTGATGACCATCCTTTTGCAATTAATGAGCAGGAGACGATTGTATTTTTCGATACGGAAACGACCGGTCTTAAAGGGGCTGGGACACATATCTTTTTATTAGGTTTTCTACAATTTGATGAGGAGGAGGAACAATTTACTCTTACTCAATACGTATTGTCAGACCCATCAAACGAAGTAGCTTTCCTTTTTGAATCGAAATTATGGCAGAAAAATATGACGGTTGTTTCCTATAATGGGAAAAGTTTCGATTGGCCACAGCTGCAAGTGCGCTGGACGTTAAACAAACAGCATTTGCCACCGTTAAAAACGCAGCGTCAAATTGATCTATTGCATAGTACGAAGCGACTATGGAAAGATGACTTAGCGCGAATGAAGCTCACACAAGTAGAGCAGGATAAGCTTGGATTTTTCCGGAAAGGCGATATTCCAGGGCATTTAGCGCCGATCATTTATTTTGATGCGATAAAAAGCGGCAATGCCGAAACACTAATGAAAGTTCTGTTGCATAATGAATGGGATTTACTTTCTCTTATTACTTTGTACATTCATTCGACTAATTTGTTGTTTGATGCGATTTCGACCGAATCTGCTACTACGTATACGAACATTGGAAAGTGGTTTGGCGACTTAAAAAAACGACAAACAAGTGCGGAAATATTGCAGGCAGTGACAAAACACTTCAATACCGAAGAAACAGGCTATGCTCATTTTTATTTAGCTTATGAATTAAAGCGAGTTGGAGAAATTAATTTAGCAATTGAATCTTTCCACTCGGCATTGCCGACAATTCCCCGTGAAAAAAAGTTACAGGCGTATGAGCAGTTGGCAATTTTATATGAACATCAGCTAAAAGATTATGAACAAGCGATGGCCTTTTCGGAAAAAGGGCTTGAATTGTTACAGCAAATTTCATTTAGAAATGAAACGCAGCTGCTAAACAAGCAGAGAAATTGGCAAAAAAGGCTCGGCCGATTAGATATTAAAATGAACAAAAATAATGTGAACAAACGCTGAAAAAATTTTCATTTTGTTTAAAACATGTATTCGTAAGAAACGTCTGACCTATGCTATAATAAGATAAAGAAGTTGCGTGACGGAAGGACGATGAATAATGGATATTAAATTAACAGCTGACTATATATTAGAAAAAGAATTCAAAAAAAGCATGAAAGGCTATAATGTGGACGAGGTAGATCAATTTTTAGATTTGATTCGTGAAGATTATGATTCATTTACAGCCAAAATAGCTTCATTAACAGAGGAAAATGAACGTTTGAAGCAGGAGTTGACTAACTCTACACGTAAATCATCTGTTGTTGCACCACCACCGACAGCTAATAGTACAAATTTTGATATTTTAAAACGCCTTTCTAATTTAGAAAAGCATGTTTTTGGGAGCAAACTATACGAATAGTTAAACTATTTATAGCAATATTGTATTTTTTAAAAGTATAAAGTATAATTTAGGTATACATCAATATTCGAGTAATCGCTGCGATTTCATTATCGTAGAGGAAAGTCCATGCTCACACGGTGCTGAGACGCCCGTAGTGTTCGTGCTTACTGAAAAAATAAGGTAAGGCAAGAGAGCTTCTCTTGACGGCGGAAGGAACTCCTAAGTCTTTTAGATATGGACGAAACTTCCTGAAAGTGCCACAGTGACGGAGCTTACAGTGAAAGCTGTAAGGTGGAACGAGGTAAACCCCATGAGTGAGAAACCCAAATTATGGTAGGGGCACTCTCCAGAAGGAATTGAACGGATGGAGGGACGGTCATTTTGGCCGTAGATAGATGATTACTACCTAGTCGTACGAGGCGAAAGCTGTTTGAGTACTTAGGAACAAAACATGGCTTATTGATTATTGATGCTTTTCTTAAACATGTAATAAGGCTCTCCATTTCTTTTGGAGAGCCTTTCTTAGTAGATAAAATCAGTAAAATTGGCAAAATAAAGATTCAACACCAAAAGTTAGAAGTCATTACTTCAAACTTAGTACATACATTGAAGTCTATACAGGATAAATGAATTATTGTTCTATAAGGAAATAAGGGTGAGTTGTATTGAATGAATCAAATAAACCAAATGTACAAGAGCTATTATTGTCTCATTTTTCAAAAGAATTAATTGAAAAGGTTTTTGAAAATATTGCTGAAGGTATAATGATAACTGATAAGTTTAAAAAGATTTTATCGATTAATGCTGCTTTTGAATTTGTAACGGGTTATAAATTAGAGGAAGTCCAAGGGGAAAAACCTTCAATTTTACAATCCGGCGTACATGACAGAATTTTTTATATTGATATGTGGGACCAAATCGAGAGAGACGGAATTTGGCAAGGCGAAATTTGGAACAGACGCAAAACAGGTGAATTATACCCTGAATGGCTGACAATAATAGAAATTAAAGATGAATTTGGTGAAGTTACAAATTATTGTGGTATTTTTACGGATTTATCTGAACGGAAAATTGTTGAAGATGAGCTTGAAAAAAGAGCGCTGCATGATTCATTGACAGATGTATGTAATCGTTTCGCATTTATCGAACGAATGAAAGTTCTGCTGGAAATGTCCTCAAAAAAAGTACAGCCGATACAACATGCTGTTCTTTTCATGGATTTGGATCGCTTTAAGCAAGTAAACGATACACTTGGACATGCTATTGGTGATCAACTATTAGTGGAAGTAGCAAGACGTGTAAATAGCTTGCTTAAAAACAAGGATGTTTTAGCTCGTTTTGGCGGGGATGAGTTTGTCATTACTTTGGCTAACATTCAACATCCGAGAGAAGCGGCGAAATTTGCTGAAGAAGTGATCAGGGCTTTCGAGATACCGATTAAAATCCACGATCAGGATATCTATGTTTCGACGAGTATGGGTATCAGTATTTATCCTGAGGACGGTATGACAACAGAGCAACTATTAAATCGTGCTGACCGTGCGATGTCTTACTCTAAGGAAAATGGGCGAAATTGTTTCTCCTTTTACTTTGAAGAATTAAAAACTGATTCAAACCGAGTATTAATGTTGGATAGTGAATTACGCAAAGCAATTGAAAATCGTGAATTTACACTCGCCTACCAGCCGAAAATTAATACAGTTACAAATGACATTGTCGGCATAGAGGCCCTAGTCCGTTGGAATAGTGAAAAACTCGGCTTCGTTTCACCTGCAGAATTCATCGAACATGCCGAAGAATCGGGCTTAATCATTCCTTTAAGTGAAATTATTTTTGATTTGGCATGTGAAGGGAACCAAAAATTAGTTGCAGCAGGATATCCTAAAATTCCGATTGCAATTAATGTATCAAGTATTCATTTCCAACAGCAAAGCTTTTTAGAATCAGTCCAAACAATTTTAGAAAGAAATAATACATCTGCCCAATGCTTCGAAATCGAAGTGACAGAGCGCACAGTTATGAATAGTGCACAGGAGACGGTTAGTAAATTAGTTAAGCTGAAACAATTAGGGTTTAAGCTATCAATTGACGATTTTGGGACAGGCTATTCTTCATTAAGTTATTTAGTGCGTTTCCCGTTAGATGTTTTAAAAATCGACCGCAGCTTCATTCAACATATTTGCTCACTGGATGACAAACAGGCTATTGTCGATGCAATTATTCAAATGGCTCACCGCCTGCAAATGAAAGTCGTTGCTGAAGGCGTTGAAACGAGCCAACAAGTTGAGCTATTAAAGTCAATGGGCTGTGATTTTATTCAAGGGTATTACTACAGTAGACCATTGCCAATGGAAGAATTAATTGACTTCATTCATTTTTGGGAAGTCGAGCATCAAGGAAGGATTTAAAAGCATGACAAAATTTAAATTAGTAGCAACAGCAGCGATGGGCTTGGAAGCAATCGTAGCAGAAGAAGTACGTGAATTAGGATATGAAACACAGGTAGAAAACGGTAAAGTGTATTTTGAAGGAGACGAGATGGCGATTGCCCGCACGAATTTATGGTTACGTGTAGCAGACCGTGTGAAAATCGTCGTTGCACAATTTCCGGCAAGAACATTCGACCAATTATTTGAAGGGGTAAAATCCGTTCAGTGGGAAAAATATTTACCAGTGGATGCAAATTTCCCGGTTTCCGGTAAGTCAGTTAAGTCGACGTTGTTTAGTGTACCTGACTGTCAGGCCATTACGAAAAAAGCAATAGTTGAACGTCTGAAATTAGCCTACAAGCGATTAGGATTTTTAGATGAATCGGGACCAACATTCAAAATTGAAATATCGATTTTAAAAGATGTGGCAACATTAACAATAGATACATCGGGTGTCGGTTTGCATAAACGTGGATACAGAACGACGCAAGGTGAAGCGCCTTTAAAAGAGACGCTTGCAGCTGCATTGGTGAAAATTTCGAAATGGTCGCCAAGTCGTCCGTTTGTAGACCCATTCTGTGGTTCAGGAACAATTGCACTGGAAGCAGCAATGATTGGTCAAAATATTGCACCAGGCTATAATAGAGAATTTATTTCGGAGTCTTGGCCATGGATGAAACAGGATATTTGGGATAAGGCCCGTGATGAGGCGGATAATTTAGCGAATTATGATCAGGAACTTAATATTATCGGTACGGATATCGATCATAAAATGGTAGCAATTGCTCAGGAAAACGCTCTTGAAGCAGGCTTTGGCGACTTGTTGACTTTCAAACAAATGCAGGCAACAGATTTTACTACGAAGCTAACGGATGGGGTTATCGTAACGAATCCACCTTATGGAGAACGTATTGGTGAAGTGGAAGAAATTGAGAAAATGCTCCGCCAATTTGGTCAAGTGATGCAAAATTATCCAACATGGTCAGTTTATATGCTGTCATCAATGGAAGAATTTGAAGTGCATTACGGTAAAAAAGCAACGAAAAAGCGTAAGTTATTTAACGGATTTATTCGTACAGATTTGTATCAATATTGGGGTCAAAAGTCTAAGCGTGAAAATTAATATGAAAACTACATTGGTGCTAAACTAATGTAGTTTTTTGTTGCATATTAGTATTTTTTTTATGTATTTAGATGTATAATGATGAGTAAAGTTTTTTTTTGTTGACTATAATTATAAAGAGTGTTTTTGCGGAAGGAATGGCCACCCATTCCTTCCGCTTCATATTGAGGGGGAACATCCATTTGAGAAAATCTTTACCTTTTGAACTATCAAGAGAAAAAACTTTCTTTGATTCGTTAGGTGATTGGCTCGGTGACGTATTATATGATGAGCTACCAGAACGAGGCTTTGAATGCCGTGACGAACAAATATTTATGGCTTACCAAATAGAACAAGCATTAAAAGAAAAGAACGTATTATTTGCTGAAGCAGGTGTAGGGACAGGGAAGACAATTGCCTATTTATTACCTGCTGTCTCATACGCACGCTATACAGGGAAACCGGCTTTAATCGCCTGTGCAGATGAAACATTAATCGATCAGCTAGTAAAAGAAGGCGGCGATATTCATAAACTTCGCGATGTTTTGGAGCTTGAAATTGATGTCCGTCTTGCAAAATCACGCGATCAGTATTTATGTTTAAAGCGTTTTGAAGAAGCGGAAAAAAATGAAACAGAAGACTGGATTGATGATATCGCTTTTTCAATTCCGGATGGTGTGTATGCTCAAGGCAGTATGATTGCAGTACAGCCTTATGGAGAGCGTTCGGATTACCCGTTAGTGACGGACGAAGATTGGCAAAAAGTGAATTACAATTCTATTATGCAATGTGCTGTTTGTGATTTACGCAATCGTTGCGGTCAAACATTACACCGTGCCCATTATCGTAAATCGACAGACCTAATTATTTGTTCCCAAGATTTTTTAATGGAACATTTAGCGACGAAGGAGTCCCGTGAACGTGAAGGGCAACTTCCTTTATTACCGGAAGTGTCGATGATGGTACTTGATGAAGGACATTTACTGGAATATGCTGCTCAAAAAGCATTAACATATAAAGTTCAAGCTTATACAATTGTAGAATTACTAGAGCGCTTAATGGTAGATGGTGTGCGTGAGCGTACATTATATGCGATGGAGCATTTACAGGACCATCACGAGCTGTTTTTTGACCAATTGCGTGAGGATGTAATTAAGTCAGAGGAAGACAGAAAACGGATAGTTAAATCAGAGCGTCTAATTCAATTTGGTGAGCGTGTTATAGCAGATGTTGACCAACTGCTTGAAGAGTTAGTATTTGAATCAGAGCTTTACATGATTCCAGAATATGAGCTCAACATGGCTGAAGAATTTTTAGAGCATTATGTAGCAGCGATGCGCATTTTCGTTGCACAGGGTGATGCCGTAGATTGGCTTGAGGATACTGATGGGGAAGAAACGTTAGTAATTATGCCACGCCTTATTACTGATGTTCTATCTGAAACATTATTCTCGAAAAAAATGCCGATTGTATTCTCGTCTGCAACGTTATCCGTGAAAAAGGATTTCAGCTATATTGTAGCGAGTTTAGGAATCGAAAAATATCAGAGCTTTAGTGTACCTTCACCGTTTGATTATGAAGAAGTCATGAAAATTTACTTGCATGAACTTTCTCAAACTGACAAAGTTGCAAAAGTAGAACAGCTTCTTAAAGATGAAAAGCAAACGCTAATCCTGTTTAAATCAAAGCAGGCGATGAATCAGTTTAAAGCTAATGTAGGTTTAATGACGCGACTGAATATTGCATTCGAAGGCGACCGTGAGCTATCTGCAATTGTACGTGAATTCCAGAACGGTGAAATTCAGGCATTATGTTCGTATCATTTATGGGAAGGTTTGGATTTACCGGAAGAAGCGTTGACACGCGTTATTATTTTCGATTTACCATTCCCGCCGCATGATCCGTTATTTGATGCGAAACGCTCATTTGCACAAAATCCATTTGAAGAAGTTGAGTTGCCATTCATGCAGCTTCGTCTTCAACAAGGAATGGGCCGTTTAATTCGTACTTCGAATGACCATGGTGATATTCATATTTTATTAAACGATGAAGAAGTTAAAGTAAAATCAGACTTTGTAGACATTTTGGCAGTAGAGCCACAATAATATTTTTAACCCGTTTGAGCATTCGAACGGGTTTTTTGTATGTGTATATTATGGAAGGAAATAGACGGAGAAATTCCCCTTATTTTAATTTAAGATTGAAAAAAAGCCCAAATAGAGGTAGAAATTCCGCTTATTAAGCTTAAAAGTACGTAAAATGATCAAATTTTCATTACATAAACGGAAAATCTCCCCTTATTCTCCTTAAAAGTAGGGGCAATTTTTAAATAAGGGTAAATCTTCCGCTTATTTTTAAATTGAATAACTCCACTTTTTCGGGAGCTGTAATAAATTTCAATTTTGTTAAAATAAAGTGAGTCAAAAACAATATCCGTCCGTCTATATGAATAAGGAGGTGGGAAGTAAATTGCCGATTGAACGTATGTACGTCACATATAGTGATAGCATTTATCATTTTATTTATTTTTTAGTTGGTGATGATGAGCTGGCAAAAGATTTAACGCAGGAAACCTTTCTAAAGGCGATCAATGGCAACCCCCAATTTCGTGGTCAATCTAGCGAAAAAACTTGGCTCTCAAAAATTGCGCGCAATCTTGTTTACGACCATTTTCGCCGTAAAAGATTATTGAAATTTATTCCGTTTCTACATGAGCATGAACAAATCGACTATACATATTCACCCGAACATTGGCTTCAAGCAAAAAATGAGCAGTATGAGCTTTATGAAGCATTAGGAAAGCTCCCTCACCATTACCGTGAAGCAATTGTATTACGTAAAATCGAACAATTTTCAATTAAAGAAAGTGCTCAAATATTAGGATGGAATGAAGCAAAAGTAAAGAATGCTACAGAGCGTGGGATGAAAAAAATTACTGAGCTGCTAGGAGGGGAGCGAGATGCTTGATTCAAAATTAAGATCATTACAGAGAAAAAACCTGGATGAAGAAACAAAGAATAGCCAACTTTTAAAATTAAATAAGCGAAATAATGATTACATGAAAAAGCAAAAGTTTACGTATAGTGTAACACTCGTGCTCTTCGGATTATTACTATTTGTTTTTTCCCAAATAATTACAGAGTCCCCTAAATCTATACAGTCGCAACAATCAACAAATTTCGAGCTTGGGGAAGTAACGAAAGCCTACTACCTTTATAGTAAACGTGCTTATCGTATGTACAACTTAACTTCACCCTTTTATACGGATAAATTATCTACCACGGATCCCGCTATATTAAATGAAATTGAGCTGTTATTTAAAAATAGTGAAATGTCACCGTTTACTGGGGATTTAACGAATTATACAAATTCAACAAACTATTTATTTCAATTAGAGAACGGGGATTCTGTATATTTAAAAGAGATTGGTGAAAACGGGAACTCATTTTTTGTTAATCCGAATACAATGATGCAATTCAAATTACCTGAACAAAGCCATGAACAATTTCACACCTACTGGTTACATATATATATTGAAAAAAATAATTTTCCTCCCTGGAAAATTGGGTTACTGACAATTTTATTATCAATATTTGTTTATGTAGCGATTAAAACAAAAAGTAGAGGAATAAAGGAAATAAACTCACCGATAATTAATTTAACTTGCTTAGTACTTACATTTATTAGTATCCATCAAATGAATGAATGGCTTGGTGTAAATCATTTGCTGATGATGTTATTAATATTTACTTTTTTTATTTCAGCTACTGTATATTTACACATTTTAATAAAAAAACAACAACCAAATTGGAAACATCATATACAAAGAATATTTATCGTAAATGTTATTCTGTTTGTATTGTTTATCTAAAAAACCTATCCACTCTTTTCAGTGGATAGGTCTATTATTCTTCCTCTTCTTCATCATCAATTGTATAAAGAATAATGATATCTCCAATACCTTCTATTGATGCAGGTATTTGGAATGCTTGCTGGAACCCATATAATTTCGTATGTCCTACCATCACCGTAGGAGGGGTGATATCAAGTTCCAATTCATATTGTCCTGCATATGTACATAAATTACCAGCAATCATATTTCCAAGCTCACCAGTAAATGACTCCAGCATTGGGCCTTCTAAAGGCATGCCAAACATTGCTGAGCCAATTGAACCAAAAATTTCAGGCGATCCATCTATAATTACACGACCTTTTAAATCACCGACTAATCCTATTAGTACACCCATCTCTTTTTGTTCATAAGGTTCTGTTGCAATCGAAGGAGATTTTACATCTATATTCACAGGTATAATAGATTTTAATGAATGGATTGTACCATTCAAAATGGTTTGAATATGCTTAGAAGTACTCAAATGAATTCCCCCTTACCATGACTTTTACTACATATTACCATGTTACTTTAGTGTATGTATACAGAAATTCCAAAAGAAAAGGCATTGACGCTAAAATAGAAACGATTTATAATGAAATTGATAATTATTATCAATTGTTAAGGCGGTGTGTAAAATGTTGTATGCGTTAGTTGGAGCAACAGTAATTGTTTATTTATCGATTGGAAACTTTGTTTTAAAGAATGTCGCAAAATAATGCACAAAATCTTTACTTAAAATAAAATTTATTCAGCGCAATGTCATCTTGACAAAGCGCTTTTTTCATTGTTATTATAGAAATTTGTTGGAAAATATTACATATTATTAAGTGTCATTACTATTTAAAGGTGAGATTATGATGATCAATATTGCAGAGAGAAATAATGTGACAATATTAGGGGAAGGGGAGCAAGTATTATTATTTGGTCATGGGTTCGGATGTGATCAATCGTTATGGCATTCTTTAACGACTTATTTAAAGGATGCATATAAAATTATTTTATTTGATTATGTCGGTGCAGGTAAATCGGACATTTTAGCGTACGATTCTATAAAATACAATAGTTTAGATGGGTACGCGCAAGATGTAATCGATGTTATAGAAGCTTTTGATCTGAAAAATATTATTTTTATTGGGCATTCCATAAGTTCTATGATTGGTATGCTCGCAGCAATAAAAAAGCCACAGTATTTTTCAAAATTAATTATGATTGGCCCATCCCCATGCTATTTAAATGATGGAAGCTATATAGGTGGCTTTAGCCGTAGTGAAATTGAAGAGCTGCTAGAGACGATGGAAATGAATTTTGAAGGCTGGGCAAGTTATATGGCCCCGATGGCAATAGACCAGTCCAAAGATTCATATTTGACTAAAACGCTTGAAAGAACTTTCGTTTCGACGAACCCTAGTATTGCTCGCCAATTTGCCGAAGTAACTTTCTTTAGTGATTATCGTCATCAATTAGATGAACTGCAAATACCTACTTTATTATTGCAATGCGCAAATGATAGCATTGTCCCGATTGAAGTAGGGGACTATTTAAATGAGCATATACCGGATAGTGAATTAGTAATCTTAAATACGAGAGGTCATTATCCGCATTTAAGTGATCCAAATTTAACTGCAGAAATCATTTTACAGTATTTAAAGCGAGGATAGGAGCGAAATGATAAATGGATAGTCGATTATTTCAATTACCTTGTGGATATATGGAAACGGATTTACAATATGTGATTACGGATATAAATGAAACACTTTTAAACTGGACGAATTATAAACGTGAGGACTTAATCGGAAAGCATATAGAAAAATTATTTTCTGCAAGCAGTAAATTAATTTTTCATTCCTATCTTTATCCGAATATGTCGATTTATCATTTTGTAGATGAACTGTTTATTCATGCACATAATTCAGAAGGTCATACTATTCCATGCTTAGTTAATGCAAAAGAGATTCAGTTGGATGATGCAGCTTTAGTATCTATCGTTTTTATGCCAATGAAAAAAAGGATTGACCATGAGCGTGAAGTTCGTCAAGCTAAATTAATGCTGGAAGAGGCTTATAAGGAAAAAACAATCGCTTATGAGCATCTTCATCGAATTAATAAGGAAATTGAAAATAAACAAGATCAATTACTTAGTATGAATGAGGAACTTACGAAAATTTCCAATACGGATAATTTAACGGGGATTGCGAATCGACGCTTTTTCCAACAGCAGCTTACAGGGTATGTGGAGAAATATCGCCAAAATGGTGTGCCGTTCTCTCTACTTGTAATGGATATTGACCATTTTAAGCAAGTCAATGATACTCATGGCCATGCAATTGGAGATCTAGTATTGGCTCAATTGGGGTTGATTTTAAATACTGTGGCACGAGAAAATGATACAGCTGCAAGATATGGCGGGGAAGAGTTTGTATTATTATTAGGTGAAACTGCTGAAGAAGAAGCATTTCAACTTGCCCAAAATCTAAATAAAAGGCTGGAGCAAACGATTTGGCCGACAATAGGAAGGCTGACGGTAAGTATAGGGTGTGCTACTTTTCAAGAAGACGATACCGAAATATCTATCTTTGAACATGCAGATAAGGCACTTTATGAAGCCAAGCGTAAAGGGCGTAATTGTACTATGCAATATGAAACGTGGAAGGATTTATAAAGACTGTGATTTATGGGTAACGGGTTCAGTTTATAGAGAGAAAAAGATAATGTAAATGACACTCTAATTAGCATTAATATACAGGATTTTATTCATTAACACCATTTGTGCAGCTTTACTCAAAATTCTCCGAACCTGTTGCTATAACTGACATTTAACAAAAGTGCATATAACACCGTATAAACAATTCCCCAACGAAAAGGCACAATCGCTTCTAAATGATATGCTCCCCATTAGGTAGACAGATTAAAAAATAAAATCTGTTTGTCGAATGGGGGGCATTTTTTGTCTAATAAAACATTTTCAATAGATACTAAGATTTTGGCTCTTAAATATTTAGATGAAGGTCGTTACTCGGTAAGAGAAATTTGTCGCATATTCAATGTGAATGTAAGGAACTTATATGAATGGCGAGCTAAATATCAATTTGGAGGCACAAGCGCATTACTTCGTCCTGCGAAAAATAAAATTTACCCTCAAGAGTTGAAAAGAAACGCCATTGAAGATTACTTAACAGGTAAGTATTCAAAGCACGAGATTATGACCAAATATGGAATCAGTGGTCAAAATGTATTCAACAGGTGGTTAAAAAAATATAATAGTCATAGTGATTTAAAAGACTCGAATAAAAGGGTGAGCCAAACTATGACTAAGGGAAGAAACACTACTCTAGAAGAACGAATTGAAATTGCGAAAACTTGTATAAAGAATCAAAAGGATTATAAAACAACGGCAACTCAATATAATGTGACTTACCAACAAGTTTACCAGTGGGTACGGAAGTTTGAAGTTGGTGGCGAAGAATCTCTTGAAGATCGCCGTGGGCGAATGAAATCAGCGGATGAACGTACACCAGAAGATAAATTACGGTTAAAAATCCAACAAATAGAACGTGAAAATGAAAGATTACGTGCTGAAAATTTACTTTTAAAAAAGTTAGAGGAAATCGAAAGGAGGCTTCGTTAAGTAAAATTCGTACGCAGAGTCATTATTTAGCTATTCAAGAATTAGCAGAAAAAGAAAAATTTCCGATTCTATTACTTTGTAAATTAGCTAACGTATCACGAGCAGCTTATTATAAATGGTTAAACCGCCAGCCAACATCGCAAGAATTGGAAAACAGACAGTTAGTAGCATCCATTAATCATTTATATAAACAAGTAAATGGTATTTACGGCTATCGTAGAATCACTATGACAATCAATCGTCAGCGCGAAAAAGAAGGCTTAAATAAAGTAAATAAAAAACGTATTTATCGACTGATGCAGATTTCCGATTTACAGGCAGTTATTCGATGTCGTCCAAAAAAGTACCGTAAGGTAACACCAGATTACACAGCTGAGAACGTATTAGCACGCGAATTTACGGCCAAAAAGCCAAATCAAAAATGGTGTACAGACGTAAATGAATTCCAGTATGGAAATGGTAAAAAGGCTTATTTAAGTGCGATTATTGATCTATATGACAAGTCTATTGTCAGTTACAAATTAGGACATTTAAATAATAATGATTTAGTTTTCAAGACCGTTAAACCAGCTATACGCCAGTTAAATCAAAAGGAATTTCCTATCCTACATAGTGATCGAGGATATCAATATACATCAAAAGAATTCAAGCGAATCATAGAGAAAGCAAATCTGACACACAGTATGTCGAGAGTCGGCCGCTGTATTGATAATGGACCGATAGAAGCGTTTTGGGGGACTCTAAAAGTAGAGAAGTATTATTTACATAAGTTTGAGACGTACGAAGAGTTAAAACATGCGATTGATACATATATAAAATTCTATAACAACGAACGATATCAAGAAACATTAAACGGCTTGAGTCCTAAAGAGTTCAGGTCTCAAGCCGCTTAAAGCATTTTTATTATTTCCACTGTCTACTTGACAGGGAGCAGTTCATAAATCAACGTTTGTGCCTTCTGGATGTGTTCCTATGCTTTTATTTGGAAAGATTATCACTCGTTTTTTTTAGATAATTTACTCCATAATTTCTTTATACTTAACAAGATAACAGAAAATATACTTGTTTTTAATAAAAAAATAAAAGCTGTTATCAAAATGATTGGCAACATATCTTTAAATGAGAACTTTTCTAATTCGGAGAAATCAAAGTCCTTTAAAGAAAAAAACAACATAATTAATGCAGCGATTAATACGAGCCATTTTTTTTGAAGTGGATTTGTATTATTCAAGTAAAATAATCCCCCTAGTTAATTTATATTATATAGTTTTTTACTAAGTCACTTTATTATATCAATATAATGACCGGAGAATAGATAGATAATATTAACTATATTCTAACTTTCTTAATGACCTTATTCCATAACCTCTCATATTTCCCCAATTTATTGAATCAACCCTTGCTTGGATCAACTCTTAAAGAGCCTGTTTTCGGCCAACTTCATTTGTAGAAATTATACAATATAACAACCGACAAATTGGGAAAGAATAATTAATTGAAAAGGATAGTTTATGTATAGAGAGGTGAGCAGCTAGTTTTCACGATTAGCTTCAATGAAAAAATTACAGGGTATTTATGAGTATGCTGCACAGATGACGGCTAAAGGGAAGGTTGCGACATATATCCCGGCTCTAGCTACGGCCGATCCGAATGCTTTTGCTGTTAGTTTAGTATCAATGGAAGATAAGATCGTTTTTTGGGAATGTACTCAACTTTTTACACTTCAAAGTGTAGTAAAGGTATTTAGTTTTATGGTGGCAATGAACCACCACGGGATCAAGGAAATTATGCGTTATGTTGATGTGGAACCTACAGGGGATTCCTTTGATTCTATCGTCCGTTTAGAAAGTCACAATAAGAAGCCTTTTAACCCGATGATTAATGCAGGGGCAATTACAGTAGCCTCTTTATTACCCGGGGAAACGATGTATGAAAAAGTGAAATCAGTAACTTTATTTTTAGAGAAAATAATCGGGAAGAAAGTACACATCGACAACGAAGTATATTTATCAGAATATCATGCAGCTGATTACAACCGGGCGATTGCCTATATTTTGCAGGCAAATGGCTTTTTAAAATCAGACGTAGAGGAAGCATTGCAAGTATATTTACAGCTCTGCTCAATCTCAGTTAATGTAGCAGATTTAGCGAAAATGGCTCTTTATTTTGCGACCAATGGTAAAAATAGTGCCGCTACTTGTAGTAAAGAAGTGATTCATATTGCTAAAGCATTAATGTTCACATGCGGGATGTACAATGCATCTGGGAAGTTCGCGGCATTCATTGGGTTACCAGCAAAAAGTGGTGTGTCCGGAGCGATAATTGCAGTTGTGAAAAATGGGGCAATTGAGCACTTACAAGGTCCAATTGGAATAGGGATATATGGTCCTGCAATCGATCAAGTTGGCAATAGCGTTGCTGGCATTGCCTTTTTAACACAGTTATCAAAGGAATACGACCTGTTTTGTTTATAAAGAAAAGGAACAGTCTTACATAATGAATGAGAGACTGTTCCTTATTGTTTGCAAAGGCTTCAATTATTTTTTAAAATGATTTTTCATTTGATAACAGTATTCAAAGGCTGACCAATTAATTCGTATTTTACATGTAAATAGGCATAATTAATCTCTTTATATTGTTGTGGAGATTGATTAATTAGTTGCTCAGCATATTTTTTTATACTTTCTGTAGCTTCATGCAGATTATTGAATAAAATAAATTCTTTTAGTTTGTTAATATAAAATTCGGTTGTCTTTTGAAAACAGGCAGCTGAAATTTCCTTGTAATCATTAGGTGATTGCGCTAACAATTGTTGTGTAGTGTTTTTAATGGTATTTGCGTCTGCCTCTATTTGATATATTGACATTACTTCATTCATCAATTGCTTATATTGAAGTACTTTGTTCAATTGCATATTATATTCCTCCTATAGTCCAAAAAAATAGCAACATAGTAATTTGAAGTTGTCGCTAAATGGTCGCTTCATAAAGAGACAAGGAATACAAGAGAAGTTTTCTTTTTCGCAATGAAAACCTTTGTATAATTGTCGCACTATGAGCATGAAGAATATTCACTTTCATACTCTAAACCTCCTATCCGCGTAGGTTAATGGTTTGTACTTGAAAAGGCAGGTCTCCTGGCTTATCATCAACGCTCCTCACACCTTCCCATTTTCGGCAATAGTGGTTATATTGTGAGTGGCTCCGAATCACAGTTGCGGGACAGCGACGGATTCACACCGTTCTTCCCTTTTAATTAAATGTTAAATTTAAACCTTTTCCAGTAAAATTTAGTTATTCTTAGATAGCTATTTGTAAACAATAAGGGGAGAGTAATACAAATAGCTATCCTACAATGACTAAATATAAATTTTTCATTTACCTGAATTTAAGTTAGTGAAAATAAGAGGAAGTTTTCCGCTTATATTTTGAAAGACCTCAGTTTTAGATGTAAATAAAGGGAGGTTTTCCGGTTATATATAAAAAAAGCCACTTGTTTTCCTGTTGTGAAATGCAATAAGCGGAATTCCGCCTCTTATTTTGGCTGATTTTTAGATTAATTTCCAAATAAGCGGAATTTCTCCGTTTATTGATCCCATAGCTTATCGTCTGACCTACTTTTAACAACAGTAAACCACTAATACTTAAGCGTTTAGTGATTTACTGTATTTTTGTGAAATCAGACAGATAATACTTGAGTGCGTAGTAGCTTAGCGGCTTCTACCATATTTATTAATGAAGCAATCGTCTCGGACTCATGGCGTGTTTTTAAGCCACAGTCAGGGTTAATCCAAAATTGATCTTTTGGGATAACAGCGAGACTTTCTTCTAATATAGAACTAATCTCTGAGATGCTTGGAACACGGGGACTATGAATATCATAAACGCCTAAACCGATGCCAAGTTCATATGGATGTACTTTTAAAGAATCAATTAGCTCTCCATGGCTTCTGGAAGTTTCCAATGAAATAACATCTGCATCCAGAGCGCGGATAGGAGCTATAAAATCATTGAATTCGCAATAGCACATATGGGTATGAATCTGTGTATCTACCGCCACTTTTGATGTTGCCAGCTTAAACGAATCTACCGCCCATTGTAAATATTCATCCCAATTTTCCTTGCGTAAAGGTAGTCCTTCCCGAAGTGCCGGTTCATCAATTTGGATAATTTTAATTCCTGCATCTTCTAGTGCCTTAACTTCCTGCTGAATTGCCAAACCAAGCTGGTAGGCGACTTCTTTTCTTGGAATATCATCACGAACAAATGACCAGTTTAAAATAGTTATAGGTCCAGTGAGCATGCCTTTTACATATTTTGATGTAAGCTTCTGTGCCTCAACGACCTCTTTAACAGTCATTGGATGTGTCCATTCAACATCGCCGTATATGATTGGTGGTTTAACACAACGTGAACCGTATGAAACAACCCAAGCATTTTTCGTGAAGGCAAATCCAGTTAAATGTTCTCCAAAGTATTCCACCATATCTGTCCGTTCAAATTCACCATGTACTAGTACATCCAATCCGATTTCTTCTTGAATTTGAATCCAGCGTGCAGTTTCTTCCTTTACAAAGGCTGCGTATTGAGCGTTAGTTATTTCCTTCTTCCGCCATGCCGCCCGTGTTTTCTTTACTAGCTGAGACTGAGGAAAGCTGCCGATTGTTGTAGTAGGGTAGTCAGGTAAGTTTAATGATTTCTTTTGCAGTACTTGGCGCTCTTTAAATGGAACAGTACGTGTGAAATCTGTATCCTTAATTCCTTTAACTAAATTGTTAACTTGCTCATTTTTTCGTATGGGATGTGTCGCTAAAGATTCAATCGCTTTAATACTATTTGCGACGATACCTTCTTTAACCCACGTTCCATGCTGAATATAATTTGTTAAATGCGCAATTTCGCGGATTTTTTCGTCAGCAAAAGCAAGGGCATCATATAATTCAGACGGAAGATTTTGTTCTGAGTTTTTTGTAACAGGAACATGCTGTAGACTGCAGGAAGAGCTAACCCATAAATCTTCTACACCACTTAATTGCTTGACGGTACTTATTGTAGAAACAGCTTCAGCTAAATTAGCTGACCAAATATCCCGACCATTAATTATGCCGATGCTTAATGTTTTATTTTTAGGAAAACCATGTTGCAGAAGCGATTTCATATTTTCTGTTTTACCATGTACGAAATCTAAGCCAATACCTGCAACAGGTAGATTACTTAAGCGCTCAAATGAAGTTAGTGCCTCAAAATAAGTTTGTACTAGTATTTTTGCGTGTGGTACGTCTTCAGTTAATTGTTTATAAACTTCTTCGATTAATAAAATCTCATCTTCCTCGAGGTTTTTAGTGAAAGAAGGTTCTTCAATTTGAATCCAATCAGCACCTGCATCTACAAGCTGCTGGATTACCTGTGCATATAGCGGAATTAACTTTAAAAAGAAGGCGGCACGTGTTTTATCGTCATACCCTTTTGCTAAGTCAACGAAAGTATAAGGACCGATAATTGTTGGCTTTCCTATAATGCCTAGCTCATTTTTAGCTTCTTCAAACTGTTGTAAGATGTAGTTATTTGTTAAGGATAATTCCTGATTTTCATATTCCGGAACAATGTAATGGTAGTTTGTATTAAACCATTTCGTCATTTCACTTGCTATTACTTCGTCAGTACCACGTGCCATTGCATAGTATGTAGTTAACGAAGAAGCATTTGGTAGCACATCATAGCGTTTAGGAATGATGTTAAACATCACTGCTAAATCCAGTACCCGATCGTATTTTGTGAAATCCCCGATAGTAATTAACTGTAGTCCTAAATCCTGTTGGCGTTTCAAGCGATTCAGGCGGATGGCTTTTAGCTGTTCTTCAAATACATCCTCATCAAGCTCTTTTTTCCAAAATTTCTCTAAAGTTTGTTTCCATTCTCGGGTAGCTCCAATATAAGGGTAACCGATAACATTACTAACAATATTCATTTGATAAGCCTCCTCATGTATTTACATAACCCAAATAAAAAAGCTGTTTCCAATGTGACTTGGAAACAGCTTAGGACTTATCTATGCATAGTAAAATAAACGTCTATAATTGACGCTTTATTCGCACAGAACACCACCTATTTCCACGTAGGTATCGGGTGTGTACTAGAAAAAGGCAGGTCTCCTGACTTAACATCAACGCGCCTCTTACCTTCCCGTTAAATAACAGTGGCTTTTTAAGAGTTGCTCCGTAATACAGTTGCGGGACAGTGTTGGATTTGCACCAACTTCCCTTTTAAACGCACAACAATGTGCGTACCTTTTCTTACACGTTATGTAATTGTACAAACTATAGCATAAAAGGAACCATAATTGTATACCTCGGTCGCTAAAAATATAGAATTTTCAGTAAAAAAGGTAAAAAGAAAGACGTAAGACAGCTTTTAATCAACATTTGAAATAACGTGTAAAGGATGTAAAAAGTATTTATTGAAATTCGACTTGTATAGTAAACGAATAATTAATTTGTTTACAAAATAACGAATATATATTATAAATGTTTATAGAGGTGATTATTTTGGATATTCAAAACATTTCGGTAAATACATTAGTGAATGGTTATGAACTTCAAGATGGCCATTACGAATGTTTATTTTGCGAGACAAGATTTGGGATTCATGAAGTCTTTCAACATGAGGGACGGTTTTTTACAGCAGAAGGTACGATAAAGCTGCATATCGGACAAATACATAAATCGTCGTTTCAGGCATTGCTGTCACTTGATAAAAAGGTAACAGGTTTATCGGATGTGCAAATTGAAATGCTACAGTACTTTTTTGAAGGCAAGTCAGATCAGGAAATAGTCGAAAAAAGCAGTTTAACAAGTGTATCAACAGTTCGTCAGCATCGTTTCAAGTTACGTGAAAAGGAAAAGCAGGCGAAAATTTTTATTGCGTTAATGCAGCTCATGAAAAACCCGGAGCACTATGCAATTCATAAGGGGGCGAAACAAGTGGACGAACGCTATAGTATAGAGGAACAAGAACGCGAGAAAGTATTAACGACATATTTCAAAAATGGATTAGACGGTGGCATTGAAACGATTCCAAGTAAGGAAAAGAAAAAGCTCATTATTTTACAGCATATTTTAAAGCGTTTTGAAGAGGGGATCCATTATCATGAAAAGGAAGTGAATGAAATTTTAAAAACTGTCAATGCAGATTTTGTATCGCTTCGTCGTCATTTGATCGAATATGGTTTTATGGAGCGCAGTAATGATGGTTCGGAGTATTGGCTGAAACAATAGGGGGATTTTATTATGAATGTGGAATTAACTCGCTTTCGGGTAAGACCCGGTAAATCTTCTAAAGTGGAGGAATGGCTAAACTTTTTGAATGAACATATGGATGATGTACTTGTAACGCTGGAAGGTGAAAAAATGTATGTGGAAACAATTTTTCATGAAGTTCTGAATGGCGAAGAATATTTATATTGGTATTCGGTTCGTGGAGAAGGCGGTGTGGATGTGGATGAGTCCGATCACTGGATAGATAAAAGACATCTTGAGTATTGGGATGAATACATTGATGCAAGCTTTGGTTCTGTAGATTTAAATACAAAAGTTGTGATGGTTCCGGAAAAAGTCCGTGCTAGTATGGATTTTTAAAGAAGTAATCATTAAAACTATAGTGATCGCAGTAGGATGACCTTCCTGCTGTTTTTTGTGTTTAGTAAGGTATTATTTCCAAATAAACAGGAATGTGAAAACTTTTCTAAATCGAGCCTCGTTAACAGTATGAGGGAGGGATGAGCATGTCGCGTAAATTACAGTTGGAACATTTGATGCAATACTATAGCGAAAAATTAATACGAATTGCGTATTATTACACAAAAAATGCACAATCCGCTGAAGATATTGTGCAAGATGTATTTATTACCTTTCATTATAAAGCAAACTATGAGGAACAAGGGGAAATCGGTGCATATTTAGCGAAAATGACGATTAATAAATCAAAGGATTATTTAAAAAGCTGGGCATACCGTAGCCATTTACTAAAGGATAAAATTGAGATTTTAAAGCGTTCAACACACGAAAATCAGCTTGTTCTCCAACACGAACATGAATTGATTGAGCAGGCTATTTTAGCTTTGCCAGTCAAATGGAGAGAGCCGATTATGTATTTTTATTTTGAAGAAATGAAAATTAAGGACATTGCTATGTTACTTGAAATTCCTGAAAGTACAGTTAAAACAAGACTGACAAAGGCGAAGAAGTTGCTGAAAAATGAGCTGGCTAGCGAAAACTGGGAGGTGCTTTCACATGACGAAGAAACGATTGTACGGGATTGATACGAAGCAAAGTGCAGCATTTGTAGAAAAAAGAGTGATACAGGAGATTCAAAACCGAAAGAAAAAGAATATGCGTAAATTTGTCTTCATTCCTACCGTAATTGTTGTCTCGGCAATGCTGTTATTTTTATTATCTCAACTAGCACCGAATTTACAAAGTGTCACACCGCTAAGCTCTCAATACAAAGTTCCCACAACAGTGCTAGATGATGAATTAATCCTACAGGTAAGTCCAGTATTAGAAAACGATATATTAATGAACAATGAAAGAATAACACCTGAACAGGAATTTAAAAAGGATTATAAAGTTTTGTTATATACTTATTACGGAAAAAAGTTGACTGGTGAAAAAGTGCATTTCGAATTATCACAGCATTGGGCAGATTTTTTCCATGTGAATTTTGGGGAAAATGTTTATGCAACGGGAAGTGGCTCTACCCAAAATAATGATTTAGAAGATTTTATCCATGATGAATTCCGAGTCATATTTAATGCAAAAAACATAAGTGAAGCCGATTTGAGAGCAGCGCTTGATGAAGCTTATTTATATGTTATATATGAAAATTTAGCGGGTGATGTTGTTGAAGAGAAGATTTACTTAGGCGATTATTTAGAGTATATCGAATAAAACGTGAGGCTATAGTTTCGAAACATTTAGTACATTATTCACTCTGAAACACTTTTATAATTTCCAGATAAATATAAGTAAGACCGTACCTCTTATGAAATGGTACGGTCTTTTTTTTATTAGCGTGATTATAACAGGATATTTATTTTGAACAAGTATAGACTCGATAACTAAAAGTTTCCTGATATTTGGTGATAATGTCCAAATGTTTTCTCATGACGTCGTAAAGCGCGGGGTCAATTTCATTGGAGTAATGAAAATCGGGTTCGGATTCAATTGTAGTATGATGCTTTATTTGAATATTTTCAAAGCCAGTCTGTTTTAATAAATCCGCCCAGTCCGTTTCCATAAGTAGGGAATCAAGACCATAAAACTGCATGATTTCTTGTTCTTGGGCATCGTCAAGTCGTTCGTTCAACGTTGGTTCTACAGCAATGAACCGTCCACCACTTTTCAATATGCGGTAAATCTCACTTACTGCTTTTTGTTTATTAACAAATGAAAGGACAGATTCAGAAATAATAAAATTAAAATGATCATTTGGTAAAGGGATATCTTCAATAGAGCCTTCCAATATTTCTACTGGCAAATTATTAATCTTCATTCTATGTCTGGCCTTTGCAACCATTGTCGGATTAAAATCAAGCGCTGTCACTTTCGCCTGGAATGTTTGTGAAATGTAAGCTGCTGTTTGACCAGTACCACAACCAGCATCTAAAACGTGCCAACTACTGTTAATATTTTCATTTTTTAATATTTCTTCTGTTAGATTAATTCCGCCAGGGTGTGCACCACCAATTCCAAGTTCTGCGAGAAGCTCTAAATAGGAATTTTTTATATGTTTCACCTACTTTAAATTTTAATAATGAAATAATTCACACAATTCGCCCGTTTCCAGAAGGGATTACACTTATTAAAACAAGCCACGATGTGAACGAAATATTTCTTTGTATCATATGTCAGTAAAAAGTGATGGTTCTTTTATGAGGGGGATGCGGAGAAAACGGTATTTAGCTAATATTAAAACCAACTAAATTAATAAGTTAACAAATATTTAATCAAAGTACTTGAATTATAGTAGAAAACTATTATATTATATTCCTATAGATAAACTAGGTAATAAAATTTGGGGGAATAATTATGTTACAGATGGCATTAACGGGTATCCTTTGTGGTGCTCTTTTAGGTTTTGTGATGCAGCGTGGACGCTTTTGTTTAACAGGTGGCTTCCGCGATATGTACATCGCAAAAGATAATCGCATGTTTTATGCGTTACTTGTTGCGATTGCCATACAGGCAGTAGGTGTGTTTGCACTTATCGGCGCAGGTGCGTTTGAGTATACAGTAGGGCAGTTTCCATTGTGGGCAACAATAGGAGGCGCGTTTATTTTTGGGATA
This sequence comes from Solibacillus sp. FSL K6-4121, assembly GCF_038002585.1. Taxonomy (NCBI): domain Bacteria; kingdom Bacillati; phylum Bacillota; class Bacilli; order Caryophanales; family Caryophanaceae; genus Solibacillus; species Solibacillus sp. FSL K6-4121. Next base: position 206,329 of record NZ_JBBOCS010000002.1, read on the forward strand.
GGGATTATTTTTGCAGGTGGTTGTGCCACAGGTACTTGGTATCGTGCAGGGGAAGGCTTAATCGGGAGCTGGATCGCATTGGCGTTTTATATGTTAATGGCAGCAATCATGAAGTCTGGTCCATTGGCACAATTTACAGTGGATGCACGTACTCCGGTTGTCGGTACAGATTCAATTGCAGAAACATTCGGCATTAATGTTTGGTTTTTAGTCATTCCGTTTGTAGCCTTGGTAGCATTCGTTGTTTACCGTGAATTACGTAAACCTCGTGTGAAGATTCCAAGCTTAAAGCCAAAGAAAACAGGCTTAGCGCATATTTTATTTGAAAAACGCTGGAATCCATATGTGACTGCGGTTTTAATCGGTTTAATTGCGACATTGGCGTGGCCGTTAAGTGCGGCATCAGGACGTATTTTCGGTCTAGGTATTACAACACCTTCAGCAAACCTTCTCCAGTTTTTAGTAACAGGAGATTTAGATATTATTAACTGGGGTGTGTTCCTTGTATTAGGTATTTTCTTCGGCTCATATTTCGCAGCAAAAATGAGCGGTGAATTCCGTTTACGGACACCTGATACAAAAACAGTTGTACGAAGCTCTAGCGGCGGTATTTTAATGGGTTTCGGTGCTAGTCTTGCAGGCGGCTGTTCGATTGGTAATGGTTTAGTTATGACTTCTATGATGACTTGGTCAGGCTGGACGGCTTTAACATTTATGATTCTGGGAACATGGACAGCATCTTATTTCGTATTTGTGCGTCCATCAAAACAACGTGCAGCAGCGCGTGCATAAGGAGAGATTTTATATGAAGAAAACATTAGAAGTATTAGGAATGGTTTGTCCATTCCCGTTAATTGAAGCAAAAGAAGCAATCAAAGACTTAAACACAGGCGATGAGCTGGAAGTACAATTTGACTGTACACAAGGTACAGAATCCATTCCACGTTGGGCAGCTGAAGACGGTCATGAAGTAACAAACTATGAGCAATTAGGCGAAGCATCTTGGACAATTACAATTAAGAAAAAATAATGAATTAACAGCATCTCGAATTTTGAGGTGCTGTTTTTTTGTAGGGGTTTAAATTTTATTAGAACAATTAAGCGAGTTATTAGAAAAACTTGAAGTGATATTAGAACATTGAAAGGTGATATTAGAACAAATTGCTTCCATTTTAGCACATCTTAAAGGGATATTAGCACATCGGTATTTTATTAGAACGAATAAAAATATATTAGAAGATTTTAAAATATATTAGAAAATCTTACAAGGACAACAATGCTACTTCCCTTGCTTCAAAGAATTCAATAGCTTAATACATTGTAATCCGTCTGATTCAATTCTTGTGATATTACTTTTGAATTTGAACGGGAATAGATTAATTACTGCTATAAAGTAAGATAGAATAATAAATGATCTATACCAATCTGCATACTGGACGTCGCCGAATATCCAGACTAAAGTTGCTGTGAGCAGGTTTAGAATAATACCACCTAAAAATATTAGGATCTTTTGATACCACGCCAAGGAATCAATATTTTCCCATGAGCAATAACCACCGTTCCACCCAATGTTTCTTTTTACAACAAATTTTTTGATTCTGAATAAATCTTCCCCAAATCCAAGTTCTCTAACTTCCTTTCCAAATAACACAACAAATAATGCATGCCCTAATTCATGAATGATAATTACTATTGGTATATATATTATATACATCAAAAAGTTAATTAATTGTTCTTGCATTCAATCCCTCTCCCCAAAGGTGAATAAGTAAAAAATGGTAAACTAACAACTCTAATTAACTCTAGTATAAACCTATTCTTTAATAGTAACTTCTACATATTCCAGAAAATTGGTATATTTCGATTGTCCATCAAAATACTGCTTCACCTCATAGATTGGGTATAATACATCATCTATCTTTTTAGAATAAAGTACAGACTCATCTTGTACACTTACTGAATATTCATCTAAATGCAAGGTATTTTCTCTTATAGAGTTAAAATCATACCAGCGATATTTGCCATCTTTGTGGTGTTTAATTACTTCCCCTAAATAGGCACCGATGCGTGTTATCAAATTATCATGATGTTCTTTTAATAGCAGCTTGCCGAATTCTGTCTGGATTAATCGATCAGCGTATTCATTAACGAGACGAACACTATCTATTGAAAAATCTAAATTAGCTTTTGTTAAATTGTCTTTGTCCCATTTATCAGATGACACATCTTCAAATAACAATTTAGCGCTATATTTCTTGTCATTCTTGATTAATTTCGGTTTGAAAAACATTTTTATACCTCATTTTTAATAGTATTTTATTAGTAACTGAAAGCAAAATTGATAGGATAAACTAGTCTGTTTTAGACTCAATATTATTTTCTATCTCAATTAAAAAATCTACTACAGCTGTTTTCATCTGTTCGATACCTGGTTGTTCTATCGGAAAATGGCCAGCTCCTTCTAAAATTACACAACTTTTTTTACATGTTAATCGATTATAGAAAGATTCACTTAAGTTAAATGGGGTCATTGGATCTACTTCGGGATGGATAAGTAATATAGGACAGACATTAAAGGATTCAGGTTCAATAATTGTTTTCATATTTAAGAAGGTTCTTAGAAATCGTAATGGAATTTTTGTTCCTGCCGCTCGAGGATCATTCATAATTAGTCTTGTCAGTTCAAAGTTATTTGTAATTAACTTCATTCTCGAAACTTTCGAAACGGGAATCCGAAATGAATCCAATGCAAATGGAAAACTATCCATCGCAAATTTACCTAAGCGGCTAATCAGCTTGTTTGGGGCAATTTGATCACGAACATTCTGATTACTTGTATCTACAAAGGTCGTCACAATCAAACCTTTAACGTTTTCGCTCATACTTGCTGCGTGATATGCAAGCATGCCTCCAATGCTGGCTCCTAATAGTACAATTTGTTTACCGTCTCGCTTATATTCCTGTTCCATGAAGTCCTTAATTATGTTTATCCAATCGCAGTAATCCATGGAACTCAATGACTCAGTGTAACTTAGACCATAAGGGGGGAGGTCTGGGGATACCACATCATATCCATTTAATTGTAGCATTCGTGCATATGGAGCCAATAGTCTACCGTTTCCGCCTGCGCCGTGAATTAAAATAACTTTAATTTTTGATCCCGATACAGACATTCGGTCCAAATGGATTGAACAATCATTCCAATCCCACCATTCTTCAGTTGGCAGATTATTTTCATTTATTCTCAATTCTTCAGGGAAAAATCGTTGATACTCTTTCCAATAAATTTCTGTGTCATTGTATGCTAAATTTCTAGAGTTAAATTTCACACATTTCCCTCCAACTGTAGTGTAATAGCAATTTCCTTTTCTTCTAACTGAATTGAATAGAGCGTATCCTGTTCAATTGCAATGCACTGTTTGTGAGTTAGTCTAAATTTATAAGGATGTTTTCAACTTTGCATGTCTTCCTACTAAAGGAACTATTATCGTTTTTTAATGTGACTTTTACAGAATAGTCTTTAGCTTTTTCAAAAATAATTTCTTGGGAATTTTCTAACTGGACGATTAGTTGGTTTTCATTATCTATTGTTTTCTCAAAAACAGTTTTTAACATTTGGAAGTCGGAAATAGTGAAGTCGCCTGCAATATGAATTTGTGTAATGCCAGATATGTTATTCTCTTTAGAATTAGGAACCATATACTTTTCAAACCCTTTACGGATTTTTTCGCTGTCCATTTGTTGAAAACCAATTTGAAGAGGGATTTTTTCAAAGAAATTCAAAAAGCTATTTTGCCAGGGTAATGTTTTTGAAATTAACTTAAAGAAAAATTCAATCTTAATTCTTTCAGGATTGGAAATAGAAATTCCTTCTTTTTGTAAGCGCTGAACCATTGTATTGATGTTATCTACATCAATCATCAAGCAAATTAATCCTCTATGTCCCGAATTATAGGCATGAACCCATTCAGGCTTCCATCCGCCACCATCGTTATTTTTAATGGTGATTAATTCAAAGTATTCATTTCCAGTCCAAATATTAGTTGCTTTAAAACCTTTAGTACCTTTACCCTTTTTTATATTATAGGGAAGGCCAGCTTTTTTAATTTGTTGAACGTCCTCACTTTCTTGCTGGTAATTTGCATCTACATTTATTACGAGATGGTCAAGTTTCATAATGGATCACTCCTTAATGTTAATATACTCAATGTTGAGTATATGGATATTTTTTTGTTCCTCTTTTAATTAAGAGGAACGATTAAATTTTATTTATAACTATTTAATAAATCCTTCACAAAGTTAATTTGCTGTTCTAAAATATCTACCATGTTTTTAGCTACAATAGACATCATTGGTGATAACCCATTTGGTAAATGTTGTTCTTTAATTGATAAACCATCTTCGACTAAAAGGAGTTCTTTTTCAAGCATTTTTAAATGATGTTTTAATGCTTCTTTTGCTCTTTCCTCTTCTAATTGATCAATCATAGATAAACCAGCGTATAAAGAGAGAGGGTAGGGTACATTAGAAGAAACAATAGAGTTATAAATAAGCTCTTTTAAATGCGCTCTTCCTAAATCAGTAATGCGATAAATAGATTTTTGGCGATTGCCGCTATGTTCGATATGATCTATTTCTATAAAATGATTTTGTTCCAATTTTTTTAAAGCATGATAGATGGACCCTACGAGTACACCTGACCATCTTTCGGCTTCATTTTCTTGTAGCATGATTTGTATATCATAGCCAGACATCGGTTGCATATTTAGCGCACCTAATACAAGGAGCTGAGTCAACGTAATCCCTCCTGAAAATACTCTATGTTGAGTATTTTACTTTTTATAAGTATTGGAAGTCAATTTATTTTTTTACATGTTTTTACAATGTGCTCATGTTAACATTTGTGACTATATTTGATTTTTTGTTCAATTATTTTGAAAATAGCTATTATTATGGGGGAAAGTCTATAATTCGTCTAATAGAAAAATGCATTATTCGCGATAATTTTAAAAAATTCTAGCCGATTTTCTTGACTAACCATGGTACTATAGAAAGTATGAAGAATTTAAGGCAAAAATCTATTTGTTTCGACAATCAAGAATGACAATTAGGCTCTAAAATCTAGAGCATATAAAGGTCAGGGTAATTACAAAAAACGAGCATACATTAGCTTTTAATAAGATAATAGATCAATGCTGAATGAAGATAAGGGGTAAGAAATATGACGTTGTTTGACGATAAAGTTCAACGATTGTTACAGCAATCGGCATTACAATACATAATCTACAAGGAAAATGAGGATTCAGAACGAATTGAAAAGCTTCATTTATTTGCACGCAAGCTTTTGCAGAAGGAATTTGTCATCGGTTTTGCCGGTCACTTTTCTGCTGGTAAATCAAGTATGATCAATGCACTTTCGGGGGAAAACATTTTGGCGACAAGTCCAATCCCGACGAGTGCAAACATTGTAAAAGTGCATAAATCGGATGAAGATTTTGCTATTCTTTATTTGCATAATGAAAAGCCGGTAAAGTTTGAAGCAGGCTATGATATTAAACAAGTGAAAGAACTAAGCAAAAACGGTGAATTAGTTTCACAAATTGAAATTGGGCATAGTACGTCAAGCTTACCTGAGGGAGTTACCGTTATGGATACTCCAGGTGTAGATTCGACGGATGATGCGCATGCAATGAGTACAGAATCGGCACTGCATATAGCGGACATGGTGTTTTATACAATGGACTATAACCATGTGCAATCAGAGCTGAACTTCCAATTTACAAAGCAGTTAATGAAATATAATCCAAATGTTTATTTAATCGTCAATCAAATTGATAAACACCGTGAAGCGGAACTGTCATTTGATGATTTCAAACAATCGGTCCACAACTCATTTGCGGCATGGGGTGTATACCCAAAGAATATTTTCTTCACATCATTACGTGAAAAGGAGTTACCGAACAATGATTTTGATCAAGTGAAAAAAATCGTTATGGATTCAATGAATGATTGGCAGGAGCAATTAATTTTAACAGCTGAAAATACATTGAAAAAACTACAACATGAGCATGAAGCATATTTAAAAGAAGAAAAACAAGGTCGCTTTGAAACCTATGCGGAAATCGTGTCAGAGGATGACTGGCAGCACCGTGATGATATTTTAGAACAATACGAGAAATTGACTCGTCAAACAGAGCTATTCTCGTTTGGGGTATTTGACAAGCAATTTGATGAAAAACGTAAAGATTTACTTGCAAATGCTGCCATCATGCCGGCGGATGTGCGAGAAAAATTACGCGCCTATTTGGAAAGTCAACAAGAGGACTTCAAAGTGGGGGGTCTATTTACCGCCAAAAAGAAAACGGCTGAAGAGAAATCAAGACGTCAAGAAGAGGCATATGCAAGCTTTAATCATGTCGTACAATCTCAAATTACTGGTCATATGAAAGCACTAATGAAGCAGGCGCTGAAAGATGTTGGTGCATTAAATGATGAGCGTGCAGCAGGAATTGATCAAAAGGAATTTAATTTCCCATTTTCAATTATTGAAGAACAAGTGCAAAGAAGCGGAGTAATTACAGGTGATGCAGTATTAAACTTTGCGAACCGTGTTTCCGAGGCGACAAAACGTTACTTTATCCAAGCAACAGATGCTTGGAAGATTGAGCAAAAAGATACATTGGAGCAAGTAGCGCAAGAAGCAGCAGCACCGGTAAAGCTGAAGATAAATGCGATGTCAGAAAAAGTAAAGGCACTGCAACATATATTACAAATTGAGAAGTTCGAAGCATTCAGCAATACATTAATGAAGCAAGTATCCAATGAAATTCGTGCGGAATCGAAAATACATCTAGAAAACTGGAAACGTGAGCATGAACAGGCATTGAAAGATGTACGACCATTTAATGAGTCGATGTTACAGTTGACGGCGAAGGATACGGAACTTGTTGATGATCATGTACAGGAAACAGTAGGTTCAGGCTTAAATGCGGAAGCCGTTATTGAAAAAGCATTAAAGACAGCCAACATTATTAAGGATGTTCAAGGCTTTAAAGAAGTTTCAAGCTTCTTAACAAAAAAAGTAGAGCGTTTGCAAAAGCGTGACTTTACAATTGCTTTATTCGGAGCATTCAGTGCCGGAAAATCAAGCTTCTCTAATGCATTAATGGGTGAGCGCGTTCTACCGGTTTCACCTAACCCAACAACAGCAGCGATTAATAAAATCCGTCCAGTATCACCTGAACATCCTCATGAAACAGCAGATGTTCATTTGAAAAATGAAGCACAGCTATTAGAAGATATTCAAGGGTCCTATGAAGCAATTGGCTTACAAGTAAATTCGCTGAAAGAAGCTTATGACCGTGCAGCAGAAGGCTTGGCTGTTAAATTATCTGACGAGCGATTAAATGTTCATAAATCGTTTATTCGTGCCTATTCAGAAGGCTATGAAACGTTTGTGCCGAAGCTAGGTACTACATTGCGTGTTAATCGTCATGATTTTGAAAAGTATGTTGCGCAGGAAAATCGTTCTTGCTTTGTCGACAATATCGATTTTTACTTTGATTCGCCGCTTACTCGCATGGGCGTAACATTAGTAGATACACCAGGTGCGGACTCGATTAACGCCCGTCATACTGGAGTAGCATTTGATTATATTCGAAATGCAGATGCCATTTTGTTCATCACATACTACAACCACGCATTTGCCAAAGCGGACCGCGAATTTTTAATTCAGTTAGGCCGTGTAAAAGATGCTTTTGAATTAGATAAAATGTTCTTTATTGTGAATGCAATTGATTTAGCCTCTACAATGGATGAAGAGGAAGAAGTGAAGAGTTATGTTCGTTCAGAGCTACAACGCTTCGGTATTCGTTTCCCGAGACTTTACGGGGTATCAAGTTTGCTGGCGCTGAAAGAAAAGGAAAACCAGAATGATCTTCAGTCAGGGATGGCACCATTTGAAGATGCATTCCATCATTTCCTGAATGATGAGTTAATGAGTATTGCAGTACAGGCGCTAAAAGAAGAAGTGGAAAAAACCGAGGCACGACTACATGATTTAATTACGCAAACGGAAGAAAACTTAAAGCGTAAAGATGAACGACTAGAAGAGCTTACAAATCTGGAAAATATTGTACATTCAAAATATCAAACAACCCAAACAGCTATGATTGAAAGTGAAGCGAAGCAGGAACTGGATGAGTTACTGTACTACGTATTACAACGTGTGTACTATCGTTATCCTGATTTCTTCCGTGAAAGTTATAATCCGTCTACTTTTGCTCAAATGCCTCCGCAGCAAGCATTACAGACAGCTTTGAAAGAAGTGCTTCAAGCACTAAGTTTTGACTTTGCACAGGAGATGCGCGTAACGAATTTCCGTTTAGCACAATTTGTAGAGAAGAAGATGAAAGCGCATTTTAAAGATGCAGCCCGGGAATTGAAAGAGTTAAATCCAAGCTTTGCATTTTTAGCTTATGAATCGAAAGAGCCGCAGCTATTGGACTTTACAGGACCTTTTGCTGAAACTGCTCCTTATGAAGGTGTTAAATCACACTTTAAAAATGTGAAGTCCTTCTTTGAAAAAAATGAAAAAGAGCAATTACGCGATGCATTGGAACAGTTAACTAAACCAAACGCCCAAAAATATTTAGAAATAGAAAAAGCTAAAATTCTTGAATGGGCAGCAGGCTTTATAGCAATTGAGGCGGAAGAATTACGTCAGCACATGCTTGAACAGGCAATTGAGCAAGTTGAAACAGAGCGCCTATTGCTACAGGAAGAAAGCCACTTAGCTGTTTGGAAAGATATTTTCGCACAACTACGATCATAAGGAGGATCTTTTTATGACTAATATTTTTGTAACAGCCGATAAAATTGAGCCGACAGGACGCTTTATCGATGCTAGATTTGATATGGCAAATATAGAATTAGGCAAAGCTCTGTATGAAGAGGGGCATGTAGAAGGGGCTGTATTTTGGGATTTAAATACAGATTTATCGGATTTAGCGAAAGGTGAAGGTCGCCATCCGCTTCCAGATAAAGAGCAGCTTCAAGCATTATTTGAAAAGCATGGGTTACATCTGAATGATGCGATTTACGTGTACGATCAAGGTGCTTCACCATATGCTACACGCGCATGGTGGATTTTAAACTATGCAGGATTTAAGCATGCCTATGTTGTAAATGGCGGTTTCCAGGCTTTAAAAGATGTAGGTTTGCCGATTACTACTGAAGTACCGACATTTCCAAAAAGTAATTTGCAGCTTCAATGGAATGATGAAATTTTGCTTAAGCGCCAGGATATTGTCAATATTGTGGAAGGGAAAACAAAAGCTACTTTGTTGGATGCCCGTTCAGCAGCTCGCTATAATGGTGAATTTGAGCCGTTTGATAAATTAGCCGGACATATTCCGACAGCCCAAAATTACGACTGGGAACAGCTACGTGAAGGTTCTAACTTGGTCATTACATCTTCTCTTCTAGACAAAGTATCAAAGGATGAAGATATTGTTGTTTACTGTGGTTCAGGTGTCACAGCAACACCTATTTACACAGTTTTAAAAGAAGCAGGTTATGAAAATGTCCAAATTTATATGGCTGGGTACAGTGATTGGGTAAACCATCACCCAGTCGCAACGTCTAACTAAAAAATAAAACAAGCCGTTATGTGAGATTTTTTTGCATAACGGTTTTTAATTTATCGATTCAATTATTTTTAGGAGTTAATTTCCAGAAATTATGTTAAAGTGATATTGTAGAAAAATATAGAGTAAAGGAGGTAATAGGCGTGTTCTTTGAGAAGAAATCGGAAATAAGCGAAAAATCCGGTGTGAAAATGATTAATGGTTTTGTCAAATTCCAATCGGTGCGTTTGAATGTACATTGCTTTGAGGTTGATGGTGTTTTAATAGATACTGGCGCGGCATCACTCCTTGAGGAATTTAAACTGTTTTTCAATACGATGGATGTCGATCAGGTGATGCTAACCCACTATCACGAAGATCATACTGGTGGGGCACATTTTTTGCAGACAGCATATAATTTACCTATATTTATGAATGAAACAAGAATAGAAGAATGTAAACACAAAGCAAACTATCCTTTATACAGGAAGTTATTTTGGGGGGCGAGAAAACCCTTTGAAGCACGGCCTTTGGAAAATAATTTTACTTCGAGGACCGGTCGCTGGAAAGTGATTCTGACTCCCGGACATACGAATGACCATTCATCTTTTCTAAATGAAGAGACAGGACAACTCTTTACGGGGGACTTGTATGTTACACCTAAAACTAAAGTTGTGCTGCGTGAAGAAAGTATTCCGCAAATTATCGATTCATTGGAGCTAGCCCTTTCCCTTGATTTTCAGGAAATGTACTGCAACCATGCAGGCTATATAGAAAATGGAAAGGAAGCTTTACACCGTAAGTTGAATAACTTAAAAGAATTAAGCGGCAAAATAGAACTGATGGCTGAAAAAGGAATGCCCCCCTCTGAGATAACGAAACAGCTTTTTGATAAGAAATATCCAATTACAAAGTTATCATTAGGGGAATGGGATGCAGCCCATATCGTAACATCCGTATTAAAAAATAGAATATACAACAACTAACTGTTTAGCGAGGGGAACTTGCTAGGCAGTTTTTTATTGTTTTGTAATAGAAAATAGTCTCACATATTAAAAATAGTTTGTAATATTAAATTTACAATTGATTAATAATTTAAATGGTTTAAAAATATGGTAAAAGGGAATACTATAAGATTTCCTTTCATACGTATCGAAAAAGGCTTATTTACAAGAGAATTTAAGTGGATTCTGAAAATTTCGTTATATAAATAGGCAACTTGATGCAAGATTATAAGGTATATTTATTTTTCGATTGTAAAGGTTTTGTAAATAACTTAAATTAATGTTGAAGAAAATGAAAAATAGGTGTTATGATAACCTAGGTTTTAATTTACATACTTCATTTTAGGGGGATTTTATTCCATGTTCAGCTCAAAAAAACCAGATCCATTTTTTGAAGGATTATTAGATATTGCAAAAAATGTACAAAACGGTGCCAACTATGCAAAAGAATCAACAATTTCTACTGTATCGGACTTAAAACAAATTCAAATTAAAATGAAGTCTTATGAAACAGCTGGTGATAAATTAATTCATGATTTGATCGTGAAATTAAATGAGTCCTTTATGACACCAATTGAACGTGAAGATATTTTAGCGTTAGCGATTAAATTAGATGATATTCTAGATGGTATCGAAAATACGATTGCCCATTTTGAAATGTATTCATTTACAGAAGTGAATCAGTATATGAGAGACTTTGTTGACTTTATCGCTAAATCATCTGATGAAGCAGTAAAGGCAATGGAGTTATTAAATAAAAAAGATTTAATTGGTATGCGTCAACATGCCATTTTAATAAAAGATTATGAGCGCGAATGTGATGAGATTTTCCGTAAATCTATTACAGAACTATTCCAAGTTGAAAAAGATCCAATTCGCTTAATTATTTTTAAAGATTTGTATGAGCAATTAGAAGAAATTGCCGACTATTGCCAAAATGTAGCGAATACAATTGAAACAATTATTATGCGTAATGCATAATTAAAAAGGAGTAGAATATGGAAACGTTATTAATCATTACCGTACTCGTTGTTATTTTTGCGTTAGCATTTGATTTTATTAATGGCTTCCATGATACAGCCAATGCTATTGCAACATCTGTTTCAACGCGTGCGTTAAAGCCACGAGTAGCTGTTTTAATGGCTGCAGTAATGAACTTCGTTGGTGCGATGACTTTTGTCGGCGTAGCAAAAGCAGTTGCATCGGGAATTGTGGATCCCTTCTCATTAAATGCATTCGAAGGTGATGTGACTGGATCTGTTGTTATTTTGGCGGCATTAAGCTCGGCGATTACTTGGAACTTGTTAACTTGGTATTTCGGTATACCGTCAAGTTCTTCACATACATTAATCGGCTCAATTGCAGGGGCAGCAGTAGCCTCAGCCGGTATGGATATTTTAAATTATGAAGGTTTCTTTAAAATTTTACAGGCATTAATTATTTCACCAATTTTAGCTTTAACGGTAGGTTTTATAGTGATGAAGCTATTCAAATTTATATTCCAGCGTTCACCGCTATATGGTACAACGAGAGCATTCCGATTAACACAAATCGGTACAGCAGCTTTACAATCGTTTACACACGGTACAAATGATGCCCAAAAAGCGATGGGTATTATTACAATGGCTTTAATCGCAGCGAACTGGCAATCGACAGATGAAGTACAAGACTGGGTACGTTTTGCCTGCGCATTGGCGATGGGTCTAGGGACGTCTGTTGGTGGATACAAAATTATTAAAACAGTGGGCGGCAAAATTATGAAAATCCGTCCAGTTAATGGTGTAGCGGCAGACTTAACTTCTGCATCGATTATTTTTGGTGCAACAGTGATCGCATTGCCAGTATCGACTACGCACGTTATTTCATCTGCCATTATGGGTGTAGGTGCAGCACAGCGTGTGAAAGGTGTTAAATGGGGTATGGCGCGTAAAATCGTTATTACTTGGTTCATCACTTTACCGATTTCAGCAGTAATGGCTGGTTTATTCTACTTATTATTTAGTCTACTATTCTAATATAAAAAACGGCGCTCAATGTTTGTGTTTGGGCAGCCGTTTTTTTTTGTATATTCGGAGTTGGTCTACGCTATCGGTGGTCACTTTTTCTAATAAAAAATAAAATGTTCTAATAACGGTTTAAGAGTTTCTAATAAAATTTATGTTATCTAATACAGGGAACATTTGTTCTAAAATAGATATGCAATATGCTAATTTACTACGTAAATGTTCTAAAATAGTAGCCAACTATTCTAATATCCCCGACAATATTCTAATAAGTTAAATCTGAAAATCATTGCGCTAAATATTCTTGAAATTGCTCATGGACATTTTCTATCGGAATAAATAAACCGACTTTTCCATGATCTTCACGTGTACCGGTTGCAAAGACAACACCTATTACTTGTCCCTCTTCATTAATCACCGGGCTACCGCTATTCCCTCGATAAACGGGTGCGTTCATCATAATAATTTCTGTTTGAATATCGAGAGCATTCGTATAGCCTATTACTTTTCCTTCATTTGCAATGCCGCTAAATGCAAGGGGATTACCGATAAAATAAACAGGCTCATTTTGACGGAATTCGCTTGTTTCTGCGAGTGTTATATACGGTAAGTTCTCCGCATCCACTTTTAATAGTGCCAAATCATATTCCTCATATGCTTCTACAACTTCCGCTTTATAAAGTGAATCATCCGGAAATACTACGGTAATCGTTAAAGCATCATCAATCACATGTTCATTTGTTAATATGTAACCATTTTCCGTTACAGCAAATCCTGTTCCTTTTCCGGAGTCAGTATTTATTGTGACGATCGATTGCTTATATGTTTGAATATTTTCCTGACTTGAAAGTTTCGTTGATACTTTTAAAAATTCAATTGCCGGAATGGAATAAATATTGAAAATTACTGCAAAAGTATTAAAAACAAGTGTCAATGCCATCAACCATACGATAATTCGCACAACAGGCTTTTGCCTTTTTGGTTTTTTGGGCTGTGGATTTAGACGTGCCTCCCGCTCTTTTGCCAGTGCCTTTTCCTGTTCTTCTAAAACAAGCTCTAAAAATTCCTCTTCAGTCAGTTGCTCGGTGTTTTTATCTGTCATTTTCACCCCTCCGATAAATTAAGTTTAACAAAAATGTGAAAAATTTGCGGTGAAAAGCTTTGTGACATTTTTTTATGTAAGTTTGTGAAAAGTTTCATATTAAGCATTAGAAAATACTTCGTGCAATCTATCACATACTTTAGCCTGATAAAGCACTGTTTTCAAAATGACAGCCCTTACATTAATTTTATTTATATAATAGATTGTGTATGAATTCACAATATCAATTATTCGGATTATGCCTCTTAAATTGTTGATATATCAACGTTTGTGAATAATTATTTGAATTTTCAAACAAAAATAAATATTATCGTTGACAAAAGAATTCAAAAGGAATAACATACGTAAATATAAAGAAAATTCCTAAAATTAGAAAGGGTTGGTAAAAATGGATTTAATGAAGAAGTCGTTAGAGATGCATGAAAACTATGGGGGGAAGATGGAAATTCGTGCAAAAGTACCGGTACAGGATAAATATGATTTAAGTTTGGCGTATTCACCTGGTGTAGCAGCTCCTTGTTTAGCAATTGAACAAAATCCTTCAACTGTATATGACTATACGATGAAAGGAAATTTAGTAGCAGTCATTACAGATGGTACTGCTGTGCTCGGTTTAGGGGATATTGGTCCGGAAGCAGCTTTACCGGTAATGGAGGGGAAAGCTTTATTGTTAAAGCGATTTGCGAATGTTGATGCTGTACCGGTTTGTTTAAATACAAAAGATGTTGATGAAATTGTTAACGTAGTGAAAGCAATCTCTCCTACATATGGGGCGATCAATTTAGAGGATATTTCAGCACCACGTTGCTTTGAAATTGAAGATCGGCTGCGTGCAGAATGTTCAATTCCTGTATTTCATGATGATCAGCATGGTACCGCAATCGTTGTTGGTGCAGGGATGATTAATGCCGTAAAGCTTGTGAATAAAGAAGTTGCGCAAATGAAGGTTGTCATTAATGGAGCAGGGGCTGCGGGTATTGCCATTTTACGTATACTAATTCAAATGGGATACACAAATGTAGTTATGTGTGATACGAAAGGGATTATTTACGAAGGTCGCCCTGAAGGAATGAATCCAGTAAAAGATCAAGTCGCTAATTTAACAAACCCATATCAACTGCGTGGAAGTTTGGATGATGCTTTAGTGGGAGCTGATGTATTTATTGGTGTATCAGCAGCGAATATTTTAAATGAAACTCATATTAAATCAATGGCGATAGATCCAATCGTATTTGCATTGGCGAATCCTGATCCGGAAGTTACCCCAGAGAATGCAAAAAAATGGGGTGTTAAAATTATTGGGACAGGGCGCTCCGACCATGCGAACCAAATTAATAATATGCTGGCATTTCCGGGTATTTTCCGCGGCACGCTGGATGTGCGCGCAAGAGATATTAATGAGGCCATGAAGCTGGCGGCGGTTGAGGCAATCGCTTCTCTTGTAACTGAAAAGGAGCTTCATGAAGACTTTATTATTCCTAGCTCGATGGATGAACGTGTTGCAGGGGTAGTTGCGAAGGCAGTTGGGTCAGCTGCAATAGAATCTGGAGTTTCCGACTTATTCCAGCAAGTAGATGTCGTCAAGCAATCGATTGCGATTTAAAAGTTGCAAGAAGTCTGTAGCTAAAAAACTAAAAGGATGTGCAAAAATATTTCTGCACATCCAAGTTTTTTAAACTGTTTGTAGTTCTTCTGTTAATTGCTCTAGTTGTGTAACTAAATTTCCGATAAATGCAATTGTGTCACGCAATGGTTGTTCTGTCGTAATATCGACACCAGCCATTTTTGAAAGCTCGACAGGTGTTTTCGTACCACCGGCTTTTAATACTTCGATCCATTCACCAACAGCTGATTCATCACCATTCAAAATACGTTGTGATACTTGTGTTGAAATTGTTAAACCAGCTGAATAAGTATATGGATATAAGCCCATATAGTAGTGAGGCTGACGCATCCAAGTAAGCTCAGCACCTTCTGTGATTTCAACTGTATCTCCCCAGAATTGCTCCAGTACTTCGCGTTTTAATTCATTTAATTTCGGAGCGTTCACATTTCCGCCAGCATCGATAATATCGTACACTTTGCGTTGGTAGGCTGCTTCTAATAAATGTGTCACGAAGTTATGGTAATACGTACGGCTAATAATGGATGAAATCACCCAACGTTTGAAACGGGCATCCGTTGAATTTTGTAATAGGTAGTTGGCCATAAGCATTTCATTCATTGTAGATGGTGCTTCAATAAAGTATAAAGATGGGCGTGCATTATAAATATTTTGAGCGTCATTTGCTAAATAGAAGTGACCAGCATGACCTAATTCATGAGCAAGGACAAATACTTCATTCATACGGCTAGTCCATGAAATTAATACATATGGGTGTACACCGTATGGACTTGAACAGAATGCACCTGTTGATTTACCGGCATTTTGGGCAAAGTCAATCCATCGCTCATCGAATGATCGGTCAATCATTTTAATATAGTCTTCTCCCATAATGGATAGACCGTCTTTCATATATTGACGGGATTCTTCAACAGTAATAGTAGGTTCGTATGAAGGATCTAATGAAATTTTAAGATCTGCAAAAGTCATTTTATCCAGTTCATGCGTTTTTTGTAGTAATTTTGCATAGCGACGCATATGTGGTGCTAGTTCAGACATGATCAAGTCAATTTGACGGTCATACATCGTACGGTCAACTTGCTGAGATTCTAGTAACGATTCGAAAATTGTTTCGTATCCACGCAAATCTGCATCGGTTTTTTCGATTTTTAAATGTGTATTATACGTTTTAGCCGTTGTATGCTGATAGTCACGTAGTTTTGAAGAGAATGCTTCAAATGCTGCTCGTCGTTTTTTCGTATCTGTTTCTAATTCCCAATCACCTTCGAATAAATTGTAGCTAAGAGGGAATTGTTCACCATCCACTTCAAAATCAGGGAAATTCATATCCACTAATTTTGTAGTATTGTAAAGTTCATACGGTGCATTAAATGTTGCACCGAAAGCAGCCAATGCTTTTTCCGCTTCAGGATGAAGTTGGTGCGGTTTTTGAATAAGCAGTTTATTAATATAGTTTTCATATGATGGATTTAATAGTTGAGCTTCTTTTAAAATTGCTTCGTCTAATGCCAATAAATCACTTTTTACAAAAGAAAGCTTTGTAGCGATGCTCGCAGCTAATGATCCAAATTGAGCTGAACGCATTTGATTTTCTGTATTTGTTTGATCTACACTGTGTGAAAGACTAGCGTACGTTCCGATTGGTACTAATTTAAGTTGGATTTTTTCAGTCGCTTCTATAGCTGCGATGGCACCCTTTGCATCTGTAATTGTACCTGGCAATTGCTTGGCACTTATTTCAACAAGCTGTTTCACTTCTTCAATTGCTTCTAAGTAAGCTTCTTCTGAAGAAAATAAATCATTTAAATTCCACGTTTCCTCAACTGGTACTTCATTACGTTTCAACATTGACATTAGTTTCCTCCTAATATTACGATATTCGAAATAAATAATAACATATTTCTGAAAATTTAGGAAGTATGCTTGAGATTTAAAACGTATAATAAAATAGAAGAAGTGTATATGACGGAAAGAGTGTGATGTAGATGCATGAAGTAAAGGACTGCAGTTTAATTTTAGAAGGGGGCACATTTAGAACCGTATTTACAGCTGGTGTACTGGATGCCCTAATGGAGCAGCAAATAGTGATGCCATATATTGCGGCAATTTCGGCTGGGGCGATAAATGCGGTTTCATATATGTCAAATCAGCCTGAGCGAACAATGCGGGTATTAACAACGTATCGTAATGATCCTCGTTATATGGGTGCGCGGAACTTTTTGAAGGAGAAAAGCCTTTTTGGTTTAGACTTTGCCTACAATATTGTACCAAATCAGCTCGACATATTTGATTGGGATACATATTACAACTATCCGGGCGAAGTAGAATTTGGTCTAACAAACGCTTATACAGGTAAAGTGGAATATAAGAGTGCGCATACGATGACGAGAACATGTGATATACTCCAGGCTACATGTGCGATCCCGGTGTTATTTCCGGAGATTAAAATTGATAATATCCCATATTATGATGGGGGATTATCGGATTCCATTCCAGTGAAACGTGCCATTGAAAAAGGCTATTCCAAACATTTACTCGTCCTGACAAGAGAACCGGGCTATATTAAACAACCGTCAAAAACAAACAAATGGGCAACTAAGCTCTTTCAAAAGCGCTACCCTAGACTAGCCGCAGCAATGAATCAGCGTGCTTCAATGTACAATGCTACGATGCAGTATATTGGGGAATTAGAGCAAAATAATGAAGCTTTTATTTTCAAGCCTGACCGTGCAATAAAGAGCTTTGAAAGTAAAGTTGATCAAATGAAAGCCAATTATGAAGTCGGTTATGAACAGGCATTAAAACAAATGCCTGAGTTGAAAGAGTTTTTAGGAATTGAAATAGGTATACCCCTACCTCTGTGAAAGGTGATTAAATAAATGACAAATGGAAAAGAAATTTTAGCGATATTTGGATTTGAAACTAAAGAAGAGCCTGTAAGTATTTACCCGTATTCACCCGTCTACCGGGTGAAATACGGCGATAAGGATGTTGTGGTAAAACGTACACAAAAAAGAGCAGAGAATGTGATGTCTTATACGAATATGTTGAAGAGTAAAGGGGTAAATGTTGTAACACCAGTTAAGCTTCATGTAGATAATCCACAAAATTTTGAGGGGACGAATTTTGTTGTTTATCCATTTATAGAAGGCTCGAAATACTCTGGTCAAGAAAATGTAATCTATGAAGCCGGAAAGATGTTAGGTCACATACATAGTCTTTCTCCGAATATAAATGCTTACGATCTTCTTAACTATGATGTTTACGATTTTAACAAACAGGAAGTAGAAGAGAGTATGGAAGCCATTATTCAGCATGCTCACAAGGCTGGAATTAAAATTGATCCATCATTAAAAATGAAATTAATGGAAAGTGTTGCAGCTCAGGAGGAACTTAACGGAGCAGGTTTACCACATGTTGCTACTCCTCACGATTTTAAAGCAAATAATCTTGTTTTCATCCCTGAACCATACTTGATAGATCCGGATAATGCGACTTGGATACCAAGAATCTTTGATCTGGCACTTGTCTTACTGCTCTTTCATAATGAACATGAAAATGCTCCGGACAGGGTTTTTACAGTAGATGAATGGAAACTGTTTTTATCGGGATATAAAGAATACAATGCTTTAACCGATCAGGAAAATCAATACTGGGATAAGGCGAAGCAGCATATTTTTCTTGATGAAGTCATGTGGTTAATGGCTGAATATGAAGAGGATTGGCAAAACCCTGCCCAGCAAAAACTGTTTAATAGCTTAATGCGAGTTGTAATTGATAGTGCTGACTATAGACTAATATAAAAAGTTGAAGGGTGGCAATACTATGGAAAGTTTGGCAGAAATAATGCGTATTGTATTTCCGTTAATTATCGTAGGCGCAATAAGTATATTTGTCATTTTAAGACTCAAAAATAAACATAAAAAGAATCAGCTAGGAAAGAAAAAAACACAAGGTGCTCAATTTTTATTGGATAGCTTAATACCTTGGGGGACATTTTTAGGCATCTTTATCGGGGGGATAATCAGTTTATTTTCCCCAGCGTCTATGTTAAATACAGTTAGTATAGGCGGTGGCGCGGGGATGTTAATTGGGTATTTTGCCTATGAAATTTATAGCAGGACGGAAAGTTCTTCTTAAAGTTATAATAACTGAAAAAAATATACTAACATGAGTAGCACAAACCATGCAGTTGGTTTGTGCTTTTTTAGTTGATGAAGGGATTACATTCTGGTGGACAATCTATACATAAAGAAAGAATAATTTGAACATATACTTCTTATTTTTTTTAATCCGAATGTTTCTGACATTCCCTAAATAAGATGTTTTTAAGGGATTAATATTCTGAAAAGTCAAAAAATAAATTGACTATTACGGATACCCTTGTTATATTAATCCTATATTAGGACTAAAAGGAGGAGGGTTTTTTATGGGAGTAATCGATTGGTTAACTGTAGTTGCATATTTTGTGGTGATGATTATTTTAGGGTTTTGGGTTGTTAAAAGAATTGATGGTTCAAAAGATTACTATGTAGCAGGTGGTAAAGTACCATGGTGGTTAGCCGGAATTTCACATCACGTTTCAGGGTATAGTGGAGCTGTATTCGTAGCATATGCTGGTATTGCTTATTCAACCGGATTCAATATTTATGTTTGGTGGGCTGTTCCGATTACAATAGCAGTATTATCAGGTGCTTATATTATGGCTCCAAGGTGGGCACGATTACGTAAAATTTTAGATATTGAGTCACCTACTGAATATTTATCAAGACGTTATAATTTAGCAACTCAACAACTTATTGCCTGGTGTGGTATTATACTTAAATTATTTGATGTCGGTGCAAAATGGGCTGCTATTGGTATCTTACTAAATGTATTTACAGGAGTTTCGATTTTTTATGGAATTATTTTTTCAGGGGTAGTTTCATTAATTTATATAACAATCGGTGGTTTATGGGCAGATTTAGTAACGGACTTTGTCCAATTTTTAATTACATTAGTAGTGTCTGTTGTCTTATTCTTAATTGTCTTCGTTGATTTTGGTGGATTTAACTCAGTTAGTAATGTATTTAATCAATTACCAGATTCACATAGTGATTTATTTGTAGAACCTTATGGCCTGGCCTATGTACTTATATATGTGTTCATCGTATTTTTAAGTTATAACGGAGGTACATGGAATTTAGCGACTCGTTATATTTCAGCACCTAATGCAAACCAAGCAAAGAAGTCGGCATTACTATCAGGTTCACTTTATTTAGTTTTCCCATTAATAATATTCTTCCCGTTATGGGCGTCGCCATTAATTTTAGGAGAGATACAGGATCCAACAAAATCTTATGCACTTTTAGTTCAGGAATTACTTCCTGCTGGAATGATTGGATTAGTAGTAGCTTCATTATTTGCTGCTACAATGTCAATGACGTCGTCAGATGCAAATACAATTTCAGCGGTTATTACAAAAGATGTTTTACCGGCATTAAGCAAAAAATTTGTGAATTTAGACCAGAAGAAAACGTTGACGATCGGACGAATAGTAACAGTCATCTTTACACTGCTAACATTAGTAGTAGCTGCTTTCTATGAAAATTTTGGAGGAGTAATAGGGTTATTAATTACTTGGTTTGCAGCATTAGTTGGACCTATTGCAATACCAATGCTGTTAGGATTATTTAAAGTGTTTAAACACTCAAATTCTACTGCGGCCATTACATCAATTATTATAGGTTTAATCGCATTTACCTTTACAAAATTCACTTCAGGTTATCCACTATATTTTACAACAGGTCTACCGGTATTCTGTTCGTTCGTCGTTTATGTAGGAATGGGCTTATTGAACAGAAATAAGCCTGTACCAACAGAAGTTGAGACATTATTAGAAGGTATTAGTGATTCATCAAAAGATAACGAGGTATAAGATATGGTTAAAAAAGAGGTTGGATTTTATCGAAAATTAATTGAAGACGATTTTTGGCCCTATTGGGAACAATTTGTAGATGAACAATACGGAGGTGTATTTACTTGCATTTCCAATGACGGAAAAACAGTACTAAGTGAAGATAAGTACACATGGTCACAAGGACGTTTCTTGTGGCTATGTGCCTCTTTGTTTGATTGTAGTAAACAACATTTGGTAAATCTAAATAACTCTAAATTAGAGAAAATAGCACATCAAACTGCCGATTTTTTAATGGAACATGCTGTGATGGAGGATTATTCTATTGCCTTTTTATTATCCAAGGAAGGTAATGTTTATGAACAGTCTAAAAATGATAGCATATTTGCAGATTGTTTCTTTGTTTTAGGGTTAAGTAACTATGCTAAAGTATTTCAAAATCTCAAAGCTTATCAAGTTGCAAAAAAGGTGTATAGGTCAATAGAAATTAGAATTAATGAAAATCGCTTTAACACTGCCCCATATCCAATTCCAGCGGGATTTGAAAGTCAATCGATTTCGATGATTTTACTAAACGTTGCTGAAGAATTAGCAGAATGTGCCAATGAATTTGAAGGAAATGCGATTTATATAGATAAAGCTAAAGAATATAGTGATAATTTACTAGGGAAATTTGTCCGAGAAAATGGCCAAGTGATTGAATTTTTAAGTAATGATATTAATCAGCAAAATTGTCTATTAGGACGCCATATCAATCCTGGACATACAATAGAAGCTATTTGGTTTCATGTACATCTTTATGAAGCTTTAGGTGAAGTAACACCAACATTAATAAACAGATTAGAAAAAATGTTTACTTTCAATTTTGATATTGGTTGGGACAAAGTTTACGGAGGCTTGTTGCGTTTTGTTTATTCAGAAGCAAAAGAAGTCCAATATCCAATGGAACAATTGATTTTAGATACAGCAACTACTAAACTATGGTGGCCGCATTCTGAGTCCCTATATACTTCGTTATTACTGTATGATTTAACGCAAAATAACATTTATTATACGTATTATGAAAAAGTAAAAGCTTATACTTTTGAGCATTTTCCAAACAGTGAGGTTGGAGAATGGTATCAAATCCTGGACCAAACTGGGAATCCAATGAATAAAATCGTGGCATTACCAGTTAAAGACCCATTTCATATTTTACGTAATTTTATTTGTATTATTAAGAGGTGGGGATAATGCATTTTGCATATTCAGAAGTAGAAATAACTCCTTCTAAACCAGTTCAATTGGGAGGATTTGCACATCGTATAGGCTACGTAAATGAAGTACATCAACCTTTATATCTTCGCCTTATTGCAGTCGGGAATGTTTGGTTATTTACTGCTGATTTATTATGGTGGGATGATCAACTTATATTAAAGTGGAAGGATAAGTTAGCTTTAAAAGGAGTAACAGCTCTTTTTCATGCTTCTCATTCTCATTGTACGCCGAATACCCATACAGAACTATCGAATATTCTGGGAGAAATCGATCTGGATTATATTAATTTTTTGGAGGCATGTATTTTAGAATGTACACAAACTCTAAATAATTTCACGTGTAATAACGTTCAAATATCAGATAATATTGTGGACGTCGGTAGTTATCGTCGACGAAAAGTAGGAAATATAATAAAAATGGCACCGAATGAGGAACAAAAGATTAACAAAAAAGTTACTAGTATTATTTTATCTGAAGGAGATGAGGCAAAAATATTATTTGTCCATTTTGCTTGTCATCCTACAGTTTCTGATATGAATAAAATTAGTAGTGAATATTGTGGTACAGTTATCTCTGAGTTAAAAAAAACTTATCAAATTCCCATTATTTTTCTACAAGGTTTTTGTGGTGATATACGACCAAATCTAATCACACAAGGTGAATATTACCGTGGCAGTAAAGATGATATTGAACGAATTGGATATCAAATTGTCCAAGCGGTTAAGGAAAGTAAAAAGGTTCTATCAGAAAGATTGTATTTAAAACCTTTGGTAAAAACAGATGAAATAAACTTTGAGTTATTTGAAACTCAAGTAGCTCCTATTTCTTGCTCAAGATTTGAGAAATCTGAACTTCCATTTAGATCAAGTCTATTATCAATTTCACCACAATGCTCCTTTATATTTGCTAATGCAGAAATGAGTAACTTTTATCAAGATCATTTAAATAAAGTATATGGTGTCGGTTACACAGATGGCATGATTGGTTATGTTGCTACACAAAAGCAAATAAAAAATGGTGGATATGAAGGTAAAGAATTTATTAAAGCATTTGGGAACCGTGGGACATTTGATCCTTCAATTGAAATGAAAATCCATCAAATGTGGAAAGGATGGCTTAAATGAAACAAATCCAATTAGATTCATTGCAGATGAATGTTTACGAAACCCGTGAGTTAATGGGACAAGCAGCTGGAAAGGCAATAGAAGATACGATAAATAAAATACTATTACAAAAAAATAATATACGAATAATATTTGCAGCAGCGCCCTCACAAAATGAAGTGTTGGCATATCTCAAAAATTCGAAAAATATCGATTGGTCAAAGATTACTTGTTTTCATATGGATGAGTACATAGGGTTACCTATTGAAAATCCTGCACTATTTTCTAACTTTTTAGATAAACATTTATTTGATGAACTTCAGCTAAGTACATTTTATAAAATTAACTCTTTAAATGAAATTCAAGATGAAATCAATCGTTATGAACAGTTATTAAGGGAAGCCCCAATTGATATATGTATCATGGGGATTGGCGAAAATGGCCATATTGCCTTTAATGATCCACCATTTGCAAAGTTCGATGATATGCATTTTGTAAAAGAAATTCAATTAGACAATATTTCTCGACAACAACAAGTAAACGACGGTTGTTTTAAATCAATCCAAGAAGTCCCAACCCATGCAATTACCTTAACGATTCCAGCGCTTATAAGTGCAGAAAAAATCTTTTGTATTGTGCCGGGTCCGACTAAAACCGAGGCTTTATATCGCTTAATCGAGGAGGAAATTAATGAAAATATGCCAGCGACAATTTTAAGAAAGCATGTGAATGCATTACTTTTCACGGATGAAAGCTGTTATCAAAAAGGATGAGAACTTTGGAAATAAACGCTACACATTATAAAACACAAAAATCTTATCGGTTTGAAATATCTAAAACCCAATTTTCAACGATTGAGGAAATTACTTATGATAAAAATTTCCCTATTTTATCTCCAGGGTTCATGGATATTCAAATTAACGGATATAACGGAGTAGACTTTAATGATAGTTTTGATTTTACTCAAGCCAATAATGTATTAATAGAATTATTAAAAAATGGAGTTCATCATATTTATCCTACAATTATTACAAATCAATTTAGTGATTTGAAAAAATTAGGACAGCAAATATGTGAATGGGTTGATTCGAGTGTACTTGCTAAAAAAATGGTGAAAGGTATTCATCTTGAAGGACCGTATATTTCTCCAAAAGACGGTGCGAAAGGCGCACATGCATTGGAGTATATTAAGGCACCCAATATCGGAGAATTTAGAACCTTGCAAGATAATTTAAGACAATTTATTAAAATTGTAACATTAAGTCCTGAGTGGAAAGAAGCAATCCCTTTTATTGAAGCATTGCATTCAGAAGTTACAATTGCAATTGGACATACTACTGCAAATGAAAAAGAAATTAATGCAGCTGTAGAGAAGGGTGCATGTTTATCAACACATTTAGGGAACGGGGCAGAAGCGGTACTTCCACGGCATCCGAATTATATTTGGAGTCAGCTAGCTAATGATAAACTTTATGCGTCGGTGATTGCGGATGGATTTCATTTAGATGAAAGTATTTTGAAAGTCATGAATCGTGTAAAGGGTGAAAAATTAATTTTAGTTAGTGATGCCGTTAATTTGGCGGGCATGCCTGCAGGTAAATACTCACAGGCAGTTGGAGGGGATGTTACGTTATCTGAAGAAGGTCGACTGTTTTTGACAGAATCCCCACAATATTTAGCGGGCTGCGCAAAAAATTTATGGCAATGTATGCAATATTTCCAGCAACATATTGAACCGAATATATTTAACGTAATTAGTAAGGTTACTACGAATGTATATACATTATTGCAGGAAAAAGACCCAATTATCATAGGAAGTAATGCTGATTTTGTTTTACTAGATCCAAATACATTTGAAATTAAGGCATCTTATTTACTTGGAAAGGATTGGTGTTAAATGTCCTATAGTAAAAAGTATTTAAAGTATACGCAACAATTAATGGACGAGATTGTTACTGAGGAAATGGAAGCAATCCAACAAGCAGCAGAACTAATTGTCCAGCAGATAAAAAGTAATGAAATTATTCATATTTATGGTCCAGGTGGTCATTCAAATATTGCTGCTCAAGAAGTTTTTTTTAGAGCTGGAGGACTCATGCACATGAGTGCTATTTTAGATGATGGGACACTTCTTAGTGCGGGAGCATTGCGCTCAATGCAAGTAGAACGCATTACAGGTTATGCACCTATTGTATTACAGGACTATCCCTTAAAAAAAGAGGGAATCTTAGTTATTGTTAACGCGTATGGAATAAATGCAGCTACTATTGATAGCGCACTTTATGCAAAAGAATTGGGGATGAAGGTTATCGGCATTTCATCGAAATCACATGCGGAACAAACGCCCTTAGATCATCCGGCACGCCATACTACGAAAAAAAACTTATACGAGCTAGTTGATGTTCATATTGATTCCAAAGTTTTGCCTGGAGATGCGGTCATTTCAATAGATGGAGTTGCACAACCTGTTGGAGCAATTTCAAGTTTTGCAAATAATATCATTTTAAATTGTTTAACAATAGAAATTATCGATTTACTAAGTAAACAAGGTATAGAGCCGCCTATTTGGAAAAGTGGAAATGTTACAGGGGGAGATGAGTGGAATGCTCAATTTATAAATCAATTTAAGCATCGCATAAAAAAATTATAGGATGGGGTAATATGGCTGGTGCCGGTGTCTTACGTATTGCTAATAAGAAGTCAATCATTAAACTAATTCGTGAAAATCCAAACATTTCACGAAAAGAGTTAGCAAAAATTTTAAATGTTAGTAAAAATACAGTATCTTTAGCTGTTGAAGAACTATTAACTGAAAAAATTGTTGAAGAAAAAAGTGTTTCAGTACTAGAAAAAGGTCGTGGTAGACCAAAAGTAGCCTTAGATATCCAAGCAGACAATTTGAAAATCCTAAGTGTAAATTTAAAAAAGGATGAAGTTCATATTTGTATATATAACTATCGTACAGACTTAATATTTGAGCAAGTTTTCGCATATGAGGGTGAATTAAAAGAAGTTACAAATATATTAGTGGAATTAGAAAGAAGCTTTGGGAAATTTATTGGAATTACGGTAATCGTCCCAGGAATTGTAGATAGTTTAAAAGGAATGGTTATTTATTCTGAAAAGTTAAAGTGGAAGAATATTGATGTGGTTTTAAAATTAAAGAAATACTTAGAATCACCAATATATATTCAAAATAACGTGAAATGTATGGCTATTTATCAAGCCTGGAAAAATAATGACACAGAAACAATATATTATTTGAAGATTGATCAAGGGATAGGAAGTGCTCTTATCGTAAATGGAGAAATTTGGGCAGGTGCATTTAATGTAGCAGGTGAAATTTCACATATTAAGTTAGAAAATGGTCAAACGTTAGAAGAAAGATGTAATACGAAAAATCTCGAAAATAAAACAGTTGAACAAAGAAAGCAACTGATCAAAAATATTGCATCTAATATTGCTCAAGTGTTAAAACATACAATTGTCTTAATTAACCCTAATCGTCTAATTATTGAATCCCAATTTTGCGAAGATAATTTATTCCAAACAGAAATATGGGATACATTAAATGAACAATTATTGGATGAAATCTTGAAACATTTATTTATAGATTTTAATACCCGCATCACTTCCCCTTTAATAGGTGGAGCAATCTTAACAATTTATGAATATGAGAAGGTTGAAGGGGTGACAACATGAATTTTTTAATTGTTGGCGAACCATTAATTTGTTTCAATCCTACTGAAAATGGAGCATTGCGCTTTGTTTCACAGTTTAAGAAAACAATTGGAGGAGCAGAGTTAAATGTTGCTATCGGTCTATCACGGTTAGAAATGGACGTAACTTATATAAGTGCCGTAGGAAATGACGCACTTGGTGATGAAATTATCCATTTTATTAAGAGTGAAGGTATAGATAGTAAACATGTATTACGGTCTAATGAACATACAACTTCGCTTTATATTAAAGAGATTATGAATGAATCTAATATAAATTCTTATTTTTATAGAAAACCTTCAGCAACAGAAATTTTAAATGAAAAGCATTTTGAAGAATTCAAACCATCTCTTTTTTTTATGACAGGAATCTTTCCTGCATTAAGTTGTTATCATTTAGATTTAACTAGAAATTTAATGAAATCAATGAAAGAAAAGAATGTGACAATTGCCTTTGATGTAAATGTTAGAAGAAAGTTATGGTCAGTTGAGGAAATGCAATCAGCATTTAAAATGTTATTCCCTTATATAGATATATTATTTATTGGGGATGACGAAGCAGAACTCTTATTTGGGATAGCCAATTTTGAAGAGCTAGTTGACTTCTTAACTGTATTTAATATTTCAGAAATTGTAATGAAGCAGGGTAAAGATGGCGCTATTGTAAAAGCATCTAATCAGATTTTTAGTGCAAAACCAAAACCTCTTAAAACAATTGATACTGTCGGAGCTGGAGATGCATTTGCAGCGGGCTATTTATACCAATGGGCCCAAAACAGTTCGATTGAAAATCGCGTTCATTGGGGTAATAAACTTGCCGGATATGTTATTAGTACATTAGGAGATAATGAAGGATTACCGACTTTAATTCAATTAAATCGTAACACAATTAATCGATAAGGGATGGATATAACTTGGAAATTAAAGAGTTATTACGTAAAGAGAAATTAGTCGCAGTAATACGAGCAAATGATGCCGAAGAAGCAATTTCTATTATTAATCTTTTAGCAAAAGAAGGCATTCGCCTTATTGAATTAACCTATACTGTACCACAAGTTGAAGAAGTTTTTAAAGAGTTTCGTGATAATCACAACCTACGTATTGGTGCTGGGACAGTACTGGATACAGAAACGGCAAGACATGCGATTTTGTCAGGAGCAAATTTTCTTGTAAGCCCCCATTTTGATAAAGAAATTGCTAAGTTAGCCAATCGATATCAAGTACTATATTTACCGGGATGTATGACAATTTCTGAAATGGTCACGGCATTAGAATATGGTTGTTCTATAATTAAATTATTCCCAGCAAGTAACTTTGATCCATCCTTTATTCGTGCTGTTAAAGGTCCTCTTCCTCAAATTGAAGTGATGCCAACTGGAGGCGTAGGCTTAAATAATCTCAAAGGATGGATTGAAAATGGTGCCATTGCAGTGGGAGTGGGAAGTGATTTTAATAAAGCCTTCTTACAGGGGGAAGAAGAGGTTTCCAAACTTGCTCAAAACTATTTATTAGAAATAGGGAGGAAAAGTTCATGAATATTACATTTCGATGGTATGGGCGGGATAATGACACGGTTTCTTTAGCGGATGTAAAACAAATTCCAAATGTTAAAGGTATCGTTTGGGCACTTCATAAAACACCTGTCGGAGAAATTTGGTCTAAAGAGGAAATACAATCTGAAGTAGCTTACATTCGATCTTTTGATTTTCATGCTGAAGTAGTAGAAAGTGTTAATGTGCATGAAAGTATTAAATTAGGGTTACCGGAACGAGATAGATTAATTGAGAATTATAAACAAACGTTGTTGAATTTATCTGAAGTAGGAGTGAAGGTTGTTTGTTATAATTTTATGCCTATATTTGATTGGACTCGTACTTCCTTGTTTCACCCAAATGAAGATGGATCAACATCATTATTTTTTGAAGCTGAAAAAATTAAAAACATTGATCCTATGGCATTATTACAAGAAGTTAAGGAGAATAGCCATTTAACATTGCCAGGGTGGGATCATTTAAGTAAAGAAAGACTTCAAATATTATTTGAACAATATAAATCTATTGATGAACATAAACTTTGGGAGAATTTGGCGTATTTTTTAAATGAAGTTGCACCCTTTGCTGAAAAAGTTGGAATTCATCTAGGAATTCATCCAGATGATCCACCTTGGACGATATTTGGACTACCTAGAATTATTACAGGTTATGAAAGTTATATGAAGTTAAAGCAAATCACTGCTTCAAGTGGGAATCAATTTACTCTTTGTACAGGTTCTTTAGGAGCCAATCCGAATAATGACTTGTTATCCATATTTAATGATTTCATAAAAGATGCTCCCTTCCTCCATCTTCGTAATGTAAAGACTTTTGAAAACGGTGATTTTATAGAAACCAGCCATAGGACGGCGGATGGATCTATAGATATGGCTGGAATTGTAAAAATACTTGCTGAAAATAATTATTCTGGATATGTAAGACCAGATCACGGTCGTCATATCTGGGGGGAAAAAAGTCGAGCTGGTTATGGATTATACGATCGAGCATTAGGCATTATGTATCTCAATGGGTTGTGGGATGCGTATATGAGAAATGAGTGATGATATATGATGCATAAGCAATTAAAGAGAAAAAAAGTATTAATTACAGGTGGAAGCGGTGTTTTAGGTTCTGAAATGGCGAGGGCATTGGCTAAGCAGGAAATGATAGTTTTTATTTTAAATCGAACTGCTAAAAAAGGTGAGGCTTTAGTAAAGGAAATACATGATGCAGGAGGAGAAGCTTATCAAATAACAGCAGATGTATTAAACATGGAATCCTTAAAAGAGGCAAAAGAGCAAGTAATGAAGCAAGTTGACCATTTAGATATTCTAATTAATGCAGCTGGAGGAAACCATCCAGATGCAGTTACTAAAGATGAATACTATGACATATCAAATCCAGAAAATAGTTTATTAGGTTTAACTGAAGAGGGCATAGATAAAGTTTTTGATCTGAATTTTAAGGGAACGTTGTTACCGGTTCAAATATTTTTACCACTATTATTAAAATCAGAGTGTCCGAGTATTATAAATGTTTCTTCCATGAGTGCATATACTCCACTGACAAAAATCCCAGCTTATTCGGCTGCCAAGTCTGCCTTAAGTAATTTTACTATGTGGTTAATGGTACATTTATCTAAAACCAATATTAGGGTAAACGCAATTGCACCAGGATTTTTTTTAACTGAGCAAAATCGTACTTTACTTAAAGAAGAAACAGGTGAATTAACAGCACGTGCTGAAAAAATTATAAATGCGACGCCAATGGATCGATTTGGTAATCCTAATGAATTAGTAGGGGCAATTCTATTTTTAGCAGATAATACTTACTCAAGTTTTATTAATGGAATTGTTATACCTATTGATGGAGGATTTCAAGCTTATTCAAATGTCTAGTTTTGCATAGTGAAAACCCCGAATCAAATAATATAAATGACATAACTTTGTTCAAAAAAATAACACATTAAAAAGGAAACGCTACTTTTAACTGTAACGCTTCCTTTTTATTTATTATTGGTTTGATTTTCCGCGTAATTGTTGCTCAGCCATCTGAACTAGGCGTTTCGTAATCTCTCCGCCTACAGATCCGTTTGCACGAGATGCTGCCTCAGATCCTAATTGCACACCAAATTCTTGTGCAATTTCGTATTTCATTTGGTCAACCGCTTGTTGTGCACCAGGTACTCGCAATTTGTTTGAACTGTTGTTGTTTGCCATCTGTAACTCGCCTCCTTATGACATTAGATTGTACAAGGAAGCAAGTTTCATACCACAATGAAAAAAGGTAATTTACAGTTTAATTAGGTAGCCATTTTCAAAATGGTGAAATTTTATAATATAGGTACAACATAATTGAAATTCTGGATCTTAAAAGTTTGCACGTATATTTTAACCCCGAATCAAAGGATATAAAGAAGCGCAAAATAAAAAGAAACGCTACATGTTACTGTAACGTTTCCATTTTTTATTATTTTGATTTTAATTGTTGCTCAGCCATCTGAACTAGGCGTTTCGTAATCTCTCCGCCTACAGATCCATTTGCACGAGATGATGCTTCTGCTCCTAATTGTACACCAAACTCTTGTGCAATTTCGTATTTCATTTGGTCAAGCGCTTGTTGTGCACCAGGTACACGTAATTTGTTTGAAGAACTATTGTTGTTTGACATGAGTGCTCACCTCCTTGTGACATTAGAATGTACTAGGAGGCGAATTTCATACTACATAGAAAATAGGTAATTTACAGTTTTATTAGGTAGTAGGTTTCTTAAATGGATAATTTTTGTGATTTTTGAATAAGGGCTAAAATAAATAACATATTTTTCGAAATATAATTCAACATTTAAACGAAAAAGCAGTATTTAAAATTAGCTCGCCTTTGTAATCGTAATGTTCAACCACCCAAACAAAATCGTCAACACCGGGGTGAGTAAACAGAAAAACGCAAACGGTACATAGTCCAGTACAGATACATTTAGAGTAGTTGCAATAAATAGACCACAGACACTCCATGGAACGAGCGGATTGATCACTGTACCTGCATCTTCAATTGTGCGGGCCAAGTTTTTTGGATGTAAGTTAAGCGATTTGAATTTCTCTTTGAAAGCCTCTCCAGTTAATAGGATAGATAAATACTGTTCGCCAATCGTGAAGTTAATCCCAATAGCGGTGAAAGCTGCTCCGCTAATAACGGAACCAATTGATTTCAACTGATTTTGCAATGCTTCAAGCAATGTTTGAATTATACCGAGTGCAAACAGCAAACCACCCATTGAAAGTGAAAGCACGATTAAAATAATTGTAAACAGCATACTATTCATACCACCGCGGGATAATAAGGAATCAATTGCCACTATACCTGTTTCCATTGAATAGCCGTTGTATAAAATTGCAAAGAGCTCATTAAGCGGAATCGTGCTGTGAAAATAAGATAAAACAATTCCGGAAATGGCACTAATGGCTAATGTTGCAAGGCTCGGTATTTTGAAGAATGTACAAACAATTAAAATAACTAACGGCAGCACGGAGTACCAATGAATTAAATTTGTCGCAATTAGGGTTTCTTTATAACTTGTAATTAGAGTCGTATCCATATGCTGACTACTTGGTGACAGCACCGCGTAAATAATAAGTGAAATGATGAAAGCTGGTATTGTTGTATACATCATATTTTTAATATGTGTAAATAAATCAATACCCGCGACGGTTGCTGCTAAGTTGGTAGTGTCGGACAGGGGTGACATTTTATCTCCAAAAAAGGCTCCTGAAACAATGGCACCTGCTGTAAGAGCAATTGAAGCATCGATCGAACTAGCTACCCCCAGCATCGCTACTCCTACCGTTGCAACTGTCGTAAGGGAACTGCCAATTGCTGTACCGATAATACTCGTAATAATAAAGACGACCGCATAAAAAAAGCTAGCAGAAATTATTGAAATACCTAAATATAACAATGTAGGAATCGTTCCACTTATTAGCCAGCTACTAATTAAAACGCCGATTAATAGAAAGATATAAATCGCGCTGATACTTGTTGAAACAGATGTAATCATACTATGTTCCATCGTACGGTAAGGTACCTTTTTTATCGCACCATAACCAAAAAGTACAACAATCGATATTAAAATCGGTATATGTGGCACACTGTCAAGCTTCATAATGGAATAAGATATTAGTGCAATTATGAAAATGATAAGAATAAGAGCTTCCAGTAAATGCGGTTTTACATGTTGCTTTGAATTCATGATGAAATACCTCGCTACATAGTTTCGTACTTCAACGCGTCGAAGTACGAAAGTAAGTGTATCATTTTAAACAAAAAAAAGGAAGAGGAACATAACAAAAGGTACAAATCGAATAACGATTTGTACCTAGAATGAAATTATTCAGCTAACATAATACGCTCTAACTCTAAAGGCTCGATGTATGCATCACCTTTATAGGCACGCATATTTCCACCTGAAATCTCATCAATCAATAAAATTTCGCCAGTCTTTGAATCGCGGCCGAATTCTAGCTTAATATCATAAAGTGTTAACCCTTTTTTCTCTAATTCTGAAGCGACGAATTTTGAAATCTCAATTGTACGCTCCTTTAAAACGGCATATTCTTCATGTGTTAAAATATTCAGCATTGCTAGAGCATCTTCTGAAATAGGAGGGTCCAGACGCTCATCATCCTTAATTGTAACTTCTACAAAAGCATTTAATTCTTGTCCTTCATTTACATATGCACCATAGCGTCGTAAGAAAGATCCTACTGCTTTAAAGCGGCAAATTACTTCTAGACCTTTACCGAAAACAGTGGCAGGCTTAACTGTCATTGTTGCCTCATCAAAATTCGATTCAACATAATGAGTTGGTACATTCAATTCATTTAGTTTTGAATAGAAGAAAGATGTTAATTTCAGTCCAGCTAAACCGGCGCCATCGATTGTTAAACCGACCGTGTTTGCACCTGGATCGAATACGCCGTTTTCTCCGGTTACATCATCTTTGAACTTTAATAAATATAGTTCATTTTCAAGTTTATAAACATCTTTTGTTTTGCCTTTATACATTAATTCCACGTCTAAAAACCTCCAATATGTATTCTATTTGATTATAACACGAATGATTTAATGGTGAACATAAAATAATGTTCGTATTTAAAAGAAGGACGTCTAACATCTGTTAGTTTATAGGGGTTTAGTTTCAAAGTAATGGAAACATTTGTTATACTATCTTTAAGAAAAAGGAGTGATCAAAATGGTTGAGACGTATAAAAATGTAGTTGTTGCTGTAGATTTTTCGGAAAAGGCACAAATCGCCTTTGAGCGCGGAATACGCATTGCAAAGTTGACAGATGCTACGTTAAATTTAATATGTGTTATTGATACACATTCTTTCGGATCGGTAGAGGCCTATGATTTGAAATATGCAAAGGCTCTAAAGGATAAAGCAATTGATCATTTAAATGAATTTAAAACTCAAGCAGAACAATCCGGCGTGGCAAACGTTCAGATTGTAGTCGAAGAAGGCTCTCCTAAAAATGTGTTAACAAGTTTAACTACAGCAGATTTAATCATTGTTGGGGCAACGGGACTTAACCGTGCAGAACGTTTCTTACTAGGTTCCGTTTCAGAAAGTGTTGTTCGCAATGCTAATTGTGATGTACTGGTCGTACGTTAATTAAAATAGTAAGAGGCTGGGACATAAGTAGAAATTTCTTTGTAATAGGAAAATAGTCTTATTAAGAAATTGATATTATATGAATTGATTGGAGTGAAGGGGCGACTCCTGGGGGAACAGCAAAATTTATTTTGCGACGAGTAACCGCAGGAGCACCGACGCCTGAGACTACAGGCTCAGGCCGTGCCCCCGGAAAGCGTCCCCGTAACGGAAATCAATTCTGGCAGAAGCAAAAAAACATCTATTTTTTCTTTGAAAAAATAGATGTTTTTCGTTTTGTCCAAGGTTCTTTTTCTGTTTAATATACGCCTTCTACAAGCATTCCGTTTGCTACTTTAATAAAGCCGGCAATGTTTGATCCTACAACTAAATTTCCTGCATAGCCGTATTTCTTTGCAGCTTCAGAGCTTTCATTGAAAATTGACTTCATAATGTCATGCAATTTGCTGTCTACTTCTTGTTCAGACCAATAATTACGTCCTGAATTTTGAGCCATTTCTAGTGCTGATACTGCAACACCGCCTGCATTTGCAGCTTTACCAGGTCCAAATAATACATCGCTAGCTAAAAATTCATTAATAGCATCTAAATTAGACGGCATATTGGCACCTTCTGCTACTACTTTTACGCCATTCGCAATTAGAGTACGTGCCTGTTCACCGTTGATTTCATTTTGCGTAGCACAAGGTAGGGCAATGTCACATGGAATTGTCCAAATTCCATCGCAGCCTTCTGTATAAGTTGCGTTTGGACGGTGTGTAACATATTCTTTAATACGCTTACCTTGGACTTCTTTTAAATCTTTTACAATTTTTAAATCAATCCCTTCTGGATCGTAAATGTAGCCTGAAGAGTCTGAGCAAGCAACAACTTTTGCACCGAAATGCTGTGCTTTTTCAATTGCATAAATTGCCACGTTTCCTGAACCGGAAACAACGACTTTTTGGTTTATGAAGGATTGTTTTACCTCACGTAACATCTCTTCAACAAAATAGACTAACCCATAACCTGTAGCTTCCTTACGACCTAAAGAACCACCATAGCCAGGTTTCTTGCCTGTTAAAACGCCTGCTTCATATGCACCTCGAATACGCTTGTATTGGCCCCATAAATAGCCGATTTCACGCGCGCCAACACCAATATCTCCAGCCGGAACATCGACATCCGGACCGACATAGCGGTATAATTCTGTCATGAATGCTTGGCAGAAACGCATAATCTCTGCATCGGATTTTCCTTTTGGATTAAAGTCTGAACCACCTTTACCACCACCGATTGCCTGGCCAGTTAAAGCATTTTTGAATATTTGTTCGAACGCTAAAAATTTCATGATAGATTCGTTTACAGTCGGATGGAAGCGTAAACCGCCTTTATATGGTCCGATTACGTTGTTGTATTGTACACGGTAGCCACGGTTTACTTGTACTTGGTTTTGATCATCTTGCCATGCTACACGGAATGATATAATGCGATCAGGCTCTATAATACGTTCTAAAATGTTATGTTGAATGTATTCAGGATGTTGCTCGAATACAGGTACTAATGATATAAAAATTTCCTCTGCAGCTTGGATGAATTCTATTTGATGTGCGTTCTTTTCTTTTAATTTTAAAAATACACCATCAACATATTGTTGTGCATTTGTCTTAGTTGAAATTGTCGTCATTGTGTAACCTCCAAATGAATTAATAAGTATACATTAGTATGAATTATCGGACAATTCAATTACATTTTAAAGTGACGTGACCTTGTTATAACGATGTTAGAAACAATAAATACCAAAAAATATTATATTAGAATAATTTATTTTAACCAATATCTGAAAGGATGAAAAATTATTTTACACCTATTAATTGATGCAGATGCGTGTCCCGTTGTTGATTTGGCGCTATTTATTTCATCTCAATATGAGATTGAACCAATCTTGTTCTGCGATACATCACATCGTATAGAACGTGAAAATATAAAAACAATTATTGTCGACAAAGGACCTGATTCAGTCGACTTTAAGCTTTTAAGTGTATTAAAACGAGGAGATATTGTCATTACGGGGGATTATGGGCTTGCCGCGATGTGTATTGCGAAGGGCGGGATAGTTGTTAATCATAACGGCAAAGAACTGACGTCTGACAATATCGATCAACTGTTGGCATATCGCTTTGAAAGTGCGAAAATAAGACGTGCAGGGGGTCGTACGAAAGGGCCTAAAAAACGTACAGAAGAAAATAATTTAGAGTTTGAACTTAAATTTCGACAAATTTGTGAACGAGCGATTTTTCATAGGGAGGAATAATTAAATGAACAAACAAAAGTTAAATATAAATGAATTATTAATGCAATTTCCACTTATTGAAAAACTACAGACAGAACAATATGTGTTCTGGGAAAATGAAAATTTGAAGAGTGGAAAACAAGAGAACGAAAACATTACAATGGATATGATACGTGATGCGGAAAAAAGACTACAGCGCTTTTCTTCTTATATACAGGCTGCTTTTCCAATAACAAAGTTTTCAAAGGGTATTATCGAATCCGAATTAAAAGAAATTGCAGCGATGAAAAAGCTGATTGAAGGTCGACGTGGTTTTAACATACCGGGCACATTATATTTGAAATGTGATCATGCTTTGCCAATTGCCGGTTCGATTAAAGCACGCGGTGGAATTTATGAAGTGCTAAGTCATGCCGAAAAATTGGCAATAGAAGCCGATCTCATTACAGAGGATGACAATTACGAAAAGTTCTATAGTGATGAATTCCGCCAATTTTTCAGTCGTTATAAAGTAGCAGTTGGATCTACCGGTAATTTAGGGTTAAGTATAGGTATTATCAGTGCAGAGTTAGGTTTTCAAGTAACTGTGCATATGTCTAGCGAGGCGAAAGAGTGGAAAAAAGATTTGCTGAGAGAAAAAGGCGTTGAAGTAATTGAATATGAATCAGATTACACGTCAGCAGTGGAAAATGGGCGGAAAGCTGCAGAGCAGGATGAAACTTGCCACTTTATAGATGACGAAAATTCAATGGATTTATTTTTAGGCTATGCCGTAGCTGGTCTGCGCCTGGAAGAACAACTTAAGCAGGCAAAAATTAAAGTGGATGCAGGTCATCCGTTATTCGTTTATTTACCTTGTGGTGTTGGAGGTGCTCCGGGAGGTATTGCATACTGCCTAAAGCAAATATACGGAGATTTTGTTCATATTTTCTTTGCAGAACCCTTTGCTTCACCAAGTATGCTCTTAGGCATGATGACAGGCTTGCATGACAACATTAGTGTGAACGATATCGGTTTAACAAATCAGACAGAAGCGGACGGGTTGGCGGTAGGTCGTCCTTCACGTTTTGTCGGGACATTGATGGAATCCGTAATTAGTGGATGCTATACTGTGGATGATAGCTTTTTATTTAGAAGTTTAAAAGGCATGTTTGAAACGGAAAATATTTTTATGGAACCATCAGCACATGCCGGAGTTTATGGACCGATTGAATTGATGATGCAAGGTACTTCTTATATTAAAAAGCATGGGCTTGCAGATAAAATGGAGAATGCAACACATATCATTTGGTCAACGGGTGGCGATTTAGTACCTGAAGAATCACGCCAGCATTATTTACAAACAGAGATATAGAGGGGAAGTCGCTTGTGCTAATTGTAGTAATCATCGCAGCATTTATAGGAGCAGGTTTGCTGGATTTAAACTTACGTAAAAAATTTAATATCGAAAAAAATGAAAAATTTATGGATCAGTACGTCGGTATTTGGCATTTCCTATTAGAAATTGTACTTTGCTTCTTATTTTTATCATTCGTTACAGTTAACTTATTTGACCAAATTACGCTATATTCACTATTATTTGCATTTATTATGCTGCTATTTATGGTTCGTGGTCTTTTGGAGTTTTGGTTTAGAAGAGAAAAGGGCCGACATATTATTTCGTTCACATATGTTGGGCTGTGTGCAATAATCAGTGTTGCAATTTCATTGATTTTGTAAAATGAAGAGGCTGGGACAAAACTCGCCTTAAAATCAAAAGTCTTCCAAATTTTACGATGAGTAAATTTTGAAAGGCTTTATTTTGTGTCTACTTCTAAGCCGTTGTTCTCCGTTACGGCGGACGCTTTCCTGGGGGCACGAGGCCAACAGGATGTTGGTCACAAAAGCGTTGCCACAGGACGTGGCGTTTTTCTGGTGAAATTTGTTTGAAGGTTATGAGTGAATCAACTTATTTTCCCCCTAGATTTAGCAAGAAGGTTACATAAAAATGATATTCTCTTGAAGGTTGCTATAGAGGGGGATATGGTGCGAGGGAATTACTTTGTACCATATATTTTCATGATGAAATGTAAAAAGGAGAAATTGCAATGTGCAATCTCTCCTTTTTACGAGAGCTAAAAAAAATTATGTTCCAGCTCATATTTTTAGTCTGCCTGTACTTCTTCAACTGTTGCTTCTACCTCTGCACGTGACATTTTATCGCGACCTTCACGCATTGCTTGTAATGTTTTATGCGCTAATGCTAAAGGTAACTTACAGAATAGTTTAATCGAACGTTTGTCTAAATCTTTCATATAAAGATCGGCTTTTGCCAGGTTTTCCTCTGCATAAGCAAATAGTTCGGTACGAGTCCAGCCGTCTGGAACGAAGCTTACACCACGCTCATCTAAATCCTCTTGCTCGTTTCGTAAAATATTGACTGCCTGTAATCCCCGACCATAGCCAATCGCAAGCTCGCGGTCTGTTTTCGTACCTGCACTCCATTCCCAAAGCTCTGAAAGCATAACACCGACTAACCCAGCTACGTAATACGTATAGTCATCTAAATCTTCTTTTGTATGTACTTGCCAGTTTGCCAATGCCCATTTCGCCATACCTTCAGCCATTTCACTTGTTGCAGACGTTACAATCGGTAATGCGCCTTGTGGGCACACTTGTAGCCAGTCTGCTAAACGAAGTGTCACTTCCGGCATTTTTCCCTTTACAGGAGCCAATGCATCTAAATAAGCATTATTATCGAAAGAAGGGGCCTTTAATAGGTCTGCAACCTTTAAAAGTGTTGCATGTTTTACTTCATTTGATACTTCTTCATGATCTTCAATCTCGTCAATGGCACGCATCGCTAAGTATGCTGCTGCAACCGTTAGTTTTAATTCTTTTTCTAAAAAGGTAATGGGGATATAAAATGTACGGCTCGTCTCTTTTAGAACGCGCATCGCATCTTTTTGTAATTGTTTCGTTGTCATAAGGAAGACATCCTCCAATCTAAATTGCATCCACCTCTTATCGTAACGCAAATTTGTAAAAAGGGAAAATAAAAGTTCTGTCCCAAAATGAAACATGAGCATGCAATTAGAAAGTTTTAGCTTAAAAGTAGAACGGAGGCAGTGGAAAGTAGAACGGGAGCGGCGGAAAGTAAAATGATTGTGGGCAAAAGGAGAACGCTCCACCTGAAAAAGAGAAAGTTCCCAGCCTATATAAACCGCCCCTCCTTAAACAGAGAGATTTTCAACATAAACTTACATACTCGAAAATAATCTTGCAAGCATATAAAAACTACCATTAATCAAGCAAATAATTAACGCGGAAAATGCGTATGCCTTATTCTTTTTAAATTCATATAAAAACGCTATGAAACCTAGAATTAGTATTCCGATCCAGCTACCTTCCCATAATACATTTTCCAGCCTATCAGGTAAAAGTGTGAAAACTCCTGTCAAAAAGCTGGTCCAAATAGCAGCAGTTAAACCTAAGAAAATGATACTTAACTTTGATGGTTTTCCTGAATCACTTCCCCAGTAATAAAGAATTACTATAGGAAATATACAAAGAATTGCAACAATCAGAAACAAGATGAACATTATACCGCCCCCTTTATCATTTTTAAGTTTGACGTATTGTTTGGTAAATAGTTCCAGTTAAAATGAATATCTCTCTAACTTTTCAACCGATACAGTGGCTATGTACGATTGCTACTTTTATGATTAATGTGGACGGATTGTTACTGGAAACACATCTCGCTGGAAAAGAGGAAGCAGATACACAAGGTCAGCTAGATGCTTTAAAACTATATCTTAAAACAGTGCTGCAAATAAATGAACATGGTGTAAGTATGATTTGAAACAGAAAACGGAAACGCAAATAGTGCAGCGTTTCCGTCAACTTTACTCTTATGAAATATATCCAACCTTTTTGAGAAAGATTTTAGAAATGTAATTCAAATGTGGAAGGTTATCTAAAGGGAAATATTGCAGGTCCTTCGTTTCATCCTTTTCCTTAAGTTTCCCTGTAATTTTTACTGCTTCATATATAGCGGTAGCATTATAAATTTCATCGCCATTTGGGTATTTGTAATAGGTTTCTTTTCCGGAGGCTATGCCGATTAATTTCAATTCCTCGGCGTTTAAACCAGTTTCTTCATGTAATTCTTTTTGGGCAGTTTCTTCAAAGCTGTCACCAAGCTCCATGCCGCCACCCGGTAGACCCCAATCATTAGTATCTTCCCGTAATTGTAACAATAACTCGTTGTTATTATTTAAAATAATTACGGCAGATCCAGGTGCAATGATAGGTCTTTCTCCAACGTATTGTCGTAAAGTTTCAATGTAATCCATAGTAGTTTCACACTCCTTTATCGCAATTAACTAAATACTAACATATATTTAGTATTGGAAAGTAATGATATATGTTAAATTTGTTTAAATAGGTATTTTAAGTTTTTGTAGTAAATATCTAGTAATTATAAGATTGAAAGAAGGAGTTACAATGATGAACAAGATTGATACATATTGGCAGCAGTATTGTGAGATGGAAGGCTTATCAAATATACGTTACAAGGAAGCATTTCAATTTGGAGAGAAAGCGGATTGGTTGGCTAGCCTCGTTGTTGCAGGCACTAAAACGGCAACTTGTTCAAGCTTTCCATTGTACGAATTGGAAGGGGAGGCATTACCAAAAGTAGGTGACTATCAAATTGTATTAAATAGTCAGGATGAACCGGTTGCCATTATAAAAACCTATTCAATAGAAGTTTATCCATTCAACGAAGTGCCTGTTGATTTCGCATTAGCTGAAGGGGAAGGGTCGTATGAAGAATGGAAAGAAGCGCATATCGCTTTCTTTGGCCGAATACTGCCTGAATATGAGTTGACGTTTACAGAAGAAATGCTAACTGTATGTGACAGATTTGAAAAAGTATATCCAAAGTAGATAAGGAGCAAGTATTTCGTGTAATACGAAGTACTTGCTTTTTGTTTACTTCAAATTAAAATGCCAAAAAATCTAAACGAAGAAAAAACTTTTCAATGTTTGTGGAAGTGGTTATAAGTTCCTATTGTATTGAAAGCATTAGAAAGGGAAATATTCATGAGGAATATGTTCAAGTGAAATCTATTGGTGTTCATTCTATTCTTGTTTCTAACGTATTCTTTAACTTCCACAATAATTAAAATCAGTTTCAAGAAATGCTGTAAATATTATATTGACATTTTGATGGATTCTTCACGATGTTATTGGTCCGATAATAATTGCTGAAGTTTTACGGATTTTATTATTTAAAAATATTACTATATTTAGAATAATTTAAACGAAATTTATATATATAAGATAAGAGTACTATTAAATATTCATCTGGTAGGTTGTAATTTTTTTGTTTATGCAACATATAGTGAATTTGGAGTAAAGGGTTCCACCATTTTTCAACAAGGAGATAGAACGAAACCAGTATCAGCCAATTAATTTCAAAGGGGGAATAAGTGTATGATAGAAGCGGTAATTGTAGCTGCAACGCGCACACCAGTTGGTAGAAGAAATGGAGTATTAGCAGAGGTAAGAGCAGATGACTTAGCAGCAGATGTTCTAGAGGATGTAGTAAAACGAGCGGGAATTGACAAGGCGCTTGTGGAGGATGTTATTTTTGGCTGTGTGACACAAACACTGGAGCAGGGTGGAAATATTGCACGTGTAGCAGCACTGATGGCAGGCTTTCCGATCGAGGTACCGGGTGTTACGATAGACCGACAATGTGGATCAAGTCTACAAGCAGTTCATTTTGCAGCGCAGGCGATTTTAGCAGGTGATATGGACATTGTCATTGCAGGTGGGATTGAAAGCATGAGCCGAGTACCGATGGGATCGAATGTTCAAGGGAGAGGCAAAAGCGAACGTATAAAAAAATACGAGCTTATTAATCAAGGGTTATCAGCAGAGCGGATTGCAGAACAATGGGAGTTAACAGAACAGGAAATTAACGAATACTCTGTGCTCAGCCAAGAACGGGCCATCAATGCGATTAAAGCGGGTAACTTCAAAGACGAAATTGTGCCGGTTGGAGACGTGGATACCGACGAAGGACCGAGACCAGGAACAACAGTTGAGGTACTGCAAGGCTTGAAAAAGGTATTTAAGGAAGGCGGATTAATTTCTGCGGGAACTTCTTCACAAATGAGTGATGGTGCATCAGCTGTACTCATTATGTCCAGTGAAAAAGCGAAGGAGCTTGGTGTGAAACCGATGGCGAAAATCATTGCACGCACAGTCGTAGGTTCTGATCCTACACTTATGCTAACTGGACCGATTGAAGCGACAAAACGTGTACTTGAAAAAGCGAATTTAACAATTGAAGATATGGATACTTATGAAGTAAATGAAGCATTTGCCCCTGTGCCGATTGTTTGGGCAAAAGAACTTGGAGCGGATTTGGACAAATTAAATCCAGACGGCGGTGCGATTGCACTTGGTCATCCACTTGGCGCAACAGGGACAAAGCTATTAACTTCGATGCTTTATCGGATGGAGCGCAATAACCAACGCTATGGCTTACTTGCGATTTGCGAAGGAATGGGTATGGCGAATGCCACAATTATAGAAAAAATATAGATCAAAAGTATTAATAAAATTAGGAATAATATAAGAATTAATTTCATAGTTAATAGAATATCCATAAGTTATGTAATCGCTTTCAAATAGATAAAACTATAAAAAATAACATGAAGAAGAGAGTGTGAAGAATATGAATAAAACAATGACGAAATCAAGAAAAGAATCACGTACGTTCTTAAATGATGAACATATTATGTTTAGGGAATCTCTTAAAAAATTTATAGAAAAAGAAATTGAACCTTATTTTACACAATGGGAAGAAGATCGCATTGTTCCCCGTGAATTATGGACAAAGCTAGGCAGCCAAGGATTTTTATGTCCAAGCGTTGAGGAAAAGTATGGTGGAACAGGGCTAGACTTTATTTTTGATGTAGTTCTATCAGAAGAACTGTCTAAAGTTGGCGGCGGCTTAAGTGGCATTGGTTTGCATAGTAATGTCGTAACACCTTATATCACGTCATTTGGTACAGAAGAGCAGAAGATGAAGTACTTGCCGAAGTTTGTTAGTGGTGAATGGATTTCTGCCATTGCAATGACAGAGCCAGGTGCTGGATCTGATTTGCAGAAAATTACTACTACAGCGATTAAAGATGGTTCTG
The DNA here is from genome assembly GCF_038002585.1 of Solibacillus sp. FSL K6-4121. Taxonomy (NCBI): domain Bacteria; kingdom Bacillati; phylum Bacillota; class Bacilli; order Caryophanales; family Caryophanaceae; genus Solibacillus; species Solibacillus sp. FSL K6-4121. Next base: position 250,336 of record NZ_JBBOCS010000002.1, read on the forward strand.
ACTATATTGTTAATGGTACAAAAACCTTCATTACAAACGGAATTCTTTCAGATGTAATCATCATCGCCTGCAAAACTGATCCAAAAGCGGTACCTGCCCATAACGGGGTAAGCTTAATGATTATTGAACGAGGGATGGAAGGATTTTCACGCGGCAGAAAGTTAGACAAGGTTGGTATGCATAGTCAGGATACAGCAGAATTAATATTCGAGAATGTTAGAGTTCCTGCAGAAAACTTGCTTGGAGAAGAAGGAAAAGGTTTCTTGTATTTAATGCAAAAATTACAACAAGAACGACTACTTACTGCAGTGGGCGCTATTACAGCTGCTAAGGATATGCTAGATCTGACTTTACAATATGTTAAAGAGCGAGAGGCATTTGGTAAACCAATTGGCAAATTCCAAAATACACAATTCGTATTAGCTGAAATTGCGACGCAAGTACAAATCGGTCAAACATTTGTGGATGATTTAATTATGCGCCATTTAGACGGACAGGAAATTGTGACGGAAGTATCAATGGCCAAGTGGTGGGTGACGGATATGGCCCGGAAAATCTCTGCAGAGTGTATGCAATTACATGGTGGCTACGGCTATATGGAAGAATACAAGATTGCGAGACGTTTTAGAGATATTGCTGTCACACCGATTTTCGCAGGTTCCAATGAGATTATGAAAGTTATTATTGCTAAAAATATGGGGCTGTAATAGTACCAAAGAGTAAGAATTTGCGAGGTGAGATGAAAATGAAAAATGCCGTAATAATAGATTCTGTTCGTACAGCAGTTGGCCGGATGGGAGAGACATTGAAAAATGTAGAGGTTGATTATCTCGCGGCAAAAGTGCTGGATGAAATCGTCGTCCGTACCGGTATCAGTAAAAGTGAAATCGATGAAGTCATTCTTGGGCAGGCGAAGCAAAGTACAGACTCGCCCAATTTAGCTCGCTTGGCGCTTTTACGTGCCGGCTTTCCGATTGAGATTACAGGATACACAGTTCATCGGCAATGTGGCTCAGGTCTGCAGGCAATGAATAGCGGTGCACAGCAAATTATGTGTGGTTTATCGGACATCATTATTGCTGGTGGAGCTGAAAGTATGAGCACAGCACCGTATTATTTGCGAAATGCCCGTTACGGTTATGGTGCAGGAAACGGTGAAATTCTGGATTCAAACACGGAAAGTCAGCCACGGGCACAACCTATTGAAACGTATGGAGCTTTAACGATGGGGATGACAGCGGAAAATTTAGCTGAAAAGTACTCCATTTCTCGTAGTGAACAGGATGAGTTTGCTTTAAGAAGCCAGGAAAATGCGAAAAGAGCCATTGAATCAGGTTTGTTTACGCAGCAAATTGTACCTTTTGAAGTCAAGACGAAAAAAGGAATAGTCGAATTTAAAGTAGACGAGCATCCTAGAGAAACAACTTATCAAAAGTTAGCCCAGTTAAAGCCTGTCTTTAAAGAAAACGGCACCGTAACTGCTGGCAATACAAGCGGTCGAAATGATGGCGCGGGTGTTATCATGCTGATGTCTGAAGAAGCGGCTGCTCGTTATGATAAAAAGCCTAAAGCAAAAATTATTGCGCAGGCTGTGGCAGGGGTTTCACCGGAAATAATGGGAATTGGCCCTGCGCCGGCAACGAGAAAAGCGTTGAAAATAGCGGGCTTAACACTGGATCAAATAGGGTTGATCGAATTGAATGAAGCCTTTGCTGCACAATCTTTAGCGGTTATTAAAGAACTTGGTCTTGATATAAACCGCGTTAATGTAAATGGAGGAGCGATCGCCCTTGGTCATCCAATTGGAGGCACGGGCGGAGTTTTAATGACAAAGCTGCTTCATGAAATGGAAAGACGCGGAGAAAAGTATGGTTTAGCAACATTCTGCATTGGCGGCGGTCTAGGTATTACGACAATTATTGAAAATATGCAGTTGTAGAACGAGCCGGAGTTGATCGAGATGGTCCAATCAGATTGGAAACAAATTTATATAGAAAAGTGTACCACCACAGAAAAAGCAATCCATCAAATTGAGTCCTTTCAAACGATTTTTTTGGCGCCAATGTGCAATGAACCTCAAGCACTTGTTGAAGAGTTAATACGTCAAAAGGCGCGTTTGCAAGGGATTTCACTATATTCCATCGTTTTAGGCAGCCCATGTAAATATGCGGATGCAGCCTGTCATCCTCACTTTAGCATTCGGACATTTTTAAGTTCACCTTTACTGCAAAAGGCTTATGAAAATAACATATGTGATTATCTTCCAGTGAACTTCTCGGAAATTCCTCGGTGGATCAATGAAGAGAATATCGATGTTGCGCTCATCCAGGTTTCACCACCAAATGAAAGTGGGTTTTGTAATCTTGGTCTTTCTGTAGATGTAGTTCAGACATTGATCAAAGAGGCGAAGATTGTAATTGCAGAAGTAAATAGCAATCTTCCTGAAACAGCCGGGGAAACGCTTGTTCATGTATCAAACATTAGTTATTTTGTTCCTTCCGACCGGCCGTTACTTACAATTCGTAATAGCCGGACTTCTGAGGAGGACTTAGAAATTGGCCGGTACGTTGCAACACTCATACCTGATTATGCAACGATCCAAGTCGGTGTTGGTAAAATTGCTACCGGGATTGTTCAATCACTTCATTCGAAAGTAGGTTTAGGAGTGCATTCCGGTTCTCTTACTGACGATATTATGGATTTGATAAAGGTCGGTGTCGTTACAAACGAGCGGAAAGAAATCAACCGTAATCGAACCGTCTGTACAACCCTTACTGGGACGAATGAGTTGTATGATTTTTGTCATCGCAACGAACGTATTGAACTTTACCCGATAAATTACACACACAATGCAGCCATAATATCGAAAATAAGCAATTTCTATTCAATCAACTCGGCGCTGGAAGTCAGTTTATCGGGTCAAATAAATGCAGAGCAATTTGATGAAAGCCATGTAGTGGCGGGAGTTGGCGGGCAGATGGATTTTATCCGAGGATCAAAGCTTTCCCCAGGTGGAAGATCAATTATTGCCCTGCCTTCTACGGCACAAAACGGGACGGTATCGCGTATAAAGGTGCATACACAGTATGTGACTTCGTTAAAGTCTGAAGTGGACTACGTTGTCACAGAGTATGGCATTGCAAAATTGTTTGGGAAATCCCTAAAAGAGAGAGCAGAAAACTTAATTGCCATTGCTCACCCAAAATTCCGAACTGCTCTATACGAGGAATTAGAACAATTGCAGCGATAGGATTCTTTAACCTACTAACTTTTAAACGAGAAAGGGTGTTATTTTGGCTAACTTAAAGGATAAGGTGGCGATTGTCACAGGTTCTGGCCGAGGGATTGGACGAGATATTGCTCTGCTTCTAGCAAAAGAAGGAGCAAAAGTTGTAATCAATGATTTAGGTGGGGGATCAGACGGTAAAGGAAATGATTCCAAAATTGCAGATGAAGTAGTTCAGGAAATACTGGAGCTGGGCGGAGAAGCTGTTGCCAACTATGATTCTGTTGCTGACTATGAATCTGCTTCAAATATTATAGATACAGCTTTATCAAGATTTGGACGATTGGATATCGTTGTAAACAATGCAGGTATTTTAAGGGACCGGATGCTATTTAAAATGAGTGAGGCAGAATGGGATGCGGTCATTGCAGTCCATTTAAAAGGATCGTTTAATATGACCCGAGCTGCAGCCCCATACTTTAAAGAGCAAAAAAGTGGGCGCTTTATTCATTTTACTTCCACTTCAGGTTTAATCGGAAATGTTGGCCAGGCGAATTATTCAGCTGCCAAGTTAGGAGTTGTCGGGTTGAGTAAAAGTACAGCGTTGGATATGGCTCGCTATAATGTAACGTCTAATGCGATAGCCCCATTTGCATGGAGCCGTTTAATTGGGACAATTCCTGCAGAAACAGATGATGAAAAACTAAGAGTTGAAAGGCTTAAACAGCTTTCGCCAGCCCATATTGCCCCATTAGTTGGTTTTTTAAGTTCGGATGAGGCAGCCGATGTTTCCGGACAAATTTTTGGTGTACGAGGGAAGGAAATTATGGTATTTTCGCAGCCGCGTCCCGTCCGTTCGGTATTCAATGCAGACGGTTGGTCCGTCGACAGTTTAAGTGCAATTAAAGGTTCACTTCAATCAAGTTTTACACCTCTTGAAGTCAGTGCAGACGTTTTCCCATATGAACCATTAGTGTAAAAGGATTAACAGCAAAATTGTAAAGGGGGAGAAAAATGGACTTTCAGCTATCGCCGGATTTAATGGAAATGAAAAAATCCATTAGAGATTTCATAGACAATGTAGTGGATCCACTTGCTGGACAAATTGATCGAGATGATCACATTCCGGAACATATTATGAAAATGACGCAGGATATTGGATTATTTGGCCTAAGTATCCCAGCAGAATATGGTGGTACAGGCATTGATATGGTCGGCAAATGCGGTATCTATGAAGAAATCGGGCGTACGTCCAACGGATACACAACTGTAATCGGTGCACATACAGGTATTGGAACGGTCGGAATTGTAGATATGGGAACGGAAGAGCAGAAGCGAAGATATTTACCGGGCATGGCGTCGGGTGACATTATTGGTGCATTTGCTTTAACGGAACCAAGTGCAGGTTCCAATGCGGTTGCATTAAAAACAACAGCCGTTCGCAAAGGTGATAAATATATTCTTAATGGCTCGAAGCATTATATTACGAATGCATCCATTGCCGATCTCTTTACGGTAATGGCTGTCACGGACCCAAGTAAAGGCGCAAAAGGAATTACTTCCTTCCTTGTAGATAGAAACTCTCCAGGTTTTATCATCGGAAAAACAGAAGAAAAGATGGGTCTTCGTGGATCACATTCTTCTGAAATCTTTTTTGAGGATTGTGAAGTTCCGATCGAAAATGTGCTGGGCGTAGAAGGTTTAGGCTACGTCAATGCCCTGAAAATTTTAGCAAATGGCCGTGCAGGACTAGCTGCAAGGAATTTGGGCTCATCGCAAAAGCTATTTGAGTTATCCGTCAAATATGCGCATGAGCGTGAACAGTTTGGTAAACCGATCTTTGAGCAGCAGATCATTCAACACTACTTGGCAGAAATGGCAATGGATATTGAAACATTAAGAGCCTTTACGTATCGGGTAGCTTGGATGGTGGATCAGGATATGAATGTCATTAAAGAGGCAGCGATGGCAAAACTTCTCGGGTCAGAAATTTATAACCGTATAGCGGATAAAGCTGTTCAAATCCATGGTGGTATAGGCTATATGAAAGATTTCCCGATTGAACGATATTATCGTGATGCACGTATTACAAAAATTTATGAAGGCACATCCGAAATTCAGAAAAATATTATTGCTGCTCAAATTCATAAAGAATATATGAAAACGGCATCGCCAGCACACATCAAATAATGGAACTCCATTTACCTATTAATAACTTTTAAGGAGGTGAGTTTACTTGAGTACAGAGCTTGAGGAAAAAGTTGGTATGAAAATAGAGTCCTATACCTTTAGAGTAGAAAAAGGAAAAATCAGAGAACTAGCATTAGCGATTGGAGATTTGAAGGAAGAGTATTTGAATGGTGAAGCTGTCCCACCTACCTTCCCAACAGTCATTGATTTTTGGGGCGGGGATTCCTCCTCATCTGAACTTTTAAATTTGAATATGAAGAAGGTACTGCACGGTGAGCAGGAGTATGAATATTTCAGAGAAATCATACCTGATGAAAATATTACTGTACATGGCGTTATTGAAAAAGCATATACGAAAGCCTCCATGAACTTTTTTGTCTTACGCAAGGACTATTTGGACGAACAGGGTGAAACGATACTAATTAGTCGTTCTACAATTATTGAAAGGCACTAGGAGGGATTCTATGGAGATCGGCTATACGCTTGAACCTTTACAAAAGGAAGAAATAACGCATACACAGCTTGTTCGATATGCAGGCGCATCCGGAGATTTCAACCAAATTCATACTGTTGTACCTTATGGGGAAGCAGCTGGTTTAGGTGGAGTCATTGCACATGGCATGTTAGTTATGGGCTTCGTCGGTCAGGCAATTGGACAATGGTTTGAGGCGAAGGATCTGAGAAAATTTACAGCACGATTTAAAGCGATGACAAGACCCGGTGAGAAAATAACGGTGCAAGGCCGGGTTGTCGATGAAAAGGATGATCGCTGGATTTGTGAGGCTGAAGCAATAAATGAAGATGCAGAAGTAAAAGTAAAAGCGTTTTTCGAAATTAAGAAATAAAGGCTTTAATTAGGCTTCTTAGACAGACAAGAGAGATTCATTTCGTAAAAGTTGTTGTGGTAACTACTAATTTACAGTGAAAATCTCTATTTTTTATGCGTTTTTAATAGAATGCATCAAAACATAAATTTAAGGGGGACAAAGCAATGAGAGAATATGTTACGACAAAACAGCAAATTAACAAAAATTCACTTCCGTACAATTTGTATCAAAAGGCGAAGAAATTCGGTATTTGGAATCCGGTAGATATCGATTTTAGCCAAGATAAAGAAGACTGGAAGAAGCTATCGGAAGAGCAACAATTAGAGGTTTTGACGCAATTTGCTCAATTCATTGGTGGCGAAGAAGCGGTAACACAAGATATCCTGCCAATGATTATGGCAGTTTCCAAAAAGGGCTGGTTTGAAGAAGAGTCTTATTTAACGACATTCCTTTTTGAAGAAGCAAAGCATGCTGAGTTTTTCAGTCTGTTCTTGGAAGAAATCGGTGTTACCGAAGATTTGACGCATTTACTATCTCCAGGCTATCGGAAGTTATTTGATGAAACGCTGCCGGAGGTTATGGGGAAATTAATTGACGATCAATCACCTGAAGCGATGATAGACGCAGCGGTTACTTACAATATTTTTGCAGAAGGCGTATTAGCTGAAACAGGTTACTGGTTCTTCCATGAAGCATTATCAAAGGTCAATCTGTTCCCAGGATTTATTTCAGGAATTCGAAATGTAAAGCGTGACGAAGGACGCCATATCGGCTTTGGTACTTTCCTTATTCAGCGTTTAATTAGTGAAAATCCTGAACTGGATTTGTTTGAACGCGTACAGCAAAGACTTCAGGAGCTGTTACCGATTGCAATGATGCTAACAGAACGAAAAGAAGGCGAAACAGTAACAAGCCTTGGAATTGAAGCAGGAAAATCAATGGAGTTTGCGATGAAACAATTGCAGGCGCGTTTAATGGTTCTTTCACGTGCAAAAGGAAAAACACTGGAAGAAATCTACGATACAGAAGTTGTTTTTGAAGAAGTATAAAAAATTCAGGCAAGATGCTTTACAGAATATCGTTTTTTATTTAAAGGGGGATGGAAGATGACGACAGAAGTACAAGTGAAGATTTTTCCACAGTTTATTAATGGTGAATGGACACCATCAGCTTCAGGTGAATTCTTTGATGTAATCAATCCGGCGACATCAGAGGTAGTTGCGAAAGTTTCAAAAGGAAATGCCGACGATGTGAACATGGCAGTTCAAAATGCGAAAGAAGTATTTGAATCCGGTGTTTGGTCAGGAAAAACTCAGGCAGAACGTGCCCAAATTATGATGCGGTTTGCGGGGAAGATTAAACAGCATGCACAGGAAATCATCTTTTTGGAAGGCATTAGTACTGGAGCGACACTGCGTAAACTAGGGGGGGCGGATATTCGTCAGTTAATACTGTCTCTTACACAGACGGCAGATTTATCACTGAAATATGAAGCGGTAAAGGCACTGCCTGTTAATGAACAACTAGGGGCGAATCGCAGCTTACTTGTTCGCGAGCCACTAGGGGTAGTGGCGGCTATTACGCCATTTAACTTCCCATTAGTATTGGCAATGTGGAAAATTGCACCAGCTATTGCTATGGGGAACTCCATTATTATTAAGCCAGCTTCAAATACACCATTAGGTACATTAAAGCTTGCCCAATTGGCAGTTGAAGCAGGTATTCCACCAGGTGTTATCAATGTCGTAACAGGTCCAGGGGCTGAAGTAGGTGATGCACTTGTAACACATCCGGATGTATCGAAGGTTGCGTTTACAGGATCTACAGAAGTAGGTCGGAAAATTATGGCGCAAGCTGCAGGTACAGTGAAGAAAGTTACGCTTGAACTTGGAGGGAAGGCTCCTGCAATTGTTCTTCCGGATGTTGATCTGGAAGTGGCTATTCCAGGAATTCTGCTCGGTGTATTTTTCCATTCAGGGCAAGTATGTGAAGCGAGTACACGTTTAATTGTCCATGAGTCCATTTATGATATCGTCGTTCATCAGCTAGCTGAAACGAGTAAGAAGATTAAACTCGGTCAACCGCTTGATATGGCTACAGGAATGGGACCAGTCATTTCTGAATCACAAATGAATAAAATTCTTGATTATATTCAATCCGGCATCGATGAGGGAGCAAGACTTGTATGTGGTGGTAAACGTGCAACAGAGCCGGGACTGGAGAATGGTTTCTTTATCGAGCCGACTATCTTTGCAGATGTTACAAATGATATGAAAATTGCACGAGAAGAAATATTCGGTCCAGTTCTTTCTGTCATTAAATATTCAACAGAAGAAGAGGCAATTGCCATCGCAAATGATACTGAATACGGATTAACAGGCGGCGTTTGGGGTCGTGATGTGACAAAAGCAAATGAAATTGCAACGAAAATTAAGGCCGGAACAATTTGGATTAATGACTGGCATATTTTCCGTACAGATGCTCCATTTGGTGGCTATAAGCAAAGTGGAGTTGGTCGTGAGCAAGGAGCACAAGTATTTGACGATTACACAGAGCTGAAAAATATTTGTACGTCATTAACGACAGAAAATTCGCAGCGCCCGGCTTTAGGTTTAATTTTCTAATCTGATTACGCCAAGGCGAAATAGATTAACAAAAAGAATGGAGAGATATGATGAAAACAACTTCTTATTTTGAATTCACTCATCGCCCTGAAATCCGAAGCGGCGCAGGTTCACACGTTTTAGTGCCGGATTTAATTCAAGGGTTAGGCGGAAAGCGTCCTGTATTATTTTCTGACAAAGGGTTAACAGATGCAGGCTTAACGCAAAAAATTAAGAGCTTATTTGATATGGTTCCGGGCATAAAGCTTGCTGGTGTATTTGATGATATTCAGCAGGATGCTAAATCGAGCAATATTAATAGAGGCTTGAAATATTTCAAAGAATGTAATGGTGACTCCATTATTGCTATTGGCGGGGGAAGTGTTTTAGATACAGCTAAAACAGTTAAATGGGCCCTCTATAATAAGGTGAATCAGGTGGAATATGTACTGACGGGGAATGTGTTGGAAGTTTGGCCAGATGCCAAGCCGTTAGGGATTCCGCACATTTCGATTCCGACAACTGCCGGTACGGGTGCTGAAATCTCCAGCATTTCAGTAGTATTCAATGAAATGCTGAACCTGAAATGCAATTTAATGAATCCGTATTTAACTTCAGATATTGCGTTGTTAGACCCGGATTTAACGGTTGGTTTACCGCCAAGAGTAACCGCTTTTACAGGTATGGACGCATTAACACATGCAGTGGAAGGGTTTTTCTCAACAAAAGCGACGAATTTTTCAGATGCGTTTGCCCTGCATGCGGCCAAAATTATTGTCGCAAATTTAACAACAGCAGTGCATGAAGGGAAAAACGTTGCAGCACGTGCGAATATGCTTCAGGCAAGTGCAATGGCGATTACAAGTTTCCAATCGGCAATGGCTAATATTCCGATCCACAATATAGCTCACACGTATGGTGCGAGATACGGCATTCCACACGGTTTAGCAAATGCTGTGTTAATGCCAAGTGTAATGAAAAACCTGTCTGGTGTGTATTTACCGAAAATTAATGCATTTGCCCCTGCGTTAGGTGTAGTTCCGAATGAGGCAAATCCTCAGGAAACATTGGATGAGTGCATTAATGTAATTGTTGAATTACGAAATGCTGTCAATTTACCTGCAAGCTTTGACGAGTTTAATATCGATGCAGCTGAGATTCCTCAACTCGTACCGGCTGTTCAAAATGACCCGTCTTCACTAAGTTTCCGAATTCCTGAAGATGTCATTGTTAACGTGTCTCAAGAAGTGATTAGTTCTAAGGTAAGTATTTAATTTAAAGAAAGCGCTCTTGAGGAGAGGGGGATTCCTCCTTTCCTTTGATTTATAAATTGAAAGTAGGAGGTTACATTATGAACATTGTTGAATTGCTTACTTCAACAACTTCTCGTTTGCCAAATCAACCTGTTATCCACTTCAAAAGAGCTCGACTTACTTATAAAGAATTACAAGAAAAAGTTTACAATATTGCAGGCGGTTTAAAAGATCAAGGTGTCAAAAAAGGGACGAATGTTGCGCTAATGATGACGAACCGTCCTGAGTACATCATTACGTATTTTGCTATTTTAGCAAATGGAGCTACGGTTGTTCCGATCAATCCCACCTTCAAGGAACAAGAAGTGACCTATATAGTAAATGACGCCGATGTTGAACTATTGATTATAGAAGACGCATCCAAGCCAGTAGTAGAAAATGCAATGGCCCAATTCAAAACAGTCGGAAAGATTATTAATTACAGCGATACAGAAGATGACCGATTTTTATCATGGCATCAACTGGAGACATCTTCCCCCATTTCCGAAATCATCCCACTTCATGAATCTGATGTAGCACAAATTATTTATACGTCTGGTACAACCGGTAATCCGAAAGGTGCCATGATTACCCATGGAAACTTAAATTGGATGGCAATTACTGCCGCTGTCTACAATCAGTTTGTTCCGAGTGATCGGGTTCTTTGTGTATTGCCATTATTCCATGCTTACGCAAAACTTCAAGGCTTCCTGGCGCCTATCGCTCATGGCTGTACGATTTATTTAGAGGAACGCTTCCATCCGGTAGAAACATTAAAAGCGATTGCAGAATATGAAATTACAATATTCCTAGGTGTACCAACAATGTATGCGTTTTTTGCCCAAGTTCCTCAATTAGTCGAGCAACTGGATTTCTCAAAACTGCGTACTGCCGGTTCTGGTGGAGCAAGCTTACCAGCGGAGCTATTGCATAAAACGAATGAATCTTTCGGTGTAAGTATTTCTGAAGGATACGGTTTAACAGAAAGTACGGTGATGCTTATGACAACGCATCGAAGCTTACCGAAGAAAGTCAATTCTGTAGGTATGCCGTTACCGGGAATTGATTTGAAATTGGTAGATCCTGAAGGTAATGAGGTTGTAAATCATGAAGTAGGAGAAATCCTATTTAGAGGTCCGAACATGATGAAGGGCTACTACAAAAAACCGGATGAGACAGCAAATGCGATTAAAGATGGCTGGTTGTATACAGGTGACTTGGCGTACCGTGATGAGGAAGGCTATCACTTCATTGTAGACCGTAAAAAAGACATTATTATTCGAGGCGGATTTAATATTTACCCTAGAGAATTAGAAGAACTTTTATATCAGCACCCGGCTATAGTAGAATGCTCTGTCATCGGAAGGCCCGACCCGGTATTCGGTGAAAAAACGGTTGCCTATGTCGTATCGAAGGACGCCGAGCTAACAGAAGAAGCAGTTCGAGACTACTGCAAAGAAAAGTTAGCCGAATACAAAGTACCGGATTATGTAAGCTTTATCGAAGAAATCCCGAAATCCGGAACAGGTAAAATCCTGAAAACGGCTTTAAAAGATTTAGATAAAAATGTACTTCCTAATTAAAACTACTTGGTTGGGGTTCATATAGTTTAGCTACAGCTTCAGTACATGAACTAGAACGCAGATAATGTCGTTATGGACTAATCGCGATTAGCGTAGGCCAAGCAATGACGAATGGGTTAATTATTGAACAGGAACGAGGAGTGGATAAAGAATGAATTTTGACCAAAAGGCAATTATCATTACCGGTGGTGGATCGGGATTAGGTGAAGCTACTGCACGCACAGTCGCGGCTGCAGGCGGTTATCCTGTTATATTGGACTTAAATGAAGAAAAGGGTCAAGCAATCGCAGACGAATTGAATGGCCTATTTTTTAAAACGAACGTTGTGAACGAAGAAGATGTACAACGGGCGATTAATGGCGCGGTAGAAAAATACGGCTCTATTCAAGGTGTTGTCAACTGTGCTGGGCTTGGTACATCAACACGTGTTGTCGGTAGAAAAGGCGTGTTTCCGTTAGATGAATTTAACTTTATTATACAAGTTAATTTAGTTGGAACATTTAATGTGATTCGTTTAGCCGCAGCTGCCATGATGACAAATGAAACGAATGATGATGGAGAGCGCGGTGTCATTGTTAACACTGCTTCTGTAGCTGCATTCGATGGGCAAATCGGCCAGGCTGCTTATTCTGCGTCGAAAAGCGGGATTGTAGGGATGACTTTACCGATAGCAAGGGATTTAGCAAGCTATGGCATTCGTGTCATGACGATTGCACCGGGGATTTTCAATACACCGTTAATGGGGAGAGCACCACAGGAACTAAAAGATGCTTTAGGCAAGCAAGTTCCTTTCCCACAACGTTTAGGTGATGCTACTGAATTTGCTCATTTAGTAAAAGCTATTTTTGAAAATCCAATGTTAAACGGTGAAACGATTCGACTCGACGGAGCAATTCGTATGGCCCCGAGGTAAGGAGGAAAACAGATGAACCTTGAAACAATGACGATAGAAGAGCTGGACTATGGTGTACATGTCGTAACGATTAATAATCCGCCAGCCAATACATTAAGTGCAGGAATTCAACGTGATTTACTGCAACTGCTAGAAGAAGTAGAAAATAATCAGGCAATCCGTGCGATGGTGTTTAAATCAGCGAATCCGAAAATCTTTATTGCAGGTGCCGATTTAGGCTCAATGGGAAGCACAAAAGAAAGTGTAGATATTGCGGAAAGCTCGAAACATGTACAGGATATTTTCAATCGTTTAGAAGCGTTGAAAGTCCCGACTATTGCTGCAATTAACGGTCATGCTTTAGGTGGTGGCTGTGAATTCGTGCTAGCTTGTGATTTTCGTATAATGGGTCAGGGCACAATTGGATTAACAGAAGCGTCTTTAGGTCTGTTACCGGGTGCTGGTGGGACGCAGCGTATGACGAGATTAGTAGGTGGAGCGAAAGCGCGGGAGTTAATGTATTTAAGCAAACGTTTAAAGGCGGAACAAGCGGCAGCGATTGGCTTAATTACAGAAGCGGTATCACCGGAAGAGGTAGAAGAAAAAGCGATCTCATTAGCGACAACTTTAGCTCAAAGTGCAGTAGGCGCTATTGGGCTAATAAAAGAAAGTATTTTAGCTGCCGAGGAATTATCGTTAGAACAAGGGTTATTAGTTGAACGAGAAGCTTTTGCAAAAACATTTACAACTGGTGAGGTAGAAGAAGGCATACGTGCATTCTTTGAAAAACGCCCTCCCAATTTTTTAAAGCCTGTAACAAATCAATAGCTATAACAAATGTGCGGCCGTTTTGAAAGTTAACCTTTCATTACGGCCCTGCTTTTTAGTGGAACTCAAAATGACTCGGATAATGAAAGGATGATAGTACTATGCTTTTACAAGGATTAAAAATATTGGATTTCTCCTCAATGCTGCCTGGTCCGTTTGCAACAATGATGTTAGCGGATCTCGGAGCAGAAGTTTTGCACGTCACGAAACCACTAGAAGGAAAGCAATGGGACAAAGATGATTATTTACAGCGTTCTAAAAAATCAATTGCTGTTGATTTGAAATCGCCGGAAATAATTGCTTCGTTAAAAGAACTTGTAAAGGAATACGATATTGTCGTTGAACAATTCCGACCAGGTGTTATGACACGCCTTGGTCTAGGTTACGAAGTGCTTAAAGAAGTGAATCCAAGGTTAATTTATTGTTCCATTACCGGTTACGGCCAGACAGGTCCATACCGCGATCGGGCTGGACATGATATTAACTATGTGTCGATGTCGGGTATCCAAGGTTATTCTGGGACAAAAGAAGGTGGCCCTGCAAATTTAGGCATTCAGTTGGCTGATTTGGCAGGTGGGTCATTGCATGCTGTAATCGGCATTTTATCGTCTGTCATTTACCGGAACTGTACTGGAGTCGGGCAACATCTTGATATTAGCATGACGGATTGTGCTTTAACGTTAAATGCGTTATTTGCACAGGATTACTTAGTACAAGGAAAACCACTTCAGCGTGAAGAACTGTTGTTAAATGGTGGCTCGTTTTATGGCTATTATGAAACGATGGATGGCCGCCACATTTCTGTTGGCAGTCTCGAGCCGAAATTCAGAAAGCAGTTATGCGAGGCGATTGACCGTCCGGATTTGCTTCCATTGGCGATGAGTTTTAAACCAGCTGATGATGTGAAGTTAAAAAAGCAGCTGCAACAAGTATTTTTACAGAAGACGTTTAATGAATGGCAAACGATTTTCACGCAAGTAGATGCTTGTGTAGAGCCGGTTTTAAGCTTTGAAGAAGCAGTAAACCATCCACTTTTCTTAGAACGTGAAATGTTTGTAGATGTGGAAAAGCCAGATGGTACTACACAAAAGCAAATGGCCTGTCCGATTAAGTCCGATATTTTTAAAGCAACTTATACAGCAATCGGTGTGAAGTCAGGAACTCATAATGAGGAGATACTGGGAATTCCATTAAATAGATAGAGGATTTATTTTAATACTAAAGCTGATTTTAGGGGTCTTCTTTTATGAAGGTCCCTTTTGTATTGGAAAAAATTTGTTATTATCATAGATGAGGATTTTTGATTCCATAAAGTGTGTAACTTTGAATTAATTAAGTTGGACGAGCGCTTCTCAGGAGATTGAATTGTTTAATGAGGTAAATAGAGGAATGATTTTCCCTTATTTCAAAAATAAAGTAAAAAATAGTGAAAATAAGGGAAGGGAATTCCTTTATTGGACTAAAAAACATGAGATTTCGTGATTTTATTTAAAATAACGGTAAAACGTTCCCTTATTTATCCAAAAATGAGCAACATCATTTAAATAACGGTAAAATCTTCCCTTATTTTACCGGTTAATTAAAATAATTGAAATATTTTTATGATAGATTGCAACTTTATCGTGCATTTAATCGAGGATAGGGTGAAAGGTGGGAAGTAATGAAGCTGGAACAAATCTATTCGTTGTATGTAAAAGATTTATACAATTATTTATTCTCTCTTTGCCGCCATACGCAGACGGCTGAGGATTTATTGCAGGATACATTTTATAAAGCCCATGTAACATTACTTGCTCAGCCGATTAAAGAACTCAAGCCTTGGCTCTTTAAAGTCGCATATTACACGTATATCGATTATTGCCGCAAAGAAAAACGCAGTGAGCCATATGAGGAGATTGTACGAATCGATCATGCAACACCTGAGACGATTTATATGCAGGAGGACAGTTTTACAACTCTTTTAAATTTATTGGACCAATTGACACCAATTGAAAAGCAGGCGATTTTGTTGTGTGATGTGCAGGATTGTACGAATGAACAGGCAGCGGAAATTTTGGACTTGAAGCTTAATACGCTAAAAAGTCATTTGTTAAGAGGGCGAAAAAAAATGAGATCTATTATCGAAAAGGGGGGCATTAAAAATGGATGAGTATGAAAAATTAATTGCGAACTCAAAAAAACAGCAATTGTCCGATTCGCAGCAGCAAAAGCTAAATCAACAGATGAGACGTTCTGTTTCACTTTCTAAAATGAAATTGATGGTAGGTACGATTACCATTATTTTAATGATTCTTCCTGTCAGTTATATTTTTACTTTTCTTTATTATGCATTTGGTACAAAATCGACAACTTTAATGGATGTCACGAGTCAAACTTTATATGTGACGGAGCCGAATACATCGCTTGAGGAAATTGAATTCGATATGGAATTTTCACCTTTTTCGATGCAGCTGCAGTTTGACCAGTACAAGCGTATTGGGAAAGAGGATTTCAAAGTAAATACGTACGATATGCGCTATACACTAGGAAATTTATCGAGCAAAGAAGTGAGTTCCCAATTGGAGCGTGTCCAAAGGAAAAACCCAAATGAAACAAGTCCGTGGCTCACACATCCTAAAAATCAATCTGAGGTAGATACGTGGAGGGAGTGGGAAGTTTTAAGAGGTTTGCCGGATGAAACGGTTGTGGAAGCATATATTTCCTTCCATGATTTGCATAGAGTCGATGAAATCCGCCGTAGCTTTCGAAATGTAGATGTTGTTTGGGCGGCAGTTGATACGGGTGTAGAGGAGAAAAATCTGAGTAAAGATGGCGATGTCGTATCACCAATCGGTTATCCTGTACAGGTCGATAATACAACTTGGTCACCTTTTAAAAATAACTACAGTAATGAACGGACCTTTATCGATATATTAAACTATATTGTTCAATATGAGGACTTAGCGACAAAGGTATCCAGCCATAAAAATTTAGAGCTGCAGGAGCGAATTGACTACATTAATAAAAACGGGATTAAAACCTATGGGGTAGTTGTAACAGGACCCAAAAATGAAATTGAAAAACTAGAGGATAAAAACTTAATCCGTAAAATAAAGTTAGGCGAGGTGAAATTATGGAACTGGACAAATTAAAGAAACTTCAAATACCGGTAATTGCAGGATGGATTTCGGTTGGCAGTGGGTTGGTCACCTTATTGCTACTGAATATAAGCATGCTGACGAATGACTCTATTTTATTCGAGTATTTCAGTCTGATTTTGTGGGTTGGCTTTATTTGTGCCTGGCCGGCCATCTTTTCAAAGAAATCACGTTTTTTAGGCGTATGGGCACTAGGGATAATTCTATTTTTAATCGCATTCTATATGCTAATCTTTATCTTGGGCTGGATCATTGTACCATTCCCTTGAGGTGTTTATTAATCAGAATAGTACAAATTTAGATTGACACCGTATGATGTTAATGGATATAATTCTATAAATTAAATTCGATGAAAAAGACAGTAATTTACATAAATTTTGATTAGCGAGCCAGGGAAGGTGAAAGCCTGGTGCAAAATATGTAAATGAAACGCACTTTGGAGAAGCAACCTGAAATGAAGTAGGGAAGCCGGGGAGTCACCTCGTTAGCAATGGAAAGTGGTCACAATTTTGTGGCAACTAGAGTGGTACCACGGGATTCCTCGCTCTCGTCTCTAATATTGGAGACGAGGGCTTTTTATATTGGAGGGGAATAGCTGATGAACAGAAAAATTGCAGAAATTTTACTGCAGGCAGTAGAACATGATTTCACATTAAATGAAATCGAAACGTTATTAGAAAAACCAAAGTATGAACACCTAGGAGATGTCGCGTTTCCATGCTTTACATTGGCAAAAAAATTCAAAAGATCACCGAATAGCATTGCAGATGAAATAGGCAGCACCATCAATGATCCGTTTATTCAAAAGGTTCAAGTTGTTGGGGGCTATATTAATTTTTTTGTAAATAAATTGGAAGTAACAAAAGAGGTATTAGGTGAAATTGCATTAGTAAAGGAAACATTTGGTCAAAAACAAAGCAATAATAAAAATATTGTAATCGATTTTTCATCACCTAACATTGCCAAGCCATTTTCAATGGGGCATTTGCGTTCTACTGTAATTGGGAATGCACTTGCAAATATAGCGGAGAAAAATGGCTATGAAGTGATACGTGTCAATCATTTAGGTGATTGGGGCACACAATTCGGGAAGTTAATTGTCGCATACCGACTATGGGGCACTAAAGAACAAGTGGAAGCTGCACCAATTGAGGAGCTATTAAAGTTATATGTAAAGTTCCATGACGAAGCGGAAAAGTGTGAAGATTTGAATAATCAAGCAAGAGCCGCCTTTAAAGCACTGGAAGAAAATGAACAAAACGCACTTGAATTATGGGATTGGTTTAAACGTGCTTCGTTACAGGAATTTATGCAAATTTATGACCAACTTAATATTCCATTTGATGCGTATGAAGGAGAAGCTTTTTACAACGACAAAATGCATTCGATTGTCGATGAATTAGATGATAAGCAGTTACTAACACAATCTGATGGCGCGAATGTTGTCCTTCTAGAAGATATGCCTCCTTGCTTGATTATGAAGCAAGATGGGGCCACATTATATGCAACACGGGATTTAGCAGCTGCTTTTTATAGACAGGCAAACTATAAGCCATCAAAAATCTATTATGTAGTAGGAAATGAGCAGACACTCCATTTTAAGCAAGTGTTACATGTTATTGAGAAAATGGGTTATTCATGGTCAAAAAAATTACAGCATGTCCCATTTGGCATGATGCTTAAAGACGGCAAAAAGATGTCTACTCGTAAAGGTAGAGTAATTCTTCTAAAAGATGTATTAAAGGAAGCAGTGGAAACGGCCGCTAAAAATATTGAAGAGAAAAATCCGAGTTTACGAAATAAGCAGGAGATCGCCAAGCAGGTTGGAATAGGCGCAGTTATTTTTAATGATTTAAAAAATTATCGTTTGAACGATGTTGAGTTTTCTTTACAGCAAATGTTGAATTTTGAAGGGGAAACAGGGCCATATGTGCAATATACGCATGCTCGTATTTGTTCCATTTTAGAGAAAGCTCAATTTACGCTTCATGAAGAAGTAACGATAAAGGAGCTGGAGGAATCAGCTTGGGGAATCGTTTTGCTGCTCCAACAATATCCACAGGTTATTTCAGATAGCCTTGAGCAGGCGGACCCTTCCATAGTTGCGAAATATGTACTGCAATTGGCAAGAACATTTAATAAATATTATGCTCATACAAAAATATTAGTTGAAGATGAGAAGTTGGAAAGCCGTTTAGTATTATGCTTTGCTGTGGCGACGATTTTAAAGGATGGTTTGAAGCTATTAGGAATTAAGACTCCAAAAAATATGTAAAGGAAGAGGCATCATGCCAGGAATGATGTAATAAGCCTGTTAAACCCTTGATATCGCTGGGTTTGTATGTAAGGTGAAAGTGATTTGCTAACATTTTGCTAACATTGTATCAAATTAATCGAAGCGTCTCATGGGTTGTGCAAACTTATGGGATGCTTCTTTTTTCATTTCTTTTGTAATGTGCAAATAAATATTTTTGGTCGTTTGATCATCGATATGACCAAGTCGCTCCATAATTTGTTCAAGTGATACTCTCGCTACTGCTAAGAGCGACGTATGCGAATGTCGTAGTGATGGCATGAAATCTGTACTTAAATGACAGAGCTTTAATAAACGTGCCATACGAAGCTGTACTATCTTTACACCAGCCCCTCCTTACATGAAAAATGTAAATATAATAGCTTCGGTTTCTAATCATTTTCATAGGTCTAAGTGCTCATTTTGAGTATTTTATTAAATCATCTCTTTATTAAGTGGTATATAATGGTATTTTGAGTATTGTGTAGTTTGTTGATGTTAAAATTTATTTTGGAGGGATTGAATTACTTTGTCACAAGTGGAAGAAGTAGATGTACGTTCAAGACAAATTGAAAAGTTAAAAGAATACGTAGAGAAAGAGAATATTACTTTAGATGAAGATATTGAAACTGTAATAGATAAATTAATGGGCGGAAAATTAAGAGATATCGGAGGACTTACTGCTCTCAGGGGGTTCGTCTATCAGTATTATGTAGCTATATTTTATATGATAAAGATGGTATATCCAAAATCAATAGATACTTGGTGGGATTATGTAGTAATAGAATATTTTGATGATGTGACTTTACTTAATGAAAATGACGTTCGATTTATTCAAGTAAAAACAATTCGTGAAGGGACAGGGAATTTATTTACTCCATATGCATTTTATAATCGTTCTAAGCCTAAGATAGAAGATGTTTTAAATAAGAAAGCATATTTTAATAGTTGGTTAGATAAATTATTTCTTAATTATGATTATTTTGTAGAAAAACATTTAAATGAAGGAGGCGTGGCGATAGATAAATTTCTCAATCCGCAATTTGAAGTAGCTACAAATACACCTTTCTCAAGTAGTAACAAATTAAAATATAAAACAAACTCGAAGTATAATTTAGAAGAAAAATTTGACGAAGATGATGTTTTTTTAGAAAAGTTAGAATCAGTAAAAATTGATGGAGACGAAGCTGTTGATATTTCTTTTAATGAAGTATTACAAAAGGATATTAAATTTTACTTAAATCGATTATTCGTTAATCATCTAGGTTCTTCAATAGAACTTAAAGAAACAATCATTCAAATGATTATGGAAACCCTTGATAATACTGAGATTGAAAAATATTCTATTGCGACTTATATATTTGATAAAATATTTGCGAAAGTATTTTCAACTACTTATAGTGATAATCCTAATGTCACACTAGACGACCTTACTTTTAGTAAAGATTACATTCAAATTTTATTTGAAGAGGGGAAAGCGGAAGGGGCAGAAGTTTTAGCTAGAGCAGTAAATAATCACACAACTTATGCTATGTTTGATCGTGCTATAAAAAGCTTAGCGCAGGATATTAATGAAACTTATAATAATGAAGATATTAAAAGCGACCTTAAAGAAACACTGAATTGGTTTTATAATTCATGCAACGAAGAGTTTGAGAAAGATCCTAAATATTTAGCAGTTTTTCTACATAAATTATTTGAAATGGAAAATAATCTACCGGTAGATAATTATACAGGTAGTAATAGTGAACATCATTTAAAAAAATCCATTGAATATATTGTAAATTGTTTAGCATTCTATGTTGATAAAAAATCAGTATTTAATAATGCAAAATTATTATTCCATTCAGGAGAGTTAAATGCTAATCAAAAACTGTTATTTTCGATATATAATGCTCAAAATAAAAAAGATACAACCAGTGTAAAAAACAGCATTGCTACAACCATTCAATATTGTGAGGTAAGTAAAGATATAACAGAGGGTTTCTGTTGTTTAATTATAGACGATTTAGAAACTGTGAGTAGATCTGATGATAAAATAGCTGCACTTTTACAGATTAGTAGTATCGAAGAATCTCAACCTAAAATATTAGAGTCTGTTAAAGATTTAATATTTTTTGATACTAATAATATGAACGAATTTATAAGGAGATTAAAAGAAATTAATAACACTCAAAAAATAGTATTAAAAGATGATGATTTTGTAAAAAGTTGGAGAGAAATCGTGGGAATTCCTAAAAAAGGAGATTAATATGAAAATTGAAGAAGTGATTGATGTTTTATTGAGTCATAATTATGAAAATGTTACTTTGAGAGATCCAAATAGAGAATTATATGAGAATAATCTACAGGTATTTGGAGATAAAGTTAGAATAATTTTTATTAAGGAGTTTAGAACTGAATCGTCCTTTTATCAATGGACTTCTGAACAAGCAATAATTGCCTCTAAATACAATGATTTTACAGCAAAACAGAAAAAAAACTTATATTTTTTTATGGTTTTGGATTTTAATTACGATAATGATAACGTTAAGTTAGAAATAAATAAGATAGAAAAAGACTCATATGTCTGTAAAAAATATATTTTAAGAAATATTGAAAATATGAATAATATTCCCTTTATACCTGATATAAATAGTGATGTCGAAAAGGGATTTGACTATATTACAAATTTTAAAGATACCATAACTAATATAGATTTATTACATAAAGATATGCCGTTAAATATTAATATTAATCGAGAACATTATAAAAATAATATTGAAAAACTAGTGGAATTCTATTTTAAAAAAGATTTTGAAAATCTTAGTGACGAAGAACTAGCAACTGAATTAAAGAAAGTGCTAGATATAGGAGAGAATAATGATTATAAATAAACTTATTTTACAGGATTTCAGGGCATTTAGAGGTTATCATGAATTTGATTTTTCAAATAAAAAGATAATTGTAATTAACGGTCCAAATGGGCATGGTAAAAGTACGATTTTCGATGCAATGAACTGGGTTTTTTTAGGTAAATTAAATCGTTATTCTGGTTCTATTGAAGGCAAAAGATTCAATTATATTGTAAATAATCATGCTAAAGAGAGTGGGAAATATATTACTTTTGTACAGATTGAACTTGAAGAAAATAATGAGACTACAGTAATTAAAAGGGAGCTAAAATATAATAGTTCCGAAAAGATTTATATAAATGGAGTTTTAATTGAATATAACGAAATTCATAGTAAGGTTGCTGATATTTTAGTTAAATCCAAGAATATTGCTGTTGGAGAAGATGAAACACATATAGATTTATCAACATTAGTTTCATCAACGCAGATACTTTCACAAGAAGATTTAGATGAATTTGTTAGAGGAAATAAACCTGGAGAAAGATATAAGAAGTTAGAAAAGATATTAGGATTCAAAAGATATGGTGAAGATTTTAAATCGTTTTTAAACGATGCTAAAACTATCGTAAGTAAAGATTTAGGAGATTTGGAAGCTAAAAAGAAAGAGATTACCAGTAAAAAGGATATACTTGAAACTAAATTTAATGAACAAAAAAAAGCGTATGAAAATTCTGGTGGGATAACTGAGGAACAATTATTAAAGAAAATCTACGATATTAATCATAAGCAAATTCTGCCTGATGGTATGAACTATATTAATCTATTAAGGACTAATGTAATAGAAGATGAAATTTTAGAAAAGCTGAAAGTAATAAAAAAAGAATTAACTGAAAAAAGTAATGACTTAAAACGCTTGGAAAATAAAATTAAATCAAGAAAACTTAGTTCTATAAATTTAGCAGGCATTTTCCAAGATAAACTATTATTAAATAAACAGATAGTAGATTTTAAAAAGGAAATAGACGAAAGAAAGCAACAAATTAATAAAGCTATTAAAAGAGTAAATTATTACAGAGAACTTGATATATCTTTAAATAAGATTCGAAATATTAAAATAGAAGTAACACAGTTAGAAAATAAATATAAAGAGTTAGAGGATAATTTAGAAATATTATTTAATAAAGAGGGCGTTAAAGAATTATTAGTTGAAATGAGTTTCAAAGAATTTCAACAGCAATATAATTTAAAACAAAATTATTTGAGTGATTTAAGATTATGGGTTGAGATTAATGAGAGTGAAGAAAGTATCTCAAAGTATAAAACAGAAATAATTGAATTGAATAACCTTATTGAACAATATAATAATAATTTGAAAAAAATTAATATAGAGAAATTAGAATATAAGAAAAATGTAGATATTCTAAATAACTCTATAGAAAATAAAGAGGATTCTCATTTAAATCAATTTATTTATGATATACGAAATTACATATTAAATTCTGAAGTTATTACAGATTGCCCAGTTTGCGGTACAAATTTTGAGTTGAATGCTAAATCACTTAAAGAACAAATTAGAGAAAAGCTTAATGAAGTAAAAAAAGAATTAACTGTCCTACAAAACAAGAAGTTGGAACTTGTTAATTATTATAATGATTTAGAAAGTAGATCAAAAAATATCTCAAACAATATAGAAAAAAACGAACATTATGCTCGGAATATTCAAGCTAATATAGATTTATTACAAAATAAGATAGTTAATTTAAAATCTAAGGTTCAATTTCATAATATTGATAAAGGATTAGAAAACAATATACAAAGTATAAAAAAGATAAGCGACTATATAGAGAAGTTTGAAAATTTATATAACAATATCAGCATTATATTAAATATAGAAGATCAAAAGAATATAGTTAACGATAAATTAGAATTTAATAAATCAGAAAGAACTAGACATTTATTAAGTATACCTAAGAGATGTTTAATCTATGTAAATTCAATTTCTAAATTAAATCGAAAGGAGCAGGTGTTTAAGAATTATATAGAATCTTCTAATGTTAAAGTTAAAAACGTTGAACTTCTTTTAAATGAAACCATACTTAAATTAGAACAAGATTCAAACGAAGAAGTAATAATAAGAAATATTTCACAGGAATATCAGAAAGAATTTAAAACTAGTAGTTGTATACTAGATATAGGAATAATGCTTAATAATATTAATGAGAAGCATACTGATATTATAAATGCTACAAAATATTTAGATGATGTTATATATTCTATATATTCATATTTAAATGAGAATGAATTTATAGAAATAAAAAATGAAAAGGATAAAGCTTCACTAAGCCTAAATAAGATTTCTAATATTATTGTTGATAATAAAGAAAAGTTAGAGCAAATTGAAGAATTTTTAAAGGGACATAAGAGTATTCAAACAAATATATTAAATCAATATTTAGAAGATCAAAGTAAAAATATTAATTTTTATTATAAACAAATTTCTCCACATGCTTTTTATAAAAACGTTAAATTAGTAGCACTTAAAGGAGAGTTGTACATCTTACTATTAGAAGAAGGACAAAAAATTTCTAGTTTAGAAGTGGAAAATTTAAAAAATGAAGTGAATGCAAGTCTTACTTTTAGTGCAGCACAATCAACTATATTAGCATTAAGTATATTCTTGTCTCTAAACTCTACAAATAATTGGAGTAAACTTGAAGTCCTAGGGATAGATGATCCATTTCAGAATTTAGATGATGTAAATATATTCTCATTTGTAGATGTAATTAGTACATTAATAAATAAAAAGCAAAAACAAGTTTTTTTAAGTACACATAATAATGATTTTGCAAAATTAATTACTTCAAAGTTAGATATTAAAGAGGATGAAATTGGAAATATAACATTTTTATCTTATAGTAAAGATAAGATGTTAATTAGTTCAAATGTAAAAAATAATAATGCCTTATTAAATTAATGAGCTATCTCAATAAAAGAAACTACTCACTACTGTAGTAGCTTTTTGCGGAAATAGTGCAACTGATGATCACTATTTGCTAACACAATCACATAGAAAACAATAAACCATCATGAAATATGTTACAGCTATAAATCCTAAAAACTTGATTTACCGCACTTTCATAACACACCATACAACATATAAATCACTTTCACCTTACGCCAGGAATGATGCCTTCTTATTTTCATATTGCAAAAAGGCTCATCACCATAACATGGGGTTGCTTTTCTAATAAAATTCCACTTCATTGGTGGGCTACGGCAAGGCAGCGATAAAACCACGTGATACGTGTTTTTATCGCTGTCTTTATTGCCGGTTGTGAGGCCCACTAATCCCAAAATTTTGCCCTCGTTATAAAGTGAAG
Organism: Solibacillus sp. FSL K6-4121; assembly: GCF_038002585.1. Classification (NCBI taxonomy): domain Bacteria; kingdom Bacillati; phylum Bacillota; class Bacilli; order Caryophanales; family Caryophanaceae; genus Solibacillus; species Solibacillus sp. FSL K6-4121. Next base: position 275,421 of record NZ_JBBOCS010000002.1, read on the forward strand.
TAAAAAACACCCAATCAAGCCGCTTGCGCTATCGCGAGGCGGCGGAGAGCGGAAAAACTAAGTTTTAATCTTCGGTTTTTACGGAAATCCAATTTATGCCAAAGTAGAGTGAGATGGAACGAAGGGTGAGCCGCCAAAATACTTGCTTCAACGAAAAGAGTTGTGCGAAGTGTAGGGGCAAACTCCTTGGCGATTAAGCGTGCGCGGAAAATGGTTGCTCCTGTCGCTGACGCTTTCGTCGCAAAGCTTTTTGACAAAAACTTTGGAGCCACGCCGCCCGGAAAGCCTGCCCCGGAACGTAGTACAACGGACGCGAGCTTCAAAGACACTTGCTTCATGCGTTTTCCCCGTAGCGTAGTAAAACGGACTTAATTAGAAAATCTTATTTTTCAATTTTGTCATCCCTTACTTATGGTGATGAACCTGCAAAAAGGGTGAAATAGTTAAAATTCCCAATTGATATTGTTTAAGAGGGTAAACTATGCGAGAATTTATTTGAATATTTAAAATTAACAAGGGGGATTATTATGTGGGATCAGCAGTTAATACATACCGAGAATGGGGTTTTTGAAGTTTTTACAAAGGGGGAAGGCAGTCCGCTATGTGTGACTCATTTATACAGTGAGTACAACGCTAATGGGAGCCGGTTTGCTGAAATGTTTGTGCCATTTTACAAAGTATATTTAGTGAATTTACGTGGCTGTGGCAAATCAACAGATGATTTAACGGTATTTAACTATAGCATGCAGGATAGTGTAGGAGATTTAGAGGCAATACGTAAAACGTTAGGACATGAGACATGGGGCTTTGCCGGACATTCAACAGGAGGAATGCTTGCATTAAAATATGCCATTTTATATCCGTTAAGTGTGGAATTTATTGTAGCTGGAGGTCTTTGTGCATCTTCTGACTATATGCAACATCCTGGAAGCATTTATTGTAAGGAAAATCCTAACAATAAAAGAATTCTAGAAATTTTAGCCATGCTGAAAGATCCAGCTTCAACAGTGGAGCAAAGACAAGCGGGCTCTAAAGAATGGGCACTAATGTCCTTATATAAAGAACAAAGCTTTGAGAATATGGTGAGCCGTCCGACTAGCGGAAAAACAGTATCGAAAAGATTGGACTATTTTTCGTATGAGGAGTTGCCTACTTTTGATTTACGACCACAACTGCCTAACGTGAAAACAAGAGCTTTTATATATGGAGGTTTATATGACGCACAATGTCCATACGAATATGCAGTGGAAGCTGCACAATTATTACCGAATGCGACATTGACAACGTTTAGTGAAAGTAATCATCATCCTTGTATCGAGGAAGAAGAAAAGTTCGCCGAATTTGTTCGGGAAATATTTCAGGGCGTTCCAAACAGTTGAAATTGAAAATTAAAATAGGAGTTCAGCTATATGTATACGGAAACTGATAGAGAGCGATATTTTCAAGACGTCATTATAAAAATACAGGCGATTAACGAGGTAGAAGGAATTATTCAACTAGGTTCAGGAACGATAGGCTACAGTGATCAATTTTCCGATATTGATTTAATGGTAGCAACTATAGAACAAGTGGATGTAGCGAAAGATTTAATAAAGACCGAGCTACAAAATTTGGGGTCATTTTTCATTAAAGAAGGCAAGTTCAGTGATCAAATTTTTTTGCTCATTCCTTTTTACGAAAACGGTTTAGAGATGAATATTTCAGTATTACCAACTTCATTTTTAAACGTAAAATCACCTTTATGGAAATTAATATTCGATCGTAACGGGGAAGTACTGCCGAAAATGCTGGAGGAACACGAAAATTTTCAGAAGCTAGAACAGCCTTACATAAAAAAGTTCGATATAGTTTTTGAGTTTGCCTATCATTTAAGAAAGTTGCACATTGAGCATCAGCGTGGAAATGACATCTTTGCTATGGAAATGCTGGAGGAGCTGCGGGAGTTTACTTTAACTGTCCAAATATTAAATGAACAAAAGAAGTTACATCAATTTAAGGCATATCATACGTTAGAAGAAGACTTTGTAAAACAACTAAAGAGGAGCTATCCGTCAACAACAGACAGCTCCGACATTATGGCAGCTGCCAAGTTAGTTACACAGTTATTTAAAGACACGATACAGAAAAATGAAATATTCGATTTTGATGAGCAATTGTTTAAAATTGCAGAAATCTAGATCCCCGAAAAGGAAGGTAGATCCTATGAAAAATATACTTTTAGAAAATGACATTGTCTTATTAAGACCTATTGAAATCGGGGATATCGAAGGCATAAGGAAAGCCGCTAACGATGGGCGGATTTGGGAGCATATGTCGGTTAGTTTACTTGATCTTGCGTCGGTGGAAAGCTATGTAAAAAATGCTATCGCAGATCGTGAAAAAGGTATTACCTATACTTTTGTTGTAATTGAAAAGAAAACGAATAGGATCGTTGGCTGTACGTCTTTTCTTGATATATCACTTCCTCATAAACGAGTTGAAATAGGTTCAACATGGTACCAACCAAGTGTGTGGCGTTCAGCAATTAATACAAATTGTAAGTTTTTATTGCTTCAGTACGGCTTTGAGGAACTCCAGTTGAACCGCATTCAGATTAAAACAGGTCATGAAAATATTCGTTCACAACAAGCAATTGAACGAATTGGCGCAGTGAAAGAAGGGATTTTGCGCAATCATATGATTCGAAAAGAAGGGACAATTCGCCATACTGTCATGTATAGCATAGTTGCAGAAGAGTGGGAAAAGGTGAAGGCAAAGTTTACTCAGGAATTATTAAATCCGTGAGACGAAATCTATTAATATAGAAGAAATTTTATTATGGGAGATAGATAATCTACCAACATAAAATACATGTTTTTTATCTTTTAGCATTATTAATGCAGAATATACGAACATACCGTGTCAGACGCTGTTTTTTCATATACAATAGAAAGAGCATTATTTTCTTTTGAATAGGAACGGTTATTAAAATAGTAGGTGAAAAATTTGGGAAGAACAAAAACATATATAAGTATAGATATAGAAGCCGCCCTGATTCGAGGGAAGCAATATATTATCGAAATAGGTGCAGTTAAATGGTTGCCTGATGGTACGACCGAAACTTTTACACAGTTAATCCAACCATACAAGTTTAAAAGGCTAAATGTACATATTCAAAAATTAACGGGTATTACAACAGAACAATTACTGGATGCGCCGTCATTTAAAGAAGCGTTTTATAAATTCAAACGCTGGTGTAAACAGGATTATATATTTTTGACATTTGGGGAATTTGATCGGAAAGTGCTAGAAGAGGAGCTTTCACGCAATTACATAAAAAATGATTGTCTATATCCAATGATTGATTTTCAACAAAAGTATATGATTGCTAAAGGTATAAAAGAGCAACCGTCATTAGGTGGATTAATGGCAGAGCTCGGTTTGGAAAATGAAACACAGCATCGCGCTTTAGCAGATGCAGCTAGTCTTCTTTCAATTTTTATGGAAGTAGACGGGAAAAAATTAATTGAACAGCAGCAAACAGACGATTTTTTATTAGTATTAACGAATTTACGCATGCTTGAAACAACATATGAATTAGTGATTTCGACTACATATTGCAAAGTAGAGGACGAGCAAGTACATATACAATCCATGCAAACATTTCGAGATGAACTTCCTTTTACAGTTTATACAGTGGAACAACAAAATGAAGATGGGGAAGTTACAACAATAGAAAGAGTCAGTATTAAGCCAAACGAGCAGGCAAAACAGCTGTTGCAACAAATTTCACAAGATGCAATGGGGAAAATATTGATTTCACGTACACCACTTAGGTCTATGTCCAAAATTTTAAAGCTGCACAATGTGGCATTACCAAAAACAGAAGTGATGACCTTAACAAACCTATTGAAAAAAGAAGAGATTATCGCTAAATTCCATTTAGTAGAAGAATCTACGCATTCCTACGAGGCAAAAATTTTACGCTTATTGCGCAAGTATGAACATGTATTTGTTGAAGAGTTTCATAAACGTGCTTTAATCGAAAAGGATATAATTCAAGTATAATAAATTCTCCGATAGTAGGAGAATTTTTCTTTATTGCAGAAGTTCATTAAGTTATGATAGGGTAGTACGAATTACTCGTTGGAATGATAAAGGAGATTATTTTATGTCAACATGGATTGGAATTGATACAGGGGGTACGTTGACAAAGCTTGCCTATATGAATGATCAACAGGAGCTTACATTGACAGTCTTTCCATCTAATGAAATGCATTTAGTTAGAGAATGGTTGGAAAAACATCCTCAAGTAGAAGAAATCGGCTTGACAGGAGGCCGAACTGAGCAATTACGAGATGTTTTAAAAACGATGAAATCGATTCAATATATTGTAGAGTTTGAAGCAACATTAAAAGGTGTGCGCTATTTATTGGAAAAAGAAGGTCATTCCATCTCTCAAAGTATTATTACCAATATCGGTACGGGGACATCAATTCATTATATGGATGGGAATTCCCATCAGCGTGTTGGAGGTACTGGTGTAGGTGGGGGTACGTTAATTGGACTTGCCACAATTATGACAGGTATTTCTGATTTTGATGAGATTAAATCTAATGCTTTTGAAGGTAGCCGTGATGGAATCGATTTACTTGTGAAGGATATATACCAAGGAATGGATACACCGATTGACGGAAATTTAACAGCTAGCAACTTCGGTAAAGTTGGTATTACAGAGCAACGTGAATTTGACCAAAATGATGTTTTGGCAACAACTCAAGGACTGATTGGCGAAGTAATCTCAACTTTAAGCATTCAGCTAGCAGAGCAACATAATACGGATTATATTGTATACATTGGTTCGACATTAATAGACAACATACAGCTAAAAAAGGTAATAGAGCATTATACAATTTTAAAAAAGCATAAACCGATATTTTTACAAGATTGCGGATTTTCAGGTGCTATTGGTGCACTAATAAATATTCGTGAGCACCATAAAATATAATTTGAAGCATTTAAGCTAGTAAAATAGTTTAAATGCTTTTTTTTTAATCTTACTTTACATAATGTTTACATAGGCGTAACATATGAATAAACTATTTAATTAGGTAAATAAATCGGGGGTAAATATGTTGAATGAGTTATTTCACATGTTTTTTCAACAAAATCGTTATTTAGTCAATAAATTAAATGAAGTATTAAAACCACATGGTCTATATAGTTCACAATGGTCAATCCTCTATTTACTGCACCAAAATGGACCAATGTCACTCACTGCAATTTGGAAATATTTAAATGTGGAAGCGCCAACTGTGACAAGAACGGTTAATCGTTTGGAATCTCTAGGTTGGGTTGAAAGACTGTATGCGATGGATAAACGCGAAAAAATGATTTTCTTAACAAAGAAAGGGTTGGAACAGTTTCCGCCCATTGAAGCGTCTGTTCGATCGTTTGAACAGGAAATAGAGAAAAAGTTATCATACGAAGATCAGGAACTCCTAAAGGGGATACTTAAAAAGATAGAAGGTTAATGGAAATGGAGCAACAAAATCAACAGAACAAAATTTTTACTAAACAATTTATTAGCTTATTTTTTACAAACATGTCCGTTTTCTTTGTGTTTTACGGTCTAATCACGACATTGCCGCTATATGCAATCGGTGTGCTGGGAAAATCGGATGATGATTCAGGATTACTCGTTACAGTATTTTTAATCTCGGCAATAATTGTCAGACCGTTTTGCGGAAAATTACTAGAAGTATTTGGGAAGAAGAGGCTGCTTATAGTCAGTCTTGTCTTTTATTTAGCGTGCACTATACTATATATTTTCTTTAAGCCATTTATTTTATTGCTGGCACTAAGATTTTTCCAAGGAATATGGTTTAGTATTGCTACAACAGCATCGGGCTCGTTGGCAGCAGATATTATTCCTGCTAAACGTAAAGGAACAGGCTTAGGCTATTTTACAATGTCAACGAATTTGGCAGTAGTATCCGGGCCATTTATTGGGTTACTTATTATCCAATACGCAAGCTTCAATGTGCTGTTTATTGTGTTATCTGCTTTTGTTGCGGCTGGCGGTTTGCTGGCATTAACATTACCGGTAGAAGAAAATTATGTAACACCCGTACAGGGGAGTAAATTCAAATTTTCATTTAATGATTTATTTGAAAAAAGAGCATTGCCGACTGCTGCCATAGCGTGTTTAATCGCATTTTCCTATGCCAGCATTTTGTCATTTTTATCGTTATATGCAGAAGAACGAAATTTACTTACAGTAGCAAGTTATTTCTATGCTGTGTTTGCAGTCGCGATGATTGCAGTTCGGCCGTTTACAGGGAGAATCTATGATACATTCGGAGCAAAATACGTTATAATCCCATCGTTCTTCCTCTTTAGTATTGGTTTAGTAATACTTGCCAATGCTCAGCAGGCAATACCGTTTTTATTGTCGGCCATCTTTATAGGGATCGGATATGGGACATTAACAACGAGTTTTCAATCTTTATGCATCCAGTCGACTTCACCTATGCGAAGCGGATATGCAACAGCTACGTACTTTACGTTATTCGATATAGGGATAGCAGTTGGCTCGTATGTTTTTGGGGTTGTAGCAGTAGCTGCAGGCTATAAGACCGTTTATATGAGTTCAGCGGCTTTAGTTTTCCTTGTGTTAGTGATTTATATGATGACGCATAGAAAACTTCAAAATCAATCGGAATAGTACAAAAACGATTCATTTACACCTTAGCTGGATAAATGAATCGTTTTATTATTGGTCTGTATTTTTTAATATTGCTTCACGTGCAAGGGCGTCTGCGGCTTTATTTTCTTTATCAGGAATCCATTTAATAAAATAAAGATCAAACTGTTCAATAAGTGCCAGTGCTTCCAATAAAAACGGTTTAAATTCTTCATTTTTAACATATTCTTTTTCAATGGAGCTCACTACAATCTTTGAATCCGAGCGCATTGATACGAAGGTGGCACCAATTTTCAGCGCTTCTTCCAATCCTCTTATTAGCGCTGTAAATTCAGCTATGTGATTATTCGTCATACCTATTGGTTCACTTATCTTTATATGATGACCTTCACCTTTGATAAAAATGCCAATCCCGCTTGGTCCAGGATTGCCGGCACTTGCACCATCAATATATACTTCCAGCATAAAACCGCTCCTTTTTAATTTGCTTATATTTAGTATAGCAAAACACTTGAAAGTTGGAGAAAAATTAAAAATAGCGTACAATAGAAAATCATATTTAAAAGGAGGTACATGAATTGAATAAAGTGGATGTGATGAAAGACATTGATGAATTAATGGATACTTATTGTTCAGACTGTCTAGTCATTCGTGACCTTCGTAAGGAACGTGGAAAACACGGTGCACATCGTTTTTGTATCGAGTCTTGTACAGTTGGGGAACAACTTCAATTTCTAGGACAAGAAATGATGAAAATTTATGAAAAATAACATTTTGTTGCTATCGTACTATTGAATGATAATGTTTTTTTGATATAATGAATAAGTATTTCTTATTTACCTATTATAAATCTCTGGTACAGATTTATGCAAAGTAGGTAAAGCCAATCAACGGAGTGGTTTCCGTTGAAAAGTCTCTTCATTTTTATCCCTTTTATGAAAAAGGGAAAGGAACAATTTGCAATGAGCTGCGCATAACAGCTCATTTGCAAATTGTTTTTTATTATATTTAAATAGTAATTTTACCCTTATATTTAAAAAATAAGGTTATTATGAAAATGTTGGACTCATCACCATTTTGTGGGGTTGCTTTTTATGAAAATTTTCTTAATTGATTTGTGGGCTTTGGCAAGACAGCGCTAAGGCTACGTGATTAAGTACATTCTTTAGTGCCTTCCTAAAAATAAGGGAATATTTTACCGCTATTTGAAGGGTGGAGCTCATTATTAGGTTAATTAAGGGAACGTTTTACCGTTATTTTAAATAAAACCGTGGATTTTTATGCTTTTTAGGTCAATAACGGAAATTCCTTCCCTTATTTTTACTATTTCTCATGTTATTTTAAAAATAACGGAAATTCATACCTCTATTTTTCTCATTACCTCATTCAATATACAAATGCTTTTGAGCCACGCCGCCCGAAAAGCAGGGTATAATCCAAAGCAAAATAAAAGCTACTTCCGACGTCTCGAAAGTAGCTTTTTTACATTATTTTTTTTCTTTATAGAAAACTGTTAATTCTTGATAATATTTATTTAAAGAAGATGGTGATACACTGAAGCTCTCACCGATTTCTTTAACAGTGAATTTTTGTTCGAATAGGTCATGTTCCTGACCGAATCGTACAGCACCGGCAGCGATCGCACCGGCTTTACGTGCAGAAGGCTGTTTTTCGATTAAATAATCTTCTACAACCATTACAAAGTCATCATTGTTAATGCCCTTGTCCACCATAAATTCTTTAAGCAGTTCCACTACTTCCTGTTCGAAAGGTGTAAACTCTTCGCCTTCATAGCCATTCTCCACTAAACCTTCCCATAATAATAGATGGTTTTCTTTTGCAAATTGTTCGACAGTTAACTTACTAGCTTTAAATGCATTTGTAAACTGTTCAAATGATATTGCATGTTCTTTGTGGAAGAAAATCAATGTTGATACAGCTAGTACATGATTCTTTTCGTTCGAGCCATCCGGTAATAAGAATGCGAATACGCGCATGCCTAATGGAATTGATTTATGGCTTTCTCGTTGAATTTGATAAGTCGTACCATCTAATGCAGAAATAGCCGTAAAGTACTCATTTTCTACTTCTTCAACAGTCCCGATGAAGAAAATCGGCTGTTCCCATGATTTTAACAGTTCAATCATTGATGGGCGAAGCGTCTTTTTCGCTGTTTTTGTTAAAAAGTTTTGCCAAATATCAGGTCGTTGATGGAAAAAATATTCATCCAGTGCAACAGCTTCTACTAACTCTTTGTGTAATTTTTTTTCAAGTTTCGGTGCCCATTTTCGAACTAGCTCCATAAATTCACGGATATCTTTTCGTTCTGGGTAATTACTATAGAAAGTTTGTAATACGTTTTCGATCTCTTCCTGGAAAACGTTTTGCGAAGTTACTTGATTTTTACCTTCACAACATTTCTTGTATTTTTTTCCACTACCACATAGGCATGGGTCATTACGTCCAATCATTGTAACACTTCCTTTAATACAACTTTTAAATACTAATACCGCAGTATTGCTACTATTAATAATAACGTCAGATTGTTATTATTGAAACTGATTATCTTTTTTGAACTATCAGAAAGATTGTTGCATTTTAGATTATATTAAATTATATGCAAAAATAGAACAATAATAGATAGATTATAAAAAAAAGAGACAAAAGCAAGCATTCTTGCTATGTCTCCTCATATTATATCATTGTTTCAGAGTGTGGTGCTGTAGATAACTTTTTCATAAATATAAATTGTTCAAGTTGGGCAACAGTATTTCCGATTAAGATAAAGGCACCGCCTATAACAAGCTGGGAAGTTAACCCTTCACCAAGGAAAATCAATGCAAAAATTGCAGCGAAAATCGGCTCCAGTGAAAAAATCAGTCCAGTATGAGTCGGAGAAGTATATTGTTGTACAACAGCTTGTGCAATAAAGCAAAATGCTGTACATATAATACCTAATCCTAAAATAGCGATCCATCCTGATGAAGTAGAAGGGAGTTTAGGAGATTCAAACATCATCGTAAAGAATGCTCCAAACAAACCTGCAACACCTAATTGATAGACTCCATATGAGATTGACTCCACATTTTTTGTAAATCTACTATTCAAGATTATGTAAATGGAATAACATAAGGCCGCAATCGCAACTAAAATATCCCCAATCTGAAAAGTGAGAGACGGATTAAATGTCAGTATTGTAATTCCGATCATTGTTGCTACAACAGCAAAACTAACTGCACGTGATGGAAGGCGTCTTTCCATTAAGCTAGTAATAATCGGTACTAATACGACAGTTAGGCTCAATATAAAGCCCGCATTTCCAGCGGATGTTGTTTTTAATCCATATAATGATAAAGCGAAAACTGAAAATAATAAAAATCCTTGGATGGATGCGTACAGAATCGTTTTTATATTCACACGTAACATTTTCGGTAAAAAGATTAACCCTGCGATTATAAATGCAATTAAACAACGTAATGCTACAACATTATAAGCTTCCAAAACTTCCAATCCCATTACCATAAAGGTGTAGGAGATGCCCCAGAACATTGTAACTATTACCATCAAAATATTTGCTTTTCCTTGTAAACTCACTGATGTCACCACATTTCCAAAGTATAAATATATCACTGTTATAAAACAGTATAAAACAGGATATTGTTATTAGTAAAACGAATGTTTATAATGGTAATTATGAAAAAAATTCATGATGAAATCGTGTTTGTGGAGTGAAATATAATGAGTCTAGTTAAATATGAAATTTTAAATAAAGTAGCAGAAGTGCACAGTTTTACTAAAGCGGCTACAAGTTTAGGGTTAACGCAATCTGCTGTAAGCCATGCTATATCCAGTCTGGAAAAGGAATTTGGATTTAATTTAATACATCGGAATCGGACCGGAGTAACATTAACGGAGGATGGCATGCAAATGCTGTATGAAATGCGGAAAGTTCTATCAGCACAAGAACATTTACAGCAAGCAGCCTCCAATATTTTAGGGGTAAGTAAAGGTACGGTGCGTATAGGGCTGATTTCTACAATTTCTACCCACTGGATGCCTAATATTATTCATATTATGGATTCCGAGTATCCGGGGATTCGTATCGAGCTCCGTGAAGGGGATTACTATGAAATTGAACAATGGTTGTTAAAAGGAGAGGTAGACTGTGGATTTTTGAATCGTACAAGCTCCAAACAATTTGACTTTATGCCTTTAAAACGGGATCCGTTATTATGTATTGTGTCGTCACATAGTCCACTATATGATAGAACAGAGATAGATTTATTGGAGATAGGGGATACACCAATAATTATGCCTTATTATAAAGGAACAAATGATGTAATGACCACATTTGAGAAATACGGTGTGCAACCGAATATACGCTTTGAACTGTATGATGAGAAGGCGATTGTATCAATGGTGGAGCATAATGTGGGCATAAGCATTTTACCGGAAATGGCGATATCCATGTTACCGGATAATGTTAAAGCATTGCCGCTCGCTCAGGAAAGTTTCCGGACAATCGGGTTATCAACAAAGCAAAAGCTTTCACCGGCCTCAAAAAAATTCGTGGAAATTCTAAAAAATTGGCTAGTAAATGTAGAATCAAAAGGGGAACAACTATGTTAAAAGGAAAAAAGGTTTTAATAACAAGTGGTGGCACATTTGAAAAGTGGGATAATGTGCGTGGTCATACGAACTTATCTAAAGGGACAATGGGCAGCTATTTAGCAGAAGCCGCATATGAAAAAGGTGCGGACATTACGTACATGCATGGTGTCTTTACACAGCTGCCAGAGCATAAAGATAAAATGCAGCTTATTAAATTTGAAGGCATTGAAGATTTAGGGGAAAAGCTGAAACATTTATTGCAATCAGAAAAAATCGATTATGTCATTATGGCGGTAGCAGGATCTGATTGGCTAATAGATAAAGTGTTTGACCAAAGTGGAAACGAGCTGACTGAAAAAGGGAAGATGCCATCTGATGAACCGCCGATCATCCATTTCAAAAAGGCACCAAAAATACTGGCGCAAATAAAAAACTGGTCACCGGATACTACGCTAGTAGGGTTTAAACTGGAAGCAACCGATGACGAACAGTTTTTAATGGATCGAGCAACATTACGAATGGAAACGGCAAAAGCGGATTATATGGTCGCGAATAGCTCGAAATCACTATACGGTGCGATGGAGCCGCATTATATTATTCACCGTTCAGGTAAGGTCGTAAAGGTAGATGGTAAACAAGCAGCCGCTACAGCTCTAATCGATTTATTCTCATAGATGATTTTATCTATTTCAATTTCAAGGACAATGTTATAATTAGAATATTCTAGCTATTTGAAATTGAAAAGAGGTTTAAATATGTATCAATTCGATCACCTAGTTCACTTTGTGGAACAACCAGAAAAAACGTTGCAAAAACTTCAGCAGGGAGGATTCCATGTTGTTCCTGGTGGAAGCCATGAAGCATGGGGTACATATAATACGTTGAGTTATTTTGATTTATCCTACATTGAATTAATCGGTATAGAAAATGAAGAGAAGTACAAAGAAGCGGCAAAACAGAAATATACATTACATGCCAGCTATGAACAAAATCGACGTAAAGACGGCTTGACACGATTCGCGATTCGTACACAAACGATTGAAGAAGATGCGAAAAAGTTTAAACAAGCAGGCTTGGAAGTTTCTGGTCCTGAACATTTTACTAGAAAGCGAGATGACGGTTCGATAGTAGGCTGGCAATTGTTATATATTGGCCACCCAAATGCCAAAATTGAGCTGCCATTTTTCATTCAATGGGATGAGGAGGACTCGATTCGCCGTGAGGAACTAACAGAGCGTGGTATATTAGCACAGCATCCGTTAGGGAATTTAAAGCTCGATGCCGTCCATTTCGTCGTTCCGAACTTTGATGATGTAGAGCAAATTGCTAAACTTTGCGATGCGGAAATTGTAAAGAAGGAAGATTTAGAACAAAATGCCGAATACAGAATTGTTGTGTTAGGAGACGTAAAGCTCATTTTTGTAAAGCCGATTGGTGAAGGTATAGCTTGGAATTATATGATAGAAAATGGCTATGGCATAAAAAAGGCTGTATTTTCCGGTGCGTTGGAGGATAAAACGATTACAATTGACGGTGCACGATACGAAATTTTGAAAGCTGCAAAATAAAAAGAAGCTGTAAACGATATATTAGCAATTCGTTTACAGCCTTTTCTATTTTTTAATAACATTCGATGCCTGAAGACCACGAATGCCATCAATTACATCAAATTCAACGACTTGTCCTTCATCAAGTGAACGAAATCCTTCTTCTCTTATGCCAGTAAAGTGTACAAAAACATCTTCACCATTATTACTCTCTATAAATCCGTAACCTTTTTCATTATCAAACCATTTTACAGTGCCTTGGTGCATCCGCTTTCTCCTCCGATACTGTCAAATTCAATTGATGAAACATTAAGAGTACAGAATATTACGAATAAACTATATACTAAACCAACAAGGAATGTCAATAATTTGTCGATTTATGCGTTTAAATTTATTTATCGATTCTGATAAAACAGACTATAATAAGAAAGACTATATAAATGAAAGCAGGGCGAGATATGTCAACAACTACGAAAAAACCGAAATCAGACATCGAAATAGCAAATGAGGCAACGATGAAACCAATCGTAGAAATAGCTGAAAATGCAAAAATACCTTTAGATGCAGTGGAACAATATGGTCGCTTCAAAGCAAAGATTGATACGAGTAAAATTAGTGGAACGGCCAATGCAAAAGTGGTGCTTGTTACAGCGATTAGTCCTACACCAGCCGGAGAAGGAAAATCTACAGTAACAGTAGGCTTGGCAGATGCTCTTCAACAATTGAATCAGCGTGTAATGGTTGCTTTACGCGAACCGTCATTAGGACCGGTAATGGGTGTCAAAGGTGGCGCGACAGGTGGCGGCTATGCACAAGTTTTACCGATGGAACAAATTAACCTTCATTTTAACGGTGATTTCCATGCGATAACTACTGCGAACAATGCGTTATCGGCATTAATTGATAATCATATCCACCAAGGGAATGAACTTCATATTGATCCTCGCCGCATTATTTGGAAACGTGTTGTTGATTTAAATGATCGCGCATTACGTCATGTTACAGTCGGTTTAGGCGGACCACTACAAGGGGTACCTCGTGAAGATGGTTTTGATATTACGGTAGCATCGGAAATTATGGCGATTTTCTGTTTAGCGACAAGTATTAAAGATTTAAAACAGCGCCTGGCACGTATCGTCATTGGTTATACATATGACCGTGAGCCTGTGACAGTAGGAGATTTAAAAGTAGAAGGTGCCTTAACTTTAATTTTAAAGGAAGCAATGAATCCGAACTTAGTTCAAACAATTGAAGGTACTCCTGCTTTAATACACGGAGGTCCCTTCGCAAATATCGCCCATGGATGTAACTCGATTATCGCGACACAGACAGCTCGTAAACTTGCGGACATTGTTGTAACGGAAGCTGGGTTTGGATCAGACCTTGGCGCAGAGAAATTTTTAAATATTAAAGCACGCGAAGCAGGCTTTGAGCCAAGTGCTATTGTAATTGTCGCGACAATTCGTGCCCTAAAAATGCATGGTGGTGTGGCAAAGGCGAATTTAGTAGAAGAGAATGTAGCGGCTTTACAGGATGGTATTGCCAATTTAGCGCAGCATGTTGCGAATATCCGTAATTTCGGGCTTGAGCCAGTCATTGCATTAAACCGCTTCATTACAGATACCGAAAAAGAACTGCAAGCTGTTTTACAATGGGCAGAAGCCAATGAAGTTCGAATCGCTCGTACGAATGTGTGGGAAGAAGGCGGAAAAGGTGGAATTGAACTTGCTCAACAGGTGCTGGAAGTAATCAATCAGCCAAGCACTTATAAGCCTTTATATGAGCTACAGGAAACAGTGGAACAAAAGTTAGTGAAAATTGTACAGCAAGTATATGGTGGAGCAGGAGTACAATTAACAGAAGTGGCGAAAAAACAATTGGCTACTATTGAGAAAAACGGTTGGGATAACTTGCCGATCTGTATGGCAAAAACACAGTATTCATTATCTGATCAGCCAGGCTTACTAGGGCGCCCAACGGATTTCATCGTGACAATCCGCGAAATAATACCAAAGCTTGGTGCAGGCTTCTTAGTATGTCTAACAGGAGATATTATGACAATGCCGGGCTTACCTAAACAGCCGGCAGCATTAAGGATGGATGTTGCGGAAGATGGCAGTGCTGTAGGTCTTTTCTAATTAAAAATCCTAAAAAAGAAACGTATTCGTATATATTATGCGAATGCGTTTCTTTTGTTTTGAAAATTATTAGTATTCAATGGCTTTAGTCCTTTAAAACATAATTTGGAACAGGTTAGTCACAATCATAAAAGTTGCGCTTGCACCATAGGCTACTGACCCGATTAGTATTGGAGAAATGACGATTAGGCCTTTTCGTTGATTATCATTCATATTTGGTGTAACCGCTTGCATTATTCTTTCCATAAATAACACATCCTTTTCTTCTGTTTTGTGTTTCTGTAATGCTATTATATGTTTAATTTTTGTATAATTCAATAGAAATGTTCACATTTTTGACAAAAAGTTTCATGTAGTCCTATATTTGCGAAAAAGAGTTTTAACGTGGAACTATAGAATGACATGCTAATAACTTCTGTACCGATTGTGTAACATGTTAAAATGAAAAGGTAAAAGAATCTAATTGAAAATGGTGAATGATATTATGAGAGAACAGATACAGCATTGTGAAAAGCTCGTTAAAGGGATATATGAATCAATGGATGCAAGTCATGATTTCCAGCATATTGAGCGCGTCTATAATAACGCTTTGGCAATTTTAAAAACCGAACCTTCAGCAAATGAAAAAATAGTTTGCTTATCTGTACTGCTGCATGATGTAAGTGATTCAAAATATACGACAGACAAATCAAATGAAGAACGGATATTAAATGAACTGGAATTAACTGCAGATGAGAGAAAACATATTCAAACAGTTATTGCGGAAGTGTCTTTTAACGGGGGCAATGAGTTACCAGCGACAACGATAGAGTCTAAAATTGTACGGGATGCAGATCGCTTGGATGCTATAGGTGCTGTGGGAATTGCACGTACTTTTGCTTATGGTGGTGCAAAAGGGCGCAAGTTGTATGATGATTCAGAAGAAGTGCGCTTTCAAATGACAGAAGAACAGTATCGTAGTCAATCAACGGCTAGTGTGACACATTTTTATGAAAAACTATTATTATTAAAAGATTTAATGGTAACAGCAAAAGGGTGCGAAATGGCTGAAGAGCGTCACAACTATATGGTACAATTTTTAGATCAGCTAAAAAAAGAAAGAGACGGGATTTTATGAGTCATTTAATCGTATCAAATTTAACAAAAACAGTAGGCGATAAAACGCTATTTCAAAATATTGAATTCACTATTTATGAAGGGGAACGTGCAGGCTTAATTGGTATTAATGGAACAGGGAAATCTACATTATTATCCATCTTGGCTAAAAAGCAGGATGCGGATACAGTGGACTTTGACCATCCGAATAAATACCGCATAGCTTATTTGGAGCAAGATCCTCAGTTTTCAAATGATATAACAGTATTACAGGCGGTTTTTGATGGAGATTCTCCCATTTTGCAATTAAACCGTGCGTATGAAGATGCGGTTACTGCATTATCACAAAATCCGCAATCCGAAAAATTGCAAAATGAACTATTTCGTCTTCAGCAACAAATGGACACTGAAAATGCATGGGATGTGAACGCATTAGCAAAGCAGGCGTTAACAAAGCTTGGCATCGATATGTTTGATAAAAATGTAACGGAACTTTCCGGTGGTCAGCAAAAGCGTGTTGCACTAGCTAAAGTATTAATTGAACCAGCAGATCTTTATTTATTGGATGAGCCAACAAACCATCTAGATGTTGCTTCTACAGAATGGTTGCAGGATATGGTGTCTCGATTAAAAGGGGCGGTTATATTTATTACGCATGATCGTTATTTCCTAGATGAAACGGCTACTCATATATACGAACTAGCAGATAAAACATTATATCGCCATACTGGTTCATATGGGGATTTCCTCGAAGCACGAGCAATTCGTGAAGAGATGAATGCAGCATCACAGGCAAAAATGCAAAATCGTTATCGTGCCGAACTTAAATGGATTCGACGTGGTGCAAAAGCGCGTACAACTAAACAGAAAGCCCGTATTCAGCGATTTGAAGCGTTGGACGAATCGATTGACCGTTCAAATGACCAAACCGATTTAGAGTTAGGACTGGCGACAACTCGTTTAGGAAAGAAAGTATTGGAATCTGACGGAATTTCCAAAGCTTACGGAGATCGTGTCATTATTAAAGACTTCCAGTTTTTATTGCAGCATGGGGATCGAATAGGAATAATTGGAGCAAATGGCTATGGGAAATCTACACTATTGAATATGCTTGCAGGCGAAGTTACACCTGATACAGGTGAAGTTATTGTAGGCTCTACAGTAAAGCTTCTTCACTTTAAGCAAGCATTGCCTCCGATGAATGAAAATGCGCGAATGATTGATTATATCCGTGAAGCTTCCAATGACATCACAGATTCTGAAGGTATACGCTATTCTGCCTCTCAAATGCTGGAGCGGTTCTTGTTTCCCCTTAATTCTCACGGGACACCGATAAGCAAATTATCAGGTGGGGAGCGAAAACGACTGCATTTATTGCGCCTATTGATGGAGCAGCCGAACGTATTGCTATTAGATGAGCCAACAAATGATTTGGATATCGAAACATTAGGCGTACTGGAAGATTTTATCGAAAACTTCCCGGGAGTCGTTATTACAATTAGTCACGACCGATTTTTCTTAGACCGGATTGCCAAAAAACTTTGGATTTTAGATGGCAAGGGCGGTGTATCGGAAAGTCTGGATGTGTATACTGATTATCTAGCGAAAAGAGAATCCGAGCTACAGCAGGAAGCTAAGGAATTGAAGCAGGAAAAACCGAAAGTAGAAAAGCAAAAAAATGATAAGAAAAAGCTATCGTTTAAAGAACAAAAAGAGTGGGAAACAATAGCTGAATCCATTGCACAAATGGAAGAGAAGATAATGCAGTTAGAAGAAGAGATTTCGACTGCTGGCTCTGATTTTACAAAACTTCAGCAATTGACGTCAGATTTGGAAAAATATAATTTAGAATACGAACAATTAATTGAGCGATGGAGCTATTTAGACGAAATCGTAAATGGATAGGAGCCTAACTATGAAAATTTTATCAATTGAACCGACGCCAAGTCCAAATACAATGAAAGTAGTAATTGATCAGGATTTACCATTTGGCAAAAGCTTTAATTATACGAAAGATAATATTTCGGACGCTTCACCTGAACTACAGGATATTTTTGCCGTAGAAGGTGTAAAGGGGATTTACCATGTATCAAACTTTTTGGCGGTAGAACGTAACGCTAAATATGCGTGGGAAAATATATTGGCTGACATTCGACGTGCAATTGGTGGACAGGCTACGGAAAGCACTGAGTATGAGTTAAATGAGCATTATGGAGAAGTGAACGTGCATGTACAAATGTATAAAGCGATTCCATTACAAATTAAAGCATTTGACGGAGAAGGCGAAGTCCGAATAAGTGCAGGCGATCGTTTTACAACGGCATTTAAACGTTTGCAGTTTAGCGTAACTGATGAAAACTATATTTTCGAACGAAAATGGGTTGATTTCGGCGTTCGCTACGGTGACAAAGAACAAGTGGCACAAGAAGTGCTAAAAGAAGTAGATGCACTTTATCCGCAAGATCGTGTTGAGTCAATCGTCCAGTCGGCTAATGAACAGGTCGTGACAGCCGCACAAGAGCGTAAAGAAGTAACATTGGCGCAATATGAACAAGTGGAAGATTGGCAACAACGCTTCCAGCTGCTTGATCAACTCCCGGATCCAGAAGTGAAGGATATTCCGCTGTTGGAAAAAGCATTGGAAGATGAACAGATGTCTGTTCGCCGTCTTGCTACTGTTTATTTAGGAATGATTGAAGATATAGCGGTTGTACCGGCATTAACGAAAGCACTGAATGATAAAAGTGCAGCGGTTCGCCGTACAGCAGGTGATTGTATGAGTGATTTAGGATTGCCTGAATTTGAACAGGCAATGATCGCAGCGCTTGGTGACAAAAATAAACTTGTACGCTGGCGTGCTGCAATGTATTTATATGAAGTCGGCACAGAGCAGGCAATTGCAGCGTTAAAAACAGCGAGTGAGGATAAGGAATTCGAAGTAAAGTTACAGGCGAAAATGGCTTTAGCCCGTATTGAAGGCGGGGAAGAGGCAAAAGGTTCCGTCTGGAAACAAATGACGGAGAGTCGAAAAGTATAGTGTTCAATAAATGAGCGTCGCACTGTTGCGGCGCTTTTTTGTTTTGAACACACTGTAATTTAGCCCGCTGACGTGTCTTTCATACTTAATCCGATTAGTATATTTGTAGGTATACGTTAAATTGAGCGGTGTTTTTTTATAGATAAAATGGAAATTTTTACGTATTTGTTATATATTTAATATTATAAAAAATGGAAGGTGATATATGCTATATGGAATTATTACTGGAAAATCCAAGCGGTTTAGAGAATGAGCGAAAGGAAGCACTACTAAAATTATTGTATTCCACTAACTTTGAAGATCGTATTTTTTTAAAAAGCAAAGATTTTTATTTATATTTCCATGATTTATGGTCGCTTTTCGAAATTGGCCAAACGTATAAGCAAAATATTGTTGAAGAAAATGTGAGATTAAAGGATTGGAGAATATTTATACTGGAGTATTTTGCTTCACGAAACTTGGAGGAAATGCAATTTGAAAATTCAACCAATTCTTCAGTCAAGAAATTTCTTATTTCTCTCTATATAGTAAAAAAAATTGCAAAAGATTATTTTACAGTGCTCGGTAAAACACTGAAGCTGAGAACGATAAAAAAGGAATACTCATCGAACATGGATATTGCTATAACCGGGGAGCATGTATTTCAGCAGGAAGTACTGCTGAAAGTCCAAAGTAATTGGTACATAAATTTATACAAATTTAACAAAGTGTATGATCGAATTATTGAAGAAATATTAGAAGAAACGAAAGCGGTTGAACAATTGTTTGGCGAAGAAGTATGGGATACAATAAGTAATGATAATCTCGAGAATATGATGAACTTTCTGGAAGCGAAACATTTTACAGAAGTGTTATTTTGGAAATCGAAATTTCAGTCGGAACAATTTTTGAAAATTGGTCTGGATCCCAATAGTACATATGTGTTTTGCGTCCAAAAAGATATCTCAATGAAAAGAAGCTTTAACTTACAAACAGCATTGGCACTTGCCGTGGCAGAATTCTCGAAAAAAAATGAACATAATTTTGTTTATGTGCCTTTTGCAGAGAATATCGACAAAGAAATGATAGCCTTAAATGGGAAGATAGACTTTAATGATTATGTTGGATTTAATAATAGTTTCGATAGTAAAATGAATCCAGTTGATTTTAAAAGTGTAATCAATTATGCCTTTACGTTACTAAAACTTGGGCTAACACATAGCAGTGGCGGAAAAGTTTATTTGTTATGCAATGAACTGTTATTTGAAAATTTCCCGCAGGAAGAAGAATGGCGGGTAGCTGTTACACAGTATAAACAACAGAAAATGATTGAAATTGTTGTTATTTATATTGGGGATAAATCGAAGCTGCAAAATATTTGGTTTGCAGATAAAATATTAGTCCCAAAACAATTGGCTCAATTCAGTTAACAATAAAACTCTAATTAGTATGGGGAATGTGCACCTTACTAATTAGAGTTTTATTTTTAGGAACTATTTGATTTCACTGTTTCAGCTTGTTGTGGTGGATAAAAAACAGTATATAAAATACTGCCGAAAATCAGTATAATACCAGCTACTTGCAAAAGGCTTGGTCGGAATGACAGGAAGATGGCATCGAGTAAAATAGCTACAACAGGATCTACAAAAACGAGTACAGATACTATTACAGTAGGTAAATCTCGTATACTGTCAAAAAACAAATAGTAGACAAAGCCAGTATGGATAAATCCTGTACCGAGTATATAGAGCCAATTCGTATTCGTTAAATTAGTAAATGCATTAAAGTCGCTTAATGGAAACAGTAAGACGATCCCTACCATTGTTTGGACGAAGGTTAATGCATAGGAAGACATACCTTGAATCGTTTTACTCGTAAACATCGTTAATGCATAGCATATCGCTGATAGCAGCGCCCATACAAACCCTGAATTCATAAATTGGGCGATACTCGTAAAGCTATCAATGCCAACAATAAGAATGCTTCCTAAAAAACAAATAACTGTTGCACAAATCGACCTTATTCCCATCTTTTCCGCCAAAAAGACGGAACCTAACATTAACACAAATATAGGTGCCAGATTATAGATGGAAATCGCAATCGATATAGACATGACTTCAAATGCCTTAAATAAAAACACCCAATTCAGAACGATAAATATACCACATAATACAGTCTTTAATACTTCTTTTCTTTCCCAAACTTCTGTCTTATGTCCACCAGTTAGAAGCCAAAGACCTCCTAAAAAGATTGTTGCGCAAATGCAGCGGACAAACACGAGCTCCACAGCAGGTAAGCCTGTCTGAGTAGTGAAAAATCCAATGGAACCGAAAATAGCCATAGAAATAGTGAGCTTAATCATCGAGCCGACATTCATAGTGGGGAACCTACTTTCTGTAAACAGCCATTATTGTCGAATTTGACCGTTACCATGAATGAAATATTTAGTAGAAGTTAATGCAGGTAGCCCCATAGGTCCCCGTGCATGCAATTTCTGGGTTGAAATACCGATTTCCGCCCCATATCCAAATTCAAAACCGTCCGTAAAGCGGGTAGAAGCATTGTGGTAAACGGCTGCAGCATCAACAGAATTTAAAAATATGTTAGCATTTTGTATATTATCGGTAATGATGGCTTCTGAATGATTTGTTCCGTAATGATTTATATGATGGATGGCCTCGAAAACATCTTCCACGACTTTTATACTTAATGTCAGGTCAAGAAACTCCTCGGCATAGTGCTCATCCTCAGCAGGAATCGCGCTATCCAATATTTCACATACATGCTTGTCGCCATAGACTTTAATGCCGAGCTCATGATGCAGGAAATGTAAAAAATCTTTCCCGTAAATATTGAAAAAATCTTGATGAATAAGCAGGCTTTCCGCGGTATTACATACAGAAAGTCGCTGTGTTTTTGCATTTTTTACTATGGACTTTGCCATCTCAATATTAGCTGCAACATCCAAATAAATATGGCAGTTGCCAGCACCTGTTTCCAAAACCGGGACAGTTGATTCGCGCACGACTAAGTCAATTAATTTTTTACCGCCTCGTGGAATGAGTACGTCTAAATAATCGTTTAATGTAAATAGTGCTTTTGCAGTTTCGCGGCTCGTATCTTCAATGAGTAAAACAGCGTCTGTAGGGTAGCTCGCTGCTTCTAAAGCGCGGTGAATGGATGCGACTAGTGCAATATTCGAATATTTCGCTGATGAGCTTCCGCGTAAAAGAACCGAATTACCTGTCTTTAGTGAAAGGGTAGCAGCATCGACTGTAACATTCGGTCTTGCTTCATAAATCATGCCAATAACACC
Organism: Solibacillus sp. FSL K6-4121; assembly: GCF_038002585.1. NCBI lineage: Bacteria > Bacillati > Bacillota > Bacilli > Caryophanales > Caryophanaceae > Solibacillus > Solibacillus sp. FSL K6-4121. The sequence goes on from NZ_JBBOCS010000002.1 coordinate 297,829, forward strand.
GAGTGGGACACGTTTTTTAATAATGCGAAGTCCATTTTCTTTCGTAATTTCCTCTAGTACTTCACCGACTGGATCTTCCAGTTGAATGAGCTGGATGATGGCATCGCTCATCGCTTTAATACGCGTTTCGTTTAATAGAATACGATCCAATGTGGAATCATCTAAGCCGTTTTCTTTCCCGGAAATAATATCTTTTTTATTTTCGGATAGAATTATGTCCATATCTGTTAATAACTGATGTGCTATACTTTCCAACGCTTTGTTTTTTTCGGAAGTACTTTTTACATTTGTCTCATAGCTCGCTATTTTAGCGCGCTTTCCTTTTGCTACTACTTCATTTTCCATTATTTGTGTCATATTCCTGCCTCCCTATATTTTTACCCATTGGTTCCGGTGAATGACCTCGATCGGTACATGCATAAGTTCAGCGGTACGTTTACCCATCGCGAGCTCCAATTCAGATGATGAATACATTACTTCACCGCGTCCAATGCATGTATGGCGGTCAAAAACTTCTACAACATCACCTTTTTCAAACTGGCCTTCAAATGCATACACACCAGCTGGCAATAAACTTTTTCCTCCATGTTGTAATGCCTGTACAGCACCTTCATCGATGAAAAGCTTACCTGAAGATTTTGTCAGCTTTACCCATTGTTTATTCGTAGGAATGGCTTTTTCATTACATTTAAAATAAGTGCCATCACCTTTATTTTCTAAAATTTCAATTAATTTTTCAGATCCGCATCCTGTACCGATAAACACATCTACACCGGCATTAGTCGCAAATTTTGCTGCCGCCAGTTTTGATTGCATACCACCTGTTCCAACCTTTGAGCCAGAACCGGATGCAAATCCTAACATTTCATCCGTAATTTCCTCAATCAGATCTATTCGTATAGCATTCGGGTTTGTTAGGGGATTGGCTGTATACAAACCGTTGACATCCGTCAGAATTACTAATTGATCTGCATGAATTAACCCACTTACTAAAGCAGATAGCATATCATTATCACCAAAAGTCAACTCAGCAACAGAAACGGTATCATTTTCATTAATGATCGGAATAATGGAACGTTCCAATAGCTCTGTTAAAGTTTCATACGCATTTTTATAGCGCTGTTTATCACTAAAGTCGGAGTGCGTTAATAATATTTGTGCTGGTGTTACCTTATACGTGTCGAATTCATCTGAGTAAGCTTGAATTAACACACTTTGGCCAACTGCCGCAGCTGCCTGCTTACCTTTTAATGTGACAGGTCTAGAGGAATAGCCAAGCTTTCTGAATCCGGCAGCGACTGCCCCGGAAGATACTAATATCACTTCATGACCGGCATGTTTTAATGTTGCGAGTGCCGCTACATGATCCTGAAATTTTTCATAATCGAGCTCACCTTTATTGTTCGTTAATGAGCTGCTTCCAATTTTTACAACAATACGTTTTCTTTCCATAAAAGCGCCTCCAATAACATACAAATAAAAAACACTTTTCATCCTAGAAATTAGGACGAAAAGTGCAGTTTCCGTGGTACCACCTAAATTGAATGTATAGTCATACATCCCACTTAATCTCATAACGCTGAGTCGGCGCCTATTTTTTAGGAGCTTGTTGAAGTAGGTTCGGTAGGTTTTGCTATGCCATTCTTTCAGCCTTTGGAATGTGCTCTCTTTTTTAGCCAAGTGCCACTTACTCGTCTTCAATATGCTTTTACTTTTTCTAATAGCATCATGCATGATAGGTAGTTTTTTGTCAATACCATCGCAGATTATCAAATTTAAAAATGTGCCGAAATTATAAATTTAGAAGGTTTTATTAGAAGAAAACTGCATTTTTAGTCAATTTAATATTTATTTTGTGTGATTTCCTTTAAAAACTGCATTTTGCCCATTTGCACGAAATTTTTTAAGTTTGTACTACCTAGGAATATTGGTTGTGCACAGCTTAAAGGATTGGAAATTGTGCAGGAAATCGAACAAATTATTCTTGATCATGAAGAATTAATAAAAAAGGCGATATTTAAGCTGAAAATTTATCGTGATTTTGATGAGTATATGCAGGTAGGTCGAATCGCTTTATGGAAAGCGGTTAAAAACTTCGATAAAACGAAAGGGGATTTTGCTATGTTTGCCTATATGACAGTCAAGTTTGCAATTGCCCGTGAACTATCTAAATCAAATGATGTGAGTCAAAATGAGATTGCTGTGGAGGATGAGGTGTTTTCGAATATAGAGGAACAGTCAATTGTCCAGCCTTGTCTTGAATGGCCGGAATGGTTCAACGACTTAAAAGAAGAGGAACAATTTTTACTAAAAGCCCTGTTTCTTGAAAACTTAAATTTGAAGGAAATTGCGGAAAAATATGATCTTCCTTATGAGGCACTGAAAAAGAGGCGACAGCGTCTATTTACAAAAATTAGGACGATGGTGAATCAGAGAAAATAGGAGGCATAATAAAAAGTGGAGGCTATTTCGCATCCACTTGACCTATTATTGCAATAAATTTAAAAAAGTCGTTCGTTGTTCTTCAGTTTGCTGCTCTCCATTGACTAACATAGCACCTAAGCGGTAATCTGTTTGTCCTTTTTCAACAACGTATTGTAAATTGATTGGCTGAACCGTATTTTCATATTCACATTCACCTTTAAATTCAACGACATGTTCCATCATTTTCGTCTGGAAATATTCCCAGCGGCTTTTTTCACAATAATTTGTAAAGGCATCTCCAGTATTAATAGTGCTATTCTCTATGACTGGAGTTGCTTTTATGTATGTAATATAGTCATTATCAGTAACTGCTTTTTGCGGACCAAAAAAGTAAAAGAAGACACCAATAACTCCAATTGGTATAATCCAAAAAATTGTTCGCTTTCTTTTTTCCATATAACAAAACCCCCTTTTTCTATTAGTAGTATAACATTTGAAAGTTATGATTTTCTACATTGGGATAATATATAACTCGTTAAAATTAGATTCTACTTAAATAATGGAGTGTAAAGGTGGGTGCTATAAGGCAACCGTGTGATCCTTTCATCATAAAGTTGATTTATTTATTCACTTTAGTCTTATGGGTACTTAAGTTTATAAAAAGGGTATCTCTTTTTATTACCTGGAATTATGCAAAGATTTACTTGATATAGATGGGAAATTAGTTGTTCGGAGTGAAGGCGGCGACTCCCAGGGGACAAGCACGTGGGAGAGAAGTAAGGAACAAAAGCTAACGTCCTGTGGCAACGCTTGTGTGATCAACATCCTGTTGACCTCGTGCCCCCGGAAAGCGTCCCCGTAACGGAAATTAATTCTGGTAGAAGCAGAAAAACATCCATTTTTTCTTGGGAAAATGAATGTTTTTCGTTTTGTCCAGGCTCGTTTAATTTTAAAGATGAGCTTTGTTTCAGCTTTATTTATTTTTTATTTTTTCATCCATGAAATGGCAAGGGTTCCTTCGCCCATATGTGTTACGAGTGATGGGCCGAAGTAGGCGAGTTTGAAATGGACAGTCGGAAACGTGGTTTCAAGCTTTTCCATCCATGTGCGGCCTTGTTGCTCACAATTGGCATGCATTATAACAGCCTGCAATTCCCCATAGGTTTCAACTGCCTGTTGTAGTAAGTCCCTTACTCGCAAAACTGCTTTTCTTTTCGTCCGAACTTTTTCAAACACAGCTATTTTTTTATCCTTTATGTGCAAAATAGGCTTGATTTGCAATAAGCTGCCGATGACGGATGATGCGACAGATAACCGTCCGCTCCTTTGTAAATGGATTAAATCATCTACAATAAAATAAGCCTCTAACGTTTTTTGTAAATCCTTCAGCCGTTCTATAATTTGTGGGGCAGATGCACCATTTTCAACTAATTTAGAGGCTTCAATAACATATGACGCCAATGGACCGGCAGCAACCTCCGAATCGAATACATAGACTTTTACATTGTCGACCAATTGGGCTGCCTGCAGCGAACATTCATATGTGCCACTCACACCGCTTGATATATGGATTGCCAAAATTTCATCATATTCTTTTCCAAGTCTTTCATAAAGTTCAACAAATTTTCCGATAGAGGGTTGTGAAGTTTTAGGAAATTGCTTAGTAGTATGTACAATTTCGTAAAATTGTTCTACGCTGAGTGTGAGTTCCTCTTCAAAAGTAGCATGATTAAAATGAACATTAATAGGAACAACATGTATATTGTGCTGTTTAAGTTCTTCAGTCGGTAAATAGACTGTGCTGTCTGTCACAATGGCAGTTTTCATGTAGTACACTCCTTCAAGTAATAATAGAACAAAAATAATCTTTATTTAATATTTACGTAAGGATTGTACAATTAGAACTAATTACGGATCATATCGAATATTTTATTGGTTATCCTAATAAACGTTCAGCCATCACTATATGCAAAAAGAGACCTGGAATATAAATTCCAGGTCTTGTGATTACTACTTTTCATCCTCCATGACACGCTGCCTCGCTTTCACATTAATTTTCAAAAGAAAATTTGTGCTTAAGCTATAATCAGTTTTGTTGAAGAACCTTTAGAGACGATCATTCGCACTCATCGGGTTAACCCTCCTAGTCAGTTGGATTGGAAGTGAAATCTTTAATAGTATAGGTCGATTATTATTTTTTATACACTTTAGTAAAAAAAAATTTGGCTTTCAAGCAAATTACGGTAAGACAGCGTTAAAACCATGTGATACGTGAAGTTTTTCAGTGTCCAATCTAAAATAAGGGAAGATTTTTCCGTTATTTGAATGAGGTAGCTCATTTTTAGGTTAAATAAGGGAACGTTTTACCGTTATTTTAAATAAAATCGTGAAATCTCATGTATTTCAGGTCAATAGCGGAAATTCCTTCCCTTATTTTCACTATTTTTTATGTTATTTCAAAAATAACGGAAATTCATGCCTCTATTTATCTCATTACAAAAGTTTTGGAGCCGCGCCGCCCGAACGGACTTCATAGAAAATTTTGTCACGCCCAACTTATCGTGATGAATCAAAAAATTATACATAGGAGGAGGTTTTATCTTCACATGATTTACTTTTTAGTTGGCACTGCGGGAGCAATTGGCGCGGTTTTAAGATATGTAGTAGGCATTTTATTTTTTACGAATAGCTCATTTCCATTAACAACATTAATCGTAAATCTAATTGGAAGTTTTTTGTTAGCCTGGTTCACAACAAGTTTATTTAAACGCCTTTCAGTTTCTCCAATGATTAGTACTGCTGTTAGCACAGGTTTTATAGGTTCCTTTACTACATTTTCGGCTGTTAGTGTAGAGACAGTCACCATATTTCAATCGGGTAATGTGTTGTTGGCTGCCTTTTATGTATTTATAAGTATTAGTGGGGGACTCTTAATGAGTAGCTTAGGATTTCAAAGGAGCAGGGAGTGAACTGAATTGATGGCAATTACAAACTTATTACTTGTTGGAATTGGGGGTTTCTTTGGAGCAATAGCTAGATATTCAATAAGTAAATATTTAAACAGTAAAACAAAATATCCAATACCAATGGGTACACTTACTGTTAATTTGCTTGGTTCATTTCTTTTAGGAATTTTGATTGGAGCAAAAGCCGATGTCATGTTTGTGCTTCTATTTGGAACAGGATTTATGGGAGCCTTTACAACTTTCTCTACATTAAAGTTTGAAATGACCGAAATGTACGTACATAAAAATAAAAGGAAATTGTTGCTTTATACTGCATTGACCTATGGACTGGGGATAATATTTGCTTATTTCGGTTATTTGATTGGCAGTTATTAAAAAACAGTGTGATTTCAAAAAATGAAATCCACTGTTTTTTTAATTACTTTGCTATTTATCGAATTTAAAGGTTACCTTTTGTGCGTTATTGTCCCATATAAGATGTGCATCAAAAGTCTTCGCGCCTTTTTTAAAGCCTTTAATTAATGAGGTTTCGCCAGTAGCAAGTAGTTTTTTTATGTTAGGCTGCGTAATCGATTTTCTTAAAATTTTCTTAGAAACGGAAAATTTGCAGTTAGCGGCTTTATAATTGGAGCAGCCGTAAAAAGTTCCATGATCAATAATGGATCCATCGCAAAGCATGCATTTTCCGACAACTGTTTTTTCTCGTTTATATTTTTTATTGTAAGGATTATTGGCTGTAATTTTCTCCACTGCACTTTGATTGAAAGCCCATTCCTTTTCTCGTTCATTCGCATCTGTTATCAGTTTGAAGGAAAGCTTTTTAACTTGTTCCATAAAGGCGTTTGGGGAAGCGGCCCCTTCACCGATTTCAGACAGTCTTTGCTCCCATTTGGCTGTCATAGAAGGGGATGTTAAAATGCTTTCTCCTAGTGCCTCGATTAATAGCATTCCCTTTGTTGTAGCAAATACTTGGTTTCTTTTAATTTCGATATATTGCCGGTCTTTGAGCGTTCCAATTATTCCGGCACGAGTTGCCTCAGTACCTAATCCTTCCGTTTTAGATAGGACCTTTTCTAATTCTGTATCTTCCAGGTGCTTTCCGGCAGTTTTCATTAAAGTAATTAAGTTACCTTCAGAATATCGATTCGGAGGCTGTGTCTCGCTCTTTCTTTCCTTTGCTTTCGTTACAATACCTTGCTCATTTTCACGAAGCAATGGAAGCAATTCATCTTTGTCTGCATTCGCGTGGAAAATTACTTTACGCCAGCCTTCTTCAATTTGCATTTTACCCTTTGAAATGAATTCAGCCCGCTTTTCTACAAGGGAATGAATCGTAGTATAGGAATAAATAGCATTATTGTAGTGAGCCGCAATAACTTGTCTCACAACGAGATCGTATATTTTAAACTCCTCCGGGCTGAGCTTTGATAAATTCGGCAACTGTTCTGTAATAATGATGGCATGGTGATCCGTTACTTTTTGGGGATTCACAAACCTTTTATTCGTCAAAATAGATTTTACAGGTGGTGGAAGGAGATTTTTGTATTGATCAATTTTACTTAAATTCTCCAGAATGTTCGGCAATGTTTTTGCTTCCTCGTTCGTCAAAAATTGTGAATCAGATCGAGGATAGGAAACTAAGCCTTTCAAGTAAAGCTTTTGTAAAATATCAAGTGTATGCTGGGGTGAAATTTTAAAAGCTTTATTGGCTGTTGCCTGCAATGTAGAAAGGTTAAATAACAATGGGGGAGAGAATTCCTTTGTTTCTTCTTTAATACTCGTAATTTCAACCTGTTTATTCATACAGAAATTTGCAATGGCAATAGCTTGCCGTTCCTCCAGCACTCTCGAGTTATTTTCTTTATGCCATTTAGCTTTTAATTTTTTCCCTTCAAAATTAAACTCCGCTTCTACTTCCCAAAAAGGCTCAGGCTTAAAATTGGCGATTTCGTGCTCTCGTTTAACTATTAATGCTAGTGTAGGTGTCTGGACTCTGCCAATTGAAAAAACATCCTTTACGCCTTTTTGCTTTAGAAGGACGGTATATAAACGAGATGTATTGATGCCTATTAGCCAGTCTGCGCATGATCGACTTAATGCTTCGTAATAAATATTTCTCGTTTTTTCTTCTGGTAATAAGTTTGCAAAACCATTTTTCACAGCGTTTTCAGTTAAAGATGATATCCATAATCGTTTCATTGGTTTATTGGCTCTGCATAACTTTAATATAGTCCGGATAATTAATTCACCTTCACGTCCAGCATCCCCGCCAATAATAATTTCCTGAATATCCGTTCTATTTACTAAAGCTTTAATTATATTAAATTGTTTATACTTTAATTTTGTCACTTTATATTCAAATCGGTCCGGAATGATTGGTAATGCTTCCAACGTCCATTTTTTCCATGATGGATTATATTCTTCAGGGGCTTTTAATTCACATAGATGTCCTATCGCCCATGTGATGAGTGCACCATCTGGAAAGTATGTGTTGGGTTTTACTTCGAAATAACCGGCTTTCTTTGTAGATGAAAAGGGAGCAGCCAATTTCGCTGCCTGATCCGGTTTTTCTGCTATAATTAAAAATTGCCCCATACTAAAACCTCCTCAGTGACAATGGGATAAATCTTAGACAATAGCACTCTTTGTTACTGTTGCCTTATGTAAATAATCACCTGTAATAATATCACAATCTGTCTAGTTTTAGTCCTATGAAATGCCTGACCTACTTCCATACATTTTAACTCTTTGAACCTTCATACTAGAGTGCAAAAGTAATTGTAGTAATAATAATGCTATTTTTATGTTTTTAGGAGTAAAATTGACACGAAATAAACGAATATCATCAATTATTTATAAAAATCTCATATTATATATTGACAAAACCTCGAAATATCCGTATTTTGACTAAATAGATTAATGAATTTACTGAATAGTCTTGACTGGAATGGAATAAATTTGTACACTGTGTAAAGTCAAATGTTTTTTCGGTGAGTACAAACATCAATTTTTAAAGTAAGGATCTGATGAGATGATAGTATGTAAATTTGGCGGCACATCTGTCGCAAGTGCAGAACAAATCAAAAAAGTAGCAAACATTGTGAAATCTAATCCTGAAAGAAAGATTGTCGCGGTTTCTGCGCCTGGTAAGCGTTCAAGCGATGATATTAAGGTGACAGATTTATTAATAGACTTAGCCAACACCGTAATGATGAAAGGTAATGTGGAAGAGAAAATTAGAGCTGTAGTTAATCGTTATCGTGATATTGCAGATGAACTTGGTTTAGACAATCTAATTTCCGATATTATTGAACAAGATATACGTGGCCGTGTCGCGGAAGAATACACAAATAAAGATATATTTCTTGATAATATAAAGGCTAGTGGCGAAGATAACAACGCTAAACTAATTGCCAGCTATTTTAATGCAATTGGAATGCCTGCTCAATATGTTAGTCCAAAAGATAAGTTAATTTTAAATGATATTCCGGAACGCACATACGCATTGCCGGAAGCATATGAAAACTTAAGTGTTTTAAAAGATACGGAAGAAATTGTGGTTTTCCCAGGTTTCTTTGGCTATACAAAAGAAGGTATTTTACGTACTTTTGATCGTGGTGGGTCTGATATTACAGGCTCTATTTTAGCGTCAGCTGTTGGGGCGGATCTTTACGAAAACTTTACTGATGTAGATTGTGTATTTGCTGCTAACCCAAAGGTTGTCAATGATCCAGTGGACATTAAGGAAATTTCATATCGCGAAATGCGTGAACTATCATATGCCGGCTTCTCGGTATTTCATGATGAAGCATTAATGCCAGTGTATAAACAAGGTATCCCAGTCAATATTAAAAATACAAATAATCCAACTGCACCAGGAACACGCATTTTACCAACAAGAACACAATCGAATCGTCCTGTTACAGGTATTTCAGCAGACAGTGGCTTTTCAATATTATACGTATCAAAATATTTAATGAATCGAGAAGTCGGATTTGGTCGCAAGCTTCTTCAAATAATAGAAGAAGAGAATATCTCCTATGAGCATACACCATCAGGGCTAGATGATATTTCTGTTATTATGCGATCAAGTCAACTTTCTCCGGAAATTGAAAAACGCATTATTCAACGTGTGAAAAATGAATTGTGTGCAGACGATGTACACTTTAGTCATAACTTTTCGATGATTGTCATTGTCGGAGAAGGTATGCGCCATAACACAGGCTTGGCCGCACGTGCAGCAGCAGCCATCTCAGGTACAGGGGCAAATATCGAAATGATTAATCAAGGTTCATCGGAAGTGAGCTTAGTATTTGGCGTTCGTTCAGAATTTGAAGATCAGATATTAAAAGGACTTTATGAAGAATTTTTTGCAGCCATTCCAACAGCTTGAAAGTATATTAAATAGTCGAATCCTTAACGGGTTCGGCTTTTTTTATTGATTTTGGGGTATTGTTGTATTAAGTGTAATTGATTGGAGGAATTTTTATGCAAATTGAAGTTTTTTCGGATTTTTCCTGTCCATTTTGTTATATTGCCAAAAAGAAATTGTTCCAGGCAATCGAACAGCTAAACTTAACAGAAGAAGTGGTCATTGAATATAAAGCCTATGAATTAAATCCTCAAGCATTAAAAACGACAGCATTCCCTTATGTTGAAACATTAATTGAAAAGAAAAATAATAATCGGCAAAAGGTAGATGAAATAATGGAGTCGATTACAATGCATGGAAATGAGGTAGGCGTTACTTTTAACTTCCAAAAAGTAAAACTTGCGAATACAAAAAATGCTCATCGCTTAAGTAAGTTAGCGAAAACGTACAGTAAGGATAATGAATTTGTTGAAATAGTGATGGATCGTTATTTTACAGAAGGTCTTAATTTAAATGATGAAGAAGAGCTTTTGGCAATCTGTGAAGAAATAGGGTTAGATCGTAATGAAGCGCATAATGTGATGGAGTATGAGCAATATTCGGAACAATTGGCAATGGATCGTTATGAAGCACAGCAACTTCAAATAACAAGTATACCCTTTTTCGTATTTGAAAACAGATACGGGATACAAGGGGTTGAACCTCTAGAAGTGTTCACGAAAACATTACTTCAAGCAAAGGCATTGAAAGAATAATGTTTAATTAGAATTAAGAAAAGGGAATGAAAAAATTAAGAAGGAAATTTGTTATCTTGATATAACGATAGAACAAACAATTTTACAGTCGGGGGAAGTCTTTTGGAAAGAGTAAAAAGAGTTATACAATTAATATTTCGCAATTTATATTATTATAGGGTGGACTATATACGGAACTTTGCGATTTTACGTATAGTTCAGGCGTTTATCGTATTACCGTTCATTTCACTCATGATCGCTATTATTATGGATATTACCGGGGTGCAGGCGGTAACTGAAGATAGTATTCCATATTTATTAACGCACCCATTTGCTATATTTGGCATAGCATTTATTTTATTTATCGGTATAATTTTCATATATTATGAAATTGGTTTTTTAATGCTACTTGCCTATCATCAGCAACGATCCATTCCTTATACGTGGAAAGGGCTTTTAAAAAGACTCAGCAAAAAAGTAATATATTTTATTAGCCTACAAACTTTATTAATAGTTGTTTATACCGCTTTATTAATACCTCTTATATCGGCGATTTTACCGATTTCACTATTACAAAATTTACATATTCCAAATTTTATAGTAGATGAATTACTAAATTCTACAAAAGGAACGCTATTATATATTGTTTTGTTGCTAGTTTTAGGTTTTATCGGACTGCGGTTTATTTTTACTTGGCCATTCTTTACGGTTCACCAGGAACTTTCGATTTATGGAGCATTAAAAAAGAGCTGGCAATTTTCAAAACGAAAACTGATTGAAACGATCGGTATGTTAGGGCTAATGGTAATCATACATATAACCCTTTTAATTCTCACTTTAATCGTTATCTTCATTCCTTTGTTTATTATTGAAATGGTTAAGCCAAGCTGGGGGTTAGTAGCAGCAGGGTTTACGTTGACACTTGCACAGGGTGCGATCCTGATTTTCTTTTCTATTTTACAAATTGTATTTTCACAGCTTCTCGTCATGGTAGCTTTCCAGCATACACATCAAAAGCCACTGATTATTCAGGAAGAATCGTTTAAACAAACAATTAAACAGTGGATTTTTATAATCGCGGTTTATACATTTTTCCTATTAAGCGCCATTAATATAGTTAATTTGGAAAAAACGATTTATACACCGGACACAACTGTAATTGCACATCGAGGGTTTATGGATGAAGGTGTTGAAAATACAGTTACTGCAATTGAAGCTGCTAAAAAAGCCGGGGCAGATATGGTGGAAATCGATATTCAACAAACAAAGGATGGGGAGTTTGTTGTATTTCATGACAAAACCCTTTCACGTTTATCAAATGAAGTTACAAAAACATATGACCTTACATTGGATGAATTAACGGAGACGACTATACTCGCAGATGGTTATTCTGATACAATTGCTTCTTTCGAGGAAGTACTTGAAATAAGTCGTACATTAAATATAAAATTACTTATTGAGATGAAGACACATGGATTTGAGACAGATGACTTTTTGGAAAGATTTGTAGCATTGCTTGATAAGTATGATGCGCTCGATTTACATTATGTACAGTCTCCGGATATACCAGTAATGGATCTTTTGGAAGAGATGGAGCCCCGTATTCATACGGGCTATATATACTCTATTGCATACGGTAAGTTACCTGTAAAAGAGTCTGATTTTATTTCTGTAGAACAGTCCTTTGGAACAGGTAATATTCAGAAACAAGTACAAGAGCAAGATAAGGAACTGTTTGTTTGGACGATAAATGATAAGAGTGATATGCAGCAGTTCTATGAGCAAAATGTAGACGGAATCATTACCGATCAACCTGATGAAGCACTCTCAATACGTCAGGAATTTAACGAAGAAAAGCATTTTATACGCCGTATTCTAAATAAAATTACGATTATTTACTAAGGGGAAAGATATGCAAATTATTACGTATGAAGTAGATGGCGATATTAAATCTACTGTACAAAAGCCCATTTACAATGAGTCAGGCGAACAAATATACTTTGTTCAACGGATTTATGATAATGGCTTAAAAAAACTGTTGGATGGTTATTTTGATCATCGTTATTTTTTAAAGTATGCTATACACAATAATAGCGGTCAGACAATATTTGAAGTGAAGAAAATTTTCCGTCGCGGGAAAGTATGGTTTGAAGGAAAAGACTTACTTTCAGATGAAAAGTATATAATTAATTATGAAAACTGGCGAATTGGTGTACCGGAATTATTCATTTCAAGTAAAGACTTCAAAATGAAAATCGATAAGGAAATGGAAGATTGGTCAAACTTTATCGTCAATGAAACAGTCGTGGCTAGATGGGTCGCGGTTTATAATGAAGAAAAAGATCAATTCAACATGACGTTTGAGCTTTCAGATGAGGCACCTATCCAAAATGTCGCTTTTTATATCGCGATAGCTCAGGCGACATTGTTTATTGGTGTATAGGAGAGTAGAAAGATGAATGTAGTATTTGTATTAACAGAGACGGCTGAAGAAGTGCTGCAAATGGTAAGCAATGATATCGCAGGTCTACTTGCGGCAGTAAAAGGAGACAGTGTATCATTTCCATTTGGCACATATCAATATGACAGCCATACACTCGACCATTATTTGTTGGAAGATGGGACTTACCAGCAGGAACTTGTAATTTATTTAAAACCGGAACAAAAAAAGAATGAAACGGTCCTGCCAAAACCACTAGATATAAACATTTAAAAATAATAAAGGAAATGGAAATCATCTGTCGAATGTATTTTTTAGTACATTGTGGCAGGTGATTTTTTTTGGTGCAATTAAATTTATTTGAAGTTGAGCAGGAACAGTATGAACTGAAGTTTCAACTAATGGATCATGTAAAGGTAAAACTGATAGAAGAACACATTGATAGTGAAACACACCATTATCGAAAGTACTATGAGCCGCATATAATAAATAAAGTTGGCGAAATAACAAACATCCAAATTAGCGAAAATGGCGCAATAACATATGAGGTAACGATTTACGGGGAAAAATATTATTTACTTGAGCAGGAACTATATTAATATTCATGAAACCTTCACTTTCATATAAATGTAGACATCTAAATTGTGGGATAATTACGATAACATAGGTAAGGTTTTCCAATAAAATTTCACTTGATTGGTGGGCTACGGCAAGACAGCGCTATAGCCACGTGATACGTGTCTTTTATCACTGCCTTTATTGCCGTTTGCGAGGCCCACCAATCCCAAAATTTTTCCCACGTTATAAAGTGAAGTAAAACACCCAATCAAGCCGCTTGCGCTATCGCGAGTCGGCAGAGAGCGGAAATGCTATGTTTTATTATCTTTATTTTTGCAGAAATTCGCTTTATGCCAAAGCAGAGTGATTTGGAGCGAAGGGTGAGTCGCCAAAATACTTGCTTCAACGTTTTCCCCGTAGCGCAGCAGAACGTACTTCTTTAGGAAATCTTATTTTTTCAATTTTGTCAGTCCCAACTTACGGTTTGAACCAAATTGCAAAATAATTCTTAATCTTTCGGGTATTAAGTGTTACGATTACTTTTTAATGAGGACTTCAATTTGGTGGTGATAGAATGCTTACGATTTTTGGCGGTGTCGGTTTATTTTTACTCGGAATGACAATGCTAACCAACGGACTGAAGGAAATTGCTGGGGATGCTTTAAAAAGATGGCTTAATACATTTACAAAGGGCCGTATTAGTGCAGTAGTGTCCGGTGCAGTCATGACTATGCTCATTCAATCCTCGACAGCTACAACATTATTGACGATTGGATTTGTAAGTGCAGGTTTGCTAACGTTCATTCAATCAATTGGTGTCATAATAGGGGCTAATATAGGAAGTACGAGTACCGGTTGGCTAATTTCGCTTATCGGTTTTAAAATTAGTTTGCAAACTATGGCCTTACCAATTATCGGTATCGGTGTATTTATGTCATTAATCGCACCTCAGGATGTGAAGCGGTTCGGGAATGTTGTTGCTGGTTTTGGTTTACTGTTTTTAGGGATTGATACACTTCAGCAAGGGATGGGCTCTGCCCAGGATTTAATTGCCTTTGACTCGATTCCGGCAGATTCATTCATTTCCATTTTTCTGCTCATCATAATTGGTATTGTTATGACCGTTATTATGCAAGCATCAAGCGCTGCTATGGCGGCTACCTTGACAGCCCTTTTTGCAGGTGCGATAGACTTTGAACAGGCTGCATATTTAGTTATTGGGCAAAACATTGGAACAACAGCAACGGCTTTATTCGCAGCTATAGGAGCTTCTGTTTCTGCCAAGCGTACAGCCATTACACATTTATTGTTTAACGTTATTACTGCATTCGTTGTAACAATTATATTCACTTATTTTGTTCAATTTACGAAATGGCTGACTGTTCTTATTTCAGGAGAATTTGACCAAACATTAGGTATTGCAATTTTCCATACGCTATTCAGTTTATTGGGCGCATTAATCTTTATTCCGCTAATTCAGCCCTTTGCCAATTTATTAATAAAGCTGGTACCTGAGCGTGAAAACGTATTGACGCAGGATTTGGATGATAGTTTAAAAGAAATGCCATCTGTAGCAATAGAAGTATCGTTTAAAACGATGCGTGATATCATGGTAGAACTTACAACTGCACAGCAATTATTAATGGATTCCAAAAAAGTGACGATGGAATATGAAAAAAAAATACTAAAAGTTGAAGAAGCTCTCGAAATTACCCGGAAGTTTCTTGACAGCATTCTTGTCACCTCAAAACGTGAACATCTAAAGCTAATCTCAATTTTACATACACTCGATCATTTACACCGTTTAATAAAAGTTTTGCGTGAAAAGCAAAATGTAGAAGCATTTTATTTACAAGAAAAATTGATGCTAGATTGGCAGGAAATGCTGTCCATTATCAACAAGAGGCTAAGCGAAGACGAAAAGTTGATGGATATTTCAATCATTTTAGAGGAGACATCTCAAAAAGTAGCGCAAGAACGTCGTGAAAAACGCATTCTATATTTTGAACGCTCGGTAGCAAATGAAACTCAATTGGATTTAGCAGTGTCAAAGGTTGATGCTTTACTATGGATAGACCGTCTGATATATCATTACTGGCGTGCAACCGCTCGTATGGCCGAATACCAATTGGTGAATGACGAATAAAAAAATCCCGAGTACATAATTATTGGTACTCGGAATTTTTCACTTTATTTTTTTCTCTAGCTTCATTCCAACAATCCTCACTACAATCCCTAATAAAATAAATACCCAGCCGATTCCTATAAATACATAATTCAAAGTTTGTGTAGAATTGGGAATTACATCAAATAGACCTAAACATACAACAATAATGCCAGAAAAAGATATTAACAATCCAGCTGTAACAATACTCACGTAATTCACCTCTGAAAAATTCTAACATGACTTATTAAGGAATACAATGGCATAGATTATACGATAGGATAAAAGATGGAATTTATAATTTATTCAATATATTGAAACTATTCCCATATTTTAAGCGTATAATATAGAGAAAAACAAAGGAGGAATTTTAAATGAAAAAATGGACAACCGCTTTAAGTATGTCAATTGTATCATTAGGATTACTTGCAAGTCCGGGCATTACAGAAGCTTCTGTCGGAATACAAGAGGAACGTGTGCCAATATATGTGGCCGTGACTGATGAACAGGTAACGAAAGAGCAGCTTATTCAAATTTTGAAAACGAAATTGCCGGAGATGTTTAGTACATACTCTAACAATGATTTTCAAATGTCATCGATGAGTCACCATTATGCAGACGATTTAACAATCCGCTATGAGCTAATGTTCAATAAAAAAGTAAATAAACAAACAGAGGGTGGAAGTGTAACTTTCAAAGGGGACAACCTTGAAATAGAACAGTTTTATTTCAATCCTGCAAATTTAAAAGATGCGTTATTTCCTGGGAAAATAACGGAAGATCAGGCAAGTAAAATAGCTGAAGATTTCGTTAAAAAGGTTTCTACTTCGGGCAATTACAGTTTATCGAATAATGTGCCTAGCTATTATTACGGCAGTAGATTAATTACAGAACCAATTACGTACTCATTTTCTTTTACTCCAAACGAAAATAATATACCAATTCCAGACCAATCTATGATGGTAAGTGTTTTAGGTGATGGCAAAATTCAATCTTTCTACCAAAATTCAATGCCAAAAAGAATGTCATTTGAAGAATCAAAAAATATTATTTCTAAAGAAGCGGCTATTAACAAAATGAAGGAGCAATTAAATTTAAGCCTTCAGTATACAATTGACTATTTTCCGTATTCATCAAAGCCTTCTGTGAAATTGGTTTATTTACCGGCACCGAATGTGATTGGGCTACATGCAACTTCGAATCAGTGGGCAACGTATTCAGGTAAGGTTGATTCACTACAGAGTAATGCTACATTGCAGCCACTTGCACCAAACCAATTAAAGACTCCTTCACCGATTACAATTGAAGAGGCGAAAGCAATTGCAAAACAATTAGTTGATCAACAGGAAAACACTACTAAATTTACGATCGATCATGCATATGAATATGAATCAAATGATCAGGCAGTTATCAGTGTTTCATACTCATATCGATATAGAAACGGTTCACATGGTTCATCGATAGAGTTTAATAAAAATACAGGTGAACTAGTTTCATATTCTGATTTCTTTGGTCCGATTTCGTTTGATGAAGAAGAGGCACCAAAAAATACGACACCGAAATTGAGTAAAGAGAAAGTAATGGAATTAGCAGAAAAATATGTGAAGGAACTTGCTCCAACTACTGTACATGAGTATGCGAAGGCAAATACCGATCCTTCATATGATAAAGAATCACAAGTGCATCATGTGAGTTTCCCACGCATTAAAAATGGCTTGATTGTAAATGGAGATAACGTATCAGTAGCTATTGATGACGAAGGAAAATTGAAATCCTTCTACCGTTACCCATTAAATATTGAAGAATGGCCAAGTGCTGAAGCAAAAATTTCGAATGATGAAGCGAAAAAGATATTTACAGAAGCATTGGACGTTAAGTTAGTGTATAACCGCCTGCAAAATGAAGATGGGAAATATGAGCTTGTCTATTTCCCGACAGTAAAAGGGCAAGATTACTATCAGCTCGATGCAAACAGCGGACAAATTATTAATCAGTATGAACAATTGGAAAAAGAGAAAGTTAGTCATCCGACAGCCGAAAGAGAATTAAATTATTTAATTCAAGCAGGTGCTATTGAGGTGAAGGATGCGAAAACATTTAATGCTGATGTTGCAATTACACAAGGACAAGCATTAAATATGATTACTAAATCGATAACTTATTTCTATGAAGACTATTATATGTATCGCCAGGAGCAGCCTCCTGTATCATTTGAACAAATTGATGCAGAACATCCATACTATAAAGTAGTGGAAAATGCGACTCGTATAGGTATTTTAAATCCTAATGAAGATGAACTAAATATTGATCAAAAGGTAACAAACGAGCAACTAGCTGTATGGTTTATCCGTACACTAGGACTTGAACAGGCAGCTAAGCATCGCGATATTTATCAATTACCGATAAAAGATGCTGCTGATGTAGATCCAGATAAAATTGGATATGTTGCACTTTCCAATGCACTTGGCCTACAAAAGTCAGATCAATCGATGTTCTTGCCGAAAAAAGAAGTCACATATGCCGAATTATCGAAATCCATTATCCAGCTAGCCTATGAAATAGCTGAAAAAAGAAATAGCGGCATGTATTATTAAATAATCCTTTATCCCGTGAAGTTTAAACACTTCACGGGGTTTTTAGATTAATATAGGAATATACGTTCTGTTTTATGCAATCAGTAGTGTTTAAGCATAGGATTTTGTGATAATATAATAAAAAGCGCTTATTCTGAAAAAAATCGCGATAATTTTTTAGAAACGTTGTAATATAGTTAAAGTAAAGAATTAAAAGATGGAAGTTGGGAAAATACATGCAAAAAAACAAATATCGAGTTCATAGCAATACATTACTTGAAATTGCTCAAAGCCGTGCATTTACAGAGAAGGATAATATCGACGAACGATTTGATGAAGAAGGAAAAATCAAACTAGTAAGCGACCGTGTTGGAGCGGATTTAACGTTGTCCATTATTAAAACAGAAGACGGTATAGCTTATTCTGTAAAATGGGATGACTCGGAAGAAGTATTCAAAGGCTGGAACATGGCTTGGGAAGAATTTGTATGGTGCCTAGGAGTTGTCAATAAACCGATCGAAGAAGCTGCCAAAAAAGCAGCAGAAGAAGCGAAACGTCTTGCAGCGGAAGAAGCAGCTGAAAAAGAAGCGGCAGAACTACTAGAAGAGCAAGAAGGACAAGTAGAGACAGAAGATCAAGAAAATGAAACAGCTGAAGAAACAACAGAAGAAACATCAAAATAGACTAAAGCTGGAGCATGAGTAGTTCCAGTTCACGTAAAAAGAGAAATTGCACTTCAACAGTGCAATTTCTCTTTTTCTGTTTTATTAAAAATGTGGTGAGGTGTTATCCTCTTAAGAAGTTTGAACTGCTTCCGGCTTTGTAATGGGCTGAGGCACATCGTATTGTTGTTCCACTATGGCATAGCGTTCCCATTTTCGACTGCGCCAACGGAAAATCATTAAGACGGCACGAATCCATTCATCACAGGCAATCGCAAGCCATACACCGACAAGTCCTAAATCCAGTACGAATACAAAGAAATAGCCAAGCGATAAACCGATCACGATCATGGAAATAAATCCTACTCGAACTGGATAAGAAGCATCACCTGAAGCACGTAAAGAGTTAATAATAGTAATATTTATTGTGCGTCCTGTTTCCAATAAGACACTTAATAGTAAGACACTCGCTCCTATACGGACAATTTCTTCGTTATCTGTAAAGATCCGCATGAGGGGTTCTCTAAATATTGTGATAATCGCTACCATTGCCAAAGTGAAAATTAGCGCAGATTTTACACTAAACCAAACATTTTTATAGGCAAGATCTTTTTCGCCTGCTCCTACAGAACGTCCAACGATAATGGCCGTTCCCATACCAATTGCTAATGCGAAAAGATAAGTGAACATGGAAATATTGACGGCATATTGACGCGCCGACAATGCCTCCGCACCTAAAAAAGTCACGAAAAAGAGAAGGACTATTTGGTTTGTTTGATAAAGAACCTGCTCAAGGGCAGATGGAATACCGATTTTTAATATTTTCGAAATATAGTTCTTGGACAGACGATAGTAGTCAGCCAGTTCAATGCGGACTTCTAATGCCTGATATAAAAGCCAGAAAAATACGATTGCTGCTAATACACGACTGATAACCGAAGAAATAGCGGCACCTTCTACACCAAGCTCTGGTATACCGAATTTACCGAAAATCAAAATATAGTTTAAAATTACGTGCACTACATTCATTCCAAGAGATACATACATCGTTTGTTTCGTCCAGCCTTGAACACGAATGATGGACGACATGGAAGTAATTAATGCTTGAACAAATATAAAGCCCCCAACAATTACTAAATAGTTCTGTGCAGATTCCAATACTGCACCTTGTAAATTCATCATTTTCATAATTGCATCTGAAAATAATATAAACAATCCACTTATTATAAGGCCAACTATTAAATTAAGTGATACAGATAAAGCAGCAATTTTCGATGCTTCAGCCAGTAAGCGAGAGCCTAAATATTGAGAAACAACTATTGAAGCTCCCGTACCAATCACACCTAATAATAGGATGGCAATTTGAATATATTGATTCGCTGTTCCTACCCCGGCAACTGCATCATCAGATACAGCACTTAACATGAACGTATCAGCCAAACCCATGAGCATAAACAGAAATAACTCTAAAAATAATGGCCAAGTTAACTTAAATAAACTTAATTCTTTTGTATTATGTGACAAAAACTTCACTCTTTCATTTAGATTATCAAAACAAAAAGTATCTTAGCACAAAAGAATTAGGTAAGGTAGTTTGAATAACTAGGTTTATATAGTGATATTGGTAATTTTTTATTATTTTTTTAATTGATAAAGGCAAATTATAGAAGAACTATGGTGTTTCGAGATTGAAAATATTAAATCGAGCAAATATAGTCTCGTTTAAATTGTGTCTATTTTTTTACAGATAAATAAAAAATACAGTTGGGTATTAAAAAATCGATTTTTTCAGTTATTCGTAATAATTAGTCGACAAAAATCGACTCCCTGTAATCAAATTGTAATGTCTGTGGTGCCGAGATGTCATCTAACTGAAATATTTCGCGGTTATGCTAGTAAAGTTGATTCAAAAAGATTATTCACGACAACTATCTGGAGGGAAATATTCAAGTATGATCAAGAAAGTATTATCATTATTTGCGGTTATGATCGCAAGTACATTTATTTTTGTTGGAACGTCACAGGCTGCTACACATACAATTAAAAAAGGCGAGAACTTAACAGTACTTGCTAAGAAATATGATACAACGGTGAAGGAGCTTATGAAGCTAAACGATTTAGAGACAACTCAAATTCAAATAAAACAAGTCATTAAGTTACCTAGCCATATCCAAAATAAAAAGGCTGTAAAAAAGGACACTAAAAAATCAGCAACTGATCCATCGAATGTGAAAAAGACTATTAAAATGACAGCTACTGCTTACACAGCATACTGTAAAGGCTGTTCAGGTATAACTAAAACAGGGTTGAATTTACGTAAAAATCCGGCCTTAAAAGTTATTGCCGTAGATCCAAAAATCATTCCACTCGGTTCTAAAGTATGGGTTGAAGGTTACGGAATTGCTGTTGCCGGTGACATTGGCGGAGCAATTAAAGGAAACAAAATCGATCTCTTTATGAATAAGAAATCGAATGCTAACCAATGGGGCCGTAAAAAAGTCACAGTAAAAGTCTTAAAATCATAAATTGAAACCTATTGCGAAAATACCGCAATAGGTTTTTTGTTTTGAACTATAATAAAAAGTGTGATTTTATTGAAAGGAATGAGTTCGATATGTTTTATTATGAAACAACTTGCCGTTATTGCAGTAAATTATATAAATTAGTGGAAGGTACTAAAAAATACCAACAATATAAAGAAAATCGCCAAAGGAAGTTTTCCTGCGATGATTGCGAACGTCGCATAGAAGCAGATTCCAGAAAGTATTTATTTAATCGGGATTAACTTTTCTAGCTCAGCAGACAAGGTAGAATGGAAAAGGTAACGTAAGGAGTTGTTAAAATGGAGGCTAAAAAGGTTAATGTTAATTGTAGCAATTGTCATGAACCGTTTACTATTGATTTTGCAACGGATCAATTTTCATCCGAAATTCAAATATTTAATGGTAAGAAGCAACGTAAACGGACATATTTTAAAAAATGTCCTCACTGTGACACCATCAATTATGTGATGAGTGATAAGAAAGAGGAATGGGGAAATCGTAAAGGGCCAAATATTAAGTTGTTTTTATTCTCTGGGATATTTAGCTGCTTAGGCTTTGTTGTATTGGGCATACTTTTTTTATATTTTGCCTTTAAAGGTATTGGCTTTGTCTTCGATTGGCTATTTAATTAAAGGCAAACTGATACTTTCATGCTATAATAAAGAGCTTGTGGAGGTGTAAATAATGTCAAAGAAATGGACAATCCATTCAATTCGTGAATACGTAGAAAAGAATACAGATACAAAATTATTATCAACAGAATTCCAAGGGTTTTCACAAAAGCTAGATTTCGAGTGCGCTTGCGGGAACACGTTCCAAAAGCCATGGAAAAAGTTTAAAGAAAACAAACAGCAAAAATGCGAAGTATGCCAACCACCAAAGGAATCTCGCTAATAGAATAAATTGCCTGTAAAAAGAGCCTGGGACATAGTAGAAATTTCTTTGTAAAAGGGAAATACTATTATTAAGAAATTGATATTAGATGAATTGATTGGAGTGAAGGGGCGACTCCTGGGGGAACAGCAAAATTTATTTTGCGACGAGTAACCGCAGGAGCACCGACGCCTGAGACTACAGGCTCAGGCCGTGCCCCCGGAAAGCGTCCCCGTAACGGAAATCAATTCTGGCAGAAGCAGAAAACTATCTATTTTTTCTTTGAAAAAATAGATAGTTTTCGTTTTGTACCAGCCTCTTCTTAGGGATTAGGTTTGGCTTATTATTTTTAAGTTAAGTTCATTATACAGTTCATAAAAATTATTTTTTGGAGTATTCGTAACAGAAGCAATAAGTGAAACATTATTTTTGGAAAGCATATTCGTTTCAAGATGCTTTTTAAAGGATTCCGTTGTGATCACTAAAAATTTTTCATCGCAATATGGATAGATCATCAGTTGATTTCCTCTTGTTTCAAAATTTATGATATTCAACAATCTATTAAAATTCATTCCACTTTTTAGTTTATATTTTGACATGACAAGAGTGGCCGTTTGATCCTCATGCAAATCAACAATTTCAATCGCGCGTCCGTAAAACTGCTTGGAATTATATATAACAACATGCTGGGTGATATTTAAATCCATAGGCAAAAATTGATTTTGGCGATTAATTATTTTCTCACAAAGAACTATCAAATCTTTAAAAAGTATTTTCGAATCGGGATGTTTGCTAATAATACGGTAAAAATGCCGTGCTAAAAATGATGTGTACATAACTTCATTGGATTCATTAAATTTTTTTAATAAGGACATCATCGAGAAAACAGCCATTTCAAAATTTTGTTGTAAAAAATTTTTGCTTGCTTGTATTGTATGGACAAAGACAATATCGGCATCATTTTTACAATTTTCTATATACCAGTTAAATTGTTCAATATATTTTTCGGCATGGGTAATGTCATCATTTTCCAATAAAGAGGTAACAAGTTGCAACTGTGCATTACATTCATAAAATAATCGGTCACCAGGAATTTCCATTGCATGGAAATATGCACTTTTAGCATATTGAATAGCTTCAGTAACATTTTTGACTTCAAGAGACCGGATACTTAATAAATAGTAGCACATCGATAGATTTTGAGGACTGTTATCAGGGTTTATAGAAGCAATAATAGATTGAATAAATATGTCGCTTTGCGGAATGGTCGATATAATAGAGGCAAATTTAACGCAGCAAATTAATGCTTCTGTAATAAGCACTTGATTATCGCATCTTTCAATGATGGATAATATAAACTGAAGTTGTTCAAAGGCTTCATCAAATTGCTTTTTAGCATAATACGTTTTGAATTGTTTTATACTCGTCTTTAAAGAATACTCGATAGAGAAATATTCGTTATTTTCCAATATTGAATTGGTAGAGTTATACATGTTAAAACTCCTTTAACAGTAGATTGTAATAACGTTTTGAATAATCTATAGAATCTTTAATAATTTTATTGAAATAAGTACTGACTAACACTTGTTCCTTTAATCGATTTAAAAATTGTCTATGAATCTGATTGACCGTATGTTCTTCTGGTGTGTCATTAAGAGTGTTTACATAAAAGTTAATGATTTCAAGGGGCAACTCAGACTGTAGACCCATATCATTTGAAATTTTATGTAGATCAGATTTTAAATTATTTTTAATGTTAATGGCGATTAATAAACAGATTAAATGATTATTACTTTTTATCTGTTTGACCTTAAGAAGTTCAGTTTGCTTGATCATTAATTCATGTATATAAGATTGAAAGGGATAGTCTAAACGAATAGTATCATCCATTAATAACTTTTCACTATCCGTCGTTAAAAAAGTATATAAATTAAAAACCAACTGATAATAAAAAGCATACCCGTGTTTATAATCTTCCAATTGCACAGCTAAAAATTTGTTGTTTAACAGTAATTCCTGAAATTCATTTTTTTTAGTAATGTTAGCAACATAATAACTAGTAATTTTCATGTTTAAGCTCAGCTCCTTAAAAAAATGAATCAATTCATGGTAATATTATACAGATTAAACATAAAAATATCAAATTTTTATATTTTTTAGCAAAAATATAAAAAGAACTACTTAAAAAAGTAGCTCTAATTTTATAAAATTATTATTTGATTATAGTAAGCAATAATAAAATAATCTTATTTTATCATTAATTTAGTTCTTACTCTGGTACTGCTTCCACTTCTACTCTTTCTGCTTTTAACTCAGGGTGGGCCATTTCAATAATTGAACGTCGTAATAGAATTAAAACAATTGCAATTAAAACCGTTCCGCTGAATAGTAAAATATATTGTGCTGGAATGATGTCATATAATATTCCAAATCCAAGTGTACCGATTGGCATAGCGGCAGTAGCCATCATCTCGATAATGCCAAATACACGTCCTCGGTATTCCTCATCAATTGAAGTTTGCATAATAACACCAATTGGAGTGTTTGTAATTACCCCAAGTGAACCAAATAAGAGCATAATGATGAAATAATAAATGAAATTCATCATAGTTGAAAACTGAATAATAAGCGGTAATGCTGCTGCAATTACGACAACAGACATTGCAAAAGTTGAGCGTTTAACGATTAATAAAGGGAATTTAACATTTGAGCGAGAAGCAAAATAGATCGATGTAACGAATACTCCTACTGCTGCGCCTGCTTCTGTCAGACCGATTAACTTTGGATCTAAATGAAGGATTGTTAATAAAATGAAATCTCCACCAACGTTAATTGCAGTGAAAAATAAATTTAGCCAAAGTGCTGTCCATAAAATTGCTTTAATAATCGGCTTTTTGTTTACATAACGGAAGCCTGATTTCAAACTTTCCAACATCGATTCTTTTGGTGATTCTTCTGTCGTCGTACGCTCTTTCTTATAAAGAGTAAAATTCATTGTCGATTCCAAAGTTAGTGTAATAATAGCAGCACCAATAAAGATTATTAAAAACATTTCCATTGAAACAAACCCGAATAATACGCCACCTAAAATTGGACCAGCAATGCCCGAAATTGAGTAGGATAACTGGTTGAAGCTCATTGCCCTTTGAAGTCTAGCCTCATCAACCATATTCGCAATTGATGCGGAAAACGAAACACTTGAAAATGTCAGGAAAATACCGTTAAAGAAAATCGTAATATAAATGGCCGGTAATGATAAACCGAATTCATGTGTGTAAAGCAATAAAGTACTTATTGACAAAATAACACCAGCTTGCCCCCCAAGTACGAGCCATTTTCGTGGTAAGCGATCTCCAAGAACTCCCGCAACCGGTGATAAAATAATGCGTGGCAAAAAACTCAAAACAATTACTGTCGCAAAGCTTAATGAAGATCCAGTTAACGATAAGATATACATACTTAATCCAAAGCTGTAAACACTTCCTCCAAGTGAACCAATCATTTTACTAATAAAAAAAGTGTATAAATTATAGGTTGCTTTTTTTAATTTTAATTGCTCCGTCATTTTCAAAACCCCTTTGTTTAATTTTATTAAACTTATTATATGAGATGGATTTTCTTTTTGCAATATAAAAGTTTAATTTAATTTAAAAAAATAAAATCATTTTTTAAAATTTCTGTTATATTTGTTTAATTTTATTTAAATTATTTTCATTTTGTTATATGGTTTGTTAAAATGTATTGTATGAGGTGAGGTTGTGTTAAATATTGGAGCTAAAATAAAAGAACTTCGAAAAGAGCGGAAAATGACACTTGCACAAGTAGCAGGGGACCGAATTACAAAAGGGATGCTAAGCTTAATTGAAAATGGGAAAGCCCAACCATCCATGGAAAGTCTGCAACATATTGCAAAGCAGCTAAATATTGACGTGTCAGAGCTTATGCAAACAGAGAATCATCACCAAATTAAAGAACTTTACCAGGATGTTGAAAAAAAGCGCTTAGCTCTTTTTAAAGAATATAATGAAAAGAAATTTAACGAAAAAGTGATTGAATTGTATGATACGATTTTGCCATTTGTTGAAAATGGCAGTTTAAAGGGGACGACCTTTGAAGAAGTTCGTATTTATGATGCTTATTTATCAATGCGATACCATGCAAAGATAGATTTATCAGAAAAGCCTTTTGCAAAATTGGTTCAAATGTATGAACAAGTACATGCTTATTCAAAAATTTTAACTATATTTGATCGAATGGCAGGTATTAAGTTTTTGGACCGGAATTATACGGAAGCTCTTCACTATTTATTTGAAGGGGAGAAGTATATTGAGAAATACGGGGACTTAATTGATGACATAGAAAAATTAGATTTATACTATAATATAACGGTGATGTCTGCAGCGATAAATGATGACGCTCAGGTTGAGCACTATATTGAAAAGGCCTTTATTCTTTCTAAGGAGAAAAAAATCTTTTACCGGTTAAATGAATTTTACCGATTTTTATTTTTTATTCACTGTTCAAAAGAAGAAGGAGAAAAGGCATTTTATTATTTGAAAAAGATGCGCGCCTTTGTCGAGATCATGGAAGAGCCTGCTGAAACCGTGATGGAGCAGATCCTTACACTGACCTATACAAATCAAATTGAAAAGGATTATGAAAAAACAATCGCAACCCGATTCGAACGAGTTGATATACCAGAAGACATTTATTATGATGCAGATTTCTTCTTTAATGGGGAATACGCGTATGCTTATTACATGCTCGGTCGATATGAAGAAGCATTAACTTATTTAAAGGATATCAAAATTCTTGGTAGGAATCAGCATCCTATCGATTTGGCTATTATGTACCGTGCTTTTGCAGTGCGTGCGCTGTGCCAATTTATGCTTGGTGACAAGGAAAATGCAAAACGTGATATTTTATACGCAACGGATGGTGTAAAGGATTTTAAAATAACGAAAGAAATTCAATTTATACTTGATGCGCATAAAACAATTATGGAATAGAACAAGGAGGCTACCGGAAATTCGATTTCGGACAGGCCTTCTTTTTTCGTTTTCAAGTCTCTATAAGTGAAAGGTGCTCACCATCCGAGATTTTATTAGAATATTTAGCTCTTATATTAGAAACTTTGGTCTGGATATTAGCACATTTCTGAGTGATATTTGAACATTTCAGCAGTTTATTAGCACTTCGAACAAGTATATTAGAAAACAGAAAGTATATTAGCACTTTTTAAAATATATTAGAAGATTCGGCTGGATATTAGAACTATTCAGCAGCTGATAGTCAAGTGCAGACATCTTTTATAATAATAAACCCTCCACTTAGACACCAGCCAGAAGTATGTTGATATACTAGATGGCACTGTGTGAAAAATGGGGGTATTGCTAATGAAAGAAAAAGAACTGCCGTATTTTAATGATACATTATCTAGCTTAAATAAGGCTTACCAAAAGTTAAATAATGAAGTAAAGGTACAGGATAAAAGCTTTAAAGATTTACAAAAATATATGATTGATTATAAAAGTGAACTTGATAAATTTGAAGTGTACGACTACCAACAAACATTGAGCATGATTGATAAGCAAGGTTATGCTCAAGTTATGGAGCTCGAGCAAGTAAAGAAGCTAATTTATTCACCTTATTTTGGCCGCTTTGACTTTGTATATGAAGGTGAGTCCATGGAAGATGCAGAACCGTTTTATATTGGACGCTATGGTTTTAGGGATGACGAAGGAACGAATTTAATTTATGATTGGCGCGCACCAGTTTGCAATATGTACTATGAATTTGAACTAGGACAAGCATACTATGAAGCAATGGAGCGACGTTTTGATGGGAATATAATAAATAAACGTCAAATCAAAATTGAAAACTCACAAATTCAGTATGTAATCGACAGCTCATTAACAATTCAAGATGAAGTATTACAGCAAACGTTAAATGAGCAGGCAAACGACAGGATGAAAACAATTGTTACTTCGATCCAGCGTGAGCAGAACAAAATTGTCCGTAACGAATCGGCCTATAACATGATTATTCAAGGGGTTGCTGGTTCGGGAAAAACGGCTGTTGCTCTTCACCGTATCGCCTATTATTTATATAAGTACCGCGATACATTACGAGCAGAACGAATATTTATATTGTCACCGAATAAAGTGTTTGGTGACTATATTTCTTCTGTCTTACCAGAGCTTGGCGAACAGCCGATTCGCTCATTTACGATTGATGAGTTAACGGTGAATTTATTACCTGCAGCAGTAACTTTTACACCTTTTGAAACTGAGATGAAGGAAATACTATCAAACCCGACTGGACCATTAGCACAGAGGGCAAAGCAAAAAGCCAATTATGCATTTGTTAAGCGACTTCAGAATTTTTTATCGGATTTAAATAGCAGGCTCTTAAAAAATGAAGCAATTTCCATTGCTGATGTCATATTTGAAGCCGACTATTTACAGCAGCGTTTCAATCAGTATCGCAATGAGCCCGTCGTTACGAGGATTGAGTTAATGGTCGATGATATTATTCAAGTGTTAAAGTCGAAAAGAGGTGGGGAAGGAAAGTTACCAAGTAAAAGTGAAATTAAAAAACGGTTAACAAAACGACTTTTGTATAAAAATCCATTTGAAATTTATAAAGTGTTTATTAAAGCATTAGACGAAAATGCGTTTAAGTTTGCCAAGAAAAACTTTGAATTTAATGATGTATATCCTTATCTTTATGTTCAGCTTTATTTTAAAGGGATCAAAACATACGAATTAGTACAGCATTTCGTATTGGATGAAATGCAAGATTATACCCCGATTCAATATGCGGTGTTGGCTAAGGTCTTTGAATGTAAGCGAACAATTATTGGCGACTTTAGCCAGGCATTACTTCCTTATGAAACGATATCTAAAGAAGCATTTCAGGCGATTTTACCAAAATTGGAGTATGTTGAACTGACAACAACATACCGTTCTTCATATGAGATTGGCATGTATGCAAAGAAATTTATGCGTACTGGAGAAATTCATCCAATTGCAAGGCATGGGAAAGAGCCGGATGAAATCTTTTATAATTCAATCGAGGACATGATGGTATTTTTGCACGAAAAGCTATCAACTAATTGGAAAACTACGGCGATTATTTGCAAAACAGAAGCTGATTTACATTTTATACAAGAACGGATAAAATTACCCTTTCATATTTTGGATGGACATACGGAGAAGTTTGAAACGGGTGTTCTCTTAACGACGATTCAATATGCGAAAGGTTTGGAATTTGATCATGTTATAGTGCCGTTTGTCGATGCAGAGCGATATGCAACAGACTTTGATCAAGGACTTTTATATATTGCAACAACTCGAGCGATGCATGAACTAACAATGTTAGTTAATCAAAAAGCCCCTTCAAAATTACTATAAAATGAAAGACCATTTATGTAAAATTTACATGGATGGTCTTTAGTCTTTACTGAGCTGCTCCAGTATGTCAATAATGCTGCACACATCTTTCATCGCTTGTTTTAAATTGAGCTCTAACTCATCGGTAACATGATAAAACTCATTTTTAAATTTAGGTGTGTTTAAAAGCGTATGAATATCAGCCCCTTGTTCCAGTGCTTCAATATCCTGAAATAAGTGGAGAATACTCGTTATTGAAAAGTGAGCACTTCGAAGTGTTCGAATAATGAGCAGCTTTTGTACATCTTCTTCCGTGTATTGTCTGCGGTTTTTTGTATCGCGCTTCACTTTAAACAAACCGTTGCGCTCCCAATTCCGAATCGTCTCTTCCGTTAACTGTAGATGATTTGCCACCATTTTATGTGTATAAATTAAAGGTGAGTTAGTATTACTGTGCAGAATATTAGTAGAAATTTGAATAGCCTTTTTAGCGTAACCATACTCGGACTGTAAAAACTGGAGATAGGTAAGTGCTGCTTTCCGACTTTCCTTAAAATTGCCTTGTCCACTAAGCCGTACAATGTTAGTCGCCATTTTGCGTAAATTATTTTGAATAAATTCCTGATTGAATGCCAGCCGGGCGATATACATTTGCTTCAAATGTATTTCAGTATAGATTCTATAGCCATTTTGTTTTCTAGAAACAGGGGATATATAGCCCCACTTTTCATACAGTCGCACGGTATTAGGATGAACATTCGCTTTTTTTGCAATTTCATTTGTTAACATGCTATAACTTCCTTTTACGTATCGAAATTCTCTTCCTTTATTTTATCAAATAATAGTGATAATGATATGTGTAAGCGGTGCTTTGTATTTTAAATTACATAGCCGTGCCAATCGTTGTGTGGTTGTTATCTCAATTAGTACCAGATTATCCATCGCTTTTATTAGGTCTGTACCTAGTTTTGTTAACGCCGTGCATTGATTATGTGATTGTTTTTACAGCGATTGGCCGAGGAAATTAAAAAGCAATTTTAACTGCGACACCGTTTCTTTTCATTTCACAAATGCTTCTTTTACCTTTATACTTATGGTTATTTATAGGAAGGGAAGCTGTAAATCTAATAGAAACTACACCATTTGCTAAAGCCTTTTTCGGATTAATCGTAGTGCCGTTAATAGTAGCTATTATCATACAAAAATGGGGTATTAATGCTAAGGTTGGGAGTAGATTAATTCAATTATCGGGGTGGTTACCGGTCCCTTTTATGGCCATAACGCTTTTCGTTGTTGTTGCTTCACAAATTAGTAAGCTATCTGGCTCATTTTACTGGATTGGAAAAGTGATTCCGATTTATATAGCATTTATGGTCATAATGCCGTTTATTTCAAAAACAGTTGGTAAATGGCTGTCCTTGGATGTACCGACTACCCGGTCATTAATTTTTAGAGGATCCACACGTAATTCCCTTGTTGTATTACCGTTAGCGCTTGCATTGCCTAGTGAAGTTGGCCTATTAGTCGCTGCAGTCATTATTACCCAAACGATTGTAGAAATAATGGGTGAACTGATATACATAAAAGTGATTCCAGACCTGGTATTACGGGATTAAACACAGTCTATTACCGGAAACGAAAAAGAAAGTTCGCCCCTTCTAAATGTGTGTAGTATAATCGCATATAAGATGAAAGAATAAAAAGGATAAGGAGTTTTAAATGATGAAAATTGAAGATTGGTTAAACAATAAAACTTCGTCAATTGCTACTGAGCTAATCGAATATAACAAAAAACATATAGAAA
The DNA here is from genome assembly GCF_038002585.1 of Solibacillus sp. FSL K6-4121. Classification (NCBI taxonomy): domain Bacteria; kingdom Bacillati; phylum Bacillota; class Bacilli; order Caryophanales; family Caryophanaceae; genus Solibacillus; species Solibacillus sp. FSL K6-4121. The sequence goes on from NZ_JBBOCS010000002.1 coordinate 329,336, forward strand.
TAGAAAAATCTATTGGCTTTACTGGGCGAGATAAAATACATGAAATTTTAGATAGTTTTTATGAGATTTTTTTCCCGGCTATTTATAACCAAGGTACAGTAGATGAGACACGTACTTTAATGAATGTTAATAATAATTTGCGGAAATCCGCTTTAGATTTACGTGACATTATTGAAACCGTGCTAGTTTATCAAAACTTTGATAACTGTGATGGCCAATGCCGCGAAAAAGCAGATAAAGTAGTCATGAATTTAATCGATTCTTTTCCACAAATCCGTGAGACGATCCAAACAGATATTCAGGCTGCCTATAATGGAGATCCGGCTGCTACGTCAACAGAAGAAATTATGTTGAGCTATCCATCTGTTCGGGCAGTATTTATACACCGTATTGCACATGAAATTTACAAAATGAATGTAACGATAGTTCCGCGAGTGATGTCTGAGTATGCTCATGAGTTAACGGGAATTGATATTCACCCAGGTGCAACAATCGGGCACTCCTTCTTCATTGATCATGGAACAGGGGTAGTTATAGGGGAAACTTGCTCTATTGGTAACAATGTGAAGATTTATCAAGGGGTAACATTAGGTGCATTAAGTTTCCCAATGGATGAAAACGGCAACCCAATTAAAGGCATCAAGCGTCATCCAAACATTGAAGATAATGTCGTAATTTATGCCGGTGCAACGATTTTAGGTGGAAAAACAACTATTGGGCATGATACCGTTTTAGGAAGTAATATTTGGATGACACATTCCGTACCACCGTATTCACGAGTTTACAATTCTCAACCATCACCAAACATCAGTAATAGTAAGGAAGTAGTAATAGAGTACGAAATTTAATAGTAAAAAATACAATGAGCTGCATAACGGGTTCGGATATAGTAATTAGAGACACAATTCGCATATGAATTTGTGTCTCTTTTTTGTTATTATCTTAACTTTTAAAATTAAATCAAACCGAACCATGAAAACACCTGTTCAACGATTGGGGATTACAGGTAATACTATTGATTTAAAAGATATAATATCTGGTAATTTATCATGTTAAAATTGATATATAATAATCTCAAGTTAAGCTTTCAGAATTAGTATTAAAGAACAATCCCAATTTGAATTTTGCCGAAACAGAGATTGTCGTTGAAGACGTTCGGAAGACTTACCAAATATTAAAATCAAATGCTAAAGTACAGTGGATTCGTACTCCTTTTCCTAATTCTTTAGGTGGTCATGTTGCTGTAATGCAAGCACCAGATGGAAATGTCTTTGTTTTAGTAGGTAAATAAAGAATAACTAGGTTTCTGTGCGATAAGCATTTAAAGATAGTGCCCAAACACCGCTTTGGTAACTTTTGATATATTGTAATTTTTAGGAAATGATATGATATTATATTATATATTTAAAAGAAGCTGGGAGTGATTATGTGGGTTCAAGATTAATGCATTTAATAATTGCTAATAAAATTGCCAATGAATTAAAAATAGATAATAAAACTGAATTTTTACTTGGTGGAATTGCAGCTGATGCTACTTCAGACAAAGAAACTTCGCATTTTTATGTTGGTAAAAATGAAGAATATACTCGTAAAATTGACTATGAAAAATTTAGATTAAAATATGAGAATCAACAAACAAATCCTTATATACTTGGCTATTACGCACACCTAATTGCTGATGAATTTTGGCTAAGTGGCTTTTATTTGCCTTGGTTAAAAAATAGAATAGAATCAAATCCAATTGTTTTGAACTTGTACCACAAAGATTTCCATGTATTAAATGCTAAATTGATAGAACATTATGGCTATAAAGATGAATTGATAAGCTTATTAGGTCAGCCTTCAAATTTGATAGAAATCGAAGAAATTAAAACAGAAAACCTAGTTAAGTTATCTAAGTATGTAATCGAAGATATGAACTATGAAATGGATGCAATTATGGCTGATTTAAATGTATTTACCTTTGAACAAATTATCGGTTATATTGAAACTTCAGTAGAAAAAAGTTTATATTTAATCCAGCAAAAGGTAAGCGAATTAGTTTAATTAAAATTAAATGTATAGAAATACAGCTACATACTTAATAACGTTCCCAAATGAAACTTTGGGTACTAAATTAAAATTACAAAATAGCACCTTAAGAATTTTTATTAAATTATCTTCAACAAGGAGTAATAATGTTACACTTTAATTAACAATAACTGTAAACTTTTGTTATTGAATTGATTAGTATGAGGTGAGCTCTATGAAAAAAATTTTAGGATTACTTCTTATTACGAGCCTTTTGGTAGCTTGTTCCGATGAAAATAGCTCTTCCAAAAACGATGTACTTACAAAATCATTTGTTGAAGAAAATGCAGAAGTTGGTTTAAGTTATGATGAGGTAAGAGAACGCTTTGGTAAAGAAGAACTTGCAGATGTTGTTGATAACACAGAAACTTGGCTATATGACGCAACTTCAGAAGCTAATTATGAATATGAACAGAAATTAGAAGTAGTAGCCTTTGACGAGATTAAGTCTGGCGATGTTGAAGCACAACTTTATATCAATTTTTTTGATGAAAAAGCTTTCATGTACTCTTATTTTTATTTAGGCGAAGATGATAAAGTTTGGCAATATCAAATTATTCCTGATATGGAGCCTCTAGATATCCCTGTTAGTAATTAAACGTAACCTTTTCATACATCTCCATACGAAATAACGTTCCCAAATGAAAGTTAGGTAACAATACACCCCATTCGTTTGAGTGGGGTGCTTGCTTTTGCTGCTTATTATTATTGGTTTAGGAATTCAATAAGAAATTAGATAGATATGAAAGAGTTTAATACATTTTCTTTTTGCATTTTCTATTATCAGCTAATATTGCGATAAAGGTGCCAGACAAAACAGTCATCCATAAAATGAGATTCATTTTTTTTACCTCCAATCGTTAGTTTATTTAATATACGGCTGATAATGATAATGAATTCAATAGAGAAAGATAATTTGAAATAAAAAGAAGATGCTTATTCAACTAACAGATTACTTTTTAGTGCAACAAAGATATATAAAGTATGCAAACTAAACCTACATAACGTTCCCAAATAAAAATTTGGGAAGAAGCAAAAAGGGCAGAGATATTGTTAAATCAATGTTTCTGCCATTTCTATTGGTACATTATTTATACGTTGTTTTATACAATTTTACTAAAAGTCGATACTGACAATGGTTTGAGCGTATTTTTGGGAATGCTGCGTCATTGTTTTTCTTGTATAAATCCATGCATATCCTTATCGTTGTAAATCCGCATTTTTCGAAGTAATTCCAATTAGATTTAAATATTTCATCAAAAAACGCCAAGAAATAATCTGAGCATTTTTAATCGCTATTTATAAAGGATTTACTGTCCCCATCAACCGAACTCGTTACGAGAGGAAGGACATTACTTTTGCTCGTCGTATTTTTGTTAAACATTCAAATCAAGAAAAATTGAGCGTTATCGTCAATACCCAGCTTTACGTCATTTTCCAAAGTAATTGTCATTGGAAAAATAACAGCATCCTTTTGGGAGAAATACCATCTTCTATTTGGTGAGACAAGCAGTAAAAAGACTGCTCCATTTTTATCGCTCATAAAATTCAAACCAGTGTGATTAATTTTATCCCCATTACGTTCAATAATGCCTGCTTTTTTCAATTCTTCTGCAACGTTGACTTTATCTTCAACGACTAAACTCATTTCCGACATTTGTATAATATTGTCTATAGAAAAAGGGGTTTCACTTGTTGGATTATCTTTGGTTCTGGAGATGAATTCCAAAATATTGCCTGCAGGGTCCTCGAAATAAAGAGAATGAGCCTTGATATTTTCAAAATAAACGTCATCTTCACCATCTTCAGTAGATAAAGTTACTCGCTTAATAGCCCATTCTTTTGCTTCTAGAAATTGATTGGACGGAATATCGAACGCAAAATGATAAAACGGATTTCCTTTAACATTGCGATTATTAAACTCAATCGTTGTATAGCCAAATGTCACTTCAAAGCTGTCTACATGCTCATTATCCAATGTACAGCCCAAGTTGTTTTTATAAAAATCTTTCATTACTTCTAAATCATTTGTTTGAAGTGATACCTTTTTAAATTTCAAAGTAATGCACCTTCTTCCTTATTTGAAGATTATCTTACATGTAGTATATCCAAAAAGAAATACGGCTTTTGATTGAAGGGACTATGTTTTGATAAAATTTGTAGCGCGTAAAATGATTATGCTGGCTACGAAAAATAGGAGTAAGTAGACACACTTCACTAATTCCGTCATATGCAGAGGCATTTCAATTTGAATGCCATCATGAAAATAAAATACATTCATTAAACCGTGAAACAGGGCAGCGGGTATAACAGAACCGCTCCATTCACGCAAATAGGAAAGTACGTATGAAGTGATAAACAGAATTATGAAGTAGCTTACAGTACCTATTAGTAGATTTGTATAACCTTTATAAAAATAAGCAATGGGTAAATGCCAAATACTCCAGATGAAAGCAATAATAATTGCTGTTTTATGAAATGAATAGCTCATTCTTAATTTAGTCTGATAATACCCACGCCATATGATTTCTTCGAGGCCTGCTGAAAATGCTGCAACTGTTAATCCTATTCCCAGGAAGAAAAATAATTGATTTCTTTCTATAAATAAAAAGCTTCCTACATTCGTTGTAAATAAATATGTATGAACGATTAAGCCTAAAAGTATAGGTAATAGAATTGAAAGGAACAGGGGAGCTATTTTGGATTTCTTTAGTGAAAATTGCTGAACTTTAATTTTTTTCCTTGATGCAATATGTTGGATGGTGAATGTTAGTAAGGGGATTACCATTATTAATCCTAAATATGGATGTTCTGTACGTACCATAATAAAATGATAAATAAGTGTAAGAGTAAATATAAAGACCGTCAGCAATTTTAAATCTTTCAATTCAAAGGGACACCTCTTTCATTTTATTCAACTTAATATATATAGAATATTACTGTTAAAATTTACAAATTATAATAGGGTTTGTTATAGTTACAATAAAAAATTTCAAAAAAGCGAGGGGTAGTAATGTTTTTTATACAAATGTCCGGATTTCCAGGCTCGGGGAAATCTACATTAGCACTGGAAATTGCAAAAAAAATAAATTGTGTCATTGTCGATCATGACATTGTTAAATCTGCATTGCTGAATTCAGTAAATGAAAATCAACTGGATGGGAAGCTGGCGGGGAAAATTTCATATAATATCGATTTTTCATTAGTTAATTTTTATTTGTCACAAGGAAAAAATGTCATTCTTGATAGCCCGTGCCTATACGATGAGATGTTAGAAAAGGGAGTGGCAATAGCTCGGACTAATAATGCGAGATACAAGTATATTGAATGCTATTTAGCGGATTTTGTTGAAATCAATAACCGTCTGAAAAATAGAGTGAATAAGATCAGCCAAATTACGCAGGTGGAAAACAAAGATCTTTTCTATACTACGATAAAAAATAGTAAAAAACCTGCTAATCTAACATGCCTTACCGTGAAAACAGATAATCCGTTACATACATATATAGATGATGTGCTTGAATACATTAACAGTTAAAAAAGAGGGAGGGGGATCTTTGTGCATCATGCCCCCCAAAAAAATTATAAACTTAATTAGTTTCTAGCGCGGTTAATTCAATGAATAATTCGACATCTCTTACACTATGCATAATGCCTTTTTCCCAAAAGGCTTCTTGTGTAATATCCTCATTTAGATGTTTAAGAACTAGTTCTTCCATAGTCATTTTTCCAGAATCACGAAGTAACTGTATATAGGCATTTTCAAAATCAGCTCCCATTTCTTTGACCTTTGCAAATAAACTTAATGCTAATAAATATCCAAATGTATAGGGGAAATTATAAAATGGAGCATTTGTCATATAAAAATGAGGTGTCCAAAGCCAAGTATGTTCAGATACATTATTAAGGGAATCTTGATAGCCAACAGAAATTGCATTTTGCATTATTTCGTTTAATCGTTCTGCAGAAACGTAGCCTGTTTTTCTCTCTTCGTAAAAATTTTGTTCGAAAAGAAACCGACTGTGAATGTTCATGAAGTTCATTACACTTCTTTTAATTTTCTCATCTAATAGCATTATTCTTTCTTCTTTAGTAATAGCATTTTCGATCGCCGCATCTAATAAAATGATTTCGGAAAAAGTAGATGCCGTTTCCGCTATACTTAGTGGATACTGTTTATTCAACCCATGCTGTCCATCCATCGCCGAATTATGAAAAGCATGCCCTAATTCATGCACGAGTGTCAAAACACTCATCACAGTTCCGCTATATGTCATAAAAACTCTTGATTCTTCTGTCAAGGGGAACCCAGCACAAAAAGCCGCAGCCGATTTTTTGGACCGATTTTCTGCTTCAATCCATCCTTTTTCAGTAGCCTTTATTACAAACTGTTCCAACTTAGGCCCAAATTTTCGGAAGTGTAGTTTTACTAAATCAATCGCATCATCATAATCAATTTTTCTAGGAGTAATAGTGAAAGGTGCCCAAAAGTCATACGATTGCATTTTTCCTTTATTATTTATTTTCCCTTTATGATTCAGATAATTCGTAAAGGGTTTTTTGTGCTTGCTTACAGCTGACCACATTGCCTCAAGTGTTTCCTTTTGCATGCGATTTTTACTTAGCGGTACTTCCAATACATCGTTGATTCCTTGCAAGCTGTACATTTGGAGTCGGAAACCGGCCAGATGATTTAAAATTTTTGCAAATGCTTCTTTTTGTTCCATCCACTTTAGTTCCAATGCTTCATGGGCACTTTGCCGAACCTTTTCATCCGGGTGTGACCGTAAATTCAAAGCTTGACCAATAGAATATTTTTGATGTTTTCCATCAATATTGAGAGCTATTGTAAGATTGCCCATTAAGGTTTGATACAACTGTCCCCATGCATGGAATCCATCGGTAGATAGATTGGATAAAATAGCTTTTTCATTAGATGTAAGGGATGATTCTGATTCCTTACGCCATTCAGTTAATATTAATTTAAAGTCCGTTAATTGCTCAGATTCAAGAAGTTCTATCCAGGTATTTAAAGGAGTGTTAGCTACTAAAGCTTGAAACTTTGTTAACATAATATTATATTCGCTATTTAAATTAGAAATCTTACTTTGTAAAACACTTGCATCTGAATCTATTGGATCTTGAGCCAACAAGCATGTTATGAAAGAGGTAGCCTGAGATAATTTTAACTTCATATTCCCAATCTCAATAAGTAAGTTTAAAACATTATTAGCATCCTCTGAATTAAATTTAGCAGTAACTGTTAAGCCTTTATTCATTAACTGTAATCCTTCTATAATATCTTGCAAATGGTTATGTAATTGGATGGATTTGCTTCCACCCGGAAAAATACTATCTAAATTCCATACTTGATTATAAATGATTTTATTCAATAAATTTCCCCCTTAATAAGAACGTCTATTCTGTATATTAAACTATATAGAATCTTCTGACTATAAAAAAACGGATTTTAGGTGGGTATAATTGGAAAAAGGAAACCAACTTTCGAAGGTTTCCCAATTTTTTTGCTACTCTATAGAATTAATGTGCAATCATATCATGTGCAATTGTATGTCCGTCCATATCAGTAGGGAAATATGTAGGCCAATTTGTTACTTCCTCTAATAATGCTTTTCGATCATCTCCCCAATATATATGGTAATGATCCGCTTTGGTAGGAGAAATACTATGATCACTGAATTGAATATACTGTGGTAATTTGTCTGCCGGTTCTGTTAGTTTAAATATAAACCGTACGCCACGATTTCCAGCTTCATAATTTAGAATTTCATAACCATCTGCTTCATATTCTCCAGTGAAAGCTTTTCCATTTTCGTAAAATGTGACATTGTTCCCTTCGATTACGATACGTTCTGTATTTGTTTTGTAGCCGATGTCATAATACGCTTTATATTCCTCGGCTGTCTTATCACCATTCTGCTGTGCTTTATGTTCAAATACTTCATCTAGTGTGCCATCTAGTAAATAAGGGTACACAGATTGCCAATCACCCTCCCAATCGGAAAGTGCGCGATCTTGTACTTGACTATCTTCAAAATACCCAGCGTAAATTTTTTCTGCTTCTTCATCATGCACATGGGAATGATTATGCTCGCTTTTAGATGATTCATTATTGACTGCCGTCGTTTCTGCTTCTGGTGTATTTTCTACTTCCTTAGTTTCAGTAGACTGACATCCTGCTAACAACGAACTTAGTAGTAAAACACTTAATCCTTTTAATGTTGTACTTTTCATTTTTCTGCCTCTTTTCTAAATAGTAATGGTTACGATTATTGATTATAGAGGCAACGTTAACTGTTGTCAACATAAATAGTAATCGTTACTATTTACGGAGGGTGTTTATGAAAAATTTGAAATTATTGAAACTCTTTTAGGACCTGAACGTATAAAAAGTAGAAAGGAAGTGTTCATATGTTTTTTGGCGATATTATGTTTTCAATTTTCCCTATATTTTTTGGCATTATATTTATTGCTATTATTTTCATCCTATTTTCAAATATTAAAGAGGGAATTAAAAATAATAATTCTCCGCTTCTTACGGTGCCAGCCGAAGTTGTTTCAAAGCGGATTCATGTGCAAGGTGACAATTCACAAACTACATACTATGTAACATTTGAAGTACAAAGCGGAGACCGTATGGAATTAAAAATTAAGGGGAATGAGTATGGGATGCTAGTGGAGCAGGATCTTGGTTTATTATCATTTCAAGGTACACGCTATATTTCTTTTGAACGCCAAGGATAATGTTGGTTTTTTAGTGTAATAGAAAAGAATAAAATTGCTCAGGCTGATCTCGATAAAAGAGGGTCTGAGCATTTTTTGATTATTTTAAAAATAAGTACTTGACGATTTAAAAAGCATTTGTTATATTTATCTCAAGTTCGAGATATTAGATTTCGGAATTTTATTTTGAGTATATATCTTGAAATCGAGATAAAATGGAGGAGAATATAAAATGACAAAATGGTCAGTCGATCAATCACATTCAACAATTGGATTTGAAGTAAAACATATGATGGTATCTAAAGTGAAGGGGCACTTTAATAGCTATACTGCAGATGTAGAGGCAGCAGATTTAACGGATTTAACAACAGCATCGATTCAATTTGGAATTAATGTAGCGAGTATTAGCACGAATAATGAAGACCGTGATAATCATTTAAAATCACCAGACTTCTTTAGTACAGACGAATATCCAGAAATTCTTTTTAATTCTACAAATATCTCTAAAGCCGGAGATGATTATAAGGTGACAGGGGATTTAACAATTAAGGGGATTAAAAACACAGTAACATTCGACGTTGAATTTGGGGGTAAAGGTGTAAATCCATGGGGTGTTGAAGTTTATGGCTTTGAAGCCGAAACAAAAATTAACCGAGAAGATTTCGGTCTAACGTGGAATGCAGCTTTAGAAACAGGTGGCGTATTAGTAGGAAAAGACATCAAAATTAAGGTCGAGCTTGAATTAAACCCTGCAGCTTAAACGTTATATATAAGAATATTTATTAGTTAATAAGGGAATATTTATAATCGTTGCGGGTATTGAATAACAAAATTTGTTGGTAGCTAGACAACAGAGTGGAGGAGAAATAAATTGGAAAAATTAAATATTGGCATTATTTTAGGATCAACTCGTGAAGGTCGTGTAAGTCCACAAGTAGGTGCATGGGTAAAAGAGCTTGGAGATAAACGTGGGGACGCAAATTATACAATTATTGATATTGCGGACTTTAATTTACCATTACTAGGTGAACCGGGCAAAGATGCATCAGGTGCAGCAGCATGGTCTGAAGCGGTTGCAAAACAAGATGGATTTGTATTTATTGTTCAAGAATATAACCATTCGATCACGGGTGCACTTAAAAATGCATTAGACTATTTACGCGTGGAATGGAACAATAAATCAGCAGGTATTGTATCTTACGGTTCTGTTGGTGGTGCTCGTGCTGCCGAACATTTACGTGGTATCTTAGGAGAATTATCAGTTGCAGATGTACGCGTACACCCGGCATTATCTTTATTCACGGATTTTGAAAATGGCACTACTTTCAAACCGAAAGATGTTCAAGTAGATTCCGTAAATCAAATGTTAGATCAAGTTATTCCGTGGGCAACAGCTTTAAAAACAATCCGATAATTACCAATTACTAGCATGTGCTTATTGCGCATGCTAGTTCAATTTTTATTCAGCATTCAAAAAATACGTGGTTAAAGCAATTTGGCCATATATATTTCATTTACATACTGTCCATCGATTAGTAAGGAATCTTTCTTAATCCCCTCTATCTCAAACCCCATTTTCTGATAAAGCTTGATTGCGTGTTTATTCGTTTCGATGACGGTTAATTCTAATCGGTGGAGCTGCATCTGTTTTCCCCAGTTTATAATATGTTCGAACAGTTTTGAGCCAACACCTTTTCCGCGGCTATTACTATGTACACCAATTGCAATCATGGCGCGGTGAGAAGTTCTTGATAAGTTTTCTGCTTTGAGAAGAAGATAACCTAAAATCTCTTCGTTATCTTCTGCGACAAAGAAGCCCGATTTGGGTACATTATTCAGTGTGTTTATAAATTTAATTAAAGGCTCTTCCTTCATTTGTCTTTCCCCAGGTCCATATAACATAAAACCAGATTCTTCAGCATTCTTCATAACTGGAATAAGTTTCGGTGCATCACTTTCAACTGCTTGTCTTATTAGCATTATATTGCTCCTTTAAAAATAGTGTCTGCTTTTATTTCTCTTCCTTTTATTAGTTTAACAGTTTTTTGGGAGAAAAAATTGAGTCCGCCAAACAATGCCCTAGCGCAAAAGTGGTGGAGGGAGATGAGAATGCGCAATGAAATAAATAGAGGAATGAATTTCCGTTATTTTCAAAAAAACATAAAAAATAGTGAAAATAAGGGAAGCAATTTCCGTTATTGCCCTAAAAAACATGAAATTTCACGATTTTATTTAAAATAACGGTAAAACGTTCCCTTATTTATTCTAAAAATGAACTCCCCCCCCTAAAATAACGGTAAAATCTTCCCTTAATTTAGGGGGGACTGAAAAAATTACTATTTGATAATCTTCCTCATATTACAGTGATAACCCATTTATATTATTTACAAAATATTGGAAATAAACTAAAATTTAAAACACAGGGAGGCTGATGACAGTGTTACTATTAAAAAATGGTTATTTATTAAATATTGAAACCGGCAATTATGAAAAACAGGATATTTACATTGAACAAAATATCATTAAAAAAATTGATTCAAATTTACATATAGAAGGTGCAAAAATCGTTGATTGTACTGGGAAATGGTTGATTCCAGGGTTAATTGATATGCATGTACATATAAAAAAGCACTTTGCGAATTATTTTACGGCGGCAGGCATTACAACTGTTCGGAATACAGCGGGAAGCGTAATCGAATTAAAGCCATTTATTGATGCAGATGGAATGGACTATGAGCCTCGTGTTATATCAGCTGATCGCATGATTGATGGTCCGCCGGGCTTATGGGGTGATGATACAGCTTACAATATTAATGTGGATAACGTTTTACTTGCTAAACAAGAGGTTGATCGACAAGTTCAGCTTGGCGCACATTTTATTAAAGTTTACGGTTGGCTTGATCCTGAGTTCATGGAGGTTGTCGTTCAAGAGGCGAAGAAACATGGATTGGAAGTAAGCAGTGATATTTTGCATTCCAAAAAGGTAAACGCAATAGATGCTGCAAATATGGGGATCGACTGGCTTGAGCATAGTTCTGGAATAATTCAGGCAATGTATCCAGAATGGACTTGGAATTCCCCTAAAGAGGTATGGGATTCAATACCGTGGGACAACCCAGATGAAGAGAAAATAACGAACGTGTGTAAACAGTTGCTGGAGAAGGATGTTAAACTTTGTCCAACAATGGTCTTGTATGATCAAATGAGATTGGCAGAAGACTATTGGACGACAAATCATGAAATTGTACAGCACATAGAAGAAATGGACTATTTGTTTAAGCATTGGCTGCCTGGCGCACAAGCAAAATCGGGTCAATTTAGCTTTGGAATTCAAATAAAAATGATCCAAAAAATTGCCTATATTTATTATAAAATGGGGGGCACTGTTGTCACAGGAACAGATACGCCGGCTGGGATATTTACATACCCAGGATTAGCATTGCACCGTGAGCTGCAGCTATTTGTTGATGCAGGCTTTACACCTCTAGAAGCCCTTCAGCAAGCAACAATAAATGCAGCAAAGGCATTAAAAATAAACAACTTAGGTGAGATAAAGGAAGGATATATTGCGGACATTTTAGTACTGAACGAAAATCCATTACTTCAAATTGAAAATACTTTAGCATTAGAACAAGTTGTAAAGGGTGGGATTGTTTATACGACAACACAACTACTAGAGACTACCCCTTCCGAAGAAGAAATGATGATTTATACTAATGATCTTATTAAGAAATTCGAGAAATTAGGGTTAAACATAGAATAATTACTAAACTTGCTCTCGCTTGAAGAAATGAATGTAAATTGAAAGGGTATGGTGAAATTTGAAGAAATTTCACCATACCCTATCTTTTCTATATAGGAGTTTTACCTGCTACTAGAAGTACTACAAAACTTTCGGTTGGATATGATAATTACTATTTTAAAGCGTTGTATTTTTATGAAGGGTAGCCCTCTTTGTTGAACTAGGAATATTAAGCTCTTCACGATATTTAGCTACAGTACGTCGTGAAATTTGTATGTCTTCGCTTTGTAATAGAAGAGTCAACTGTTGATCACTTAATGGGGATTCTTTATCCTCCTCTTTAATTAAAGAAGAGATATATTTTTTTACGTAAGCTACAGAATCCATTTTACCGGAATGCCTTGTTAATCCCTTAATAAATAAGGAGCGAAGTGCAAAGGTTCCATGCGGTGTTCTAATATATTTATTTCTAATAGCGCGGCTAATTGTGGATTCATGTAAATCTAGGATTTCTGCAATATCTTTTAATCGTCCGGGCTTCAGTGCTTCAATACCATATTCAAAAAAATCAGCCTGAGTGGTTAATAAAACTCTTATTATACTGTATAAAGATCGGTTGCGTTGTTCTATTCCTTGTATAAGCATGACTGCATCTTTTAAGCAATTTTGACAATATGATTCATGTTCTTTTGATGTTTGGAGTAATTGAATATATTCTTCGTTAATTTCAATAGTTGGAAGAGAGCTATTTGTAATTTGGATAACCCATTCTTCATTTATTTTTTCCGTAATAATTTCAGGTGAAATATAGTTTTCTGTCGGCTGTGTATGTTCAATGTAAGGTGATGGTTGTAAAGATCGAATGTATTGTATTGTTTGCTGAGTTTCTTTTGTTGAAATATTATAAGTTTTACTTAAGTAGGAGATAGACAAATCAGCTACTTTATCTAGTTCGTTTTTAACGAATTCACTTGCTAATGGAGGTGCGCTTAAATCATTATCAATTTGAATTAGTAAGTATTCAATGAGATTTCGTGAACCGATTCCAATAGGCTCAAATGTATGAAGTAAATATAATAAACTTTCAACAGTCTCAACTTGAATATGAAATTTTTCTGCAACTTCTTCAACTGTAACATCTAGGAAAAATTTTTCGTTTAAATTGTATATTAAGTAAGATAAAATATTTCGATCTAATTCAGACAAATTTTGTTGAAGTGGGATTTGATCGAATAAAAATTCATATGTGGATTCTTTTTGTGCTATAGAAGACTGGATATAGTCATAGTTAATTTGCTCCCCTAAAGAAGATCCTGGCATTTTATTTATAGTTGTATAATCAAGTAGATGTTTGAGTTGATTTACCTCTGAATCTATAAGTGTAATTAGTGGATTTTCGCATGCTTTTTCATAAATAAAATGTTCTAATTCTAAATTAGAAAGCTGCAATATTTCAAGATGTTGTAATTGTGCTGTTGTTAACGATTGTGCCGTTTTTTGAGCAAGTTGTAGTGTGAATTGCATTTATATACCTCCTCCGTTTCCTTGCTTGTTATGTAACATTGTATGATTTTTTTCAGGTATTACCAAGGAAATATTCGATTTTTAGAGAATTTTTAATATTTTCTGATAAAATAGGGTGAAGCTTTTTATTTACAAATAGCTAATGGAGAGCGTGTTAGAAAGGATTATCTACTGACAGCTTTGTGAAAAATTTCTTTATTAATTTTAATCTTTTTATAACAGTATACTTATATTGCAAAGTACTAATATGGAAAAAATAACAATTCTTATAAGGAGACTTGAATATGAATTATAAGATGATTATGACAGCCGGTTATCCGGAAATGGCAGAAGTAATTAATGAAATCGCTACAGAATTAAAGCTGAATATTACAATTGTTGAAGGTATTTTAGAAGAGGCCGCGTTAGAGGTGAAAAAGCTTGTATCTCAAGGTGGATATGAAGTCGTTATTAGTAGAGCTGGAACTGCTGCATGCTTACAAGATATTGTAGATTTGCCGATTGTATATTCAGATTCAGATCATTTTGATTTATTATTAAGCTTTTTAGAAGCAAAAAAAATGGGGAACAAGGTATGTTTTATTACATATCCAGAGGAAGGCTTTTTATTTGATTTTAATAAAATCAATGAGGTAATGGGTTTTGATGTTATGTTATATCCATATAAGACAAATGAAGAACTTGTAAAACAAGTGAAACGAGCAAAAGAAGATGGTGTTGATGTTATTGTTGGAGGCGGAGTACGAACAGCCAACTTGGCAACAAATTACGGTATTAAAAGTATGTACATTAAAGCAAACAAGAGAACCATTAAGCGGGCATTAGTTCTTGCTAATCAAGTAGCCAAAGATCGTATGGTAATTAAAGAAAAAGTTAAACAATTAAATGCTGTTATCAATGTTTCGGAAGAAGGCATTTTGTTTGTTAATACAAATCATGTAGTTGAAGCATGCAATCCAGCTGCAGAAAAACTATTTAATATCTCTGCTGATAATGTAATTGGAAAAAGAGTCGATGAGATAAATTCGATTAGTTTAAAAAATATCTTTACAGAAAGTATTAAATTTGAAGAGGTTGGAAACTTAACTAGAGGAAAAATCAATGTATCATATAGTCCAGTTATAGTAGAGGAAGTACGAATTGGAACGTTTATCAATTGTCGTGATATTAGTAGTATTCAAAAACTTGAACATAAAATTCGACGTGATTTATATACAAAAGGGCTTGTTGCGAAATTTAATTTTGAAGATATTATACACTCAGACGCAAAAATGACAGAAGTAGTAAATTTGGCAAAAGAGTATGCAAAAACAGATTCAACTGTGTTAATTATTGGCGAAAGTGGAACAGGAAAAGAGCTCTTTGCTCAAAGTATCCATAATTATAGTGAACGAGCTAATGGACCATTTGTAGCAGTCAATTGTGCAGCATTACCGGAAAATTTACTTGAAAGTGAATTGTTTGGTTATGTTGAAGGTGCATTTACAGGGGCCATGAAAGGTGGACGCCAAGGTGTATTTGAACTTGCCCATCAAGGAACAATTTTTTTAGATGAAATTGGAGAGATTCCATTACATATTCAAACAAGGTTACTACGTGTATTGCAAGAAAAAGAAGTAATGCGATTAGGTGCAGAGCATGTTATTCCTATAAATATACGTGTTGTCGCAGCCACAAATAAAAAATTATGGGAGCTTGTCGAAGAAGGAAAGTTCCGGTTAGATTTATATTTCCGCTTAAGTATTTTATATCTGGAAATACCACCGCTATATCAACGACCAAATGATATTCCATTATTAATCAATCGTTTTTTAAAAGCGTCAGAAGAAAAGTTGACATATGAACAAATGCCACAAGCAATTCAAACGTTCTTGCGCAAGTATCAATGGCCAGGTAATATTCGACAACTTGAAAATATTATAGAGCGCTATTTATTATATGCAAAAAATATGAAATCAGAGCAATTATTTATTGAAGATATTAAATATGAAATGGGTAGTAAAGCTATTTTAGAAGTAGGTAAAGAAGAGCTACTTGTGCATAAAGGTACGTTGGAAGAGATTAATCGCCAAGTTATTTTAAAAATGCTAGAAGAAAATAATGATAATAAATCTGTTGTTGCTGATTTATTAGGGATTAGTAGAACAACCCTATGGAAAAAGGTTTCGGAAAATTTGGAAAGGTAGCAATGTTGCTACCTTTTTTCTTTATACTCTTTTTGTTTATAAATTGTACACTTTTTTTTTGATGTTCATTTTTTGAACAAATAATTAGCTTATTACATAATGAACGGCATCTTTTTTGACTGGCATTAAAATTGCTTTATAGAATATGAATGCAATTTTAAGGGGGAGATATGGGTGAGCCAAAGAGTGATTTTTGAAAAACAAGGGGATATTGGCGTTGTTTACTTAAATGAGCCTACAAAAATGAATGCGCTCTCAATGGCGTTAAAAAGGGAATTGTTAAACACTTTATATACGATACAACAGCAAGATATAAAAATTTTGGTTATAACTGGTAATGGGAAAGGTTTTTGTGCTGGTGGTGATTTAATAGCCATGCAAGAAGTTTATGATGCACTGGCTATTAAAGAAAGCATGGAAATATCAAAGCAAATTGTACAACAGCTAAGGACTTTGCCACAATTAACAATAAGTGTTGTTAACGGTTTTGCGGCAGGGGCAGGATTCAGTTTAGCGTTATCCACAGATTTTGCTATAGCAGAGGAGCAGGCAAAGTTTGTTATTGCTTTTAAAAATGTCGGGCTTATTCCAGATTTAGGTTTGCACTATCATTTGCAAAAGGCGTTAGGAAGCCGGATCGCAAAAGAGTGGGTTTATGAGGGGAAAATATTAACCGCATTAGAAGCGCAAAATTATCAGTTTGTAAACAAGGTTGTTGCTAAGAATCATGGTTTGGAACATGCGCTAAAGCTAGCAGAGGAGCTACTAGCAGGTCCAATTGAGGCCTATAAAGCTTCTAAAAGAATCTTTAATGAGTTAGAAGATGCTCAGTTAAAACAGGTGATGGAGACAGAAAATTTAGTGCAGGTAATTTTAAGGGGTGAATCAGAACATAAAGAGTGCTTAAAACAATTTTTACAAAATAAAAAGGTGAAAACATAAGGGATAACTATTAAGGGGGCGAATATATGAAATCAAAAATTTGGTTAATCGTTGTACTGCTAGGTTGTGTCATTTTAACGGCATGTGGACCATCTGCAGCTTCTACAGAAAAAGATAAAAATGGCAATTATCAAATCATTATGACTACAGCAGGGACAAGTGGAACATTTTATGCTGTTGGTGCTGCTATAGCTCAAAATCTAAATAACAACGCTGATGGTATTGATATTACTAATCAAGCTTCAGGTGGGTCAGTTGAAAATATTCGTTTGCTTGATCGTGATGAAGTGCATTTTGCAATTGTAGGAGGGGACAGTGCAGTTGGTGCTTACAATGGGACGCATGAATTTGAAGGGAACCCTAAAAATGATATGCTTCGCGGAGTCCTTAGTATGTATTCGCAACCATTATCCCTTGTCGTGTTAGAGGGTTCAGGGATTGAATCATTTAGTGATTTGAAAGGTAAGCGTGTAGCAGTAGGTGCACCAGGAAGTGGTTCGGAGTTAAAGAGTCGCGAAGTATTGGAAGTTCTTGGTTTGCCTTACGATAAAGGAGTAAAACAACAATACCTTTCTTTTGCGGATGCTGTTGAGGGAATGAAGGATAAACAAATTGATGCAGCATTTATTTGGGCAGGAGTTCCTGCACCAGCAGTTCAAGAATTAGGAAGTGCTCGAGATATTAAGTTAATTCATTTCACGCAAGAAGAAGTGGATAAAGTAGCGGAATCGAATCCATCAATTTTTGGCCACAGTATAAAAGGTGGTGCCTACAAACAAGAACCAGAGGACTTTTTAACATTGGCAATCAATACGCAAATTGTAACGCGTGCAGATGTTCCTGATGAATTAGTTTACACATTTGTAAAAGGTTTTTTTGATAATTTAGAAGAGATACAGCTTGCGCATGAGTCGTTAAATGAAATTACGATA
Organism: Solibacillus sp. FSL K6-4121; assembly: GCF_038002585.1. NCBI lineage: Bacteria > Bacillati > Bacillota > Bacilli > Caryophanales > Caryophanaceae > Solibacillus > Solibacillus sp. FSL K6-4121. The sequence goes on from NZ_JBBOCS010000002.1 coordinate 347,476, forward strand.
GAAAATGCAGACAAAGAAACTGTCGAAATTCATCCAGGGGCAAAGAAATATTATGAAGACGTCAGGGCTACTGCAGAGAAATAAAATTCGAAAAAAGGGGTGGTTTTATGGAGAAAGAAGCACGTGAACCTCAAAGCGGGATGATTAAGAAAATCATCTTTAGTTTAGCTATTTTTTTATCAATATTCCATTTATATACTGGCGGTTTTGGATTGCTAACACCAATGATTCAGCGTAGTGTTCATCTATATTTGGTACTAATTTTAGTGTTTTTGTTATATCCGTTAACTTTTAAAAAGGTAGGTCGTACTTTTGATTATATTGCTATAGCATTATCTATTGCATCCGCAATATATATTTTCAGGACATATGAAACATTATTACATCGCATTGGTGATACAAGCCTCATGGATGTATTTTTTGGAGTAGTAACAATAGTACTTGTACTTGAAGCGACACGTCGAGTAACGGGATGGATTCTAGCTTTAATTGGTGTAGTATTTATCTTTTATTCGTACTTTGGAGCATATTTCCCAGGTGTATTTGAATCATCAAACATGTCAACGAATCGATTTATTTCGCTTGTATTTTTATCCAGTGAAGGGTTGTGGGGAAGTACATTAGCAATTGCAGCAACCTTTGTTGCACTCTTTGTTATTTTTGGAGCATTTTTAAATGCAACTGGTGCAGGGAAAGTATTCATCGACTTAGCTTATTTCTTTGGTGGTCGTTACCGTGGTGGACCAGCGAAGGTAGCGGTAATATCAAGTGCATTAATGGGAACAGTATCGGGGAGTCCTGTAGCAAACGTATCATCAACTGGCCAATTTACAATCCCTTTGATGAAGAAAATTGGGTATAAACCGAAAGTTGCAGCATCGATTGAAGCGGTAGCCTCAACGGGTGGTTCTATTATGCCACCTATTATGGGGGCAGGTGCATTTGTCATGGCGGAAATGACAGGTATTTCATACGGTGAAATTATTATTGCAGCAGCAATTCCAGCTATTTTGTATTATTTATCTGTCTATTTCTATGTCGATTTAGAAGCGGCAAAAGATAATTTAAAGGGCTTATCAAAGGCAGAATTACCAGATTTCAAAAAAACTTTCATGGCCGGATTCCATTTATATATAGGCTTAGGAGTACTTATATATTTGCTAGTCATCAATCAATCATCACCTATGTACTCTGCGTTCTGGTCGATTGTTGCTCTAGTCGTTTCATATGTCGTTGTGTATTTCAAACAGATAGATTGGTCATTCCTACCTAATGCGCTTGTTGATGGTGCAAAAGGGATGTTATTAACGACTGTGGCCTGTGCAACAGCGGGAATAGTTGTAGGTGTAGTTAATTTAACTGGGATTGGTGTTACATTGACGACATTAATGGTGAATATTGGCGGCACATCACTTATATTAACTCTTATTGTCACAATGATTGCTTGTATTATTATGGGGATGGGGTTACCGCCAACAGCAGCTTATATTTTACTAGGGGTATTAACAGCACCTGCATTAGTAAAGTTAGGTATTGAACCGTTATATGCGCATATGTTTGTATTCTACTTCTCTTGTTTAGCACCAATTACACCACCTGTAGCGCTGGCTTCCTTTACAGCAGCCGGGATTGCTGACAGTGATCCTCTGAAAACTAGTATTACATCGGCAAAAATTGGTTTGGTGGCGTTTATTATTCCATATATGTTCATTTTCGGACCGGCACTGCTAGCACAAGGAACAATTCTGGAAATCGGTTGGACCTTTATTATGGCATGTCTTGGTGTATTTGTTTTGGCAATAGCTTTAACAGGTTGGTATAAACGAAATTTAATATGGTATGAGCGTCTATGGGCTTTAGTCACAGCATTATTATTAATTAGTGCAGAAGTTATTACCGATTTTATCGGAATGGGTTTATTTGCTGGATTAATCGTGTTGATTTACACAACACGTAAGCAAGAGCGTATTGTACTCCAAATGAATGTATCAGAGTAAAAAGGACGGGATGAATGCATGAGAAGTATTCATCCCGTTTCCCCATATTCGGAGGCTGTATATGAATATTAAGGTTCTTTATACAATTACAATCCTGATCTTTACCACAGTTTTCGGTGTTCGCCCAATAACTTCCTTATATGCTGACTTATTAGGAGCGACAATGTGGCAAATTAGTTTAATTACACTTGCTTATTCAATCGGTCCCCTATTAATTGCAGTACATATAGGTAGATATGTTGATAGATATGGAGAAAAGGGTCCCATATTATTTGGATCATTCGGCTTACTAGTAGCAACTTCACTTCCTTTTTTTACTGAGAGTATAGTAGGTCTGATTTGTTCACAATTTTTATTAGGCTTAAGCCAAATATTTGCCATTGTTTCATTACAAAATGGAATAGGGAAGTCTGCCGATAGTGGTGGGAGAGATAAGGCAATTGGTTTATTTAGTTTATTTTCTTCTGGGGGAATGTTATTTGGCCCTTTAATTGCGGGGAATGCAGCAGATTATTGGAGTTTTACGATAGCATTTGTTGCACTTGCTGTAGCACCTTTAATATGTGTTATCCTCAGTTTGTTCTTAAAGAAGCATCATCAGCAAATAGATTCGAAGGATAATGAGGAGAAGACTCCGTTCTTGGAGATAGTTAAACAAAAGGATATTAGGAATACTCTGTTAGCTGGAATGATTATTTTATCAGCACTGGATATATTTTATGTTTACTTCCCATTATACGCAGAGTCTATAGGGTTATCTGCTTCAAAAATTGGTTTTCTATTATCTGTGATGGCTGCGGGAAATATAATTGCTCGTTTTTATATAGGATCTGTATTGAAATTATTAGGACGGGTCAATGCATTAGCATACTGTATGTTAATTGGTGCATTTGCTTATGCCTTAGTAGGTTTCACAACAAATTTTACTGTTCTATTTATTTTCGTATTAATTATAGGTTGCTGCTTAGGTATTACACAACCGATTTCAATCATTATAACGTATAATTTAGCGCCAAAAAACCAAACGGCAGAGCTATTAGGAATTCGACTTGCTTCGAATCGTTTAGCACAAACATTGTTACCTTTTATTTTTGCAAATATGAGTACTATCTGGGGTCTTGGTACAATATTTGGCTTTAAGGCATTATTAGTAGCCATTACAGCATGGAATTCAAGGAGTATTAAGGAAAGGGAGGAAGTTACGGAATGAACAAAATAAAAATCGAGGCAACGCAAGTACTTGCTGAGTTTGTTAAGACATTTAGTGAATATCAATTGTCCCAAAAGGATTATGAAAAAGTGGGACATATTCTACTAGATTATTATTGTGCGGCAATAACAGGCGCTCAAACTGAAACAAGTAAACTAGTATATAAATATTTATTGGAAGTAGAAGGTGAAGGTAATATAAATGTCATTGGCGGTAAACAAGGGCTTTCTGTAGCAAATGCAGCATTTGTAAATGGTACGAGTGCGCACTGTTTGGATTTTGATGATGGACATACACACGGGTCTATTCATCCTGCAGCACCAATTATTCCGGCTATATTGGCGGTAGCAGAAGAAATTGATGCTACATCGGAGGATGTATTACGAGCTATTATTGTTGGATATGAAGTATGTTTACGAATTGCCTCAGCAATCCATCCTAATTCCAGAAAAAGAGGATTTCATAATACACCAATTGCCGGTATTTTCGGAGCAACAGCGGCGGTTTCTTACCTCTATAAAATGGATGAGGCAGGGATTGAAAGTGCACTTGGCGTAGCCGCAAGTTTTGCAGGAGGGTTGTTTGCATTTTTAGGTACAGGTTCGGAAGTAAAACGTATTCATCCTGGGCAAGCAGCCCGTGATGGTATTCATGCAGCAAAATTATCTATGGCTGGATTAACAGGCCCTCAACAAGTACTTGAAGGTGAAAATGGATTTTTCCAAGCATTTTCAGGTGACTATAATAGTGAACGACTTGTACAGGGATTAGGGGAACAATTGGAAATTTATAAAGTCTATTTTAAACCATATCCATGTTGCCGCCATTTACATGTGGTAATTGATATCATTTATGAAATTAAAAAAAATAACAAGATTGAACTTGATCAAATTGAAGCTATCCATATTGGAGTGAATCATATAGCGGCTATGCACAATTATACGGTTTGTAATACTTTATTAGATACGCAAATGAGCATGCCTTACGCAGTTGCTTTAGCACTTGTATATGATGGCTTGAATATTGAATTATTTAATCCGTTGAACAAAACGCCACTTATTCAAGGGCTATTGCCAAAAATCAATATTTATATTGATGAGGAAATAGATAAAATGTATCCTGCATATCGGGCTGGGAAAGTTCAAATTGTAACGAGTAATCAGGAAGTATATGAACATTTCTCAGAAAATCCATTAGGGGAACCAAGGAACCCACTAAGTGAGGAACAAATGAAACATAAATTTTTATCTAATTGTACGCCAATATTAGGAGAAAAAAGAGCACACGAAGTACTAATGGGGATTTTACAGCAACCCATTCGTTTGGAAGACCTATCAAAACTGTAATAAATTTCATTGAAAGGGTGATAATTGGATGTATGAATTCTTGGAAGTTTATAAAGATGGTGCTCTTGGAATTATAAAAGTTAATCGACCAACAGTGCATAATGCTCTTAATCGAGAAACGATAACGGAGATTCACCATGCGCTTCAAAAATGGGAGCAACATGATGGTGTTCATTTAATTGTATTTAAAGGTTCGGGCAATAAATCTTTTATCGCGGGTGCGGATATTGGTCAACTTCGACAGAAAACGCTCTATCAAGGTTTAGAGGCAGATTTATCTCAACTTTGCCAAACAATCGAGAAGTGTAATAAAGTAACAATCGCTGCAGTAAATGGATATGCGTTTGGAGGGGGATTCGAACTGGCTTTAGCATGTGATATTCGAATTGCTTCAGAAAATGCAAAATTCGGCTTACCTGAATTAAATCTTGGGATTATTCCTGGTGGAGGAGGTACACAACGTTTAGTGCGATTAATTGGAAAAGGACTTGCGCTAAACTATATATTAACGGGAGATTCTATAACAGCTAAACAAGCTCTTGCGTTAGGTATTGTATCTGATATAACTAAGCCAGAGGAATTATGGGAAACAGTTTTAGCTAAATCAAGTAAAATTTTAGCAAAAGGACCATTAGCGGTTCGCTTGGCAAAAATGGTAGTGAATGAAGGTAATGACGGATCTCTAACAGCTGCGCTTACAATGGAAAGGTTAGCACAAGCTTTGCTGTTCACAACAGAAGATAAGCGAGAAGGAACAGAGGCATTTATAGAAAAGCGTACTCCTGTATATAAAGGTATGTGATCAAACGTTAAGTATTTGAACTGATTTGTTCAAATACTTAACGTTTTTAGTTTATACAAAATAATATGTTTTAAGAAAAATATAGGTAAAGGCAAAAAATGAAGTTGAGATTGCCGTACTCTTAGGTTTTGAAGTTACAGTGAGAAAAAATTTTTAAATTTAAGGGTTGTATAAAGGACTTGGCACGTTACTTGCTTTTTATTAGATAGGAGCATATAAAAAGCTCATTTAGCAGTTAAATAAAATTGAAGGAGTGAAAGGAAATGGATTTTACATTAACAAAAGAACAACAAGATTTAAAGAAATGGGCACGTGATTTAGCAAAAGAGAAGTTTTCAGAAAAAGCATACACATGGGTGAAAAATAAAGAAGTACCGTGGGAAAATGCGCGTATTTTAGCTGAGCATGGATTAATGGGGATGACTTTACCAGAAGAAGATGGTGGTCAAGGAATGACTTTAGTAGAAGCTATTATTGTGATGGAAGAGATTGCTAAAGTTTGTCCAAGTACAGCTGATATGTTCCAAGTTGGTAACTTCGGGGCAATTCGTCAATTAGCTGCATATGGATCACCGGAATTAAAAGCGCGTGTATTACCGCAAATTTTAGCAGGAGAAAAATTAATTTCAGTAGCAATGAGTGAGCCAAATGCGGGATCTGCGACAACAGATTTGGAAACGCGTGCACGGGTTGAAGGTGACAAAGTGATTGTGAACGGTTCTAAAGTGTTCAATACTCACGGACCACATAATGAATATTATGTTGTATGGGTACGTTTTGGTGAAGATGTAAAAAGTTCAGGTGCAATTTTAATTGAACGTGGCATGCCTGGTTTTGTGTTAGGCAAAACAGAAACCCATATGTCTGGAGAAGAGCATTGTGCATTGTATTTCGAAGATTGTGAAGTACCGGTAGGAAATATTCTCGTGCCGGATAATGGGTTTAAAAAACTGTTTACAATGTTCAATATTGAACGAATGGGTAATACATCTCGTTCATTAGCATTAGCACAAGCAGCATTTGATATGGCAGTAGAACATGCGAAAGAAAGACATCAGTTTGGACGTCCGTTAGCAGAGTTTCAAGGCATTCAGTGGAAAGTAGCTGAAATGAAAATGAAGTTAGAGGCTGGTCGTTTACTATTATACAAAGCAGCAACAAATGCAGATAAAGGGGCACCGAGTCCATTAGAGGCATCAATGGCTAAATGTTATATTAACACGACAGCATTTGAAGTGGCACATGAGGCTGTTCAAATTTTTGGAGGATATGGCTACTCAACAGACTATCCATTAGAATATATTTTCCGTCGAATTCGTGGCTGGATGATTGCAGGTGGAACACCGGAAATGCTGAAAAATAAAATCGCAGAGGAAGTATTTGATATGCGCTTTAGTCAGCGTCCACCAAAACCAAAGAATAGCGAGGTTCTTTCATGAAAATAACAAAAGAACTAGGTGTTCATCGATTTTTAATGGAATATGAAGGGGCAGAAATTCTACAAAAGTTTAAATTACCGGTTATAGAATCATTTCTTGCTGAAACAGAAGAGCAAGCAGTGCTAATGGCTGAAAAAATAGGTTATCCAGTTGTTTTAAAAGGTATGTCACGTGAAATCACACATAAAACAGAAGCTGGAATTGTCAAAGTAAGTATTAGCAATGAAGTGCAGTTGAGAGAAGCATACCGTCAAATTATTCACAACACGAAAGCATACGATATACAAGCATTATTAGTCGGTGTACTCGTTCAAAAAATGGCGCCTAAAGGGATTGAGTTAATTCTTGGTGTTAAGAGAGATGATGTTTTTGGCCATCAGCTTATATTAGGATATGGGGGTACACTTGTAGAAATTATGAAAGATTTTTCTATGCGTATGCTACCTGTATCCGAACAAGAAGTAGATGAAATGATAAAGGAGCTAAAGACAGCACCAATTTTATTAGGGTATCGGGGACAGTCCGGTATCGACATAGATAAATTAAAAGATATATGCCGTAATATAAACCGCTTAGTGGAACTGCAGCCGGATATTGAGGAGCTCGATTTAAACCCTATTATTTTTGCTAATAGTGAAGCGTATATTTGTGATGTTCGTATGTTAAAAAGCAGCCTAATTAGAGACCAAAAAGAAATAAATTTATTAGATGGTCTTGATAAAATGTTAAATCCAACATCGGTAGCTATAGTAGGGGCTTCAGAAGATGCGAAAAAAACAGGCGGCCGCTTACTGAAATACTTAGTCGAAAACAATTTTGAAGGAAGTGTATATCCAGTTAACCCAAAAGCAAGTGAAATTCGTGGTTATAAGGCATATCCATCAATTAAGGAAATTCCGGATACCATTGATGTTGCTTGTATAGTTGTTGCCGCAAAGTTTGTACCGAATGTTATGCGTGACTGTGTAGAACGTGGAGTAAAAAATGTCATGATTTATTCATCAGGCTTTGTGGAAGTTGGTGAGCATGGGAAAGCATTACAAAAAGAAGTACTTACCATTGCCAAGCAGGGCAACATTCGGATTTTGGGTCCAAATACTATTGGTTTAGCTAGTCCATCTAAAAATATATATACAGCATTTGGATCGGCACTTGAAACTAAAAATAAAATTGCAGGAAGTATCGGTTTTATTTCACAAAGCGGAGCAATGGGCAGTGCGTTACTTAGTCGTGCATGGGAAGACAATATTGGATTTAGTCGTTGGATCAGTGTGGCAAATGAAGCCGATTTAACAACTTCAGATTTCATTCAAGTATTAGCACAAGATGAAATGACAAAAGTAATTTCCGTTTTTATGGAAGGGTTAAAAGATGTAGAAGCATTTGAGCGCGCAACAACAGCTGCATTTAAACAACAAAAGCCTGTACTCGTATACAAAACAGGTCGTACGGATGCAGGAAAAAAAGCAGTACAATCACATACGGGATCAATGGCAGGCGATGACGCAGTCTATGAAGCTGTTTTCAGAAAGTATAATGTTCTTAGAGTTAACCAGGTCGAAGAATTAGTTGATATTGCTGCTGCATTCGAAATTCAACCGTTACCAAAAGGCAAACGAATTGGAATTATAACAGCTTCTGGTGGAGCTTGTAGTATTTTAGCCGATTTATGTTCAAATGCAGGGTTAGAGGTAGCTGAATTTACAAATAATGCGGAATTACTTCATAAACTGGTCCCAGAATTTGGTTCACCAAAAAATCCAATAGATGTAACAGCTGAAATTATTGGGAAGCCAGAAATGTTCAAGAAGATTTTAGAAGCAGTAGTTGCTGATGAAGGGATTGATGGTGTACTAGTAATGATGACTAGTAATGCTGATCCTGGAGCTGAAGTTATTGCGGAAGCTATAACTGATGTTTTTAAACAATCAACGAAGCCTATCGTACTTGGACGGTTAGGTGCAACTGCTATTGCCCCAAAAGGAATGGAATATTATCGGAAACAAAATTTCGTCGTTTACCCAAATCCAGAAAAAATTGTTCGAGTAATGAAGTATTTAGTGGATTATAGCACTATGTTACGCAAGTCATAGGGGGAGTTGAAATGATTAAATTAGCGGTAATTGGTAGCGGTTTAATGGGACGTGGCATTGCATTAGCAGCAGCACAAAATCAAATAGAAGTGAATTTATATGATATTTCAGAAACCTCTTTACAAAATGCTAAAAGTTATATGAAGGATGAATTGGAAAAGGCTGTTGTACGGAATATCATATCATCAGAAGAAATAGCATTGATACTACAACGTGTCCAAACTTATACAAATCTCGATCAGGCAGTCGCAGAAGTTGAACTTGTTATTGAAGCGATACCGGAAATAATTGATTTGAAGATTGAACTGTTTAAACAGTTAGATACATTATGTAAACCGTCTACAGTTTTAGCTACAAACACATCAACTATGAGTCCAACTGAAATTGCTGCACAAACATCACGCGCTGATCGATGTATAGCAATGCATTTTTTCAACCCTGCTCATAAAATGAAGTTAATTGAGATTGTGCGAGGTTTAGATACAAGTGATGAAACGGTTCTTTTTGCAAAAAGAGTCGGTATGCAAATGAAGAAAGAGACAGTTGAAGTAAATGAGTTTCCGGGGTTCGTTACAAGCCGTATGAATTGTCTAATTGGTAATGAAGCAATGAACATGTTAATGGAAGGCGTTGCTTCAGCAGAAGATATTGATAAAGCATTAAAGCTTGGTTTAAATCATCCTATGGGTCCGTTAGCATTAGCGGACCTAGTAGGGCTCGATACAAGATTGAAAAATATGGAGTATTTATATAAAACATTAGGTGAGAAATATCGTCCATGTCCCTTACTAATTAAATATGTAAAAGCGGGACGTCTTGGTAAAAAATCAGGTGCAGGATTTTATGTGTATGAGTAGGAGGAGAAATTAGATGAAGAATGCTGTCATTATCGATGCAGTTCGTACACCTATTGGAACAATGGGTGGAACTTTAAAAGATGTTGAAGTAGATTTGTTAGCTGCCCATGTCATTCGGGCATTAGTAGATCGAACAGGTATTAATGCTTCGGAAATCGACGAAGTAATTTTGGGACAGGCTAAGCAAAGTACGGATACCCCCAACTTAGCACGTGTAGCGCTATTAAGGGCAGAATTGCCTGTTGAAGTTGCTGGTTACACTGTACATCGTCAATGTGGATCTGGATTACAAGCCATTTTAGATGCTGTAAAACAAATTCAATGTGGCTGGAGTGATGTCGTTATTGCAGGGGGAGCAGAAAGTATGAGTACTGCTCCATACTACATACGTAATGCTCGCTATGGCTATGGAGCAGGCAATGGGCTTTTACTAGATCCTAATACAGAAAGTCAGCCGAGATCCCAGCCGCAAGAAAAATATGGTACGTTTACAATGGGCTATACGGCAGAAAATTTAGTAGATCAATATGGAATTTCACGTGAAGAGCAAGATGAATTTGCATTAAGAAGTCAACAATTGGCAACAGATGCTATTGAGAATGGTCTATTTGAATCGCAAATTATTCCATATGAAATCAAAGCACGTAAGGGGAGTCAAATTTTCGAAAGAGATGAATATCCTCGCCAAACAACACTTGATAAGCTAGGTACATTAAAACCTGTATTTAAACAAGATGGTACTGTTACGGCAGGTAATAGTAGTGGTAGAAATGACGCAGCTTCTGCTCTAATTTTGATGTCTGAAGAAAAAGCACATGTGTTAGGTTTGAAACCACGCGCAAAAATAATTGCTCAAGCAGCTGTTGGTGTGTCCCCTGAAATTATGGGGATAGGTCCTGTTCCAGCAACAAAAAAAGCGCTTGAACAAGCTGGATTAACATTAGATGATATCGGTTTAATTGAATTAAATGAAGCTTTTGCCGGTCAGGCATTGGCAGTTTTAAAAGAATGGAATATACCGCTCGAAAAAGTTAACGTTAATGGTGGTGCTATCGCTTTAGGTCATCCCTTAGGAGCAACAGGTGCTATTTTAACAACAAAGTTAATTAATGAGCTAGAGCGTCGAAAAGAACGTTATGGTTTAGTTACATTATGTATTGGTGGTGGATTAGGTATTTCAGCTATCATTGAAAATTTAAATAGATAAAATTAGTAAACAAGCAGGTGTAACCATTAAAAAAGGATGCACCTGCTTGTTAGGATTTGGAAGTGATTTTATTTTCTTATTTAATATATTTATTACTCACCAGCACATCCTGAAGTAGTTCTGTCGGAATTTCAACAGTTACAAGGCCCATAAAGCCTGGTGCTATCTCATATACATCAAAAGACATTACAAGCTTTCCTTCTTCGGTAATATAGAAGTTTTGGTCAGGGGAAATACCTTCAAAGACACCGAATGCTTCGTCATGATACTCTGTACCACCGATCCAGTACATATCAGACCCTTCTGTTTCAATCATTCTATTACGTAGTTCATCCTCTATATAGAGACTAATAATGTCTAAGTAGCGATCATCTTTAAATAGGCTCGGTAATGTTATGACCGTTTCAGCCTTTTTATCAATCGTTGTGTACTGCATAACAGTAGAAGAAGATACGACAGTGACTTCTACATAACGACCAAATGACAATAATTCATCGGTATCCGTCTCGATAACATAGCCGCTATTTACTGCCATATTACCCGCTTCCATTTCCTCTATATCCGTCTTAAACTGCTCATACAGTGCTTTGCCTTCCTTAGCATATTTTTCGTTCAATGCTTCGATATCAGCAGATGAGCCCGAAATTTGAGGTACTTGAATTTCTGCTGTATATGCATCTTTTTCCATTTCATATTTAGTAAATGTAAGTACTTGTACGACTTGACCGATAACTGGTACATCCGCCAAAGTTTTTGCCATTGCTGGATTTGTATTCAGGCCGACTGTGAATAGTACTGCCGCCGCAGCAACTGATGTTAAAAAAATAGGCAGTTTGCGTTTTCTTTTCTTAAGTGGACGCTGTAGATTTTTATCAATGATTGTCTCTAACTCTTCGGGAATAGGTACATCCTTATATTGTGCGTGTAGCTTTTTTAACTTGTCATCATTCATTGACCTAATTCTCCTCCGTTTCTAGCTCAATTTTTAATAGCTTTAATGCTTTATAAAGCCTTGATTTCGCCGTGCTTAGATGAATCGCCAATATGTGTGCGACTTCTTCTATTTTCAAATCCTCAAAATAGCGCAGCACAATGACCTCACGTAGTTGTAGAGGTAAATGATGTAATGCCTGCTGTAAATCAAGATTTTGATATGTATCTAGTTCGGATAGTTGCAGTAGGGATTCGTCTCCAATGAGTTCGATACGCCTTTGCTTCCGAAGTAAATCAATCGCCGTACGCACTAAAATCGTATAAAACCAGCTTTTCATTTGCTCACGATTTGTTAGTTTCTTAAGCGCCAGCCAGCCTTTTTGAATACTGTCCTGCACGACATCGAGCGCATCCTGCTCGCTTTTTGTATAGCTATACGCGAGTCTATATAGCGAGTTTTGGTGTGCGCGTATAAATGTAATAAATGCATCTTCTAATTCTTCCATCATTCCTTGAAGCTCCTTTTTTCTCTGTCGACAATTATAAGACGGGTGAAGGGGTAAGGAAAGTTTAAAGAAATAAAATATTTTTAAATAAATATACATTCGTAGAGCAGGGGGTGTTGTAGGAAAATAAAACAATAAGGTTTATTCCATTGAGCAAGAGGGGAATTTCTACTATCGAATATGTTGTTATGAATTTGGAGAGATTACATGTAACGAATTATACGGAAAGGGGCTCTAAAGTGATATGAAAAATAACAACAGAAAAGGAATTTCTCGCCGGAATATGTGGTCAGGTATTTTATTTGGCGTCGGTCTCATTGCCTTTGTTGATGAAACTGTATTTCACCAGTTATTAAGATGGCATCATTTCTATGATAAATCAACTACCGATATTGGCTTAATTTCCGATGGCATTTTCCATGCTTTCAGCTGGTTTGCAACAATTGCGGGTTTATTTCTTTTTGCAGATTTACGTCGTAGAAATGGCTTGATCTTTCAACGGTGGCTAGGCGGTGTGTTATTAGGGATAGGTGTATTCCAGTTGTATGACGGCATTATTCAGCATAAATGGATGAGAATTCACCAAATCCGATATGTCGACAATGTTATCGTCTACGATATTATATGGAATGTCAGTGCGCTAATCATTTTACTAATCGGTCTTTTTCTATTATTCCGCTCATCAAAAAACAGTACTTTAAAAGAGAAGACTGCAAATGAATAGTTTATATTTGCTGCATAGTCATGGCCATGCTACACATAGTCAATCATTACCAGGAATGAATCTTCAATATTTGCTGGGCATATTTTTTGTATTATTGGGCGCGGCATATATTATTGCTGTCATCATGACAAATAAGCGCTATAAACAATGGCCAATTTCTCGTACCGCTTTTTGGGTGTTGGCGATGGTGATAGCATTCATTTCAGTTGTAGGACCGTTAGCAAACAGCGCACATAACAATTTTACGGCACATATGGTGAGTCATTTACTAATAGGCATGGTTGCACCGATTTTGATGGCGATTGCCAAACCGATGACTTTATTGCTTAGAGCAGTGAATACGTCATGGGGGCGTAAAATAACTGAAATTTTAAAAAGCCGAGTCATCCATTTTGTCTCTCACCCTATAACTGCCGCAATATTAAATGTAGGTGGTCTATGGCTTTTATATACAACAGATTTATATATGCTTATGCATGAAAATGCATTTTTTGCCTTATTTGTTCATTTGCATTTCTTTATTGCTGGCTATGTATTTACAATTTCAATTATTTATTTCGATCCTGTCCATCATCAGTATTCCTACCGATTTCGGGCAGTCGTTTTGATTGCTGCAATAGCTGGTCATGATATTTTGTCAAAATATATGTATGCGAACCCGCCAGCAGGAGTTTCTCGGCAAGAGGCAGAAATGGGTAGCATGGTGATGTATTATGCAGGGGATTGGATTGAAATAGTGCTCATTATAATATTCTGCTGGCAATGGTACAAATCAGCAAAACCACGCAGAAATTCAGGTGTTGAACTTAAGGTATAAAAATAATATAAAAATAAAGCGATGAAAATTTTAGAAAGTTAAAATTTTCATCGCTTTTTTTGCACCTTATTTCTTTTGATTTGATGGCGGTTGTTTTTTAGGTCGAATGTAAAGACCTAATTTTTGCCGTTCTTCCATTAACGATTTATATAAAGAAAGCATCATCAGTAAAATGATAAATGAGAATGGAAAAGCTACAATAATGGCGGCATTTTGAAGTGCGGCTAAGCCTCCAGAAAACAGTAAGCTAGCAGCGATAGAAGCTTGTAAAACACCCCAGATTAATTTGATTCGGAATGTTGGATTCATCGAACCGAATGATGTTTGCATACCGAGCACAAATGTGGCGGAATCTGCTGATGTAATAAAGAAAAACGCAACTAATAGTAACGCAATAATCGATAAGATAAAGCCAAGTGGCATATAGTCGAAAACTCCGAATAATAGCTGTTCAGTCGGTAAGTCAATAATGCTTTGATCTTTAGAAATATAAGTTTCAATAGCGGTTGTCCCAAAAGTGGCGAACCAGAAAAGACTGACAAGCGTTGGTGCTAAAATAACACCCATCAAAAACTCGCGAATTGTACGCCCTTTTGAAATACGCGCAATAAATATACCGACGAATGGGGACCAGGACATCCACCATGCCCAATAGAAAATTGTCCATCCATCAATCCAAGCCCGGCTATCTGCATTCCCAGGTTCAGTACGTAGGCTCATATGCACGAAATTCTGCAAATAACTGCCCAATCCAGACGTGAAATCATTCATTATTTTTACTGTTGGACCAATAAATAATGTTAATAATAACAAGGCCGCCGCTAAATAGAGATTCCAGTTACTTAACAGTTGAATCCCTTTATCAAGCCCGGTAGATGCTGAGATGATAAATAATATTGTTACGATTACAATAATGATCAACTGGACTGTAAAGCTAATCGGAATATCAAATAAAAAGGAAAGCCCACCGTTAATTTGCTGTGCACCTAAACCGAGTGTTGTCGCAACACCAATGACCGTTGCAAATACAGCGATAATATCAATTATATGACCGATTGGACCCTTTGTTTTTTCACCGAAGATGGGGAATAGTGTAGCACTAATGAGACCAGGTGCACCTTTCCGGAAATTTGAATAGGCTAGTGCTAAAGCTACTACTCCATAAATTGCCCATGCTGAAATACCCCAATGGAAGAAAGTGAAGCGAAAGGAATCTTTTAATGCTTGTTGAGAGCCTTCCGGTGCTTGTGGTGAGCTAATAGCAAAATGTGATAATGGCTCGGCAGCTCCCCAGAATACTAAACCAATGCCCATACCAGCACTAAAGAGCATCGCAAACCAAGAGGCATTACTATAATCTGGTCTATCCGTCGATTTACCAAGACGAATTGCCCCAACAGGACTTAAAATTAAAAATACGCAAAAAGCAATAATAATAGCTACAACTAACAAATAATACCAGCCAAAATTAGTAGTAAGTAAATTTTGAATGTTACTCGTTATTTCCTCCAATATATTTGGCGCTAAAATTCCTATTACTACAGCTATTAAAGTAATTGTAATTGAGCTCCAAAAAACAATTCCTCTATTGCCCATGAATTTACCCCCTTTCCTGACTAATAAATGTATTACCGTATAGTAAAAAAATAAACATTTCTATCAAAATTTTAACTGGGAAATTTCTAATAACTAAAGCACTCATTTATTTTTATCAAAATAATATTTTTCTCTCTAGTATATCCACCTTTCCTAACTTTCATAAAAATGAATAAATATTTTAAAAATGTCCCATACTTTTACAAAAAAGGGGGAGTCGTTTTGTTACAAACATTGGAAATGAAGCAAGAGATAAAACGACTTAATAAGGAATTCCTCCATTCAGCAGATTTTGTAGTGAAAGAAATAAAAATAGGTCGAGATGAGGAAGCGATCTTATGTTATTATTCTTCCCTTGTAAATAAGGTTGATGTTGAACAAAACATTTTGAATCTTAGACAGTCGAATCAACTATCCGAAGAAAATCATGACATAGAGGAAAAGGGCACTGTACAAAAACAGTTAGTTAAGGATAATTCCGTAACAATTACTACCGAAAAATATAATCAACGAAAACTAGTTGACTATGTCTGTAACGGTGAGACATTAATCATCCTATTACAATCAAACCAAATGATTCGCATTAACAATCCCGAATTTGCTCATAAAACGCCTGAAGAGCCAGAAAATGAACAAATAATACGAGGTTCCCATGAAGGGTTTACTGAAAATTTTGATACAAATGTATCGCTTATTCGAAAACGTATAAAAAATAATAAACTCGTTGTTAAAGAAGTTTTACTCGGTAAGGAGACGAAAACGACTGTTTATTATTTTTATGTAGAGAATGTAGTGGATCGTGAGGCCCTTAAGACTGTAGAAAAACGTTTAGATGAAATGGATCTGAATATGTTTTATAGTATTGGGCAGCTTAGTGACCAACTAGATGATCAAGTATGGTCTCCATTTCCGCAACTTTTAAATACAGAACGACCAGACCGTGTTGTAGCGAATATATTAGAAGGCAAAATTGCGGTTATGACGGATTTGTCTCCTACAGCACTTATTGGACCTGTAACATTTTTTTCCTTTTACCAAACACCGGATGATTTTAACGCACGCGTATTAGTCGGTACATTTTATCGGTTAATGCGAATTTTTAGCTTTGTATCTGCTATTTTCTTGCCAGCATTTTATATCGCCATTGTAAGCTTTCATTTTGAGGTACTACCACTCGAACTTGGTAATAAAGTTAAGTCAGACATTAACCAAATTCCGTATCGGCCATTGATCGAGGCAATGATCATGGAAATAACGATAGAACTAATACGAGAGGCGAGTGTACGACTTCCGAAATCTATTGGTCAGACAATCGGTATTGTCGGGGGTCTAGTAATTGGGGACGCTATTGTAAGTGCAGGGCTTGTATCAAATTTGATGGTTATTGTCGTAGCATTTACAGCAATATCAAGCTTTGTAGTGCCTTCTGTTGAGCTGAATACATCGATTCGTATGCTTCGCTTTCCATTCATGTTTTTAGCTTCACTGTTCGGATTTTTCGGTATTGTTATTGGTACTTTTTTATTGGTTATTCATTTATTGAATTTGACTTCTTTAAAACGGCCTTATTTTTCACCAATTATTCCGTTTGAACCAAAAGAATTACGAAAGGTTTTTATTAGGGGACCTTTTTACAAAGCGAATAAGCAAGCAACAAGCTTTTCACCTAAAAAGGATGATAATACATGACCATTCAATTGACGAAAGTACAATTATTTTTATTAATGTTCGTTATGCAAACGGGATTTGTATATACTTCTTTTCAAAATTTAATAATCGAACATGGGAATCGTGATGCGACCATTCAATTTATCATTATCGCGATTATTTTCTTTTTCCAATTATTATTTTTTGAAAGAACATATAAATACTTTTTGCTGAACGGATTAACAAAAATACTTTATATAATTTACTGGACACTCTATATTGTCGTGTTCGTCATTTATATTACGTATGTATTAACTTCCTGGATATTTCCCAATACACCTACTATAGTACTGATCACCATATTTCTATCAGTTTGCTTTTATGCGAGTATTAGTAGACCTGAAACTGCTGTTAATATCGGTGTAGTGCTAATACCTATGCTTTTTTTGTTTTTAGTGTTTATGTTTTTGACTATTCCAAATCTCCATGGAACAAATTTACTTCCGTTATTTTATGATCGTAAAGAAACGTGGTGGATGGGATTTGTTTTTGCTACCTATGCATTTGGTGGTGCAGAAATGTTTGTAGTACTTCGGAAATATTTAGTGAGTAAAGATAAAATCCCGAAAAAAACCCTAGCTCTTTACTTTACCTTGTTAACTAGCTTTTATTTGTTATCCATTTCCTTTACATTAATGTACTTTTCAATAGAAGAGATTAAGCTGATTCCTGAGCCTGTTTTATATATTCTGCATTCTGTAGAAGTTACATTTGCCAAGAGATTGGATATATTTTTCGTGTATATTTGGCTTTCCTGGTCATTAGTCGCCATTGTGAACTACACACTTGTTCTGCGATTAGTGTATTTTGAAAAAAAGCGACTTTCTCCTAAGCTACAGCAACTCATATTTTTTGGAATCGTCGGTTTAACGGCAAACTACCTCATACGCTTTTCAGTCTTGGAATTTTTTAAAAACTATTTAGTATACCTGAATTTAATTTTTACTTTTATTTTACCGATACTTATTATTTTTATTAATAAAATAAGGGGGAAAACAATATCCGATTCCGAAATACCATCTTAATGATTTCGCCATTAATACTGTTAGCTGGATGCTGGGATGAGCGGCTTTATAAAAATTCATCGGTTGTATCATTAACTGGTTTTGAAGGGACAATTGGTGAGTTAACTGCTTATTATGCGTATCCGGAAGCGACTACAGAAGAAATGAAAACAATCGTGATTACCGGGGATGGTTTATCTCCGAGGGATGTGCGGCAGGATGCGGAGCTTAAAGTAGAGCAGACATTAGATTTATCGGTACTGTCTACCGTACTTATTTCGGAAGAATCTGCTAAGGATGATATATATGAGTATTTGGATGGCTATTTCCGAGATCCCAACAGTCCGATTACTTCAAAAATGGCTATTGTTCAAGGTGATTTAAAACCATTTTTTGAACTGAGTGAACAAAAGCAAACAACCGCTGGCGAATATTATGAGCGCTTTATAACAAGCTTGGAAGAAAACTCGCTAGTAATACCTTATACATTGCAAACTGCTTGTGCAATATTATTTGAAAATGCGCAGGATTTAGCATTGCCCTACTTGAAAATGGGGGAGGATGGACGGCCAATTTCTGATGGAATAGCGTTGTTTTCTGGAAGGTCATTTACAGGGAAGACCTTAAATACTAATGAAAGTTTAATGTTGAATATATTAAATGAGTCAGTAGGCTTTGCAACTCGTATTAGTTATTTATACAAAGACAGTCCTGTAACTGTTCGTCTTAATAAATCAAAAAGGAATCTTGCTATTTCCGAAGATAAAATTGAAATCCAACAGAAAATGGAACTGATTATGTCGGAGTTTCCCCAAGATCATTTAAGTGACGCTACTTTAAGAAAGGATCTAGAACAATTTCTTACTGAAAAAATCGAACAGGATATGAATGATGTAATAAAAAAGTTACAAGAAGCAAAGAGTGATGCATTGGGACTTGGCCGAAATGTAAGGGCTTTTCATCCGAAGCTATTTAAGAAAAATTGGAACGAACATTTTTCAACTATGGATATATCCGTCAAATTAAGTGTAGAAATTGTAAAAACAGGTATATTAGAATAAAGGATTTTGGAGGGGATATTTATGGATAAAGATATGAGCTATGGTGATGATTATAAATTCATACCAGCGACTTCGAAACAGAGTGGCATAAGCATAGAGGTATTACCTGACTTGTATGTACACACAGTGCAGATCGTAAATATCGTCTTTTATAGCTACCCAAATAGCGATGATTTCGTGTTAATTGATGCGGGCATGCCGAGCAGTGCAGATGCCATCATCATAGCTGCTGAAAAAAAGTTTGGGGAAAATGCAAGACCGAAAGCGATCATTCTGACACACGGCCATTTCGATCATGTAGGTGCAGTCATCGAATTAGTTAGACATTGGAAAGTACCGGTTTATGCCCATTCTTTAGAATTACCTTATTTAACAGGGGAAATCGATTACCCTGAAGCAGATCCGAGTTCAGATAGTGGGCTAGTAGCGAAAATGTCGCCAATGTTTCCAAATGAGGCGGTTAATCTAACAGGTTATATCGAGGAGCTGCCACTTAATGGAACGGTTCCATATATGGAAGAGTTTCAATGGATTCATACACCGGGTCATTCTCCGGGACATGTATCGTTATTTAGGGAACGTGATGGTGCATTAATCGTAGGTGATGCCTTTGTGACGGTGAAGCAAGAATCGCTCTATAAAGTATTTACACAGGAAAAGGAAATGAATGGTCCGCCAAAGTATTTTACGACAGACTGGGCTCTTGCATTTGATTCCGTCAAAAAATTAGCAGCTTTAAAACCTGCCATTGCCATAACAGGTCACGGCTTACCGATGAGCGGTGAAGAATTAACGCAAAACTTAAAAAGGCTTGCAGATAATTTTGAAGAAATGGCAATACCGAATAAAGGGAAGTATGTCAATAAAGAAAATGAATGAAAAAGGCGTGTCCGATATTTTTCGGACACGCTGTTTATTGCAAATTATTAATTATTCAAATCATATAAACCAGGGCTATGTTCATTTGGCATATCGGGCATTTGCGGTACTGGGAATCCTTCTGGTGGTGGTGTTACTTGATATGTTCCACCATTTCGGCTCGGAGAAGTTCCTTGGAGGATTTCGCCGATTCGTGTCGGGTCCAGCCTAAAGTTGAATTGGGTATTATGATAGCCCATATCAACAAATTTACGGCACTCCGGATACTTATTGATGTCATAATTTGGTATCGGGAATAGTTTTCCCCAATCCACGCCTAAAGTTTCGAGAGCTTTTGCAAAAGCATTTTGATGTGCATTATCACGCACGATTAAAAATGCCAGAGTCTCACGGAACGTCTGGTTTGAGCTCATTTCGTAAATACGTGTTTTCTGCAGAACACCTGTTGATTCCAATACAAGGTTATTCAGTAAATCAGCTGCAAGGTTACCGTGCGAGTAAACCCAAGAGCCATTCCAAGGATTACCGGCGGCATCTACTGGTAACGATGCTTGTGCACCGATAATGTAGTGATGGGGATTTGCGTGACGGACTGCATCATCTAGAGGTGATTGGTCCATACCATTATTACCTGGGGCACTCGACTCTCCAGAACCATTCAATAATTGATTAATTGTATTTTGAACAAGTTCCACATGGGCGATTTCCTCTAAAAAAATACCGCGAAGTAAATCTCGGAACTGTGTTTCTTTTCCTCTGAAATTGGAGCTTTGGAAGAAAAATTGCATCATCGTACGCATTTCTCCGTAATGTCCGCCTAAAATCTCCTGCAATACGCGGGCAGCTTCTGGGTCTGGTTTATCGGGCTTAATAATATTGATTAATTCTTCTTTGTAGTAATACATAATTCCCCTCGATTCATTAATTTTTTCTTACTTTGCTATAAATAGTATGGTCAAATAAAATGAAGGCATGCATTGATAAAATATAATCGTCGATAGGTTGTTTTTCTAATAAAATTTCACTTGATTAATTGGTGGGCTACGGCAAGACAGCGCTAAAGCCCGTGACGTGTCTAGCATAGTGACGTGGAGCGGGAGCTTTTAAGTTTGTTATCACCACCTTATGGAGATGAACTAAAAAAACAATATTTTCAATTTATAGGGAAATTGAAAATATTGTTGCTTAGTAAAGAAATAATATTTGAACCATTGCCAGAAATATTCCACAGACTATCGGAAATAGCTTTAAAAATAGGTAACCATTGTTACTGTCTGACAACTTTTCTAAAGGATCCTTAGCAGGAGAACCTAAATAACGGATAAAACGACTGAAAGGTGATTGTTTTACAGCAAGCTTTTTTGTTGGTACATCTATTTTGTAAGTGTCCAACAAGTTTGCGAGTTCTTCTTCGTTTTTAAAATCCTCTTTCATGTTGGAACGCCTCCTTTAACTCAATTTTCAAGACTTGAATGGCTTTGTGTAAACGGGATTTAACTGTACCGGTTGGAATACTTAATATAAGTGCTATTTCTTCTAATGGTAAATCTTCATAATAGGCAAGTAAAATCACCGCCCGTTGTTTGTCCGGGAGTTTTGCAATTGCCTGCTGAATCATAAGTTTATCATCCGTTTGCAGCGCTTTTTTAGGAATAGGAACTAAAAAAGGTAACAGCGTTTGCCACCGTTTTCTTCTATTTAGCTTATTAATTAAATGACGATAGGCGATTTGAAATAAAAACGACTTCACTGTGCCGAGGGATGCATTGTACTGATGATGCTTCTTTTGCAAAATCTCAAATGCATCATGAACCGTATCGATACTAATTTGTTCTTCTTTCGTATATCGGAATAAAAAGCAGTATAGAGGTTCATGAAGTCGTTCGTATAATACACCTAATGCTTCTATATTACCCGTCTGAACCTGCTGCATCAATTCTTCATTCGTCAATGTCATGGACTTCACCAATTTGTGCTTTAATACATTTTAAAGTAGAAGAAATTCTTGTCACTAAATAGGAAATCGTTACAATGACCCAGGCTTGGGCCTGATTTGTAAAAAATTGAACGTATGGGTTTTCAATAGTTTCACCACCGAAAGTAAGCAGCATATTTAATGCTTGAACACAAAAGATAGTATAAATGGCGAGTATAAGTGTAAGTGTATCAAATACATTCCAGCGTAAATAAATTTTCGTTTTTTTGTAGTTGATTTTGCCGTTTTCTTTAATGACATATTTTTTATGGTAAGGAATCATGATACCAAGAATAATAATGATCCCTATAGCAGCCACGATAAGAGAAATAATAAATCCAATACCCATTTTGCTCAGTCCTGCCTTATATAAATTTGTTTTGCAAATATACTTAAAATCATACAAAGAATTGTTAGTATAATACTATATTGATATAGAGGTAACCATGTATGGTCAGTTAAATTTAACTGGAATTGCAATGTATCACTTAAATATAGCATCGGATTCCAAATTAAGTAAATATAATAATTCTGTGGTTGCTGCTCATTAAGTGTCAGAAATAATGATGTCATCGTAATGGAAAACATAAATACAAGCATAATTGGGATAAGCAAACTTTGTGCAACTTTCCCGTTTTTTACAATACCAGCTACGATAAAGCATAGTGGATAAATCGCGAGTAAAACAAAATTACAAATTAAAATGATGGAAATAAGAGCAGTTATGGATAGTGAAATAATGAAGGAATAGCCTGCCAATAAAAGTAATAACACGAAATTCATCATTAGAAAAACTCCTAAACCAATCCCCAGAAAATACTTTGCCGGTGAAATATTTGTTCGTTTGAGTAGATGAATTGTATTATTTGCCTTTAAATCTGCCAAATAAATCGTTGCACTTGAAAATGCAAAGGCAAACACTAAAAGCATGATGGAGATTGGGAAAAACTGACCTTTAATCATAAAGTCCAACGTTTGCGGACTACTTTTTATACTGATCGTACATATCCATGAACAAATGATAAATATAAAGGCAGGAAGTAAATTACCCAGAAATACCCCAGTGTTACGAATCGATTCCAATATAAAGCTTTTAGCTACTTGTATAATCATTTAATCCGACCTCCTAATAATTGTCCTGTCACTTCAAAATACACAGCTTCTAAACCTGAAAATGTTGGGTTTTTATATTTCTCCACAAGCTCCTCTGTTGTACCGTGTTCGATAAATTGTCCATTCTTCATTATATAAACAGCATCAAATAAAGCCTCCAGTCCGCTAATTTCATGACTAATAATAAGTAGGCATTTATTTTCGTTTTGTACTTGATTTTGCAGGAAACCGAATAATTGCTTTTTCTTTTTCAAATCCAAATCTGCAAATGGTTCATCTAAAAGGACAATTGGTTTGTTCATTAAAAATGCTAAGTACAAGGAAAGGGCTTTTCGTTGTCCGCCCGATGTATTTTTAATCAACGTTTTTTCGTATTGAGCGATATCTAAAATTTCATAAAGATCTTTCAAGTTTGAAGGCTTTGCAATCAGTTTTGTAAAAAGCTGAATCACTTCCTTTACCTTTAAAAAAGAATAACTTTCGAAAAATTGATATTGTAGTGCGACTAAATTTGAGACATCTTCATGCTCGTTTCCACGAATAGACCCATGATCAATTTTTTCATCCCCAGCAATGCACTTTAACAATGTCGATTTCCCAGCACCATTATCACCGAGTAACAAGTAGCATTGGCCATACTGAAATGTTGATGAAATTCCATTTAAAACAGAGTGGTTCTGATAGGATTTTTGAACTTTATCTAAAATTAACAAGTTGATGCCCCCTTTAAATTGCTTTTCACTAACTATACAAATGGGGAGGCGGAAAAGTTCATTTTTTATTTGAAAAATTTACAAGTTTTTTATGAACTGCCTTTATATGCTTTTGCGAGGCCAATCAATCAAATGCCTTCTAAAATAAGGGGAGATTTTACCGTTATTTGAGGGGGGGAGCTCATTTTTGTTATAAATAAGGGAACGTTTTACCGTTATTTTAAATAAAACCGTGAAATTTCATGTTTTTTAGGTCAATAACGGAAATTCCTTCCCTTATTTTTACTATTTTTTATGTTATTTTAAAAATAACGGAAATTCATTCCTCTATTTATCTCATTCCGAAATTAATCTGCCGCCTCCACTCCCAACCACCATAATTGGATTTAGAATTATCGGCTTTAATCAGGTATTTGTTAACTTAGTCATTGCTGGGTTACATTCTTATGCTTGAAAATATTATGAAGAAAAAATAGCGACCTCATAGGGGTACGCTGTTTTTTTTATATAGTTATAAGGATTTTCGAATTTGCCGCACACTTTTTACCAATATTTCAAATGTTACGTTTATATTTCATAAGATTATATTTTTATAAACAGGGTACAAAATTAGTAGAGAGGTTGAGAGTTACCTATCTTATGAAATTTGCTATTTTGTATGAGGAGGATTTTACGTGGAAAACAATAACAATAAAAAAGTCGAACAATTGCAGCAGTTTACAGCGAAAGATGAGGGTAAGCCACTAACTACGAACCATGGACTGAAGTTAACGAATGACGAGCATTCATTAACAATTGGTGAGCGCGGTCCAACAATAATGGAAGACTTTCATTTTCGTGAAAAAATGACGCATTTTGACCATGAGCGTATTCCGGAGCGTGTCGTACATGCGAGGGGCTCTGGTGCACATGGTGTATTTGAAAGCTATGGCGATGCATCAGATATAACAATGGCTCATTTCTTAGGAGAGAAGGGTCGACAAACACCTGTATTTGTACGTTTCTCGACAGTAGCAGGATCAAGGGGCTCAGCAGAAACAGTACGTGATGTACGAGGTTTTGCAACGAAATTTTATACAGAAGAAGGAAATTATGATTTAGTCGGAAATAATATTCCCGTTTTCTTCATTCAGGATGCGATTAAATTCCCTGATTTCGTCCATGCTGTCAAGCCGGAGCCACATAATGAAATTCCTCAAGCGCAAAGTGCCCATGATACGTTTTGGGATTTTGTCGTAAATAATGAAGAAACGGCGCATATGACAATGTGGCATATGTCTGACCGTGCAATACCGAAAAGCTATCGCCAAATGGAAGGCTTTGGTGTAAACACATTCCGTTTTGTTAATGCAAATGGAGAAGCCCATTTCGTGAAATTCCATTGGAAGCCTGTACAAGGTATGGAATCTTTAGTATGGGATGAAGCTCAAAAAATAGCAGGTAAAGATCCTGATTTCCATCGTCGTGACTTGTTTGACCAAATCGAAGCAGGGAACTACCCGGAATATGAGCTAGCAGTACAGTTAATTCCACAGGAAGACGAGTTCAAGTTTGATTTTGATATTTTGGATCCAACAAAAATTTGGCCAGAAGAGCTTGTTCCTCTTCGAAAGCTTGGAAAAATGACGTTAAATCGCAATGTTGATAACTTCTTTGCTGAAACTGAACAAATTGCATTCCATGTTGGTCATGTTGTTCCAGGTATTGATTTTTCAAATGACCCATTGTTACAAGGGCGTTTATTCTCATATACAGACACACAGCTTATCCGTTTAGGTGGTCCAAACTTCCATGAGCTGCCGATAAACCGTCCAGTATGCCCATTCCATAACAATCAACGTGATGGTTACGGTCGTATGACGATCAATAAAGGACGTGTTGCTTATGGAAGAAATGGTTTACAAAACGATACACCGCATGTTGTTGATCAAAAAGACGGTGGCTATGCTCATTATCAAGAAAAAATTGAAGGTCGTAAAGTACGTGCGCGAAGCCTATCATTTGAAGATCATTATTCTCAGGCACGTCAATTCTGGTTAAGCCAAACGCCTGTTGAACAGCAACATATTATTGATGCCTTCTGTTTTGAATTAGGAAAAGTAGAAACAATTGGAATTCGTAAAGCTGCAGTGGATATGTTTGCGCGAGTGGACCGTGCGATGGCTGAACAAATTGCACAGCGAATTGGTGTATCCGCACCGGATGCGTCAATCGAGCAGGTAGTGGACTTGCCACCATCAGATGCTGTAAGTATATTAAAGAATCAAGTGCCGGTTTTAAAGACAAGAAAGGTCGGTATTATTGTTGACACAAACAGTAATGTGGATGATCTTATTCAAAGTTTGGAAAATGAAGGGGTTATTGTTGAGTTAATCAGTGATAAACAAGGTATGATCAATAAACGTGAAATTGATCATACATTAGAGACGGCAGACCCTGTTCTTTACGATGGGCTATTTGTAGCAGCAAGCTTTACAGATGTAGTACAAAACCGTAAAGTGCAAAGATTTGCAGATGAAATATTCAATCATTATAAAACACTAGGCTATATTGCATTTGAAAGTATGGATAAATTGTATGCAAATGCACCGGGTGTTGTAACAGCGCCTGATGAATTTATCAATGCTTTAAAAATGGGCCGCCATTTCGACCGTACAGATGCAACGGGATGATCTTTATATAGTCAAATAAACAGCATAAAAAAGTTCAAAAAGGCATTTTTCTCATTGAGAAAAATGTCTTTTTGTTGCACATAAAATATTATTTTCAACATTTATTTTCTTTAGCCCATAATATTTGCCTTTGTAATTTGAATAAAAAAACGCTACACTACTTTTTGCTGTGAAATTGCTAGTTTACTAGGGTATGATATTATGAATGGGTATAAAAGCCAGTATGAAAGTTCCATGACAAAGAGAGTTATTGAATTATTTGGACATTAACAAGAGCTTATATGAATAAAAGGAAAGGAGGAATTTATGCAGTAACTAGAATGGAAACTATAATTGTATTAAAGCTGAGGTCATTATTACCATGGCAGAACGGTTATTAAATATTATCACAGGGTAGCATTTTAATGAATGAATCATGTTAATATGGATTCTGAAAAATCTTATGTGAGGAATAACCTAATTTATCTTTCTTATACATACTGAACCGTAGTTATACAAAAAGGGGGAGCGAGGCGTTTGAAAAATATATTAAAAATTGGAAGCGCATTTATTGGTGTGATTGTAGGTGCAGGGTTCGCTTCAGGACAAGAAATACTGCAATACTTTACGAGCTTCGGAACACTCGGGATATTCGGAGCAATTTTATCAACGGTACTGTTTACATGTATTGGTATGCTTTTAGTATGGCTAGGCAGTTATACAAAAACGAATTCACATAAGGATGTTATTTACCGGATTAGCGGGCGTTATCTAGGAACGGTGATCGATTTTATACTTATTTTTACGTTGTTTGGCGTAGGCGTCGTTATGCTTGCCGGTGCCGGTTCGAACTTAAACCAACAGTTTGGATTACCGATCTTTGTAGGTACGACTCTTATGACAATACTCGTATTATTGACAGGTTTTTTAAAGGTAAATCGAGTCGTTTCCATTATTGGAAGCATTACGCCGATTCTCATTATTTTTATTATATTTATTGCGATTTATAGTTTTCTAACGATGAATGGAACTTTTACATCGTTAAACGACATAGCACAAGCCACACCGACTACTTTGCCAAACTGGTTTATTTCCAG
The DNA here is from genome assembly GCF_038002585.1 of Solibacillus sp. FSL K6-4121. Classification (NCBI taxonomy): domain Bacteria; kingdom Bacillati; phylum Bacillota; class Bacilli; order Caryophanales; family Caryophanaceae; genus Solibacillus; species Solibacillus sp. FSL K6-4121. The sequence goes on from NZ_JBBOCS010000002.1 coordinate 375,203, forward strand.
TATTAATTACGTTTCATTTAATATCGCTGTTGGAGCTTCGATGTCAATTGTAATGGGCGGGGCAGAAAAAAATCCAAAAACTGCAGCAATTGGTGGATTAGTTGGTGGATTTGTTTTAGGAATACTAATTCTCTTAATTCATTTAGCTATTTTCTCGAAAATCGAAGAAGTTGGAACGTTGGACATGCCAATGCTGGGGATAGTTAGTAATTTATCGCCAACACTAGGTATTCTCATGTCATTAGTTATCTTTGCAATGATTTATAATACAGCGGTAGGAATGTTCTTTTCTTTCTCAGCTCGTTTTGCAGAATCAGGAACAAAGAAATTTAAAATATTCTTTATTATTACGATGATTGTTGGCTATTTAGCAAGCTATGTAGGATTTACTGGGCTAGTTAGTTATTTTTATCCTCTAATTGGTTATTTGGGGATTATCCTAATTATTGCTTTAGTGGCTGCGCCTTTTATTATTAAGAGACAAGAAGTACGATAATTTATAAGAAGAACGAATAAAGCATTTAAATCAAAAGCTACCATTTTCTCTTTTAGGAAATGGTAGCTTTTTTTCTGTACTTCATCTATTAGTTTTTTTCTCAATTTGATAATCAATATGTAGAAACTTCATTCCAAACAGTTTCATATCATGGGTTGCGATAAGTATTCCTTTTTGTTCTTTTATAACAAAATACTCATGGAGCGGCAGTTTGATAACATAGGTACCAATCGCCAAATACGTACCGGCATCGCCTTGTCCATCACTCGTTAAGTACAGTACGCCGTCTTTTGCGGAAAGCTGTAAGATTCCGTGCATTGAAGAGAATGGCAAGGGCAGTGCGATATTCATATAGGTATTAGTTGCATCATTATGCTGCGAATAAATCGCATTAAATACGGGTTCGCCATTAATCGACCGTTGCCAAACGCGCGGTTTTTCTCGCCCATCATTTTGCGAATCGACTTCCAAAATTTCACCGTCCATCACAATCGTTTTTGAAGAGAACGGTAAATTCAGCTGTCCCATTTTCCGGCTAATAAACTGATACACAAAAGCAAAGGGTTTAAACCATGTTTCCCATTGAACAGACGCTTTTAATTCAAACTGCGTTGTTCGTTCGTAAAACTCAACGATTAAAACAGGGATTTCCATTTTATTAAGAAAAGATGCCATATCATCGACCAATCCACGCGCTGGTTTGTTTGTTGGAGAAAATCGCCCGCGAATTTTACTTACCGGAAATGAGTAATCGTTATGCTTTGTCGGAGGAGTATAAAGACTCCAAGCGAATACCACGGCAATACCAAACCCTAAACAATTTAAAAGCCCATGAAAGTCCAGCATATCGGGAATATCCACAATAATTTTTCCAGTTAAATTACTGTAAGCGTATAAAAATGACCAAATGATTGTAAAACACAATGTTATAAAGGCCAGCCGGATAAAAAGGCTTTGGATATGCGGCAACCGCCATTTCATGACATAGAAGCTAATACTGAAAATAGCAAGTACATATAAGCTGACCGAAATGATTTCAATAATTCTTGAAAAGGTAATTCCGACAGCTACTAGCATTGGTCCTGCGGCAATAACGGCACAGCAAAATTTATAGTATCGAGTCATATGAAGACGCCCAATCAATCCGACTGTAATACATAGTAAAAAGGCGGAATAATGAAAGTGAATAGCAGTTAGCCATGTAATAATCGGACTAAATCCTGTATTCAACTGTAACTGGAATGCCAAAAACCATAGTCCACCCATCACAATATAAATCAGTCCGATATCAATCATTATTTCAGCCGTGTTCGTAAATCCCCGTCTCAAAAATCGGTTGACCCCATGGGAAGCAATGACAAGTGTACTTAGCAAATAAGCCAGCACACAAAGTAGGATGAGAAAATCCTGTTGCGTGAAATACAGCATTGTTACAGCAAATTGGCCGATTACAATAATCAGCTTTTGCCAATTTTTCAGCAAAACTAACTGTTCCAGTATGACTGGTACAAAGATCAGTTGTGCCAATGTTAAGTAGTAGTACATTGATGTTGGCTCATTAAATAACAGTAGGGCAGCCATACAAGTAAGACCGATGCTTGTTAAAGGTCTACTGAGTACACGGCGTAAACTGACCAGCATACATCATCATCCTTCCAATTAAATCGTTGTAAATGGAGACATGAATCGTATACACATCCAGCACATCATCATATCCTTCTGTCACAACTACGCGACCTGTCAGCTTCCTTGGCAAGGCAAACTCTGTCTGGCCAATTACAGCACGTTGATCTGCAGAGCGTATCATTAAGGAACCATCGTTTGTAACATCCATTTTTAAATCGGAGTAGAACAGGGCCGGATCCCCTAAATAATCTTTTACGATTTGCCGCTCCAAATCGACTGTCATTGTAGCATTGAACTTGCGTGTTGTCTGATCAAAGAAAAAAGTACGTTCCCAATAGACTTCGGCTTCTTTTTCATTGTTCATTTTCGCTGTATTCTTTATTGTAAAGGGAATTTCCTTGCCATACTCAGGAAAAAGAAAATCGGTTTTCGTAAACAAATGATACATCGGACGTAAAAAACGCGGTCCGGAATGAATGACTTGCATTGTTCCTTGAGCATGAAAAGGCTGACCTAATGGAAGGCGGTATCTTTCCTGCAGTTTTGGATGAAGCCTGTTAAAGTCATTTGCCAACAATGTTACGTAAATCATATTAAGCACCTCTTTTTCGTTTGCAAAATCTTGCAGTCGGTAATTCTTTTGTCAGTAGTAAAGCAATGATGGAAGCAAACCATAATCCAATATTCAGTGTGACGACATTAAATGGAGCCGTTGCAACTGTGGGTGCCGCAATGATTGCGCTTAATGTCAGCAAAGGGAACAACACAATTTGCGCCTTTAGCAGCAGTTGTTGCAATTTGGGTACCAAAAAAAGTAACCCAATCATCATTTCCAAAACGCCAATCCAAATAATTGCCGTGGACGCTTGGCCCAATGATAGCGGTGACAGTTTCATCAGCATATCAATCTCAAGCGGATGCTTCATCAGCACTTTCGGTACGAGACCTTGGTACATCCACGTAAAACTAAATAGAAAGCAGAGCAAATAATAGCTGAAAAATCGTCGGTATTGTGTGGCCGGTTTTTCTCCAGATTCAATCCACCTTGCGAGTACATTAAAACTAAGTGCGGTAGCCCAACCGATTACAGGGCGAAACAGCTGATCGAATAATTGACCGAGTTGACCGAATCGGACGTCGTAGTCATACTGGGTGAGAAAAGTTACATGGTCACCATTCGGTATATATTGCCAATAGCCGCGACCTTCCTTAATAGGGGAGATCCGTTGCGGTGTCCCGAAATGGAGCGAAGAGGTTTTAACACCACTTGCTTTTTCGTGTGTTCCTTTACTTTCCCCCCAACCGGCTACCGACAGACCCGGCATCACTTTGGTTGTATATGTAAATGTTTGAGGAGCATCCTCATGTTGTTTTTCAATATAGGTAATCGATGTAAATCGCAAATCCCACTGTTCATGTAGGTCGGGCTGCTGTGTATAGTGCCATACTTCTTCAATCGAGCTGTCTATTACGGTTTCCACATAAATCGGCTTTTTCTTCAAGATGTTCAGCTCCTTTATTAAAAAAAAATGTATTCTTTTCATTCATCATACATTAATTTAACCATCCTGATTAGACAGAAATAATAGAAAAATTTTTTAATAGAATGAATACCGATATTTTACAATATGAAGTTTTATATGCTATGGATCGATTGAATAACCGAATTATAGGGGGAAAGCAATGGACCTTATTTTGAAACGAAACCAATTAATGTCTGATATTAACTTCCAGTAAGATAATTCCAACCGACAAGACCCGTTCATAAAATTGAGCGGGTTTTTTTATGTTTATCTTTTATGAAATATAAATTAATGATTTTATTGACAATAAATGGAGTGATTATGTATATTGTATATAAAGTATATATACAATATGAATTGAGGATACAAGCATGCAAATTTTAATCGCTCACAATTCGAAAGAACCGATTTACGAGCAAATCTTTAATCAAATAAAGAAAAGTATTTTGGCTAACGAACTTCCTTCGGGATATGCTTTACCTTCTATGCGTAATATGGCAAAAGATTTAGAGGTCAGTGTCATTACGACAAAGCGCGCATATGAGGAATTGGAAAAGGCCGGATTAATTTACTCTGTTGTCGGGAAGGGCTCCTTCGTTTCGGAGCAAAATATCGAAATGATTATCGAAAGAAAACAAAAAGTAATTGAAGAACAGTTAAGTCAGGCTATAAAAAACAGCAAGGAAATCGGTTTAAGTTTAGATGAACTAAAAGAAATTATGACATTGTTATATGAGGAGATGGATTAATGGAATCAGTAATACAATTTACAAATGTGAATAAAGCTTTTAATGATTTTGCGATTAAGAATCTTACCTTTGAAATTAAAAAAGGCTTTGTTACTGGGTTTGTTGGAGCAAATGGGACGGGGAAATCAACGGCGATTAAGCTGCTTATGAATATACTGCAGCCTGACAGTGGGGAAGTTAAAGTTTTCGGTTTAAATTATAAAACACATGAAAAAGAAATCAAACAGAGGATCGGTTTTGTCTATGATGAACATGTATTTTATGAGCATCTTTCATTGCAGGAAATGAAGAATTTAATTCAGCCAGTATATATACAATGGGATGACGAACTTTTTTATAAATATGTAGAGCAATTTCATTTGCCTTTAAAGAAGAAAATCAAAACCTTCTCTAAAGGGATGATGATGAAAGCTTCACTGGCAATCGCTCTATCCCATCATGCAGAACTGATTATTATGGATGAGCCGACAGCAGGACTGGATCCAGTGTTCAGACGTGAGTTTTTAAATTTATTGCATGAGATTGTACAGGATGGCGAAAAAACCATATTCTTTTCAACACATATAACATCCGATTTAGATCGGATTGCAGATTATATTATCTTCCTTCACAATGGAGAGCTAATATTTATGCATGAATTTTATACAATCGCAGAAAAATACGTCCTCGTTAAAGGCGGGTTGAATTTACTTGATCAAGACACCGAGAAAGAGTTTATTGCAGTTAGAAAAACAGAGCTAGGATTCGAAGGTTTGTCGTGTAATAAGGAACAGGTAATGCAATTATTTGGAGACTTAGCTATATACGAAACAGCAACGCTCGAAGATATTATGTTCTATACAAAGAAAGGTGGAGAGAAGGGTGTATCAATTAGTTAAAAAGGATTTAATCATTCATAAAAAAATGCTAATGGGAATGTTTCTTGTTTTGCTTATTTATATGTACATCGATATTCCGATTATTTTTCTAGGTCTACTATTTTCCATGACATTGACATTAAACCTATTTTCAACGGATGAAAAGCGACATGCACAAATGTTATTAAGCTCATTACCTTTTACACGTAAAGAAATTGTCAGCTCAAAATACATTTCAGCAATACTTTTTATTTTATTAATCGTATTGGCGATAACTGGTGGTAGTTTATTATTTCAACAAGTGTTACCAAACGGGTTTCATTTATTAATGATTGCAATCGGATCGTTATTTGTCGTTTCTTTTATGTACCCAGTGGCCTATAAATTTACTAGTAAATATGTGAACATCACATTTTTCACATGCTTTGGACTTTATTTGGCAATAATTATGTTTTTCATCCCTAATTTAAATGATCAGATTCGGGAAATTTTCACCAAAATAATGAATTTAGGGGAATCGCAGCTTATTTTATATGCAGGCCTTATCTTGGTGATTACGTATATTCTATCCTGGTTATTATCAATTCGAATTTATGAAAAGAAAGTGTTTTAAAAATCCCTTTAGGAGGAGTTTTTATGAAACTAATAAAAAAACAGTGGTTACTTCCTATTTTTGCTTTTTTATTATTACAAGTGGTTTTTGTATTAATGGAGTTTACAGGCTGGATTCCTCGTTTAAGAGAAATAGACGGGAATTTATTTGGTACCCTTACAGATACCCTGCTGTTTAAAGAGTGGTTTAACTTTTACGATACGCCGTTCTTTAACCTGTTCACCGTCTTTTTTGGAGTGCTCGTTATAATAAATATCATAGTCAGTTTATTATTCAAAAAAATAAAGGTTTTTTAATACAGTTAATCAAGCTTCCAAACCATTTATAAAGGAAAATGCCTGAAATAGCGCATTTTCCTTTTTCTAATTTAAAAGATTTCAATAGTAGTTCGGCTGCTGTGATATGCTCCCCATTAGCTAGACAGATTGAAAGTAGCATTTTGGGACGTTATTTTGAATTGTTATGAATACTACAAGTTTAAAATTTCATCTACAATCTGTTTCAACCCATCATTCAATCCTAATAAATAATGATACTTCTCCGTTGCAAAAACATAGCTATGATTTGTACTTTCGGGTGAAAAGATGTAGTCGAATTCTTTAATTTCCGTGGCAGATTCCTTATCAACCAATACCTCTGTACTATCTTCTACTTTGTATATATTCACTTTATATTGAATTGTATTATCATTTAAATACTCGATAACATATGTGGATTCCTTATTTAATAATTTTTTTTCAGATTTTTTTAATTCAAAAAAGGGCTGGTCATATATATTAACCATATCGTTAAAAAAATTATCGTTCTGAGTATATTCGTATATTTGTTTCTCTGTTTCGCTATCTTTTACGATGATTAAATCGACTGAGGAAATGTTATTTAATATTCCCCCTATGTAATTCACTTTGTTTTGCTCAGTCCAAATAGAAAAAATGACTCCCCCCAAAACAAAAAAGGCTATTAAGAATATCCATTTCTTCATATGACACCCCCAATAATAGTTATTTAATCTATATTCGATTTGTTATTTAAAATACCTTTAGAACATTCCCAAAGCAAATTTTGGGCGAATTTCAAAATGCTTATTGCACCTAAAGCTCGTTAGTTTAATAAGAAAAACGATGCTTATTAAAAAATCGAGCTCGATTGCTAATTTACATCTTTGATATACCATAGATAAAAATACAAAGTAATAAACTGATAATGGTTAAGCCAGCAACTGGAATAGCAAAAACTTTATTGTTTTTAAATTCATAGATTGCTGTAATTGCACCTGCGACGCATAATGCTAACCATACGGGTATAAACACAGCATCCGCTATATTTGTTGGTAAAAGGGCGTAACCACTAATTAAGTAAAATACCCAATGAAAAACCAACAGTCCTACTATTACATAAGAAAATTTTCGAGGTGGGTTTCCTTTATGAACTTTTCTAACAGCTATAAATACAGGAATGGAAAACGTTAAAAATGCAATAATGCCAACAACCATTAAAAATATTAATGAAATTCCAATGATGAACACTCCCTATCACAATACCTGATTTTGTAATCTGACTTATTTTACAATAAAAGGTTGCATCACCCGATTATTGAATACAAGTAAAACAAGTACTAAACCGACGTTTGATAACATTTGTAGTGCTCGACTTTTTAAATCCCATAATTACTGTTTTCTCCCCAATAACCAGATATCACGATGAAGAAATTAGAATTTTTAATAAACAGGAGATATGCGTGAACTTTAGCATTTATTCGTAATTTTTAGAATAAATTGCAATGTAAGGGTTTCCTTTTTTGTTCTGAATAGCTAAACTAGCAGTATAGTATAAAAAATAAGGAGGAATTTCATGAAGAAAAAATTATTTTTAGTTTCTGCTTTATCGTTATCATTGGCACTTGCTGCTTGTAATGGAAGTGATGACAAAGAAAATGGGGGAACTGACGCAACTGAAGGTTTGGAAACAAACATCGTAACAATTGCAACAGGTGGTGCGAGTGGGCCTTATAATATCATCGGTACAACGCTTGCGGATCAATACGTGAAAGAGTTTGATGTGAACTCTCGTACGCAAACAACGGGTGCATCTGTAGAAAACATTAATTTATTGGAACAAGGGAAAGCAGAAATGGCATTTGTCATGAGTGATGCTTTGTCACAGGCAATCAATGGAGAAGTGAGTTTTAATGAACCGATAAAAAATGTTTCTCAAATCGCAACATTGTATCCGAACGTTGTACAAATCATTACAAAAGAAGGATCGGGAATTAATACAATTGAAGATTTAAAAGGAAAACGCATAGCTGTTGGAGATCAAAACTCAGGTGTAGAAATTAATGCCCGCGTATTACTGAATGGGCACGGGATTACATATGAGGATGTTAAAGTGGATTACTTAGGGTATGCGGAAGCAGCGGATGGCTTAAAAGCTGGAACAATTGATGCAGCCTTTTTAACGAGTGGCTTACCAAATGCTTCTGTCATGGAGTTAGCTGAAACAACAGGTATCCAATTAGTATCCGTAAACGCTGAAAAAGTAGCAGAAATTGCAAAAGAACATCCTTACTTTATTTCGTATGATATCGCAGTAGATACGTATAAAAATGAAGAAGCGATTACAACAGCGGCCGTGCCAAACGCACTGGTTGTTCGTACAGATATGAGTGAAGATGATGTATATGATTTAACGAAGCAATTCTTTGAAAGTTTACCTACTCTTCAAAATTCACATCAAGCTGCAAATGATATTACATTAGACGCTGCACAAGAAAGCGTTGTAGCACCAATTCATCCAGGTGCACAACGTTATTATGATGAGCAAGCGAAGTAAGAGCTTTACAATCGGAGGAGCGGTAGTAATCGCCCTCCTTTTCGCTTCTTTTTTCTTGAATTTTTCAGTTGTAACTGTCGAAGCCGATGAACAGATGTATTGGACTTGGCAAGATGCATTTGAACTGGCATGGATTCATTCAGTGGAAAAAGAGGAGTGGGTGGAGTTTTATGAAATAAAAAATGATCAACTACTTTTAACACACACATCATTTAAAACGTTCGGGGCAGGGGTCCCCAGCACACCGAATGACGGGAAGAATACTGTGCTTGAAAACGGCTATGTAACAATGGACATCGACAGAATGTTTCGATCTCTGCAACTAGTTGTATCTGAGAACGTACAAAGCACACTGCTGTTAGAAGAAAAGGAAGTACCATTATATAAGCTGACAAAAAATTATGAAGTCGTTACCATTTCCGTAACGAAACTCTCTTTATGGGATATGGTATTTAAGGGGGTAAAGTTATGACAGAAGGAAAAAAAGAAACGGTGTTAGCTGAAGAAATTTCGAGTGAGAAAGTACAAGAAGTACTCGAAAAATACGATACTGATTCCAAAATACGTAAATACAGTAACAAAAGTTTAGTCATCCTGCTGAGTGTTTTAGGCATTCTGTATTCACTATTTCATTTGTATATTACGTTTAATCCAATTCCGACCCTGTTATTGCGTTCAGTTCACTTACTGTTTGCCATGGGACTTGTGTTTTTAATCTATCCAACCTTCAACAAACAACGAAGAGACAAAATTCCTTTTTATGATTGGATTTTATTTGCTCTAAGTATTGGAGCTTGTGGCTACTTATTTGTAGAATATCAGGATATTGTTTCAACACGAGGTGGTATTCCGAACACGGTAGATATCATCGTTGCCATCATGACGGTTTTATTGGTACTAGAAACCGCAAGACGTGTAACAGGATGGATTTTACCAATTTTGGCATTGATATTTTTAAGTTATCCATTCTTCAGTCACCAAGGATGGCTACCTCGAATGATGATGACGCGAGAGTTTGACTTAGGTGATATTTTCGGTCAATTGTTCTTAAAAACGGAAGGGTTATTTTCAACAGCCATTGGAGCTTCCGTGCAATTCATTTTCCTATTCATTTTGTTTGGTGCTTTTTTATCTAAATCCGGAATGGGTCAGTTCTTTAACGATTTAGCACTTGCTTTAGCAGGACATAAACAAGGGGGACCTGCCAAAGTGGCGGTTATCTCGAGTGCGTTTATGGGGAGTATTAATGGATCAGCCGTTGCGAATGTTGTCGGAACAGGAGCTTTTACTATTCCTTTAATGAAAAGAATCGGGTATAAAAAAGATTTCGCTGGTGCCGTAGAGGCAAGTGCCTCCATAGGTGGACAAATTTTGCCGCCTGTTATGGGAGCGAGTGCCTTCATTATGGCGGAAACAACAGGTATTAGTTACGGTACGATTGCACTTGCTGCTGTCATTCCCGCACTTTTATACTTTTTAGGGGTAATTATGCAAGTACATTTTCGAGCAGGGCGAGATGGATTAAAAGGGATTCCAAAACCAGACTTGCCACGTGTAAAAGAAGTGTTACTCGACAAAGGTCATTTAATAGTTCCGTTAGTGGGGCTAGTTGTCCTGCTCGGTTCAGGAATGCCTGTGGCACATGCTGCCTTTTGGACGATTGTTTTAACCGTTGTTGTAGCAGCTGTGCGAAAGCATACACGCATGTCAATTAAAGATATTTTGTTCGCATTAGAGGACGGGGCACGTCAATCTCTTTCTACCGTTATTGCCTGTGGAGTAGTTGGTATCATTATCGGTGTAGTGAATTTGACAAGTTTCGGCTCAACCTTGACTTCGGCCATTACAACACTTGGTTCAGGCAGCTTATTCTTGACGTTATTCCTGACAATGATTGCTTCGATTATTCTCGGAATGGGTCTACCAAGTATTCCAGCTTATATTATTACCGCAACGATGGTCGCACCTGCACTTGCTGAATTCGGTGTACCGCTTTTAGTAGCGCATATGTTTGTATTCTATTTTGGTATTTTTGCCAATATCACACCACCTGTCGCACTGGCTTCATTTGCGGCAGCAGGACTTTCTGGCGGCAGCCCAATGAGAACTGGTGTCGTATCCGTTCGCTTGGCACTAGCTGGATTTATTGTACCGTATTTGTTCGTATACGCTCCTGCGATGCTCTTAATTGATCCGACAGGACTACCAATGAACGCAACTGAATTCCCGTGGGCATCAATTCCTGATATTTTATCAGTAACGATTTCATCAATTTTAGGTGTAGTGGGGATTGGTGCTGCAATCGAGGGGTATTTCAAAACCTATATGAACATCTTCACCCGTATCATTTTAGCAGCAGGTGCATTATTACTTATTATCCCTGAGTTCTATACGGATGTAGCTGGTGGATTAATTGTAGTGGGCATTTTCGTATTTAATATGTTACAAAACAATAGAGAAGAAAACCTAGCAAAAGAAGTCGTTGAATAATATAAAGAAAACATAAGGTTCTCCAATTCAGTTTAAATCAATATTGAAGGAAAATGCATAATTCTAGCATTTTCCTTTTTTATTTCGAATTTAAAAGATTTCAAAAGTAGTTCGGCTGTCATTTTCATCGGTAATATAGGCTACATTTTCATATTTCGAAGCTATCGCCTGTTCGTACAATGCTGTAAGGACTTGCGTATCTTTTGCATAAATGGTTACATAGGAACAATCCACAAGTAAAAGTACAAATTCACATTGGCTGTTCAAAAACTGCTCATATGAAGTGAAATCTCTCACATGAAGAGGGTCAGGAAAAGCTTTTAAGTCCGCAAATATTACATAATAATCCGTTTCAGAAATTCTTTTATAAAAAGCGTCTCCTGTATATACATATGGTTTCGGGAATAGGGGGCTACCTAATTTATCATTTTCAATATAATAAGCCTCCTCACCACCAGTCTTCCAAAAATAATTTTTGAAATCGAAAGCATTTAAAATGTCTAGCAAGAATTGTCCATATCTGTTTGGAATCTCAAAAGATAGTCCTCTCATCTGAAATTCGATCCTCCTTCCCAATCGTCTAACATCACGGCAATGGTATGATGTATAATTTTTATCTCCTCAGTTCAAGTAGTCTGCCTCACTATAGTAAGGACCAAAGTCACTTTCATGTGTTACTACGTATGTCCATGTAAAATGCTCGTCTACAATATAGACATCTTCTTCCTGTTCAAAATGAATAGCTTTTAGTGTGTCTGCTCGTTCAATTAACAAAACTTCTGGTAATCGCTGATGAAACACGTAGCACTTTGTTTTCTTTTTCATATCAAAGGCTTTGTTTGCGGCAGCTTTTACAAAATGGGATTTTCGTTCATTGCTAAAAACATGCCATAAATAGCCACAGTAATAACGATCTCCGTAAAGATATATTTTTTCCTTTTCACTTTCATTTAAATGGTGAACAAAAGCATCTTCCCAGCGTTTACGGAAATAGGGGGCAAAGTAGAGATATTCTTTAAATTTAATTTTATTTTTTTCAAGCTGCTCGATTAATTGGTTCATATATACCTCCAATGATTTGATATGTGTTACTTCCATTAAATCTGAAAATCTACTGGCTAGCCAGGATAAAATTTGGTTGCTCCAGTAATAGGAAATGGAGAAAACCGTGATTTGAGTGAAGCACAGCATGAACAATAAAAAGAAACACTTAATTTATCACTACGGGCAATAAGTGCAATGATAAACAAGGATTATGAATATTTAGAAGCAATTCTTGCCCCTACAGTAAAACTTAATAAAGAGAATAAAACGATTTCTTATGGGGATTCAAATGAAATACCTATAAGAGACACTTTGATTATAACAATTTTGAGTTTAGAGGTTATATGGTTCAAGGAGAGATAGTGTGCATAATTTTAGGGGTTTATCATTTGTTAAGGATAAAGAGAAGACTGGGAATTATCTACTGGACTCAAGTTATACTAATTAGGGTGATTTCAAATAACCAGAAAAAGGTAACAGGAGGGAAAATGAAAAATATTAAAGGGCTTTTAATTTTAGTCATAAGTTTGCTAGTGCTTTCTGGATGTAATGAGGATGAAAAGCAACCGGTTTCTACTATTAACACTGAAGAAATTAATCCAGACAAAGAAACTGAAAAAGAATTATTAGCATTGTCAGAAGAAATATTTTCGCTGTTAAAGGAGTCTAACTACGAAAAAGTAGCTGAAAAGGTTGATCCAGAACACGGAGTTACTTTTGCATTCTATGCGGATTTTGGGAATCCCGAAGGCTATGGAGGAGAATATGTAAACTTAACAAAGCAGGAGATAAGTAAAAGTAATGATACCAAGTATTTATGGGGAGCAGATGAATCAGATAAAGAATTTAAAATGTCCCTAGATGAATATGTTCAACAGTTCCTCTTACGAAGCTGGGGGAGAAGAGAAGTAGATTATAGTATTATTACATTCAATGAACCAGCAGAGAATTTTGCAGGTGTTTTTAATACCATCCATGATTATTACCCGGATGCTAAATACGTAGAATACTATTCGCCTGGAGAAACGGAGCATTTGTTTCAATCACTGCGGTTCATCTATCAAGAAAGAGATGGAGAATGGTATCTTATCGGAATAGCTCGTGATGTAGCTACTTTATGACAAATTGAATGTAATGTTGCTTTAGTAACTTCGTTGGCAAGCATTTGGTGCTAACTCCATGTGAAGAATAACTGTATTTGAGTAATCAATAGAGGGAGTTATTAATAATAAACTGAATTCCAGATTACAAGGAGTAGGCCTTTAATCTGGAATTTAGTTTCAAGCAATTATATTGAATTGGCTTATTTAGAAATCATCAAATCCTAAATTTACCGGCTCTAACGGGAGATCTCCAACGGAACCAATCATATTTGTTGTGGCTACGGATTTCTCCACTTCTTCAAATTTAATCCCATCAATCCATGCTTCTCCTGCTCCAGAGAGTAAAAGTCCAAAATGAATAGAAGCACTATCTTCGGGTACATCCAGTACAATCGAGTAGTAATTCCAATCTGTCGTACCATGGATAGCGCGGTTGTCCATATTATCAAATTGGAGTAAATCACCGTTTTTAGAATCAATACGGCACCACGCACCACATTTCACCGCTTCCTTTGTTTTAATAAAGCAAGACATTTTGAAACGTTTGCCGACCCAATTTTTTGCCGAAAAAGATTGCATCATTGTACCAAATTGCCCCTCATCCATAGCTCCAGTGCAACCTAGATAACCGGATTTTGTTCCGGTATGAAATACTTCAGTATCTGCTTTCATTGTGTACGCTGCTGGATTTGTCCCGCTCAAAAACCAGCCTTTTACTTCGTTTGTTGTCGTCATTTCCAGTTCCTCCGTTCGCATAATTGATTTCATTAGATTGCGGTATTTTCCAGGGGGCAGATTGTATAGCTCTTTGAATGCTCTAGTAAATGCTTCTTGAGACTGGAAATGGCATTCAAGCGAAATTTCCATAATACTTAAATCGGAATGAAGAAGGAATAGAGAAGCCATTGCAAGACGCCTTTTCCGAATATACTCTCCGATCGTTAACCCCGTTTCCTTTTTAAAACTTCTTGTTAAATGAAACTTAGAATAGCCGATTTTCTTTGCATAATCTTCTAGTTGCCAATGTTCCAAAAGATGATCCTCTAGTGTAGTAATGATATCCTGCACGATTAAACTATACATTGCTGTCCACCTCTAGAATTAAGTATAACGGAGAAATGATTGATTTTTTTGATAATTATTGCGGTACGATTGTACTACCGATCCGATTAATTAACTCCAATAAAAATAAAGCCCATGCCCATCCGTATTTTTTAATACTTTTAAGTTAGTTGTCTCATTCGAATTAATATAATCCACATGTAAATGTTGATCGTACATATTATTATAAACATGGTAAATCGGTGTTTTGCTGCTTAAATTGTTGATCATTGATAATAAATCTTCCTTTAATTCTAAAGGGAACTGATTGGCAACATGCGTATGAAAAATCACAATTTGTGATTCTTCATTTAGTTCGCCAATATACTTTGGAATCAACTTTCTGAAATCACCTTCTAATAAAGTTTTCTGACAGTTTAAATGGATTTCACGCGCCTTTTTTAAATTTTCTTTTCGCTTCTGTTGTTCTGGCCAAATTAAGCATTGGAGCCAATAATAGTCGTCTTCCTCTTTTAAGTCGATAATGTTTAAGTCAATTCCTAAGCGGTTTTTAATTTCAAACGTATCTATCCCGATTAAAGTATCTCCTAAATTCTTCACGTTTATCTGAAGGGAACTTCCTTTAGCTCCATAATGAATAGGATCAGATTGTTGAATTTCGTATTGATAATAATCAAGGTTTAATAATAATCCTGCACTTGTTCCAATCTCGATAAGTGTTAATGGTTTGTTACTTCGTTTAAAAATTTCATGGAAAATGGGGTACAGGTAGGCTGCTCGTTGAACCTCATTTGTTTGCACTTTTTTCGTCTGGAATAATTGAATTAACTTGTTTTTATTTTCCTTACAGAAATTCTTTAATAAATGAAAGCTCGTTTCGAATTCGGTTTCTTCCGGGTGAAGAAAACAGTGAGCTAATGGTCGTTTTGATCTTAATGCTAAATATTGCACCGAAGCAAAAAAGAGATTTGGTTTAGGCTGTGTCTTAGGAATATGCTCGATTAAATCTAGCAGAAAATCCTCCTTAACGATGCGATGGCACCAAAATTCATATAGAGGGCTGTTATCTTTTGCTTCCATTTCTGCAAAGCGATTAAAAGTTGAGATAATTTGATTTTTTCCCATGTTCATACCTTCTTTCTTTTAAGTGACTTTATCGTATAATAAAAGTTAAATTAACTGAATTAATAAAAATTAATAAAATTGATTAATATTATTAATTAGAAGAAGGTGAATCATGGAGTTAAAATGGTTGAAAACTTTCGTGACAGTTTATGAGTGCGGCAATTTTAGGGTAGCTGCTGAAAGACTGTTTATTTCGCAACCAAGCATTTCCGTACATATAAAATTATTGGAAGAAGATTTAAAGGTACCTCTGTTTGTAAGAAATCATACTCAAATTCAACTTACAAGAGAAGGGGAATATTTTTATCCTTTAGCGAAAGAGATTTTAGAGAAGGTTAATGAAAATAAACAGTTATTGTTATCGTATTCAAATTCTGAAAAGATCCAGTTTTCCATTGCGCTGTCTCCAATATTGGTAACAACAAAACTACCAGAAATTTTGTATGAATTTATGTCCCATTTTACAAACTACGAGCTTGATATCGTAATAGAAGAATCACATGATATAGATGTTTTAATTCGCTTACAAACGGTCCACCTTGCGATAGGTACAAGCAACAGTAAGTTTAAAGATATTCATGCAGAAAAATTACAAACAAGTCCACTTGTTTTAGCTTACCCACATTCATTCAAAGATGAAGATAAAAAAATATCAATTATATTGTCAGAGCTACTTAATGATTACCCAATGTTTATAGGCTATTCCGAAGAGATTGAGCCGCTATTAACACTAATTGATCAAGAGCACAAAATCCCCCGGAAAAATACTATTAAAGAAAGTAATATCGTGAAACAATTAGTAATAGGCGGTTTAGGAATTGGATTTTTACCTAAGTTTCTCATCGAAGAAGAACTGGCAGAGGGGAGATTAAAAATTTTAGAATTAAAGCCGCATATGCATTTGTTTCCTGTAGAAATTTATATGAAGCACGTTCGAGAGAGCGAGCAATTATTGCCTTTATTAAACTTTATTAGAAAAAAATATAATTCGAATTTTTAACAGCACCAATTAAAAAGCCTTTAAAGTTTGTTTTCAGTATTTAGTGGATAAATGTTAGGTCACTGGACAGGCATGCGCCAATATCGGATTGAATACATTTATCTTGATTTGTTTAGTTTATTAAAGCATTTAAATTTTAGGGCAGCAGCGCTCGCTTAGATCATGTGCCCCCCTAATAATGCTATACTTATAAATAATTTTTATCTTTTGTAAATTGAATTGCGTAAGGAGATAAATAGCGGAAGGAATTTCCGTTATTTCGAAAATGACATAAAAAATAGTCGAAATAAGGGAAGAAAATTCCGCTATTGACCTAAAAGACGTGAAATATCGGGATTTTATTTGAAATAACGGAAAAACGTTCCCTTATTTATCCCGAAATGAGCTACATCCTTCGAATAACGGTAAAATCTTCCCTTATTTTAGGCGGGCACTATACGTTATGGTGATGAACGCATTTTGTTTTAAAGGAGACTGAACATGACGGAACATATACACATACAGCATTTAATGGAAAAATGCGTTCTACATGAAACAATCGATAGTCTTCATTTTTGGGGACCTGCCATACAGCTTTCAACAAGCAATAGTCGCTATGATGAAGTGACACTTCGAATTGAGGGAACGTTTAAGTTGACGCAAAATGGTGAGACAACCGTTGTGAAACGAGAGGCGAAAGATAAATTATTGTATTTGACTGCACTCGCTCGTCAGAAAATTTCGTTAGTTCAATTACTACTACCGAACAATCTTTGCCTTCAATTTGTATCAGGAATGCAGCTAGAAGTGATTGGAGATAATGATCAATTTGAGGGCTGGCAATTACAGGCGCAAGTGGACGATGATGTTGTATTAATCGTTGCAGGACCTGGTGAGCAATTGTCGTTATTTGAATAAAAAGCTGCCATCAAGTCGTAGCATAGAGCACGTCGGATGACCAAGTTTGCGATTGCATTCAAGTGAAAGGGAAGGGTTGCCAGTATGAAGTTTGTTCCGTATAAAAATAACGTACGATCTTTGAAATTAGACGACAGCTTTTCCGCTTACGAAATCGTGAGCGAACAGCAAACACCGATTGTTATGCAAACGTTCGCACAAAGTCGTTGGACGTTCCCGATGACGCTTTATTTTGGATCGTATTCGTTTGAAAAAGATGAGATTTTGAACGCGCCTTACCCAGTCAAAGAAATGGCAACGATTAAAAAAATTATTCGTTTCTCAACGAAAGGCTTTCACCGGGAGTACTTACCCGCATTTGTCCTGCAAATCGAAAATGAAGAAATGCTCGAGCATGCGTTGGAGGAGTTTTTCTATGTTGCCGAGCAAAATTTGTTTTTTGCGTTAACGAATGAGCCAAGTCTAACGTATAAAGGCTATCACGTCACGACGACGAGTGAAACGGTGGAAATTATATTCGCAGATTATGACGGACAGGCGGCGATTTTTTTGATTAACAGTAAGAAGGATCTTTATGAGTAAAATTATTGAACCATTTATCATAGGTCAGTCAAAACAGAACGAGCAGAAGTAGAGATACGTTAATATTATGATGCACATGGATCATGATGAAGGAAAGTTGTGTTCGGGTACGTTTTATGGTGACGTAGTCGACACGAAGAAGCTTTCATTTTTATCCAACATTGATTATCCAACCTTACCAACTGGGGCACATATTCAATTTGTCGATGCGTTTACAGGAGTGGTTTACTGGTTTGATAATCGGTAAAGGGAGGTGAGGACAAGATGGAACAATTTATTCTAAATGGACAAATTGTGAATGTGGATGTTCAGAAGACAAAAGATTTATATAAGGAACTTCCTTTAGTTTCTGAAAAAGAACATTGTGGTTGTTCAGATTGTGCTTACTATGCAAAAGCAATTGTTCATACCACTCCAGCAATCCAACAGTTTTTTGAACAATTCGGCTTAGATCCTAGGAAAGAAGCTGAAGTATGGAGAGCTTGCAAAAATGATGACGGTACCTATTATTATGTAGCAGATTATCATTTTATTGGCGAAATCCCTAATGTTAGAGAATTAGATTGGATTGACATAGATGATGCGTCATTCGGTTTAACAAATCATACTGGAAGTTTGACTTCTCCAATGATTCCCGAAACGTTTACTCCACCTATTATTGAGATGGCTGTAAAAATTAATTTGCGCTCTGATATTTAGAGAACAGCAGACGTATAGAGATTCCTAAACACGTAGAGGATGCTATTAATTGTAGAATCATCGCTTAAATAATTCCCGGGGAGATTAAAGTCAGATGCAATAGTCTTTGTGAGTCCTACTTATTAAATTTTATTTGAGAAAAATATAATTCGAATTTTTAATAGCACCAATTAAAAAGCCCCTTCTAATATAGAAGGGGGGAAATCTTAAGGCACCCGTATTAAACTTCCTTTAACTTAGCATGAATCACCATAGAAATACTATTTGCATCAAAGGCAGCTTTTGTCCATGAACCATATATGTGAACGAGTTCAAACCCATGCTGTTCTAAAAGCCGTTTCATTTCTAACGGATATGTATATCTTAAATTAATACTATCTATATATTCATTTTGTGTAGACGTATAGGTGGAAGTACAATGCAATATTTGTGTTAATGGATCATAATCTTCCTTGTTGACGACGTGGAATGTTTCACCATTTTTCTCTATAGATTCCTCATAAATTTCGTCTTTCGCAAGTTCATGGAGAATCGGATTTCGCGTATCAAATAGAAATTCGCCACCTGGGTTTAAATGCTTTTTGACTGATATAAAAAGAGCATCCTGGCTTTCATTCGTTAAGAAATGTTGAAATGAATTACCGGTCATATAAATAAAATTGGATGTAATCGGTAAGTTCAATTGTGTGCAGTCTTGTACACTCAAATGAATATCAACATCTTCGCTAAGGGCCTTTTTCCGTGCGAAATCCAGCATACCTTGATCAATATCAACACCATAAACCATATGACCTTTTTTTGCTAATGGGATGGCCAAGCGTCCTGTACCACAAGCAAGTTCAATAATGGCGCTCTTGTTTTCTCCTAAATGAGCCTTGATAAAATCTAAATCTGCTGTGTAATTTTTATAAGTCTCGTCATATTCTTCCGGTAGTTTGTATTTAGAGAGATTATCACTGAATTCATTTATTAACATATAGTTAGTTACCTCGCAATTTTGGTTAAGTTGAAAAGCCGTCTATCAGTAAAATGACAAACGGCTTAAAGAAGTCATCACTTAAATATTTCGGTTAACGCCCGGCCATCTGTATTAGGTAAATCAAGATTTAATATATGTGCAATTGTAGGACCAATGTCGACAACACTTACTTCACCAATATCAGTGCCGGCAATGACCTGATTACCTGAAATAATTAAATTACTCGTATAATTCGCTTTAGATGGTAAATAACCATGTGTTGCGTATTTTTTACCTTGTGCATGTAAATCAATAATCGCTTCCTGTAAGTGGTCATCTCCAAAAGAGTAGCCTTCCTTTGCTTCAATCATAAAACGGAATTGATTATTTACATGGAGTTCGTTCAGCTCTTGTGTACTTAAAATGGCTTCTATGCCATAGGATTCATGTTGCTTTGCATCTTGTAAAATGGAAAGAGCAATTCTTTCCGCATCGGAATCTCCTGGTTGCACATGCAAATAGGCAGCGCCACCAGCACCTTGCACATAGGCACGCCAATGCCATGCTCCATGCTGCTCATAAATTAGACCCTCTTCATAAAATAACCGATTTAAATACACTTTATATTGAACATCAAGCTGGCTATGATCCCCAACAATTATAAAAGTCGTTTCATCATAAATGCCGGCATCTTTTGTCGCCTGAACTAAATCACCGATACGCCGATCCATACGATCGATGACTTGTTCAATATGTGCCCCTTGTGTACCGTGCAAGTGCTTTGAATCATCCAAATCGATTAAATGCATAAGCAGTAAATTGGGCTTTTTCTTTTTAATTGTATCGACTGCACAAACTGTTGTGAAGTCATCCAAATTAGGTTGGTTAATTCCTTGTCTGATTTTGCCGTATTTTAATTCCATCTGGAGCGTGAATAATTTACTTCCGCTTTTCAAAATCTTTAATGCCTGGTTTTCATTTTTGACTGCTTTAATTTCAGGAATATTGTAATTGATTTGTGCTTTTCCTGTTACTGGCCATAATAATCCTGCTGTTGTAAGACCCTTTTTATGAGCGGCCTCATACACAGTTGGCGCTTGAATATCCTTCCTGAACCAATGCCAGTTTTGTTCGCTTTCAGGCACGAAAGGCTGGAACGGATTATTATGAAATACACCGTGTTTATCTGGATACATACCCGTCACATACGAACTGTGAATAACATAGGTGAGGGTCGGATACACACTTTTTACTAAATTTGTGGAAGCACCATTTTCAATTAACTTTGCCAAATTCGATTTCGACTTTGCGCTTTCCCAGTTATCGATGGAAAAAGCGTCGTACGAAACGACGATGACATATTTACTTTTTTGTGTCATATAATCACCTTACTGTTCTTGTTTGTTGACCTACATCTTTTGGAAGCATGAGGAATACGATGAGACCGATAATGAATAATGGAATAATTGATAAAATACTATATCTTGCTTCACCTGTTAATGTAGTTGTCAATGCCATTAAAAAGGGACCGATAATCGCAGCGAACTTGCCGAAAATATTATAAAAGCCGAAAAATTCGTTCGATCGTTCTTTCGGTATAATTTTTCCATAGTACGATCGGCTAAGGGCCTGAATTCCGCCTTGCGCAGAGCCAATCATAATCCCAAGCACAAAGATATGCCACATTTCAGATATGAAAAATGCCGCAATACATACAACCATATATGTCGTAATACCGGCAATAATCATCGAGCGTGTGGAATATTTTTTAGCAAGAGAACCATAGAGAAGGGCAAATGGAAAAGCAACAATTTGAATGACGAGTAAAATTCCTAATAGCATAAATGTATTTAAACTATCTGGTCCTAAAACGCTCGTTGCATAAGGTACTACCATTTTAATAATCGTATCGACTCCATCGATATAGCAGAAATAGGCGATTAAAAATAAGAATACGATTTTATAATCTTTAATGTTTAAAAACGTCTGACCTAATCGTTTAAAGCTGTTACCAACCGGATTTGGTTCTGGTTCGATATAATGACGCTGCTTCACATCACGAATCATCGGGATTGTCAGTAATCCCCACCATAATGCTGTAATACAAAAACCGATTTGATAGCCAATCGCTTCATCCATTCCCATTACGAAAATAACGGCTAAACTAATTCCAAAAGGGATGACGCTTGAAATGTAGCCGAATGCAAAACCGGATGAGGATACTTTATCCATCTTTTCATCTGTCGTAACATCAACTAAGAAAGAATCATAGAAAATATTTGCTCCGGCAAAACCAATGCAGGATAAAATGTACATGACAATTAATAGCTGCCATTGTCCACTTTCAGGTGAAATAAATGTAAAGGAAAGAGTAGAAATAATACCGACTAATGCAAAAAAGGTGAAGAAACGTTTTTTCTTATCTTTGTAATCTGCAAATGCTCCTAAAATGGGGCTAAGTACAGCAACAAATATACTGGCAAGTGAATTAAAGTACCCCAAGTCCATATTATTTACCCCATTAAACATACCAAAGACAATTGGAAACAGGGCAGTTGTAATGGCTATTGAATAAGCTGAATTCCCACAATCATACAATATCCACGATTTCTCTTCTTTCGTAAGTTTCACTTGAATTTCCCTCCTAACCTATTATTTTCTGCAATTATACCATTTTACTGGAAATGAAGAGATAAAATATTGAAAATTCACATTAGTGAAATATTATTTACGGAAGTTATGTATAATGGAAATTACATCCAATGAAAAACTAGAGGAGACAATGTATGCAAAGAATTTTTCAATATTTCCATCCACTTGTATGGATCATATTAAGCGGAACAATTTTTGTTCGAACAGCCAGTTTTATGGCTATCCCGTTTTTGGCTTTATACTTACATAATGAACTTCAGGCCTCTCCTTTGTTAATCGGTGTGACAATTGGAATAGCCCCGTTATTTTCAACGTTTGGCGGCTTAATCGGCGGGTATTTAACCGATCGTTTTGGACGAAAAGCAGTTATTATTATTACCGTCTTTATATGGAGCCTCACATTCGTTGGTTTTGCATTGGCTCCTTCTGCTGTTTATTTCGTTTTGTTGAATGCAGTTAATGGATTATGTCGCTCATTTTTTGAACCAGGTACACAAGCATTAATGATTGATTTTACGGAGGATGCTAAAAAAAGGCGCCTCTTTTCCGTACGCTATACGGCAATTAATATTGCGGCTGTTATGGGTCCACTGCTTGGAGTATGGGTCGCTAGCTTGGCAAGTCCGGCAACACCGTTTATGATTACAGGCTTTATGTATGCGTTATATGGTTTATTTTTAATCATTGTTTTAAATCGCTATGAAATGAAGCAAAAAAGACTTAGTTCAAAGCATCAAATTAGAACGATTTTGAGCGCGGTTTTTCATGATCAAAAGCTATTGCTGTTTATCGCAGGAGGCATTTTAATTACAGTTGGCTATTCCCAGTTTAACTCGACACTACCGCAATTTATTAACATGAATGTGGAAGATGGGGTGAAGCTGTTTTCTTATGTGATCGTCGCGAACTCCATAACGGTATTAGCATTTCAGCTGCCTTTAACCGTAGTAAGTGAGAGAATTTCGATTTATTCTTCGCTAAAAATAGGCGTAGTCATCTTTGCAGTCGGGTTATTTTTGTTTGGTGTTTCCGATAGTTCGTGGATGTTCATCGCGAGTATGATTGTGTTTTCGGTCGGTGAAATTTTCTGTTTTCCTATGATGAATGCAGTGATAGAAGAAATTGCACCGGAAGATCAAAAGGGAACATATCTTGGTGCTTCCCAGTTTAAAAATATTGGCGGCTTTATCGGCCCAATACTGGGAGGCTGGTTATTAACAGCTTCAATCAATTATATGTTTGCAATTATTTCCTTAATCATGTTATGTAGTATTTTTATATATAACCGTGCACAGAGGCTGACTTAAATTTAACTTCTTTAATTTAAGCTTTAAGATGTTAATTTTACATGCTGCGTAATTAATAGTATCCAACCTCGTTAATCAATGTTGATTGACGGGGTTTTTTACTGACTTAGGAGAAAAAAGTAAAATGTTATGAGCGTGCTGTCAATAAAACAGGGCTAGCTTTTAAACTAGCATTCTTCGTATTAGAAAATTCAGAATTTTAATTTGCTATTCTAAAATAACCTGTTTATAATGATGTTAATTTTACTTAAAGGAGGAATATCGTGCTTAAAGTAGAGAAAAACATACATGAAATTGTCGGAGAAGTGCAAGATGGTGCAACCATATTAGTCGGTGGATTCGGACTTTGTGGTATTCCTGAACTAGCAATCGAGGCTATTCGTCAAAAAGGCGTTAAAGATTTGACGGTTGTCAGCAATAATTGCGGTGTTGACGATTGGGGGCTTGGATTATTACTGGCGAACAAGCAAATCAAAAAAATGATTGCATCTTATGTAGGGGAAAATAAGACTTTTGAGCAACAATTTTTAAGCGGAGAGCTAGAAGTCGAACTGACTCCTCAAGGGACTTTGGCAGAGCGTATCCGGGCAGGCGGTGCTGGAATCCCGGCATTTTACACAGCTACTGGTGTGGGGACACTCATTGCAGAGGGGAAGCCGGTTAAGGAATTTGACGGTAAAGAGTATATTGAGGAACGTGCAATTGTAGGGGATTATGCCTTTGTAAAAGCATGGAAGGCTGATAAACTAGGGAATCTTGTCTATCGTAAAACGGCCCGCAATTTTAATCCAATTATTGCTACTGCAGGGAAAATTACAATTGCAGAAGTTGAGGAAATCGTCGAAGTTGGGGAACTGAATCCTGATGAAATCCATACACCAGCAGTGTTCGTTCAACATGTAATTCTAGGTGAAGTCTACGAAAAGAAAATTGAAAAACGCACATTAAAAGCAGAGGAGGCTATTGGATGACTGTAAAAGAGCGGATTGTTAAACGAGCGGTAAAGGAAATCGGAAACGGCATGAACGTCAACCTCGGTATTGGTATGCCGACTTTAGTTGCAAATGAAATTCCGAGTGATTATCAGGTGCTATTGCAATCAGAAAACGGACTATTAGGTATTGGGCCATATCCTGATGAAAGCGAGGTAGATCCTGATTTAATCAATGCAGGAAAAGAGACTGTAACAGCGGTACCAGGCGCATCCTTCTTCGATAGCGCTGAAAGTTTCGCCATGATTCGTGGTGGACATATCGACGTCGCTATCCTTGGAGGCATGGAAGTGTCTGAGAAAGGTGATTTGGCGAACTGGATGATTCCAGGCAAAATGGTCAAGGGTATGGGTGGCGCTATGGATCTTGTGCAAGGAGCGAAGCGAGTTATCGTTATCATGGAGCATGTATCGAAATACGGAGAATCAAAGATTAAGAAGGAATGTACGTTGCCACTGACTGGGAAAAAAGTTGTTCATCGTCTCATTACGGAATTGGCTGTATTTGATTTTACCGAAAAAGGAATGGTTCTGATAGAATTAGCATCCGGCGTTTCTGTAGAGGAAATAAGAGAGAAAACGGAAGCTGACTTCTTGGTTTCTGAAAATCTAATAAAATATGCTTGAAGTAGGTAAAAATTGTATTTTCGATAAAATTTTGCAAATAAATAATAGACGATGAAATCGAAGAATGCTATAATCATACAAAAATAAGACGATTAACAGAAAATATGAGTATTTTCGCAGGAAATCATCTTAATTATAACGGATGATAGATGGGAGGCGAGGAGTTGGTTGTCAAATCGCTGAAAGAACGGATTATTGAAACAGCACTTGATCTTTTTAGGAACAAGGGCTACCACGGTGTGTCAGTGGATGAAATTGTGGAAACAGCTGGGACATCCAAAGGCGGATTTTATCATAAATTTAAATCGAAGGATGCCTTGTTATATGAGATACATGATTTGTTCATCTCCCACGTATTAAAAGAAACAAAAAAAGCCTATGAAGAAAATGATACGCCAATCGATAAAGTGACTGCTCTGTTATTTGCATTTACCAATGTATTTGATGTTTATCAACGTCATATTACGGTGTTCTATAATGAAAGCGCTTATTTACCTCTAGAATATAAAAATATCATCAAAGAAAAGCGGAAGGAATACCAAAAGTTGATTGAGCAGGTGATAGAGGAGGGAAAAGAGGGTGGGCAATTTCGACCCGAGATTTCTACTACAATTACGACAATGGCAATCATAGGATTGGTGAACTGGACATATAAATGGTACCGGCAGAACGGTAGCTTAACGATGGAGCAGATTACGCAGCATTTCAATGATTTGATTCTCCGAGGTGTTCTGACAGAGCAAGGTCTTGAGGAAGCGAAAGCGAAAAAGTACATTATGTAAATCTAGTGACAGTCAGGCAATCAAAAAGTCTGGTTTTTTTAAAAAATAACACAAACCGACTAGTCGGTCTTTAATCCAAAAACTAAGGGGGCTTTAAAAATGAATTTTGAATTATCTAAAGAACAAGAAATGATTCGTGATATGGTACGTGAGTTTGCGCAAGCTGAAATTGCTCCACATGCACGTGAGCTGGATGAGAAGCATCAGTTTAGAAAAGAAAGCTTCGATAAAATGGGGGAACTTGGCTTATTCGGGATTCCATTTCCAGAGGAATATGGCGGTTCAGGTGGAGACACTATTTCCTTTGCATTAGCCGTAGAAGAAATTGGTCGTGCATGTGGAGGAACAGGCTTAAGCTATGCAGCCGCTGTCAGCTTAGGCGCAACCCCTTTTTATAACTTTGGTACAGAGGAGCAGAAGCTAGAATACCTCGTTCCAATGGCGCAAGGAAAAACGTTCGGTTCGTTTGGACTGACGGAGCCAAATGCGGGATCTGATGCAGGGGGTACTCGGACAAATGCTTATCTCGAAGGAAATGAGTGGGTCATTAACGGCGAGAAATGTTGGATTACGAATGCCAGTTATGCCCGTCAAATTGTAGTGACGGCTGTTACGGGAAAAGATGAGCGTGGGAAGAATATTATAACGGCAATCATCGTTCCAACTGACACACCAGGCGTAACGATCCGTTCTGAATATCAAAAAATGGGTGTGCGTGCATCGAATACATGTGAAATTGTTTTGGAAAACGTTCGAGTACCAAAAGAAAACGTGTTAGGAGACGAAAAAAAGGGATTTGGTCAATTTTTAAATACGCTGGATGGAGGTCGTATTTCCATCGCTGCACTATCGGTCGGCATTGCGCAGTCCGCATTTGAGAAAGCGCTTCAATATTCCAAGGAACGTGTACAATTTGGAAAATCGATCTCTAAATTACAGGCAATTCAGTTTAAATTAGCGGATATGGCGATGGAAATTGAATTGGCACGCAATATGGTAATGAAGGCAGCGTGGCTGAAAGATGAAGGAAAGCCATTTAAAAAAGAAGCCGCATTCGCAAAACTATTTGCGTCGGAAATGGGCTTCCGTACATGTAATCAGGCGATTCAAATCCATGGTGGTTACGGTTATATGGCAGAGTACGATGTAGAACGTCATTTACGTGATATTAAATTAATGGAAATAGGAGAAGGTACGTCTGAAATCCAGCGTGTGGTCATTTCACGAGTGTTAGGTTGTTAGATTTTTTGACAAAAGGGAGGAATGCGTATGGCAGAACTTGTTTATCAAACGATTGGCGAGCTATTAGAAGAAAAGGCTGCACAATACCCTCATCGGGAGGCATTAGTCTATTCAGACCGAGATTACCGCATGACATATGAACAGTTTAACAAGCACAGTGATTTAGTAGCAAAAGCGTTAATGGCAATTGAACTTGAAAAAGGCCATCATTTCTCTGTATGGACAACAAATGTTCCGCATTGGCCGGGTCTTCAGTTTGGATCAGGGAAGATGGGCGCACCGCTAGTCACTGTGAATACGAGTTACCGGACAAGCGAGTTGGAATATTTACTTAAGCAATCTGATTCAAGGGCGATTATTTTAATCGACAATTACCGGGATCATGCATTCATTGATACTTTATATGACTTATGTCCAGAGTTGAAAGAATGTGAGCCAGGTAAATTACAAAGTACCCGACTTCCACTTTTAAAAAGCGTTGTCGTAATTAGTGATAAAAAATATCCAGGGGCGTTCACCTACGAGGAATTTTTGGCGAATGGCAGCCGAATATCAGATGAACAACTAGAGCAACGCAAACAATCCTTAAATTATGATGATGTCATCAATATTCAATATACATCGGGAACGACGGGCTTTCCAAAAGGTGTGATGCTACGGCATTCCAATCTAATTAACAACGCGATCAACATTGCAGAATGCATGAAGCTGACACATGAAGATCGACTATGTATCCCCGTACCATTTTTCCATTGCTTCGGCTGTGTAATAGGTACACTAGCGATCGTTTCAGTGGGAGGAACGATGGTACCGGTGCAGGAGTTCCATCCTGAGGAAGTACTTCGTACAGTTGAAAAGGAGCAATGCACGGCGCTCCATGGCGTACCAACGATGTTTATCAGTGAGTTAAATTTACCGAATATTTCGAGTTTTGATGTCTCGTCATTGCGAACGGGCGTGATGGCAGGCTCCAATTGTCCTATCGAAGTAATGAGGGACGTGATCAATAAACTTGGTATGGAAGATGTGACGATTTGCTACGGTCAGACCGAGTCTTCACCAGTGTTAACACAAACACGAGTAGATGACCCACTGAATCTGAAAGTAGAGACAGTTGGGCGCGCTTTACCAAATGTGGAAGTGAAAATTATGAAGCCAGGTACAAATGAAGAGGTTCCTCGAGGGGAGCAAGGAGAAATTTGTGCTCGGGGCTATGTCGTCATGAAAGGTTATTACAATAATCCGGATGCGACAAAAGAAGCGATCGACACCGATAACTGGCTGCACACGGGCGATCTAGGAACGATGGATGAAAATGGCTATGTCCGCGTTACAGGACGATTGAAGGATATGATTATTAGAGGTGGAGAGAACGTGTATCCTCGTGAAATAGAAGAATTCCTTTATCAACATCCAAAAGTGCTAGATGTACAAGTGACCGGCGTTCCGGATGAGAAGTACGGCGAGGAAGTAGCGGCATGGATTATCCTGAAAGAAGGGCAGACAGCGGTGGAAGAAGAAATAAGGGATTTCTGCAAAGGGAAAATATCGAGGCATAAAATACCGCGCTATATCTTTTTTGTCGACAGTTACCCAATGACCGCGTCAGGAAAAATACAGAAGTTCAAAATTCGTGAACAGTTTGCAAGTTTAGTGAAAACAATGCATTAGGGAGGTTGAAATATGTTCAAAAAGGTACTCATTGCCAATCGAGGCGAAATCGCGCGCCGCATTATCAGAACGTGTAACCGATTAGGCATCGAAACGGTGGCAATTTATTCGGAGGCTGATGCGAACAGTCTGCATGTAAAAGAGGCAACAGAAAGCTTCTGTATTGGTAAACCACCAGTAACACAAAGCTATTTAAATATAGATTCCATTTTAGATGTGGCAAAGCAAACAGGTGCTGATGCCATTCATCCAGGCTATGGCTTATTATCTGAAAATGCAACATTTGCCAAACGTGTAGAGGAAGCAGGATTAACGTTTATCGGACCAAAATTTGAGGTCATTCAATCAATGGGCAGCAAAATAGAGGCACGAAAAACGATGCAGCAAGCTGGAGTGCCAATTGTGCAGGGGGTTAATGAACCAATCGCTGATACAGATGAAGCTGCAAAAATTGCAGAGCACATTGGGTATCCGGTCATGTTAAAAGCATCTGCAGGTGGCGGTGGAATCGGTATGCAGCTGGTCAACAATGAACAGGAGCTGCGTAAGGCATTCGAAGGAAATCAAAAACGTGCGCAAAGCTTCTTTGGTGACGGGACGATGTTTATCGAAAAATTCATTGCAGAACCCCATCATATTGAAGTGCAGGTGCTAGCTGATGCATTTGGCAACGTTATTCCAGTCTATGAGCGTGAATGTTCTATACAGCGTCGCAATCAGAAAGTGGTAGAGGAAGCTCCTTCTCCGTTCATATCAGAAGAGACACGTAAGAAAATGTTAGATGCCGCAGTGAATGCAGCAAAACATATTGGCTACACAAATGCTGGCACGATTGAGTTTTTAGTGGACTGTGATCAAAACTTCTACTTCCTAGAGATGAATACCCGCTTACAGGTGGAACATCCGGTAACAGAAGAGATTACAGGACTGGATCTTGTTGAGCAGCAGTTGAAGATAGCAAATGGCGAAAAGCTTGCCTTTACAAGAGAGGATATTCAGCAAAAAGGGCACGCGATTGAGGTGCGTATTTATGCGGAACATCCAATAACCTTCTTCCCGTCACCAGGGAAAATTACGAAACTAGTATTACCTGAAGGAGAAGGGATTCGACATGAGGTAGCTGTGGAAACAGGAAGCGAGGTAACTCCTTTTTATGATCCGATGATTGGAAAGCTTGTTGTGTTTGGATCAACAAGAGAGGAAGCATGTGTAAGGTTAGCCGATGCATTGCGCAGTTATGTAGTGGAAGGTATTCAAACGAATATACCGATGCTGCTTGAAACTGTCACACAGGAGCAATTTTTAGCAGGTAGCACTACAACTAAGTTTGTAGAGGAATACTATTTACCAAAAACAAAAGCAGTCGGTAAATAAGTGGAGAAGAGGCGCAAAAGATTGAACTTTGGCGAGATCGTATCTACTGCGTGCCACTTCTCTACACTTTATATTAAATGGAGGAATAATATATGACAATAGTAAAAGCGAGTATGGCAGGAACAGTATGGAAGATTTTGGTGAAAGAAGGCGAACAAGTAACAGCAGGTCAAGATGTTGCTATTTTGGAATCTATGAAAATGGAGATTCCTATTGTAACTGAAGAAGCAGGGACAGTGAAACGAATCATTGTAGCTGAAGGCGATTTTATCGATGAAGCAAACGATTTAGTTGAAATCGGATAAGGGAGTGTAGTCTATGCAACTGCCGAAACAAGTGCAAATAAAAGAAGTAGGGCCACGCGACGGGTTACAAAATGAAACGACTTTTATACCGACGGAAGAGAAAATCCAGCTCATTAATCGTTTAAGCGAGTCCGGGCTCAATTACATCGAAGTCACAAGTTTCGTACATCCGAAATGGATTCCACAGCTGGCAGACGCTGTAGAGGTTCTAAAAGAAATTAAGCGAAATAGCGCTATTACGTATGCTGCACTTGTGCCGAACAGTAAAGGGCTAGCACGAGCACTTGACGTCGGTGTCGATGAAGTAAGTATTTTTATGTCAGCAAGTGAGGGCCACAACAAATCGAATATAAACAAATCCATTGATGAGACGTTTCCTATATTAAAGGAAGTTGTGGATGGTGCACTAGCAGCAGGCAAGACCGTACGAGGGTATATCTCTACGGTCATTGCATGCCCCTATGACGGATATACAAAGCCGGAACAGGTCGTAAATGTGGCAGAAAAATTGTTTGATATGGGCATTTCAGAACTATCGCTTGGAGATACGACAGGCGTGGGTGTACCGACACAGGTAGATGCGTTACTTCATGAAATGCTGCGTCACTTCAAAGCTGAAAAGCTAGCGATGCATTTTCATGACACACGTGGCACAGCCATCGCGAATGTCATGACAAGTCTGGCACATGGGATTACGAAATTTGATAGTGCAATTGGTGGGCTTGGCGGATGTCCGTATGCTCATGGTGCATCGGGCAATGTAGCAACCGAGGATTTATTGTATTTCTTGCATGAGATGGGCATCGAAACAGGTGTCAGCATGGAAAAAATCCAGCAAACAGCCCTTTATGTCGAAGGATTAATCGGCAAAACACTATCTTCAAAGCTAGTTGCTATTGCACGAGAGGAGGGAAAATCATGCCAAATTTCGTAAAAGTAGAGGTGCAGGACGGCGTAGCAGTGGTCACGTTTATGAGGGCAGAGGCCGCTAATGCGCTATCTGTTCAAATGTTACATGAAATTAACGAGGCACTAGAAGCAATTCACGATGATCGTTCTATCCGTGTCGTTATTGTTACTGGGGACGGAGAAAAAGCCTTCTGTGCTGGAGCCGACCTAAAGGAACGTAAAGGGATGAATGAGGGAGAAACTCGAAAAACCATTGCACTAATTGGAAAAACGATGAATCATTTTGAAGCGCTCGCTCAACCAGTTATCGCTGCTATTAATGGTGTAGCATTTGGAGGAGGTCTGGAGCTTGCACTTGCATGTGATATTCGTATAGCTAGCAATACGGCAAAAATGGGCTTAACTGAAACAGCACTTGGCATCATTCCAGGAGCAGGTGGGACACAGCGTCTTCCTCGTCTAATTGGTATAGGAAAGGCAAAAGAGCTAATTTACACTGCCCGCCGTCTATCAGCGGAGGAAGCGTATCAGTACGGGATGATCGAGCATATTGTACAGCCAGAAAGATTGCTTGAACAGGCAAAGGAGCTTGCGTACGAAATTGCTAAAAATGCACCACTTTCACTCATACAGGCAAAAACGGCGATTAATCAAGGAATGCAGACAGATATTTCTACCGGACTCCAAATCGAATCATTGGCATATAGCCGATTACTGCAAACGGAAGACCGGCTAGAAGGATTGAAGGCTTTCCAAGAAAAACGGCCACCAGTTTACAGTGGCAAATAAAAGGAGGATGGAAGAAATGACAAAATTGACAGTTGAAAACAAACACCAAGAAATGAAGAATACTGTGTTAAAGGGCGGTCATGAAAAGTATCATGAAAAAAATCAGGAACAGGGGAAATTATTCGTTCGAGAGCGTTTGGAGCTCCTCTTTGATGAAGGGTTACAGGCAGAGGATGGAACGTTTGCTAATGTACTTGCAGGTGACCTCCCTGCAGACGGCGTTGTCACAGGTATCGGGAAAATTCATGGACGAACTGTATGTGTAATGGCAAATGACTCAACAGTAAAAGCAGGCTCTTGGGGAAAGCTAACGGTTGAGAAAATTATCCGTATCCAGGAGACGGCTGAAAAGCTTAACGTTCCACTACTTTATTTAGTTGATTCATCTGGTGCCCGTATTACGGATCAACTGGAGATGTTCCCCGGACGCCGAGGAGCAGGTCGCATCTTTTATAATCAGGTAAAATTATCTGGCCGTATCCCGCAAATTTGTCTAT
The DNA here is from genome assembly GCF_038002585.1 of Solibacillus sp. FSL K6-4121. Classification (NCBI taxonomy): domain Bacteria; kingdom Bacillati; phylum Bacillota; class Bacilli; order Caryophanales; family Caryophanaceae; genus Solibacillus; species Solibacillus sp. FSL K6-4121. The sequence goes on from NZ_JBBOCS010000002.1 coordinate 408,005, forward strand.
TATTCGGACCTTCAGCAGCAGGTGGCGCGTATATTCCTGCTTTCTGTGATGTTGTAGTTATGGTGGAAGGGAATGCTTCCATGTACTTAGGCTCACCGCGTATGGCGGAGATGGTAATCGGGGAAAAGGTCGACCTTGAAACGATGGGTGGGGCAAAAATGCACTGTTCAGTTTCAGGCTGTGGTGATGTACTGGCGAAAACAGAGGAAGAGGCAATTGCCTACGCAAGACAATACATCAGCTACTTCCCAGATAACTTTAAAAACAAGCCGAATGTGGAAGAGCCAAAACTGCCAAAAACGTTTGAAAAGTCGATTGAGGAAATTATCCCAGCTAACCAAAATGCACCGTTCAATATGTACGATTTAATTGACCGTATTATTGACGAAGGCTCATTCTGTGAGGTGAAAAAGCTATTTGCTGCTGAAATCATTACAGGTTTTGCGCGTATAAATGGCCAATCTGTCGGCATTATCGCCAATCAACCGCGGGTTAAAGGTGGCGTGTTATTCCATGATTCAGCAGATAAGGCAGCAAAATTCATCAGTCTATGTGATGCGTTCCACATTCCGTTAATTTTCCTAGCAGACGTTCCTGGATTTATGATAGGAACAAATGTAGAGAAGATGGGGATTATACGCCATGGCGCGAAAATGATTTATGCGATGAGTGAGGCGACAGTACCGAAAATTACGGTTATTGTCCGCAAGGCATATGGTGCTGGACTTTATGCAATGGCAGGCCCAGCATTTGAACCAGATGTTTGCATTGCATTAACAGGTGCACAAATTGCTGTAATGGGGCCGGAAGCAGCTATTAATGCGGTATATGCAAATAAAATCGCTGCCTTGCCAAAAGAAGAGCAGGCCGCATTTATCGATCAGAAGCGGGAAGAGTATCAGGAGGAAATCGATGTGTATCGTCTGGCATCGGAGCTAATCATTGATGAAGTGATTGAACCGAACGAACTGCGCAACACACTAGAGATTCGTCTCGATGCATACAAATCAAAAGAACTGACATTCACAGAACGCAAGCATGGTGTCAGTCCAGTATAATCCTATAACGGAACTAAAAAGGGCTAGCTTCGCTGTTAATAGCAATGTTAGCCTTTTGTATTTTAAAAAATAAACATCAAGAGCAACAAATTGGGAATACAAACACGCTTATTTTTAGTTATTAACGAAATAATGAAGAAAGCAGCGACTATAATCATCGCTACTTTTAAAAAGCTTCATTTCCGATATTGACTAATTTGGTTTGAATTTCTAAAAATAAAGACAAAATAAATTACTTTATATTTACTGAAATATCGCCTGTTTTCGTATACAATTCAATGTGAGTTTGACCTTCACCCCAAATGGCACTACTTAACTGTTCGTTATAAATCGCTATTTTTCCAGAATCAGTTTTTCCAGTTATCACGGCATCATTTGGTTTTTTCTTTGTTTGAAGCTGAATGTCACCACTATCTGAACTGATAGTTAGTGGATGTAGAATTTCATCCAATTCCATTTTAATATTGCCTGTCGCGGTAGCAATTATATAGGCGCCAACTGTATCCTTAAAGTGAATGTTTCCTACATCTATTTGAATGAGAAATTCTCCAGCCTTTACATCTTCTATCATTAAATTGCCAGTATCACTTTTACTTTCAATCGTTTGAATGAATTGTTCAGGCACCGTAATAACTAATTTATTGGCGCTAGGTGTAAAGCTAGCATTAATCCAATTTGATTTTTGACCTTCCTGAACTTCTATATTTAGTTGATCTTCGCTTGTTAATGTAACTAATTTCGGTGTAGTTTTTTGTTTTTTATTGCCAATTAATTCAACATGCACAGCAGAGTCTTTCGATGCTTTAATTTCTACATTAATTGTCGAAGTGTTAACAGATAGATGCTCAATGTTTTCAAATGTCTCCTCGTCGATTACTTTTGTCTCAACTGTTAATACTTGATACATATAAAATCCGCCTATCGCCCCGATGATGAGGATGAAAAAGACAGAATATAAAATTGTTTTACGCATAAAGTTCCCGCTCCTTTTTTTAGATTAACTTCTGAAATTAATTAATCAATATCCTGTAAATCAATTTTTCGGAATGCAAAGTATGCAATCAGCATACCAATCCCCCCTAAAATGAACGGGATCCCAATTAGGTCCATTAAGTTAAGCGATTCGCTACTAGAGTTAAATGTAGAGTTGATTAAAAATGCAATTAGGGTTGCGGAAGTAATCGTTGTTGCAGTCGATTTTTTACGCATACCGAATAATAGTGGAATCAACGCAATTGCCCCCATACATAAGGCATTCGTGATTGTTTTTGGCATCGAAGCTAGTAACTCACTCGCATTAACGCTCTCTTCAAAAAGCCCTAGCCAAGACTGTAAAAAGAATGTCAATCCTTGAGTAAACCAAATACAAATAAATAAACTAGCTGCTGTATAGAAAAAGACAATACTTAATTTTGCGCGTATTATTTTTTTACGTGCGATTGGATACGTAAACATCGCTTGCATCGTCTTTGTTTTAAACTCTGAAATGATGAGGCGAGAGAGTAAGACGCCACCAAAAACAATAAAGATGATATTAGATGAAATATAGGCAATGGCCATAAAGTCAGGAAACAGAAGGGATTCACCACTATGTTTACTATCGAAGGCCATTAAAATGACAAAACCGTAAATCCCGATGCAGCAAATAAGCAAAGGAATGATATAACGAGATAGCTGATGTTTCATCCATTCGAGCTTCATTAGCTTAAACATTTTAAAAACCTCCTTCGATACGATCGACAAAGTATTGTTCTAACGTCTGGTGATGGCTTTCTACCTTTTCTACTTCAATTTTGTGCTCCACTAAAAACTTTACGATGGTAGACGGCTTGCCAGAAAAATGCTCGATATAGAGTGTGTCATCTTGAGTATGAATCGATAGTGAGAATACTTCTTCTAATAGCTGTTTCGCTTCATTCCCATCATTTACGATTATTTCAAGCGATGTAGCATTTTTCTTTGTTAATGCTTTCATCGAGACCTCTTCGATTAGCTGACCATCTTTTAAAATGCCAATCGTATCTGCAATCGATTCAATTTCAGCGACGATATGACTTGAAATTAAAATCGTCATTCCTTGTTGTTTTAATTGCAGCAATAATTCACGCATTTCTTTAATACCGATTGGATCTAATCCATTGATTGGTTCATCCAATATTAAAATATCTGGCTTCGTCACAATCGCTTTGGCAATCGCTAAGCGTTGTCTCATCCCGAGCGAATAGGACTTCACTTTTTTAGCACCAACATCCTTTAAACCAACGAGTACTAGTACTTCTGGAATGTTGGAAATATGCTGTTCACCCATGTACATACAGTGCAGCTCTAAATTTTTTAGTGCACTTTGCTCCTCATATAAAATGGGATATTCAATTAAATTACCGATATTTTTTAAATAATTATAAGAAGTAGCTTGAACTGACTGGCCTTGTATGAAAATTTCTCCTGAAGTAGGCTTTAATAGGTTGAGTAGCATCTTCATGACCGTCGTTTTGCCAGAACCATTGGGCCCTAAAAACCCGTATATTTCCCCTTTTTGAATCGTCATTGTGACATTTTGTATAACAATGTCTTGTGCAAAATGTTTTGTTAAGTTATTCGTTTGAATAATTGCTGTCATCACTGTTCCTCCTGTTTCACTTGCTATCCATAGTGTAAAGATTGAAAGTAAAAATAAAGTAAACAGAGAGCAAAAGCGCAGTAACATTTATAGGTAAATTAAGTCCTTAAGAAAAAATATTGTTAAAATGGATGTAGAAATGAGGGGGATTTATGAATGATCAAGCAAAAATATTAATTGTAGACGATGAAGTAGGGATCTTAAAGCTACTTGAAATAACCTTAAAAAAAGAACATTTTACACAGATTACGACAGCTACGACAAAAGCAGAGGCACTCGCTCATATAGCAAACACGACTTTTGATATTATCCTGCTAGATGTGATGCTTCCGGACGGTGACGGGTTTTCGTTATGTAGCGCGATTCGCCAACAGTCTACAGCACCGATTTTGTTTATAAGTGCACGTACAAGTGACTTCGACAAATTAACTGGACTAAGCATGGGTGGGGATGATTATATTAAGAAACCATTTAATCCACTTGAGGTCGTAGCGAGGATTCGTGCAATTTTAAGAAGACAGCGCGAATATGGACAAAAAAATCAAACAAGCACAGCATTTGAATATGCGACATTTGTCTTTCATCCAGAGCAAGCCTTATTAATGGTTAAAGGGAAGCCTGTGCACGCAACGGCGAAAGAGCAAGAATTACTGCGTTTTTTTTGTGAGCATCCGAATTATGTATTTACGACAGACCAAATTTATGAGCGTGTATGGGGCGAAGATGTGTATGGTGAGGAAAAGACGGTAACCATTCATATTGCCAAACTAAGAAAAAAATTAGGGGATGACACGAAAAATCCGAAAGTTCTTGTTAATTTACGTGGCATTGGCTATAAATTTATTCCGCCAGCAGGTGATAATTCATGAAAATTCAGCAACGTATTTTACTGCATTTATTCATCGCAATTGCGGTGTATGTACTTATTTTAACCATTACGATTCCGTTTGCTTTAGAAATAGTGCTGCCAAAGCTAGGAATAGCTGAATCTGAGCAAGAGCTATTTATTGTGCTATTATTCGGTCTCGATACAGTACTGATGATGACATGGCTAGCATGGTATATAGGGAGCCCAATCCTTATTATTTTAAAATGGATTGCGCAATTAGCAGCTGAAAACTTTGAGCCATTTGCAAACTATGAAAAGATCTTTAACCGAAAAGGGAAACGAAAATTCCGATTTCGTTTGTATGAAGAAGTTTTGACGCAGCTAGAGACAATGCGTTTGCAATTGATGGAAGCGAAGGTTGAACGAGGGAAAGTCGACCAGGCCAAACGCGATTGGATTGCAGGAATTTCGCATGATTTAAAAACGCCCCTCACATATATAAAAGGTTATACGACTTTACTATTAAAGCGGGAATATACTTGGTCTCCGTCTGAGCAACGTGAATTTATTGAAGAAATTGATACAAAGGGCAAGCATATGGAGCAGCTTATAAGTGACTTAAATTTAGCGATGCAAATTGAGCATTCTACAACCATTCCAATGTATAAAACAACACAAAATATTGTCCCGTTAATCCAGCAAATGATAGCTGATATTAGTAATGATTCCCGTGCAAAGGAGCATACGTTTTCGTTAGAAACCATGCAAGAAACGTATGCAATCGAATTGGATCCAGAATTATTTAAACGGGCATTACAAAACATTTATATGAATGCAGTTTTACATAATTCATCAGCTGTTCACATTGAAACGTCACTTGAACAGCGAGAAGATTATTTAATTATTTGTATTCGTGATAATGGGGTTGGCATGGATAAAGAAACACTGCAGGTTTTATTTAAGCGTTATTACCGCGGAACGACGACTGAAAAACATTCGGATGGAACGGGGCTTGGTATGGCGATTACAAAAAGCTTGATTGAAGCACATAGAGGAACGATTGAAGTAGAAAGCGAACAAGGTGAGGGGACAAGATTTACAGTATCTTTACCTGTGACTTGTAAAAATAAAAAATGAATATAAACCGTTGATTTTTCATTCAGGGGCCGATGCTTTCCTCGGGCACGGCTCTTTAATTTTGCCACGAATTATAACATCCATGTCATGTAACATAGGTAGATTATTGATATAATGTGCCTATAATAATACATAGAGGTGTAGTTAATATGATTAATATGAATTTGAAAATGTTACGTTTACAGCATAAATTGACACAGGAACAGGTAGCTCTTGAATTAAATGTTTCTCGCCAAGTCATTGCTAAATGGGAAAAAGGAGACTCTGTACCTGATTTAAATTTCAGTATGGCCCTCGCTAAATTTTACAATGTCACATTAGATAATTTAGTCAATTATAAAGATGACACAACGTCAATAGCGCTTCCTCCAAAGGGAAAGCATTTTTTCGGTATAACAAAAGTAAGCGAACGTGGACAAATTGTCATTCCTAAAAAGGCACGTGAAATATTTCAGATTAAATCTGGTGATTCCCTCGTCATTTTAGGTGATGAAGAACGAGGGCTAGCTATTGTCCCTAAGGAGATGCTCCAACAGTTTATGAATATGGTAAATGATCCATTTGATCAGGAGGAATGAAATTGACTAATGCAATTGAGATTCAGCAATTATCCAAACAATATAAAACGAAAGTAGCCTTACACCCGTTGACACTCTCCATACCAGAAGGACAGTTATTTGGTTTACTTGGTGTCAATGGTGCAGGTAAAACAACTTTAATCAAAATTCTTACAGGTCTTCTAAAACCCTCTTCTGGAAACGCGCTTATACTTGGCCATTCTCTTTCTAAAGAAGATTCAGCTATCCATTCAATAATCGCTGTCTCACCTCAAGAAACTGCAATTGCTCCAAACTTAACGGTACGTGAAAATTTGCTCTTAATGGCGCGTATTCACGGTTTTTCAAAATTACAAGCTACAGCTAAAGTAGATGAGATGATTGCACAATTTTCACTCGAACCTTTCGAAAAACAACGAGGAAAGACCTTATCTGGTGGATGGCAACGTAAACTGAGCATCGCAATGGCCTTAATTTTAGAACCACGTATATTATTTTTAGACGAACCCACACTTGGACTGGATATTATTAGTAGACATGAGCTCTGGACGATGATAAAGAAACTAAAAAGCTCTACAACGATAATATTAACCACACACTATTTAGAAGAAGCCGAAGAACTTTGCGATCGGATATGCATCTTAAAAGACGGTTATATGAAGGCAGTTGGTACAGTAGATGAACTCATAGATCAATCGAAGCAACCTAACTTTGAACGTGCGTTTGTCCATTTTGTCACTGGAGGTGAATCATAATGCGGTCCTATATATTTGCTGGTCGTGTTACAAAAGAAGTTTTACGTGACCCGATTTCTCTCTTTTTCGGTATTGTGTTTCCCATTATTTTATTACTACTTCTGAATACGATTAACCGGAATGTACCAGAAAATTTATTTAGCATCGAAGTACTCACACCTGGTATAGCCGTATTTAGTTTATCTTTTATTGCACTATTTGCAGCACAAACGTTATCAAAGGATCGCACAAGTGCCTATTTAGCACGGTTACTTACAACACCGATGACCGCAACCGATTTTATTCTCGGATATTCCATTCCGCTTGCAGCAATCGCTTTTATACAAAGTATTATTTGTTTCATTACAGCCTATTTTATGGGCTTTACCATTACACTACACATCTTGCTCGCATTAATCAGCCTTCTATTCGCATCTTTTATCTTCATAGGAATTGGTTTAATATGCGGGATTTTACTAAGTGAAAAGGCAGCAGTAGGGTTATGTGGAGCACTATTAACAAACTTAACAGCATTGTTATCTGGCGCCTGGTTTGATTTAAGTCTAATTGGTGGTACATTTGAAAAAATTGCCTACATCCTTCCATTTGTCCATATCGTTGACTTGGTAAGGGCGCTTTTGGCAAACGATTATAGTGCCACATTACCTCATCTTTACATTGTCATTGTCTATACGGTTATTATTTACGGATTAGCCATTTTCTTTTTCCGTCGACAAACAATTAAAGATTAATCTATCTATTCTATCATTATTAAAAACTTACATGTTCCTGCTAAGCATCTAATTAAATTTAAAAAAATTTGGACGATCGACAATCAACTTGTCGGTCGTCTTTTTATTTAGGTGTGTGATTGGAACATCTATTAAAAAGCTACAAGTAAGGTAATATTAGTCACTAAAAAAATTGACATTATACCTATAGGGGTATATTATATAAAGAAGAAGAAAAAAATATTTTTTTGTAATTTATGGGAGGGTTCAAGATGAAAAAAGTAGTCATTATTGGTGGGGTTGCAGGCGGTGCTTCTGCAGCAGCAAGAATTCGTCGTTTAGACGAGCAAGCAGAAATTGTGATGTTTGAAAAAGGACCACACGTATCATTTTCGAATTGTTCATTACCGTTTTATTTAAGTGGAGTTGTTGCAGATAGCAAGAAGCTGTTAATGATGACACCGGATTCATTTGAAGCTAAGCATAACATTGATGCGCGTATTAATAGTGAGGTTATTGCCATTAATCGTGAGGACAAGACGGTGACAGTAAAAAATACCGTTACAGGCGAACGAACAACAGAAAGCTACGATCAATTAGTGTTATCTCCGGGTGCGAGTCCAATCGTACCGAAATTGCCGGGTAACGACTTGCCTCATGTATTTACCGTAAGAAATGTTGTGGATATTGAGCGTTTACATAATGCAATTGTAGAAAATGACGCCCAAAACATTGCGGTAATTGGTGGAGGCTTTATCGGAGTTGAAGTAGCGGAAAATCTACGTTTAGCAGGCAGAAATGTATCGCTTGTCGAATTTGCACCACAAATTTTAACACCATTTGATGACGACATGGCGCAAATTTTACACAAAGAAATGGTTGATCAAGGTGTCGAGTTAATCGTCGGTGATGGCTTAGCAGAAATTACGCCGAATTTGATTAAGTTAAATTCAGGTAAAGAAGTCGCTGCTGACATTGTCGTTTTAGCAATTGGTGTACGCCCGGAAACTACTTTAGCGACAGAAGCAGGCTTAGAAATTGGAGAAACGGGTGCAATTAAAGTTAATCAAAATTACCAAACAAGCGACCCGGATATTTATGCAGTTGGCGATGCCATCGAGGTGTATCACCGTCTGATGAACAAACAAACGCGTTTAGCGCTCGCTGGTCCTGCTCAACGTCAGGCTCGTGCGGTAGCAGATCATATGTACGGAATTCCGGTCTTGAATAAAGGTGTCATCGGATCATCAAGCATTCAAGTTTTTGACTATGCAGCAGCGTCTACGGGATTAAATGAGCGTACTGCAAAGGAAATGGGTTTATTAGTGGAGGCCGTGTATATTATTGCACCGGATAAAGTCGGTTTAATGCCTTCAAGTAACCCCCTTCATTTCAAGTTAGTTTATGAGTTGCCTACGGGTCGCATTGTCGGCGCGCAAGCAATCGGAAAAGGCAATGCAGATAAGCGAATTGATGTTATTGCGACATTGATTACAATGAACGGGACAATTGAAGACTTAAAAGAATTGGAGCTTTCGTATTCGCCTATGTTTAGTACAGCAAAAGACGTTGTGAATTTAGCTGCATTAGTAGCAACAAATTTAATGGCTGGTCGTTTCAAGCAAGTGCGTGTGAGCGATGTACGCCGTTTAGTAGAAGAAGGTGCTTTTATTGTCGATGTGCGTGAAGCAAATGAGTTTGCGCAAGGGGCGTTAAAAGGGGCTGTAAACATTCCACTGAGCGAATTACGTGGGCGTATGGAGGAAATTCCGACAGATGTTCCTGTTTATGTACATTGCCGTTCATCACAGCGTAGCTATAATGCGGTGATGGCACTCAATAATAGTGGCTATACAAATGTAGCGAATATCTCGGGTTCATTTTTAGGTATTTCCTTATATGAATACTATCAAGATCAAGTGAACAATCGTGAACCAATTGTCACGGCTTATAATTTTAAGTAACGTTTTGGGAGCTCTGCGATTGGAAAGGACATAAAAAATGACATATTTAACATTGGGACAAGTGAATATTCCGATCGCATGGCTCGCATTGATCATTGCCATCCTTTATAGCGATTTTCGTAGTCGCCATTCGGATGGAGCAACAACTAAACTAATTGAACATTTGCTTTATACTTATATTTTCATTTGGAAGTTCAGTTATATTCTTTTTTCAAGCTCAGATTTCTTTCAGGCACCATTATCACTAATTTATTTTGATGGTGGTTTAAAAGGCCATCTGTTAGCACTGGCAGTTGTTGCTTTCCTATTGTATAGAAAACGGGAATTGTTTGATTGGGAAGTTGGCTGGATGTATTGGGTAAGACTTGTCGCCGTTTATCAGCTTATTTTTTACAGTTTTCAGGAACAGTGGTTTGTTGCAGGTATGTGGATTTTTACCCTTATTTTAATTGAACGAATAAAAAGTCAGCATGTGTTGCTCGTTCAATTTTTCCTGCTCATGTGGTTAGACGGCTTTATTTCTAGCTTTACGCTTTTTCATGTCGCCGTATTACTAACAGTTTATTTTAGAACGAAGCATACTCAATATATAGCAGGTGCAGGACTTTTAAGCTTAGTTGCAATCATGTTAATGGATGTTGAAGAAAACATAAGGGCAACGACCCGTGCAGCAATTGATTTACCAGCTACGACGGGTGAACAATATCGTCTGTCTGAACAGGAACAATCTTTAACGGTTGTTAATTTCTTTGCAACGTGGTGCCCGCCATGTAAAGCAGAGATGCCCCATTTGCAAAGTTTTGCTGAAAACTTGCCTAAGGGTGTTGCTTTACTCGGTATCAATTTAACAGCACGTGACAACGGTGAAGAAGAACTCGCAGATTTTATGGAAACTTACAACGTGACATATCCAATCTTAAGGGATGAAGATGATGCAGTAGGAAAAGCTTTCCAAGTAAAATCCATTCCTACAACGGTAGTGCTCAATGCACAGGGTGAAGAGCTTGAACGGATTGTGGGACCAGTAAGTGAAGAACGATTACGCCAATTAATCAGAAAGTATCAACCATTATTGAGTGAATAACTGATGTCGATTGTATAAGCTCACACCAATCTATCATTCGAAAAGAAATTTCAATTGGCTATCATGAAAGATCTCGCGAAATAAAGGTAGATAAATATATTAATATAACAAACAAAAAATCCCATAAATAAAAGCCGCGAAATTTAGCGGCTTTTATTTATGGGATTTTTTATACCTGTATGGGTATTATAAAAATTTCACAATTAGCACAAAATATTGTGATTACTTTGTCAAATATAATATTCTAACCAAGTGTTATCATAGGAAGCGAAATAAAAATAATGGAGTGATGTACGTGATTAAAAAGATATTATTAGCAGGAACTATCACAATGTTACTAACAGCTTGCAACCAAACTGAAGAGAACAATGAGTCAACAGTTTCCAATCAGGAATCCGCACAGCAGCAGGATGTTGAACAAATCGCCGAGAAGGATTGGACGCAGGATGCACGTTTGCAAGAGCCTACAGAAGATACAGTATGCGTCATGTGTAATATGAAAGTTTATACAAAAGATCATGAAATGGGCGTCTTCTCAGCTCAGGCGATTAAAGAGGACGGCTCCATTGCATTTTATGATGATATCGGTTGTTTACTGAATGCTGAGTTTGCCAACGTAGAAGTAAATGAAAAATTTGTACGTGATTACAAAACATTAAATTGGTTTAATGTAGAGCAAGCATATATTGTGAAAACAAAGTTAAAATCACCGATGAACTGGGGTTATATTTTCTTTAAATATGAAGATGATGCAAAAACGTATATGGATGAGAATGAAGGATCGGAATTGACATCCTATACAAAAGTACGTCAACAAGCTTTGGAGCGCCGTAAAGCAAAAATGAAAGCGGGAGAGAATGTGGATAAACATGATCCTGAAGACGGTCATGTGCATCATGAAGGGGAAGAAAAACAGCACAATGCTGGTGATTAATGAGCGGATGATATGTCTGAAAGCGACTTATCTCTGTAAATACACCATAAATAGAGGTGCATAGGGCTTATGAATAAATTGATGAGATGGGCTGTTCTTTCGCTGCTATTAACCTTCTTTCCCCTCGTTTCACATAGCGTAGCAGCAGAAAGTTTACAGCAATTAATAGACGAAACTGAACCACATAGTACGCTTTATTTAAAAAACCAAACGTACGAAGGATCAGTTACCATTACAAAACCTATTACAATCATTGGCGATAAAAAAACAAAAATCACATCATTAACTACAGGAATTAAGATTAAGGACACTACTGATATTACGCTTGTATCACTCCAATTTGAAACGAAACAAACACCTATTCGTGTTGAAGATAGTAAAGATCTTGTCTTTAAAAATTTGAACCTTGATATTGATGAAAAAGGTGTGGAGTTTTACCGTGTTCAAAATGTCACTCTTTCCTCTTTGAAAATAGAGGGAAAAAAAGAAGGCCACTTTTCCAAAAAGCCAAACGCGGTGAGTCTATTTGAAGGGGATCAAATTATTGTCAAAAATCTGTTTGCTAAAAACATTCAGGATGGCATGTACTTTGAGAAAACAAAAAATGTAGACGTCCAACATACGGTAGTTGAAGATGGGCGGTATGGATTGCATTTCATGTACGGTACTAATATACAGCTACAACACAATGCGGTTAAGAATAATGTATCGGGCATGACGATAATGGTCGTTGAAAATGCTCGTATTGCCCACAACCAAATCGAAAGACAGCTTCAATTAAATAGTAACGGCATGTATTTATATGATATTGAAGAAGCGCAAATCACGAATAATATATTTAAGGAAAATACGACTGCGACGATTTGGAATCAAGTAAAGAATACAGCATTTACCCAAAATATGTTTCAGTCAAATGGAACGGTCATTCACAGTAGAAGGTCACCAACCGTAACAGTTACTGAAAATGAGTTTCAAGGTAATATATTAACGGCTCGGTCAGACGAAATTGGCTTTGTGTTAAATCGAAACCATTATGACGATTATAACGGTTATGACTTCAATGCTGATGGATTAGGCGATACAGACTACCATTCATTCACAAGTTTTGGACAATGGATGGTGCGTAAGCCCGTGTATCAGTATTATGTAGAATCCCCGAGTGTCACATTACTTAATAAATTGGATCAGCAACTCTCCGATACACAAAATATGGTCTTAGTTGATAAAAATCCACTTATGATGACGGAGAATAAAGAACAAAGCATTCAACTGAACTGGCTACATCTATTGGGAAGTACGGCAAGTTTATTCGTATTATTTAGTATTTGGAGGAAATTAAGATGAAACGGCTATTAGTTATAAGTACTATTATTGCAATGATGTTATTAGCAGGCTGTGGCAATAAAGAATACAAGCCGAAAGAGATTTCTGCAGAAACAGATGTTTGTGAAATTTGTAATATGACAATTTCGCATATAGATTACGCGGGTCAAATAGTGTTTAAAAATAATGATCATCTCGTTTTTGATGATTTAGGCTGTTTGATGGAATACATTATCGCTAATGGCGAGAGCGAGATTGGGGCAGCATATATTAAAGATGAATCAACAAATAAATGGATTAATGTTAAAGAGGCCGTGTACATCTACGAAGCGAACTATTGGACACCTATGAACTACGGCGTACTCGCATTTGCATCACAGGAAAGTGTGGATGCTTATATGAATGAAAATGGACAAGGTAAACAGCTTAAATATGATGATTTATTAACATTTGAATGGGGAATCCATACGCACGAATGATAAAGTTTATTCAACTTGAGATGAAGCAATTAATCCGTAGTAAATGGCTTCAAATCGTTACCGTATTATTTGTTGTTACCTTTACATCCGTGTTAATGATTCAACAAATTGCAATGCCTGATGCAGAAGGGTTTACGCGTCAATCAGCAGCAATGTTAAACGTATTATTATTTTTACTTCCGTTATTTATATTGACAATTGGTTCAATGAGTCTAGCGGCCGACCGTGAATCAGGTTGGTTAAATTTACTGAAAACCTATCCGATGTCTAATGGTAAGTATATTTTTACGAAGTGGATCGGCTTATTTAATGTATTTTTATTCATTACACTATTAGCCATTACACTTTCCTATATGATGGGGAGCTTTTTTGGCGGCATTTCACTAAATGGTCCGTTCATCTTATTTATTCTTATTTTGCTGTTACTTTTCACATCACTTAGTATTTTCGTAGGTGTGATAGCAAAAAACAGGCTTCACGCACTGGCGCTTGCTTTAGGTGTTTGGTCAATGATTACACTGATTTTATCGTATGTGTTAATGGCGGTAGGAACCATTATTTCGGAAAATTTATTGAAAACTTTCATTTCGTTATCCATCCATATTAATCCACTTGAATGGATGCGCTTTAGTTATTTTATATTTACGGATCAGTCAGCTGTTTTAGGACCGGCCTTCTATGAGCTGGTGAAATTTTATGATTCAACAGTCGGACTATTTTATTACAGCTTATTTACAGCACTATGGGGAGTTAGCCCACTTTTATTAGCTACATATTTATTAAAAAGAAGGTGATAAATATATGACCGTGGAATTGTTGAACATTACGAAAACATATAAGAAAAACCGGGGCGTGCACAATATTGAGGTAACAATTGATGCTGGTGAGATTACGGCACTTGTCGGAGCAAATGGCGCAGGGAAAAGTACTATTATAAAATTGTTAACCGGGCAACTCGTGCAAAATGAAGGGGAAATCATTGGTTTTTCAAAAGAGGCACTTCGATATATGCCGGATGATTTAAACTTTCCGGATACATTAACGGCTGCTGAAATATTAGCCTTATTAGCCAATTTGAAAAAGGTGCCCTCCGATAAAATCCCGAAACTTCTTGAACAAGTTGGACTAGCTGATAAAGGTCATTTACGGGTTTCGGAGTATTCCAAAGGGATGCGCCAACGTTTAAATTTAGCGCAAAGTTTAATAGGCGATGGAGATTTATATATATTAGATGAACCGACGAATGGCTTAGACCCCTTTTGGATTGCAACATTGAAAAAAATGCTTGTAGATGAAAAGGAAAAAGGGACTCATGTCTTGTTTTCTACCCATTTACTTTCCTTTGCTGAAGAAATTGCGGACCAAGTGATTATGCTTCATGAAGGTGAAGTAATTGCCAAAGGGAAAATAAGCACGCTTCTAACTACTTACCATTGTCAAACGTTAGAACAACTGTGGTTAACTTTAACAATGAGGGAGAATAGCTAGTGAAGAAATATATTGGACTTGTTATTATCACATTATTAATCGGAATTCTTATATGGGAAAATAGCATGACCACTAATGAGAGACCTTTAAATAAAGCTAAGAATGAGGAAAGCTCTCGTGTTGTTAAAGCAAGTGATTTTACATTGCAAGCACTAGATCAGCAACAATATTCACTGTCGGATTCTCAAGGGAAATGGACGATTGTGAATTTTTGGGCTTCGTGGTGTGAACCTTGTAAAATGGAAGCACCGCATTTGCAACGTTTATATGAGGAATATAATGACCAGCTAGAAATATTGGCAGTGAACATGACAACGAAAGACAGGCAGGACGATGTGCAAAAGTTTGTTAATGAGTACGGGCTGACATTTCCGGTTTTGTTGGATGAGCAGGGGGACGTGAGTATGACGTATGGTGCCTTTACGATTCCAACTACAATTTTTATCGACGAGAAAGGCAATATTATCCATGAATTTGCTGGTCCTATGGAAGAATCATTTATAATTGACCTTTTATCTTTGTGAATTTCATTTTATACGAATGAAAAAGACGCGGTGCCTTAAGGAAGGGCACTGAAAAACCTATATTTTTTATCACGTAAGGCACTTTCTATTCGAGATTGAATGGAAGGTGCCTTCTCTGCGAATAGGGTGTGGCACCTTGAATTGCGAATGAGTAAATAGAGGAATGAATTTCCCTTATTTCGAAAATAAAATAAAAAATAGTAAAAATAAGGGTAGGAATTTCCGTTATTGACCTGAAAAAACATGAAATTCAGGTATTTTATTTAAAATAACGGTAAAACGTTCCCTTATTTAGCCCCAAAATGAGCAACATCATTTAAATAACGGTAAAATCTTCCCTTATTTCTTTGCCTATTCCTCCCTTCGCTTCAGATTCACAGTTCGAATATCTTACGTCTTTTTAAAATTAGTAAAACTTGATTAATCAAATTAGTTTCAGTACAATGAAATCTTTGAATACATAACTAGTGATAGGGAAACCCGTGAAACCATATTCTAATAGAAGGTAATCGCTTTTTTAAGAAATGAAGATGGAAACTCAGCTACAATTTCATCGGTTAACGTTAAGTAAGAGACATCACAACAAAGAGGTGGCAACATGAAAGGTCGAACACATTTAACAATAGGGTTGGGTATAGGGGCAGTGGCGTCTGTCAGCCAAACACCTGAAATGATTCCAATCGTTTTAGCTGCAACCGCTGTAGCTTCCCTTGCTCCAGATTTAGACGGAAATAATTTGTTAAACAAGCATGTGACAAAAACGGCGAAACAAATAAAAAAGGGCGGACAATTTGTCGGTGGGGCGTTGATTGTTCTGTCGTTATTCTCCTACATATTTAATATTAATTTCCTACCCTTTTTAGAGGAGGGATGGCTTACACAACAAAATAAACTCCTCTTTTTAGGGTTGGGTGCAATCATTATTGCATTGTCCATGAGAAGCCAGGAAACGTTGAAAAATATTTTGATGAGCATTTTAGGTTTATTCCTACTGTACTATGCCATTACGGATGAACTGTGGTGGCTCGTTATGTTCGCTCTATACATTGGGGCAGCAGGATGGTTCCCACATAGAGGGCAAACCCATACAATTTGGGCAGTAATTTATTGGGGCTATATGTCTTATCTGTTGGAAATGAGTACGGGGGTTGAACATTTAGCGATCATCTCAACTATGGCCTACCTTTCTCATATTCTAGGAGATATGATGACGATAAAAGGAGTTAAATTTCTTTCTCCAATTACAAGCAAAGTATTTAAAATAAGAATATAAATTTGAAGTATGAGGCTGGACATAAGTAGAAATTTTTTTGTATAAGGGAATACTCTTATTAAAAATTGATATTTGAATTGATTGGAGTGAAGGGGCGACTCCTGGGGGAACAGCGCGACGCCTGAGACGTTCGTGTAAGGCCGTGCCCCCGGAAAGCGTCCCCGTAACGGAAATCAATTCTAGAAGAAGCAGAAAAATATGCATTTTTTCTTTGGAAAAATGCATATTTTTTGTTTTGTCTCAGGCTCATTTAAAATGTACATTAAATTGAGTATTTTTTAACTTCTGCGTCTAATATAGATAACAAATCGAACTGATCTAAAACTTCTAACATATTCTTTCCTTTATTAATCCAATATAATCCGCAAGTGCCCATATTACTTAAACAAACACCCTTCCGTATATAACATATTGATAAGTTAATAAACTGCTTCTCTATTTTACATAGTTCAATGGAGCTCTCTAATTGTTTTAAAGCCATATTGTAATCGTTATTTTTCAAATATAACAAGGATAGATTAATTAAAAAGTTTATTTTTATCCGATTTATATTTTGGAAATTTTTATACTTCTCAATATGACGAAAAGCGAATTTTTTCATTTCTTCAGCCGTTTCAACCGGAAAAATATAAAGGATAGCATTTAACAAAAAGATATCGGATAAGTACAAGTTGTCCCTACGAGATAATTCTGTCCAAATGGGCTCAGCAAGTAATTTTGCATGATGAATATCGTTCGTATTGGCTAATATTGAGAGGCTTTTTATAATGATATTTATTTTATTAATCAGTTTGTCTTCAGGACATTCTTTTAAATATGAAATACAACTTTGCTGTAACTGCAATAAATCATCCGAATTATTATACGTTTGATTATAAAAGTTGTTAATAATTTCATCTCTTAAAGGCATTGAATATCCATTATTTATATATTTAAATTCGTCATAAGAAGTTTCTATACGGACCAGAAATTCACTAAGAGTAGAATGTTTAATATCTTTATTTTCCCCTAGCTCAAATTTGGAGAAATTACCTTGAGTACAGATGTTAGATGATACATATTTTTGCGAAAATCCTTTGCCGACTCTTATTTTTTTTACTGTTTCTCCATAATTATTCATAAGATCCTCCATTTTATTCTTTTACTAATATTATAAGATAAAATTGTATAATTTATGTAAAATAAGAAAAAAGGGGGGGTGAGAAAATGATTGATATGATTATTATCGCTCTAGATTTATGGCTGATAGGAATTGGGGGAGGTTAATAAGTTTTTCGGAAAGTTACCTTAGATGCAGTTAAAAGGTGGCGCCAGTAGTAGTAAAGTCCTTAAATACTACGACTGGTGTCTATCTTGTATATCTAATGTAATCTTCAATGTATAAAATGCATAAATAGAGCTACCGTTTTACATAGTAGAAGGTAAAAATAGTAATAATATACTAATATTTAGATGAAACAAATAAAAATATTAAAATATTATTATAACTAATCGTTTTTGGTTGTATTTTTCGATAGAAATTCCCCTATATATAGTAAGAAGGTTAGCAAAAATTCTATTCGGTCTTTTTTAATTAAAAACGAACGGAAGTTCATGTTTTATGACTAAAAAGATAAGGGGTATGACGAATGAAGATTTTAAATCCTGATGTTGTGAATAGTAATGTATTTAAAAGATTTTTAGAGATAGAAGAGTATAACAAACTGTACACTGCCTATTTAGAGGATCCGAATAGTACTAATGCTGATACCTTAAATGAACATTTCAAGTATTTTGAAAAACAGATCATACGTATCGCCTATATAAAAAAAGCAGTTATATATGAATCCAGAAAATTTGATTCAATGTTAAGAGAGCACAATAGAAAGTATGAATTGAATTTGGATGCACCAATTAATGAAAGCCTCGAAATGGTAGATACTGTTCAAGATGAAAATTCTTTTCTCCAATTCGAAAACATTTTTGAGAATGACTTAGAAAGTTTGTTAAGTGATGAATTGTTAATCACCTTATTAAGACGTTTAAATACTAAGCAAAAACAAGTTTTATATTATCGGTATGTAAACGAGTTAACTGAGAAGGAAATTGCGATGATTTACAACGTATCACAACAAGCTATTTCTAAGATGATTCATAGATCGATAAATATATTAAGAGAAGGGAGGGAAGAGAATGATTGAGGGGCAGCTGTTTCAAATATTGGGAAATTTCGGGTTTCCGATAACCATTGCGATTTATTTATTAATGAGATTCGAGGGCAAAATTGATTCTTTACGAAGTTCTATTGACGTATTATCAAACGACCTCACTAAAGTGAACCATGAAAGGACTAAAAAATAGGGGGGAGGTTAACTATGGTCGAGCATCTTGATCCAAATGAAATTGTTCAATTATTAAAAAGGATTGAACCTGTTATTTCATATTCATCACGGCAAACTAGGATAGAAAATCGGGATGACCTGAAGCAGCACCTTTATGAAGTTACTATTAAAACTTTAAAAAATACGGTTTTTGTACAACCAAAAGGATTGTTTAAATGAATATAATAGTCGGTGAGGCATTTTGATATCTAAGGAGTAGTTGCACCTTTGGATTATTAAAATGTCTCTTTTAATATGTTTATGATTCAAGAAGTCCTTTGTATTTCAACGATGTAATAATGCATGATACATAATAAATAAGGTCAAACACCATAAAATCAACACTTAGGGAGATTATATAATTTTTTTAACTTTAATTCGGTAATAATAGCGGATTAAATGACTTTTTATGTTTAGACAATTTTTACTGTAACGTTATATATGTAAAATAATTTTCCTCAGTATAGTATAGAGGAAATAACTCGAAAAATCATAGAGAGACAATATGAAAGCGCAATCAATCTTTGGAAAATGGAATGACTTGGGCTGTTTTTATTATTTCGTATATTGCAAAAACCGAGGAATTCGTAATGGTAGCCTCAATTCTTTTAACCTGAGTAAAACAATATTGTAATATAATTTTGGTATATTCTAAACAGGCAGTAGATGGTGCTGCCGAAACTCGATTTGATCAGAGGTGAAACGATAAATACCGGAACAAATGAAAAATCCATCCTATCAGTAGAAAAAATACGAATTAGGAGCGATCAAGTAATGAATAAAAAACAAATGGACTCTAAAACAGCAAATAAAAATATATCTAAGAAGGTAGCGCCACTAGTGATGTCAACATCATTTATAGCTGCATCATTTTTAGCGGCTGGAGCACCTATTTCTGCATCTGAGCTAGATTCAAAAGATGTAAATCCGGAAATTATTGAACACGCAAAAAATCATGGACAGAAAGTATCTGCATACGCAAAAAGCCTACCAGGATCACCTGGAAAAGGGGAGCTTGTTAGTCAGGTAGCTCAAACTAACTCCGAAAAAGCAGATAATGAATTAGATAATAACGATAATATAGATGAAACGGATAATGATGGTATAGACGAAGGTGCAACGGAAGTGCCGGAAACACCGGTAAATGAAGACGACCAGAATGAAGGTGTAGTTGTAGAACCGGAAACACCAGTGTCTGAAGAAGAACCAATTGAAGACGAAGTAGTAGAAGAACCGGAAACACCGGTATCGGAAGAAGAACCAGCTGAAGAAGTAGTAGAAGAACCGGAAACACCAGTGTCTGAAGAAGAACCAGCTGAAAATGAGGTAGTAGAAGAACCGGAAACACCGGTATCGGAAGAGGACCCAGCTGAAGAAGAGATAGTTGTAGAACCAGAAACACCAGTATCGGAAGAAGAACCGGTTGAAGAAGATGGAGCTGAAGAACCAGAAACACCAGTGTTGGAAGAAGAACCAGCTGAAGAAGAGGTAGTAGAAGAGCCGGAAGCACCAGTATCTGAAGAGGAACCAACTGAAGAAGGTGGCACTGAAGAATCAGAAACACCAGTAACAGAAGAAGAACCAGCTGAAGAAGAGGTAGTTGTTGAACCGGAAACACCGGTATCTGAAGAAGAACCAGTTGAAGAAGAGGTAGTTGTTGAACCGGAAACACCGGTATCAGAAGAAGAACCAGTTGAAGAAGATGGAGCTGAAGAGCCAGAAACACCGGTATCAGAAGAAGAACCAGCTGAAGAAGAGGTAGTAGAAGAGCCGGAAACACCAGTTTCTGAAGAGGAACCAACTGAAGAAGGCACAGCAGAAGATGACTTTATAAATTGGTTAGATGAATCTTATCAATTTATCGATAATAGTTATCAAAGCTTAATTAGCTACTACCAAATTCATATTGAGCAATATTTAAGTGACTTAGAATCTGATCAAACAAACGAAGAAACTGAAAATGTTCCAGTAGTTGATGAGGTAACTGATGATTCTGCAGATGCTGATGAAACAGATACAACAGATACAACAGATACGACAGATACAACTTTAGAGGAAGATGCATCTCAAGATGAGGCTGTTGATAATACAGAACTACCAACTGAGACTGATGAGAATCTGGAAACTCCAGCTGTTGTAGAAGATGAAGAACAACCTTCTACTGTAGAAACTCCTGAGCAAGAAGTTGAAGAAGTGGAGAATATCGTATCTGAACCAGTAGAAGAAACTGAAACGGAAGAAATTAGTGTAGATACAGACCAAAAGCAAGCTGAGAAAATCGCATTAAAAGACAAAGTGATTGGCTACTATCAAAACTTAGTAACATCATTCTCTAACTTTTTAAACTTCCTAAAATAAGAGTAATAAACACTTAAAAAGTAGCACAGACCAACAAAATGGTTTGTGCTACTTTTATTTTTAATGAGGCAATCGCTATACAAAAAGTAAAATTTCTAATATTCTTAAAATACTATATATTTCGAGGTGAGGTTATTGAAAGCGATACGAATCAATCAATTTGGTAAATCAGAAAACTTATTGGTAGAGCAAACCGAAATACAGGGGCCAGCTGAAAATGAAGTGCTTATAAAACTTTATGCAGCTGGAGTAAACCCAAGTGATGTCTATACATCAACAGGTACATATGCGATAAAACCTCAATTACCATATACACCAGGGTTAGATGGTGCAGGTATTGTGGAAGTGGTTGGGAAGCAAGTAACAAATGTAAAAGTGGGAGATCGAGTATTTATTGCAAGTTTACCAAATGGCCAAGCGACTGGAACGATTGCTGAAAAAATTGTTTGTGATAGCCGCTTCGTTCATCTGATACCAGCACATATTTCATTTGAAGAAGGCGCGGCGTTAGGTATTCCAGCTTTAACAGCCTATCGGGCAGTAGTAGGGAGAGCGAATGTTCAGGCAGGGCAAACTGTATTCATTCATGGGGCAAGTGGCGCCGTTGGTTTACAGGCTGTTCAAATTGCAAAAGCATTAGGCGCAAAAGTAATTGGAACAGCAAGTCGGGAATCCGGAAAACAGCTTGTAAAAGAGGCAGGAGCAGATATTGTTCTTGATCATATTACAGAGCAAACGATTGATGCCGTATTAGAACAAACAAATGGAAAAGGACCAAATGTTATTATTGAATTTTTGGCAAACGAGAATTTACAAACAGATTTGCAAATGATTGCAAAGCAAGGTGTCATCGTTATTGTAGGAAACCGTGGGGAAATTAATATTAATCCCCGTCTTATGATGCAAAAAGAGTGTGATGTGCGAGGCATGGTATTATTTAATGTTACGACCGAAGAACATCAGCAGCTTATTCAAGAAGTAGCAAAACTGCTTGAAAAACAGCTACTTAAACCAGTAGTCGGCTATAGCTATCCTTTAGAAGAGGCGAGCATTGCATTTGATGCCGTTATTAATGGTGAGCATAACGGAAAAGTCGTTGTACGAACACAATAGTGAAATTTTGGACTAGTAAATATGCTAGTCCTTTTTTGTGGCTCATCACCATAACATAGGGTTGCCTTTATTGCCGTTTGCGAGACCCACCATCCCAAAATTTTGCCCTCGTTATAAAGTGAAGTAAAAAACACCTAATCAAGCCGCTTGCGCTATCGCGAGGCGGCATTTTGTCATCCCCAACTAATAGTGATGAATCTTTTTTTATGTTTGATTTTGGGAATATTGACATTAAAGTGAAGAAATTCTAATACTTTTGCTATTATTTTGTCTGTTTAGTGCTATTTACTAAAATAATAGAAAAAATTGTTATGATATACGAGTAATATATAAGAAATTAGGGAGCGTAACAATGGGATTTAAAGAAGAGTTTAAGCGAGAAATGCGCAATGTACAAAATGATGTAGCAAAAGAGGTAGAAAAATATTGGGTCCTCGATTTTGAAGGACATAAAATAGAGATTATTAATGAGATGATGGAGGAAGTATTAAAGGTTGATGGTGAAATTATTGCCCAAAATGTTCGGAAATCCATCTGGTCACATATTGTGCCGTTTTCAACATTGAAAGGAACATTTCAATCTAGTAGCGGGAAGAAACATAAAGTATTTGTCAAAATAGGCGGATTTGTAAAACTGAACGTAACGGTCAAAGTAGACGGAAAAGAGCTTTTACATGATGCGATGAAATTACAATTTTTACCCTGGTCCAATAAGGAATTTATCGTGCCATATATTGAACAGCAATTTCATACAAATCAAAAGTTAATAACAAAAGATTTACCGGATGATGCGTTTTTATATGATGAATTTCATCCAAAACATGCACCTGGATTTGCAGATCAGCTTCATACGGAAGAAGTAACGCCTTTTTATACAAAAAAGCTGATCAAACTGTTTTTAGAACAGATAAACAATCCAACTGATGAAACTCGGAAAGCTACTTACGAAAAAATAAAAGATGAAAAAGTAATAAGTTATTATTATGAGTTTTTAGAACAGTTTTCTGAAATCGAAAAAGAAGAAAGTCGGGTAAAGGAAGAAGCAATTTGGTTACTTGAGCACGCTGCACATCGAGAAGTGGTGAAATTTGCGCTTGTTATTTTAGGGACAGGAAATTGCGAAGAACTGAAAGAGCGTCTTAAAATAATCGCACTTCACGAAGAATTTACAGGGGTAGCACTTTTCGCCTTAACAAACGGAACGTCAAGCAGCAATGAAGCGGTTTGGTATATAGCAAAAAATGTAACAGGATGGGGTAAGTTAGAGGCGTTGAACTTTTTAGATGCAACTAATGAGGACATCCGTCAGTGGATACTCCTTGAAGGATTAAAGGATACAGTTCCAGGCAATGCATCTGCTTTAATGTGTGCCAATAAAGGGAAGCTTGATATCGAATTGCATGAGTCCGCCATTTCTGAAAAAGTATTTCAAGGTGCCGGTACCATTATTTTAGCATTGCTATATGAAGGTTCTTATCAAACAATGGATGATTATGAATATGCAGGTCAAGTTCTGATGCGCTACACATATCATGCAAAAACACATTGCCGCACACTTAAGGAGTTTTATGTACTTACGCAAATTCATGAATATTTACAATATGATGAAGAAACATGGGATGATCGTTTCTCAACAAACTGGAAGCCCCATGAAAAACGAGCAGTAGAAGAAAATATAGAGGATATAGCAAAAAATCCGGAGTATTTGCAACAGGCAATTGATACATTAAATAATGGGGTAGAAGATGAGGATTATGCAATCGCAACAGCACAATACTATCATGCTGATATTACTAATATAATGTTTGAGAAAATAAAAGATAACCCGGAAAACTATAAGTATTACATGGCATTATTCACTACTGAAAATGAACAAATTATCGAACAGCTTATTAAATTTACAGATTCATTTGGGGATTTCAATGACCTAACAGAGAATCAAAAGATGGTCGTATTAGTCCTGTTGGAGGAATTGGATCAGTATGACGGAGCTGGTTTAGAATTTTTAATTAAAACTTTAAAAACGGCTGACTACCACCTGCAATATATTGCGATGCAAACATTATGTAGATATAATAAATCTTCTTGGCAAGGTACGGAGATTGAACAGCTTGCTTTGCGTTATACAAAAGAGTCCAAGGATAAAGATGTTAAAGAAATTGCTAAGCAGCTGCTGGCATAAGTGAAAATAAGGGGAGAATTTCCTCTTATTTTTTATTTTGAGTTAAAAACAGCCGAAATAAGGGGAGAAATTCCCTTTATTGCCCCCGAAAACAGGGTATCGGGTTGAATTCCCATGCAATAAGGGGAAAACTTCCTTTTATTTTCGCCCTAAACTGATGCTCTATTGCAAATAGCGGTAAAAACTCCGCTTATTTCTGTAAAGATATTCTTGACCGTACATATTTTAAAACAATAATTCGGAATAACTGGTAGATAATGTGTTAAAATAGGTATTTAATTTTATAAAGAGGGGGCAATGTGGATGATTAAAAATAAATTAGCAATTGCTATTTCCTTCATTCTTTTAGTAATTTGTATGTCTATTTATTTTCCGTTTCCAAATAACGAAATGATAAAAGCCCGTTCATCATTTATGACGTTTCCTATACGAAATGAAGAAGGCTATGTATTTCTTGGGATTTTCACTTCAGTGTTATTCGTAATTTCGCTAGTTTTATTGCAGATTGGATTGAAAAAATATCATTTTAGAACATTGGTATTGGTAATATTAGCTTTTGCCTTAATACCTATGGCACTTATTACCGTTTATCAAGAAACGTTTGCAGAAGGTATTTATGCTATTAAGTATGATGGTAACGGCAAATGTAATTTTGACTATATGGGTGAAGACTTAATGAATGGGGAATGTAGTCTTATCCTACACAATCGGAGTAATGAAGCGGTATCTTTTCAGCTAGAGTTTTTAGATTCATTTTTCCATGAGGACGGGGTGAGAATGGAGTCCTTAATGAATGTTGCCGGGCCGTATAATGTAACACTAGAAGCAAACTCGAAAAGCTCGATTTATTTAAAGGAATTATTGGATGTGACAGGTATTCCTAAGCATATTGATGGTGGAAGTTCGTCTAATGTCCATATAAAACTTACAGAAGGACAGCGTTCAAGAAATCTATAAACTACTATAGGGGTGTTGCTACATATGAAAAGATTATTACTAGTAATATTATTATGTCTACCACTAGTAGGATGTTCGGATGAAGCTGAAATAGGTGAAGACATCTTATCGAGTGCCGCTGAGTTTAATCTTCAACAAGCATTTGATCTGAAAGAAAAACAAAGTGTCACGATGTTTGTAGAAGTTTATGAAAACGGTCAATTTATGGGTGATAGAGAAATTTATTTTGGCAACAACTTCGAAGGGAACGGCAAAGTTCAGTTTTCTATGTTTAGAGCAGAAAATTCAGCGGAGTTGTTTTTAGTAGGAGCAATTCAAGATAAGAATCATGCCGTATCTAAAAAAATGTTCGTGGAAACGTCTGAATGGGGCGTAATTTTTAAAGCGGCAGAAAATGATGTGATAACAAAAAAAGGGCAATACCGAATTGGCATGTATGGTTCATTGTCTGAAGAAGATTCAACAACCTACACAGAGCCTTTAAATTTATCTGTTGAAGAGAAAAAAGAGTTCATCGAAGCATACGAACGTTATCCGGTTGTTAATGTTGTAGTGGTTGAAGTAAATTAAAAAGGATATTCAAAAGAGTATTGCGGAGAAGGGTGCAATACTCTTTTTTTGCTATTTATACTTCCTTCTAAACAATAAGGTGGACAAAGTACCAAGCACAATAATCGTAGTAAGTACAAATAGTAAACTCATCATACTTGAAAGAATGGAGCCGTTTATTTCATACATGACACCATAATCAACTTTGTACGTTCTAGCATAAACGTCATTTCCGGCAAATACTTTTTCAACGGATTGTGCAGTAAATACATCGCGTAGTAATACAGTTATATGGCTTACCGGGAAGAGGTGGATGACAGATTGGACGGCACTTGGTAATACTGCCATCGGAACGTATATACCGCATAGAAACCCTAATAATGTTCCACTAATTGTGCTCACTGTAGAAAATGCCGTTTCCGTATTAATAAATAACACGATAAATAAATTGATCATACTACTCATGACCACCGCTAAAATTAAAATACCGATTGCTTTTAACATTGCGATGGGAGAAAGCCATTCACCGCCAATGGAAACGATGAAAATTTCACAGCAAATAAATCCGATAAAAGTCATGGAAAACCCAATAATAAAAGAACTGATTACATAGCTTAACTGTATTTTATATCGCGAAGCAGCAGTTACTAAAAAATCTGCTGTCGTTTTTGACTCTAAATCTTTTATATAAATCCCAAATACCCCGAGAGTTGCCGACATGGCGATTATTGATAAAAGTCCAGCGACCATCCATTCACTGACTAGTACTTCAATTTCAGGTGTGACAGCAACATATTCCGCGATGGAGTTAACCTGAAGATTCTGCAAAAAAATAGCGTAAAGACCAATTAAAATAAGTACCGAAAGCAAAGAGAAGAAAACGAGCAATTTATTTCTGAGGAATACTTTGTTATTTCGGCTGACTAAACTAAGAAGCATTCATGTCACCTACTTCCTCATTAATCTGAATAAATACTTGATCAATCGAGCCTTTAATCACCTCAAATGATGCAAGGGAAGGTTGAATCCGTTCGATAATCGGAATCGCATGTAAAGTAGAGGGGATATTCACTTTATAAACATCACCGAATTGCACCATTTCACAGCCAATTTTTTCGGAAATAAGTTCAATATCCGTCTCTTTTTTAAAGGAAAGCACCAGTTGATCAGATGCAAAGCGTTCTTTCAATTCATTTGGTGTGCCTTGAGCGACAATTTCCCCTTTTTTAATGACAACTATTTGATCCGCATTTGTTGCTTCCTCCATGTAATGGGTTGTTAAAAATATCGTCATACCAATCTCTTTCCTTAGTCGTTCAACCGTTTCCCATACGAATTTTCGGGTGTGAGGATCGAGTCCAGTAGTCGGTTCGTCTAGAAATAAAATCGGAGGCTTATGGATTATTGCGCGGGCAATATCGGCTCGTCTACGCTGGCCACCAGACAATTGGCCATATTTTTTATTCTCTATTTCACCAAGCTTTAAATATTGCCAAACGAAACGATAATTCTCTATTAACTGTGCTTTCGTTAATTGATAAAAGCGACCACGATGGATAATATTTTCCTTCACAGTCAGTTCTTTATCAAGCAGGCTTTGCTGAAAAACAATCCCAATTGATTGCCTGATCCGATCATTATCCTTCATCGTTCCAAGTCGGTGCCCATTAATCGTTACATCCCCGCTAGTTTTTTCAAGCAATGTACATAATATTTCAATCGTCGTCGATTTACCGGCTCCGTTACTACCTAAAAATGCGAATAAAGAGCCTTTTTTTACTTGGAAATCAATCCCTTTAACCGCTTCGATCGAACCAAAATGCTTTTTTAAGTCCGAGACTTCAATGGCATAAGTCAATGTTATTCACCTCGATTTTGTTTTAAAACATCATTCATTCGTTTAATATCGCGTTTAATCGAAAAGAAAATAAAGCACCAAACGATAATATAAATGACCGTTGACTGAATAAATAAAAGGATGAATGTAGACGGTTCATCAAAAGAAAACCAATTTCCAAAAAGTCCGACTGTAAATACAGAGCATAGAACTATCCCATAATGAAGTGTTAAAACCGCTATATAAGGCCAATGTTTAATTAAAAATAAACTGTTTGCACAACCAATGATGACCCCTAATGAAAGGGCTAATAAAAATTGATTTAACAACTCTGCACCAGACCAGGTTATGGATGTGTCATTGTACGTAATGAGTGCGATGATGAAATAAGACATAAAAACACTGACAAAGCAGCTAATTAAAAAGTTTTTCACTTGCCAGCACCTCCTAACCCGAGCGCTTCCTTTAGTAGTTTGAAATAATTACGGCTGACAGGAACAACTGTTTCATTTGCTAAAATGACTTGGGGGTTGCCAAGCACTTTTGATTGGATGGAAACAATTTTATCGATGTTTACGAGCATGGATTTATTGACTCGGATAAAGCTAGAATGAAAACGTTCTTCTAATTCATAAAGTTTATTCTTTGCTTCAAATTCTTCTTCATCTGTTTGTAAAAATACTTTTCCATTTTCGGTAAAAATCGAATAAATTTCACGAGATTTTAGTAAATGAATGTCTCCATTGGAATAGCCGGCAATACTTTCAGGTGTTGAGCTATTAATTTTTTTCATTAATTGTTCGACTGTTTCATCAAATTTTGGTGCATGGATATGAACTTCGATTTCTGTGCGGTCATTTTCAATATGTAAGTGGATTTTCATACACTGCTCCTTTCATGATTTCATTGTAGCATTGGAATTTTTATATACTTGATTTTGCCAGTAACAGGTAGAAAAAACGCGTTGACAGGTAATTTTAAGCGTATGAAGAAGGACTCTTATCTTATTGTACTTCGAAAATGAATAGTTGAAGAGGTTTTCTTTCAACGCTCTGTCAGCCAGTCATAAAAAGGGACAGGTCTTGTTTTTGGATATTGTTGCTGCTCTTTGCTCTCCGGTAAAACAGGGCGTGCTACTGCCTTGTCATACGCTCCTTTATAAATTGCACGTAAAGTTGTTCGAATAGTTAATTTCCCATCATGAATGTCTTGAATTATTCGCCACATTGCATCTTTCGCAATCGTAAACTCCCGCATATTTTGAATCGGTGTTGCTAAAATAGCTGATCGTAGCCCGTCCTTTAATTCATCATTTAACGGCAGGCTCATTAAAAACTCATACAATGTTTTTTGCCATTCATTCATCTGTGTGAGCGTATTATTATATATGTCTTTTAAAGAGCTTGTTTTAAAAAGATTAAAAGAAATAGTTTCGTTACACGAAAAATCTTCGCTATCCTCAATTTCATGCACTTCTTTAGCTGAGACCCGATCGGACATTTCCGATGGGACATGTAAAATTTTATAAATGTTAGCTCCTTTAATTCCATTTAGTTTCGTGCTTGCTACGACACATAAAATCCCAAGATCTGCTGCTTTTTTTACAGCACGATACACTGTTTTCGTGCTAATCCCGATACTATCGGCAATTGTTTTTGCCTTTAAATGCGCGGCGCCAGGATAGGCAAGTGCAGACTGTGCAATACGTAAAATGACATTGCGCTCACTTTCGGTTAATTCATGTTCAGCTAGGTGAGCCGCTACTGCCTCGTCCATTTCTTTAATTGAGTTAAATGTTTGATATGTTTTTAAATATTCGAATACCATTATTTGCATCTCCCTTCATCATACATATGTCAAAAATGAAAGAAGTAAGGGACATCTTTTTTGATTATTTTTGAATTTAGGTTATTCCATTCTAAAATAAGGGGAGATTTTACCGTTAATTGAATGATGTAGCTCATTTTTAGGATAAATAAGGGAACGTTTTACCGCTATTTTAAATAAAAACCTGAAATATCACGTTTTTTAGGTTAATAACGGAAATTTCTTCCCTTATTTTTACTATTTTTTATTTTATTTTCGAAATAAGGGAAATTCATTCCTCTATTTATCTCATTACTCTCGAAGCCGTCCAACTTCAAGTGGGCAAGCCTCAGAGCATTTCATCGCAAAGGTATCCATTACGATATTTTATTTGTTCAAATTTGTCATCCTCCGACACATGGTGATGAACCAATAAAAAATATTTTTCATAGTAGTTTTATTTTTATGAATAATTTGGGTAAAGAGATAGGAAAGTTGAGTTCGGCAAACCAAAAACAGCTTAAGAGATTTATACTAAAATGTTGGCTTCCTAATACTCAAGTGAAATTTTATTTTTAATAAAAATTGTAGGTCATGCTTTATTTTTTTTAGAATAATGTCAAAAATCAAACAGAAAAAGCTAGTTTTGTGGTTCGGATTTCAATTCTGTTCTACAATAAGTATCTATTATTCTAAAATACGTAAAAATTATCTAAGTAAGAGGAAGTGAGTTTATGAAACTAGCAACGAAAATTTTATGGGCGTTAGGGTTAGGGGCAATTGTAGGTATAGGATTAAACCTTGCAGCGCCTTCATTCTTTACTGAAGCAGACCGATTTTTCTTCACACCATTAGGGACGATCTTTTTAAACTTAATTAAAATGCTTATCGTACCGTTAGTGTTTTTCTCCATTGTAGTAGGGGTTGCAAATATAGGTGATCCGAAAGCATTAGGTCGAATGGGAAGTAAAGCGATGCTGTTCTTCTTAACAACGACAGCTATTGCTATTACAATTGGTATTGCTTTAGCGGTGATTTTCCAACCAGGTAATAAAGGTCAATTCGATGTACAGGAAGCAAGCTATGAGGCTGCAGAAGCACCACCTGTATCTGAAACGTTGCTTGGAATTATTCCGGCGAACCCGATTGATGCAATGGCAAGTGGCGATATGCTGCAAATTATATTCTTTGCGATCTTTATTGGATTAGGTATAAGTTATTTAGCTTCAAAAGTAGATTTAGTAAAACGCTTTATGGAACAGGGAAATGACCTTATGATGTTCCTTGTAACATTAGTTATGAAATTTGCACCGTACGGAACGTTTGGATTGATTGCATCAGCGGTAGGTAAGCAAGGGTTTGATGCATTACAGGCGATGTTCTGGTATATGATGGTCGTATTATTGGCTTTATTTATACATTTCTTACTGATTTATGGAAGTGCGTTAAAAGTATTAGCAAAACGTAATCCAATCGATGTTATTAAAGCTTATCTTCCTGCAATGACTGTTGCATTTAGTACATCAAGCAGTAGTGCTACACTACCTATTTCGATGGAAATTGCACAAAATAAATTAAATGTACCAAAAGGGATTAGTAGTTTCGTACAGCCACTTGGTGCCACAATCAATATGGACGGTACAGCTATCATGCAAGGTGTTGCAACGATTTTCATTGCACAAGTGTATGGGATCGACTTATCGTTTTCTCAAATGATAATTGTTGTTATGACAGCCGTATTAGCATCTATCGGTACAGCAGCAGTTCCAGGTGCAGGTATGATCATGCTTGCGATGGTATTGGAATCAGTAGGTTTACCGGTAGAAGGTATTGCATTAATTATTGGTATTGACCGCTTACTGGATATGACACGTACAATGGTCAACTGTTTTGGCGATTTAACATGTGCCCTTTATATCACAGAAAGTGAAAAGGATAAAGAAAAGACAGCAGTAGCTGAATAATAGTATAAATAATAATTTAAGGCATCGAGTTTAATATCACTCGGTGTCTTTTTATTTGTCTTCATCTCTAAAATAGAAACTACACTTTTTATTGGTAAATAATTGAATATCTGAAACTTTATAGTTGTTTGTAAAGTATAATGTAAGTGTAAACAAATGTTTACGCAAAGAGATAGGGGGATGAAGAATGGTAACTTTTAAAAAGGCAGGAGCAATGTTATCTGCAACAGCGCTATCTGTAGGTTTATTAGCACCAATGGCAAGCGCTTCAACGTTAGGAAATGAACGTATGGATACATTGCCAATTCAAGTCGCACAAATGAATACAACGGTAACAAAAGAGGATTTAATGAAGCGTTTTCGAGAATTATTTCCAAATGAGTTTCCGAATGTAACCGAAAAAGATTTTCGTATGGGATCGGGTTTCTCACATCCTAAAGATTCCACGTTGCGTTATGAACTTCGCTTTATGAAGCAAATTGATAATCAACATGTGAGTGGATATTTTACTTTTGTAGGAGAAGCATTAGAGTTAGAACAATTTTATTATCAACCAGTAAACTCTAAGGATGTATTATTCCCAGCGAAGTATTCTAAAGAGGAAGCGCAAAAAGTAGCGAATACGTTTCTTGAAAAGTTCAATGAAGGTGAAGGGTATGAACTAGTACCAAATGAATATGATTATTATTCATCTTCTATTTTGACTGAACCCGTTCAATACTCGTTTATGTATGCAAAGAAAAAATCAGGTATTCCGATTTTAGACCAATCGATCAATATTAGGGTGTTAGGAGATGGCACAGTATCCTCTTTTTATAGAACAACAAGTGAAAAAAATAATTTTACGTTTGATGATCCTTCCAAAAAACAAAGTGAATCGGTCATTGCCAACCGTTTACAGGATGCATTAAAGGCACAGTTGTCATATAAAATTGTCACAGATTATTCTACAGGTGATTACAAAGTAAAGCTAGTTTATCAACCGAATAGCCAGGTGGTTTCAGGTGTACATGCTCAAAGTGGAGAATGGCTTACAACGGATGGGCTATCCTCAACGTTATCAGCTCAAGCGATTACACCAATTGTGACGGCACCATTAGCAGCAAAACAGCCGAACTTAACATCAGAACAGGCGCAGGCGATGGCGCAAAAGTTGCTCGCAACAGATCAAAAAGGTGTTAAATTAACGGTTGAGTCAGTTGAAGAAATAACAGAGGCTGGTAAGGAAGTATATAGCATTCATTATATGTATCACTATAGAAACAGTGGGACAGGCACTACACTTACAATTGATAAAGCTACAGGAGAGGTAATTAATTATAGTGATATCAAAAATAGCCTTGAATTAGAAGATGAAGATAATGATACGGAAGTAAAATTCACGAAGCAACAGACATTAGATAAGGCGATTGCATATGTGAAAGAATGGGTACCATCTTATGCTCACCAGTATGCATTACCAGTAGATGAGGGACAGCACGAAAGTTATAATGATAGTTATTATTTTACGTTCCCACGTATTGTAAATGGGTTAATGGTTGTAGGTGATAATATCTCAGTTAATGTCGATGCCAAAACAGGCGCTTTAGTAAGCTTGCGTGTAAACGGATTTGATGATGTAGAGTGGCCTGCCGCAACAGAAGTTTTAACAGAGCAGGAAGCAACAAAGCTGTTGAAAAATGAGTTGAAACTGAAGCTGCAATATGTAAATCATTCAAATGTGGAAAATGATCAGCATTATAGCTTAGCATATCAACCGGTCTTCAAAGAAGGTTCGTCTGCTACCATTGATGCAAAAACAGGGGAATGGTTAGATGTTTATGGTATGGCTAGTTCAAACAAGCCGAAAATCAAGCATCCAACAGCTGCAGAGGAATTAAATTATTTAATTCATGCAGGGATTTTAGAGGTAGATGGAACATTTAATCCAGATGCATCCGTTACTAAAGAGGAAGCGTTAAAAGTATTACTGAAATCTGTAACCTATATGTATTACAGCTCTAGATATAATGAATATGAAACGTCAAATCAATCGTTTAACGATATAACGTCTGATCATCCATTATATTCATTTGTAACACATGCCTTAAGTATGGGGATGCTTGATACGTCTTCTAAAACGTTTAATCCGACTGGAACTCTTTCAAATCAGGAACTGGCAAAATGGGTAATCGGTATGTTGAAGCTTGATAAACCAGCGCAGCTTAGCGATATATATGAACTGAAATACAGTGATGCAGCACAAGTTAGCCAGGAACTACGTGGCCATGTAGCATTAGCTCATGGATTAGGACTACTTGAGGCGGAAAATAATCAGTTAAAGCCAAATAGTGAAGTAACGTATGCGCAATTAGCACAAGCAACTATTCGTTTAGCTCATAAAATGAACGAATATGAGATTAGAAACTATTAATGAGTGACTGTTCAAATCAAAAATAAATTAAAAAAAGACAAGTGCTGTATATAATAGCATTTGTCTTTTTTAGATACAGTTGCTCGCTATTTTCAGTGCCCACACAAAATAAGGGTATATTTTACCGTTATTTGAATGATGGAGCTCAATTTTAGGATAAATAAGGGAACGTTTTACCGTTATTTTAAATAAAACCGTGTAATTTCATCTTTTTTAGGTCAATAACGGAAATTTCGTCCTTTATTTTTATTGTTTTTTAAGTTTTTTTAAAAATAACGGAAATTCATTCCTCTATTTATCTGACTACGCATTTCAATCTACAAAGCTTTAGAACCACGCAGCTGGGAAAGCCTGTTTTCAATAGTTCTAAACTATATTACCTCATCCAAAAGTGCGTATTCCTTATTTTTACGCTTCCATAAAAATATAATGAAATAAATATAGAAGACAAATAACAATGCAGCACTTGAAAGGCCAAGGATCTCGTAAACTTCCACTGGAAAGTGCATGCCGACAGAACTAAACAGCAGAAAGATTAATTGTAAGTTAATATAGAGCGTCGGGAACATACTCTCTTCACCACGTAAAATTTCATTTGATACAGAAAAAATACAGGCAAGATAGAGAATTGTAAGAAGTCCATTTAATATAGCAACGATTTGAAGCGCTAAATTTGCAGATGGCACGAACATCTCAGGCAGCCATATTCCCATTAATGACGTTACGGCAAGTACCGTAGCACAGAGATTACCTAGTTTGGCATACTGGGCCTCCACTTTTGAAAACGCATAAACAATAATAATGAAGCCGATAAAATCCGGAAAAATATCAAAATTGCCAAAATTGATGTCAAAAAACTGAAACAAAACCCCGATTATAATAAGTTTGTGAAAGTTCATAGCTCGCCACGCTCCTTCACTATACTGTTTACCCAGTCCTCACTTGGTCTCGTATTTAAAAATTGGGTTAATGTCAAAATCTTATCTTTTTCTGCATTATCCACAATATGTAGTTCCAGTTTAAACAGTTCCATTTCATATTGTGCCTCGCCGTCTGTCGTCTCAATATATAGTTTATCTTCGTTGTTTATTTGAAGTGGGACAGTTAGTGGAAGCTGTACATCCTTACCATTTATTTTGAAATTTAGCAGGTCAACCCGATTGTCTACGACATTTACTTGTTTTAACGTAAAAGGTTCTAATACTTTATAAAAACCGGATGTGCCATCTGTCCCGACAGAACTAGATAAGAACTCTAGCTGCGGGATCTCCTCATACTCATAAGTTGTAAGTGAGATCGGTGTTGTCATTCTATCCTTAAAATGAATTGTCCCTTTTGTAACACCATCTAAAGGAGTTAAATCTTCATTGTCATTTAGCCATATAACCGGTGAAATCATACTGTAATAAGTATATTTAACATATGTTTCAAGCGTAGTCTGTGGCTGCGGGTTAAACATCGAAAATGGCTGTTCCGGATAATAATGGTGCCCGTTAAATTCTATCGATTGAAATTCATGCGGATCTATTGAATTCGTTATATATGAAAATTTAATCGTTTTGTTTGCAAAATCAATCGTACCGGCCACAGGAATCGGCTCATCCAGCATCTTTGCATCATAGTAAAGCGTACTCGTTATTTGTATAACACCAACTATGACAAGTATCAGTAATAATTTTTTCATTTAATTCTCCTAACTAGATCCTTTAAGATAGTAAATCTAATAAAATTCCTCTTGATTGGTGGGTTACGGCAAGACAGCGCTCAAACCACGTGATACGTGTCTTTATCACTGCCTTTATTGCCGTTTGAGAGGCCCACCAATCCAAAAATTTTGCCCTCGTTATAAAGTGAATTAAAAAACACCCATTCATGCCGCTTGCGCTATCGCGAGGCGACAGAGAGCGGAAATGTTATGTTTTATAATCTTTATTTTTGCAGATATTCACTTTATGCCAAAGCAGAGTGACGTGGAGCGAAGGGTGAGCCGTCCAAAAACTTGCTTAACGCGTTTTCCCCGTAGCGCAGCAGAACGCAATTCATTAGAAAACCTTATTTTTTAATTTTGTCATCCCCAACTTATGGTGATGAATCTAATTATTACAGAAACAGTATACCCTATGCTATTCTAAAATGAATGGGCTATTGTAAGTATTTTCCATGAATGCATACGATTCGTTACGACAAAAAGAATAATTTTGAGGTGAAATAATGGTTTTTAATCCAAATGAAATTTATTTTAGGCAGTTAAAACTAGAGGATTTTCATACTGTATTAATCTGGAGTAAGGATGAACGTTTTTGTGAAGCAAATGGCTGGCAGAAAAATAGAGATCCTATTGAATTACTTCGATGGTGGGAACATTGTGTAATAAATCAACAAAAGGAGTTTATTCGTCTTGGAATAGAATATAATAATAAGTTGATTGGTTATGCAGATTTAGCAGAGATAACGAATAATAGTGCTGAAATAGGCATTGCTATTGGAGAAAGTAACCTATGGAATGTTGGAATTGGTACACAGACGGTAAAAAAATTAATAAATTATGCAACTGAACAATTAGGAATTACTATATTTTATGGTGAGACACACGAAACAAATCATCGTTCAAGAAAAATGATGGAGAAGTTAGGATTTACGGAAGAAAGCAGCAATGGAAGTGAAATCTATATTGGGAAGGAAGTTAAGTTAGTGCAATATAAATTTGAGTGTGGCAGTGTATGATTGTATGCGGATAAGGCTTTGTAATATTCATGAGACTCTCTTGAAATTACCGAAATAAAAAACAGGCTGGGACATAAGTAGAAATTTCTTTGTAAAAGGAAAATAGTCTTATTAAGAAATTGATATTATATGAATTGATTGGAGTGAAGGGGCGACTCCTGGGGGGACAGCAAAATTTATTTTGCGACGAGTAACCGCAGGAGCACCGACGCCTGAGACTACAGGCTCAGGCCGTGCCCCCGGAAAGCGTCCCCGTAACGGAAATCAATTCTGGCAGAAGCAGAAAAACATCTATTTTTTCTTTGAAAAAATAGATGTTTTTCGTTTTGTCCCAAGCTCTCTTCAAGTTTTTTTAGCTCGAGTATCTATCTATTTTTAGCTATTTTATCCGCCTTTGAACCCCAATACGTCGCAAGAATTGGTCCGGAAATATTGTGCCAGAAACTGAAGATGGCACTCGGAACGGCTGATACTGGATCGAAGTGGGCCATTGCTAATTGTGCGCCTAAGCCTGAATTTTGCATACCGACTTCAATTGAGACAGCTTTTTGATCATCGTACTGAAGTTTAAATAGTTTTGCTACTAAGAATCCAAATAAGTACCCTAACCCATTATGTAATATTACGATTGCAAAAATAATTAATCCTGTTTCCAAAATTTTATCCCGGCTTCCGCTTACTACGGCTGCAACAATCATAACAATGGCAACAACGGATACGGTAGGAAGGATATCGATACTTTTCTCAACGATTGGTTTAAATAAAAACTGAGCAATGATTCCTAAAATAATCGGAATTAATACTACTTTGATTACTGACATAAACATCGCCATAAAAGAAACTGGTAACCATTCACTTGCTAATAAGTAAATAAGAGCCGGTGTTACAAATGGTGCCAGTAATGTCGTACATGATGTAATCGTAACAGACAATGCTGTATTTCCTTTTGCCAGGAATGTCATAACGTTAGAGGAAGTACCTCCAGGACAACAGCCTACTAATATAACCCCAACCGCAATTTCCGGTGGTAAATTGAAAATTTTGGCTAATGCAAATGCTAGCAACGGCATTATTACAAATTGTGAAACAATCCCGATAATGACGCCTTTAGGGTGCTGAAGAATCAATTTAAAATCATCTATTTTTAACGTCATCCCCATACCAAACATCACAATTCCAAGTAAGATTGTGATATAACTGCCGATCCAAGTGAAATATTCTGGTATCCAAATGGCTAAACCAGCTGCAACCAGTACCCAAAGAGCAAATGTATTCCCCGCAAACTTACCTATTTTCTGTAAAACTCCCATAATGATGTGACCTCAGCTTTCTATTGAATTCTAGTTATTGTAATATATTAAATTTTTAATTGCAATAAAATTCAGAAAATTTTGTTTATCAATATTGGAAATAATGATTAATAGTCCATGTTCCAAAACATATCAATATCGTAATTTTTAATTAATCAAAAAATATTACAAAAATAGGTTTACTTAACTTTTTATAGTGGTATATAAAATTATTGGTTTTGTCTCAACCAGTAAATTTCCCCATGTGTAACATCTCCAATTTTAAGTGCAATCCTGTTACAACCACCATTAGTAAGCTAAAAAATAATAAATAAAGAGTAGGAGTGAGAGCTAAATAAATAATATTCTTTTTATTATGCAGTCATTTAATAAGTTCTTAAACGGACATTAAAAAGATAGCTAATAACTGCATGTTACATAGTTAACCGATTTTGTTGTCATGTAAATTTTAATTGAATAATGGAAGAAGAAGGGGGACTTCAAGTATGAAAAGGATGTTTTTAATTAGTATTTTAATATTGTCAGTTGTTTTATCTGGTTGTGTAGGAAGTACAAGTAGTAATTCTGATAGTGGAACAGGCGATGGTAAAACGAAAATTAGCTTCATTCATTGGCGAGGCGAAGATAAAGCGGCTTTTGATAGTTTAATAGCTGATTTCGAAGAACAAAATCAAGACATTGAAGTCGACATGACAATTTATCCATCAGAACAATATCAATCTACAGCGCAAACGTTATTACGTGACGGCTCAACAGGGGATGTCTTTACAAGCTACCCGGGTTCTCATTTTGAGATCATTAAACAGGCAGGTTTATTTGAGGATTTATCCAATGAAGATTTTCTTGAAAACTATAATGAACGATTAATTTTGGCTGGTCAGGCAGATGACAAGCAATATGCAGTACCATTGCAACTTGTATTTAATCAGCCTGTATACAACGCTACATTATTTGAAGAATTAGGATTAGATCCAAACCCTAAAAGCTGGGAAGAATTTTTAGCCCTTTGCCAAGCGATAGCCGATGCAGGACATACTCCGATTGCCTTCCCAGGTGCAGATATTGGTCCGGGACAGTTCATGAATTCTATGATGATGAACAATGCTCCTGAAGAAGATATTTTTGACAAGCTAATAGCTGGGGAAGCTAAGCTTACAGATGAATGGTGGGTAAAAACACTTACACAATTTAAAGAGTTAAACGACAAAGGCTATTTAGGAAATGGTGCTCTAGGAACAAATCATCCAGGTGCTATTGCCATGATTGCAAACGGTGATGCAGCTATGCTTGCAACTGGTTCATTTGCAGTAGCCGGCATTAAAGAGATTAATCCAGATATTGAATTAGGTTTACTTGCACCAATTACAGTTTCAGAAAGTGAAGCTGTGTGGGAAGGGATTCATACAACTACATTCATGCTTGCAGTAAATGCGAAATCGAGTAAAAAAGAAGCAGCTAAAAAGTTTGTATCTTTCTTATCTGAAAAAGAAAACGCCGAGGAATATGCAAACAAAACAAGTCAGCACGTAACAGTTAACGATGTTGAGTATACATCTGAAGAATTAAAATCAGCAGAAGAATGGTTTGAAAAAAATACCCGCTTCCAACCACGTTATTTAATTCCGAATGCTGATGTAGAAAAAGCTGTTATTGCTTCAATACAAGCTGTATTAAATGGAACGGATCCGGTAAAAGCAGCTGAAGACTCTCAAAAAATTGTAGATCAAAATATTTGATAGAAGGGGGATTTTTTCCCCCACTCTATTTAATGTAAAGGGATGATTGGATGAACTTAAAAAGGAATAAGGTCTTACTATTATTTTTAATTCCAGGTTTAATTTTATATTCTACTTTCTTTATCATTCCTACTATTAATGCTGTAATATACTCTTTTACAGATTGGGACGGACTTTCGCCAGACTTTAACATAGTTGGATTTGATAACTACATAAATATACTTACAAATGATTCTATATTCTTGAAGGCTATGGGCAATAACTTGAAATTTATGCTATTTGTCTTGATTTTCCAAACGGGCTTTTCATTGCTGTTTGCACTGTTTTTAATTAAAAATACAAAAACAAATGTATTTTTACGTGCATTATATTTTTTCCCGACAATTTTAAGTTCAGTTTCTGTAGCGTTTATTTGGTCATTTGTTTATGACCCAAATATCGGCATATTAAACACGATTCTAGGTTATTTAAATCTTGAGTTTTTACAGCAAAGTTGGTTAGGTAATCAAAATATAGCTATTTATTCAGTTGCTGTAACACAAGTTTGGTTCCATACAGGTCAAATGTTAGTCATTTTTGTAGCAGGATTACAAGCGATTCCTGAAGATTTATATGAGGTGGCTAATATTGAAGGCGCAAGTCGTTGGCAGCGTTTTAGGTATGTTACTTGGCCGATGATTGCCCCATCAGCGACTATTGTTATGGCATATACGACCATTCAGTCCTTTAAAGCATTCGACTTGATTTTCGCAATGACGCGTGGTGGCCCTAATTATTCAACGGAAATTTTGGCAACGCTCATTTATACGACTGCATTTAGAAGCTTTGAGTTCGGATATGCTTCAGCTGAATCGGTCTTATTCATGATTATTATTGCTATTATCACAGTACTGCAATTTAGAATGTTGAGAGCTAGTAAGGTACAGGAATAGGGGGGAAGTGACATGCGTTTTATAAGGTTCATACTTTTAACATTATTTGCTTTAGTCGTCATTATACCTATGTTGATTGTCGTTCTTACAACATTTAAATCTACATCAGAGGTATTTTCAAATATATTAGGATTACCGAGCAGCCTTAGCTTTAAAAACTACGTATCCATTTTTACGGAACAACCAATGTCCCGTTATTTCATGAACAGTGTAATTGTTACGTTTTTCTCTGTAACGCTTACTCTATTGTTTGCAAGTTTGATTGCATATAGTGTAACGAGAATGTTTGGATGGATTGGGGTCATTATCTTTTCGTTATTTACGCTGGGAATGATGGTGCCTGCTCAAGTAAATATGATACCGCTTTATCAGCTAGTATATAACTTAGGCTTAACAAATAGTTTGCTAGGTTTAATTTTAGTAAATATTGCTGTCACAATGCCCGTTGCTATATTTATAATAACTGGATTTATGAAATCTATTCCTAAATCATTATTTGAAGCAGCTACAATTGACGGAGCCAGTGAATTTAAAATGTATTATAAGATTGCCTTGCCTTTATCATTGCCTTCAATT
This sequence comes from Solibacillus sp. FSL K6-4121, assembly GCF_038002585.1. Classification (NCBI taxonomy): domain Bacteria; kingdom Bacillati; phylum Bacillota; class Bacilli; order Caryophanales; family Caryophanaceae; genus Solibacillus; species Solibacillus sp. FSL K6-4121. The sequence goes on from NZ_JBBOCS010000002.1 coordinate 449,557, forward strand.
GCAGCGACAGCAATTTTCTTATGCGTAATGCACTGGAACGATTTATTGTATCCATTATTATTTATTACGAATAATGATTATAAAACGCTTCCGCTTGCATTGCTGGAATTCCAAGGAGAATATGCGACGAACTATCCACTATTATTTACTGGAGTCTTAATAGCATCAGCTCCAATGATTCTTGCATATTTATTCCTGCAACGCTACTTCATTGCAGGGATTACAGCAGGTTCTGTTAAAGGATAATTAATTGTCTTATAGCCGAATATATAATCGGATTTGGAAAATTAATCGTTTTCCAGATCCGTTTTAATTTTATAGGAGAGTAAATTTTGTATGGATTTATATGTAGAATAGTTATAATTTCTATGATACTAATTTTTAGAAATAAATATTTTTGTTATTACAGCACTTAATAAAGTAATTATAAGCAGTAGTATTCCATCAGAATGAAAGAAATTGAAACCATAAATAAGGATCCCACAAAGTACACAACTAATTGTGTTCAATCCAAAAAGAATACCCCATATAGTCTTTTTAAATTTTTGATACGCTTTACTTCCCATTAAAAACTTATTGTAAAAAAAGCAAATGATTGCTAGTCCTATTACAAATGACAAAGAAAAAATAAATGATGATGTAAAAATAAGTGGTTCTTCCCAAGGCATGTCGACAGTAATAATATTCACTAAATTAATCATATTTAAAGTAGCAATGCAAAGAGCAACAAATAAGAAAAGAAACCATTCAGCTAAATAAATAATAGGCACAAAAAATTTTCTTAACGTAGGTTGATTATTCATTTGAAACCTCCAATATATGTAAGACTAATAATATATACGTTAAAAGGATAACTAAAGTTTCCTGAATTTTACTGTTTTCTCTCTAATACTCTAGCCTGTTAAGAAAAGGAAAATGTCAAAGTGGTTGTGACATATCGCTTTTTGCATATACATACACTACTCTAATAGGGCAATATCATGAATAAGGCAACATTATTGGCGGGACGGCGTTCTATTATAAAGGAGAACATACATAAAAGTGGTAGGTTTTCGGAATTTCTATTGTGAAACGTTCCAAGTTTTTGTATGCTATATGAATGTAGAAGTGGACTAAAGGGGTAAAATCGGTTTCTGTCGATTTTGACTTTGGAGATTGCAAATGATTGGAGTTGTTTTTGTTGTTAGATACAATCATTTTACCAATGATTGAGTTTTTTAAAGGGTTAGGCTATTTGGGTGTATTATTAGCACTCTGCTTTGAATTTATTCCGGCAGAAGTCATCTTACCGATGGCCGGGTTTTGGATATCTCAGGGAGAATATAAATATTGGCTAATGGTGCTTGCAGGTACTGTAGGTGGAACAATTGGGCCATTGACATTATACGCGGTAGGTCGCTATGGTGGTCGTCCGATTGTACTGAAGTATGGGAAGTTCTTCTTGATTAATGAAAAGCAAGTAAATGCAGCGGACAAGTTTTTCGCAAAATATGGTGCTGGTGTCGCCTTTTTCGGACGCTTTATGCCAATCGTCCGTACAGCGATTTCCGTTCCGTGCGGGATGACAAAAATGAATGTATGGAAGTTTTCAATTTACACGTTTTTAGCAATGTTTCCAATTACCGCGCTTTATGTGTATTTAGGTATTAAGCTAGGTGAAAATTGGGAACAGGCAGGAGAGCTGTTTAAGCAATACCTACAACCATTTGTTATTCTCATTATAATTTTAGCAGTAATTTATGCGATTTATAAATACCGCATCAAGTTATTGGAGCGTAAAATGAATTTACCAAATAAGAAATAGTTTGAAAAGGTAGCCTAGGTTAATAGGCTACCTTTTTTATTACCCATTACTAAATGTTTTTACCCCTCTTTCGCCCACCAATCCAAAATTTTGCCCTTGTTATTGAGTGGAGTAAATAACCCCAGTCAAGCCACGCTATCGCGAGGCGGCGGGGAAATACTCTATTATATCTCTTCATTTTTGCAGAAATTCATTTTATGTCTAATCAGGACAGGCTTCAATAGAAAATTTTATTATTTCAATTTTGTCACCCCCAACTTACGGAAGGGTATTTAACCACTTTATACATATTTTGGATTTTAAATGTTAAAATGAAAAAAGAACAATAGCTTAATAAGATTTAAATTTAGTAGTTGCAAAATTATGAGTGGAGGGGGATATATGAAAGAAATAATCCATTTTCTTATGAAGGGATGGCTAAAAAGTAAGTATATTTTCCTGTTTCCGATTGCAATGGGGCTTCTTGTTTGTATACTGCTGGGCATTAATAGTACGCAGTCGGGTGCAACGAAGAACGAGTTGCAGGAAACATTCGACAATCGTGAAGAAACTGTTCGTCTTTTAATTTCCAGTATGCTAACGAAAGACCGCGTTATTGGTCTAACACCTGATGAACGGGAATCGTTGGACATTCTTTTGGTGAAAGAAGAGCATATAAAAGAGATATTGGCAAAGATTAATGAAGGGGATCTCCAGATTGCACAACAACAGCTTGCCTATATAAATGAGTACGAAACATATACCGCCACAACCAAATTTATACCTTACCTAAATCAAGATACATTAAAGTTTGAGCGACTTATGGCCGAACATTTACTTGAATATGATCTCCCATATACAGAGCAGATCACTCCCTATAAAACGGCCCTCTTTACAAAGCAGTTATTCCAGATTTTTTTTAGCCCAATTACTATATTTATGCTCCTGCTTGTATTTTGTTTTAAATATATGGCTGACAAAGAAAAATGGCTATTTGATTTCTTTAAAATAAACTCATTATCCAATACATCCATTTATTACGGATACTTAGTTCCATTACTAAGTATCGTATTTATGTATATTTTAATAGCAAGTATTCTATCATTTTTACCTCCCTTATTAACTGGGAATGTCAATACAATCTTTTACCCGCTGGAAGTAGCCGTCGGTTCAGAAATGATTTTGGTACCTGTATGGAAGTGGCTAGTTTTTATTCCGATTGGCTGGGGGATTTTCATTTCATTTCTATTGCTTATAACAATTTGCCTGTTCAAGCAGCAAGCCAATTTAGGCGTCCTGTTCTTTGTCATTAGTATGCTGGTTTTCATCAGCTACATGATTTCATTAAAGACTGGATTCCAAATAGGCAACCCGATTCACTTGATTGCTTCATATGAACCGCACTTGTTGACTTCAAATCGTTTTGTTCTGTATTTACTTGGCATGCTATTGCTGCTCATTATTAGTAGTATCATTGCGTATGTTATTATTCGAACAAAAAATATCAAGTTTACAGTACCTCAACTTAATACAACAAAAAAGCAGTATCGATCAACACAGAAGTTTAAGCTTCTGCAATTCGAGCATTTAAAAAAGAATCGCAAAGGACATATTCTTTTTACTATCATTTTATTATTCGGAATGATTGGCGGCGTCGTTATTGCAGTGAATGAGCAGTATCAAACATTCCCTGACAAAGCATTAAAAGCGATTGAAAGTTATCAAAATCAAATTATTCAAGATCAGGCACATTGGAAAATGGTCGCGGAAGAATTTGAACTCGAACAGGCATTACAACAGCAAATGGCGGAGCAAGCCGGAGAAGAAATGGAAATACTGGATCAAAACCCGTTCCAATTGATGATAAAACAATTGGAAAATCGGTATGATGCAGTGGAAAGTTTAAAAGGCGAGATTAATTCCCCTGACTTTTCCGAAACTTTTCGTAAAGTTATGAAGTCGCTGGAGCCAGGTTCATATAAAGACAGTGAAAGCACAAGCACTTTGACAGATATGGCATCTGAAGAGCAGCAAATGATTCTGGAAGACAAGGGGATTACCCCATGGCCACTTGGACATAAATGGGTTTCTAATTTTCATGATCCGAGTCGTGCTGTTGATAATGACCATTTTAAAAGGTTAAAGCTTTTCCAGGAACAAAATACTAAATATGACAACAGCAGTTTGTTCACTGTCTACAAATTTATGGATTGGAATATGATGCTGTTTGTATTGCTTCTATTTGTATTACTGTTATGGACAACGATGGCTGAGGAGCGCAGCCCTAATCCAACGATTAACTTTTTAGCAACGAAGCCGATTCGACTTACATCTGTTTATATAACGAAATGGCTCTATAATTTCGTGATTGCCTGTAGTTTACTCCTTATTAGCAGTACGATCGTTTTCCTCGTTGCCATACTTATTGGGGGCTTTGGGGAAGCGAATTACCCGATTTTGATTTATGCGAGGGAAAGGATAGAGGGACATTTTTTCCTTTCAACAGCCGATAATGCGTATTTTTACTTTGATAGCCTGGCTGCACTTCTTGTGAAAAGCGGAATTCTTATTATCGCTCAAATTTACTTTTTGAATAGCCTGTTTAGTTTCATAGGAAAAATGATGAAAAACCATTACGCAGCTATTATTGTGACGTTCTTGATTGTCATTGCAGGCTATACTGCTGGAAACTATTATATTGAATTAACGAGCAGTTTTTATAATCCGTTTGTCTATTTTGATACTTGGAATGTGATAGATGGCTGGAAATCTATTGAAGCAAACAACGGGAAAGTAAATTTTCTAAGTGGCACAGTCATTTTATTCATTAGCGGAAGCTTCTTGTTCGTTATCGGTTTTTTATTTAGAAGGAGGGTGGCATCTTAATGGTATTGCACGTACATCAGCTCGAAAAAAAGTATAAAAATAAATCGGTTCTCGAAAATATTAATTTTTCGATTGGAGGCGGGGAAATTATCGGCCTTGTAGGACCAAATGGGGCAGGGAAATCAACGTTAATGCGCTCAGTATTAGGGCTGGAAGAAATAAATGGCGGCTCAGTTCAAATAAATAACATTTCTCATAATAGCCCTGAATTTTTTAAATATATCTCTTTTTTACCGAGTGATAATTACTTGTATATGCAACTAACAGGTTATGATCATCTGTCGTTTATTGCCAATGTCTATAAAATTCCCCCTAATGATATCGAGGATATTATAGATCTAGTCGGAATTCGCTCCTATGTGAATCAGCCTGTGAAATCCTATTCTTACGGGATGCGCCAACATTTATTTATTGCGGTAAGTATTTTGACAAAGCCGCTCATTATTTTAATGGACGAACCGTTTAACGGATTGGACCCAACAAGCACTATTGAATTAAAACAATTGATCCGCACACTGCATGGACAGGGAATCAGCATTGTCATTTCCACACATAACCTCGATATACTAGAGGATTTGACTGATACAATCTGGTTTATTAAAGAGGGAAACCTTCATACGAATCAACTCGAATCAAAGGTTGATGTACCTTATGAGATTCAATGTGATCCTAATCATGACCTTGCTCATATAATGCAAGGTAGTGAACTTCCATTTCAAATAAATGAAAATCGACTGATTACAGATGCGGCATACTCGATTGAAATCTATCTGCAATGGTTACTTAAGCACAATATACAAATTCAGTCGGTAAATCCGTTAAAACGTAATTTGGAAGAGTTGTATCGTGATTTTTATGAAGTGTAGTTTCAAGGACAATGGGACATAACCCAAATATGCCATTACTCTCCTTGAAAGAAATAGCGTTTTTTTGCTGGTGAAAAAATTGATTTCCATTCCGGGACGCTTTCCGCAGGCACGGCTCCAGCGAACTAAATTGTGCCAAGAAGGCAGGCACAATTTAGTTCCACGCGTGCTTGTTCCTTGTGGAGTCACGGTCCCTCCATTCCAATCAGCTTATTCATCGCTTTAAGGTTGAAGCTGCACTTGCACTTTGCATATTATACATACAACGGTAAAAAACAAAAAAAGATAATTTTGGTTATTATATTTTAAAATATATAAAGGGTTTTTTTCGTGAAATTATTGAAAAAGTAGTTTGATATATAGAATTAAAATGTTTGGCTATGGTTTACAATTAACCGAACGCAGCAGGTTAGTTAAGTGTGAAAACTGTAGCAGTAGGGTGATGATTAATAAGGGGGGGGTATTAAATGGTAAGTGAAATAGGTAAACGAATATTAGTGGGAGTTATTGCAACATTCATATTTTGTGTTGCGCTTGCTATAATTGCATACACACCAGTTTCTAACAGAGAACCGAATACAGCATATATTTCTCTAACAGGACTTTTTATTATCTACGCTATATACTCTGGTCCTGTCTTTATTATTGCAGGTGTTATTTGGTCATTTGTAATAGATAAAATAAGCGTAAAACATGAAAATTACTCAAGAAGTAAAAAATACTTGAGTAAATTCATTTGTTATATTTTAGCGGGGATAGTTAGTACTTTAATTTTTTTGTTTATTATTACAACTGGTGATATCAGTTATAATTCGGATACGCTTGGTATTTTAGCTGTTGGAATAATTGCGTCACTCCTTTACTATCATTTGCAGCTTATGGGGCAGTATTTAGCCACTCAATATTAAAAGATTGCTATACTTGTCTGCATTGCGATTCTAAACTGAAGGAAGTGAAACTGTGAAGAAATTATTATTTACGTTTATTTTACTATTTGCATTTTTAATTGTAAGCGGATGTAACAATAACTCTGTAAATCAAATTAAAGCGGATTACATTAATATTGGCTATGGACAGAGCTGGTATGAGGGATTTAACAAAGTAGATAAAGAAACTGTTCAGTCACTTGTGAAGGCTTACAATCAAATAGAATATTAGTGGACAAACCAACCAACAAATTAATTATGAAAAGGCGATAACGATACAATTTATCTATGATGGACAAATTTCAGGCATTTTAGTATTAGATGATAAGGGGGTTTTTCATCTAAGAAATAGTTCGGGAAATTATCAAATTGAACCAAATAATGCTATTTATGAACAAACAATGGAAATATATAACGATGTCAAAAACAATATGAGCCTGTGACAAAACGAAAAACATCTATTTTCAAAGAAAAAATAGATGTTTTTCTGCTTCTGCCAGAATTGATTTCAGTTACGGGGACGCTTTCCGGGGGCACCGCCTTACACGAACGTCTTAGGTGTCGGTGCTTCTGCGGTTACTCGGCGCAAAATAAATTTCGCTGTTCCTCAGGAAGCTTTGCTTGTAGCCGTCAGCTACACTGGCCCTTCACTCCAATCAATATATAATATCAATTTCTTAATAAGAGTATTTCGCTTTTACAAAGGCCTCTACACCGGTATGTTCATATTGTTTCACCCAAGTTAATAGGTAACGATGGGATACCCCTATATCAGCCGCTACTTTCCTTGAACTTTCTTTTCCATTTACATATCTTTGAACCGCTGCTATACCAATATTTAACCCTGTAAATTCACCCAATCTTTTCTTAGTAACCCCATGTAATAAATATCGTGGAATTTCCCAAACCTAAATAGCTCTTCTTTTAAAGTCCCTTCTAAAGAAAATCCACATTTTTCATAAGAGGTTAATGCTCTTTTATTGAAACTAAATACCTGAAGCTTTATTTTATTTAAATTCATATAATTAAATATAAAGTTGATCAATATTTTCATAGAATCTGTTCCAAAGCCTTTTCCTTGGTAGTCGGGGCCAATAGAAACACCAACATGACAAGTACTGTTTTTCCAATTCACTGAGTATACAGATATTGTCCCAATAAAGATTTTTTTATCTTTCAACTCAATTCCGAATATATATTCATCCTTTTCAGGATTTACTTCACTTAGAAACTTTTCATGGTCACTTTTAGTTGGTGGAAATGGAATCTCATCATTCATTAACAATCTACTTTCCATAACATCTTCAATTGCATAGAAATTCTCATAATCATCTTTTGAAATTTTACGTAAAGTGATTCTCTCACCTGTTAAAAATTTTTCAATATAATGCTTCATCATTTTTCCCTCCAATTAATTAGCAGGGAACAGCAGTAAGGATTATTCTACTGAACCCTTGCGGAATTTTTGCTCTTGTTACTGTGAAAACGTCTAATGCAATACATGCCATCATGAGTTCAACTCCCTTTACTTATGATAGTTAAAGTGTATATAAAGTTAACAATTTTTTCAATTGAGTTATTTAGCAATTCTCAACCTTTAACTAAAGTTTGTTGAAAAATTAAATAGTTACAGTACTGCTTTATCAAAAATTACAAAAAATTCCTTAACAATATAGATGCTAAATTTAAACAGATACCTTAGAATTGATATTTCAAGCATTGTATTACAGTCAAATTTAATGATAGAATAAAAACCCCTAAACATAATGTATACTAAGTATATATTATGTTTAGGGGTTTTTTATAGATAGATCATATTTATTAATGTAATTTAAAGAAATTTACTTTTATGTATTATATACTTAGTATATAATGTTTTTGAAAGGATGGGAGGAATTAAAACATGATTAAGGTTAGCAATTTGAAAAAGGAATTTATACAGGGGCAAGAAAGAACGGAAGTCTTGAAGGGAATTGATTTGAACGTTGAAGAAGGCGAATTTGTAGCTATAATGGGTCCAAGTGGTTCTGGAAAGAGCACATTACTTCAACTTTTAGGGGGGCTTGATGTCCCTACTGAAGGAGAGATAGTAATAAATCAAAATAATTTAAGTAATATGACGGAAAAAGAAAGAACGATATTTCGTAGAAAGTATATGGGTTTTATATTCCAAAATTATCAGCTACTCCCTACATTAAGTGTAGAAGAAAATATAGCTTTCCCTCTTCATGCAGATGGCAGTTTAACTAAAAAGAAGAACCAAATTATTATAGAACTGCTTGATGCTGTCGGATTGAAAGGACTTGGTCGGAAACGTGCTAATTTATTGAGTGGCGGTCAACAACAACGAGTTGCTATAGCCAGGGCATTAGTTAATAACCCTTCCGTTCTATTAGCAGACGAACTAACAGGGAATTTAGATAGAGTTAAAGCCGAAGAAATACTCGTTTTATTATCTAGATTCAATCGAGAAAACAATCAAACAATCATTATGGTAACGCATGATATTTTCGCAGCTGGATTTGCTGATCGAATCATTCTATTTAAGGATGGTGTTATTGATCAAGTGATTTCTAGAAAGGATGACAATTATGCTAAATATGTGGCGAATTTCATGGCGTAATATAACACAAAATAAAAAAAGATTTTTTATTTCCCTACTTGGGATAATCTTAGGGATAGCTTTTGTAACATCTATGCTTATTGCAGATAAAACAACAAATGATGTTTTCAATTATTATGAAGAAATGTATGTAGCAAATGCGGACTATTGGATTCTAAGTGATGAGCATACTTACTCTGAGGATGTGGTTTCTTCAGTTTTAACTAGTCCAATTGCGACGAAAACTATGCTTGCACTTGATAAACAAGCTTTTTTTGAACTGGAGGGTGACCAATCTCTAAATCAAAGATCCGTCCGAATTACAGGCGTGAATGATCAAAACAGCTCTTTATTGAAACTTCCTGTAATTGAAGGAAGTTTGAATAATGAAGGTTTGGTAATACCAAAAGCTGTTGCAAATCTGTTAAATAAAAATGTAGGAGATACAATTAGGTTTACCGATTTGGGAGAAGCTAAGGTTTCCGCCATTGTTGAATATACACCGTTACTTGCAAGTCCGAATAACTGGGAACATGCTGAATCAACCAGCTTCCGAATCATGGCTCCATTAGAATTATTACAAGAATGGACTGCTATGGAGGACAAACTTTCCTATGTTAGATTTCAAACAAATGAAGATGGAGAGAAGCTTTTTCAATCTCTCCAAGAAGAATTACGTAATACAAATGCATATGTACAACCAGTTGTAGCGGATGATCGGCAAAGTAACGATATAGGAGGACTATACACATTCTTTTACTTAATTGCTGGGTTATCTATGTTTATTAGTGCATTTATTGTTTTTAATATGATTTATACAAGTGTTATGGAGAGAAAAAAGGAATTTGCAATCATGAAAAGTTTTGGATATCTACAAAGTTCTGTTTCCAGACTTATTCTTATTGAAGTACTACTGTTGGGGCTAATAGGTACAGTTGTTGGGGTGCCTATAGGAATTTGGCTTGGAGATTTGTTCATGCAAACTTTACTAAGCGTATTTGAATTTGACATGGTTTACACATTAAATTGGAAAATACCTGCATTAATAGCGGTAATAATCGGAATTTTATTTCCTGTTGTATCTTCATTATTTCCTATTTACAATGCGGGGAAAACCTCTGTGTTAGTGACATTAAAAACGGCAAATCAAACTCAATCATCGAGAAGCCTATACAAAGTTAGGGCAGTTCTGGGTGTTAGCTTGCTTGCTTTTGTATTTATCAATAATCCCATTTCTTATTTAGCGATTTTGGCAAGCATCATTTTGTTGTTTCCATTTTTGTTACTTGGTATGAGCAGAGTATTTAAACCTGTTTTAAAATTATTTTTCGGTTACTCTGGTAGTTTGGCAACGCAAAACCTTACAAAACAATTAAATCGAAATGCTAATACTGCTGCCATTCTTGCTGTGGGGATTGCAGTAATATTATTACTAAGTGCTGTTATTGAATCCGCACCTGAAAGTTATGAAAATGAAATCAGGAAGACGTATGGAGGAGACCTCAGAGTTTCATCAGAAGCACCTTGGTCTAATCTGGATAGAGAAAAATTATTATCGTATGACGCTGTTGTAAATGTGAATCCTTTAACGGAAGCTACGCCAATTACATGGGTAACTACTGATGGGGAGAAGAGACAGTTTTCTATCTTTGCTGTAGGTGAAGAAGGACCCACATTGTTTGAGAGTTCTAAAAAGGAGAATTTATATGATGAACTGGCAAAGGAACCTTCTGTTGTACTCGGCGAAAGGGCTTTTGATGAATGGGGTGGAAGTATAGGAGAATATATTTCCATTAATACACCTTCAGGTAAACAACAACTTGAAGTCCTTGAGGTAGTGAAGACATCGAATTACTCAGGCTATGTTGCATTTATGGATAAGAATCATTTAGATAATGAATTTGGTGGGGCGAATCATTTCGACATGTTAATAACTTTAAATGACGGATATAATGGTGAACGATTACGTAATGAGTTATGGTCGGATTTCAGTACTCATCTCTCAAAAGTAGAAACGGTGGAAGATAAAATTAAATCAACTACTTCAGCATTAATCGGTATGAATGAGTTGATTTTAATCATGTTAGTTTTAATCATTGGACTAGCTAGTATCGGTACAGCCAACACTTTATTAATGAATACGTTGGAGCGCACCAATGAGATAGGGACAATGCGAGCGCTTGGTTTTACAAAACAGCAAGTTAAAAAGATGATCATTGGCGAAGGCTTACTTATAGGATTGTCGGGGGTTATTGGTGGTATAATTTCAGGAGTAGTTTTACTTTATACAAGTAGCCAATCCGAACTGTTGGGAGGGTTTATATCTTTTCAATTACCTTTAGGGAATATTATTCTGGCACTAATTGCTGGTGTTTCTCTAAGTCTCCTTGCTTCTTGGATTTCCAGTACTACAGCTAGTAAAATAAATATTATATCATCACTAAAAGAAGGTTAAGCAATTATGTCGGTTAAGTACGGAATATTAACACTGCTGTTACTAAAAAAAAATCATGGATATGAATTAAAACTAGAGCTAGAATCCCTTTTGGGAATTAAAGAAAAAATTAATCCGGGTCAAATTTATACGACTCTAGACCGTCTAATACGTGATCAACTTGTCTTATCTGGAGGAATGGATGACCAAGAAAGAAAACTTTATGAAATCACTACGGAAGGTAAAAAAGAGTTGGAATATTGGTTATTGGAACCTGTACCCTATCATTCTACTAAAGAAGACTTTCATTTTAAATGGAGCTGTGCGCGTAAGATTAATTTCGAACAAGAAAAGAAAATGCTGGATGAACAAAAAGCGATGATAGTGAAAGATGTCATGGAATTGACTAAGTTTAAAACGGAATTTCTTCTTCAAGGTGACGAGAATAGGTATTTATTAATCACAGGTACCCTCTTACATTTAGAAGCAGATTTAAACTGGATTAATCAAGTTGAAAATCGAAATAGACCATAATTCTAGGCAAAGGTTTTTCTTTAAAAACCTTTGCCGCTATTCAATTCTTATGAAGGGGAGTGAGAACGATTGGATGTTATACTCGATTACAATTGGGAATTGTTTATCTTTTTAGAGGTATTGTCATTGGGGTGCCTGATCTTATTCGGTATATTTCGCTATTTTTTAAAAAAACCTCGATTTAGCATAATGTTTATTTTGTTATTTCTGTTTTTGTTGATAATTGAGGGATTACTCGGACTGTATGTCTATCGTCAAACAGGAGAAATATCAACTTTTCAAATCGTTATTATCATATTCATCATTTATGCTTTTACATTTGGTATACTCGATTTTATCAAATTGGATCGTTGGATGCGTAAAAAAATTGGGAAGTTACGTGGCGTTGAATTATTAACTGATAAAGATTATGAAATTATTGAAAAAAATAATAATCCTAAATATATTGCAAAGAAATATCGCGTATCATCTTATATTCATTTAGTTTTGTTCATCACAGTCCAAGCTATTCTGTGGGAATTTGGTACAGAAAGTTTGGCAGAAATAAAGATGTACTTAAGTGACTTTTCGTGGCTAGGAAATGGAAATGCTGAAGGGTCACCTTATCCAAATGATGCTGCGTTTGCAATAGGTGTAATTTGGGGAATTGTATTTATTGCTGATTTTATTAATTCATGGTCTTATACATTTTTTCCTAAAAATAGGTAGAAGTAAGTTTGAACTTAAAAATTATACATTTCTACTATCCTAGCCTATTCTTTTTTGGACATTATTAGAAATAAAGCTTTTAGCTATAGTCCTTGTTTTGTTTTTGTAGGAGAACAAAGCCCAAAGCGGGAGGCGTTCCGCAGACCAGCTTGCTGGGTGAGGACCTTAAAACGTGGTTAATGAGGTATATATGGGTTGGAGTAGCCAATTTAATTTGATGATGCATTAATCTTTGTGATGTGAAAAGAATCCTTTTGGACGATTAAGTTTATGAAGCAATGTACTTAACTAACGGGGAGGTTAGTGGCTAAATATGATAAAGTATCCATTCTTAGATAAAGACACAACGATAGGGGTAACTGCACCATCATCTGGAGTACCAAGTGAATTACATGGATTGTTAATTTCTGCATTTAAAAGTATGGAAAAGAAAGGTTTTAATATAATTAGTGATGAAACTGCTTGGACTCAGGATAAGGCAAAGTCTGCGTCTGCTAAAAAGCGTGCGGAAGAGTTTAATAAAATGATGCTTAATGGGGAAATACAACTAATTATTCCTCCTTGGGGTGGACAACTACTTATTGAGACGCTTGAGTATATTGACTTTGAAAATATACAAAATAAATGGGTATTAGGTTATTCTGATATTAGTCTGCTACTGTTAGCAATCACATTGAAAACTGGTGTTGCTACGGCCCACGGAACAAATTTAATAGATTTAAGAGGAGAGTATTCTGATGATACGACAGCAATGTGGCAATCTGTTTTATCCACCAAAATGGGTGAAGCAATTCTCCAAAAATCATCAGAAAAATATCAGAAGGAATGGCAACATGATAACCCTACTCCTTATATTTTCAATCTAACAGAACGAACTTACTGGAAATCAATTGAAAACGAAAAAGTTAAGGTGCAGGGGCGATTACTTGGAGGATGTATTGACACAATTAGGCATTTAGTTGGTACACCATATGGCGATGTACAGAACTTTAAAAAGAATTATATAGAAGGAGATTCTATCATTTGGTATTTCGAAAATTGTGAGTTATCAACCACTGACTTACGTAGATCCCTCGTACAAATGAAATTTGCTGGTTGGTTTGAGAATTGTACTGGTATTATGTTTGGTAGAAGTCCAGCAAATACACCTGTTACAAATTATACAGTGGAAGATGTCTATAAAGAACTTTCAAACGAGCTTCAAATTCCTATTTTATACGATATTGATTGCGGTCATGTTCCACCACAAATCACTTTCATAAATGGTGCATATGCTGAAGTTGAATCATATAATGGTCAAGGTATTGTATTACAAACTTTTAAATAATATTGTGCGAGATATTATTTAAACAATGTTAAGCTAATAGGGCTTTAGTCTATTAACGATCTACCACAATCGCGCACAATTGTGGAAGATCGTTTGTCTTAATAAAAGGCAACCCCCAGTATAAAACTGACAGCTGCCTTCCTATGTTTTTTTACCCTCCTAATTTCTGAACACAAGCTGGAAACGTATTAACTTTATTTACAGCAGGAAGAATCGCTTTCACAATTACAACAACAATCACATCAAATTTAGCGTCAAACAGCTGATTATCAGCACTATTATCAATAAAACCAACTTCCATAAGCGATGCGGGAGCCCTTGTATTTTTTAGTACATAAAATTGAGCTTCTTTCACACCTCGATTTCTAAATCCAACGCTCACTAAAGCATTTGGGATCTTATCTGCAGGATGCTTTGGGAACTAAATAATGGTATTGAGCGTTTTTAATAGACTGAACATGTATTTAAAGACATATTAACGAGAGGAGGGACTTATGAGAAAAAACCATTACATTATTGTTATTGTTGTTATTATCCTAGGCTGATTACTACTTTTTTGGGGAAGTCAAGCAGGCGAAAATTCAATTTCTGCTAATGAAATATACATAATGATAGAACAAGGAGAAACACAAATCGATTTAACAAAACTAACTGATTTAGAATGGACCCAAGTTGATGTGTTTGGACCGTATACAACAGATGAAATGATAGAAGATTCAATGGATATTCAATTTAATTTTCTATTTGGAGGAATTGATGTACTCGAAACTGATTTCTTGTTAGTATTTGCCAATGAAAAAAAACCAGTGGGGAAAATATACCTCTCTAGAAAATATGGAGATTATACAGTAAAAAACAATAAAATTCTGATTGTTGAATAGTAATTTATTTTTACATAAATATAAATTTTCTATAAAAATAACGTTCCCAAATGCAAGTTTGGCAAGAAGTGAAAAGGGCAGAAATGTTGTTAAATCAATATTTCTGCCCTTTTCTATCGGCATATTACTTATGCATAGTTATATGCATTTTTCATAAAAGCCAGTGCTAGTAATGATTTGAGGGTACTTTTTGATGTGTTGCGTCATTGGTTTTCTTGTATAAAATCATGCATATCATTATCGGAGTAAATTTGTATTTTCGAAGTAACCCCAATTAGAGTAAAATATAATGCTCAGAAATTATCGGAGCATTCTTAATCGCCTTTTATATAGAGAATTTACTGTCTAAATATAATGCTAATTAGCGTGTCATTTACATTGTTTTTAATACTTATCTTCTTATCAAGCGAACCCGTTATACTTATGTCCTAGCCTCTTTTTAAAATTTTTATCAACAATAAAAGATTAAATTGTTAACGACCCTCTGAATCCTCGCGCACTATAGTAAGAGTCTGCACCATTATGATACATGAAGACCGTATCATATCGACGATCGCAGAAAATCGCTCCTCCAAGTTTACGTATTTCCGGTGGTGTCAAAACCCAGCTAGAAGTTTTCAAATCAAATTTTCCAAGCTGCTGTAATGAGCGATATTCGACTTCTGATAAAATTTCGATGCCCATCGTTGCCGCCATATTCATTGCACTGTCTTCCGGCTTGTTTTTCTTTCTCGCATCCAATGCCTCCTGGTCATAACAAATACTTCTGCGACCTTTAGGGCTTTCAGGTGAGCAGTCCATAAAAGTATACGTGTCCGTTTCATAATGATAGGCAACGACATCAGGCTCACCTTCTGTACGTTCCATTTCATGAAGAGACCAAAGCTTTTCGGGATTTGCTTCAATTTTTACCTGCACATTTTCCCAATCCATATTCGGGTGACGCTCCATATGCTGTTCAAAGCGTGCTTTCAAAGTTGCAATTAATTTAATTTGTTGTTTGTTTGGTAACGTTTTTTTAGTTGCCATAAAAGAGAACACCTCGTTAAGTAGTTGATTGAGTTAATGATACTGTACATATGATAAAAATGTAAATATTTACAGCTAACGGTGCTGTAATAATGGTAAAATTTGAGGAAAGGGGCTAGGTGTCCCGAAGGCAATGCGCTACTATAGCATAAAAATGCGATAATGTTTCAACTTCTAAATATCATAAAAAGGGGTACTTACTTTGGAATATAAAATTTTTCAAGAAACCGATTTAGTTAAATGTACTGAAACGTTTATTAAAGTGTTTAATGATGAGCCGTGGAATGATGAATGGACATTTCCGAATGCTCAAAAGTACTTATTAGATTTTTATCATACGCCTGGATTTTTTGGGGTTATCGCACTAGAAAATGAAGAAGTAATCGGTTTTATAATGGGCGTACAAAGAAAATGGTGGAGTGGGGATGAATTTTATATCCATGAAATGTGTGTGGACTCCGAACATCAAAATAGGGGAATTGGTAAAGCATTGCTGGATTATTTAATTAACTCTCTAGAAAATAAGATAAGCAACATTACGCTTCTAACTGACAGAGGAATTCCAGCTGAAGCATTTTATAAGAAAAACGGGTTTGAAGAAATTGAACGTCTTGTCTTCTTAAGCAAAAATCTTGAATCATAGATGGGGGTGTAAATAATTGAAAAGAATCTTAATAGGCTTAAGTTTTATGTTTATGCTCGTTGGCTGTTCGAATAAGAATGAGGAAAATTCTCCAAATAGTGACAAAGTAGAAGAAGTAAATGCTTCAACTCAGCTTCTGGAAGATAACACTGCCCAAATCGACAAATTAGAACTACAAAACGAAGAATTGCAGGCTACTTTAGATAATCTTCAAACGGATTTTAGCTATAAAGAAGAGGAAGCGGCGTATTATAAACAATTGATTGCTGACCTTATTAAAGATTATAGTGACGCCCAATTAAAAGATTTAGCAATAAATTTATGGGATTACGAATTGCAAATTAACGGGGTACTGGTTCCAGTGAATGGTTTAGTTGATATTCAAGATCAGTCGATTGAAATTTCTTTGATAGAAAGACAAACAGAATATCCGATTTTGCCATCGGAAATATTTATGCAAGGGCAAATTAGCGGGGATTATATAGATCATATAAAAGTGAATTCAAATCCCTCTGAAACCTACGTCACTGATGGCACGGTTGTGACTGCTGTACATCATAAATATGAAAATGTAGAAAAAGGTTCAACTATTTCATTTACGATAACGGAAGAATTAAAAGAACGATTGGGACTGGAAACTACCGAAATAACGATTAATAAGAAATAATATTGATTTCGAAACATTATTTGGAGAACAGCTACTTGAATCCCTAATGAGATATTTGGATCGTGAAATTAAATTAAATCAAGATATATACCCCTGTCCTTTAACTGGAACAGGGGTATAGTCATTTTACACAAAACTAATATTTAATTTGTTAAAAGCATATTCGCAACTTCAATAAAAGTTTGTAAACTCACATTTTCTTCTGAGATAACAGGATTTCGAATTGAGATTAAATAATTTTCTTCTGGTGTTTGCTGAACAAATACTAATTTTCGTTGTTCTTCACTATAATAAGCATTTGTGGTCAAAACATTATCCAGTTTGACAAAACTAGACAGGTCTTCGCTTGTTTTTAATCGCTTGTTAATACTATCAATTGTAATATCAAATGCTTTACTGAAAGGAAATTCATTCGTTTCATACCATAAAGATATCGAGTGAACGGAAGATAATAACTCTCCTTCTAATACTGCGTAATGTTGATTTTGTTTCAGTGCTTGTTGTTTTAACTGCTCTATAATTTCCATCATTTCCTCGTAAGATTTTTCAGGGGTATTGTAAATTAAGCTTCCTTCTTTGAATTCGTATTGTTCTAATAAAGTTTTTGGAAATGTCCATCTAGTTGTTAAGTCAACAGGTAGATTATCGAATGAGCGAAACGTATCAAAATTATACAGAGAGAATATATCTGGCTCACCATATTGCTCAAATGCTTCTACATCTAAAAAGTATAAAAATTTCCCTGGTTCAATTGTTTTCCTTAATTGATCCATTAGTTCTCTATTTTTCATATTAATGTCATTCGCTTGATTGTGAGGAATCATTTCTTCATCTGTCATTGTTTCTAACTCAATTACAGAAGATGCATCCTTATTAAAAAACGCCAATCCATTGAAATTCATTGCACCGACTGTTGCGACAGAAAGAAATAACCCGAAACAAATCATAGCAAACATTGGAAACCGTCTCATCTTTTTATCTTTATGAGATGAGATTCTTTGGATAACTTGCTGTTTGTTTGGACTTTCGATTTGCTCGTATTGTTCCTTCAACTTTTTCTCAAACATATCGAAATCTTTCATATACCCAACCCCTTTCTATAATAAATTTTTCACTTTTATTTTTAATCTTTCGTAGCGTTTTCGAATTGTTGCTGGTGGTTTTTCAAAAATCTGACCAATTTCCTCAAAACTATAATTTTCAATAACACGTAATAGCAGGAGCGATCGTTCTTCAGGCTTTAAATGGACAAGTATTGATTCAAGCTGATCATCATTGTCGTGATCAAAGACTGCTGTCTTTGCTTCCTGCTCAATAAAGGGAATGAAAGACTTTAATTTTTTTCGCTTTATTTTATTAAGACAATGAAAATACGAAATTTTATAAAGCCAGGCATTCGGATTTTCAATCGAGGCTAGTTTGCCGTGCTTCATCGCCTTTATAAAAACTTCCTGTACGGCATCTTCAGCGTCATATGTATTTCGTAAGAGGCTGAAGCAATATTTATAAATTTTGTCATAGTACGCTTCAATGAGTTCATCCATCGCATGTGTAAATGATTGTTTATTGGCGATAGTCATCATTTTGTGTTGCATTAAACCACTCCTTTCGTAAATATTAGACAATTTAGAGGTTGGAAATGTGACATGATTTGGAAAATATGTATATAGAAAAAATAATGATTCAGTGATAAAATCAAAATCACTATTAAATTAGAAAATTATGTTAATAAAGAATAATTCAAATTCTCTTAAAAATAAAGGGGGGCAATCGCTTGAACAATATCATTGAAAACAATAAAAAAAGCTGGGATATCGTAGCGAAGCATTTTGCAGGGGGAGACGCGTTGCCGAGCTACGGGCCTTTAGCTCAAACAGAGGAAGAGCTGCATTTAATCGGGTCTGTTGCAGGGAAGAAGGTGCTGGAAATCGGATTTGGCAGTGGCCACTCTCTTTTATATATGAATCACAATGGAGCTAAGGAGCTTTGGGGTGTTGATTTTTCGAGTGCACAAAAAGAACTGGCTCAAACGACGTTAAATGGCATTGAGGCGAACTTACATACAGCGCCAATGGAACAGGAAATTGGCTTGCCGAAAAACTATTTTGATCTCGTGTATTCGATTTATGCAATCGGCTGGTCGAGTGATTTGTCAGCAACGTTTCAGCTCATACATAGCTACTTAAAAGAGGGTGGCGAGTTTGTTTTCAGTTGGGAGCACCCTTTTTATAGTCAAATTAAATGCCGAGATCATCAGTTTTTATTAACCGATTCTTATCAGCGTGAAGGATATATTGAAACGACGACATTTAAAGGGGAAGATGCGCCAATGCAAATACCTAAATATAAAATGGCGACCTTTATTAATGCACTGTTACGGGCGAACTTTGAAATTGTAGAGATTGTTGAAAGTGATATACCTGAACACGCAAAAAATGAAGAAGTAACGTATTCCGAGAGATATTATTCACTGCATAAAGCCAGTCACTTTCCTACAACGTTTATCGTAAAGGCTAGAAAACGCAGTTAATCAAATAGGGGGTAAGTATGATAATAAGAAAATTAACAAATAATGACCGCAAACTAACAATGGCACTAATAGAAAAAAAGCCGGCAGAAAACTTATTTATTATTGGTGATATAGAGGCTTATGGAATGGAATCGGATATTCAGGAGTTGTGGGGACAATTTGAAGATGATCAGCTGATTGCGGTTTTACTGCGCTACGATCAAAACTATATTCCCTATAGCGAAGGGGACTATGATGCAGCAGGGTTCGCAGAAATTATTAATAAAAACAAAGGTCCTATTGAAATTTCGGGGTTGCAACATTTAGTCACACCATTACGTAAATGGATTAATCGAGGGATTCGTCGGGATAGTGAAACGTATTATGCAAAATGTACAAAATTGACGGTTCCGATTTCAGATTTGGATTTTTCAAATGTGACGTATTTACAGCCGCATGAATATGAAGAAAATATTGAAATGCTCAAGTCTATTCCTGAGTTTTCAACAGGGACATTTAGTATTGAAGGAAGAGAACGTGCGGAAAAGTTTAAAACAGGACGTACATATATTATTCGAGATGAACAAGGTGTAATGGTGTCCTCTGCATCGACAACGGCTGAAAATTCTCAATCCGCCATGATCGTAGGTGTTGGAACGAGACCGGGTTACGCAAAAAAAGGGTATGCGACACACTGTATGCTAAAGCTTTGTCGAGACTTGCTTGCTGAAGGAAAATCGATTTGTTTGTTTTATGATAATCCGGCTGCAGGGCGCATTTATAAGCGAATTGGATTTGAGGATATCGGTTTTTGGTCAATGATTCGTTTTGAAGAGGAAAAATAAAGGAGGGAAATGAATTGCGCACTTTATTAGCAGAACAGCCAATACAAATAAATGCCTATGATATTGATGCAATGGGCATTGTCAGTAATATTGTGTACGTACGATGGTTTGAGGATTTACGCATGGCTTTTTTAAATGAGCATTATCCACTAGCAGAAATGATGGCAGTGAAAATTTCACCAATTCTAATGAAAACAGAAATAGAATACAAAGCCCCTTTAACGATTTTTGATAAACCGGTCGGACGGTGCTGGATGGTGAAAATCGGGCAATCCAGTTGGGAGATGGAACTGGAAATTACTACAGAAAAACATATCCATTGTACCGGCAAACAATCCGGCTGCTTCTATCATTTAGAAAAGAAAAAGGTTGCGAAAATACCGGAGCCATTGAAAAAGATTTTTGAAACAAGCAGTAGTAAATAGTTTAGGAGATTGTAATAGATGACTATAAAAATTCAGCGATTTAATTCAGAAATTCAGGAGTTAACGGATTTTCTTACTAACAACGAATGGCAGTTTTTCGCGAACCCTATAGTGAATCCTATTGAAATAAAAGAAAAAGTAGCGAATGGTTATTATGAAGATGGTCGCGAAACATTTTGGATTCTACTCGATCATGAAAAGATTGGGCTTGTAATCATTCATGATATCAATGATTCGATTCCATTATTCGATATCCGGTTAACGCCTCAAGCAAGAGGAAAGGGAGCTGGTACGCAAACTTTACGCTGGTTGCAAAACTATTTATTTGGAGAAAAACAGAAAATTCGTATCGAAGCGTATACGAGAGCGGATAATGTATCAATGCGAAAATGCTTTTCAAAGTCGGGATTTGTTAAAGAGGGCTATTTACGAAAAGCCTGGGAAAATGAGGATGGCACGGTTGTAGATAGCGTGTTGTATGCAGCTATTTATGACGACTGGAAAACTGGCAAAATAACACTAGTTCAACTTGATGAGGTGCCTTATTGAAAGGAGAAATAATCAAGGTATGAAAGAGACACTGGAATCTATTGTAAAAAAAGAAGATATAAATTTAGACGTAATTAAAGTAAATGAACTGTTAGAATTCATGCTGCAAAACATAGGAAACACGGATGCTTATTTACGTGATGACTTAATTTATCGTGGGTTTTGCGATCTAATATTGGATGAAAAGCTCAAAGTGGAACAATCAATTGTGTTATTAAAAACGTGCATGGATGACGAGCACCTTTACTTAAATATTACGCACAACTGTCCTTCAGATGATGTATTTACACGGTCTTTTTCGACCCTTGTCATCGCGCTAATTTTAGGTAAAGACCGTGAAAACAGGAAATTGCCTGAAGCGCTCATTCTGGAGGCGATTCAACGTAGTGTCGATTATTTAAAGCTTGAGAAGGATTACCGGGGGTTCGTCCATGAAAAAGGCTGGGCACATACGGTTGCACATGGGAGTGACTTATTAGCTGAAGCCATTGCACATCCGCTTATGAAAGATTTACATTTGTGTCATAAAGCATTGCAAAGTTTAAAAAGCTGCCTGCACACGGACTATGCTTTTATAGACGATGAGGAAGAACGCATGCTACCGGTAATTGAAGCTTTACTAGACAAAGGATTGACAGACGAACAGTTATTAGCGTGGGTAAAAGATTTAAATGAAGTTGAAATTGATGAATGGCATACGAAATACCGGTTTGAATGGAATGTGAAGAAGTTTGAGGGCACATTATTACGGCATTTATTAAAAACAAATAAATGTGTACTTACAACCAATTGGATTATTGAGGCTTAGCAGAAGGGAGATGAAATGGTGAAACGAGTTACCCTCATTGTTGTGCCGTTCATTTTATACATAGTCGGTTTACTCGCATATTATTTTGATAAAATTAATAGTTTTGTATTTTTTATTTTATTTGTAACGGGCTTGATCATTACACTGTCAGGGTTTTATCTTTATAGGCATGACAATAGACATAAACAGATTTTCGCAGGGTGTTTTTTGGCACTATCTTTAATTTTTTTGTTTGAATATCGACTGATGTTTTATGAAAAGCATACATATTTTGTTACTTCCTATAACGAGCCTTTTGAAATTGTAGAAGATTCAGGTATACATATACTGTCAGTGGATATCTTCGAAGCGGCATATATTGATGATTTGGATTACTTAATAAAGACGCTAGAATTATCAAATGATCAAGAAGTATTGGATGCGGAAATTGTCACGAATAAAATCAGGTATAATTCGAAAAATGAAGAGTTATTAAGTTATATACGTCCAGCGGAAAGGCATTTTGAAATAATGAAGGAAAATGTTATGGCTTATCTGCCGGAAACTTCTTCAGCAATTAAGGACTTTTTAAATAGAGAAGATTTTAATGGTGACAGTGCAGGTCTTGCCACTGTATTAAGCGGACTCGCAGAAAAAGGCAGCTTCACCAATAACGTACCGATTGCCGTAACCGGTGCGATTGACGGAGAAGGGAATGTAAAGGAGATTGGCTCGATGAAAGCTAAAACTCTGATTGCCGAAAAAAGCGGCTTTTCGCATATTTTCATACCAGAGGAAAATGCAAAAGAGGCGAGAGAAGTAAAGGACATACACCAACTTAACATCGAAATTATTGAAGTGGCAACGGTTGATCGTGCTGTAATAGAAATAGAGAAGCTAAATACGTAAGTCTTTAGAGCGCTATGGTGATTTTTCCATAGCGTTCTTATATTTTAAATAAATGGATAAATTTAAAGCCAAAGTGCATGTACAATCGTTATATAGTCAAGTGAGGTGAAGGAATGGATTTTGAACGACTTGTTCATACATATAGAGCGGCAAATTGAATAAGAATCTTTTATTTAGTGAATTTCGTTTATCCTATGCATATATTGTAATTAAAGTGACTTTACAACCGTTAATATAGGGAGGATATGCCGATTAATAATAATGGAAATAAATCCAATCAACCCTCTGATTCCACAGATATTCAAATTGCTAGACTTGCATTTATTGCAGCAACCATTACTACGCTAGGAGATGGTTTAGCAGCATTGGCTGCAGGCCTTGCTCTACAAGAATTGGAAAAATCGAACAATCAAAGTACACAACCTCAATATGATCAATCAAAACAGATGGATTCTACACAAAAGCAAATTGATTATTTAATAAAGGAACTAAAAAAAATTAAAAAGATGTTAAGTTAAGAAGAAGAAAATAGTTTTAGTTCACAAAAAAAATCGAAAAGCATCATGCTAATCGATTTTTTGTGCATTATGGTAGAAGTTTTAGAGAGGATTTAACCTCTCTTTACCCACTATTATTTATTATGATGATAATGTTTTATTTCCCCGTTTTTGAATTTTACTTCAAGCTCAAAGGACTTATAGTTTTCATCGAGAGCAAATGCTTTTAGTACTTCTTTACGAACATCGTCATCACTTGTAGTTTCGTCAAATGTTAACTGTTTTAACGCATCGACAAAATTTTCGTACGCTTGATCACCTTTATACTCGATACCTTTAATTTCATCATCTATTTCTGCATAAATATTGTTTCCATCGTTCTCATATTCAACATCATATGAATTGCGATTCGCATATTCTACGTCTAAATCAAATTCAGTAAAAGCATAATTTACATCTGCGACCTTAATTCCAGTACGTTCATTTTCATTTTCCGAGTTATTAGTGGTATTTTTGTTATTCGCTGTTTCATCAACAGTACTATTATTTCCTGTAACATCCTTATTTGTCTTTGTATCATCGTTGTTACATGCGTACAATAACCCCAACAATAATGGCATTGTAAGTAATAATTTAAATAATTTCATTTTATACTCTCCTTTAAAAGTGGCTTGATAACTTAATTTAAGCCTCTAATTTTTAATAAAAGTATTCCCAAATTAAAATAAGCTATCCATTTCTACTGAAATTAGAATTTCCCTTATTGAAGGTGACAGAGCAGGACTTGCCGCTATATTAATTGGTCTTAGCGAAAACGCCAGCTTTAATAATAACGTACCGATTGACGTAACAGGTGCGATTGACGGTGAAGGAAATGTGAAGGAAATTGGCTCAATGAAAGCTAAAATTCTCATTGCTGAAAAAAGCTGTTTTTCGCATATTTTCTTACCTGTGGAAAATGAAAAAGAGGAGAAGGAAGTAAAAAAGATGAGCAGCTTAATATAAACATTATTACGGTGGCTTCTATAGAAAATGCTGTAAAGGAAATAATGAGGCTCAATAACGACTAACCGGTATCGGGAATAGTCCTATCATTTTTAAACAGACTGTGTTATTTTTATAATAATTTAATAATTTGCAATTGATTAAGTGCTTACAGATTTTTGTAAGGTAAAAGGGAAATTAGTGAAAGACTAATGCAGCCCCCGCTACTGTAATAGCTGATGAACTCACAACAAATCACTGTCGGAATGATGGGAAGATGTGAAAGTAAAAGGAAGCTTAAGCCAGGAAACCTGCTTATTCAAACGATACTTACTTTTCGGAGGGAAAAGTATAGGCGAAACTAGTCATTGTTTTTGTGTATTTAAACACTATCCTATAATTAATTTCACATGCCTGTACCTCTTTTTCGATAAGAGGTACAGGCATTTTTAATTTTATTTGGAGATATTTACAGTAAGGAGGAAATTTAAGTGCAGGCAATTATGATTCAAGGTACAGCATCCGATGTGGGGAAAAGTGTACTATGTACAGCACTTTGCCGCATTTTTGCAAATGACGGTTATCGTGTGGCTCCATTTAAATCACAAAATATGGCACTTAATTCGTATATTACAAAAGACGGTGGAGAAATCGGGCGTGCACAGGGGGTTCAGGCAGAAGCCGCAAAAATTGACGCAACAACGGATATGAACCCGATTTTACTTAAGCCTAAAGGGGAAATGGTATCGGAAGTGATTCTCCACGGTAAACATTATGCCAATATAGATGCGCTTAGTTATCGTGAAAATATTGTTGAAGCAGTGATGCCTGAAGTTCGTTCATCACTTGCCAGTTTGTCGGAGAGCTATGATGTTCTTGTTTTGGAAGGTGCGGGAAGTCCGGCGGAAATTAACTTAAAGAACCGGGATATTGCCAATATGCGGATGGCCCATGAAACTGATGCTGCTGTAATTTTAGTTGCCGATATTGACCGGGGTGGTGTATTTGCTTCAATTGTCGGGACGTTAATGTTATTAGATGATACGGAAAGGTCCCGTGTCAAAGGAATTGTTATTAATAAGTTTCGAGGTATGAAAGAATTGCTTAATGATGGGATCGAGTGGCTGGAGGATTATACAGGTATTCCTGTGCTTGGCGTAATTCCATACTTTGATGTTCAAATTGAAGCAGAAGATTCGCTCGCTTTATCCAGCCTGCGTTTTAAAAAACCGCAGCACCATGAATTTGCGATTGACGTCGCAGTTATCCGGTTTCCGCACATTTCGAATTTTACCGACATAGATCCGCTTATTGAAGAGCCGGATGTAGGTGTGCGCTTTGTTACGGCACTTAATGATTTGAAAAATCCGGATGTCGTGATTTTACCGGGGACGAAAAATACGGTGGAAGATTTTTTATGGCTTCAGCAAACCGGGTTAATGCAAGGGATTTTACAGTTAGCGCATCAAAATGTCCGCATTATCGGTATTTGTGGGGGTTACCAGATGCTAGGTGAAATTATCCGTGATGAGCAGGCGGTTGAAAGCACGGGAGGCACATATTTAACTTTAGGTTTGCTGCCGATTGAAACAACATTTATTAATAGTAAGCAAACAGTGCAAGTTTCCGGAAGGAGCTGTACAGGTCATGAGATTGAAGGGTATGAAATTCATTTAGGGCGCAGTGTAGCAACAAAACCGTTGAAGCCTTTCATTCAATTTTATGACGGCCGGACAGATGGTGTCTTTACGGAGCAAGTATTTGGTACATATGTTCACGGGATTTTCCAAAACCGTCCGTTCACTCGCGATTATTTTAATACAATCCGTAGGCAAAAAGGGATGGAGCCTATTTTAGGTGATGTTTTATCCGATTTTGAACGCCGCGAACAAGCGTATGAAATGCTGGATCACCATGTTCGTTCTCACTTAAATATGGAGAGGATTTATTCGTTTATTTCGGAAAGTAAGATTGAAACGAAGTGAATGGATAGGTAGATATTTATAAAAAAGGGGAATGGACACGATGTATTTTATTATTTGTGTAATCGCAGTGCTCATCGATTGCATTGTAGGGGATCCAAAAAAGTGGACGCATCCTGTCATTTATATTGGCAACGTGATTTCGTTTTTTGAGAGGAAATGGAATAGCGGGAGTGACAATAGAAGACGGATCAATGGCTATCTAACAGTTTTTCTCACGGTAAGTATTACAACGGGCTCTGTTTTTTTTATTGTCATTCTTGCACTGAAAGTACATCTTCTTATTTGGCTAGTAGTCGAAATCTTTTTGATTAGTTTAGCACTAGCCCAGAAATCATTAAAAGAAGCGGCGATGCTCGTTTACGATTCTTTGGAAGCGAATGATTTATCCGAAGCAAGGAAATATTTAAGTTGGATTGTGGGCCGTGATACGAATCATTTGGATGAAACTGAAATTGTAAGAGGTGTCATTGAAACCGTCTCGGAAAATACGAGTGACGGCGTGACGGCTCCGCTTATGTATGCGCTATGTTTCGGGGCAACCGGTGCATGGTGCTATAAAGCTATTAATACGTTGGACTCGATGATCGGCTATAAAAATGAACGGTATGCAGATTTCGGATTTGCTGCAGCAACATTGGATGATGTTGCGAATTATGTGCCTAGCAGAATTTCCGGGTGGTTCCTTATAATATTTACAAAATGTGATACGGCACAACCACTCAAACAACGCTATAAAAACTGGCTAAAAGAAGCTAAAAAACATCCAAGCCCGAATAGCGGATATTTGGAGGCCGCTACAGCCGTTCAGTTAGGAATCCGTTTAGGCGGGTTTAATCGTTATGATGGGATGGAATCATTTCGTGCTTATATGGGTGAACCGGACAATACGATGCAGAAAAAACATATAAAAAAATCGATCCAGCACATGTATGTTTGTACTTGGTGTGTTGTGATAACAGGAGGAATATTGTATGGAATTGCCTGCACATGGGGCTAATGCAGCAGCGTTATATAAAGCGATGAACTTACATATGCCAGACAAAGTCATCGATGTTAGCGAAAATGTCAATCATCTCGGGTATCCGAAGCTAGTAGAGCAACAGTGGGCGATTTTGATAGATAAAATAGCGGGGTATCCGCATGAACAAGCGGAACCGTTTCGCTCGCAAGTGGCAGATGTACACGAAGTGGCAGCACAACACGTTGTCATTACAAACGGTGCAGCAGAAGGCTTAATGGCTTTGGCTCAACTTTTTAAAGGACAAGAAGTAGCTTTATTACAGCCTTCCTTTTCGGAGTATGCCAGAACATTAAAACAGCAGGGTTGTGTCATTCATTCTATTTTAGCTGAGGATATTGAAGCGTATCGATTTAATGAAGTAAAGTTGGAGAAACAGCTGAAAAATGTCCATGCCTGCTATATTTGTAATCCGAATAATCCAACAGGCATATTAATGAAAAAAAATTGGATTGAACAGTTGGTTAAAAAGTACCCTCATTGTAATTTTGTTGTCGATGAAGCGTTTATGGACTGGACCGATGAATCGGAGAGCGTCATTCCATTAGTGAACAGTTATCCTAATTTATTTGTTGTACGATCCATGACGAAAATGTATGCGCTGGCAGGAATTCGTCTCGGTTATATCATCGGGCAACAGGCAGAAGAACTCCGTCATTACTTGCCGCACTGGAATGTTAGTGCAATCGCAAATGAAATCGGCTGTCTCTGTTTACAGGACAAGGATTTTGTAATGAAATCTCGTGAAAAGAACAGCAAATTACGAAGTCAGATGGTGATGGAATTAAAATTGATGGGTTGTAAAGTATCAAACAGTGCAGCGAATTTTTTACTGTTCCAATTACCGAAACAATATAATCCAGATGAATTTTTTAAATATTTATTAGAGCGAGGTATCGTTTTACGCCATACAAAAAACTATGTCGGCTTGGACGGCGCATGGTTTCGAATCGCTGTCAAAAGTGAAGAAATCTGGAGTAAATGCAAGGATGAAATAACGTATTATGTCAATAATCATTAACTACTACCGTCATGGTGAAACTGTATGGAATAAAGAAGGGCGGCTGCAAGCATGTTTCCTGACCAGACCATTCACCAAACTGGAAATTTGCGTGAAATTAACTTAGGGCATTGGCAAGGTAACTCTATAAAAGATCTTCAACTAGATGAACAGTATTATTGCTATTTGAATACACCGCATTTATTTATGAATACGACACAGGAATCTTTTGGTGACGTAACGAACCGAATGCTCGCATTTCACGAGTATTTGGTACAGTTACCGTATGAGAGAATCGTAGTCGTTTCTCACGGTGTTGCCATTGCTTGTTTGATTACCGCGCTTCATAAACAGCCATACAACCAGCTATGGGGTTATTTGTTGGATGGTGCTGCTTGTTTTTCGATAGAAGGGAATAGTGAACAAATACATAAAGATATTTTTGTACAGTAATAATGGGGGAGAGCAATGATTTACGATGTTTGTGTAATCGGTGGTGGTCCTGCCGGGATCTTCAGTGCATTTTATAGTGCATCTAGAAGGATGAACACAGTATTAATTGAAGGCAATCATGAACTAGGTGGTCGACTTAATTTATTTTTAGACTATGAAATTTATGATATTCCTGGTCAGTTTGGCGTTTTAGCGCGTGATTATAAACGAGCGCTGATTGAACAGTTAAAAGTAAGTAAAGCTAATTTGTTACTTGGAGAAATTGTTGAGAAAATTGAAAATAGTGACGAGTTGTTTTATGTAATGACAACACAGCAAACCATTCTAGCTAAAACAATCATAGCGGCAACCGGCAATGGATTTAATGAGGTAAAAAGGATCGAACATGCGCACATCTCGGGAAAAATACAGTATGACCCGCCAGCTTACCAACAATATGACGGTCCAATTGCAGTGATCGGACATACACCGATGGCAGCAGATTGGGCAATTCAGTTAATGGGGTATGGAAATGCGGTTACATTATATACCGACAAAGAGTTGAATTTACAGCCTATTTTAATGGACGGGCTTGCCAACAATAACATTCCAATTTATAAATTCTCGGATTTTAATGATTGGGCATATGAGGCTGTCTTTTGCCATATTGGTTCAAAAAAACGTACCATTGATTTCAAAGGATGCATTGCGCAAAGAGATAATGGCTTAACAAATTGTCGCGGATATTTTGTAGCAGGTGATGCCCGCTATGAGCAAGGTAAACTGAAGCTTATACACGGCGCAACACATGATGCAATGCAAGCAGTAAATGCAGCCTTTCAATATATACATGAAGGCGCGACTTACCAACCGATAGTTTCAACACATGACCCGATTTTTAAAGAATGGATAAAATGAACTTATTAAATAGGAAGAAACGCTATACCGGAATTTTGGTATAGCGTTTCTTTTTTAGAACTTAAACGTGTCATCCGTAATTGGGGCGACTTTAGCAACGGCATAAGTAGATCCTTTTTGACTGAAGAAATCGTACGTTGAGCCAGTATTGGAAATCCCGTTCATCACTACCGGGTTGACTTCCTCGTCCGGGAACATCGTATCGAGCCCCAAGTTCATAAGCGCTTTATTCGCATTGTAGCGCACGTATTTTTTCACTTCGGGAGAAAGTCCTGTTTCTGCATATAAATCATCGGTATACTTCATTTCATTTTGATATAAATCGAGTAAATATTCATAGCCCCACAAAGTAAGCTCCTGCTGTTTTTCTGGTGAGAACGTTTTGAAAATATTCTGGGCGAAAAAGCCGACCGCTACTCCGTGAATTGATTCGTCACGCAAGATTAAACTAATCACTTCCGCACTATTTCTTAAAACACCTTGTCCTCCTAAATAAAGCGGGTAGAAGAAGCCGGAATAGAATAAAAAGCTTTCCAGCATAACTGAAGCGAACATTGCTTTCCATAAGCTTTCCGGGTCATCTTCTTTTATAGCTGTGTATACTTCGCCAATGCGGTTTGCTTTATATTGAAGAAACTCATTTTTTTGCACCCATTCGAAAACTTCGTCGATTTCAGTGTTTGTACACAGTGTTGTAAAAATATATGAATAAGACTTTGCATGGATTGCTTCAAAAGATCCGAATACGGTTAACACCGCTTTCTCCTGAAAATCGGGTGTGTACTTGGCGATTTCATTCATCCCGATGTTCGTTTGTACCGTATCAAGCAATGTCAGGCCGCCGAACACCTTTTTGTATGTATCCTGGTGTTCGAATTCCTTCCATTGTTTCACGTCTTTACTGACCGCGATCTCCTCGGGAAACCAGATTTGCTTCCATTGCTGATCCCAAAAAATGCGTGCGAGCTCACTTGTTGGGATATTCCAGTTGACCGCTTTATACGTTAAATTTGACATGCGACACACTCCTCAATTGTAAGTAAACGTTGGCGTACGTAATAAACGGTTTTAATTCCACGCGTCCACGCATAAATGTAGGCTTTTGCTAATTGTTCTGTGTTCCACTGGTCCGTTACGTAAAGCGTCATGGAAATGCCTTGATCAACATGCTTTTGCGCGGCTGCGTAAAGGTCGATCAGTTCATACGGATTTACATCATAGGCTTCGGTATAAAGTTCCTCATTGTCATTTGTTAAAAATGGCATCGGATAAATTGTACGGCTGTCCGCATAGTCACGAACTTCCACACGTTCTGTAACAGGGGAGATGGAAGCCGTACAGCTGCGGATGTAGGAAATACTGCCTGTCCTTAATACCCTCAGTTTCCTGATATTTAAAAGGGAGTAGACTATACAATATAGGCTTTTGCCTACCAAGTATTATAGTCGTTGAACCTTCACCTCATAGAAAGGTGCTTGGCTGCTGATTACCGATTGTATAGGCACTTAGGACATATTTAGCGAGAATTACAACCTCACAAAATATGCTTTTTTTCACCTTATGCTATCCAAAAATTTCTTTCTGCTTTCGCAACGTTCACGTTTATCGTTTCCAATTCCGTTGTCGTATTTTTGGCTTTACGGCTTTCCAGCAATTTCACTTGTTTTGACACTGTTTTACAACAATGAAAGCCCTAGTCAGTTAAGGCGCGATTGCCAGTCGATAGCTATGGAACAGTCCATATTTTTGAACTTGTTTTTTCAATTCAACCCACATATTTTGAGTAATATTCGGTGTAGCCCCAAGTGCTTTAATCACTTCGGCCGTAAGTTTTTTTTCTTCTTTGTTTAGATAGGTTTTAAAATAAACCCCGCTTGCATAATTACTTTCCTCAAATCGGTAAAATGTTTCGTTCTTTTCCTTCGCAATTTCCATTGAAGCTTTTAATGAATAATAGTTCAATGCTTCCATAAATGCATCAATAAATTCGATGGACTCTTTTGACCCATAACGGATTCCGCTTTGTACAAGGTGTCCATGCAAGTTCATAACTCCTAATCCAACAGAGTGCATTACTTTGTTCGCTTTAGATACAGAAGGAACGTTGACGATATCTGTCATAGTTGAAACATTCGTCAAAAGACGCATCGCTGTATCGACAAGCTGACCGAAATCCTGAACTTTCGTTGCTTCATGAATGTCGATTGAACCTAGGTTACAAGAAACATCGAGGCCATATTCATTCGGCTCATTTTGATCGGTAACGATACTTGTTTGCTGGTACTGAAGTATTTCGGTACAGAGATTGGACATCTTCACACGACCGATTTCCTTTAACGGATGAGCGTTATTAACATTATCATCAAATATCTCGAACGGATAACCCGATTCAAATTGCGCTTTTTTGATTTCCGTATATAATTTACGTGCATTTAATCGTTTAAGCTTACGAATATTTGGATTATCCAATAGCTCGTAGTACATTTCCGTAATTGAAATTTCAGACATGCGTTTTCCGTATACTTTATAAATGTCATAAGAACTAAACAAGACGATATCTTTATCACGGCGCATCAGTTCAAAGAAAATATCAGGAAGAATAATGCCAGTCGATAACGTAGCAAGGCGGATTTTATCATCAGCATTTGGTTTTTTGGAAGAGATGAACGCCTCAATATCTCCGTGGAAAACATTTAAGTAGACGACACCTGAACCATTTCGTTGACCAAGCTGATTTGAATAAGAGAATGAGTTTTCCAGAAGTTTCGCAACTGGCATAACCCCACTCGCACGGTTTAATATCCCTTTAATTGGATCACCTAGTGGACGTAGATCGGTTAAGTTTACTCCGACACCGCCCCCTAATCGGGAAAGCTCCAGGCAATAGCCGATATTTTCGGCAATCGAGTTCATTGTGTCGTCCATCGTCAGCTTAAAGCATGATACTAGTTCGCCACGCGCTTTTTTCCCGCTGTTAAGAGCAGTTGGTGTTGCCGGCTGATAGGCAGTCATGACCGCTTCAATGGCCCTTTCCGCCAATGCTTCATCACCCTGTGCTAAATAAAGGGCAATAATAACGATTCGGTCTTCATATTTTTCAAGAATTTCTTTCCCGTCTCTACTTTTCATCGCATAGCTATCGTAAAATTTCGAAGCACTCATAAACGAGGGGAAACGGAATTTGTACGAATATGCTTTTTTATACATCCGTTTAATAAAATCCATAGAGTACATTTCAAGAAATTCCTTTTCATAATAGCCTTCATCAATTAAATAGCGTACTTTTTCCTCAATATCGATAAAGTAGCGTAAGCGGACATTCACGTCTTCCAGGAAATAGCGGCGTGTTGCTTCTTTATCTTTTGCTAAATCCAGTTCACCGGTAGCGCGGTAACGATTTAATATGTCATTGTTTAATTTTAAATATTGTTTCATCATTAAACCTCTTTCCAAAGGGAATAATAGTAATTTTTAATGGTTAAGTAGTTGGATTGAGTCCCACGTAATTCTAGTTTTTCAATTAACGGAATGCCATATTGTGCAGCTAATAAATCGCCTGCACGTCCAAAAAAGGCATGACCGAAATTACGGTTCCCGCTTACGATAATTCCTTTGCATTGATTGTAATTCGCAGTCATGAACTGGTCGACGATAGGGGGGACAGAGCCTAATCCATCCGTATATGTAAATAGAAGATACGGCGTATCGATTTTATCCACATCGGCTATATCCTTCGCAGGTAAGCCAAGTTTTTGCACGATGTATCGTACATTGCCAGTTCGTGAAGCATAAATAATCATGCCGTTATTTCAGAAATTCGGTTAATAATGGAAGTTGGCTCTGCAATAAATTCACCATTTACTTCAAATAAAGGTACGGAAAGAAAACCCGCATCGATTACTTTCTGCTTAGCTTTTTCATCCTGGTCAATGTTGATGACTTCGACTTCCAAATTGGCAGCATCAAGCTCAGATTTTACCCATAGGCATTTTGGACAAATAGTTTTTGTATAAAGTTTCATTAATAGAATCCCTCGCTATATTGATATTTATTGTGCTGTACGTTCTAAAGAAAATATAAAAAAGGCTATCCCGGGAAAAAAGGATAGCCTGAAATGGAAACGTAAATGGAAAAATTGCGCCTCCATTTCCTATTCCCCGAAGAAATGTACGTAGTTTTAACATGGCAGGTCTCCTGGCTTTGCGTCATCCGTCAGACATACCTTCCCATGCACGTGGCACAGTGGCAATTTTAGTCTTCAGTCAGCATTTACAGTTGCGGGGACAGCGTTGGATTTGCACCAAACTTCCCTTTTAAACTACATTTAGTAGTACCGTGATAAAAAAACACAATATATGGTTGTGAATTGAGTATAAGCCGTTCCAAAGTAAAAGTAAAGGGAAGAAATAAACGTTTAACAGCTAATGGCACTTTTTAGAGAGAAAGATAGCAAATAACATCTAATCCAAGTCAAAAAGATGATCGTGAAGTGAATAACCATAATTTTGGGGGGGTTTCTAGTGAAATTTCACTTTAATGGTTGATGAGCTACGGCAAGACAGCGCTAAATTGACGTGATACATTTTTTATCACTTTTGGACCCTAAAATAACGGAAGACTTTACCGTTATTCAAAGGATGTAGCTCATTTTAGGTTGAAATAAAGGAACGTTTTACCTTTATTTTAAATAAAACCCTGAAATTTTATGTTTTTTAGGTCAATAACGGAACTTCCTTCCCTTACTTTTACTAGTTTTTATATAATTTTATAAATAACGGAAATTCATTCCGCTATTTATCTCATTCCGCATTTCAATCTCTCTCCCCACATCTAACTCATAGCAATAACCCTATTATTAGTAAAATTCCCAGTAAATACTACTTTGTATCTTGACACTCGATATATATACATTTTAAAATTTGAGTATCGATATATCGACAGTCAATATATGGAGGGCCTATGATTCCTTTATCAGAACCAACGTATTTAATTTTATTAGCATTAATAAAAGAACCGACACACGGCTATGGCATTATTAAAACAATTTCAGAGGTAAGCGAAGGGCAGTATGAAATTGCACCTGGAACACTTTATGGTGTATTAAAAAATATTGAAAAACAAAAGTTAATTGAAGTCGTTGGTGTGGATTTAAACAACCGAAAGAAAAAGATTTATGCCATTACAGATGCAGGAAAAGAGGCGCTAATCGATGAACAACGACGTTATGAAAAGCTATTATCATTTACATACAAATTAAGTGGTGAGGGATAAGATGGCAATTACACGAACATTGAATAAAAGATTTAATTCATTTGAAGCTGAAGAACAATGGTTAAACGAGCTTGCCCAAAGCGGTTGGCGTCTTGTAGATTACGATAAAAAAGAAATCGGTGAAAACTATTATGTATTTCAAGTTGATTTAGATGCTGTAAATATGCGATACAAAATTGATTTCAGAAGTTTAAAAGATAAAGAAGAGTTTGATGACTATAAGGAGCTTTTCCTTGAAGCTGGCTGGGAGCTAATTGCAAAAAATCATTATTATATGAAACATATTTTCATCTCAATTGAGGGAAAGGATATTTATTCAGATCAATTATCACTCATTGACCGTGAACGAAGACGTCGTAATATAATGTCTTTTTATGTAATTGGATTTACTGCTGCAGTAATTGGCGCATATATTGCAACATTTTATTTTGATTACGATTGGTTAAATGCTCTTATTATTATGGGGATACCAGTAGTTATATGGTATAGCTATGGTTTATACAAATTTCATAAAAAAGTACGTCAATTACAACATGGGAGGTAATGAGATGAAACATTTGAAAACACTCGATAATATATTCTTTGTCATGTCACTATTTGGAATTATCCCATTAATTTTAGCTGCATTTGATATTTATCGCCAGCAAGTTCAAGATTATAAAATTGTGTTTTTATTCTCGTTATATATCGGAGTAATTGGTTCCTTTATTTTAAAAAAGTACAAAACAAAAAAATATGAGCAACTCATGAGAAAAGGTGTACCAGAATCTACGAATGATTAAATATAGTAAGCATAGATAGAAAGGAGCTTGTTATGAAAAAGATACTACCATTCCTATTCACCATGCTCGTCTTAACTGGGTGTAGTGAGCAAAATGAGATGGAGGGCCAAGGAGTCATCGATACAGAAGCACCACTAGTTGAACGAGTGGAGGCGGAAATGAAAAAGAACACAAACAAGCTTGAAAATATTTTCCAAGGTCAGTTTGATGATCGTGAAATCGCTTTTGCTACATATTATGAGAATTTAGAAGAGGATGTTTATCCACAAACGGATTATACATTATCAGAGGAAAAACAAGAAGAGTTGTTGAATTATATAAAATCGATTGAAGTGAAGCTTTATAAAAAGGATTTTTATCAAAAAGATGAAGATTATGATTTTTGGATTATTCGTCCCCAATATTTTTATTTAGACGGTCCTGCGGTCGCAGTAGATTTGGATCATAATATATTAAGTGTAAGTGGGGAGGGTCTTATGCCAAACGCTTATAAAGTAGTCAATCAGGAAGATGAAGTATTTGAAAAGTTAGTCGAGCTTTTTCATAGTTCCGAAAGACAGGAGCGGAATTATTAGGAGCATTTTTGAAAGTAAGCTGGAGCGTTGATTGATGGTAAGTTGCGATTATAATCTACAAATTCTTTACATACGCTATATGGCACAATTTACTGAGTAAATGGAGGTCTGTGGATGCGAAGTTGGCAAAGTGTGTTGTTTGAAAGGTTTTTATTGATTAGGGGAACTAAAAAGAAATTTTTGGATACACGGCTAATGGAAAATTTTATAGCAAGCAAATACAATGAACGGCCCTATGTATTAGATGAGAAATTTCAGCAAAAGCACTCGATCAGAAAAAATGAGATAGCCGGGATGCTGTATTACACGATTAATGACCAGCCTTCTCCGAAAAAAGTAATTTATTATTTCCACGGGGGAGCTTATATTAATGACCCGCTCATTTTCCATTGGCGCTATTTAGTTAAGATTGCTGAAGCAACGAATTTTACAATTGTCGTACCGATTTATCCGAAACTTCCCCGGAATACGGTTAAGGAAGCATTTGATGCAATTCATGGCTTGTATGATCAATTAGTAAAAGATTATGATGTACCGTTTATATTTATGGGGGATTCTGCTGGTGGCGGGTTAGCGTTGGCATTCGCGCAAGATGTAAAGCACCTTTCGAAAAAGCAGCCGCAGCATATTGTACTTCATTCGGCATGGCTGGATGTAAGAGGAGAAGATCCTCAGTATAAAGCGCTGGAAAAACTAGATCCGATGCTTGGCGTATTAGGGGCACAGGAACTCGGTCGTATGTGGGCAAACGGACTGGATTTAACAGATTATAAAGTAAGCCCTTTACATGGAGAGATAAAGGATATTGGTCAAATAACGGTTTTTGTTGGAACGGGAGAACTTTTACTTGTCGATGCAAGAATGCTGCGAAGTAAAGCAAAAGAACAAAATGTAGCCATCCATTATTACGAATATCCGAATATGAATCATGTATTTCCGGTATTTCCAATTCCTGAAGCGAAGAAAGCTTTCAATACATTAGTGCAAATTATCAATAATTAACTGTTAACGCGTCAACTTTTTGATGCGTTTTTTTATAATATAAGGGGGATGTCATTTCATGAAACTATATATCATTCGACATTGTGAAGCAGAGGGGCAAGCTCCAGAGGCAATGCTGACGGCAGCGGGACTGGAAGCACGAAAGCGTCTTGCGAATTTTTTAATTCCTTATCATATAGAGCAAGTCATTTCCAGTCCATATAAAAGAGCCATACAGACAATAGAAACCTTCGTCCAGGAGAACGGTATTCCCTTTAAAATGGATGAACGATTAAAGGAAAGGATACTGAGTAGTGAAAATCTTACCGATTGGCTTGAAAAATTACAGCAAACCTATATCGATCAAGATTTAAAATTTGATGGCGGTGAATCGAGTAATGAGGCCGTTAATCGAATGATTGAATTAGTAAATGAACTGCGACAAGGTAATAATTCTTCTGTCGCAATTGTTACGCACGGGAATATTATGTCATTATTAATCAATCACTATAATGGTGATTTTGGATTTAATGAATGGAAACAACTATCCAATCCGGATGTTTATGAAATTGATTTTTATAAAGAAATTAAGGTGAGTCGGATATGGGGGAGTGAAATTGAATTTATTTAAGCAATCATAGTTTAAATAAAAATATGGGGGAAATATATATATAAGGAAAATGTAAGGAATTCCTACATAAACTAAAAAATGAAACAGGTTGAAAAGTGGGTGACTTATGAAAAATATCTTTGTAGTAAGCGATATTCACGGCCATTATGATCAATTTGTTCATGTACTTTCATTTTGGGACAAAAAAGATACACTGGTGATTTTAGGGGATTTAATCGACCGTGGACCAAAGTCTTTACAGGTTATACAAAAAGTGCTGGCATTAAAAGATGAATTCGGTGATCAAATAATCGTTTGCCTAGGCAATCATGAAGACATGTTGATCGATTATTTAAACTTCCCGGATATAAAACAAGACCGGTTTTTTAAAAACGGGGGTCTAGATACAATCCGAAATTTTCAAGCTCAACTTCCGAATAATTTCATGACGGTAAATCCAGTTAAGCAAGTTGAAATGATTAAGGAAAAGTTTGCGAGAGAAATTTCGATGATCAGAACAAGCAAAATTTTTGTGATTATTGGAAATGTTTTGTTTACACATGCCGGTTTTGATTCGAATTTTGAAACAATTGATAATACAAGTGCCGAAGATTTTCTTTGGATTCGTAAGCATTATTTGACTCAAAATCGCACACCCTATGTCAATGTATTTGGCCATACACCTGTGCACTTAATTCATGATTCAAGTGATGTTTGGATAAGTGAAGATGCCAAATATATAGGTATTGACGGTGGTTGCTACATGACCGGTCAACTAAATGCGTTACATATATCAGAAGCCGGAGAGATTTTAAATATTTATAAATCTGTAATGAATCCACCTAATAATTAAAAATAAATTAGTCAGTTCAATATATTTTTGATATAATGTTCTAAACTGCATTTTTGGAGGTTACTTCCTTTTCTGATTTTTAGAAAAGGGGTAACCTCTTTCGTGTTTAAAGAAGTTTTTCAAGGAGGAAACATTTTGGAGCAATATACAAATTTACGGGCTGGTGAAAAAGGAGCCTACTTATCCATTGTTGCCTACATATTTTTAAGTGTACTGAAGCTTACTGTAGGTTTTATAGGAGG
This sequence comes from Solibacillus sp. FSL K6-4121, assembly GCF_038002585.1. Taxonomy (NCBI): domain Bacteria; kingdom Bacillati; phylum Bacillota; class Bacilli; order Caryophanales; family Caryophanaceae; genus Solibacillus; species Solibacillus sp. FSL K6-4121. The sequence goes on from NZ_JBBOCS010000002.1 coordinate 489,015, forward strand.
TTCAGAAGCATTAAAAGCGGACGGTTTAAATAATACGACTGATATCATTGCATCGATTGCAGTATTAATCGGTCTGCGAATTTCACAGCGTCCGGCAGATGATGATCACCGTTACGGACATTTTCGTGCAGAAACAATCGCTTCACTTGTTGCCTCATTTATTATGATTTATGTCGGCATAGAAGTTCTTTTATCGGCAGGAGAGAAAATAGTTAATCCTATAAATCAAGAACCATCTGCTATTACGATTATTGTCGCGATTTTTAGTGCGGTAGTAATGTTTGCAGTGTATAAATATAATTTAAAATTAGCTACAAAAATTAATAGCTCAGCCGTAAAAGCGGCAGCCTACGATAATCGTTCGGATGCTTTAGTCAGTATAGGTACAGCGATAGGGATTAGTGCAGCAATTCTAGGATTTCCGGTAGTCGATACTATTACAGCGTTTATAATTGGATTGATTATTATTAAAACGGCAATAGAAATTTTTAAAGAAGCGGTCTTCTCTTTAACGGATGGATTTGACACGGAATTAATCTCATCAATAGAGGAACGTGTAGCACAAATTCCTCGTGTACGCGAAGTGGTCGATGTACGTGGCAGACAACATGGGAGTTTAATTTTGGTTGATGTTACGGTACGTGTGAATCCAAATCTAAATGTTAGGGACTCGCATGCTATCACCGAACAAATTGAATCAGCAGTGGAACAATTGAGTAAATATACGACAACCCTTGTTCATATAGAACCTTATGATCCAAAGGAAGAAATAATTTGTGAAGATGATTTCCATTTTTAAAAATATGGCTTCAGTAAATTAAATAAATGAAGAAGCAGAAGGTATTTAGCAATGTAAATTTGCTAAATACCTTTTTTCAAGATAAAAAAACTCCCGACCAGTAAAGCAAAGGTCGAGAGCCAGTTGTTAATTATTGATGTGTAACGTTTCACCAGGACCCATTGGTAAGCCTAGTAACAACCATACACTGAATAAAATAATCCACATAATCGCGAAGAAAATGGAATACGGAATTAAAGCTGAAATTAAAGTACCCATCTTAATGTTTTTATCATACTTACGTGCAAATGCAAGTAGCATTGCAAAGTAGGCAAGAAGTGGTGTGATTGGGTTTGTAATAGAATCACCAACGCGGTACGCCATTTGCGTGACAGCAGGTGAGTACCCTAAATACATAAACATCGGTACGAAAATTGGTGCAAGAAGAACCCATTTCGCAGAAGCTGAAGCCATTAGTAAGTTAACTAACGCTACGATGAAGATGAATCCGATGAACATCGGTACACCTGTGAAGTTCATAGCCTGTAATGTTTCAGCACCTTTAATCGCTAAAATTGTGCCAATATTACTCCAGCTGAAGAACGCGATCATTTGTGCAGCAACGAATGCTAGCACGATGAATGAGCTCAGATCTGCCATTGATTTAAACATCATTCCCGCAACGTCGCGGTCTGATTTGATTGTACCGACTACCATTCCGTATACGATACCAGGAATTAAGAAAAGGAATAACATTAATGGTACGATACCAGACATGAATGGTGACTGTAAAAATGCACCATTTTCACCGCGTAAAATACCGTTCTCAGGAAGTACTGCAACTAACAGGATAGCGATATAAATAAGCGCAGAAACGGTAGCCCAAATAAGTGCTTTGCTTTCCTTAGGTGTTACTTTTTCTAATACTTCTATTTTACCTTCGTATTTACCAAAGCGAGGTTCTACGATTTTTACCGTTACCCAAGTCGCAACTGCTATTAAAAATACAGTCGATACGATCATGAAGTAGTAGTTCATCGTTGCAAGACCTGTAAACTCCGGGTCAACTAGGCGTGCTGATTCTTGTGTAATCCCAACAAGTAATACATCCAGTGATGTAATTAAGATATTCGCACTAAATCCACCAGCAATTGCTGCATAAGCCGCAACCATACCAACTAATGGATGGCGTCCAATACTCATGAAGATCATTGCAGCAATAGGTGGCAAGATGATGTATGCGGCATCTGTTGCGACACTACCAAAAATCGCTGTGAAGATTAAAACAGGTACGATCAAGCTTTTTGGTGCAGATAGTACTGTCTTTTTCATCATAGTAGTAATTAAACCACTATGCTCAGCTACCCCAATACCAATCATTGCAACAATCACGATACCAAGTGGCGCAAAGCTCGTGAAGTTCGACACCATATTCGTTAATATTTGATGTAAGCCTTCTTTAGAAAGTAAGTTTACAACTTCCAATGTTTCACCGGAAGTTGGACTCACCGCTGTAAGACCGATTTTGTTCATTAACCAAGAAGCAAGTAAGACTAATCCTGCTAAAATAGCGAAGATAGTAATAGGGTCAGGTAACTTATTACCTGCTGTTTCTATCCCATTTAAAAATCGATCGATTAAGGATTTTTTTTGTTTTTTCTCCATCGTCTCTCCTCCAATTTTAAAATAACTTTTTAAGTATAGTAAGAAATTACTTGAAAACCGTTTTTATAAAAAATTCAGAATTATCTCTTGAAAGTGAAAATTCTATTAGATTCGGTTGTTTTTTTCTTAGAAGAAAATTACATGTCTATAAATCTTTTTTATTCCCGAAAATTTGTAGATTAGACAATAAAATTGTCGTTTACATTAAATGGGTATGGAAATATATAGATGTGTCTAAAGTGTGACAGGTGGATTTTTGATGTATGTTTAAGGGGAGCAATTGTATGAGTAGGGTGTACATTGAGAGGGAATAATGCAAATTACAGCAAAAAAAAACCTAAAGCAGTTTATTAACATCCGCTTTAGGTATTGATTATTTTATAAAAATATGGGCATCGCAGTAGCAAAGTCCTTTACAGCTTGGACATTCGACTTTGTATGGTTCAAAATAGCGCGGCATATATATGACCGATTCAAAGCCTTGTTCTACAAATTGCCGCTCAGCTGCCCAGCGCTTTGTATCAGACTGGACCCAGCCAACCGTTATAATTGTTTGTGCTATTGGTTCAACTGCATTGAGGTAAGCGAGCAAAAGTCCTTTCCCAATTCCTTTTTTCCGTTCGTTTGGATGAACAACAAAGTGGCTTGTATAAAAGGTAATGCCCGATGCCACTCGATCTTTTAAAAACTGAAGTTTATCCTGGAAATAAGGGAAGTCTTTATCGAAATCAGTAATTTCATATCCGGCAATATAGCCAATCACCTCATCAAGCTCATTAATCGCTAAAAAGCGTATGCCACCAGACAATTCAATTGTGTTGGCCGTTTCTATTTCAAATGGTAAATAATTATTTAATAATGTGGCTATTTGTGCTGCATACTTTGTTTCGTACGGGACTATATTCATGGTGTTCCTACCTTATATATTGTTTTTATTATTTTAACATATTAATGGCATGTTGTAAGGAATGGTGATAGTTTGTGTATTCTTCTCTACTAATTATTCGCTTTCGTAACAGAAAGAAGGACAGCCTCTCCCTATAGTTTAAGCAGCCTACTGCTTAGACTTATACGAAAGAAGTGTCCTTAATTTAAATCTTATACACATGAATTGCTAATTCGCTTTCCCAGGTTTTTCGCCGCGGGAATAATTAAGTGAAATTGAAATCCTCGCACACTTACGATTGTGGTGAAGGTAATGGTCTCATCTTATTTCTTTATTAAACATAAAAAACTAAGCAGCTTCAGAATATTTATTAAGTAATTCATCTAATTCCTGACTGCAATTGACTACCTGTGGATGTGTGTAACCTAAATCTTTTGCTTTTCTATACATATATTTTCTTTTTAATTCAATTCTTAGTTTTAACAATTTCTTTAACAAGTAAATCTTCAACATAAACTCTCCAATCGATATTATTAGTAATCTACGACTTGTGGTGAAATAAGATTATGACATTTATATGGTATCTTATTAAAATTTTTCCAGGTGTCGAATTGTGTTTGAGGAGGTACATTTCATAATTTTGTAACAAATATTGGAGATTCATTCGACAATCTATTGTTCAAACTTGACTTGTAATAAAATTCATCATAACTATGTAAATTAATTTTAGAACGAAAATGAATTAGATTTCCGATTATCCACACAATCCAATCTTTGTACATCTCGGAAAATCATTGATATAATGGGCATTGTGAATAGATAAGAAACAGAAAGAGGTTATGAAAAATGACAAATGCTTATGATGAATACATGCGTCAAGTAACACAGCCAATGCGTACAGAGCTTGAAAATTCAGGCTTCACACAATTAACAACGGCGGATAGTGTACATGAATTCATGGCAGAAACGAAGGGGACAGCTCTTGTTGTCATTAACTCAGTATGTGGTTGTGCGGCAGGCTTAGCACGTCCGGCTGCCCGTGAAGCAGTGGCGGATGTAAAACCGGATCAATTAGTAACGGTTTTTGCTGGCCAAGATCCTGAAGCAACAGCAGCAATGCGCGGCTATTTTGATGAAGTGCCACCAAGTTCGCCTTCTATGGCCATTCTAAAAGGCGGTCAATTAGCATATTTCATTCCACGTGAACAAATCGAAGGCTTCCCAATGGAGCAAATTCGTGATCATTTAGTAGATGTGTTAAAGCAAGTATGTGCCGATTAACAATCGTCACGACTGCAGGTAGACCAGACGAGCAATCGCTAAAATTAGCTGAATTGGCAAGTCAGGAACTAAATGCAGAGATTATACCAAGACAAAAACGTTCTGTACGTAAACTTGCAGAAATTTACGATGCGAACGTAATTGTTGCAGGTAAAAATCGTTTTGAATACTATGCGAAAGGTGCTGAGGCGCCTTTCTTTTTTCATCCGAATTCAGCTGCCTTTCGATTAAAACGTTTCGCTCGTGGTGAAGAAGAGCCATTGCTTACAGCGTCTGCTTTACAAAAAGGCGATACGTTTTTAGATTGTACGCTCGGGATCGGATCGGACAGCTTATTAGCAGCCTTTGCAGTAGGTGAAACAGGTAAAGTGACGGGTTTGGAAGCAGATAAAAATGTAGCGTTTATTGTGAAAACAGGAATGCAAACATACGATACGACCGAACTTCCGTTAACTAGCTGCATGCGAAATATTGAAGTCATACATTCTACTGCGCTAGAATTTTTAAAGAAGCAGGAAGATGCCAGCTTTGATATTGTATACATGGATCCAATGTTCGAGGAAGTCATTGAGGAATCGACAAATTTCGAAGCATTACGCTTTGCAGGTGATCATATACCGTTAACGGACGAATGGGTGAAAGAAGCAAAGCGGGTTGCTAAAAGGCGAGTTGTACTAAAAGCACATTATAAATCGGATTGGTTTGAACAGTATCAGTTTCAGCGCGATGTCCGTTTAACTGCAAAATTCCATTATGGTATATATATAAAATAATCGCGTTGAAGTTCTTTTATAAGAGCTTCAGCGCTTTTTTTGACTTAATGCATATGTAGGAGGAAAATGCACATAAATAAGAGCGTCTTCACACTTTACATACCCCTTATAGGTATGATAATGTAAAAATAAGTAAGGGGGATTGATTGCATGATTCATGAAAACAATGAAATATTGGACACTCATGAAGTGAGCTGTCGTAAAAGTCATCATCCTGAACCAATCAAAAAAGATTTGACGACAAGGTTAAATCGTATAGAAGGGCAAATTCGTGGGATTAAAGGTATGATTGAGAAAGATATTTACTGTGATGATGTCATTACACAATTATCGGCCACTCAATCTGCTTTAAATAGTGTCGCAAAGATTTTGCTCGAAGGTCATCTAAAAGGCTGTGTAGTCGATCGTTTAAATGAAGGCGATACGGAAGTATTAGACGAGCTAGTCGTTACAATTCAAAAAATGATGAAAAAATAAGGAGTGTTCGAGAATGGAAAACGTAATTTTAAATGTAAATGGTATGACATGCGGGCATTGTGTAAAAGCTGTAGAAACAAGTGTTGGCGCATTAGCTGGTGTACAGGAAGTAAAAGTTGACCTGGCTGAAAAAAAGGTAGCAGTTGCATATAACGAAGATACTGTTACTGTGGAGCAAATTAAAGAAACAATTGATGAACAAGGATACGATGTAGTTTAAATGGTAAGGTTCTCTATATTAATAGTAGAGAACCTCTCTTTTTAAAAGTTTTATACCCCCAATAGGTATAAGTGAGGTGGAAGTATGACAAAGGAACTGACAGTACAAGTGACGGGCATGACATGTGCAGCTTGTGCAACGCGTATTGAAAAAGTCTTAAACCGAATGGATGGTGTCAAATCTGCCAATGTCAATCTAGCTATTGAAAAAGCGGCAGTCCAGTATGATGAAACGGTGTTAAAGCCACTTGAAATCGAGAAAAAAATACAGGCTCTTGGTTATGATGTTGTAAAGGAAAAAGTCGATTTTACAATAGAGGGGATGACATGCGCTTCGTGTTCGGCAAGGATTGAGAAAGTTCTTGGAAAGCTTGACGGTATTTCAAATGCAAATGTGAATCTGGCATTGGAAAAAGCGACAGTAGAGTTTAACCCTTCCGAAGTTTCCGTTGCAGATATTATCGCACGCATTGAAAAAATTGGTTTCGGTGCACAGCCAGTCGTTGAAGGAAACCCGGTCGATCATCGGGAGAAGGCAATCCAGCATCAAACGATTAAATTCTTAGCAGCAGCCATACTGTCATTACCACTTTTATGGACGATGGTTGCTCACTTTTCATTTACAAGCTTTTTATATGTTCCAGATCTTTTAATGAATCCGTGGATACAGCTTAGTTTAGCTACACCGGTCCAATTTATAATCGGCTGGCAATTTTACGAGGGTGCCTATAAATCGCTGCGAAATGGTTCGGCCAATATGGATGTACTTGTTGCCATGGGGACGAGTGCAGCGTATTTTTATAGTATTTATCAAATGCTGGCACACCCCAGTGGCCATATGCCGCATTTATATTTTGAAACGAGTGCTGTACTAATTACGTTAATTTTATTAGGTAAATTATTTGAAGCTCGTGCAAAGGGGAAGTCTTCACAAGCTATTAAACAATTAATGGGCATGCAGGCAAAATCGGCACTTGTGATTCGCGATGGAGTTGAACAATTAGTTCCACTAGAAGAAGTACGAATAGGCGATCACATCAGAGTCAAGCCTGGTGAAAAAATCCCTGTCGACGGAGAAGTAATATCCGGAATCTCGGCTGTTGATGAATCTATGCTGACAGGCGAAAGCTTACCGATTGAAAAAAGTGAGGGGCATCTTGTATATGGTGCAACCCTTAATAAAAATGGTTCAATTGAGATGAAAGCGTTAAAGGTAGGTCATGAAACAGCACTAGCGCAAATCATTAAAATCGTCGAATCAGCACAAGGCTCCAAAGCACCGATTCAACGACTTGCGGATAAAATATCAAGTATTTTTGTACCGGTAGTTATTGGAATTGCTGCATTAACATTTATAGCATGGTGGTTAATCGGCGGAGAATTTATCCAGGCATTCGAAGCGACGATTGCCGTACTGGTTATCGCTTGTCCATGTGCACTAGGATTGGCAACACCGACTTCAATCATGGCCGGCTCAGGACGTGCAGCGCAATTCGGCATCTTGTTCAAAGGTGGCGAACATCTGGAACAAACCGGCTTTGTCGATACTGTTGTCGTCGATAAAACAGGAACGGTTACAAACGGTAAGCCTGTTTTAACCGATGTGGTTATGTTCAATGGCTTTAATGAAAATGATGTGCTAAGCATTGTTGCAGCAGCAGAAAAACAATCAGAGCATCCTCTAGCAGAAGCAATAGTAGAGGGAGTATTACAGCGCGGTATTGAGTTGCCGACAGTTTCAAGCTTTCAGGCGCTTCCGGGGCTCGGTATTGAAGCACAAGTGAATGACCGTGAAGTAGTTGTTGGGACGAGAAAACTATTACGTCAACGACAAATTGATATGAATGATCAAATTGAAACGCAGATGGTTTCATTTGAAAAGCATGGAAAAACAGCTATGTTAGTGGCAATTAATCATCAATTAGCAGCGATCGTTGCCGTTGCGGATACCGTAAAGGAAACATCTGCAGAAGCGGTAAACCGTTTACATGCGCTAGGTCTGAAAGTCATTATGCTTACGGGTGATAATGAACGTACGGCTCAAGCGATTGCAGCTGAAGTGGGTATTGATGAAGTCATCGCAGAAGTACTTCCAGAGCAAAAGGCACTGCAGATCGAAAATTTACAGCAGCAAGGTCGTAAAGTAGCGATGGTTGGTGACGGAATTAACGATGCCCCAGCTCTTGCTGTCGCACATATTGGTATGGCGATTGGCACAGGAACAGACGTCGCAATGGAAGCGGCAGATATTACATTGATCCGCGGGGATTTAAACAGCATTGCGGATGCTATATTAATGAGCCGTAAAACGATGACAAATATTAAGCAAAATCTATTTTGGGCATTTGCCTATAATGTGATCGGAATACCGATTGCCGCACTCGGTTTCCTCGCTCCATGGGTAGCAGGCGCAGCGATGGCATTCAGTTCTGTATCCGTTGTGTTGAACGCATTGAGACTGCAACGTGTGAAATTGTAAAAATACCCACTTCCTGAATAAAGAAGGCTAATGATTCATAAATAAGAATATATCAATTATGAAAAGCAGTATAGGTTTTGAAAATGATTGTAGTGGAATCTTACTATCGAAGTGTTAAATGGATGTAACAAATTATCACTCAAATTTCTCACTCCATCTTTTTAAAAAATAGACCAATAATGATAGGAGCCATCAATATGAAGGAAGATTTAAAGGTATATGACGTCACGATTATCGGTGGAGGCCCTGCAGGTATGTTTACAGCATTCTACGGAGGCATGCGCCAGCTTGAAGTTAAGTTAATTGAAAGTCTCTCGCAATTAGGTGGACAGCTTGCTGCACTTTATCCAGATAAATATATTTATGATATCGCAGGATTTCCGAAGGTGCGAGCGCAGGAACTTGTTAATAATCTAAAAGAGCAAATGTCAGCTTTTGACCAAGCGATCGTAACGGGACAAAGTGTTGAAGCAATTACAAAGTTGGAGGATGGCACATTTAAGCTGACAACTAACGAAGAAATCCATTATTCAAAAACCATCATTATTACAGCAGGTCTTGGTGCATTCCAGCCAAGACAGTTGGAAGTTGAAGGTGCGGAATATTACGAGGGTAAAAACCTTCATTATTTCATCAACAATATAAATGAATTTAAAGGAAAGAATGTAGTCATTTTCGGCGGAGGGGACTCAGCTATCGACTGGTCCCTTATGCTTGAGCCCATTGCAAAGAAAGTTACGATTGTTCATAGAAGAGATCAATTCAGAGCACATGAGCACAGTGTTGAAAATCTTTTCAAGTCAAGTGTAGACATAAAAACGCCTTATATGCCTGATGCGTTGTTTGGTGATGAAAAGGGCATTAAACAAGTTGTCATCCGGAATGCAGAAGGTCTAAAAGAAACACTTGATGTTGATGACATTATCGTAAACTATGGATTTAAATCCTCATTAGGTCCAATCAAACAGTGGGGGTTGGAAATCGAGAAAAATTCCATTATCGTCAACTCTAAAATGGAAACCAATATCGAAGGGATCTATGCTGTTGGTGACGTATCAACATACGATGGAAAAGTGAAATTGATTGCAACTGGATTCGGTGAAGCGCCGGTAGCAATCAATGCGGCACGATTGTTTATTGATCCTACAGCAAAAAAACATGTACCGCACAGCACCGACTTTTTTAGCAAAAAATAGTATAGGGGAGAGGAGACACAATTCGCATATGGATTTGTGTCTCTTTTTTTCATATTCAGCGGGAAAAAAGGAGACCTTTACCTATTACTTTCTGAAAATTCCATTATTCGTTATGATATATGTAGCAGGAAAAATAATGAGATTCAAAGGGAGTGCCTAAACTATGGAATACATCACACTTAATAATGGAGTAAAAATGCCGATTGTTGGTACCGGTACAAATACGTATGGAAAAGAAAATAACGAATTTAAAGGAGCATTAAAAAATGAAATTCCTGAACTCGTATCAGCACTTGAGTTGGGATATCGATCAATAGACGGTGCGATTATGTATAACAACGAAGAGCTTGTCGGAAGAGTTTTAGCAGAAAGTAATGTGCCTCGAGAAGAGTTATTTATTACGACAAAAATTCCGGCGAATGAAGAATATATTTCTTCAAAGGAAGCGACTAGAGCAGCTATCGATTCTAGTCTAAAAAACTTCCAAACAGATTATCTGGACTTGCTTCTAATTCATTTCCCTATTGAAGACAAGGAACAGTTAAAAAATACTTGGGAAGTCTTTGAAGAATATTACGAGGCTGGTAAACTAAAAGCAATCGGCGTTTCGAACTTTGGAAAAAGCCAGCTAGATGAATTGAAAGAATTCGCGAAAGTGAAGCCAGCAGTTAACCAAATACAAATTAATTTGAAAGAGAAGAACAATGAACTTCTTGCTTTATTGGAGGAAGAGGGCATTACACCTGTTGCATGGGGACCGATGAAAACGGAAGCTCATCAAAATGAGGTATTGGATGAAATCGGTAAAGCGTATGGAAAAACTGGCGCACAAGTATTACTAAAATATCAAATTGCGCGTGGTGTAATCGTTATTCCAAAATCACACAACCGTGAAAATCAAGCAGCGAATCTAGATCTTTTCGATTTCGAATTAACTGCAGCAGATGTAGAGAGAATTGAAAGTCTATAAATGTGAACAAGCGTCTCCTAGTATGGAGACGCTTCAGACTGTAGACAAACTCGAAGAAATTCGAGTTTGCCTACAGTCTTTTTTGTTTTAAAATAAAGTTAACTAATGAAAACCGTTGATTTCCATTCCAGGGGACGCGTTTCGCGGGCGGGTGCCAATCCTCCTCGTCGCTACGCTCCTGCGGTGTATCGGCAGTCCCGCTTTTCCCGCAGAAGTCGCCCCTTCCATTCCAATCAACTTGATCTATTCTATCTAATAAAGTTTATCTAAATCAAAGAGGTGTCCCGATATGATGACTAAAAACCAAATGAATGAACGTAATCAATTAGAAATGTTGACGATTGAACAGCTTGTCCCAGAAAATCATCTTGTTCGTAAATTAGATGCAGCCATTGACTTTTCGTTTGTATATCCATTAGTTGAAAACTTATATTCACCTTTCGGTAGACCAAGTATTGATCCTGTTGTTTTATTCAAAATGACGATGATTCAATACGTTTTTGGTATTCGTTCGATGCGTCAAACGATTAAGGAAATTGAAACCAATGTAGCGTACCGTTGGTTTTTAGGGTTCGGTTTTCATACAGAAGTGCCTCACTTTTCAACGTTTGGGAAAAATTATGTGCGGCGTTTTGAGGATACAGATGTATTTGAACAGATTTTCTATCGCATCTTGAAAGAAATTGTTGATGCGGGTTTATTATCAGCTGACCATATCTTTATTGACTCCACGCATGTTAAGGCAAGTGCGAATAAACGAAAATTTGATAAAAAGATGGTTCGAAAAGAGACACGTGCCTATGAAGAAAAGCTACAGGAAGAGTTAAACATAGACCGTGAAAAGAACGGAAAAAAGCCGTTTCCACCGGAGAAGTTTGAAAAGGAAGAATGGAAAGAAATCAAAGAGAGCACAACGGACCCTGAAAGTGGTTACTATGTGAAGGACGAACGGACAAAACAATTTGCCTATTCATTTCATGCAGCGACAGATGAACGGGGCTTTGTATTAGGAACGATTGTGACACCTGGCAATATACATGATAGTCATATGCTGCAACCGCTTGTTGAAAAGGTCATTCATCGTGTGAAAAAGCCTGTGGCTGTTGCTGCGGATGCTGCTTATAAAACGCCTGCGATTGCGAACTTTTTATTAGAAAATCAAATGTTGCCTGTTCTTCCTTATACAAGACCAAAAACGAAAGATGGCTTCTTCCGTAAACATGAGTATGTCTATGATGAACATTATGATTGCTATATTTGCCCGAATGACCAGATGTTGCGCTATACAACTACGACGAAAGAGGGCTATCGCCAATACAAATCGAATCCAGCGGTTTGTGCAGACTGCCCATTTCTAGCACAATGTACAGAAAGTAAAAATCATACGAAAATGATTCAGCGACATATTTGGGCAGATTATCTGGAAGAAGCCGAACATCTTCGTCACCATCATGAAATAAAATCCATTTATGCAAAACGAAAAGAGACGGTTGAACGTGTCTTTGCGGATGCGAAAGAAAAGCATGGTATGCGATGGACAACGCTAAGAGGTCTAAAAAAATTGTCCATGCAGGCGATGCTTACTTTTGCTGCCATGAATTTGAAGAAACTTGCCACATGGACTTGGCAAGGGGCTTAATAGAGGGAATATTCCCTCGAAGAGGAGAGCCTTTACAGAACTTTTGGAACTAATTTGATATGAGAAATGACAAAAGGCATCGAGAGACGAGCTCTCGATGCCTTTTGTCGACAATCTGAAGCGTCTCCTAGTATGGAGACGCTTGTTTTATCTAGTTTAGTAGTGTGGTTTTCATTTTCTAATAACCGGGTCGGATTTTCTAATATCGTGGAAAATGTGCTAATAAAATTTCAGTTTTCTAATATATCCGTCTAACGTGCTAATAAGCTGTTGAAATGTGCAAATATCGTCCGGGGATTTTCTAATATCCCGGTTGGATTTTCTAATAAATTGAAAAAAGTGCTAATATATACTCATTTTTTAGTATGAATATTTCCTGTGTAGCCAAGTGCTAACATTTTCTAATAACCGGGTCAAATTTTCTAATAAATTGAAAAATGTGCTAATAAAATATCGATTTGCTAATAAATCCGTCCAATGTGCTAATAAGCTGTTGAAATGTGCAAATATCGCTTCAAGATCTGCTAATATCCGAACTAAATTTTCTAATATCTAATCAAAAAGTTCTAATAAAAAAATCCTTCATCTATTCTCTCCGCATAACAAAACTCAAATGTCTGCCTATACTGCGATCTTGGCGATGGGAAAATCCTTCATCATCCAAAAACGTGCACATGCGGTCAATTGTAATATTCTCTTCAGGAACACCTGCGAGCATACATTGCTTTTTCACGGTTAACTGATTATCGATATGGAATTTACCTGTATCTTCATTCCAGTACATAAATTCATCCGCATAGCCGAGCGCTTTGAATTTCTCTTGCACATCTGCATCCACTTCAAATTTTTCCTGGCTAATTGCAGGTCCGATTAAAACTTTTAGATCAAGCAAATCACAATTTTCCTCTGTTTTTAAATGCTGGAGTAGCTTTAAAGTAATCTCTTTAATCGTACCTTGCCAACCAGAATGAACGGCACCGACTAATTTAGTTTTTTCATTATAAAATAAGACTGGTACACAATCGGCAGTAAAGCTTGAGATCACGACATTCGGTTCATACGTATAGAGGGCATCGGTATCGGAAATGGCTGTAGAATTATCTATTGTCCCTTTGCCAATTTCTGATTTCTCAACGCGGAAGAAGTTGGCGCTATGTGTTTGGTTAGCGCACACAAACCTTGATAAATCAGTTTGCAGCAGTGATGCGAGCTGCTGGCGGTTTTCGATAATATTGGCTTCGTTTTTGCAAACATGTAGGGCCATATTATTATCCTCGGCAAATGCTGAATCTTTGAGTGTAATACCCATTACTCTTTTTTCATTATTTTCATAAAATTTTACTTTCATTTTATCACCCCCTGTACTATACCCTCAAAAACAAATTTTGTATAGGCAAATGGGGTTTGGTATAATGATGGGAAATAGGGGGAATCGGATGAAAAGTTGGCAAATCATTTTGACAGGTTTTTTACCTTATGTAATGGCGGTTATTGTTTTTATAGCGGTTGCAATACCTTATGCGAATGAAGCAATTACATTCGGTACGGCCGTGTCCATAATTGTTTATGTTTTGCCGATTTACTTCTTTGTCGTCATCCCTTGGTATTATGTGATGTACATCATGCGCAAGCGTTACAGCAAACGTGCTCTTTTATACACAAGTCTTGTTTTTTGTGTGCTTCAGCCAATCGTTTTCGGAACGGTTCTAAAAGTACCGGTCGGCAGTGCGGATTTTTTACTTTTTGTATCACCACCGTTTATAGTTGGCATAATGGTTAGTACACTGTGTATTAACTGGTTCTTTCCCGCATTAATGGGTAGTAATTTATCTGCCTCGAAAGCGTCGCGGCAGAGGCAAGACTCCAGCCTCGGAACTTAAGCAGGGCGAAAAGGATATGCGGGAGATCAACTACCCGTAAAAGCCCGATTGGTTCAACTAACAATCAGTGGGGGATCAAAAAACCCCACTGATTGAAGTTTCACTTTATAAAGAAGAATTATAGCAACTGACAGATGGAAGGGGAGAGCCGATTGGAATTGACGATTGAATGGCACTATATCACTAAGTCTAAGCAGGAAATCATATGGCGAAGTGAGGCAATTCCTGCTGCACATGCCTATACGCTCGTACTGGATATGGAAAATACGGGCCGTACAAAACACATTGTGATGACAGATGAGCATGACAGTACATGGACATTAAAAGAACTAAAAAAATATTTAAAATCACTCGAAACAGAACCTTCTGAAGTAGAGGTGTATTTCGATGGCGGTTTTCATAGGGAAGAAAAGCTGGCTGGTTTAGGGATAGTCGTCTATTATAAACAAAATGGGAAAAACTATCGTTTGCGCACGAACCGACTGGCGGAGTATTTAACATCAAACAATGAAGCGGAATATGCGGCACTGAATCTTGCTGTTGAACAGCTTGAGGAAATGGGTGTCCACCATCAAAAAGTGAAGATTTACGGTGATTCGCAAGTCGTCATTAATGAAATGAACGGCGAATGGGCAGTAACGGATAGTGTCCTCACAACATGGGCGGATAAAATTGATGCGAAGCTCCAAAAGCTTGGCATTCGACCTCATTATGAATATATTGACCGCAAACTAAATGGTGAAGCGGATCAACTCGCTAATCAGGCACTTCAGGAAATCGAAATATACGCGGATATTGACGTACAAAAAAGTAGGAAAAAGAAGGGTGATCTTTCATGATTCGATCTGTTGGGACGGGTAGCTCAAGTTTAACGAACCAGACTCGTCCAAGAAGTCAACAAACTACAGCCTTCCCGAAAATAGGAGAAGAGCAAGGATTCGCACCAAAGCAGGAAAAGCTACGTACTGAAGAGTTCGAAAAAGCACCAATGATGGTTGGTGTAAAACCGAAAGCACAGCTAAAATCCATTTTTGACGAAATAAATGATGTCGTTAAGAAAAATGCGGATGGGGATCGTTTGGAAGTAAGTAAACGTGCTATTTCTTTAGCAAAGGAAACATTATTTAGTTAAAAAATAAGCTCCACCGGGAAATAAATTTTCTCAGTGGAGCTTTCTTTTATAATTATAGAATTACTTTTTTCTCAAAAGCACGTTCCCCAGCAATACCTGGTTGTGTTAATTCAAATGGATTTAAAATAATATCCAATTGTTCGATTGTGAAATAACTATATTGTAGGCAAAGTTCACGTACAGATTTACCACTATGAAGTGCTTCACGGGCTATCTGGCTTGAACGCTCATAGCCTAAATGAGGAGCTAAAGCTGTTACGACACCGATTGATTGCTCCACAAAATCATGTAAACGTGCTTCATTTGCTTCGATATGATCTAAGCAGTATTTCGTGAATACTGTAAATCCGTTTGTCATAATTTCGATTGATTGTAACAAGTTGAATACTAACACTGGTTCCATTACATTCAATTCGAATTGTCCTGCTTCAGAAGCAAGAGAGATTGTGACATCATTCCCAATTACTTGGAAGGCAATTTGGTTAATCACTTCAGGCATAACTGGATTTACTTTACCAGGCATAATCGACGAACCAGGCTGGCGTTCCGGTAAACGGATTTCTGCAAAACCGGCTTTTGGACCTGATGCCATTAAGCGTAAATCATTAGCGATTTTCGACATATTCATCATCGCGATTTTTAACATTGATGAAACTTCTGCGTACGTATCTGTATTTTGTGTACCATCGATTAAATTATCTACTTTAATGAATGGGAATCCACTATAAGCAGCAATGTTTTCTACAGCTAATTTCATATATTGTGTATCTGCATTTAAACCAGTACCGATAGCAGTTGCACCGATATTGATTTGCAGCATTGTTTGCTGAGCTTTTTTAATACGGGCAATATCACGTGCTACTACTGCCGCGTATGCACCAAATTCTTGACCTAAACGGATTGGTACTGCATCTTGTAAATGAGTACGACCCATTTTTACAATAGAATCAAATTCTACTGATTTTTGAATGAAACTGTCACGCATTACTTCCATCGCCATAATTAACTTATCTAAAGTTGTGACTGTTGCGATATGAATAGCAGATGGGAATGCATCATTAGTTGATTGGGCCATATTAACATGGCTGTTAGGACTGATGATTGAATAAGTACCTTTTTCTTCCCCTAATATTTCTAACGCACGGTTAGCAATGACTTCATTGGCATTCATGTTCATAGAAGTACCTGCGCCGCCTTGAATTGGATCTACAACGAATTGATCGTGTAAATGCCCTTTAATAATGTCATCAGATGCTTGCGCAATCGCATTAGCAATTGTTGCGTCTAATTTACCGATCGCTGCATTCGCAAGTGCTGAGCTTTTTTTCACAATGGCAAATGCGCGGATCAATTCCGGATGCATAGTCATTTTTGTGATGGGGAAGTTTTCTATTGCACGAGTTGTCTGAACGCCGTAATATGCGTCCTTTGGAATTTCTAATGTGCCTAAAAAGTCTTTTTCAATACGTGTACTCATTTGTACGAACCCTCCAAGAGAATGGTGTAATAGTTGGATAAACAATTACATTATACGTCAAAAAAACATAAAAGCTTACTTGCTGAATAATTAGATTATTTGACGTGTTCATGTGAACTTTAAAAAGTTGTTTACGAAGTTCATTATAAACGGATTCTAGTCAATTACGAAACTTTTTTCTGCTTCATGCGACTAATTAAGAAAGAAATGAGGTGGAATACAATGAAGAAATGGTTACCATACATGTTTGTACTAATTATGTTATTGGCTGCCTGTAATACAGGTGAGCAAACAGGTAATTCAGGTGAAAACAGTGGGGAAGATGCAGCGGAAGATAATATTGACTATAAACTACTACATCAGTTGAACTACATGCCTCCAGAGGTAGGTTCAAGTATTTCAATCGTACAGGATGAAAAACTATATTTGACATGGGCTGAAATATTCGACTTTGATCCAGTCCATGCAATAGACTTTGAAACAGAAGAAGTGTTATTTGTAACGGCTTATTCAGATGGCTGTGGCAGAGTATTCGAGAGTGTTAAAAAAGAAGGGGAAACATTAATTGTTAAGTTAAATTACCCTGAAGATATTCGTAAAGAAAAAGATGTTGTATGTACGGAGATTGCACTACCAAATACTTATGTCATAAAGATGGAAAAGACGAACACAACAAAAGGAAAATTAATTGATATTAACCGGACAATTTTTGAAGATGATGCGATTGTTCAAGAAAAACTGCAATAGAATAATTTTGTGTCTAGGGGTTTCTTCGCTTGAAGCCCCCCTAAAAATTAGGAAGCGGGATTGTACGGGGGGGATAGTTAACAAATTATGGTTTGGAAAGGTATACTTCAATTAAGGCAACAATGAACTTGTACAAGATTAATTGGAGGGAATGCTATGAAACCAAAAATACAAAGAAAAGATTTAATAAGTAAGACAGATATCACGAATGCTGTAATGGCTGTTTTAAGTGAATCAAGTTTGTCATCAGAAGACCCTATTTTAAATAAAGCATTAATTGTCTATCATTACTACTCAGAACTTGAAAGTGGGGGACACGAAAGTTTATTCAGGTGGTATGGACAGGAAATTAATGAGATGGGAATAGATAATTACTTGAATAAACTAATTGGCGTCCTTGAGGAAATCGGCGCTCACAATTATGCGATGATTGAGAAAAAATATGGTAAAAAGTTGTGGAGCTTATATGTCGCTTTAGAAAATAATGAAATTGAAGAAGAAGAATTTTATAGTGTCGTGGAAAAAGCGACAGATGAGTATTATAAGCTTGATGATGAGTTAAGAGATTTATTGGAAACTTATTTAGTTGAGATCTATTCGGATTTGATTGAAGTAGTGGAGGATTGAGTATTCTTCAACTATCGATACATAAATAAACACAATGATATTTTATTTAGGGGGAATTTTGATGAACACTACAAATAATAAATGGAACATCTCTGAAGTAAAAACGAGCTATTTTGTATTTTTTGGTGCCGCGATTGGTGCGATTGTTGGGTTAATAGCTTATGTGAAGGAATGGTTATAACAAGCTTATTACTCTTAAATACAAACTGCCCAAAATCGGGCAGTTTTTTTATGTTTCTCTAAAATGTCCTTCAAACTTACTTAGAAAAAAGGGATAATACAAGAGGTGCACTAAAAGAATGAAAAGACTTTAATTGTTTTTATACTATTCCTTGCTCTTATTACTTCTTTTCAATTAACAACAGTTTCGTCAGATAAATCAGCAAAAGATTCTGAAGAGCTAAGATTACAGGATATGCTTATGATTATGCTGGCTCCTTATATTGAACAAAATTTACGTTACTATTATTATCCGAATATTGTAAAGGGTTTTCCACCTATTGTTGACCTTTGGAAAGTTGAAGTGTTAGAAACATTTTTATTATTATTGTATTCCATATTTCCACACTTAAATGTAACCATAAGAAAAAACATTATTTTTTTCTTGCAATTCATTAAATCATCGTTTATATTTAAATTAACAAATTGTTAATTGTTAATAAAACAACATACACTTATTCTTTAAAGCGGATTTGTAATATCAAGTAAGAATATTTTCACTTAGGAGGACTTAAAATGGCAAAGTATCATTCAGAAGAAGAAGCATTAAAAAATTATGACACAAGTAAATACCGCACACCCGATGGTTACACATCAGACATCGCCATCTTTACACTTTTACCAAACGAACAATACAAAGCAAAAGATGAAAAAAGTTCGAAATATTGCTTAGCTTTAATGTTGATTAAACGAGCTGGACTTGACGCAGAAGGCGAACCGAATATTGAAGGCAACAAGTGGGCATTACCCGGTGGCTTCACACAAATTGAAGGGGATAAGGGAAGTGCTTTTGAATCAGCGAAACGAGAGTTATTAGAAGAAACAAGTATTAAAGGTGTTCATATTAAACATTTCGGCGTGTACGATACATTTGGTCGTGATAAGAGAGGTTGGATTATTTCAAACGCTCATTATGCGATTGTACCTGAACAACATATCCAAGACCGAAGAGCAGCAGATGATGCAGCGGAAGTGCAATTATTCACGATTGATGAAGTGTTTAAATTGGACATTGCATTCGACCATCGTCAAATTATCGAAGATGCAATTTCATCAGTTAAAAAAGATATGCAACAAACAACAGTAGCAAAAAACTTCTTACCAGTAGAATTCAAGTTAGAAGAATTGCGACAAGTATTATTAGCAGTGATTGATGACAACGTGGTAAACACAAAATCTGCCTTTTTCCGAAAAGCACCATCACTTGATTTCATTGAAGAAGCAAAAGACGCACAAGGGAATCCAAAAGTAACCGAACCAACAGGTAAAAATAAACGACCTTCAAAATTGTACAAATTCGAAGAAGTTGAGCCTGTACCGTCCATTTGGAATTAAGTTCGATGACAAAAATTTCAAATTTCAATTTTTAGCATTTAAAAACGATTATTTTTTATAAAAAACAATTAACAATTACTGAATTGTTATTAATGATTTTAAAAAAGGAGTGGGATGTAATGAAGACAAATTTTGAAAAGATTGTTCATATTGAGAAAATAGGAAAAGCGAATACAGCGAAGCTTAACGATTTACTAACATTAGCAAAAAAATTCAAACCTTCTGTTGAAGATAAAGAAAAGGTGTTATTTATCGGTATCGATTTTCAAAACGATTTCATGGAAAACGGAGAACTCGGTGTACTAAATTCCCATAAAGATATTGAAAATACAACACATTTCCTCTATCGAAATTTAGAAAAAATCACCGACATTGCAGTATCTCTTGATACGCATGAATTACACCAAATCTTCCATCCTTGCTGGTGGGTGGATGAACAGGGGAATCACCCCAAACCATTTACGATTATCACAGCAGAAAATGTAAAAACCGGTAAATGGAAAGCTATTAATTACGAAAAAGCAAGTGCTGATTACGTAGAGAACCTTGAAAAAATCGGTAAAAAGCAATTATGTATTTGGACATATCACTGTATTGAAGGTACATTCGGTGCAGCTTTAGAAGGGCAATTCTCAAATATGATCCATTTCCATTCGATTGTACGAAAAACACCGATTCAAAAAATAACCAAAGGAAAAGACCCGTTAAGCGAAATGTACGGTATTATCAAACCGGAATATTCTCTTTATGCAGAAGGCGAAAATAATGAGTTCTTATTATCTCTTAAAAATTACGATAAAATCTTTATCGCAGGAGAAGCGAAATCACATTGTGTATTAGAATCGGTTCGTCAAATCGTTGAATTTTATGACCATAACAAAGAACTTACGAAAAATATCTATTTATTAGAAGACTGTACGAGTCCTATTGCTGGATATGAAGAAACAACTGAACAAGCATTTCAAGAATTAGAAAAAACATATGGCATTCAACGTGTGTTATCTACGGAAGTGACACTTTAACAGGGGGCGGGTTTTCTCGCTCCTAATGATTACAAACCTTAGGAGGGAATTTTGATGAAAAAATATCAAGACGATAGCTTAACGCTTCACACAGACCTTTACCAAATTAACATGGTGGAAACATACTTTAAAGACGGTATTGCAGAAAAAAAGGCAATCTTTGAAGTGTATTTCAGAAAATTACCGTTCGGAAATGGTTATACAATTTTTGCGGGCTTAGAACGTGTAATCCAATACTTAAAAGGATTTAAATTCTCAGGAAGCGATATCGACTATCTTCGTGAAGAAGGTGGTTATGATAAAGAATTTTTAGACTATCTAGCAAACATGCGTTTTACAGGGGATATCCGTGCGATGAAAGAAGGGGAATTGGCTTTTGCGAACGAACCACTAATTCGAATAGAAGCACCACTTGCTCAAGCTCAAATCATCGAAACGGCAATTTTGAACATTGTCAATTATCAAACACTCATTGCGACAAAAGCGGCTCGTATTAAACAAGTGGTTGGTGAAGACGTTGCGTTCGAATTTGGTACACGTAGAGCGCAAGAATTAGATGCGGCTATTTGGGGTACAAGAGCAGCATATATAGGCGGGTTTGAAGGTACGAGTAATGTTCGTGCAAGTAAAAAGTTCGGCATCCCTGCTGTTGGTACTCACGCCCATGCATTGGTACAAACTTATCAAGATGATTATACTGCATTCAAAAAGTATGCGGAAACACATAAAGATTGTGTGTTCTTAGTGGATACGTATGACACGCTTCGTTCAGGTGTACCTAATGCTATTCGTGTAGCTAAAGAAATGGGCGATAAAATCAATTTCGTTGGAATTCGCTTAGATAGCGGAGACCTAGCTTACTTATCAAAAGAAGCAAGAAAAATGTTGGATAAAGCGGGTTACAAAAAGGCAAAAATCACTGCTTCAAACGATTTAGATGAATATACAATTATCAACTTAAAAGCACAAGGGGCTAAAATTGATACATGGGGAATTGGAACAAAATTAATTACAGCTTATGACCAACCCGCACTTGGCGCGGTGTACAAAATGGTTGCGATTGAAAATGACCAAGGGGAATTTGAAGATACTATTAAAATTTCAGGAAACCCTGAAAAAGTATCAACACCGGGATTAAAAACACCTTATCGCATTATTAATGTAGCAAGTGGGAAAAGCGAAGGTGATTATATCGCGCTCGATACAGAAAACCCAGAACAAGAAGAACGATTAAAAATGTTCCATCCCGTTCATACCTATATTTCAAAATTCGTAACGGGTTTTAAAGCGAAAAAACTCCACGAAGATATCTTCGTTGCGGGAGAACTTGTATACACAATCCCTAACATTGAAGAAATCAAAGTGTATGCAAAAGACAACCTTACATTACTTTGGGATGAGTACACACGAACATTACATCCAGAACAATACCCTGTTGATTTAAGTCAAAAATGTTGGGATAACAAAATGAAAAAAATCGAAGAAGTAAAAGCGAAAGTGCAAGAAATGATTGATAACTAAGTGGGGGGGATAACCCTCCTTCCAAGTTTTTATAAAGAAAAGAGGAAAAGACATGGCGAAATATGGATTTTTAGGAAGTGCATTTGACCCTATTACAACAGGGCATTTAAATACTATTCAAGAAATCTTGGAACGAAAAGGGTTTGATAAAATCTTTTTAATGCCTTCGAATAATCACCGAAAAGATAAAGATATGCACGTCAGCGATGAACATCGTGTAAATATGCTTAAATTAGCCATCGAGGGACATAGTAAGTTTGAAATCGAAGATATCGAATTGCACCAACCTCCGTGGGATATACAAACATATAACACAATGCGAAAATTACGAGAAATGGAAAAATACAAAGGACATGACTTATATTTCTTAATGGGAGCAGACTTGCTTCGCGACATTGCGAGTGGCGAAAAGTGGTCACATAAAGAGGACCTTTTAAAAGAAAATAAATTCGTTGTGATTCGAAGAGAAAACATTGATATGCATGAAATCATTGCAAAAGATAAATTACTTCGAAAATACGAAGAACACTTTGACTTCATTTATTGGCAAGTAGACAACAATATCAGTTCTTCTTACATTCGGGATGAGTTTGAAATCGGGCATCACCCAAAATTCTATATGCCTGAAAAAGTATACAAATACATCGAAGAACACCAATTATACGGATTCGTTCCGGAAAAGGATTGACCATAGCACGAATAGTGTTTGTAGGAAATCTTATCTTCTGTTTGTAAACATTGTCCCTACCTAGTGGCGAATTTTAAAAATACATTTTAAAATTTGGGAGGAAAACCAAATGAGAAATTTACAAAAAGAAATCATTAAGGCATTAGAAGTAAAAACCTGTGATTGATGTGAAAGAAGAAATTAGAAAACGCGTGGATGTTTTAAAACAATATTGCCAACAAGCAAAAGCAAACGATGAGAAATCGTACCCAACGCAGTGTTTGGGTGCGATTTCTCGTATAGTCACAAAAATCATCCAAAATCATTTTCTCTTTTTGTAGTGTATTACTGAGTTAACTCCCCATTAATATTGACACGACTACTCCGATCACCCATAAACAGTAGGGGTTGGGAATATGACTTTAGCTATTAAAGTGAAAAACATGCTTGAAAAGAAGTGATAAATATGTGCTTGACAATTTAATGCAACTATTTGTGGAATAGACAGTAAAATTTCAAAAAAAATAAAATGAGGCGTTTAGGAATGCTATCATTAAACTAATTTCAAAAATAAGGAATGGATAGATAGGAGGAGTTATCATGTTAAAAGATGATTGGTTTACGGTTCGGAAAATTGATAAAAATACATATGCAATTAGTGAATTAGGTCATTGGGAAAAAGTCCATTCCTTTTTATTATTAGGGGAAACAAAAGCTGCTCTTATAGATACAGGCTTAGGTATTGATTGTATGAAGAGAATTACAGACCAGCTAACGGCCTTACCAATTGATGTTATTACGACACATGTACATTCAGATCATATTGGAAGTCATGGGGAATATACACGTATTTTTGTACATAAAGACGAAGAATCTTGGTTAGTAAATGGAATTGTAGGATTGTCGTTAGAGCAGATTCGAGCAAATACAGCAAGGGATATTACAATTCCGATCCCCAAAACCTTTAATCCAGATACATACAAGCCATATACAGGAAAGCCTACTGGATTATTAAAGGATGGCGATGTTGTTGATTTAGGAAATCGGAAATTAATTATTTATCATACACCCGGTCATTCACCAGGCCATATTTGTATATATGATGAATTAAAAAGCTATTTATTTACTGGCGATTTACTATATGATGAGACGCCAATTTATGCCTTTTATCCAACAACCAATCCAGTAGATTTAGTGAATTCATTAGAAACAATTACAACAATCCCTAACGTGAACATGATTTATGGTTCGCATAATACATTAGGCATTAAGCCCGATATTTTAGAAGACGTTAAAAACGCGGTCATCTACTTGAGGGAAAACGATTTAGTAAAATTCGGAACAGGCATACATACATTCAAAGGGTTTAGTGTTCAATTTTAGAAATTGAATTTAAATTACAAAAAGCATTAATTCAAGTGACTCTGGATTAATGCTTTTGTATTGGAGTTATTTACTTTTCATTTGCTCAAAGACAGATTGTACAAATTGCTCTTTATAATCTGTATAGGATTGAATACCTTTTAGTTCTGTACTAAAGAAGGATTCTTTTAGATTTTCATACTGCTTTTTAATATCTTTATGAGTATTCAAATAATCTCTGAAGAATAGCATTTGGTTCCATTTTTCCTTTTCCAACTCAACAATATGAATAAAATGTGTTTTTGTTTCAAATGTATCATCCGTAAACTTGGCACAAACAATTTCGTTTGGTCTTTCCACCTTCAACCTGTAAAATCCTGCATTTTGAAGGTTTTTGAAAAATGTTTTATCAAGTGCTGCCAGACTTTCGACACCTATTAAAATATCAATAATCGGCTTAGCCCGAATCCCCTCAATAGAAGTACTTCCAATGTGCTCAATTTGGTTCGGTTTTAAATGAGTAGTTTGAAGAATTTCCGTTTTTGCTTTGTTAAATTCATCTTTCCATTCAGGAGCATACGGAACAATGACAACCTCGTTATTTTTTAAGCCTAACTTCATACTTAACCCTCGCTTCCCAAAATTCAGTAAATACATTGCCCTAAAATATATATCAGAATGCAGTATCCAAAATGAATTTAATCTATCTTTTCCAATGTTATAGCTTGAACCATAACGGGAGCCCTTTCAAAAGTCATACCGTTATATCCAACTGTTACCTTATCGCCAACATTAAATTTTTCAGTTGTACCATCTGGTATACCTACATCAACAAGCCCACCTAATTTTTTTTCTGTTGCTTCCTCAATATTCACTCTCATACCGCCATATTCATTTACTGTTTCAATTGTTCCGGTAAATGTCTCTTTCACTTTGGAATCGGCATTACAAGCAAAAAGTACAAAGCTTGCTGAAATTATCATTAATAAAAAAGGGAAGTGTTTCAACTTAACAGTACTCATCTTTATCACCTCTGTAGGACCAACCTTGTTCGTTTTTAAGAGAAGATTAGGTTTATGCTATAATTTAGTAATCAAATATTGAAGGGTTTGAAATGATTTATGATATTAATAAACGTACTTGGGAACAGTGTAGCTGTATTTTCGGTTTTAATGCTAACTGCCTGTCTTTACTTTATTCTTTCTTACTTTGAATATTTAAAAGAGGAAGATAAACGTTTAACAAAACAAACAAAACTTTTTGCTGCGATTACATTATTTCTTGGATTAGGGGTTCCTGCAGTATACGAACTATTTAAGTAGGAATTAGGTTTTAAAATTTTACTGCCAAATGGAAAATTATTTTCGCCCTTCTAAATAAAAAGATACGATAGCCGGAATACATAGTGCTGCTAATAACGTCCATACATTGAAAAATAAATCATTTGTATAAGGATTGAGGTAGCCGATTTCATATTCAAAATAAGGTTGAGCCACTCTATTAAAATCTATTATTCGATATAAAGTGAAACTTATGAGGGCTAAAAATAGTATGGTATAACCCGCAATAAAACGTCTTCTATTCACTTTATATGTATTATGGATCTTCTCAAATACGAAGATCATTGAAAATATAAAGTAGAAAATAAACGGCATTGGCCACAGCATAAAAAACAAACCAGGATTGCCATTACTCCACATTGGATTACTACCGTCTGGATTGAAATTTGCAGTCATTTGATGCACAATCCATATTGCGCCAAGTGAAACTAAGCCTGACAAGAAAACACTAATTATAAAGAAAACACGCATAAATTCCCCTCCATCTCAGGTGACTATCTATTATTCTAACTTTAATACTAGTGTAAATCATCTGAAAAGTTACTAGTGTGTCGGTGGATCATTCAAATTTTTTCTTTTTGTATTTTATTAATGAGTTAATTCCTATCCAGATTGATGTAACTACACCTGCCGAGAAGAAACTAATATAGCCAATACCCCTACCTTCTGAAATACCTTGAATGACTACAATTACTGCAAGAAACGCTTGAAAAATCCTATAAAAATATATGCATAATAAAACCCTACTTCATTTTCTTTATTGATATATTTCTTCAATTTAATCCTCTCTTTCTAAATACAAATGTATGAAAGCGATGCAACTAGTTTACAATTAAAACGTCGAAATGTAAAAATAAGGATATGGTAGGTGGGGGCAATAGAACTTATAACAGAAAAACTCATAATGATTGCTTTATTTATATTAATCATTCACTCGATAGAAACATTAGCGTACGCAGTGCGACTTTCTGGAGCTCGTGTTCGCTTATTAGCATCAGCATTATCACTTTTTAATGTAATGGTGATGGTTTCAAGATTATCTAACATGATGCAGCAGCCATTTACAGGGAGCTTGATAGATAATGCTCCTGATGATCATGCTTTACAATTTGTCGAGCATCAATTCCGATTTCTTATCGGTTCAGCTTCACTCGGCACGTTGCTTGGTATTATTTGTTTACCGACCTTTGTAGCCATTTTTTCTAGAGCGATTATTCATTTGGCTGGTGAAAGGGGTTCAATCCCAGCTTTATTGAAAAAAGGTATTACATTCGACTATATAAGTAGGACATTCAAACATTTACGCAAGCCAAGCCTGTCATATTTACGAGGAATAGGGATACGAGATATTCCAATAAAGCTATTTATGATTAATATTGTCATTACGGCTGTTTATACAATAGGGGTGTTATCGGCTTTATATGCTAGCTTATTGGTTCCTGAATACAAAACAACGGCAATTATGGCTTCGGGATTAATCAACGGTATAGCCACAATGTTATTAATTATATTTATTGACCCTAAAATATCTATTTTGGCTGATGATGTCATTAATAAAAAAGGGAATTATTCTGATTTGAAAAGAGCTTCGGTTATGATGATGAGTTCAAGACTTTTAGGGACGTTATTTGCCCAACTCCTATTTATTCCAGGAGCGCATTATGTAGCTTGGTTTGCAAAATTCATTGCATAGGAATTTAAAATTGAGGAGGTTTAACTTACTTTTTAGAAGGAGGGTATTCTAAATGTTCTATCGTAGAAAATATTACGTTGTAAAAAATGAATTTGTAGATCGATTTAATCATCACTTTAATGAAACGAATTTACCTAATCAACTGAGCCATGGTAGTCGGCTTATTGGCAGGTGGATGAAACCAAATGATGATCATACTACAGAAATTTTTGCTATTTGGGAATATGATAACTATGAAGCTTATATTGAAATCGAAACGAAAATAAAAGCAGATCTCAATCATGTAAATAAAATAAAAAAATGGTATGAAGAAAATGGTGGGAGAGATTACGTTTTATCGAAATACATATTACAAGTAAAAAATGAAGAATTGATTTCTACGGTAACTATGTCTTGATGGGGGATTTGTTTAATGCATGTTAACATTATAATTATAGGTAAAATATGTTAATTTAAAGTTACCTTTAATCTTATGTGACGATACAATAGAAAGCCAGTCATCTCCTTAAAGACATTTACAAGGATTAAAATAAAATTAATTTGGAGGTATCTAGTATGAAAACTTCTTTATATTTATTTATTTCAATTTGTTTAATGCAATTATTTATATTAATAAACGTAACTTTTTTAAACGGTGAATATGATGGATTGATGATGTGGTTATGTAGTGGCATTTTTATTTACGCATGTGCAATTTTTGGATTAAGTCGTAAAGGCAAAGATGCGTCTAACTAATATGGGGTCTCTTCAATAACGCTTTAGAAAGGTTATAATTCTAATAATTGTGTAGTTTAGTGAAAGAAGGAATGTATGAAAAGAGGTTATTTACATTGAAAGAAGAAAAGCTTATAAGAGCACTTGAATTACGAAAAGATAATAAAAAGAAAGAATCTAATCAATTACTTTTGAAAATAGTTGAGGAATACCCTGATAATGCATTGGTTAACTATCAATGTGCTTGGAGTTTTGATATTTTAGGAGAAGAATCAAAAGCAGTTCCCTTTTATGAAAGGGCTATTAAGTTAGGGTTATCTGGTAAAGATCTAGAAGGAGCAATATTGGGACTTGGAAGTACATATAGAACATTAGGGGAATACGAAAAATCAAAAAATACATTTCTAAAAGGAATCGAATTATTTCCAAATAACAGAGCAATTCAAGTGTTTTATTCTATGACTCTGTATAATTTAAACGATCATAGAAAAGCGATGGAAATTTTATTGAAATGCCTGCTAGATACCACTGCAGACTCTGAAATACTGAGTTATAAAAAAGCTATCAATTTCTATGCTGATAAATTAGATGAAATATGGAAATAGGTTGTAAAAATTTGTACTTATACAAAAGCGTGCTTAAATAAAGCTCTAGAATAATAAAAATTTCAGTCGGTTGTTCACAATCTTATTTAATTATTGTTCCCTTTCAATTCTTTTAATGATAGGGGACCCTTTACTTCGTTTTTATTCATTTCAATTATCCAATAAGAATACTCGGCATCACTAGGTTTTTTTGGAGGTTCTTCTATCCCTCGTCCGTTTGACTTTAAGTGCAATTGTTTTGCGATAATATACTGTTCATTACACCATACAGCAGTCACTTCAGCTGGTACATACAAATAGTTTATTGTATTTTCCTTTCCATCATTTACTGGTTCTTCTCCGTATATTTGAATTTGATGAGCTGAAAGTCTATCAATTCGATAACCATTCTCCAATGAAATTGTATAATCTGCTAATCCTGCGCATCCTGATAAAATCAAACAAGATCCGATCAATAAAATTAATTGTTTCAAAGTTGTCCCTCCATTAAAAAGCGTTTCGTCCTTTATTTTAATACGTATAAAATGGGAATAAGTTCCTTCCGTAAAACTTGAAGAAATCGCTAAAATTTTCATCCTACCCCAAATAAATAAGTTAAATCACCATAAGTTGGGGATGACAAAATTGAAAAAATAAGATTTGCTACGTGAAAACGCGTTGAAGCTGTCCGTTGTACTACATTCCGGGCGACGTGACTACAAAGCTTTTGTAAATTGAATTGCGTAATGAGATAAATAGCGGAAGGAATTTCCGTTATTTCGAAAATGACATAAAAAATAGTAAAAATAAGGGAAAAAAGTCCGTTATTGACTTAAAAAACATGAAATTTCAGAATTTTATTTAAAATAACGGTAAAACGTTCCCTTATTTACCCCTAAATGAGCTATATACTTTAAATAAGGGAAAAATTTACCCTTATTTTAGGGGGGCACTGAAAATTTTAAATAAGGCACTTAACTCGAAGTTGGACGGACGCTTCAAGATTAAATTTTCCGGATTGATAGGCCTCACATACGGCAATAAACGCGTTACGCGGCTTTAGCACTGTCTTTTCATAGCCCACGAATCAATTGGAAAATTATTAGAAAATCAACCCTATGTTATGGCGATTAAACTAAATATTAATATAAAAACAAAAATTTGAGAGGAAATGAATTTTATTTCGTTAGGTGAGAGTTTTTTTTCTATGGGTGAAAATCTTATCCAAATCTCATTTCTTTATAATTAATTTAAAAGTATAACTCCCAAAAGAATAACACATCAATATTTCAAAGGGATTGTTAATCTCTCTCTTCAATAAAGCTTGATATAAAAAACTAGACTAATAAACGCACATAGTAAAATAATACTGAAAATTATTAGTGGTCCAAAAAAGGCTGCTAAAATAACTGTGAATGGTGCCAACAAACGTCCAATTGTAAATTGCATGTTAGATGCAGCCATATACTGTCCTCTTGCATTTTCGGGGGCATATTCACTCACAAAATTGTATAGAACAGACGCTCTTACAATTTCACCAAAAGTAAATATAATCGTTAGAAATAACAACATCCATATATTTGTTGTAAAACCAACTGCAAACATACCAAAGCCTGCTAATAGACAGCTTAAAATAAACACATGCTTATCGCTCCAACCTTTTAACCATTTGGTAATAGGTAGAACAAATAGTACAAATAAAATACCATTTAGTCCTAACATATAACCTAATACGTCTTTACTGGAAAGCTCGAAGTTTATAAATGAAACGATTGTCTGATTTGGTACGTAATCGTAAATATAAACTGATAAGTATAAATCTAATTGCATAATCGCAATAACAGAGAAAATTCCTGCCAATAAATAATAAGCAAATTTATTGTCCTTTAGTATGATAATGTAGTCTTTTAATTGTTTTATTGGTGAAAATAAACCTTCATTTGAAGTCCAAGTTAGCGTTTCTTCTAACCAAAAATAGATAAATAAAAAGAAAATCATCAGTACAATAGCGCAGCTCCATAGTAGCAAATCACGGTAATCAAAAAATAACCATGCACCTAAGATAGGTCCTATAACTGCCCCTAAATTACTTCCTGTTAAAAATGTGGCAAATACTTCTTTTCTATATTCTGCTGAAACTGTATCTGCAACCATCGCATCACTTGCCGGTTTATATAGACCCTTTCCTATTGTAATTCCTAAAAAAGCAAAATAATCGAGCCAAATTATACTAGACGTAGCAAATAGAATAAACATAGTAAACTGAATACCAACGCCCCAGAGCATTACTCTTTTTCGTCCAAATCTATCTGCAAATGAACCTCCTATGAGTCCGGTAATTAGGCTGAGAACTGGTGGAACCATCATCAGTGCACCTGCCAAAGCCAATCCCAATGATTGACTAAAGTAAATCGCAATGAAGGGGAAATACATCCAATAAAATAAATTAAAGATTGTTTCTCCACAAAGTCTTACCTTTAAATTGCGTGTCCATATATTTTTTTTAACCATATAATACCTCATTGATTTATTTCGGCCGATGGGTTTATTTTAGAATTAAAAATATGGAAAATATAGACTTTAATAAAAAAATTTGATATACTAATAATATGAAAAACGAGTAAATACTACTTTTATTTGACGAGCACTATAAATAGAACATACATTCCTAAATATAATACCCCTCCACTAATCGACTATTTAAATCGATTAATGGAGGGGTTTTTTTACATAAAAATAAAGCTACAAATCCTTAAAATACCCAATGAAAATAAATATTCATTATTTTCAGTGTGATACTTTTTTAAGGATAAAAATTCTGTAACACGTTTACAAAATAGTGGAAACATTGATAAATTGCTTGTTTCGATTTAATTTTATTTTGTAACCATTGTAACAACACAAAATAGTTGTTAGTATTAATTATTGTACAATAATAGTATCGTGAGCGACCTGTTTGGAGTTGGGGGTTGCTGACAACAAATAGGGATTAATTACATACATATCAAGCGAAGATCGTCGTGGATAGCACTACTGACGGGAGCAGTTTCTGGAGAGAGCGCGTGTACCGCGTCGCCGAAGGGTTCATTATCTCAGGCAAAAGGACAGAAGACAGGAATAATAAGGGACGTTATTATTCTTATCTACAGGAACTGGTGAATTATCAGTTCCTTTTTTAATTTTCAGAAAACATGATTGGATGAACCGCGAACATTTACCTATTATTTTGCGCTGTCCTTGTGGCAGACAAAATACTTATCCTTTGGAGGAATTCGTTTTGGAACAACATGAACTAAAGCGCGATCTTAAAAATCGGCATGTACAACTAATTGCGATTGGCGGAACAATCGGTACAGGTCTATTTTTAGGATCAGGAAAAGCGATCTCACTTGCAGGACCATCAATAATCATCGGGTATTTAATCGTAGGGATAGCTTTATTTTTCGTCATGCGGGCACTTGGAGAGCTCCTATTATCAAAAGGGGGCTATGCTTCATTTACAGAGTTCGCTACAGAATATTTAGGAGATTGGGCAGGGTACGTTACTGGCTGGACATATTGGTTCTGCTGGATTATGACGGCTATGGCAGATATTATAGCGGTCGGAATGTATACACAATACTGGTTTGATATCCCTCAATGGGTGCCGGCCATTGCCTGTTTAGTAGTCTTACTAATCTTAAATTTATTGACTGTAAAATTATTCGGTGAACTGGAATTTTGGTTTGCTCTTATAAAAATTATTACGATCATTGCACTTATTGCAATCGGGATTGTATTACTCATCATTGGATTTGAAACAGATGCTGGAAAAGTTGCCGTATCTAATCTTTGGGAGCATGGCGGTTTATTCCCGAACGGAGCATTTGGCTTCCTTATGGCTTTCCAAATGGTTGTCTTTGCATTTGTTGGAGTGGAATTAGTAGGGGTAGCAGCTGCTGAAACGGAAAATCCGCAAAAAAATATACCATCGGCCATTAATAAAATACCGATCCGTATATTACTGTTTTACGTAGGTGCGCTATTTGTTATTTTAACGATTAACCCTTGGGATACGTTAAGTGCTACAAGCTCACCGTTCGTTCAAGTATTTGCTTTAGTCGGTATTCCGATTGCGGCAGGACTTATTAATTTTGTCGTATTAACATCAGCTGCCTCTGCAGGAAATAGTGGGATGTTCTCAACAAGCCGTATGCTGTTTAGTTTAAGTAAAGGGGAACAGGCTCCGAAATCTTTCGGTAAATTAAATAAAAATGCCGTTCCGCAAAACGGATTATTATTTTCTGCAATCGTCGTATCAATCGGTGCGCTGCTTAGCTATCTGATGCCGGATGATGCCTTTAGCATTGTAACGACAATCAGCGCGATTTGCTTTATTTGGGTGTGGAGCATTATTTTAATCTCGCATATCATTTACAAAAAGCGCCACCCGGATTTGCATGCGAAATCGATATTTAAAGCACCATTAACGCCGTTTGTGAACTATTTGGTTTTAGCCTTTTTCTTCTTTCTATTAATTATTATGGCGATTTCAGAGGCTACAAGAACTTCTCTTATGCTGACGCCATTATGGTTTATTTTGCTATTTGTTTTATATGCAATTCGGAAAAAATAAATATAAGGAAGGCGCTCCGCATGTGCGAGGCGCCTTTTTTTGATGATTGACGAATAACGGGGTCAAAGTGGCGAATGTCAAATGAAGAGTGACGATTAAGAGAGGAAAAGTGACGAATATCTGCATAAAAGTGGCGAATAACCCGATAAAACTGGCGAATATCTACCGCAGTTTCCCCAGTAAATTTTTCCGTGCCTCCATATGGATTTTATCGTCGCAACTATCACAGGAAAACTTGCCACGCATATTCCGTTTATACTTTTGGTATTTTGTTGTGCCTTCCACCAATAAAAAAGGCTGTTTACAGCAAAAACAAACTGCTTCATAAGTAATCATTTTAACTCCTCCTGTAAGAATAACATTGAATTTCTTAGTAAATAAACGTACACAAGACAGGCCATTAAGACACCAATAAAAGCAAATAAACTTGTTATCAGCTGGATGGAATAGATTTCAGCTAAAACACCAATAACCAGTGTCAACACGATTTGCATCACACTTTCGATTAAACCTAACGTACTGCCAAACCGACCCATAATTTC
This sequence comes from Solibacillus sp. FSL K6-4121, assembly GCF_038002585.1. NCBI lineage: Bacteria > Bacillati > Bacillota > Bacilli > Caryophanales > Caryophanaceae > Solibacillus > Solibacillus sp. FSL K6-4121. Next base: position 522,855 of record NZ_JBBOCS010000002.1, read on the forward strand.
AGTAGGAATCGTTTGCTGATAAAATGTTGCATAGCCCGCATTACTAAATGCCATAAATAATCCAAGTAAAATGAACGAAGCAATGGCCAATATCAGATTCGATGAAAAATAAAACACAAAATAACATACTAATGTTAAAGAAAAGCCTGCTCCAATATATGAAATGAGTGATAATTTTTTGACATATTTAGCAGCCATAAAACCACCAACGATTGCACCAATTCCAGTCAATCCAACAATGATGCCGTATGCAGTATCCGACACTTTATGAAAATCCTTTAAAAATGACATTTCCTGTGAATCAAGTGAATAACAGATCATGAGAGCAGTTGAATATAACACAAAAAAGTATAAAATCGCTTTTTTCTCTCGAATGAATTTCCAGACGATATAAATGTCATCCCGAATAATGGCAGGGGTAATCGTCTTTGAGAGTTTCGTCATTTCACCTTGAACATTTGGCAGTAAGTACATCATCCATGCACTAAAAAGAAGCATGCATGCGTTTACCAACATCGCAGTAAATGTACTGCTAAAGGCAATGATGGCTCCACTTAAGGCAGGACCAACCATAAAACTACCGGAGCCAAGCATAGCGTTAATAGAGTTGAAGCGTAGACGATCATTTGGCTGTACAAGCTTTGTAATCATATAGGTAGTGCTCGGATTGGAAAAACATACTGCAATATTAGCAAGAAATATGAAGCAGTAAATTAGCCAAATTTCCGTAAGCAGCGGCATCATACAAACAATCCCTGCGCGGAATAAATCACTGAATATAAGAATCGTCCTTTTATTGGACCGGTCTACTATAGAGCCGGCAAAAAAGCTGCAAAGGATTCGGGCAATTGGACCAATGATATAAATACCTGCAACGGCTGCAGGAGACTCTGTTAAATGCCAAACAGTTAGATTAAGTGCAATTAAATAAATCCAGCTCCCTAACTTGGATACACCAAATCCAAACCATAAATAAAAATACTCTTTTCTTAACTCCATACAACCACCTCTTAGCTACTCATTCGTTGTCGTACTTTTTCACTTGCAAATAAAGCTTGTTTATAGCATTGGCTAGCATGCTTATAGGCATGGAGCTGTTCGTAAAACTGTCCCCATAAAGGGGCATAAAAAAGTATTAACGCATAGTACTGCTCTTCATTGAAATGCAAAAAAGCCTGTTCTTCCAGATCTTTTAGGCCGTGAATGGTCTGCTCCTGCTGAACTGCATATTGTAAAAGCTTTCGCTGATGAATGTGGTGCTGGATTGAAAACCGCTGTTCCTCATAACGGTGGAAGAGCTTTTCTAATTGCGTGAAATCTTTATTTTGAAAACAGGTGCGCATCCAGTTAATAACGGAATGCAGATCTTCATCATATTGATTAGCGGTCTCATAATGCTTACTGGCTTTTTGGAAATCCTGTTGGCATTCATAACAGTAGGCAATGTTATTATGAAGCGAGCTCCACTGCATCGGTGTTTGAATCGATTCGACATTTTCCAGTAGCTCAATACCCGCCTCATATTCCTGTAATGCTTCGCGGTAACGGTGGAGATCATTAAAAATAACGCCCTTCATCGAGTACAGCTTTAATTGAAATAATGGTTTAAACTGATGCGTGAAATAGTGTGCTGCAAGCTCGATATGTTGCAGAGCCTTTTGAAATTGGTAGCTGCGGTGGTTCGCAAAGGCGATATGATAATGATAATTGGCAAGCTCAAAAGGATGTGCGTTGGATAAATATTGCGCATGCTGCTCCTGCTGTTCTTTTTTAGCTAAAAGGTCAAATTCCATAAAGGATAAATGTCCAAACGCTGTAATGGATACAAATAACTCAGTAATACGATCTTTTTTCCAACTGACAACAGGTTTGATTTCATTCAAAAGCTTTCTTGCATCCATATCTTCTTTTATGGAATACAAATATCGACTGTAAATAAGCTTGGCGGTGATTTGAAGTTCAACGGAATATTCATTTTGCATGAGCGTCGTTAATAGCTCTCTATCACTTTCTGCAATAGCACCATTCGATAAAAGCTTTTCGTACACAGCTTCCATAAAGGCTGTATGCTCGGAAATATCGTGCTGAAGGCTAGAAAAATCTATGTTTAATTTTGCAAATAACTGTTCATACAAGGCATATTCTGCAATGACAATGCCATTCTCAATGCGGCTTAAGTAGGAAGGTGTACATAACCCTGTTGCTACTTCATCTTGTTTTAGTTTCTTTTTCTGTCTGTAGTATTTTAAAAGCTTACCCCATGATTGTTGTTGTTTATCCATATGGAACACCTCTTACTCTATTTTATCAAAATTAAGTTATGAAATATTGTGAATTTTTGGATTAATAATGATTGTGAGCAGCTCTAAATAATCGGACTTACACAAATGTATAAAATATTGCGTTATTTAATTGCATAATATAACCCTGCTCTTATATGATAAGGAAATAAAAAAGATAGTTTTGTTTTTATTGGGAGATTAGATAGGAGAGATCGTATGTTTTATTATGAAGTGGATAATGAAATACAATTAAAGTTAATTACGCAAAATGATGCAGAGGAAATTTTTGCATTCATTGACCGTTCCCGCAGTTATTTGCGTGGGTGGCTTGGTTGGGTAGACAATACAAAAACTGTGGAAGATACGCGTGCCTTTGCGGCAATGAATTTGGAAAAGTTTGCAAAGCGTGAAGGTCTGGACACAGCGATTTTTTATAAAGGACAATTTGTCGGGAAAGTTTCAATAAATACGATTAACTGGTCGCTGAAAAAATGCGAGATTGGCTATTTTCTAGATGAAAAATTTCAAGGTGAAGGCATTATGACACGCGCTGTAAAAGGGATTATAGATATTGCCTTCCACGAATATAAGCTTCAGAAGGTAGAAATTCATGCTGCAGTCGATAATAAGAAGAGCCGCCACATTGCTGAGCGTTTAAGTTTTATGCACGAAGGAACGATTCGTCAGGCGGAATGGCTATACGATCATTATGTCGATCACGCAGTTTATGGTTTAATGGCAGAAGATTGGGTAGGCGAGGATAAATAAAGAAAAATGGACCTCATCATTTATGTGATGAGGTTTTTATTATGGAAAAATGAAACTTTTTTGGTATTTAACAAGTATAGTAACTGTTATCTTTTTTATAAATACTTACATAGTTAAGGAAAGCAGGTGTGGGCAATTGACGAAACCCATTGTTGAAATTAAGAATTTGAACAAAAAGATCAAAGGGAAGCATATTATTAAAAACTTGAACCTGGATTTTCATCCGGGGCAAATAACAGGATTTTTAGGTCCAAACGGGGCAGGTAAAACGACAACGATTCGAATGATGACAGGCTTAATGTACCCATCAGAAGGTGAGGTAATTATTGATGGTCATACACTATCGAAAGACTATGAAAAGGCCATTAGTAAAATAGGGGTAATCGTTGAAAATCCGGAAATGTATAAATTTATGTCCGGCTACAAAAACTTGCAGCACTTTGCGCGTATGCATAAAGGTGTAACGAAAGAGCGTATCGATGAAGTGGTGGCGCAAGTAGGATTGCAAAATCGGATCCATGAGAAAGTAAAGACGTATTCATTAGGGATGCGTCAGCGACTAGGGTTGGCACAGGCAATGTTGCATCGTCCGAAGTTTTTAATATTGGATGAGCCTACAAATGGCTTGGACCCGGCAGGTATTCGAGAGTTCCGTATGTATTTACGGAAAATAGCTACAGAAGATAATGTCGCAATTGTTGTATCGAGTCACCTTTTATCGGAGATTGAACTAATGGTAGACCGTATCGCCATCATTCAAAACGGGGAACTGATCGACATTCGAGAGCTTGAGCAACAGGTTGCTGCGCAATATTACATTGAAGTGGGCCAGCCAGAGCAGCTTCTTGGATTATTTGAAGAACCAGTATATAAAGTAAACGGTGGCTACGTTGTTAATTTAACAAAAGAAGAAGTCCCTGCATTCGTCCGCAAGTTAGTTGAATCCGGAATTGATCTATACACAATTCAACCAATTCAAAAAAATCTTGAGGATCAATTTATCGAGATGACAGGTGGAGGTGCAATCGATGCAATACGTTAAAAATGAATGGATCAAAATGTGGTCACAAAAAAATGCTTGGATCATGCTAGGGATTTTACTCGCATTGCTTGCATTTGTTACAGGTATGAACAAATATTACAGCGTTGATTCGGCTACGAAAGAAGACCGTATTGAAGCGAATGAGAAATGGATATCCCATTATAATGACATGTTAAACGAAGAAGGTTTAGCAGAAGAAGATGTACAATATTACAACGATGAAATCGCGATGACTGAATATCGTATCGCACAGGATTTACCTTCGTTTGATGCAATGAGTTTTTCAGAGCATATGGAATTGTCGATTTCCATAACAATTATGATTATCGGTATTTTTACCGTGGTAATTGCCGCTGGTATTGTGTCCTCTGAATTTGGTACAGGGACAATTAAAATGCTATTAACGCGCCCAGTATCACGCTGGAAAATCTTATTATCTAAACTGGTTACATCGATTCTTTACGGAGCAACATTATTGGCAAGTGGCTTAATTTTCTCCTATATACTAGGTATTGTATTATTTAATACGGATCCAACCGTAACTTTATCGGTTATGAACGGTCAAGTAATTGAGGAAACAGTTAATACGCCGTTTATGGAAATGATTTTATACTCAGTTGGCTCAATCCTTATGACAATATTATTTGCATTTATGATTGGGACAATATTCGGGTCAAGTACACTGGCAGTAAGTTTATCATTATTCATCCTGTTAATGGGCTCAACAGCTACGATGTTTATTGCACAATATGACTTTGCCAAATATGTTTGGTTTGCAAATGATTTATCATTTTATGCACCTGGTAGCATGCCACTAATTGAAGGGCTAACATTTACATTCTCATTAATCGTGAATATCGTATATGCCATTGTCTTTTTGGCGATTACATTCATTTACTTTATGAAACGTGATGTAACTGCGTAAAATAATTTAAGAAAAAAATATATAGCAATAAAACAAAAAAACCTCATCTATTATCTATCAGGATAATAAGAATGAGGTTTTTTATTTGGATAAAATTTCAAAATAATAGTTTACAATATTATTCTAACATTGCATTTCAGAATATTCAGAAAAATATATTGTAATTATCCAGTTTCAACCATATAATCAGTTTTAACAAAGTTAACTGGTACGGACGTTATGATGTTCGGACCAATGGAGGTGGACAATGGATGAACTTTGAGAGCCATATTCCATTACATATTCAGCTGAAAGATTTGTTGAAAACTGAAATTTTTGATGGAAAGCATGTTGAAAAAATACCGAGCGAACGAGAATTAATGGAGCGTTTTACGATAAGTCGTTCGACAGTAAGAGAAGCAGTAAGTCATCTTGTAAATGAAGGGGTCCTGAAAAAAATACATGGGAAGGGCACGTATATTACAAAAAACAAAACGGTGCATGACTGGTTAAATACTTTGAACAGCTTTACAGATACAGTGCGGAATATGGGGATGAAGCCCGGTGCTAAGCTACTTCATGCAAAAATGATCGACAATTTTCCGGAACTGAAAGATTTGCTGAAGCATTCTACATTATTTTCAATTGCGCGATTACGAACTGCTGATGACCAGCCCATTGCGATCGAACGGCATTATTATAATCCGCATTTAGGTCAACAAATTTCTGATTACGATTTAAACACGGCCACAATTTATGATGTTCTTGAGAAAGATCTTAATATCGCTATTATTGAAGCGGAACAAACTGTAAGATGCCACCCTATAAGTCTAGAAGATGCGAAACTATTAAACCTTCCGCCTAATATTAATGTTCTCTGTGTAGAAAGAATCCTTTTAGGAGCACAGGGTGAAATAATTGAATACTACAGCAGCTTATTTCATCCGGAATTATATATGTTAAAACTGAAAACGAAACGAGCGGTACAGGGGGTTGGCTAATGAATAATGAATTATTTTTACCTAAGCATGTCGTAAGTGGTATTGGCTCATTTAAGCAACTGCAACACATTGCGGAACAAAAAAATTGGGTAGCCCCTTTTTTTATCTATAGTGCGAGTGCGCTTTCTGAACAGCTTGATACGTTGAAGCAACAATGGAGTCAAGGGAGTTTTTTTGAAATCACTAAAGGTGAACCTACCATATCTGAACTAAAGCGGGCCATTAAAGAATTAAACAGTGGGCAAAGTGATTGTGTCATTGCTATTGGTGGTGGGAGTGTCATCGATCTAGCGAAAGCAGTGGCTGTATGTACGATAAATCCGACATTAGCCTTAACTGATATTCCAAATAAGCCTTTTTTAGACCGACTCCCGTTAATTGCAGTGCCTACAACAGCAGGTACTGGTTCGGAGGCAACAAAAATAACGGTGATTACTGATGAGAAACTTCAAACAAAGCTTAATCCTGCCCATCCAAGCTTAATACCAGATGTGGTCATCTTAGATGCATCGTTTACGGTGAATTTGCCGCAGCACATTACGAGCTTTACGGCTTTAGATGCACTGACACATGCAATAGAAGCTTATGTTTCAACAAAGGCAAATGACATGAGCGATTTGTATGCATTAGAAGCTATTCGACGATTGAAAAATATAGAAAAAGTATTCAAAGAGCCAACTAATATTGATGTACGTCAGGATCTGCTTATCGGAAGCTTTTATGCCGGGATTGCCTTTTCCAATGCATCTACTAATCTAGCACATGCTACAGGCCGAGCATTAGGGGCAAAATTCCATATGCCGCATGGTCAATGTGTCGCACTGATGCATCCGTTTGTCATTGATTTTTCAATGGATAGTGCATCTGAGCGCTATAAGGATATTGCAAAAATAATCGGCATTTCTGATCAAATGGCGTTAAGTGCTTATTTGAATCAGCTGAATACAGAGCAACAAGTTTGGGAAAGTGCAAGCTTTTTAGCACCTTTACTGACCGATGAAGTAATTGAACACTTAGCAAACCAAGCTCTTACTGGAAATGGAATCGTAACAAACCGACAAGTTCCAGCAAAAGAGGATGTTGAGTCTATTTTTAAAGCATTAAGAAAGCGTTTACAAAATAAAGGGGGAAATAAATGATGGTATTGATGACGGGTGGAGAAGTTGTAGCGAAAATGTTGGCAAAAGAAGGGGTAGACAACGTATTCGGAATTATAGATGGTACGTATTTTGGCTTTTATTCAAATTTACAGAAGCACGGTATCGAACTGATTTCACCGCGTCATGAAACGAGTGCCGCTCATATGGCGGGCGCATATGCCAGAGTGACAAATCGACTAGGTGTTTGTATGGCAAGTAATGGTCCAGGGGTAGCGAATATTTTACCAGGTCTCGTTGTAGAAGAAGCAGAAGGAAATCGGGTTCTTTGTATTACGAGCGCAAGACGTACAGGCATCATGTACCCGGATCGTGGCGGAACATATCAATGCTTCGATCAAACGGCTACGATTAAACAGTTTGCAAAATGGAGTGAAGCGGTGCCTTCTTTTGACCGTATTCCTGAAATGCTGCGGATGGCTTTACGTAAATGCTATGAAGGGCGCCCAGGTGTCGTCCATCTGGACATTCCGGAAAATATAATGAACACAAAAGTGAATTGTGACCTTCATTTTTGGGAGCCGTCCGAGTATCGTATGCTGGAGCTGCCGAAAGCTTCGAATTATCAAATTGAACGTACAGCGCAGCTTTTAAAGTCTGCTACATTCCCAATCATTCATGCAGGTAGCGGGGTGATTCATTCAGGAGCAAAAAGTGAGCTAACAGAAGTAGCGGAAAAATTGCAGGCGATGGTCACGACAAGCTGGGCGGGACGCGGTGCGATGAGTGAGGAAAATCCGCTAATGATGCCAATGGTGCATATTGAAGCGAATAATAATGTAAGAAACGATGCGGATGTTGTTCTCGTATTAGGTTCCCGCTTAGGCGAAACGGATTGGTGGGGGAAAGCACCATATTGGAACGCCAATCAAACGGTTATCCAAGTAGATTTAGAACCGTCCATTTTAGGAGCAAACAAGCCTGCCGAGCTTTTAATTCAGGCAGATATTAAAGCGTTTTTACAGGACCTTTTAGTAGCGCTTAATAATAATGACTTTGATCAACCGGTCGATACAAACCGCCAACAATTAATTGAAAAGCATTTGGAAAGTAAAAAACAACATCGCAAAAAATTAAATGAACATATTGCGGATAAAAATAGCCCATTAAATCCAGCACAAATTCCGCATTTAGCTAATAAAATATTCCCGAAAAATACACCACTCGTTATAGATGGTGGCAATACAGCGATTTGGACGAATTTCTATTATGAAGTAAATGATGAAATGCCGTTACTATCTACTTTTAAATTTGGAATGCTTGGTGCAGGGTTGGGGCAGGCGTTAGGGGCAGCAGTAGCAAAACCGGAGCAGCCGGTTCTATGTATTATCGGTGACGGTGCAATGGGCTTCCATCCGCAGGAAATCGAAACGGCTATCCGCAATAATCTTCATGTCGTTTTCATCGTACTGTGTGATAAACAATGGGGCATGGTAAAAATGAATCAGCACTTCGCATTAAGACCGTTAAAAACAATGTGGAAGAAAACACTCGATCCACATGAAAGCATTAATGCGGATTTAGGTGAAATTCGTTTTGATAAAGTCGCAGAAGCGATGGGGGCACATGGTGAATTTGTAGACAGTATTGAACAACTTGAGAACGCACTACGTACATCGATATCAGTAGGGAAATGTACAGTTATTCATACTGAAGTTGACCCTGTTAAGCATATGTGGGCACCAGGACTTCGTTATTTCAAAGATATGCATGCCGAACCGAAAGGAAAATAATGTATGGGAATCGATTCTATTCAAATCAACTTTAATGAAACTGCGTTATTAATTATGAATATCGTGATTGGTTTTATTATGTTTGGCGTAGCGCTTGATTTACAAGTTTCGGATTTTAAGAGATCGTTAAAAACACCGAAGCCTGCTTTAATCGGCCTTGCTTGTCAATTTTTCCTATTACCGGCGATTACATTTGTGCTCGTCAGTATCATCCAGCCTATTCCGAGCATTGCGCTAGGTCTGTTTTTAGTCGCATCTTGTCCTGGGGGGAATTTATCGAATTTCTTAACACATTACGCAAAGGGTAATACCCCCCTTTCAATAAGCATGTCAGCTATTTCGATGGTAATTGCAATCGTAATGACACCGCTGAATACAATGTTTTGGGCATCGATGTACGGACCGACAAAGGAAATTATGACATCGTTCAGTATTAATGTAGTGGATATGTTTACGACCATTTTCTTTATGCTGGGATTGCCTCTTATTGCTGGGATGTATATTCGAAAGGTCATGCCAAAATTTGCGGCACGATTCAATCAAATTATGATGAAGCTATCGATTGTTATTTTCGTTTTATTTGTCATCGTTATGGTAGCGAACAATTTCGATGCATTTATTGATAATGTAGGAGCAGTTGTGTGGGTAGTAATTATTCAAAATGCACTAGCTATATGCATAGGTTACTTTGCATCACGCGCATTAAAGGTAGTCGATCGGGATCGGCGTGCCATTGCCATTGAAGTTGGTATTCAAAATTCGGGTCTTGGGTTAGTATTAATTTTCAACTTTTTTGGAGGACTTGGTGGAATGGCTCTTGTCGCAGCATTTTGGGGTATTTGGCACATCATTTCAGGACTAATCATCGCCACTTACTGGTCAAGACGTGATCCGGATAATACCGTTACAGTTCATCAGGAGGTCCATACATGAAAGTTCTCATAACAGGTGCAGGCGGCTATTTAGGGCAGCAGCTCGTCCACCATTTATTACAAACGACAAGCCATACGATTATCGCTGCAGATATTAGGGAAACATCACCGTTTGAAGCACACAACAATTTGCACTATATCGTTTTGGATGTAAGATCTAACGAAGCACAAAAGTACTTTGAACAATATGATGTCAATGTAGTCGTTCATTTAGCTTCTATTGTGACGCCAGGAAAGAAAAGTAATCGTGAATTTGAATATTCAGTTGATGTTTTAGGAACAAAGAATATTTTAGAGGCATGTGTGCAGACAAATGTGAAGCGTATTATTGTTTCATCAAGTGGTGCATCGTACGGGTATTATGCGGATAATGCCGATTGGATTGAGGAAACCGATCCGATTCGCGGTAATGAAGCATTTGCATACTCCTACCATAAGCGGTTAGTAGAAGAAATGCTTGAGCAATACCGATTACAGCACCCTGAGCTTGAACAGACGATTTTTAGAATCGGAACGATATTAGGGGAAAATGTACGCAATCAAATTACGAATTTATTTGAACAAAAAATGTTGGTCGGTGTGGCGAAATCCAAAAGTCCGTTTGTCTTTATTTGGGATCAGGATGTTGTAGCTTGTTTTGCACAGGCCATTGATAGTGAAACAACTGGCATTTTCAATTTAGCTGGCGATGGTGCTGTCACAATCGATGAAATTGGGGCTTTATTGAATAAAAAAGTAATCAAAATACCCTCGAATGTGATAAAGGGCAGTTTGTTTATTTTAAAAAGGCTGAATTTGAGTCAATACGGTGAGGAACAAGTTGATTTTCTACGCTATCGACCAGTGCTTAGTAACCAAAAGCTTAAGGAAAGTTTTCAATATGTCCCTAAAAAATCTTCCATCGAAGTATTTGAATATTATATGAAGAGTCGTATGAAAGCGCAAAGTAAATAGAGGGGGAAAACGGATTTTCGAGTAGTTTATCGAATCCGTTTTTTTATTTGTAGGTCTTTATGACCGTGTATTTCGTCATTTGTTGACAATGGTAAATGGGAGTGTTCGAAAAGTCGGTTAAAATTTCATTTTGCGACAAATTTTTTAAAAAAGTCTCGTTAATTTTACAAATTATACAAGATATATTGATAAATGATATAGTATTTAAAAAATACCGCTTTATACTAGAGAAATGGGTAATCTATTTTAGGGGATGAGTAGATGATTAAAGACAAATATCAAATCATGATGTGTGATCGAATTAATGCCACAATACAATCATGGGAACAACAACCAGCGATCCAGGAGCATGATTTATACACGTTCCTACATAATTTAAAGGGTACTGCGGGCTCAATTGGTATGGAGGATTTATCAGAAATTTCCGGCCGGAAGCTCGATTTGCTAGAGGAAAACAGTAAAAAAGCATGGACTAAAGAAGAGTGGAAAGATTTAATCGTGCAGATTGAGGAAGTTGTCAGCTTCTTCGACACAAACCTGCAGCGCAGTAATGCAGATGTAAATGAAATCAGTTATATAAATGAGCAATTTAATAAAAACTTTATACTAGTGATTGACGATGATATGGTATTTGTTTCGTTTATTAAGAACGTTTTGGAAACGAAAGGTTTTATAGTAATTGTTGCACATAATGGTCAGCGTGGTTTAGAGCTGATCTATGAGCTAAACCCGGCACTTATTTTTTTAGATATCAAGTTACCGGATATTAATGGGTTTTCTATTTTGGAAAACATTAATAAAGTCAGCTCCAATCATATGTTCGTTACGATAATGAGCGTGGATGACAGCAAGGAAAATCGGATAAAGGCTTATGATTTAGGTGCAATGGACTTTATTAAAAAGCCACTCGATGGAAATATTTTAGCTGCCTATGTAAGAAACCGCTTATCATTTAAACAAGCACTTGAACTTTCCATTGTTACTGATGAGTTGACACAAGTGTTTAACCGCAAATATATGAACTATCAATTAAGTATGTTAACGGAGCAATATGAAAAAGAACGAAAAACATTTTCTGTCGCAATTGCAGATATTGATTATTTCAAAAAGGTGAATGATACTTACGGCCATATTAAGGGTGATGAAGTATTAAGAGGTTTTGCTAAGACCGTGATGGCTGCAAAGCGGAATGAAGATATTTTCTGTCGTTACGGCGGAGAGGAATTTGTCCTCATTATGCCAAATACTACAAAAGAAGCTGCTTATGGCGTTATAGAGCGGATTAGAAGTTTAGTCAGTGAACAGCACTATATAGGCAATGAAAATGTATTTGAAATTACTGCTTCCTTTGGATTAACAGAAATTGATGAAACTAATAAACATCCAAAAATGTTGCTAGAACAGGCAGATCGAGCACTATATAAAGCAAAAGTATCAGGCCGTAATCAATCCGTTGTGTTCACAGAGGAGGAAACATATAGCATTATCCAAAAGGTGACATTAATCGTTATAGACGATGTTTCGATTATTCGTAAATTTATTACAAATCATTTCGCCGAGATTAAGTTACCGGAGGATTATATACTGGAAATCATAACATTTGAAGACGGCGTAAAGTTTTTAAACTCCAATTGGTACGACAAAAACACGAAATATATTATTCTGCTAGATGGAATTATGCCGCATATGGATGGTTTGGAAGTATTAAAGGAAATCCGTAAAAATCATTCTTCAAACGATGTGATTGTATCGATGTTAACCGGTCGTAATGATGAGGAATATGTACTGGAAGCATTCGCTAATGGCGCGGATGACTTCATAGTAAAGCCGTTTAATATAGCGGATGTTTCGAACCGGATTTTGCAGTTGGCCAATCAGTTATTTGTAAAAGTTCGTCAATAGGGGGCAGAACAGTGAATAGAATTTTAATCGTAGATGATGAAGAAATATTAAGAATGCTTATTTGCGACACACTGGAAGAATTTAATTTTACCATTGATGAGGCGGACAATGGCTTAGATGCATTGAACAAGATGCAGCAAAACAGTTATGATTTAGTTTTTCTCGATTATATGATGCCGGATTTAACCGGTATAGAAGTAATAGAAAAGCTTTCTCCTGAGTATAAAGAGAATACGCCGATTGTGATGCTGACTGCGAAAGCGCAGGAATCGGACCGTCAAATTGCAATGCAAAAGGGCGCTAAATATTTCATCTCAAAACCATTCAGCCCGATAAAATTAATTTCCTTTGTAGAGGAGCTAAGTAATGCCTAAATTAATTCCCACAGTAAAAAAAAGTGTCCGAAATCAGTTTGTTCGGATGCTTGTGTCGATGCTATTTTTATTTATATTATTTGTGGGGGCATTTTTTGTATACACAAGCTTAACGAATGAAAGATTGATAGAAGAACGCGACGACATCAATGAAAAGGCACAGCTCGTCAGGAAGTTGGATGAAAGCTTCAATGGGATTTTCTTTCGCTCAAGAGGATATTATGCTTTTAAAGCGACCAATGAATTAAATGCTCTTTACGATGAAATGAATAGGTTTGAATTGCATCTAGAGGAGTTTGGGAAATTGCCGCTTTCTAATGAAGAAAGACTTTTATATGAGGATTTAAGTGACTTTATAATTGTTTACCGAAATGAGATTCTGCCAAAAGCAATGGGCTATGTCGAGGAAGATAATTACGAAGCGTTGCGTGAATTGTCTAGTAGTGGAACAAATGATTTGGTAAACAATTTCATTTCCTATACGAAAACATACACTGCCGAAACGGATTTAATCGTAAGGGATTTATTTAATCGAACACTAGAGCAAGTGCAGCTTTTGACAGTTTTATATATATTATTTGGCATGATTGTCGTAGTCATTATCGGAATCATATTGCGGAAGGTTATTCAAAATTTAATTTCGCCAATTGAAAAGTTAACAACGGCAACAGATGCCTTTGCTAGTGGCGTCTATGTAGATATAACCCCACTTAAGAAGAAAGAGGATGAGCTCGGTTTATTAGCTACTTCCTTTTATAATATGACGCTATCCATACAGGATAAGGAAGAAGTATTAACGACTCAAAACGAAGAATTAATGGCACAGCAGGATGAGCTTCAGGGGAACCAGGAACAGCTGAAACAATCATTGAATCAGCTGCAGCAATATAGTGAGCTGAATCACGTATTGACTTTCACATTGGACAAAGGTAAGTTGCTGGAAGATTTGCATGCCTATTTGCGCAGTATTTACGAGTTCGATTCGAGCCTCCTGTATTTAGTAGGGAGCGATGAATATGTATCGAAAGGGCTGGCAAAGGAGACAACTGAACGATTAATCAAAAGTCTAGATATTGATAAAATTGCCAGGCTGGAAGAAGAAAAAACATTTGTCATTTGTCGGGAAGTTAATCCCTCTCATCAACATATAGCGGGCGCAACCTATTATGCATATGATTTATATTCATGTATACTAAATTCCGAAAAAAAGATTGTCGCTATCCTATTGGCAACACGCGAGGGAAGAAAGTTCACGGCAACAGACTATTCAGATATCAATGGTCATATGAATCAAGCCTCGATTGCCTTTGAACGGATATTTATGTATGAGGAAGTAGAACGCGCAAGAAAACTAAACCAAAGCATTATCGATACAACAAATGAAGGAATTCAATTCGTCTCGATTTATGGGGAAGTATTGCTTTTAAACGAAGCGCTCTTTAAAATTATTCGCTATCCGCATTATGAAATTCAGGATAAAGTCCCGCAGGAAGTTTGGATGAAGCATTTCCAAAGGATGGTGTGCGAACCGGAAGAGCTTATTTCGTTCTTAAAGAATGCCATTATTGAACAATTTACGAATACGAGAACAATGCGTTATTCGATAAACGATGACATCACGGCATTTATAGAAGTTTATGCGACAAGCGTATTTGAAGGTGATGAAAAGGTAGGTACAATGTTTGTTCACCGTGATATTACGAGTGAATACGAAGTGGATCAGATGAAGTCAGAGCTTGTGAGTACAGTAAGCCATGAACTACGTACACCACTATCGAGTGTATTAGGCTTTACCGAACTGCTATTGACGAAAGAAATGCAGCCAGAACGCCAAAAACGTTATATAGAGACGATTCATAAAGAAGCAAAACGTTTAACGAACTTAATTAACGACTTTTTGGATCTTCAGCGTATGGAGTCAGGAAGACAAGTGTATGTCATGGAGAAAGTAGCGTTTAATGAAGTAGTTCAAGAAGTATTGAATAAATTCGACTTTAATTCGCAATATAAAGTTCAATTTGAGGACTTATCCGAAAGTACATTTGTGAAAGCGGATGAAGAGCGTCTAGTACAGTTATTAATCAATTTAATCGGGAATGCGGTTAAGTTTTCTCCAAATGGCGGCGATATTATTATTCGGGCGGAGAAAAGTGAGAACTGTCTCAAAGTATCGATTCAGGATAATGGGATCGGCATACCAGAAAATGAAATTCCGACATTGTTCCAGAAATTTAAGCGCATCGATAATAGCTCCCGACGGAAAATAGGGGGTACTGGATTAGGTCTCGCTTTAAGTAAGGAAATCGTTTCAAATCATAATGGGGAAATTTGGATAGAGTCTCAGGAGAATGTTGGCACAACGGTTTACTTTACATTACCATTGTTTGAACAAGCCAATATTGTAAATAGGGAGGACTTATCTGGGCATAGGTCAAGTTCCAATCCAACGGTTATGATTGTAGAGGATGATTTTAGCCAGGCACTGTTATTATCGGAGGAGCTAAAAAGCAAAGGATTTTCGATTTTATATCATGAGGATATCGAGCGAGCAATGGACGATGCTCAGCAAGTACCGTTAGTAGGAGTCGTTATGGATTTGAAGTTTGGAGAGAATCTACTGGGAATGGATTTAGTCGAGTTTTTACGTACGAATGAAAAGACAAAAGACATACCAATTATTATTTCGTCTGCATTAGATAAGTCGATGGTTGATGTGGAAAAATACAACGTAGAAAAATACTTTACAAAGCCATATCCGCCTGATGAACTGTCTACACTGTTATTAACTTTAATCGAAGAAAGATAAAATGGATAGGAGGTGGGAAAATGGCAGCCAACATTATCTTTCATTTAGATATGAATAGCTTTTATGCATCTGTCGAACAGGCGCATGATCCAAGTTTAAAAGGAAAACCAATAGCTGTAGCCGGAAATGTAAAAGAACGTCGCGGCATTATTGTGACAAGCTCTTATGAAGCGCGCGCAAAAGGTATTTATACGACGATGAATGTAGCAGAAGCAAAAAGGTTATGTCCTGAGCTGCTATTATTACCACCGGACTTTCCGAAGTATCGAGCAGCCAGTGCAGCGATTTTTTCTATATTACGAAGCTATACAGAAATCGTCGAGCCGGTATCCATTGATGAAGGTTATATGGATGTAACTGAGCTTTCAAAAACGCGGCACCCGTTACAAGTAGCGGAGGAAATTCAGCAACGCATATTACATGAACTTGATTTACCGTGTTCAATCGGTATAGCCCCGAATAAGTTTTTAGCGAAAACGGCTTCGAATATGAAAAAGCCGATGGGGATAACGGTTTTAAGAATCAGGGAATTAAAAGAGCTACTCTGGCCGCTACCTGTCGTATCAATGCACGGAGTCGGGGAAAAAACTGCGAAAAAATTAAATTCCATTCAGATTTTCACAATCGGTGACTTAGCCAATGCCAATGAACGAACTTTATACAGGGAGCTAGGCAAAAATGGTGTCCGTCTGATTAAGCGAGCAAATGGCATAGATAATCGAGCGGTCGATCCAAACTCGATATTCGATACGAAAAGTGTCGGCAATTCAACGACGCTGCCGAGGGATGAAAGTGAGTATTACATTTTAAAGGAAACGTTTGAGAAGTTAAGTAAAAGTGTTGCGGAACGGTTAAAAGTTAAGTATTTAGCAGGAACAACCGTAACGATTCAAATTCGGAATTATGATTGGCAAAATTCATCACGCAGTAAAACGGTTCGTAATGCCGTTCATCAGGCAGATGAAATTTTTGAAATCGCCTGGAAGTTGTTCACGGATTACTGGGATGAAACACCTGTCCGATTATTGGGCGTTACTGTTTCGAATGTGGTGGATCAGTCAGAACTGACGCAGCAACTCAATCTATTCAATTTCGAGCAGCATATTAAAGACGAGCCGATTGTCCAATTAGTCGATTTAATTGAAACGAAATTCGGTAAAGGGACGATCAAGCGCGGTGTCCGGGTGAAATCCAAAAGCTATGCCTCTAAAACAAGCTTTAGCAAGGACTTTTTGGATGATCATATGAAGTGAATTTTAGAGTGGGACTACGAAACATACTAACATTAGTAGTACAAACCAAGACCATGGTTTGTGCTACTATTTTTTTATAGTAAAAGTAAAGAAAAGCCAAACTGACACAACCTTTTCGCCACTTTTGAGCACGGGGACTTTAATCGCCACTTCTTTCACGATATTAGTCACTTCAGTTCACATATTCGCCACTTCACCACTGATATTCGTCACTTGCATTTTTATTGTCCACTTCAGCACACTTATTCGCCAGCTCACCGCCGATATTCGTCAACTGACACAACCTTTTTCGCCACTTTTGAGCACTGGAACTTTAATCGCCACTGCTTTCGCGATATTAGTCACTTCAGTTCACTTATTCACCACTTCTTCACCGATATTCCTCTCTGTGGGGAACGGCTCTACTTGAGCGTTTCTCTCAAAGATTGAGGCATGACATTATTTTACCTTTATATTTTCTATATACAGATCAACATCTTTCATTAATTGTTTGAATAAGACGCGGTTTTTCTTTTTAATATTGATTTTCTTTCTTGCAGATTTTAAAGAGAATTCTTCATGAACAATACAGCTTCTAAGATTTGCTAATAATTTAGTATTATTTTTAAAATTTAAATGATCTCCCAATTTCTCTTCTAAATCAAGAATGATATTTTTATCGGATGTATTTTTATATTTATGCTTAAAAATAACTTTATAAATGTCTTTTAATAGTTGTTCAGTTAATGAATACAGCTCTACTGTGAGCGTTGCATATTTTCGATCTCTGCGCCTTCCATAAAATTCGTCCAATTCATAATTGCTTAATAGCTCCACCCATTTAAAAGTACCTGATTGATTCGAAGTATTTTTTACAACTTGCTGAAATTCCTTTTCAACTAAGTAAAGATCTGCAAATGCATGGTCCTTTAATTTTTTAATTTCTTTCTTTTTACTCATCTGAAACACTCCTTCCATCGATTGATTTTAATGTTCATTCGGTGTTGCGCCATTGTGCAGCAACTCGCCTATATTTTCATACCCGAAATATTGTGCTATTCAACCTTTTTTTCCCTCCCTGACACGACAAGGAGGCTTTTTTATAAGGAATGTTTTGACTTATTTCAAGAAAAGGCAAAGTTCTTGATGAGAGAATGTTTTATTTAATGCGGAACGTGGAAAAACCCATGAATAGGAGGGATGATGATGGATTATAATTTATTTGGCAAATCCGATTTGAATGTTTCTAAATATGCTTTGGGTACGGTAATGTTCAGTACAAATGGTCTTGAAGAAGCAGGGGCGATGGATCAGGCAACGGCAAACTATATGGTGGATTATGCATTAGATCATGGCATCAACCATTTCGATACAGCGAATATGTACACGAAGGGTGATGCAGAGGTTATTTTTGGCAATGCGATAAGAAATAAGCGCCAAGATATGATTATCAGCAGTAAAACAGGATTTCAACTGATAGATAAACCCACGGATACAGGCGCTATACTGAACGTTGATTCATCTATTGATATACTCTTAAAAAGACTTGGTACGGACTATCTGGATTTATATTATGTACATTCCTGGGATGGGCAAGTACCGGTAAGCGAAACTGTCGAAATGATGAATGACCTCATTAAGAAAGGGAAAATTCGTCATTGGGGGGTATCTAACTATAGCGGCTGGGCGCTTGCGAAGACACATACGTGGGCAGTAGAAAATAATATGATCCCGCCAATTGCACAGCAAATCTATTACACACCAGAATCACGTGAGGCAGAGTACGAAATTTTGCCGGCCGGTAAAGAGTTAGGGATTGCTAATAGTATTAGATCTCCACTAGGCGAAGGGCTGCTCACTGGTAAATATACAAGAAATAATAAAGCGGAACTTGCTACAAGGCAAGGGAATGGTTGGCCGGAAACATATATTAAAAACCCGGATTTATTTTATAATTTAATCGATGTATTGCAAGATGTGGCTTCAAAACATAAGGCGACAGTAGCGCAAGTTGTTCTAGCATGGTTACGTGATCGACCAAATGTAGATTCAATTGTTTTGTCGGCAAGAACGAAAGAACAGTTGCATGAAAACATTGCATCCTACAGTCTGAAATTAACTAACGAGGATATTTCACAAATTAATAGTGTCTCAGCACTTGAACCGATTTATCCATTATGGCATCGTGCAATCAATTCATTAGATAGAGCTTCAGATGCAGAAAAGGTATATTTAGATGAATTCAATAAGTTAATTGAAAGCAAAATTTAATAATATATGAGACGAACAATCACGAATTGCTTAAAATATCGTGATTGTTCGTTTTTCAAAATACTGAAATTTATGTACATAAGGGAAAAAATTAGTATGAACGATCTGAATAGGGGGGGCATTGGTTTTTGCTTGACGGTTTCGAGAGAAAATTAGTTGTTCGGAGTGAAGGCGGCGACTCCCAGGGGATAAGCAAAATTTATTTTGCGACGAGTAATCGCAGGAGCACGCGGGAGAGCGAAAGGAACAAAAGCTAAAAACGCCACGTCCTGTGGCAACGCTTTTGTGACCAACATCCTGTTGGCCTCGTGCCCCCAGGAAAGCGTCCGCCGTAACGGAGAACAACGGCTACAAAGTAGACAGATAATAATAATCCTTATCTTTTATAGTCACCTAATTCATTGAAACTATACTTCTGATTACTAAGTTTTATTTATATTTTAAATAACTGTAAATATGTATATCCTATAAAAGTCTAAAATTTGACATTTATATGAGAATAATTTTCATTTAGTTAGGTAACATCGAAATACCCATGCTATAATAGGAGGGATTTCATTCTTCAGGAGGACATAATGGGAATACATCCGATACGTTTTTTACGAATAATGGGCTTACTTGATGGTTTATCGCTCATTACGTTATTATTTATTTCCATGCCATTTAAATACTTTGCTGATTTACCGCAGTTCGTGACGATAAATGGCAGTATTCATGGTGGCATATTTATACTTTATTTACTAGCAATTGCTATTGTTCAATTACGCATTCAATGGAATATCGGCTGGTCCTTTTTAGCCATTTTTGTCGCATTTATACCTTTTGGTAATTTTGTTTTCGATTCTAAATTAAAAAAAATGCAGCCGTTATTACATATAAAGCCATTTCCTAAGCAGTGGCTTGTTTATGCTATTATTTTCTTTTCTTTCTTTGACCTATTTGTACAACTGCCGATTATGAGTACATATGCTCTTTCTGTAGGAGCCTCTACGTTTGTTGCAGGAATTGTTGTGGGACTGTACTCATTTATGAATACGTTCGGGAATATATTTTCAGGTATTTATACGGACAAAATTGGAGCATTTCGAATTTTGGTCTTTGGCCTATTTGTTTCTGTAGCATCACTGCTATGCTACCAGCTTGTCGATAATACGACGGTACTACTAATTGTCCGTTGTGTTCACGGTTTCAGTAGCGGATTTATAACACCGGCCGCATTTACACTGCTTGCAAATATGCGGGCAGCAAATGAACAAGGCAGTGGGAGTGCGTTTACGGGCTCATTTGTTGGGATCGCCGCAATTGTTGGACCAGCCTCGAGCGGTATTTTAGCAAGTAAAATATCTGTGGCGAATGTATTTAGCCTTGTTGCGTTATATGGGCTTGTACTATTGATCGGCCTACTTCTCTTTTTGCGTAAAACACAGTTGCCTAAACGTGAAAAGAAAAAGACTTCTGAAACGTTGCATTGGAACAGTAATTTGCTAAAAGCATATGGTGGAGCCTTTTTCCTCATGTTTTCTCAAGGGGTGCTGGCGTACTTATTGCCGATTTATGTGCAGGATTTAGGGTATGGCTCCAGAGTAGCCGGGACATTACTGAGTGTATTCGGTATCGTAGCTGTATTGATTTTTATTTTACCAACGAACAAAATATTTGATTATCTTAATGCCCAATACACATTGTTAATCGGCGTTCTATTAATGGGGGTTGCCCAAATAGGCATTGGACTGGCATCTGAAATGACAATGCTT
The DNA here is from genome assembly GCF_038002585.1 of Solibacillus sp. FSL K6-4121. Lineage (NCBI taxonomy): Bacteria > Bacillati > Bacillota > Bacilli > Caryophanales > Caryophanaceae > Solibacillus > Solibacillus sp. FSL K6-4121. Next base: position 543,967 of record NZ_JBBOCS010000002.1, read on the forward strand.
TATGGCATTCTAGCACTATACGGAGTCGGGTTTGCATTTTTATTCCCATCCATTAATGCACTCCTAATTGAAGCTACGACGCAGGAAATTCGCGGAAAAGCATATGGTTATTTTTATGCGTTTTTCTCTATTGGCGTAGTTGCCGGATCATCGGTTCTAGGTGCACTGAATTTAGTAGGGACACCCGGATTTGTATTTACAGGGGGGATTTTGTTTACGTTCTGTCTCGTTATCATCATTTCATTAATTAAATCAAATAGCTCGTTACTGAAAGTGAGCCGTAAAGAAAATTTACATCAATCATAAAGCTGATGCGCCAAAGTACGTCAAATTTCGACTAAATACTTTCTAATGCGCATTATTCGATTGTCATGTATACTAAACAAGGTGAAATTTACGAGCGAATTATATTTGAAAGGATTTAAAACATGATGAAATTAAATTTAGAAGTATTAGAACGATGCAGTAAAGAAACAGAAGATACAATTACTGCAGAAAGTAGTGCGTTTGCATCGACGCCTATTCAATATTTGAAGGAAAATCAAGGCGAATTTATCTATGTCGAATGTGCACAATTTAATGACATCCGTATCGATGCCGTTGCCCTTGAATATGATGATGCATTTAACTTATATACGGCTTTGTTCGGATTAAAATTACAAAAGAAGCATAGCGAAGCAATCCGCAGTTATTTAAAGGAGCATGTAAAATCTGCTCTAGGCAGTAGCAGTGCAGCCTTTTCTGGTCAAGAAGGGCTTTGGGAACTGAATATTGCAGTTGATTGTATAGAAGGCTTTAATGATCAGTTATCAATCGAACAAGTATGTGAATTACTTTATGAATTTGTTGCGCAATTAATAAAGACTGTCGAAAAATAAATGACAGAAAAGTATTTATACAGTTTTGCCTGGCGAAAAGATGAATATGAACTTTCACGACTGGAAATGCGCACATTTTTTAATTTCCATGTGGAAGGTAATATTTTAATGAGCCAGAAAAAAGTAGAACCAAGTCGAAGCCCTTATATGCGACTAAGACTTGATATACTACTTGAAGGAAATACGTTTGAACAACTTGTAGAAACTGCTAAACAGCTACAGTTAGGAGAACGGACTTTTAAAATTCATTGTTTAAATAATAGTAGAGATGCGATCGAGCCAGCTTTAAACCGTACGATTCGAAATGAGTATATGCTAAAGCTTAGCTATGCGATAGAAGCTGAACCGGATTTAGAACAGCCTGATATAGTACTGGGGTTAGCTATTCATGATGGTACCTTTTATTTAGGGGAGCTTGTTGCCGGAGAGTCTGTATGGCTGAAGCATATGCAAAAGCCCGAAATGTACTCCACTGCGCTTAGTACGCGTGATGCGCGGGCTATTGTGAATATTGCAGCTCCATATCCGGATGGATTGAAAATTATTGATCCATGCTGCGGAATTGGTACTGTCTTAGTTGAGGCAATGAGTATGGGCATTAATATCGAAGGACGGGATATGAATAAGCGTGTCGTATGGGGTTCACGTATTAATTTACGCCACTTCGGATATGAACCGAATGTAGAGATCGGACCAATTGAAGAAGCGGAAGAAGGATATGATGTAGCAATTATTGATATGCCGTACAATTTATTTACACATATATCGAGTGAATTGCAGCAGAGCATAATTACAAATGCACGACGAATCGCAAAACGGGTCGTCATCGTAACAATCGAAACGATGGATGATAAAATCCAAAACGCCAATTTAACGATTAAAGACCGGGCTATATTGAAAAAAGGCAATTTCGAGCGTCAAGTTTTAATATGTGAATAAGTAGGCAGGAGTAATACCATTGCGATTACTTATTACGAACAAGGCAGTGTTAAAAGTCAGAAGACTGATAACACTGCCTTGTTTTTTTAGGTAATCAGTTTATCGAACGGAATACGCTGGTACCATGATGGAGAGTATTGGCTCACAATAGTGGAGTTGAATGACAGAAGAAAGACCACTTTTTTAAGAAAGTGGTCTACTGAAACTTAGTCTACTTCAATTCGTAGAGCATCAATTTTTTGACAGTCTACGATAAGAGTTGAACCACGTTCTATTGTTGTATCAATAAAGAATGCACAGCAATTATTATGGTCAAATCTTTTGAAAACGACATCTTCTAATATTTTACCTCCGGATAAGAAAACATCAACTTCTGTACCTTTTCTTAATTCTCTTAATAGGTCACAGATACAACCATTGCAACGACCTTTATTATTACCAGAATTTGATTCACTTCTACATTTGCTACAATTACAACCCATTTGTAACACCACTTTTCTTGTCTGTTTTTGTAAGGCTAGCATTACATTAATAGATTATGATTTGAAAATAAAAAGAGCTAGGTAACGTAACTACAGAGAATATAAAACTTTTAATAAAGAATTAATTAGTAAAAGAACTAAAGTGTGCAGTAGTAAGGTTCGAACTAAATATGTATAAGGATCACTCTGGGTGGCGGGAAAGTGATCCTATTTCAAAAAAAATAAATTAAAAAGATGACAAGCTATTCTTAATTAACTCTCATACCTAACACTTACTACTTTTTGTTAGCATTTTTTGTTTGGTAGGAAAGTAGCACCGACAATAACTAAAAGTATGAAAAGTACGACGATTAAAACGAACGTTAAACTATTGTTATTGCTATAACTATTGTATCCACCATAACCACCATAGCAATTACCATATCCTGAATAGTCCATTAAAATCCCTCCTTCCGTCTTATATTATTCTTAAAAGGGGGAGAAAATAGGGCAAAAGTACAGGAATAAGTTTGTAGTGCAGATATAGTTATGACTCTTAAACAGGCTCTTCATTATATAGCAAATAATTACATTAGCTGTAAAACTTTTATTTAACAAAACAGCGCTTCAATCATTTTCCCTATGAATTGTGATACAGGGAAAGTCCGATAGTGTCACTAATTGTAAGTCATTGCTTAAAGTGTAATTTGGATAAAATGAATAAAAATGTAAATTATATGTTAATATACTAATGTGCAATGGAGTATTCTGCATTCTCTTATAGAAGAAATATGGAAGCTTAGATGTACAAAAAATATTGGAGAGTGATAGAGTGAATTGGTTGAAGTATGTTATTGGATTATTAATAGTAATAGCTTTATGTACTGTCATTTGGTTTATTCGTCCTACGAATGATCAATTAGAGGTAAAAGTAAGTGCTCTAGAAGAACAAATTGGTCGTCATTACTTAAACGACCTCAGTTCATTGGAAAGAACAGCTGAGCAACTCCTGGAATATGATTTAAGTCTACCTATTACTGAAGAAAACGGAAAAATAATTGATGAACTTTCCCGAGATTTAGACACTATATTGGACAACCTCTTTTTTGAGCATCCGTTTATGTACTCAGAAGAAAGTACAATAATACATTCAAAATGGCATAATGAATAATCAAAAGCAAAATGGAATTTACCGTTTTATGGTAAAGAAGTTCCGCTTACAAAAGAAGAAGCTGCCGACTTATATCAAATTCTCCAGGCAAGTCGTTTCATTGCTAAGGATTTTAGAGATATTGTTAGGTACGCTAATCAATCCGCATATGATGCAATGCACGATAAAGAGCACGAAATGGTAGAAAGAATCAATTACCGTCTATCTATTAAATATTAATTTAACAATAAAATTTGAGGGGAATATTGTTAAAGAAGCACTTAAAACGTTCAGAGTTATTTCTGTGCGTTTTTGTTTACTGATTAATTATTGAAAAGTATTTTTACCCCCAAATCCCAAGTCTATTATAGCGAGTATGTTCCTATGTGGGCTACTCCCTGTGTAACAAATAATTCCATTAGAAGTAAAACTTTCATTAAATAAAACAGCGCTTAATTCATTTGCCATTTGCCAATCCTGTATTTTAAGGAGTGGTAAAGATGGAGAATCGTTTTTTCATTGGGCTATTTAACGGCTTAATTTTAAGCATTATATTATGGACGTCTATTTTTGGCTGGGTAAGAATACTATCCGGTTTAATTAAGTAATGGGGGTACATTGATAAATACAATTGTTTGACAGTGTAAGGAATCAATGATATATTTATCTCGAATTAAAGATAAATGAATTCGTGATAAAGAAGGAGTGAAACTTTATGAGTGAATTTGATAAACAGCTAAAAGCATTTACTGTATTACACCGAGCAACGACAGCCGTACATGAGGCAACAAAGAAGGATATCCAACAAAGTGATTTAAATTTAACGGAGTTTGCTGTAATGGAACTGCTTTATCATAAAGGCGATCAACCTATCCAAGTCATCGGAAAAAAGGTATTAATTGCAAGCAGCAGTATAACGTATGTTGTCGATAAACTGGAGAAGAAAAATCTAATCAAACGAGTTGCATGTCCAACTGACCGCCGTGTGACATTTGTATCGCTGACGGGCGAAGGATCTGCAATGATCGAATCCATATTTCCAACGCATGAGAAAAAGATTGCGGCTATATTTGACGTTTTGTCAGAGGAAGAGCTACAAGCTTTAACCGATTATTTAAAACGGGTCGGCCTTCACGCAAATACTTTATAAACGGTAAACTTTATATTGAAAAAGAAAACGGAGGAATTACACATGAACCACATTAAAGGAATACACCACGTAACAGCCATTACGAGCAGTGCAGAAAAAAATTATGAATTCTTTACGTATACATTAGGTATGCGTCTTGTGAAGAAAACGGTAAATCAGGATGATATTCAAACATATCACCTGTTTTTCGCGGATGATAAAGGCTCTGCCGGAACAGATATGACATTTTTTGATTTCCCGGGAATCCCAAAAGGCACACATGGTACAGATGAAATATACAAAACAGCATTCCGTGTCCCAAATGATGCAGCACTGGATTATTGGGTAAAACGCTTTGACCGTTTAAACGTAAAGCATGAAGGCATTAGTACGCTATTTGGCAAACAAGTATTATCATTTGTTGATTTCGACGATCAGCAGTACATGCTTATTTCGGATGAAAATAATGAAGGCATCGCATCGGGTACGCCATGGCAAAAAGGACCGATTCCATTGGAGTTTGCAATTACTGGCTTAGGACCGATTCATATCCGCGTTTCACAATTTGATTATTTCAAAGAGGTACTTGAAAAAGTAATGGTGATGCGTGAAGTTCAGCAGGACGGTTCATTGCACTTATTCGAAGTTGGTGAAGGTGGCAACGGGGCATCTGTTATCGTCGAGCACAATACAGAGCTAGCACCGGGACGCCAAGGCTTTGGTACGGTTCACCATGCGGCATTCCGATTAGAAAATACGGAAGTACTGCATGAATGGACAAAACGTTTGGAAGGCTTTGGTTTCGGTACATCAGGCTATGTTGACCGCTTCTTCTTTGAATCACTTTATGCGCGTGTAGCACCTGGCATACTATTTGAGTGGGCTACTGACGGGCCAGGATTTATGGGCGATGAGCCGTATGAAACAGTTGGGGAATCGCTATCATTACCACCGTTTTTAGAAAGCAAACGTGAATATATTGAAAGCGTTGTTCGTCCAATTGATACAGTACGTTCAACAAAAACAATTGAAAAAGAGTATGAATAGTTTCTACTATATAAGAACGGAGAATGACTATGAACTATATTTTTAATAAAGGAAAAAGCAATAAGCCTGTATTGTTACTGCTGCACGGCACAGGAGGAGATGAAAACAGCCTACTTGCACTGGCAGAAATCATTGATCCGGAAGCATCTGTTTTAAGTGTACGAGGCAATGTGCTGGAACAGGGAATGCCACGATTTTTCCGCCGTTTAGCAGAAGGTGTTTTTGATATGGAAGATTTGGCACTGCGTACGAAGGAACTCTATGATTTTTTAGATAAGAAAGCGGTAGAATACGAGTTTAATCGTAACAATATCATTGCAATCGGTTATTCAAACGGTGCCAATATTGCTGCTAACTTGTTATTTGAATATGAAAATGCATTAAAAGGTGCGATACTGCATCATCCTATGGTGCCTAACCGTGAAACGACTGTTGCCAAACAGGGGGGGACAGCTGTCTTTATCGCAGCTGGTATTAATGACCCAATTTGCCCACAACAGGAAGCAACAGATTTAGAACGTTATTTGTTGGGTGCAGGTGCAAAGGTGACATTGGAATGGGAAACAAACGGCCACCAACTTACTATGGGTGAAGTACAAAAAGCAAAAGCGTGGTATGAATCGAATTTTCGATAAAAATATGGACCCTTTCTGATAGATCTTTCAGGAAGGGTTTTTACTGTCGTGTAGGAGATGTTTATTCCATTAATAAAAGGTGTTTTAATTACATAATTTGGTATTTATGGTATATATATTAATAGGATGGAAGTTTTTTTCTAACGGTTTTACGGAACAGGGGGATGAACGATTGCAAAAGAAAATAAAAATAATTGAGGATAGAAAAGCATTTATTTTAGCTATTGGTTTATTAATTTTTATTTGGGTCTTTTTCAGTAATTACTGGCATTATCCATCTCCACCGTTTGATTCACTCACTGCTAAAGAGGTTATTCGTATTTTAGAGGAAGAGGATCCTGAGAGCGGGTTTATGAAAATCGCTACTGAAAATGATTTTGATTGGTATGTTAGTAAGGGTGCTTTCTATTTTGGCAATAATATATCTAATTCACTCTCAGATAGAGGTTGGCATTATCAAAAGTCAATACCTTATTATAAACCGAACGGAAAACTGATACGTATTGAGGAGATTTTCACTAAAAATCAATTCGCCGGTAACCTAGGCACTACTCTCAAATTAGAATTATACAGTTGGGAGGAAGGAATTTTGTTTTTGAAAATACCGAAAGATATAGAATTTAAAAATGATTGACGAGAGAGAGAAAGGGGGAGTTCCCAATTAATAAGCGGAGAAATTCCGTTTATTTTATGAATTTCTTAAATTTTCATGAAAATAAGGGTAAAAATTCCGCCTATATGCCCGTGAACCCTCACATTTTGCTGCTTTTTAGTGAAATAAGCGGAAATTCTCCGTCTATTTAGCCGGATTTTTGAGTGATTTTCAAAATAAGTGGAAATCTTCCTTCTATTCTAAGAATTATTGGAATTTCCGTTGAGGAGCTTTTAAAAATAAGCGGAATTTTTACCTCTATTGTGCCGCACGCTCGATCGATCTATTAGCGACCTCACTTTATCCTTTGCATAAATTTATTTGCAACCTATAATAAATACAACGATAGTAAAAGCTTCTACATGAGGCAGACTATACTCGTGTTAGGAGGAAATGAAATGCAAATACAGTTTTTAGGTACTGGTGCGGGAATGCCGTCAAAAGAGCGCAATACAAGTTCCATTGCATTCAAACTTTTGGAAGAACGAGGATCAATTTGGTTGTTTGATTGTGGGGAAGCGTCACAGCACCAAATTTTGCATACATCAATAAAACCGCGGAAAATTGATAAAATCTTTATTACGCATTTACACGGTGACCATATATTCGGCTTGCCCGGCTTTTTGAGTTCCCGGTCTTTTCTAGGTGGGGAGAGTGTGTTAACTATTTACGGGCCAGTCGGTTTAAAGCAGTGGATCGAACAAACGCTGCAATTGTCGAAAACTCATTTGACGTATCCCCTTGAATTTGTCGAAGTAACAGAAGGAATCGTATTTGAAGATGACAAATTTACCGTTCGGGCATTGCCGCTTCAGCACGTCGTTCCATGCTTCGGCTACCGGATTGAACAAAAGCCTATGCAAGGTGAGCTACTGATTGAAAAAGCGTTAGCATACGGGGTGCCAAAAGGTCCGTTATTAGGCCGATTAAAAGCAGGTCATTCGGTACAATTAGAGGATGGAACGATTGTGGAAAGCAGTGATGTGACGTCACCTCCGCAGCCAGGATTTATCGTGGCGATTTTAGGGGATACAAAGTATTGCGAAAACAGTATCCGGTTAGCACAGAATGCGGATGTTGTGGTACATGAAGCAACATTTGACCATTCGACAATCGAACTTGCGGCACAATACGGACATGCAACCAATACTGAAGCAGCTCAAATTGCAAAACAGGCACAAGCAAAAAATCTCTTACTGAATCATATTAGCGCCCGTTTCCTGAAGCATGATTTAATCCCGTTTTTAGAAGAAGTTAAAGCGATCTTCAAAAACAGTTATTTAACGAATGATTTCAGCCAGTATGAGTGGCGGAAAAATGAATTGATTGAAATTGAATAAGCGAATTTAAATTGAGGCGTATAGTAAATGCTAGAATATTTACTATACGCCTCTCTACTTATTTGAGAAAAATCTAGTCATTTGTAGAAAGTTTTAGCTATAATGGAGAAAAGGGGGATGAATGATGCAGCAACCGACAATTTCACCAAAAGTATTACGATTGCTAGTTATTTTTCCAAATGTCATGAGTTATATTTTATTATTTGGAGTAGTCGTCTACATACGTACAAACCTAGATATGTTAAAGGCAACAGATAGTTTAAATACGTGGCTAATTATCGCCGCGGTATTAGGTCCGATTTCTTTGTATACGACATTTAGTATTGTGAAGCGGATTAAAAATGGAACGTTGTAAAAGATTCAGGTCCGCATAAGGGGTAGAAAATCACATTTTAAAACACTCGGTCATTTTTTTAACTGAGTGTTTTCTTTACTTTGATAAGAGACTTTAATTCATTATGACAGCAGGAGAGAAAATGAAAACCCCTCCACAAAGCAGCAGGATAATTATCAAGTGGGGAAATTAGGGAGGAGAAACTAAACTGAAAAATTTCATGATTGTCATATGTTTGCTATCCATAATTTTATGGGGATGTGAAAATCAGAGCAGAAAACCCAATCATCCAATAATATCAGAATCAATTGTCGCAATAAGTAATGTACAGAATTCTGATGAAGAAGTGATGCATTTTAATGTATCTGTAAAAGATTATGGGTTGGGTCCAGAACAAGAGTTTAGTATCCGAATTCGAATTCAAGACTCTAACATTAGTGATTTGATTAAAACTGAAACGATGGAATCCGCTGATACGTGGCAAACGCTATCTGAAAATTCAGGAGGGGTATTCGAAGTTTTCTTTATAGATTTCCGAGAGATTAAAGGCACATACTCCATTGAGGAAGTACAAAATCTTGTTGAAAATGAACAAGCAATAATCGTGGAACTTTATAATAGTAATGGTGTAATAACTCAAAGTGTGATGACTACATTTGAAGACCGTCGAGATCACTAAAAATACTTAGACTTCAAACGGGGTATATTCACATCTCACAATTAAGCTCATATTATTCAATTACAGGAGCTTTAGTTGAATAACAATCATCAACAATCTGGCGCTTTTCCTGAATGAAGAGCGCTTTTTTCATGAAAATGAACTTGTTTAATTGAACAATTAGGTCTTCAGTTTACAGGTCATAAATTTAAAACAAGGCAAAGTTAAAATATGTATAGTAGATTTTTTCATATTGTTTAACTTTAAAAGTTTTGAGATACTGTTAATTGAGGTGGATAAAAAATGAATAAAATACATATTTTGGTTAGTCTTCTTGTAGGGGCAGCGTCGGGTGTGAGTGCTACGTTTTTAATTATGAATAATGATGAAAAAGAAGTAGATTTGAAAATCGCTGAAAATGGAATAGCAAAAAGCGAAGAAGTATTTGTTTCAACAGTAGATATCTATAGCGGTTGGGAAAATGTTATTCTTTCTAAGAAGATTGATGAATGGCACAATGATGTTGGATTGTTTGACGACTATTTGATTCAAGAAATTATTCAATTAATGGCACATCAAAAGATTATCGCCAATGAAAAAGAATCATCAATAATGATAACACCAAAAAGAATTGATACACTTCTTCGAATGGTAGAAGAGAATGAAGATGTGTACGAACACGGTGATAAATATTTAGATATATTAAAACGATGGAGACAAGGTGACTTTGCAATGGTTGACGTTGACCATAATGTTATGATGCAAGTTCAAAATAATAATTCTTTGAATGGTAGAGCGGAAGGGATTGCAACAAAGGAACAAGAAATACATTATATAGCTCAGGTATTTGGGAAAAGTGTGGATAAAGTCTTTAATTCAAATACTTTAAAAGAATATGAAAAAGAAGAATCAATTGCAACAGAGGATAAGGATTTATCTTGGGTAGATGATGCACAAGCCGATATGCTTGATGCATGGAAAAGTGGCGATAAAACGTTTGATGAGCGTCTAATAGAAGAAGTGATGCTGAAAATGGCACACCAACAAGCTGAGGTTCATGTTGAAGACGGGTCAATAGAAATAACTTCAAAGCGAATAAAAAATTTAAAGCAGATAATCGAAGAAGATAAAAATTTCCTATTCCATTACGAATCATATTTAGGGATATTAAAGCGGTGGGAAAAAGGTGATTTTACAAAAATCCACGATGACCTTGTACTTCTACATTCCATTTGTGACGGTAAAGAATAAATGCATTATTTGGATGGCGCTATTATTAAGGATATTCGTTTAAAATGAAGTATTTATTAAATGATAAGAAGGTGTTCATACTGGGATATGTTATGGATTTACGAAAGCAGATTGGTACGGCTCCTATAATTATGGTGGGAGCTTGTGTTTTAATATTGAATGAAAAAACACAATTACTATTACAGCATAGAAAAGATAATCAAAGTTGGGGACTTCCTGGTGGTGCAATGGAATTAGGTGAGAGCTTGGAAGAAGTTGCAACTAGGGAAATGGAAGAGGAGACAGGATTAACCCCAGCACGGTTAGAGTTATTAAAAACATTTTCAGGTAAAGATTTTTATTATAAATATCCTCATGGTGATGAAGTTTATAACGTTGTTACAGCGTTTATTTGTAAAAACTATAAAGGTTCAATTAAATTCGATGAAACAGAAGCTGTTGATATACGATTTTTTGATTTAACAGATTTACCTTTACGAATAAGCCCACCAGATTACCTAGTGATTAAGGAATTCTTAACAACTTATCATTCAAATTAAGTGTAAGCAAAAACGCTCAGAAATTTTGAGCGTTTGTTGCTTCTTTCACTAAATTCTTCATAATCAAGTTTATTCCCCGCGTGCCAGTTCTCTAGAGCGGTTTTCTGCACTTCTAACACAGTTTGCAATTGTCTCGTTAAAGGACATCGATTCCAGTGCTTTAATCCCAGCCTCTGTCGTTCCGCCTGGACTCGTTACTTTTTTGCGCAATGTTTGCGGCTCGACATTACCGGATTTCAGCATTTCCGCAGATCCTGCAATCGTCTGAACCATTAGCTCCCGTACGACTTCCTTTGATAAACCGAATTCAGCTCCGGCGTTTTCAAACGCTTCAACTAAATAGTATAAGTAGGCAGGACCACTGCCAGATAGAGCTGTTACCGCATGGAGTTTTTCCTCCTCAACTTCAATAACAGTGCCAACCGCTTCAAGCATTTGAATATAAAGTGCATGCTGGACTTTTGTTACATGTTGATTGAATGCAATACCTGAAGCAGACATGCCGATTGTAGCGGAAGTGTTTGGCATGACACGGGCAATTGGTCGGCTTCCAAGATACTGTTCCATCGTATCAATGCTGACACCTGCCAGTACCGATAAAATCGCAGTATCAGTACCTAAATGAGGTGCAATTACCTCCATAGCAGCGCGAGCATCTTTTGGCTTCATCGCTAATATAACGAGATCCGCATCGTGCAGCTGCGAAGTATCCTCCATTAGGTTGACATCATAGGCTTCAACAAGTTCCTGTAAGCGTTCTTTATTGGACCGATTGGATATAAACAAAGCCTTTGGGTTAACGACACTCTTTTTGATCCAACCCTGAATGAGCGCTTCTGCCATGGACCCAGCGCCGATAAATATAATCTTTTGCATATTGTATCCCTCCGATTTTTAAATCCGATTCCTAAACGTTAAGATTATTGTTTTAAGAACATAAAAAAAGCATCTTCATCCCTACAATTAGTAAGGACGAAAATACATTGATTTCCGCGGTACCACCTTTATTCACACATAATGTGTGCAGCTTTAGCCTTTTTATCGCAAAGGGTACGGTTATGTTGTCATAACGGCTCAAAAGGAGGTTCGATTATTTCAGCGGGTTATGCCGATTTCAGCAAAGACGGCACTCTCTAAAACCTTAAAATAATGTACTTGGCTTTCTCATTGCCTGTAAATTTAGAATTATCAAAAATTATAGTGGTGTATTGAAAAACTGTCAACCTTTAACGTGACGAATTAGAAAAAAAGAGTTAAAATAAATGAATAGTCATTCAGAACGAGCAAGCCAAAGGGGATTAAAACATGAAAGTACATAAAATAGTTATTCCAACACCATATGCAGTGGGGGACGTAAATGCTTTTCTAGTAAAAGGAGATGCACTTACTTTATTCGATGCAGGACCAAAAACAGAAGAAGCCTATGAAGCGATCAAATGGGGTCTGCGCAGTGCAGGTTATGATTTAAAAGACGTGGAACAAGTCGTATTAACCCATCATCACCCGGACCATGCAGGATGGATCGATGCATTTCCAGGCGCGGAAGTGTTAGGGCATGAATATGTAGATTACTGGATGAAAAAAGAACCATCATTTTTACAGTATCACGAGCAGTTTTTTAAAAAGCTTCTAAAAGAGCAAGGTGTACCTGATAAATATGTAAACCGGATTTTACATGTAAAAGGGGAAATCGAGCTATTCGGTACAATTCCGTTGACAGGTTATTTAAAAGAAGGCGATGAAGTGCCAGGCCACCCAGGGATGAAAGTATACGAAACACCAGGCCATGCGCAAAGCCATTTAATTTTTGTTGAAGACGAGACAAGAGAATGTATCGGCGGAGATTTACTACTGGAACGCACATCTTCCAATCCATTAGTAGAGCCACCAATTGATTTATCAATGGAACGACCTAAATCACTCTTGCAGTATAATGAATCACTAAAACGCCTGAAAAACTTAGAAATTTCAAAAGTGTACTCAGGACACGGTGGGGAACTAACACAAATTGAGCCCCTTATCGATGAGCGTTTGGAAAAACAAAGACAACGTGCATTTAAAGTCTACGGTCTACTAGATAAGCCGCAAACAAACTTTGAAATGACAACACAATTATTCGAACGCATTTATCAGCAGCAATTAGGGCTGACGCTATCTGAGACGTTGGGGCAATTTGATTATTTAGTGGATCAAGGAATGGTTGAGATTGAGGAGCAGGACGGGGTTCAGTACTATAAGAAGAATTGAATTGTTTGATTTTGCTAAATAGGATGGAACAGGTATGGTCACACAGAAGATGTTTGAGGTTTATATGAAATGTCCGATTGCTCTAACTATAACAGGTTTTCCTTTTAATGAATTTGAAATATTAAATAAGTATGAAATTTATAATGAAAAATCATTAGAATTATACCTTTATTTTAAATCTAGAAATAGTACTAACTTTCAACGCTCTGACTCATGAGCTTTATTCACAAAAAAACCTCTATTACGAGGTTTTTTTGTTATGCTTTTTTTGTTTAACATCGTCCAATTGATGATGCAGTAGTGCAGTAGCCGGTCTGCTGTTAATGAGCTCTAGTAGCTCGATTGGATAGTCTCCCGCCTGGATTTCTGCCTTTTGGGCATCAGAAAGCCGGAACCATTCGCCGTTGAGTCGTTCCTTTTGATAGGTCTTATGGAACCACTTTTCGACGTCCAGTGGTACATGCGTAGGGATGAGGTGTAGCACTTCGATGGCATAGGGTGATTTCGCTCCGAGGCCGTTTACCACACGTTTCATCGGATCGTTAGCCTTTCCAATCTTCACGTAACCATTACTACCCTCCTCAATGATATACACATACCCTGCATACATATCGCCATACAAATTATAGAACGACTCTTTCAACCGCTTCTTCCGGTTCAGGTCAACTTTCGACAGATTATGCTTTTCAAGACGAAGTATCTTGTTTAAGCAGTCCCGCATCTTCTGGATGACCTTTCTCTGTAAGGCCGAATTGTAGCGAAGAAGTTCCTGACGCCGTATCTCAGCTTGTTTCCTCCTCTCCTGCCAGATATAGAGAATCAGAATGGTAATAAGGACACCAGAAAGGAAAGTCAGAACTGGGTGGTTAACTAATAATTGCCACACTACTGACCCAACAAAGAAAAGAATGAAGAGGAATGGTACTGGGCCGGAATCTTTACCTTTCATAGACTGTTTTGCTTTTTTTACAATCGTCATCGCCCCCCGCCTTTTTTCGTTATTGTGTCCAGAGGTGTTGTGTTTTACTCGGAGCTGTATCATCGAATATGCTTTCTTGGAAATAATATTTTCTGGAAAAGTTAGGTGATGAATGATATTATTGCTCCGAATAATTATTACTTGCAACTGATTTATTCAAAATAGAAAGAGATGTATATAGACATTTGAGTTGGAAAGTTTTAAAAAATGTTAAATACTGTTGATTTTTGTGTCTTTTATCCTATACTTAGATTAAGTATAAAATACTGGAATTCATTGAAATATGGTGGAAATAAATATGGTAGGTTAAAAAAGATGTTACGAAAAAGGAGGAAGGAACTAAAAAATTAAAAAATAAGGAACTTCATAAGTAAAAGGTGTGAGGTTTTCTTTAAATAATACCTATGTAAATGGTAAAAATGTCGTAAATAATGTAGTTAATAGCAATAAAGAACAGTTAATAATGAGATAAAAGAACTTAGTAAGACCGTTGCGGTAGCTACATTAACGATTGACTTTTCAGATGCATTGGATGTAGTAAATGTACAAGCTGCTGAACCTGAAAATAGTGAAATGTATCATATTGAAATTTGATACTAGTATAAGGATTTAGTGGGAGAACAACATACTGTCTCAGGGGGTTAGTTAGAATCAAAGACAGTTACCATTTCGTCTGGAGATGTTGTCGAAGTAGTTTTCCTATATTTAGAAGTTAATTTACGGAACAATACTAGAGTCTACCTTAGTAATGTATAAATTTTTAAAGGACGTGAAGGTTTGCCTGTTTTAGTTGAAACGATCCTTCACAGCCTTAAATGGGACATGTCATTTCTACATACCTATAAAATAAAGCTATATTTTTGTATGTAAATATGATACATTTTTGTATATATTGATATTTTAGTAAAATAATCGTTCTCTGAATAGGTAAGTGTTACGCTACCATTTCTCAACGTGGACATTAAGCTTTCGCCTTCGTTGCACGAAGAAAAAGAGGGGCCTGTTTCCGACATAGTCGGACCTTTTAGGAGGCCAGGCATTTGCATACGCAAAATAGGATTATTTTACACAAGGTGCTGCGTGATTTATTGCGCAGCATTTGTTTTGGAAAAAAATAGAATGGATGATGAGAGATGAAAAAGATCAAGCCAATAATGCATCAGAAGCAAATAGCCGAATTACTAGGAGTTTCATTTCAACAAATAGATGATTTGTTACATGATTCCAATCGTTATCATTCATTTTCTATCGGGAAAAAGCAGGCAGGTCGTCGGACTATTTATGCGCCAAACGAACAACTAAAGTTTGTTCAGCAACAACTGTTAATTGCGCTTGAACAATATCCGATTCATCGACAAGCGTTTGGCTTTATGAAGGGAAAAGACTTTGTATCAAATGCCGCATTGCATGTAGGGAAAAAATATATTTTTACATTTGA
The DNA here is from genome assembly GCF_038002585.1 of Solibacillus sp. FSL K6-4121. Lineage (NCBI taxonomy): Bacteria > Bacillati > Bacillota > Bacilli > Caryophanales > Caryophanaceae > Solibacillus > Solibacillus sp. FSL K6-4121. Next base: position 559,644 of record NZ_JBBOCS010000002.1, read on the forward strand.
TCTTGAAAATTTCTTTCCATCAATTAAGCGAAAAACAGTAAAATCGTATTTCCATTCGCAGCTGCGCATAGTCAATTATACAGCTGAAATTTTAACGGAACTTATTTGTCATCCAGACGGCTTTCTGCCACAAGGGGCACCGACGTCTCCAGTTATGACAAATTTGATTTTGTATCATTTTGATCAGAAAATGGAAGGTCTTGCTAAAAAATATCATTGTACGTATAGCCGCTATGCAGACGATTTAACGTTCTCAACGAATGAGGATCAGTTTCCAACGGCGATTGCTAAGCAAATCAGTGATTCGCGCTGGGAGGTCAATCCTTCCATTGTAGACTTTTTAAAGGTTTACGGCTTAAAGGTGCATCCTCAAAAGATTCATATGCAGCAACCGAATATGAAAAAGGTTGTTACGGGAGTCGTAGTTAATGAAAAATTAAATGTGAATCGCAGCTATATTAAGCAGGTGCGCGCGGCTATCTATAATTTGAAAACGAAAAAGGCATACAAGCAAGAAATTTGTAAGGTGCTTGGTCGACCAGAGAAGCATTGGCACTGGATGAAACGTGAAGAGATCATTCAGGCTTTCCGCGTGCTTCGTGGACAAATTGAACATATAGGAAATATTCGAGGGAAAGCCGACACATATTATATACAGCTGTTAAAACAGCATCGGGCATTAATGGAAATTTATCGCTATAGAAAATTAATTTAAAGCAAATAATTGAATAGTGGATATCGAGAATAGCCAACAGTTTGCTTTACAGACTGTTGGCTCGTTTCAATTTGTAGGCTTTTTTACTGAAGAATGTCATAGCTGCTTCGTTTTCACTTTAGAAATTCCGTAATTAATTTTTTTATTTGATGATTTATAGAATAGAAAAATAGTAATATTAACCCATACAATGAACCTATAGCAGGAAAAAATGTTATTATATAACCAATATGCCAAATGATGAATTTTGAATTCCAAAGCTACAGTGGAAAAGGAGTTTTAGTATGCACGATGTTAAACTGGATGATGAAATTTTCAACCCCAAAAATCATTATAAACCTACACTTCACTTAGCAGATCGTTATCGTGAACGAATGATCGAAAACAGTTCGAAGGTAGTTGCGAAACATATTATGAATGCGACAGATGAAGAAATCGGTCATAGAGCCAATTATATGTTATTGTTTTCAATCTACGGTCGACCAGGAGAAACGCCGAACACAGAAGTTCGCTATTATTTCAACTGGGAAATCATTATCGACACAAAGAAAAAGACTATTATTACTTTGTATGAAGATAAAAAGAAACGTCCGTTACCAGCGCACCTATTTGGCGACTCAAAACAGCGCAAAGCTATTTATAAGCTTTGGTTTTTGAAAAAATTTGAAACGAATAGTAAGGATGAAGATGAAAAGTCATCGTTCTAAATCTCATAAATGTAGTGGTGCAGCTCCAGACAAGCAATCTCAACATGGCTTAGCATATGCATGATGTATCTTCATTGCTAATAGCGCGTCAACAAAGGCAACCGTCAAGCCTTGCCCCAATTTATAGCCGATTATTTTATGCAGAATCTTGATTTATAAGAAATACCATTTCAATGAAAACATTTTAATAGAATCCAACTATACCCCACTTGAAAGGTGTCGAATGAAATGAATCCTCGTAAACAGCCTTGCCCTTGTGGCTCTGGTCTTGAATATCGAAAGTGCTGTGAAAAAAAAGACAAAAAAACTGGCCGACCAGCTACACGTACTTTCACTAATAATCAAATAATGGAAAAAGTTAAGCAAATAAATGAAATTGTACTCCACCTTTGTTTAGCTAAAATTGATGATACGCTTGAACAGCTTATTGATAATCTTGATGAAGAAGTGCAACGCCTCGTTCAAGATGTATTGATGAATGATGGGAAGCAAGCACTGATGCGCATTTTACAAACTGTGCCAGATGCGATGGCTAGTAAAAAAATTCAATATTTATACATGAATGAACTTCCTAAAGTCATTACAAATATGTTGATCGAAATGTTGCATACAGCAAATGATACGAAAAGAGAACGTTATGAAAAGGGACAACCAGCGATTCGTATAGACTTCGCCCACGTTACAGCGGAGGAAGACTTTACAATACAAGATGGCTGCGTCACGTATGTTGGAAATGATGTATTTGTAAATATTCCAGAAACAGTGCGCGGTGAAACCGTAATTGGTATTGCAGAACAAGGATTTGTTAATAAAAGTGAGATACAAGCTTTAAAACTTCCATCGACCTTGAAGCATATTTCAGATCGAGCATTTGTTGATTGTACCAGCTTGTATTTTATTGAATGGAATGAAGGGCTTGTTCATATCGGCAAGCATGCGTTTAACGGGTGTATTAAGCTTATCTCGGCTATTTTGCCACAGTCAGTTCAAGTAATTGATAGTTATGCATTCAATGAATGTAAAAACCTTGTACGAGTTGATTTCCCTGAAACGATGGAGCATATTGGTACATTTGCATTTTCTGAAACAGCATTATGCTATGTTGTGTTACCTAAAGGGCTAACGTTTCTATCGAATGCGGTCTTTTCTGATTGTCAACAATTAGAGTTTGTTCGTATACCTGAAGGAGTTGAAGAACTTTATATGAATTGCTTTGCTGGCTGTACATCGTTACGTCATATTGTACTACCGACTACTGTAACAACTATTCAGGCTATGGCATTTGTGAATTGTTATCAGGTGAAGCAGCTTATGTTACCAAGTAAATTAAAGGAAATTCATCCGAGTGCATTTAATGGGGTGAGTGAGAACGTAGCGATATATTCAACATTTTCTCCAAAAGCATCTCTTCCTGTAGCAAACGTGCTGCTGATGCCACAGCAAGATGATTTCAAAGTAAAAGCATTGCAATATTTCTTCGCATCCAAAAACTGGAATGAATTAACCCGCGAGGAATATGAGCAAAAGCAGGCGCAATTATTACGCGATGTTGAAAATATGTATGAAATAATTTTAGGATTGCGCGAGCCTAAGGGACCATCGATTAATGCACAATACATGCGTCTAATGGATGAAGGGGTTGCCCTTAAACGTAACGGCCGTTATGAGCAGGCGAAGGAAACGTATATACAAGCAATTCGCCTAATTCCAGAGCGTTCGGTAGCGTATTACAATTTAGGTAAAGTGCTCTATATTTTAGGTGACTATAATGCCGCTGTAAAAGCATATCGCACTGCACTTGAGCGCGAGCATGAAGTTGAAGAAACAATGTACCATTTAGGACACGCACTATTAGACCGTGAAGTTAGCTCAAATGAGAAACATATCGTTACACATTACTTACAGCGCGTAGATCCTGCGATGAAACGACAATTTAAACAACCTACTAAGGCTGAAATTGAACACTACGATAAAAAATGTGTAGAAGCGGCAAGTCATTATATAAATTCGCTTGTGTAGGTGATATCGATGAAAATAACAAAAGATTTTTTCAAGCATGTTCCACGCGAAAAGCAGCAGGCTGTTTTAGACCGCCTGCAAAGCTTTTCTGAGCAAATTATTGCAGCAAATGTGTTTCATTCCATCCCAAAAGGGTTTTGGATTCGAAAAGTAGCAGGCACAAATATTTATAAGTTTCGCGTTAATAGTGGTGACCGTATTTTATTTACGTTTGACGACGATCGAACTGTAACGTTTTTAAGCTTCGAAACGCATGATAATCAAATTCGAGCAGCTAAAAATGTAACAGCATTTCAGCAAGTAACGGACTTCCAAATTTATTTAGGACAGTATGAAAATGATATGGTCGATGAGGCGATTGATGATTACGTAAAATATGAATTAGCTAGTAAGCTGATGCAAATTGAGCAAGATGAAGTATTAGAAGATGAGTATATTTCGTTAGTAATTGAAGATGAGCAGCTACGAAAGCAGCAGGCAGTTTTTACACGCGAACAGTTTGAATGCTTGAACGTTCTCGCAGACAACACAATAATATTAGGCTGTGCGGGCAGTGGCAAAACAAATATAGCCCTTCGTAAAATTGCCATGCTAGCACCCTATGAGCCAACCGATTACGTTACGCATTCACAATATTTAATGAACGATGTGAAGCAATATTATAAAGCGAATACATCTGATCATCAAGTGCGCTTTTATTCACTAGCCGCCTATTTTGCGGAAGCCTTACAGCAATCTTACATTGTAATTTATGAAGAAGATTTTTATCGTTGGTATAAGACAAGCAACTTTCATCAGCTAACTTCCTTGTTGCCGGAAGAAGTGCACGCGGAAATTTATAGTGTCATAAAAGGGTCGATGGTCGAGAAAATAGTATCAGAGCAGCAGTATATGCAACGTAAAAGTAATTTAACGACTGCGTTAAAGCGTGAAATTTATTTTATCGCATGTCAATACGAGCGCTGGCTTTCGCAAAATAAATATGTCGATCTTAATGATTTAGCCTATTTCGTATTAGAGAGAAAAGTGACGATTAAGCGTTATCTAATTGTTGACGAAATACAGGAGCTTACGCTGAAGCAGCTGACAGCACTTTTACAGCTTTTAGCCCAGCGCAAAGCATTATTTTTAGGCGATACAGAGCAAGCATTAACCAATCATTTATTTACAACGGATAGTGTAACAACACAACTTACGAATAATAATAAGCATTTTGTATTACGTCAAATGAATAAAAATTTCCGCTCAGGTGATCAAATTATTGATGTTTTAAATAATGTAAAGACACTAATACCACAGCCTAGTATTGCACATGAGATTGCGGTTCGACAATCAGATAAGCCTAAGCTTTTTGTAGGGAGTTTGGATGAGACTATGTTCGAAACGATTTCGAATGACCCGGAGGCGATTATCATTGTGCCTACATTCGAGGACAAGGAGCAATTTTTATCATTAGGCATTCAACGTGTATTTACAGTGAAGGAAGTACAAGGCTTACAATACAAACGTGTTTATTGCTATAACTTACTTCGTTTCGTTAGTGATTCTCAAATGCGAAGCACACCATTTCATCATCTTTTCTTTCACAGTTTATACGTGGCTGCTTCTCGCGCGGTATTCGAGCTCGTATTTATTGAAGAGGAATATAATACGCAGCTACTTAAGCCTGAACTATTAATGCCCACTCAAACATTGCAATCTCTTGATCAGACTGTGCAACATTTAGAGCAATGGCTTGAAGAAGGGCAAAAATTAGAGCGTCTCGGAAAGTTTGTACAAGCAATAGATGCTTATAAGAAGGCCAATGATTCTAAGGCAGTTGAACGCTGCAAAGCTATGGTTGATCGCCAATTAAATTATAATCATACTCAAAACTATAGGACGGTAATTAAGTTTGACTTTGTTGTAGATTGTGCTGAAAAAATTGAGCAAGTGCTTCAACAATTTGCACAATTAGGAGTGCAATTAAAAGGGGCAACTCAATCATTCCATCGCTTAGAAAACGGGCAAATTGAATTCGAAAATTTATATATATCAAGTACGATGAAAGCAGCACAAATCAGTGACAAGCTTTTTGCATTACACAATTTGTCAGATGTGAATCGCCAGTCATTGGTTTTATGTGGTGTCTTGTATGAACAGGATGAACCTATCTCAATCGCTACAAAATGGAATTTACAAAATGCATATGATTATGGGCTTTGTTGTACTTTTACCGCAGACGGAACAGTACAAATCGAGCCACGGCATATGCCTGCTGAAACAAACCTTGTTCGTCTGAAAAAAAGTATATATGAGAAGGACCCATTATTTAATGGACTTTATGAAAAAACAAAGCTCATCCAACTGATTGAAACATCTCAAAAAAATCAATCAGCTGATGACATTTTAGACGATATTTTTTCATAAGGAAAAGTACCAGGTACAAAAACAATTCATAAAATACGCCTTTCTCAATGGCTGAGAAAGGCGTATTTTTATGAATTGTAGTAAATAGTGTGAGTACCTGGCACTTAAATCTTTGGTCTATTTACAGCATTCTTCTCGATCATTTTAACGAAATCAATTAAACAAGTGAAGCATAGATAAAACGATACCTGTAGGTCGATTAAACGATCTACAGGTATTTTTAATAAAGTGATATAACGTTTCAGGTATAGAAACTGTTATCTTTGTTTTATAAATGAATTATTATAATTTGAGATGAATTACTGGAACTACGGATGAAGCTTAAACTGCAATTCATTTAAATGGCAATTTACGTCTTGAGAATGGTTTTGGGTTTTGATAGAAATTATGCACCGCCGCGCCAAAGCTCATATAACCTTCATCCACTTCTAATTCATCGTACGCTTCTTCAATTGTATCGATTGTGTATGTCATTAAGTAGCCCTCCTAATTATAAAGTAGGTATGTCCATCACTTGCGTAAATAAATGCCATGTTTGTTGCAGTTTATTTTTTTGTGGTACGTAAATAATCGTTGCGTCGCGACCGCGTGTTAGTAGGACACGGTATGCATTAAGCTTCATTTGTAGTGGATCTTTTGCGCCATTTTTCGTATAAAAGGCGCGCCACTTTGAACCGTCCCAGCATAAATCCTCATCCCAATGAACGATCGCTGTATCCAGCTCAAGTCCTTGTGTTTGGAATTCTGTAGCAGCGTACTGTAGGTTTTTACAGTAATAAGCGCTATTTGGGTAATTGAAATAAGCAGTAGTAGGTTTTGGTGGTACGTTACGTCCACCAAATGGTACAACCTCTACATTTTTTAAACGGTCTGCACCAGAGGCACATAAAAAGCCATACGTTTTAAAATCATCGGTATATAAATTTTGTAGTTGTTCTGTTGCACGCTGCAAGTCGTTTGTTACGAAAATAGGGTAACGTTGCTCTTCAAGGGGTTGCTTTAACAATTGAGCACTTTCAATATCTCCATCAAGCAAAGCATTCACAAACGCATAGTATTTTAGGGCGGCATGTGAACGCAAGGAACAATTTAAATGTAAGTGTTCATGTTGTTCATAATGTTCAGCATTACTGAATAAATGGTGTTCATGTTTCGCATGAACAGTAATTCCTTGATTTTTAATCGCCGTATTCCATAAACCTAATCCACTTTCCTCACCTAAATGAATCTCCTGACCATCACCAATTAATCCAATGATCATACTCCAAGGCTTATTCGCTTTAGCTATTTGAATAATGACGTCGGGTTCGCTTAAATGGCCATTCATTTTTTGTGAGTCCCAGGCACGTTGAGCTTCGTCGAAAATGATAATTTGCTCATGAGGTGTTTTACCATGCTGTAAATAATCACGCTTATACCCATATAGCGATTGAACAAATGTTTTATTGTTGAGGGTATCTTGTAATACTTCTACTAACGGGCCATTTCCTGATAGATAAACTGAATTTGGTGTGTTATGTGCGATCTTTAGTCCTAAAAAGGTTTTTCCAGCACCAGGCTCACCTGAAACTAAAATGAGATGGTGTGAATTTGTTTGGCGCGCTTCTTCAATAACATATTGAATGGTGTTATAGACATTCTCAAAATTACTGCTATCAATAGCTTTAATACGCGGCAAATTTTCATTGTTTAAAATAGCCCGGGCAGCCTCCAGCATAGAAGGAGAGGGTTGATATGTACCTGCTAAAAATTGATCTGCGGTAATTATATTGCTTGTACTTCGTTTAATAAGTCCATTAATTAATTTATGGAGACTATTTTGAGACGCTAAGTACACTTGGAATTCATTCTTCGGCACCAATGCATCACTGGTATGGTTAGTAAGTAGTAATACACCAGTTACCTTCAGAGAATGTTGCAGGACTGTCGAATGATAATGCTCGATATCACGTACATAAAGTGAAGTTTGTAAGTATTCTGCAGTACTAACAGCGTTATAGCTTTTGCACTCAATGACAAGTACATGGCCAGGAAGTAACAACAGTACATCCGGACGACGCCCGCTTCCGCGCAAAATTGTGTACTCGAAAATAAGCCAGCCATCAAGATCGTTGTAGTTTTCTAAAATTAATTGCAGCTTTTCGAAGCAGTCTTTCCATGCTCTTTGCTGTGATTGTATTTTTTCTTGTTCATCTTGCCATTGTTGTGAATTGAGTGAACCGTATACAGAAGAAGTTAATGTTTGAAGGAAATCATGTAATGAGAGTTGTAGAAATTCTTTGATTGTACCTTTCCAGCCATAGTTCATTGTGTTCACCATCCTGTTAATAGAATAATACGATAGAAATTAATTTGATTTCCTATTTAATTATACTTGAAATAAATGTATTTTAAATATAAAGACCTATTAAGTATATAAATTGGGAGGTATGAATTGCATAAAAAAATGAGTTCTAAAATTTAAAATTAAAGGTAAATGTATGCCATCATAGTATAATTGAATTAATAATATGGATTCATAATATTAGGGAGGCAATTCTATGACAATGACACGTCCGTTAGCAATAAATGAAGTTATAAATAACCAGCAACTTTGTGAGGTATTTTTATGTGCACCACAGGGAGGAATGCGTAAGTCAAATCGTACGAATACGTTGACGCTTATTTCGGATAAGACAAAGCTTTATGATGATAAGGTTGTGGGGGATATTTATCACTACACGGGTATGGGCCAGAGTGGTGATCAGAAAATGAGCGGTCAAAATTTAACATTAGCTGAATCAGACAATAATGGAGTCGAGGTTCATTTTTTTGAGGTAATAAAGCCAAGAGAATATACATATCGAGGACAGGTAGAGCTTGCAGGTGAGCCTTATCAGGGGCAGCAAAAGGATCAAGATGGAAGAGAGCGCCTTGTATGGATTTTCCCTCTGCGGTTAAAGGATAGTAAAGCAAAATTTACAAAACTAACATCAGCTATGAATGATAAACAGGAGTTGCAGGAAGAATTTAAAGAAATTGTGGAAGTTGATAACCTACCAATACCTCAAACTGAAAAAGAACGCTTAATTAAAGGGCGAATAGGTCAGGGGAAGTTTAAAGAATTTCTTATCGAGCGTGAATGTAAATGTGCATTATGCGGTGTTACAAATCCACGAGTTTTGATTGCAAGTCATATTAAACCATGGAGTGTTTCTACAAATGAAGAACGCCTTGATGTGAATAATGGGCTATTACTATGTCCAAATCATGATGCATTGTTTGATAAATATTTAATTTCGTTTGATTTACAAGGAAAGATTGTAATATCACAAACATTAGATGAAACAGCTCGAATGTTTTTGAATGTTCATAATGGGTTGCGAGTAAAGTTGAATGATATGCAATTGGGTTATATGAAGGAGCATTATCAAAAATTTAATTTAATCAATGATAAAATATAGAATGAATTCTTTATGGGTGGGAGAAGGAAAATATAACGAAACTTAAAAATATAGTAAGTAAGGGGAAAAGATAATGCCTTGTAAAAGTTGTGTAGTTTTGGAATTACAGTTTGACATTTTGTTAAAGGAATCAAAAAATTTATCGATGATACCTATATTAGTCAACCACTTTCAAAGAAGAGATCTAATGATTAAAGTCATAGATGATAATCAGGTACTCATTAATGAATCAGGTGTAAGAGAACTTTTAGATTTTAGTGAACACTTTATGGATATAGAGAATCTCTATTTCCGTTTTGAGGAGAATGACTGGAAACCTATCAAGGAAATAGAAAACATTTTAGACATGAAGTGGATTGATGAGGTTATACATAGAAAATCCATTGTTAGCTATTCGCAACCTATTGTCAATTCAAATGAGGAAATTTACGCCTATGAGGTGTTATCTCGATTTACACGTGAAGATGGAAGCCTTATATATCCAAATGAAGTTTTTGCTGCTGCCAAAAGTCGTGGACGTTTATATGCTTTGGATCGCTTATGTCGAATGGCCGCTGTTAGCTACTCAGCGATTTTGAATAAAAAGACATTTATCAATTTTATCCCTACTTCAATCTACTCACCTGAGTTTTGCTTACAGTCAACGGTTAAACTAGCTAATACATTAGGAATTGATCCGAATCAACTTGTATTTGAAGTGGTTGAATCGGAGCAAGTAGATGACATAGAACATTTAAAGTCTATTTTAAATTACTATAAAGAAAAAGGTTTCCAATATGCTTTAGATGATGTCGGTGAAGGTTACAGCACATTGGAAATGCTAAAAGATATTCAACCTCATTATATGAAATTGGATATGAAGTATGTACAAGGTGTAAGTGCCGATCACGAAAAACAAAAAATTGCTCAAATGTTTTTAGAAAAAGCAATTGAAGTTAGCGCAACACCATTAGCAGAGGGAATTGAAAGCAGAGAAGATTTTGAATGGTTAAAGCAATGTGGTTATCAACTTTTCCAAGGCTACCTATTTGGAAAACCTAGCATTGAGCCTAAAAGATAGATAGTGGAATTGATAGAATAAACGGCATGAAGTGCCAGGTTACCTAGGTATGAAAGTATTCAAAACTCTGTCATACACAAAGCTATTTAATTTTTGTTGGAGACGAGACAAGAGAATGTATCGGCGGGGATTTACTACTGGAACGCACATCTCCCAATCCATTAGTAGAGCCACATTTATTAGGATTTACTTTCTAGATAACTTTTAATGAGATTATCGAGATAACAAAAGTAGTTGAGCAAATCTATAGTGAGTTGTAAGAGTAACAAAAGGATTAGGGGAATACCTCTATCACGAGAGATGTTCCTCATTCTTTTAAGTTTGTATTTAAAGTATGGACAAAAGTAGTTAACTTACGAAAGGTCATCCAAGCTGTATTTTTTATTTAAAATAAAAAAAGAAATTGAATTATGCTTGATGTAAAGGAGAATCAACTGGGTTGATTGAGAAAGAGATATTAAATGAAGACTTATTTATCGATAAGGGTACTGGATATGCGGTATTTAATAGTAAGGTTAATCCAACTAAAAGGTATTTTTTAGAGAAGCGATGGAAGAATGAAGGGGAAGTATTAGCAATAATAATGACAAATCCTAGCAACGCAAATGCCCTTGGTAGCGATAAGACTGTTGAGTTTTTGATGGAGTATGCGAGCTTTAATGATTTTGCAGCTTTACATGTAATAAATATTATTCCAATCATCAATGGATATAGCGCAAAAGTTAGTAAAATAGAAAAAGAAGTACTTGAAAAGAATGTTGTGGAGAAAAAATCCATCCACTACATTAAAACAACAATTGAAAATGCAGATAAAATAATTCTTGGGTGGGGAGATTTAGGACATAAATATTTCAAATATCTAATTAAAGAGGAGGAAGAATTAATAGCGACTTTTAGGAATAAAATGGATGTGACATTTGCTTTTGGATTTGGAGCAAAAGATAATTTTCCAAAGCATCCTAGACCTAATAATGCTGAAAAGTATGTATTTCAAAAAGATAGTAAAGTTTATAATGTAAAAGGAAAGATGGAAAAGTGGTTAGGGATTAAGAAGAAGTAGTAGTTGATGAGTATGTTTGAAAAAATTGCTTATTTAAAGTACGAAATTAGTGAGAGCTAATTTCTATAAACCTTTGCTATTAATTAATACATTCGGAATCCGTACCATTCACCTCTTAGTGAGTTACCAAAAGAGAAACTAAGTAGTACGAGAGTGGGTGTAAGAATGGATGAATTAGTACTTATAGAAGACCTTATAGAAGTAAAGCAAAATATGATTCAATTCAATAAAGATATAAAAGAAAATGAAGAATTGAGAAGAAGATTCTTTTCTCACTTTAGACAATGGTATTACATCAAAGAGTTAGACATGTTTGCTCCCAGTAAATATATTGGGTATAAAAATATGAATGTTTTAAAGTATAACAATAAGGATGGTACTGGTGCAGATGGAAGGAAAACTGAAGCTGTATTGAGAAATTGGTTTGAGAAAAAGGATATACCAGAACTATTAGAAGAATTGCAAGAGAGAATGAATGGGTATGGAAAAGTTAAAATAAATTCAGAGATACATATTTTGAAAGAGGAAATTAAACAAATTGAATATGAACTAGCATTAAATAAAAAAAGCAATAGTGAAGGAATACCTGCAATTAGACTTTTACCGATGTCTGCAGATGATCCAGAGTTTGGTGAGAAAACAATAGAGGACGTACAAGAATGGTTTACTAATGAACTTCCATATAGAGTATATAATTTCAAAAGAGGAATGGGTACTCCTCCAGGGACTTTAGTATTATTTCAGTATAAAGGCCGTGTAATAGCTTCAGCTATTCTTGAAGAAAAAATATTGTATAAAGAGAGAACAGAAAGAGGATATAGTGGAGCATACAATTTTGTTCCTTCATCCATAGCTATATTTACACCAATTAAACCTAATGAACTAAAAAGTGTTTGGGATAAATTTAAAGGGTTTAATCAATCCTCTCAAAATTTGGATATTAATCAGTTCAATTCTTTTAGTAATCTTTTATTAAACAAAAATTTTAGATATGTTCTTGAAGAAAATCGAGATGAAGAATATTTTCAAGAAGAAATTGAGAGAACAGAAATTGATTCCTCTATTTTAGTTGAAGATATACCTAGAGAACCAATAATAGGTAAATACAATCATTCTCTAACAATCAAATGGAAGAGAAACCATGTTACCTCTAAAAAGGCTATTGTTTTGGCTGGCTTTAAGTGTGAGTATGATAATTCCCATATGTTTTTTAAATCATCTACATCAGGTGAAAATTATGTAGAAGCACATCATTTAATTCCAATGGAATTTCAAAAGCAATTCGAAAATAGTTTAGATGTTGAAGCGAATATTATTTCTCTATGTGCTTTATGCCACAAAAAAGTACATCACTCAACAATGGAAGAAAAGAAACCAATACTTAAAAAATTATTTTTAGAAAGAAGAAATAGGCTAGAAAAGTGCGAAATAAGTATTGAGCTATTAGATTTAATAACTATGTATAAATAAAACCTACTTTTAGAGCCTTTTTAAAGCAAAGAGAGTTCAAAAATATGTTGAACAAACGCTTTGCGCCAGGACTTAATCAACACGAATTTTATGGAACTGTAAAGGGATATTTCAGTAAGTTGTTAATTCGTTAATTGATAAATTAAAGAAAAGAAATAAGAAAAAGCCTTCCGCAATGATTCTGATGGAAGGCGTACTTTTTACCTCCTTATAAATCCAATTTAGATTCAAAAATTCGTTTCAATTAATATTCATTAACATCGCCATGTTTTCCAAAGTTTTTTAAAAATGGAACTGTTCATAGTATTTCGCTAATCATTTAGTTTCAGCATAAAGTGCAAGTGGAAGTTGTATATCATTTGAAAATTTAATGAGTTCGTTGATAATATTGGAGGTTGAACCTTTAATCTTTGAATGTAACTGTGCAATTTGAATAACTTCTTCACTTTTTCAATTCATGGATAGTAAGCTCAGCAAATAAACCCTTGGTGGTTACAGAGAACTATCAATGGCTACAAAATGTATATGAATCATTTTTGAGTAGCTAAGGGTAACCGATGATATAATTAGGAAAAATCAGGAGGTTATTCAAATGGAATACAATGATATTTTAAAACAATATGAACACGATAAAGATATTAAAGCTGCTTTTAACAGGGGATATAACCATGGTAAAAAAGAAGCGAATTGGACAAAAAAGAGAAATGACAACCTTGAATCTACTTTGAAAGCTTTTATAGGGTATGAAAATGAATGGTTAATGACTAATCCAGCCTACAAAAAATTAAATAATAGTGATTTAATACAAACTGTTAAAGAACAAAGACAATTATTAAAATGGTTATTTGATAATTTAGATGAAAATAAAAAACTGGAGTTAAAAGTAAAAGTAGATGATATTATCTGGAACGAGGAATATACAGTCATTTTAGATTCAATAAAAGAAATAAAATTAGATTAATTTCCTATAATTTTAACTTTAGTGTTGCCGTGCCACAAATACGATTATGAACTATATTTAATAATGAAAAAGAATGAGCAAAAGCGTGAACTAAAGAGTAGAAGTACTCCAGTATATTTAATAGAACCCCTTTATTGAATTAAAGGGGTTCCCATTCCACTCAAATAATATCCAAAGTAGTCAATTTCTCACTGATGCTTCTGTATAACTTCAATTATCTCCGCTCCAAAAGAATTGATTTTCATTTCACCAAGTCCGTTAACTGATTTTAATTCGTCTAGACTTCTTGGTTGCTTTTCTAATAAATCTTCTAATGTTTTATTAGTAAAGATGTGAAATGCTTTCATGTTTTTTTCCGTGGCTAATTTCATACGGAACTTTTTTAATGCTTCTTCTAATTCTGTATGATTTGGTTTGACGGGTGTAATGGTTACGTTACTTTCACTTTGATTATTTATTGTTTCTTCTAAAAGTTTGATCTCCACTGTGTCCATTTCTTCATCAGTATTTGAATATTTAAAATGCGAGGCTTTAATATATTCGCTCATTTCTCTCATGCGGTTATCCATAAAGTGAACGGGAGAAGGGTTTTTTAGTTCTCCTTTTATAAACTCAACTAAGCCGTCTACGCGCAGTATTTTATCCTTTACATGTTTACTAGCTTTTTTTGAATTAATTACGGTTCTGTTATTTGTAAAAACAACGACACTTTTAATGGGTGTTCGACTAACTGCCCCCATGTCCTTCATATACGATTCAAATATTTCGACTTGTCTTCCCACTTGGCGAACGGGACTATAGAATCCCTCCTGAAATGCTAATTTGTTACCTTTATAAGCTTGTCGAATAAATTCATCTTTCTCATTGACTAAAATATTGCCGTAGTAATTTTTCACTTCAATTATCAATAGAAACTTCCTTGTAAGAACTACAAAGTCAATTTGAGCTTTTAAATCATTATGAAAGACTCGAACATCGTGCAGTATATGTAATGGTAAAAACGAATTTTGTAATTCAAAAAGGACACTGTTTTCACCTTTTAACCCTAATTCTATTAGCTTTATTTTTTCATTAAGGGATTTTTGTGTATTCAAATCTTGTGTATGTTCTAGTTCTTTTTTATATTGTTCAATTAGCTGAACACTTTCTGTCGATTCTTTGACAAGGATAGATGTTTTTAATTTTTCTTTGTCCGTTAAAGCATTTGCCATTCTTTTAAGAAAGCCAACCTGTTTGAATTCCATGTAATTTAAACCTCCGATTTATGTTATCGTAAAATGTATATTATTTACATTTTATCACAAATATTCAATATAGATTAGATTGCAAAGAAATCTACATTAAATGTTGAGGTTTTCTTTGTGTGGTAACAAACGGTGATCAAGCATATGCTGTCGTTTTAGTAGACAAACAGAAAAACCAGTCACCGGCAAACAACCGGAAACTGGTTTTTCTTCTTATTTAATTGTATCTAATAATTAAACCGTCTTTTTAATCTGCAACGCCATTGCTGCACCAAAGAACTCATAGTGAATTTTATCAGCCGGTACACCTAGCTCGACCAAATATTGAATCACAGTTTCCATGAATGCAGTTGGGCCACATACATACACATCCATACCTGGTACGAGGAATTCCTCGATTTGGGCTTTTGTTACATAGCCGTCCAGATCAGAATAAACTGCTTTGTATTTACCGTCTGTAGCTGCTACATTTTGTTCGATTGTTTCTTTAAATGCTGCTACATTTTCGTTGCGGGCACATTGGATGAATGATGCTTGGCGGCTTTCCATTGTTTTAAGCATGCCTTGTAGTGGTGTTACACCAACACCGCCGCTAATGAATAGAACAGGGCTATCATTTTGTACTAATGTGAATACACCTGCTGGAGCACTAACATCTACTTTCGTGCCGATTTCTGCGTTATGCAGGAAGTTTGAAACAATGCCGTTTGGTGTTACATCGTCTTCACGTTTAACAGAAATGCGGAAATAGTCATCCGTTCCGTCTGTAATTGTGTATTGACGGTTCATTAAGAACTCTTCACCTGGTACTTGTGTACGCAATGTAATGAATTGACCAGCTTTAAATGCAGGTAATTTCGCTCCATCTGCAGGTTTTAAATAGAATGATTTTACTGCTTCGCTTTCTTCAACCACTTCTTCAATCGTAAATTCCTTGAATGCGCGCCAGCCTCCAGCATTTTCTGCTGCTTTGTATAAATCTTCTTCCACTGAAATAAATACATCCGCAATGACGCCGTAAGCTTTACCCCAAGCATCGATAATTTCATCAGTAGCTGCGTCTCCAAGTACTTCTTTAATCGCTGCTAATAAATATTGTCCTACAATCGGATAATGCTCTGGTAAAATACCTAAACTTACATGCTTATGCGCAATTTGAACAACAGCCGGAACGATTGCCTCCAGTTTGTCGATATGAACTGCTGCTGCATACACTGTGTTTGCTAAAGCCGTTTGCTGACGGTCTTTCTTTTGGTTTGTATGATTAAAGATGTTTAATAGTGCCGGATTATCTTTAAAAAGGTTTGAATAGAAAGTTTTTGTAATAGCTAGTCCGTGTACTTCTAATACCGGTACCGTAGCTTTAATTGTATCAATTGTTTGTTGTGCTAACATACATTGCACGTCCCCTCAAAGTTGGTTAGATTATTTCTTGCACACTCAATATACTGCTCAGTAAAATTTAAAGCAATATCAAAAATACATCTTTAACAAATCTGTCACAAAGATATATCAAAAATACATCTTTTAAAATTAAGTCGTTCTAGTCGACCAAACCTTAGAAAATGTTATACTGAAAGGGAAGAAAGATGGTGAACAGCGTGCGCTTAACAGTATATACAGATTATTCTTTACGTACGCTCATGTATTTAGGTGTACGTGGTAGAGAACATTTAGTAACAATCCAGGAAATCGCAAATGCGTATCAAATTTCCAAAAATCATTTAATGAAAGTTACTTATGATTTAGGACAGCATGGATATATTGAAACAATCCGTGGACGCGGAGGCGGGATTCGTCTGGCACTAGATCCAACACAAATTAATATCGGTGAGGTAGTCCGTAAAACGGAAGAGGATTTTCACATAGTTGAGTGTTTTAATCCTGAAAGCAATCTTTGTAAAATATCACCCGAGTGCAGGCTAAAATTTGCATTGGCTGAAGCATTAAAAGCTTATTTAGCTGTACTTGATTCCTATACATTGGCAGATGTTCTCGTATCGACAGACATTTTAAGTGAATTATTTGGTATAAACGAAACTAGTAAATAACTGTTTACTAGTTTTTTAATATAAAAAAACAATGGTAAAAAGGGGAAATTATGAGAAAAACAATCTTTATTACGGGTGCTACAAGCGGCATCGGACGGATTACAACGGAAATGCTTGTAAAGGCGGGGCATACAGTTTATGCAACAGGACGAAATGAAAGTGCATTAAACTATTTAAAAAGTATTGGTGCTATTGCCATTAAAGCGGATTTACGGGTAACTTCTGATATAGAGGATGTCGTATCTCAATTACCGCCAATTGATGTCGCGATATTAAATGCGGGACTCGGCTATTTTGAGAGCGCGGTAAATTTATCCGATCAGGAAATCGACACAATGTTGGATGTAAATGTTCGTGCGCCGATTTATTTAACGAAAAGGCTGGCTCCTGCCATGATTGCAAAAAATGGTGGTCATTTTATTTTCGTTGGCTCACAAGCAGGGAAGGTCGCAACAAAAAAAGCGAGTGTATATGCAGCGAGTAAACATGCCATAACAGGTTTTGTAAACGGTCTTCGAATGGAACTCAGCGATTACAATATCTTTGTAACAGGAATTTATCCTGGTCCCATCGATACACCCTTTATTAAAAAAGCGGATGCATCAAACGCTTACCGTGAAGCTATCGGAAAGTTTTTAATCCAACCGGAAAAAGTTGCGACCGAAGTAGTACGTGCTATTGAAAAGAAGCCACGTGAAGTGAATTTACCTCGTATTATGAGTGTGACAAGTAAACTATATGCAGTCGCACCTGTACTCGTCGAATTTTTAGGAAAAGGATTCTTTAATAAGAAATAGGGAAGTTATTGAGGAACATATTATATATAGATTTCATGGTATAACGGATTAACCTATATTATAAAACAGATAGTATATGAATTGATTGGAGTGTAGGGGCGACTCCAACGGGAATAACGTGAGCCTGAGACTACAGGCTCAGGCCACGCCTGTGGAAAGCGTCCCCGTAACGGAAATCTATTCTGGTAGAGCAGAAAAACCAATTTTTTCACAGAGAAAATTGGTTTTTCATTTTCTAGCCAATTTTTAAATCCATGCAAATATTAGCATTTTTATGCAAAAACGAGTAAGTACTGAAACCATCAAAATAAATGTTTTTAGATAGTACAAAAAACTCTAAAATTTTATATAAATGCAGTTGCGTTTATTTTTATAACATGGTACTATTCGTGTATAAACTTTTATTACATTGTATAAACATACATCATTTGGGGGCAATTAACATGGCAAATAAGAAAGTCGTATTAGCATATTCAGGTGGTCTTGATACATCAGTAGCAATTCCATGGTTAAAAGAACAAGGTTGGGACGTAATTGCAGTATGTCTAGATGTGGGTGAAGGAAAAGACCTTGAATTTATTAAAAACAAGGCACTTCAAGTAGGTGCCATTGAATCATATATGATCGATGCAAAAGACGAATTTGCGGAAGAATATGCACTTATCTCATTACAAGGGCATACATGGTACGAGCAAAAGTATCCATTAGTATCTGCATTATCTCGTCCATTAATTTCAAAAAAATTAGTTGAAATTGCAAATGAAACAAACGCAGATGCTGTTGCACACGGTTGTACAGGTAAAGGGAATGACCAAGTACGTTTTGAAGTATCGATTAAAGCGTTAAATCCTGATTTAGAAGTGTTAGCACCTGTACGTGAGTGGGGCTGGAGCCGTGATGAGGAAATCGAATACGCTGCAAAACACGGTGTGCCAATCCCGGCAACAATCGATTCACCATTCTCAATCGACCAAAACTTATGGGGCCGTGCGAACGAAGCTGGCGTAATGGAAGATCCTTGGGTAGCGCCACCTGAAGAAGCATATGGCTTAACAGTATCGGTAGAGAATGCACCGGATACTGCTGAATATGTGGAAATCGAGTTCGTTGAAGGTAAACCCGTTTCTATTAATGGTAATGAAATGAAACTTGCAGATTTAATTGAAGAATTGAATAAAGTAGCAGGTAAACATGGTGTTGGCCGTATCGACCACGTTGAAAACCGTTTAGTTGGTATTAAATCTCGTGAAGTATATGAAATTCCAGGTGCGAAAGTGTTACTTACTGCGCATAAAGAATTGGAAGATATCACATTAGTGAAAGAGCTTGCACACTTCAAGCCAATCATTGAGCATAAATTATCTGAGATCATCTATAACGGTCTTTGGTTCAACCCGATCCGTACTGCATTAGAAGCATTCTTAAAAGAAACGCAAAAGTATGTAAACGGTACAGTACGTGTGAAATTATACAAGGGCCATGCGATTGTAGAAGGCCGTAAATCAGCAAATTCTTTATACTCTGAAGAATTAGCTACGTATTCTAAGCATGACAAGTTCAACCATGCATCAGCTGTTGGTTTCATCGAACTATGGGGTATGCCAACTGTTGTTGCTTCTGAAATTGCAAAAAATACGAAACAAACAGTAAAATAATTAAAATATAGTGAAGTGAGCGATTCGGTTCCCGAGTCGCTTCTTCTTTTAACTTCAATTATTAGGTACGGTTATGGTCATTAATCGAAGTTAAAGCCTCTGTCAGACACAAAGCTGCCGAGGCAAAACGGATAAGGAGAGAAATCATTATGGCAAAATTATGGGGCGGTCGTTTCCAAAAATCAGCGGAAAGCTGGGTCGACGAATTCGGAGCATCAATTGGCTTTGATCAACAATTAGTATTGGAAGATATTGAAGGATCTGTTGCACACGTAACAATGCTAGGTGCACAAAGTATATTACCAGCTGAAGATGTAGCGAAAATTCTAGACGGCTTAGCGCAATTAAAGGTTAAGGCGGAAGCTGGGGAGTTGGAATTCTTAGTTGCAAATGAAGATATTCATTTGAATTTGGAAAAAATGCTAATCGATTTAATCGGACCAGTAGGCGGAAAACTACATACTGGACGTTCTCGAAATGATCAAGTAGCAACAGATATGCATTTATTCTTAAAGAAACGTGTGCCTGAAGTAGTTGGGTTAATTGAGAATTTCCAAAAAACAATTATTGCGCAAGCAGAGGACAATATCGAGACGATAGCACCGGGCTATACGCATTTACAGCGTGCTCAGCCGATAAGCTTTGCACATCATTTAATGGTATACTTCTGGCAATTAGAGCGTGATAAAGAACGCTTTATCGAATCGATGAAGCGCATTGATATTTTACCATTAGGTGCCGGTGCGATGGCAGGTACAACTTTCCCGATCGATCGTCTTAAATCAGCGGAATTACTAGGCTTTTCTCAAGTTTATGCCAACTCAATGGATGCGGTAAGTGACCGTGATTTCATCGTGGAGTTTTTATCGAATTCGGCATTATTAATGACACACTTATCCCGTTTTGCTGAGGAAATTATAATTTGGTCGACAGATGAATTTAAATTCATTGAACTGGATGATGCATTTTCAACAGGTTCATCGATTATGCCTCAAAAGAAAAACCCCGATATGGCAGAATTAATCCGTGGTAAAGCGGGCCGTGCATTCGGTAATTTAGTAGGTCTTTTAACGGTTTTAAAAGGCACGCCATTAACGTATAACAAAGACATGCAGGAAGATAAAGAAGGCATGTTTGATACGATGGAAACAGTACTTGGTTCTCTTAAAATCTTTGAAGGAATGGTACGCACAATGGTCGTGAATAAACCACGTCTTCATAGTGCAGTTCATTCAGACTTCTCCAATGCGACAGAGCTTGCTGATTACTTAGCGACAAAAGGAATGCCATTCCGTGAAGCGCATGAAGTAACAGGGAAACTAGTATTTACATGCATCCAACAAGGTATTTATCTATTAGATTTACCTTTAACTGACATGCAAAAGGAATCCGCTTTAATAGAAGAAGATATTTATGAAGTGCTAGCTCCAGAAGCAGCAGTACGTCGTCGTAATTCACTTGGTGGCACAGGCTTTGAGCAAGTTGCAAATCAAATAGAAATTGCGAAAACACACTTAAAATAATGCATAAAAGATGCTCTGTAATCATAAAAATTATGGAGCATCTTTTTGCTGTTTTTTAACTCTCAATTTAAATCTTTTGCCTACATTAAATTTTTTTAGAAAGTAGGTTTTTTTTGAGTTATAATATTAGTCATCTTAACAAGAAAGGTGAATGAAAGTGACCAATTCAAAATCTTCTCAAACCTGGGCAATCACACTGTTTGCCATAGGTGTTTTTATGGCCGCACTTGATAATGGAATAATTAGTGCGGCTTTAACGACAATTAATCAGTCTTTCAATGTGGAAGCAAACTGGGGAGCATGGGGGGTAACGCTATATACACTCGGATTGGCAATTAGTGTACCAATTGTAGGTAAGCTTTCAGATCGTTACGGTCGGAAGAAGTTATTTATCGTGGAGATTGCACTATTTGGTCTCGGTTCGTTACTTGTAGCACTTAGTCCTAACTTTACTTTTTATTTAATTGCCCGGTTCATTCAGGCTATGGGCGGCGGTGGTATTTTCATTATCGGTACCTCTTATGTTGTTAGTACATTGCCTGCAGAAAAACAGGGGAAGGCACTCGGTATGCTTGGCGGGATGAATGGTATTGCTGCCGTTTTAGGTCCGAATATCGGAAGTGTTATTTTGGGTTTAACAGGTAGTTGGCACTGGTTATTTTTAATTAATGTTCCAATAGCCGTTTTCCTTATATTTATGGGAATGACCAAGTTGGAGGAAATAAAAGATCCTACTCCCGGGAAGCTCGATATGACGGGAACTGTAATGTTATCGATTGCTATTTTAGGAATTATGTACGGATTAACAAATATTACAGGGCTTAATTTCTTTAAATCGTTATTGGCGACAGACGTATATCCATTTTTATTAGCTGGAATTATTTTATTAATTATTCTTTATTTCTATGAAACCCGTTTGGAACGAAAAGGTGGCGACCCGATATTACCGGTGTCATTAATGCGTCAGCCAACGTATTTATTAACATTATTACTTGGGCTTTTATCTGGAGCAATGCTTGCTGCGATGATCTTCATCCCCGCGTTTTCAGAGCAGGTTATGGGCATTAAATCCGAGCATGCCGGTTATTGGATGACACCACTCGCAATAGCAGCAGGGATTGGAGCGGCAGTTGGTGGTATATTAGTCGATAAACGCGGTCCGATATTAGCTGTATTATTTTCAGGAATTGTTGCAGCAATAGGGTTCTTCCTGTTCCCGGCATGGATGGATGCAAAGTGGCAGTTTGTCATTGCATCGATCATTGGTGGTGTAGGTATGGGGGTTCTATTAGGGGCACCTTTAAATATTTTGGCGACTGAGAAATTGCAAACAAATAAAGGGACTGCACTGGCATCGTTATCATTAATCCGAACAATTGGGATGACGATTGCTCCAACGATTTATGCAGGCTTCATTGCCCGTGGATTTAGTGAAATCCCAGCAATATTTAATTCAGATTTCCAGTCGATTTTACAAAATAATGTTCAAGAAGCCAATTTAACCGAGGAAGCGACAGCCGAGCTTGCGCAAATTGGCAGCCAGTTTGCAGGTGGTGCAGAGTTTTCTGAACAGCAGATGATGGGCATTGTTCAAAATATTCAGGATCCTGCATTAAAAAATGCGGTTTTAAACTCGGTGAATGAAGTGACTACAATGGCTGCGCAGAGCGGTTATAGTGGGCTATTTTATTCGGCCGTTGTCATTGCAATATGTATTTTTGTAACTGGACTAATTTTAAAGCCAATACGAAATAAATCTTTACAACATTAAAATAATGGGTTTACATTAATGACTTTGGGGTAATTTAATTATAGACTCATGCAAAGCCTGTATGGGTGTGAAGTCTCTCCCCCAATAGTAGACTTGAAAAAATGTCCTTTTTGTATAAAAGGGCATTTTTTTCGTCATTTTAAGTGGGGGTGCTAAAATCGCTGCTATATTATAGATATTAAAAGTTCGTTTCAGTTATAATTACCAATAAGAGGATGAAACTTTTCACTTGTTTTGACGTAAATACTAATAGTACATAGAACGGGGGAATTAATGATGAACGAAAATCCATTATTTGAAGATTTAAATAAGCGTACAGAGCAGGATACAACGCAAACGACGGATTTAGTTGAACAACCGCAAAAACAGCTTGTATCCGAACAGGAGCTTTCACAGATTCGCCAGCGTCAGGAGCAATTAAAACAACAGCCGCAAGTTCAGCAGCTGGCTCAGAAAATTGATGTAAAAAATCAAATTGCGGTGTTGGAATTTGGGAAAGAAACAGCACAGGGCATTTCTAAGTTTTCGGACCGTATGCTTGCAACGATTAAACAAAGCAATTTAGAAAAATCAACGACATTACTGAATAATTTAAATAAAATTATGGATCGCTTTGACCCGCAGGACTTCCAGGAAGAGCAGAAAAAAGGTTTCCTGAAAAAACTGTTTTCAAAAAGTAAAGAGCAGCTAGAACGCATTCTATCGAAATACGATACGATGAATAAAGAAGTGGATGTTGTCTACAACGAAATTCAAAAATACGAAGTTGAAATGAAACGCAATACGATTCAGCTTGAGCAAATGTATGATGAAAATCTGAATTATTTCCATTCTTTAAGTGAGCATATTGCTGCTATTGATATTAAAGTCAATGATTTACGCCAGCAAGTGCCCGCTTTATCGGCTAAAGCGGATGCAGGGGATCATGAAGCCATTATGGAGCTAGAAACAGTTACGCGCGGTATAGAGCTATTAGAGCAGCGCGGCTATGATTTGGAAATGGCACAGCAAGTATCCTTCCAATCAGCTCCGCAAATTCGTCTTATGCAACAAGGGAACAATCACCTTATCGGTAAGGTCAACTCGGCGTTCGTCACAACGATACCAATTTTTAAGCAAGGGCTTATCCATGCTGTGACAATGCAGCGCCAAAAGCTTGTATCCGATTCGATGGCTGAATTAGACCGCCGTACTAACGAAATGCTTGTTCGAAATGCGGAAAATGTTCGACAAAATTCAGTGAACATTGCCCGACAAGCCGGAAGCCCGAGCATTAAAGTGGAAACAATCGAAACAACATGGCGTACGATTATTGCAGGGATTGAAGAAACGAAGCAAATTCAGGCAGAAACTGTTCGTAATCGTGAAGAAGGCCGCAAACGCATCGAGCAGCTGCAGCTTGAATATGAAAAGTTAAAAAATATTTAGTAGTGCATTTACAAATCGGTTATTTTGCTTTCATGCAAAGTAACCGATTTTTTTATCGCCACCATTTGCAAAATATTAGAAATTAGATTATTCTTATAACATAGTAAACTTATAGGAATAAAAGTATTTAAGGAGATGGGAAAAATGAATGCTTTATACGAACATACGAAACAATATTTGAATCATCTGAAGGAATTACCGTCTTTAGCATCGATGACGTATAAAGAGGCGAGGGAAATGCGTGCGAATTTGCCGAAAAGAGAAGTGCAACTTGCCGATGTAGCCAAAATTGAAGATCGTTCCATAACAATGCGTGATGGTGAAAAAATTGGCATACGTATTTATACACCACACGGAAAAGGAACGTTTAATATAATCTTGTATTATCATGGCGGCGGATGGGTTTTAAATGACTTGGATACGTGTCATGAAAGTTGTTCCCGTTTAGCTTTTTCGACCGGGCACATTGTCGTTTCAGTCGAATATCGATTAGCACCTGAGCATCCATTCCCGATACCAGTTAATGATGCATTTGATAGTTATTTATGGGCAGTGCAGCATGCTGAATCTTTAAATGGCATTCCGCAGAAAATCTCGGTGGCAGGGGATAGTGCCGGGGGAAATTTAGCGATTGCGGTTTGTCAATTAGCTGTCCAATATAGCGAGCTTCCTCCGATCCAATCACAAATTTTATTATATCCCGTTACTGACTTGAGCTTTCATTCGAACTCCTATAAACTGTTTGAGAAAGGATTTGGTCTTGATAAAGATGTGATGAAATGGTTTAGCCGTCATTACATATCATCTATTCATGATGCCCAAAATCCACTGGCTGCACCATTACGATTAAAGGAGTTTTCAAATTTTCCACCGACTTTAATTATGGCTGCTGAATATGATGTTCTTCGTGACGAAGCGCTACTATTTGGTGAAAAGTTATCGGAAATGGGAACACCTACGAAAAGCATTGTCATGGAAGGAATTGTTCATAGCTATTTCACACAAAATCATGTTTTTCATGAAGAAATTGAGAGTACAATTCAGCATATAGAAGCCTTTTTGAATGATTTATAGGGGGAATACTGTGCAAGCTTTAAGCCGCAAATTTACTGTTGCACTCATCACAACATTTTTATTCAGCTTTGCATTGACGATTGTCAATTTTATGACAGCTACTGAAAGTAAGTTATCATTTAGTACGCTACTACTAACTTTTATTGTTTTAAGTGCACCGATGTTTTTACTCGTTGGTGTAATGACATCATTCGTTTTTGAAAAGTTTATCCGTTCACTAAAAATAAAATGGTTCAGTTATATCGTTGTCGGCGCTACTTTTTCCATGCCGTACGCGCTTTATCTTTTCGAAGGAGCCGATCTGTTCCTTTACTCCATCATCGGTGCAATCGGAGCTGCTTTATTTTGTGGGATTCATATTATTTTTGATAAATATATTTTTAAAAGTTAATAGATACGATATGAAGTAACTATTCAATTGTCGTAGGGTATGTGTAAGGTTTTTGAAACTTTGACATACCCCTTTTTTAATTTTCTGAACTTGATTAATAAGGGGTTAATTTGGTGAAATTGGGTAAATAACATAATAAAATACTCAATACTGTAAGAAGTGGAAATGCTAAATTTTAAAGAACTGTAAGTATTGGTTTGACGGAAAGGAAGACGAAAATGGAATTAAACTTAATGAAAATTGACGAGTTTCTAAAAATGCCAAAAAGTGTTATACGTAGAGCGAATGAGAGGGACGTATTAAGTATAAAAAATGAACTGCTGATTTTATTAAACGAAAAAACCGAGTTAGCGGATAAGATGCATATTCGGAAATTGATAAATGAAATACAATTTTTAAATGTATTTGTCGTAAAAGACGATTATGAAAAAACTGTATTTTCCTATGAACCCCCAAAATACTATTCACCCCGAGTAACAATCAAGGAAAGCGGCTGGATTGAGCTAATTAAATAATAATTCTTATATTCATATAACTTTTATAATGATAAAATTTCCTTATGCAAGGTTTAAGGAAAGAAGGTTTTATTTTGGAACGATTGAAAGGCATAGCTATGATTATTTTCGGATCAATGTTTTGGGGAGCAACAGGTCCGATGATGGAATGGATGCTGGATGAAACGGCCATGACTGCTGATTTTATGCTGGCCATTCGGTTAATAATAGCCGGCATTTTTATCTTAAGTATCATAGCTTTGCAAAAAAAATCAATTTTTTCGATATGGAAAAGTAAATACTGGTCAACACAGCTAATCATTTTCAGTATAGTAGGCATGGCGGGGCTACAATATACTTTCGTCAAATCCATTGAAGTGAGCAATGCGATTATTGCTACGTTGCTACAATTTTTAGCCCCAATTTTCATTATTGTGTATACCTCAATTATATTTAAAGCATTTCCTGCACGTAGCCAGGTAATCGGCATAGCGGGTACATTATTTGGCTTATTCTTACTGCTTACTAACGGATCTGTGTCGAGTTTGCTCGTTAGTGGGGAAGCGCTCATATGGGGCTTGTTTTTAGGCTTTACGTATGCATTTTATACACTATATCCAGCGAGGTTAATGGCTGAAGTTGGCGTTATTGTCATTATTGGATGGGGAATGATTGTGAGCGGTCTAATTTTTACCGTAAAGGCAAAGCTTTGGAAAAGTGATGAATGGGTTTTATTATTGGATCCTAATCTCGTTTTACTAATTGTTGCCATGAGTATTTTTGGATCGTTAGCCTACATTTTATTTTTAACAAGTCTAAAATACATAACGCCTGTAGAAACGAGTATTTTATCCAGTTTCGAACCTTTAACAACGATGGCCATTTCCGTTGTCTGGCTTGGCTCTATTTTATATAAGTGGCAGTATTTTGGAATTTTATTAATGCTCCTATTTATTACCTATTTATCCATTGCAGGGACAAAAAAATCAAATTCCATGAATGTCTAAGTGTATAGCACTTAGGCATTTTTGGGTATAGGGAAGGAAATGTGAGGTGTATTTATGGAAGCGAAGGACTATTTTAGCCTGCACGAACAGGATATTAAGGATGATATTAAACGCTTAGTATTGGCTGATTCACCCTCTCAAAACAAAGAGTTTTTAGATATTTGCAAGGAAGTGATTCAGTCGTTATTTTTTGATTATTTTCATCGGAAAGCCACTGAATTTGCAATGGAGCATAATGGGAATCATTTGCGCTTTGAGATGGGAGAAGGGACAGAGCAAATTTTAATGATTGGTCATTATGATACGGTTTGGGATGCTGGAGCCTTACCATATCGTGAAGAAGAAAATAAAATTTTCGGACCTGGGATTTTGGATATGAAATCAGGCTTAGTAAGTGCGATTTGGTTTTTTAAATATGTTCAACAGATGAATCTTCCGTTAAAGCGTCGTGTCGTATTTTTCCTGAATAGTGATGAAGAAATTGGGAGCCCTACTTCAAGAGCTTTAATTGAAGAGGAAGCAAAAAAGTCGGTCGCAGCATTTATTCTAGAGCCTGCAGTTACAGTGTCCGGTGAGTTAAAAATCGCACGTAAAGGAACATCAAGATATTTACTAAATATTAAAGGACTAGCATCACATGCCGGGAACAATCCTCGTGATGGGGTAAGTGCCATTACTGAAGCTGCACGCCAAATTTTAAATATTGAGGCTTTAAATGATTTTGAAAAAGGAACGACATTAAATGTCGGCATGGTGCAAGGCGGAGGGAAATTAAATGTCATCCCAGATGAGGCACATCTTGGAGTGGATGTTCGATCTGGTACAAAAACCGAACAAGAGCGAATAGATGATTATTTTGAAAAATTAAAGCCATTTAATAGCCGGACAAAGATCGATATCGACGGGGGCATTAACCGTCCGCCAATGGAACGTGATGAGGAAAGTGAAGAGCTTTTTGAAATTGCGCAAGGCGAGGCAGAGGAGCTTGGGTTTGAAGTGGAGGACGCAGAAGTTGGCGGTGCCAGTGATGGGAATTTCACTTCTATTTATACGCCAACGCTGGATGGTCTCGGACTGGTTGGAGACGGTATTCACGCAGAGCATGAGCATATTATTAAGGATCAGATAGTGGAACGGTTTGCATTGTTAACGAACACTTTACTGGAAGTAGTAAACGAATAATTGGAAATCTGTAGTATGTAATAAGTGGATTTGATAAGCTATGAATAGATGCAAAAGTTTATAAACGATAAGCTTTTGCTTTTTTTATACGAGTAAAGGAGGGTATTCATGCATTATATAAAAAAAGAACAGGCAATTTATGCAATGGATAAAAACAATACGGCAGCTGCTAGTGTTAACAGTGGGGACCGAATTGTGTTTGAAACGTATGACTGCTTTACAAATCAAATCCAAAGTGAAACACAGGCGGTCAGTAAACTCGATTGGAATCAAATTAATCCCGCAACAGGCCCCGTCTATGTAGAAGGCGCAAAGCCTGGTGATGTGCTGGAGGTGTTCATCGAAAAAATCGATATCGGTGATACCGTTACATTAATGACGGGTCCGGAACTCGGTGTTTTAGGTGATGAGCTAACGGAAATATCGATTAAACGGGCAAAAATTCAGAATAATCTAATTCAATTTTCGGAAAACATAGCGATTCCTTTAAACAAAATGATTGGTGTGATCGGTACAGCACCTATTGGCCAAGCAATCAGTTGCGGTGTTCCTGATTTACATGGTGGGAATATGGATACGACCGCTATTACGGAAGGTACGACACTGTATTTACCTGTCAATGTAGAGGGGGCATTGTTAGCTCTTGGAGACTGCCATGCGGCGATGGGAGATGGAGAAGTGTCGGTTTGTGGTGGAGAAGTACCGGCAGAAGTAACGGTCCGTGTACGTGTGTTAAAAAACTGTCCAGTTCCGACACCATTTTTAATTCGGGACGGGCATTTATCGACAATCGCATCGAAGCCTACATTGGATGAAGCAACAGTCGATGCAACAAAAAATATGGTAAAGACTGTCTTAACCTATACTTCGTTGAAAAAAGATGAAGCGATCCATTTACTATCATTAGCAGGCAATTTAAAAATCAGTCAAATTGTGGATCCAAATAAAACGGCTCGTATGGAGTTACCTATCCGTTATTTAACAGCGCTTAACAGCGAGGAATGGCTATGACGGTTGAATTATTAGCGCAGTGGATGAAGCAATCGAAAACAACGGTTGTGCTCACTGGAGCAGGCATGTCTACGGAGTCGGGTATTCCGGATTTCCGTTCGCAATCGGGCTGGTGGCAAAATATTGATCCTCGTACAGTTACTACAACAGACAGTCTGCTAAAAAATTACGCAATGTTCCGGGAATTTTATCAAATGAGGATTCAGGCGTTGAAAAAATGTGCCCCGCATAAAGGACACCATATTTTAGCCGATTTAGAAAAGCGCGGTCTTATTTCACTCATCGCTACACAAAATGTGGACCAGCTCCATCAGCAAGCGGGGAGTAAAAAAGTAGCGGAACTACACGGAAATATTTTGACGGCTCGTTGCCAAAAGTGCAACAAGCCACATGCTAAAGAGCAGTTTTTAAATAATGCAATTTGCACCTATTGCTTAGGTAAATTGCGCCCGAATGTTGTGTTGTTTGGGGAAACATTGCCGATGGAGGCATGGAATCGCTCATTAAATGAAATTCAAAATGCCGACCTAGTCATTGTAATCGGCACAAGCTTAGAAGTATACCCTGTTAATCAGTTGCCGCAGATGGCTAAAGGAAGGCTTGTGTATATTAACTTGGATCAATCCTCAGACAGTGGACAGTTTGATTTAGTGCTTGAAGGTACAGCGGGAGAAATTTTGGCGGAATTGGATGAAGCATTGGAAGGTTATTCGAAGGGGTAAAATAGAGAGTTGATATAATTATTTTATAGATTTAATTGATAATGAAGGGAAAATTAGTTGTTTGTAGTGAAGGCGGCGACTCCTAGGGGATAAGTACGTGGGAGAGACTACAGGCTCGACCCGTACCCCCAGGAAAGCGTCCGCCGTAACGGAGAACAACGTATTCAAAGTAGACACAAAAATAGAGCCGTTCATATTTTACGATAAGAAAAATATGAACAGCTTTTAATATTGAGGTGGTTTTAGTCCCAGTCTCTATATTTTTTTGTTATAAATTAGATTAAGCATCTGCACATAATACAAAGCTATTTAATGATAATACAGCTTCTTGTTGCTCATTCATTAAGTAGGCAAAGCTTTCTACTAATGTTTGAATTTTTGCAGGAACTTGCGGGAATTCATTGAGTAGGTAATTGCTATAATCCACTTCCCATTGACCATCTTGCAAGTAGCTTGCCTCAACCGTTTGTTCATTCGTAATCGTAAACCCTGTATTTTCTAGTATTTTTTTGATAAGTGATTTATGAAATAGATTCTGGATATTGCCATCATCTTCAATAAAAGCTGTATATAATGCCAAAATATTAGCAGCGCAGAAATGTGCGCGCTGACTTGGCAGCGTATAATCAATGTCCCACTCTGCAAAACATACTCGCTTCGCTACAGCCCGTATTTTCTGCATATAAGATTCCAATAGTTCAGCATTTTGAAAATACCAAGAACAATGGGATAACACGACGACATCAAAGGATTCTTCAATAGGAAACTGTAAAAAATCCGTTTCGTAATGAAAATCAATAATTTGCCCTAATGGAGAATTTGCAATTGTTTCCGATGCTTCCCCTAATGTAATAGGAGCACCGTATTCTTTAGTTGCAATATCAATGGCTGTAACTTGCCCGGCAGGTCCAACAGCATCAGCAAGTACAACGGTTGTATCCCCTTGACCACATCCGATTTCTAATACCCTCATACCTTTTTCCAATTGAAAAGTTCGTACAAGTTCAAGACGATGTGTTAATTGCGTCCGTTGAATTGTATCGTCTCCAATAATTTTCATGCAGTTTAGTATATGTTCCATTTTTTTCAGCTCCAATTATCTTTAATGATATTGAGCTATTAGTTGAAAGCTCAATATTGAAGTACGTTAACTTTCATAAACTGGACTACCATCAATTCATCGACTCCTTTTCCTCTGTTCATTAAATCATTTTCCTGTCTATTGGAGCAATGTTTATTTGAAGAAAGTAAAAAAATCATGAAAAAAATATATAAAACCGAACAATTCTGATAAACATTAAAAAATAATTCGTTTTTGGTTGACATCGCTTTCATTTTTTTGTAAAGTAACAAATGACGAATGATTATGTAAAAACAAATAAAAATGTTCGTGTTTAGGAGTGTTGAAAATGGTAGATACAGTTTTCGATTATGAGGATATTCAATTAATACCAGCAAAGTGTATAGTAAAAAGTCGCACAGAGTGTGATACTGCTATTACATTAGGAAACCATACATTTAAAATTCCAGTTGTACCTGCAAATATGCAGACGATTATTGATGAATCATTAGCTGAGAAGCTTGCTGCTGAAGGCTATTTTTACATAATGCACCGCTTTCAGCCGGAAAAGCGTGCAGAATTTGTTCGCCGCATGCAAAAGCAAGGCTATATTGCTTCGATTTCGGTTGGTGTAAAAGATGAAGAATATACATTTATTGAAGAATTAAAAGATGCCCAGCTTGTACCGGAATACATTACGATTGATATTGCCCACGGTCATTCAAATCAAGTAATCGATATGATTGGCCATATTAAAAAGCATTTACCGAATAGCTTTGTTATTGCAGGAAATGTTGGAACGCCTGAAGCTGTTCGTGAGCTTGAAAATGCAGGCGCGGATGCAACTAAGGTAGGTATTGGACCAGGTAAAGTTTGTATTACAAAAATTAAAACAGGATTTGGTACAGGTGGTTGGCAATTAGCTGCACTTCGTTGGTGTTCAAAAGCTGCTACGAAACCGATTATTGCTGACGGCGGAATTCGTACACATGGTGATATCGCAAAATCGATACGTTTCGGTGCATCAATGGTTATGATTGGTTCACTGTTTGCAGGTCACGAGGAATCACCAGGTCAAACGGTTGAAATTGATGGCAAGCAAATGAAAGAATATTTCGGTTCTGCATCGGAGTTCCAAAAAGGCGAGCGCAAAAATGTAGAAGGCAAGAAAATGTATGTTGATTCTAAAGGGTCTATTTTCGATACATTAACAGAAATGGAGCAGGATCTGCAGTCTTCCATCTCTTATTCAGGTGGGAAAACATTGGCCGCAATTCGTACAGTTGATTATGCAGTTGTTAAAAACTCTATTTTTAATGGCGACCGCATTTAATATTAATTAAATTTTCAGATAACTATTGACTTCTTTGGAAATTGTCGATAAACTACATTTCAAGACAATAGTTAAGCAATGAATGGAAATAGTAAATAGCCTGTATACTTTTAGAGAGCCAGTGTGTGGTGGAAACTGGCAGATACAACTATTGAACTCGTCCATGAGCTACGACCTGAAAATAAGTAGGGAAGTCGGCAGTCACCGTTAAAAGACTAGACATCAATTGTCGTTAAGTGGAACGTTTCAGCAATGAGCGTTCAATTTAGAGTGGTACCGCGAGTTCAACCTCGTCTCTATCGTAGTGGATAGAGGCGGGGTTTTTTATTTTGAGCTCCTGTTTGTTGCATTGAAATGAATATAAGATGAAAAGGGGAAATGAAAATGAGTAGAAAAATTTGGGTTTTTGATACGACATTACGTGATGGCGAGCAAGTGCCTGGGGCGAAACTGAATTTATACGAAAAAGTTGAGATTGCCCAGCAATTAAAAAAGCTTGGTGTTGATATTATTGAAGCCGGTTTCCCAGCATCTTCACAAGGCGATTTTGATGCAGTACAGGCAGTTGCAAAAAAAGTAGGAAACAGTTCAGACATCATGATTACTGCATTAGCACGGGCTGTAAAAGATGATATTGACTCGGTATATAATGCGGTAAAATATGCACACAACCCGATGATTCATATGGTGCTTGGCACATCGGATATTCACGTAGAAAAAAAATTCAGTAAATCAAAAGATCAAATTCTGCAAATTGGTATCGATGCAGTAAAATATGCAAAGACGCTTTTACCACAAGTTCAATATTCCACAGAAGATGCATCCCGTTCGGATTTTGAGTATCTTTGGAAGACGATTGAAGCCGTCATGAAAGCTGGAGCGACGATGATTAATGTACCCGATACAGTCGGTTATGCAGAACCGGAACAGTGGGGAGAAATGATTGCGAAATTAAATTACCGCATGAAAAATTTAGATGATTCGGTACTGCTTTCTGTTCACTGTCATAATGACCTTGGAATGGCTACTGCCAATACATTAGCAGCGATTAAAAATGGCGCGGATAAAGTGGAAGTAACGATGAATGGTATTGGAGAACGCGCAGGTAATGCGGCGCTGGAAGAAGTAGTGATGGCCATTAAAACACGCGGTGATGTTTATGATGTATTTACCGATATTAATACGAAAGAAATTATGAATACTTCCCGTCTAGTATCAAGCTTTATGGGTCTTGATGTGCAAGTAAATAAAGCAATTACGGGAGACAATGCATTTGCACATTCTTCAGGTATTCACCAGGATGGGCTGTTAAAATCCCGTGATGCGTATGAAATCGTGCATCCGGAAGATGTTGGGCTGGAAGATATGGAGTTAATACTCACGGCTAGATCAGGTCGTCATGCAGTTAAAAATTCACTTTCCAAATTAGGGTTTACCGATTTTACTGACGAAGAGTTCGAAGGGGTTTTTGCGGATTTCCTAAAGCTGGCTGACTCGAAAAAGGAAGTGTATGATCATGATTTATATGTCATTGTTGAAAATTACTATGAGAAATCGGAAAAGAATAATCCAAGTAAAGAAACATTCTCAGATCAATTTTATGATATTGAAGATTTGCAGATTATTTCTAATTCGACATTCCCATCTGCCAGCGTAAAAATCCGCCGTGGAGAAGACGTATTTAAATCAAGCGCAGTAGGTTCCGGACCGGTTGATGCACTGTACTCTGCAATCGCAGATGTCACAGGGATTCAAGTAAAGCTTATTGAATACAATATCAGCTCCGTTTCCCGTGGACAGGAGGCTTTAGGAAAAGTAAAAATCATTGTCGAACACAATGATGAAAAATACATTGCTAAAGCGGCAGATACCGATATACTAAAAGCCTCTGCATTAGCCTATATTAATGCGATTAATAGTATCATCGTAGCAAAAATAGCACCGCAGCCTGTAATGACAATCGCGACGGTATAAAAAAATGCTAACAACGTTCAAATTCACGACGTTGTTAGCACTTTTTTTATTTATTAAGCTCTTCCGCCAATAGACGATAGCTGTTTAATCGTTGGTCAATTGTATAGAGATTACAGTTAATCATTGCTTCATCAAAGCCGAAGTACTCCTGCTCCTCTTTCATCTGGTTGACAACTTCCTTCGCTGACCCGATTAACATAAGCGGACGGTTTTGCTGTAAAATCATTTTGTCCATTTCCGTTAATGGGTAGTCATTCGCTTCTTCAGGAGACAGTACATTCAGAAGCTTACCACGCATTAAATTCAATCGCGTAATTTGCATAGGCATCGATAAGTATTCTGCTTCTTCTGTTGTTTCGGCAACACTTACTGCATATGTCGTAATAATTTTCGGCTGCTCCATAAAATATGAAGGTTGGAAACTATTTCGATAGGCATCAAAAATAGACTTAGACATTTGTCCGTTGAAAAACTGGGCAAAAGAATAGCCAACTCCTGCTTCACCGGCCTGTCTTGCACTTTGTCCGCTGGAGCCGAGCAGCCAACCTTGAGGAAGCTCTACTTTAAAAGGAACGGCGACAACATTATCGTAAATGGCTTCACCAGTCCGTTGTTCATTCATTAAGCGTAAAATAATCTCAAGCTTATCATATTGCTCCGTCACATCTGGTCTACGTCCGCTAGCAAGAGCAGTCATAGCAGGCATATCCCCACCAGGTGCGCGTCCTGCACCAAAATCAATTCGGCCAGGAGCTAAAGCAGCCAATGTTTTAAACACCTCTGCCACCTTAAAAGGTGAATAATGCATCATCATAATGCCGCCTGTTCCAACTCGAATACGATCTGTTTTCGCAGCCACATATGCAGCCGTTACTTCAGGTGCCGAGCTTGCAAGCGATGTTGTATTATGATGTTCAGCAAACCAAATTCGCTCATAGCCTAGCTCATCGCCAAGCTGAGCAAGTTTTACGGCATTTGCTAGGGCTTCTGTGGAAGACATCCCTTTTGATATAGGTACTTGATCTAATATACTAAGTTTCATTTAGTTCACCTCTACTATTCGTTACTATTTACGATAACGAAATAGAGACGGAATGTAAAATTATTGACCTTTTACATATGCTTTTATTAATGCTAAACGCTCCCGTATACGAGATTTAGTGTTGACTGATTTAGGCGTAGGCGCTGCCAAAACATCTGCTTGCAGGCCGACTTTATCTGCAAGTATGACAGCTCGTTTTAAGTGGAAATCATTGGAGATGATCGTAATGTTTGTTACTTCTTCGGGTAATAGTTCTTTAGCATATAATAAGTTTTCATAAGTGGAGGTAGACTGATCTTCCAGCATAATTCTATTTTGATCAATACCGTGTTCTATTAAATAATCGGCCATGACAGATGCTTCTGTTCGATCCTCATCTGCACCTTGACCCCCAGTAACAATTGCTTTAACAGAAGGATGTTTTCGTAAATAGTCCAATGCCACATCCAACCGGTTTTTTAAAGAGAGGGAAGGGATACCACCGGGTTTAACTTTTGCGCCTAATATTACGACATACTCATTGGTACCGTCTGCCTCGTTTTTTAGTACTGCATCCATTTCCTTGCCAAGCCAGAAATAAATGAGTATTAATATTAAAATAATGATTAAAAGTGCAAAAATGACTCTTTTCAAAAAAAATCCCCCCTTTTATGTATAATACGACGTCTAAAGGGGGAATGTTTCAATATTTTAATATTATTAAGAAATTGCCTCTTTTTTATCAGTAACAATTGCCCGCTTTTGGCGTAGCTGTACTGTTAAATAATTGATATAGCGTACGAAAACATAAAGCACCATAACCGAAGAGAATATTAATTGGAAATAAAAATAGATCGTTAACCAATGACTCAACGTTTCACTCTGTTCAAAGAAATGAATCACTGCATTGGTCGCTGTTGCGGAAATAACCAATGGGAAAGTAAATGCTGCATAGCTTGGATAAAATGGGAGCTTAAGAGCACTCGGTAATTTCGTTAATACTAAAAGATACAATAGCTGTGCAACGATAAAGAAAGTGACGACAATAACTAATTGCGCTTCAAACTGCTTAAAGTAGGCTGCCAAACTAAGCGATACTGGAGCAGTTAAAATCGTCAGCATCGGAATAGTAGGTTCAGGCAGATCTTTGCGAATAAAGCCACGTAAAATAATAATTGGCACTAAAATAATAAATGCACTTACAGCAAAAATTAAAATACTCTTCGTGAACATTCCTGATAAATTACCGGCTGTTAAAGGCATTACAGCCGTCCCTACAAACAAAATGAGCCAGCTTGGAAAGATATTCGAAATTGTGACTTTATTTTTCCAAACAAAGGTTTTGATGAAGTATATAATAATAGCAATTTGTAAAACGGCAGCGGCACTCCATAAAAGATGTATTACAGCTTCCGGAATACCGTAATAGTGCAACCCATTACTGATTGATAAAGTCCCCATTGTAAAAGTAGGGGAGACAGATGCAATAATTGGGTTTTGCATTTCCTTCACTACAGAAGAGAAAGCAAAAAGAATTTTCCCCACGATTAAAATAAACAGTAGTATGCCAATAAAAAAGAAAAAATGTCCCGTTACTGACTGATTCATACTTAATAATAAATTCCCCAATGAAATGAAAGCGAGCATAAGGCCGCTAATCGGAATAGGGATAACCTGCAATAAATTTCTCACGATGTTCCTCCAATATATGTGTGTGTACGCTTTATGAAATATGTCGAAAATCATACACATTTGTTCAGTATAATCTATTTTACTTCGTAATTTTTAATCCTACAACCGCAAAAGCAATAGACGAAATTAATATAATACTTTAAGCTTACCGTTTATTTGACATAGTTTCCGAAAATCCCTTACAGTTGAAAATAAAACAAGGATGCGGTGATAACATGGAGCGTTGTAGTTGGGTGAAGTTAAATGAGCCGATTTATGTGAAATATCACGATGAGGAATGGGGAGTACCGGTTTATGATGACCGGAAATTGTTTGAAATGCTCTGTCTTGAAGGGGCACAGGCAGGATTGAGCTGGCTGACGATTTTAAAGCGCAGAGAAGGATACATAGAAGCATTTGATCAATTTAATGCCAATAAAATCGTTCAGTATGATGAAGACAAATTAACGGCATTAAAAAACGATGAGCGCATTATACGGAATCAACTGAAAATCAATAGTGTTGTTTCAAACGCGAAAAGTTTCCTTGCGATTCAAAAGAAATATGGCTCTTTTTCAAATTATATATGGTCCTTTGTTGATGGCAAGCCAATTATCAACGCGTGGGAAAACCCGCAAGACGTTCCAATTACAACCGAGATTAGTGATCAGATGAGTAAACAATTAAAAAAAGACGGATTTAAATTTGTCGGAAGTATCATTTGCTATTCCTATATGCAGGCGGTCGGTATGGTAAATGATCATACAGTTAATTGCCATTGTTATAAAAATTTACGATGAGGTGAGTGCAATAAAGAAAAAAGTTGGATTGGCAATTGCTATAATATTCATTTTAATAGGGATTATTTTAGTTTCTTCTAATTTTAATTATGAAATAACCGAAGATTTATACGGTTTCCCTATTCCAATAAAAGCGGAATTAGTTCAAGAGAGTGAACGAGTGAAAAGTTATAATTGGTCAAGGGCTTCCGAGGAAAATGGGATACCACTTGATTATGAAATTGTTCTGAAATTAAATGGTTGGAAAAAAGGAGAACGAGAAGGGGCTAACGTATTATATACAAAAGGAAATCATACCATCAATTTGGCTTCCTACCATAAAGTAATAGATATTATGGAGAGATAGCAGTTGCAAGCATTCTTTTACAGAATGTCCTTTTTCATGCTTGAAATTATGCAGAGATTTTTTTGATATAGAAGAAAAATTAGTTGTTCGTAGTGAAGGCGGCGACTCCTTGGGGACAAGCAAAATTTATTTTGCGACGAGTAATCGCAGGAGCACGTGGGAGAGACTACAGGCTCGAGCCGTGCCCCCAGGAAAGCGTCCGCCGTAACGGAGAACAACGGCTACAGGGCAGACACAAAAATAAAGCTGTTCAAATTTTACGATGAGTAAGTTTGAACGGCTTTATTTTTGAGGAGGATTTTGTCCCAGCCTCTTATGCTTTATTTGACAATCATAGCAGGACATTGAACACGTTTCATCACCTTATGCGATACACTTCCTAAAACCATTTCCTGCAAACTGTTTAAGCCACGGCTGCCGATTACGACTAAATCTATATTTTGTGTATTGGCATATTTAATAATCTCTGGGGCGGGTGATCCGTGAATCATTTCTACCTTGCATTTGATTTGCTCATCTTTGAATAATTGTTCAATCGGTACAATCTTTTGGCGACGCTCCATATAAAGACCTTCATTGGAACTCGCATGCAATACTTCAGTTTTCACTTTTACCATATCAATGACAAAAATTATAGTTACCATTGTTTCATGGGTTAATTTTGCTATTTTTACAGCTTCCTTAGCTGCTCGAAACGAGTTTTCGGAACCATCTGCGGCTAGTAAAATATGTTGATACATAATACCACTCCTAATCGGTTAATGTAGTACCTGTTAATTTTTTCATGAGCTGTTTGCTCGATTCATCAATATTTAAGAAGGCTACCTCTATATTTTTCGCTTTAAGTTGATCTTTTACCTTCATTAAAGCCCCAATTGCTGAATCATCCCAAACTTTACATTGTGCAAAGTCAATTTGAATAGAAGGTTGCTCAACTGAATTTGATTTGAAATAGTCGATAAAGCTTTCTGTTGACGCAAAGAATAACTGACCTTTTACGAAATAAGTAGTGCCTTGCTGAGAAATCGTAACACGGGAAATTTCATTGACAAAGAATAGGGCACTTACAACAATACCTGCCACAACACCTAGTGCTAAATTGTGCGTATACAATACGACACCAATTGTAAGCAGCATAACAAAAACGTCTTTCTTTGGTGCTGTCACCGCATATTTAAACGAATGCCAGTCAAATTGTGTAATACACACAACAACCATAACACCAGCGAGTACAGGCATTGGAATCTGCACGACATAGTCTCCTAAAACCAATATTAAAAACATTAAAAATACACCAGCCACAAAAGTAGACAAACGACCTCTTGCACCGGACTTTACATTAATGACTGATTGCCCGATCATAGCACAGCCGGCCATACCTCCGAAAAAGCCATTGATGACATTGGCAATTCCCTGTCCACGGGCTTCTTTATTTTTGTCACTTTCTGATACGGTCATATCATCCAGAATTGAAGCCGTTAATAAAGATTCCACCAAGCCGACAACAGCTAAAGCTAAAGAATAAGGTAAAATAATCATCAATGTTTCAAAAGTAAACGGAATATCAGGAATGAAAAAAGAAGGTAGGGATTGCGTAATTGTTCCCATATCTCCAACTGTGTTTAAATTAAACCCAGAATAAATGGCGACTACTGTTAAGATGACGACCGCTATAAGAGGCGCCGGGATTCCTTTAATAAAAAGTGGAATTAAGTATATCAGCACAATCGTCCCGAGTAAAAACACCCATGTCATGAGGTTTCCACCGATAAAGTGAGGTGTTTGAGCGATAAAGACTAAAATGGCTAATGAGTTTACAAAACCAATCATGACAGCGTTTGGGATAAACTTCATTAGTCTTGCAATTTTTAATACACCAAAAATAATTTGAATAATTCCTGTTAGGATTGTGGCGGCTAATAGATACTGTAATCCGTGGTCCTTTACAAGTGAGACGATAACAAGGGCCATCGCACCCGTTGCTGCAGAGATCATTGCTGGGCGTCCGCCAACAAAGCTGATTGTGACAGCGATAACAAAGGAGGCATACAATCCGACCATCGGATCTACTCCTGCTAAAATAGAAAAAGCAATTGCTTCCGGAATCAGTGCCAATGCAACAACTAAACCTGCAAGTACATCCGCACGTATATTTCCAAACCATTGCTCACGTAAATTGTCCATATAGGGTATAGCTCCTTTAAATAATCTTCTACTATAATATCATGTGACCAAGATGTTGCGATAGCTTTTATAAGTTCAACTGAGTTAATCAGCATTTGGACACAACGAAAAGGAACTTAGACACAACCTAAAAAATGCCATTATTCTCCTTGAGAGAAATGACATTTTTTGCTAGCATAAAAAATTGATTTCCATTCCGGGACGCTTTCCGCGGGCACGGCCTGAGCCTGTAGTCTCAGGCGTCGTGCTGTTCCCGCAGGAGTCGCCCTCCATTCCAATCAATTTTAAAGTAGACGTTTTAAAATAAGGGTCTTTTCCTTATTTAATGAAAATTTCTACTTCTATCCCAGCCCACTTTTTGCTTATCTTAAAATTAATTTCATTTACAGGGAAACTTTCAGAGAGAGCAAAGCGAGCTATTTGTCACAGGCATCGTGCGTTTCCCCCAGAAGTCTTCCCTCCAATCAATTCAAATAATATTAGTTTGTTCTTCAATTACGACTCTGTTATTTTACTGAACCACTAATAAATTGTTCGTCCTGATAATACATGTTTTTAACGAGTACATTAGGGCCGAGGCATTTTACAGCAGGGCAGTGGCAGTTAAGGCTTTTCGCCAAATCCGTTTCAAGCCATTTATCAAAAATTACCGGTAACGAATCGGACGTAATATTGCCTAAAGCCGGTGTATCTCCAAAGTCTGTTACGATAACGTCACCTGTGAAAATATTAATATTTAAACGAGAACGTCCGTCCGGGTCATTACGCATTGTTACATTTGGAGCGTTGCGTAAGCGGTCCAGTAATTTTTGGTCTTCCTCGGTTTTACTGCAAGGGTAAAAGGGAAGAGTTCCAAACAGCATCCAAGTTTTTTCATCGCGAATATCCAGTAAATGATGAATCGCTTCACGCGTTTCCACAAGTGATAATGAAGTTAAGGCACTGGCGAAATCTGATGGATACATTGGGTGGATTTCATGACGCGCACATTTCATTTCCTCTACAATTTGCTTGTGGATATGGTCTAAGTAAGGCAATGTTTTTTTGTTCAACATCGTTTCTGCAGATACCATGACCCCATTTTCAGCAAGCATTTTTGAGTTATCAATCATACGCTGAAATAAAGCGGCACGCTGATCAAATGTTGGTTTCCGTTCCATCATCGCAAAGCCAGTTTCAACGAATTCCTCAATAGTACCCCAGTTATGGGAAATATGCAGTACGTCTAGATATGGCGCGATTTCGAGGTAACGCTCACCATCAATTGTTAAATTGGAGTTCATTTGTGTACGGACACCGCGGCTATGCGCATATTTTAAAAGCGGTAAAACATACTCACGTACAGATTTACGTGACATCATTGGTTCTCCGCCTGTGATTGAGATTGTTTGAAGATGAGGAATCTCATCCAAACGCTTTAAAATTAAATCGATTGGTAAAGCATCGGGATCTTTAGTCTGCAATGTATAGCCAACTGCGCAGTGTGCACAGCGCATGTTGCATAATGTAGTAGTAGTGAATTCAATATTCGATAAAGTCAACTTACCATGTTTTTCGATATCCATATAGGCTTCCCATGGGTCGTAGCTTGTCGTAATGCTTTGTTTTTCTAATGTAGTCATTTTAGTTCGATACTTCCTTTCCAACAATTTATTTTCTCATAAATTATTTGAGATGCAACCTAAAACCTTATTTAACTTGGATTTATTCTGAAAGGTCGAGCACCTAAAAAGCATCAACAAAAAAACTACCTGACGTTTATTAACATACAGGTAGCATACTATTTAGCTTATCTCATCCATGTTGTAAGTAATTTGACTGTTGTTCTCACTGTAAAATTTCGAACCAAACGAATTGTCTACCATTGTTTCAGCGAGATAAATTTTAGAAAAATTAACTGCCTGAATATTAAAGTTGAACTTTGCGTTTTGTATGATGCAGTTTGAAGCATGCAATACGGAGTTGTTTTGCACATAAATATCCGATTCACGACCTTCAGTTAGCTGTGTTGCTTTCAGTTCAACGGTAGATTCCGAGTCAATCCATATTTGCGGATAGCCGTGATTGGAAATGAATGAATCTTGAATCAATGCCTCGGCATGATTTTTAATAATAAAACCATTCCGTTCGCCTTCGAGCAATTCACTGTTTTTGAAAATAATCGAACTATCATTGACAATTACCTGTGGCATTTTATGCGAGGAAATTTGACTTTCAATAATATTCACCGATGTATCTTTCATCGCTATTATTCCGTTCGTTTGCCCGTCAATGATTTTGGAATTTTGGATAGTGGCATTGATATGATCAATCATTTCTATTTGGGCACCGGTTCCATCCTTAATGATAGAATCGATAATGTCCAATTGGCAATGGTCAATAACAAAAATACTTTTTCCACCCGTTAATTCACTGTGACTAATATGAATCGTGCTGTCGTTTTTCCCGGCAATATGCGCCAGATCGTTATGATTAAATTGGCAGTTATCCAACGTCGCCTTTGCATTATTAACGGCAAATAGCCCATTCCCATTATTATGATGAATTGTTGTATTCAACAGAAACATTTCTGCTTCGATTACCGTAAGTGCCGCATTTTTATGGCCTGTAATCGTACTGGATACTATGGAACAAGAAGACCCTTTCTCCGCAAAGACTCCAATCTGCTTTCCATCCTCAATCGTTACACTTTTTAATGTACAGATCGAATTTTCCGTGATGAAAAGTTGCGGTAGGACATTATGTGCAAACACCGTATCAGTAAAGTTGGCAATTGATTTTTCCTTTAATTGAATGCCAACTCCCTGACTATTAAGTACTTCACTATTTGTCATATTCAACAAAGATTCAAATGTCAGTTGCACATTGGCTATTTTATGAAATGAAAGCACAGTATCGGAAATCGTTGCTTCCGCATATTCCCGCAGCATAATACCCGATTCACTTCCATGCTGTATTTGACACTCGCTAATGTTCAAGGAGCTTTTTTGAATCCATAATTGGGGAAGGGTATGATGATGAACTGTAGTTTGAGCGA
Source organism: Solibacillus sp. FSL K6-4121 (assembly GCF_038002585.1). Classification (NCBI taxonomy): domain Bacteria; kingdom Bacillati; phylum Bacillota; class Bacilli; order Caryophanales; family Caryophanaceae; genus Solibacillus; species Solibacillus sp. FSL K6-4121. The sequence continues at coordinate 603,264 of NZ_JBBOCS010000002.1, forward strand.
GATGAATTATCGAATGTTCGGATGCATATATCCCGTTACCTTCGCCTTGCTTGATTTCACTTTCTTTTATATCCAATAGCGAATGGTCCTGTATGACTATTTGTGTACCTGAATGGTGATGGACTTTTACATTATTTAAATAGGCCTTTGAATTCGATTTAGCCCATATCGCCTGATTACCTTTTGAAAGCTCGCAATTTTCCAAGTGGGCAGTGGAGTTTTCCAAGAGTAAATGCACTTTTTTGTTTTGTTCAAAATGGCAGTATTCGAAATGTGCTTTACTGTCGGAAATGAGGGTTACGCCAATATCCGGTGCATCTCTGAAATGGGTTTTCTCACAATGTGCAGTGCCGCCCTTCATTGCGATTAGGACGTTTGTTAGACCACCTTGAATAACACAGTTCTTTAAAATTAACTGACCTTCTACAAAAATTTGCGACGTAGGTTGAATGGTCATGTTTTCAAAAGTAACGACAGCTGCTTTAGCGATGAGTATCGCTCCTTCTACGACAACGGTTCCTGCATTTTTAGCAGTAATTGTTCTACTGTCCAGAAAAGTTAACGTCTCTTTATATTTGCCGGCATTTACGACGATTATGTCGTCATTTGTTGCCTTTTGAACAGCTCGGCTGATTGTTTTCACCGTTGAAAAAAATGAAGTAGACACTTTTACTATCACCATACGATTCCTCCTGCAAAACATGCTATATGTAATATGTTCACGTAAAATAACGAAAATAATCATTTAATTTAAAAATTACATAAAAAAAGTTTTAGTTACTACTATTTAAAATAGTATAAAACGACCTGAATTATTCCTCCAATTAAATGAAAGACCTGTCAAATTCAAGAAATAGGTTTAAAAATCACGTAGGAAGTGAAACTTTAAATAGGAAGAGAAATACATCATACATAAAATCCATACATTGCAGATTTCTTAGTAGAAGAAAAGGGAGTGTAATATGGAAAAGCAACTACAAATTATCCAACAACAATTAAATGAATGTTTTTATGATAGGGAAGAAGAAGTCGAGGCATTATTAATTGCACTTTTATCTAAACAACATGTGTTATTTATAGGTCCAGCGGGTACAGGTAAGAGTGTGTTATCGTCAATGCTTGGCTCCATTGTCGATGAAAGCCGTTACTTTCAGCATTTGCTGACACCTTTCAGTACACCGGAAGAGTTATTTGGCGTGCTGTCATTGAAGGATTTGGAACAGGGAATTTATAGACGGAATGTAACCAATATGCTACCTGAAGCGCATTTTGCATTTATCGACGAAATTTTTAAAGCAAATTCAGCTATATTAAATTCGTTGCTTACACTCATTAATGAGCGAATTTATTATAACAATGGAGTTCCAATACCTTCTCCGCTTTTAACAATTGTAGGTTCTTCCAATGAATATATAGAAGAAGGCGAAGGTCTGGAAGCGTTATTTGACCGTTTTTTGCTTCGCTATGAAGTTGATTATATTCGTAATGAGGATTCCTTCATCTCTATGTTGAAAGATCAAAATGAAAAAAATGTTTCAAAAATATCGCTGGAAGAGCTTTATGAGCACCAGGAACTAGTAGCGAATATTGACGTTTCGGACGGCATTCTTAAAATGATTGCTAAAATTCGTCAAGCACTAAAAGACGAGGGAATAAGACCTTCTGATCGCCGGTTTAAACAGTCCCTGTCCATCTTAAGGGCGAAAGCTTACTTAGCTGGAAGAACAGAAGTTGTTAGAGAAGATTTAGCGATAATGGCGAATGTTTTATGGGAAACAAGCGATCAAAAAAGTTCGGCGAAAGAAATTATTCATGAGATTGCCTTTGATACAGTAGATGCGTTTATTCACCGTACGACAGCTGAATTCGAAACGATTATGCTGACTGCACAAACTACATTACTTCATAGGACACCGATAGCACGAACAGAACTTAGTCAATTATTAATGCAGGGGAAATCATTGTTTATGGAAGTGCAAAACATGAATCGCCAAATACCTAATCGGCCGGAATTACAAAGTTTAAAAACTGAAATGCATAAACAGTTGCTACGAATTACGTCGGATGTTATCGGATTTTAAATTATGCTTTAAGGTGGTGAACAATGCTTGAGAGGTAACGTATTTGTATTTTATAGTCGATCTGTTTTCGACATCAGCGCGACTTATAAAGAACGTTTCAACGAGCTTTTAAAAATGGCGGCAAGGTTAAATGACAGCTGTGTAGCAGGTGAAAGAAAAGTTGCCGGTTTTACGAATTTAATTGGGGATTGCTGGTATGCCTTTTATCATAAGGAGCCAATCTTAAAAGGAAATATCGATCGTGTCGATGATACACAATTCGAATTTATCCGTCATCTACTGAAAAATGAGGAATACGTTCAATGGCACTCCTTAACACAGGGAGATGATTTATTAAGTGTCCTAACATCAATCAGTATTGCGGAACAGCTGCTTCAAAATTTAGAGCTGTTAAATAATGATACGTATGCTGTAAATTCTCAACAGAACGGTCAGGAACTTGGTGCCAGTACAGCACAAATGAAAGCACATATTCGACAGCTTGGAGAAACGTCAATTAGTATGATGCTCCAAGAAAATAAAAAGAAAATCCGCAATACGAAAAAAGCTGTTCGAACAGTTGGTACAATGGATGGCAAAAAAATTGAAAATATTCCGTTGTCAGATCAATTTAAACTCGCTTCAGTCATCGGTCAGAGAAAGGAACTGCAACGCATTGCAGACTTAGTTGGTCGTTTTAAAAAAATCGCCATGAAAAAACAAAAGATGAAAAATCAGCGTAATATGGAATTTCGAAATATTTCAACCGGGCATGAAGTGTCGCGAATACTACCGCTCGAATTAGCCAATTATATGATGAGGCCAAGTAAGCTGGATTTTTTAAAACGACTAAGTGAACAGCAGACCTTCGTATTTGGTACGAAAGGGAAAGCACGTAAAGGGAAGGGACCCATTATTGTCTGTATTGATGAAAGCAGTTCCATGACAGCGATAAAAGAGCAGAGCAAAGCATTTTGTATTGCGCTGTTAACAATCGCTAAAAAGCAAAAGAGAGATTTTGCCATTGTTCCATTTGCTACAAATATAGGAGAAGTTGTCTTTTTTAGAAAAGGTCAAGCGACTACCGACGATTTAATCCAATTCAGCAATAGCTTCTTAGGTGGCGGTACGAATTACGAGTTACCTCTTCGTGAATCGTTAAATATTTTATTGAAAAGTGAGTTCAATAAAGCGGATCTATTGTTTGTTACGGATGGTTCGAGTTTTTTGCCAACGAGATTTGTCGAAGAATTTAATCACTTAAAAAAGAAAAAACAATTCGAATGTACAGCTGTTGTTTTAACAAATTTATTTAATGCAATTGATTTAAATGTCGTCCAGAAATTTTCAGATCGTGTCATTGAAGTAAATGAACTTTTTGAAGCTGGTGATGCGTTCGTTCTATAGGTGCAAATTGGTATTGATAATCATCCCTTTCCAATTTTGCGTACGTTCTCCTAGTCAAAAAGCTTACCGTCTCTTACAATGGTATAGATAATAATGGGTATATGATTTAGGGGGCGTTTTTTTGTTAGTGGAAGATTATGATGAATTATTTGAAATGTCGGTAGATGAACGAAAACATTATATTCAGTTGAATCCTACCATTGTGGAAAATTTACTGGATGGAGTTGGCAAGGAAGATGCTGCCATTCGAGACCAGTTAAATTATCGTTTGTTTATCCAACTTTTAACGGAAAATGCGCTAAGCGAAAAGGTGATTAATCAATTTGTCGATCATCTTTTTGCGGATAAAGGTCTACTTGCCAATATTGGTGAAAGTGGGACAGGCGCGGTTTTTCAACGGTCATATTCTGCCCTGTATTTGGCGGCAATTGTAAATGCTGATCGACAACTTTCCTATTTAAATAAGGAACAATTGGAACAGATTACACAAAATGCGATTGATTTATTAACAAAGGAACAGGATTTACGCAGCTATGTTAATATAAAGTCCGGTTGGGCGCATAGTGTTGCAAATGCGTGTGAGCTCTTATGTGCAATTATCGAACACCCCGAGTATTCAATTCGCTTTACTTTCCAAATATTGCAGGCGATCCGTGCAAATTTATGGAAAGACTATGTATTCATTGATGATGAAGACGAACGTTTTTGCAATGTCATTAACGCCTTGATAGTAAAGGGTATTGAGGAAGATTTATTCATTGAATGGTTTGAACAGCTTTTTGACCAGCTAGAAGCATCTGCTTACGCGCAGGGGTATAGTGCACTTTGGTATAAAGCAAGAACTAATCAATTAAATTTAAGCAAAACACTTTACTTCTATTTGAAATTTGCAAATCGACATGAAAAGTTACGGAGTACCGTATCGATATTCATACAGCGGTGGATAAAGTTAGGTTAACTTTTATTTTACTGCTATAATGAATTTTGTGGAAAAATGTTATGAAGCAATGAAAACCCTCCATCTAAATAGGATTTAATTTGAATAAGGAAATTGTTGGTAAGTATAGTGTGAGGCTAACTTTTTAACGACGTAGGAATTCTAAATAATATTGTAGAATAAATATGTATTTCCGATAGGTCATAATTAAAACTTATTGTAAAAGATAATAATAATGCAATTTACTTATGTATAATAATGCGTTATTATTGAATGTGGAGAAAAGAGCTTTATAACCTTTTCGATTATGAAAAAACTAGGGGGAACACAAAAATGGCAAACTTACACAACAGTCGTTCTTCATTTGAAGTGAACGGTAAGACTTACAACTACTACCGTTTAGCTGCTCTTGAAGAAGCTGGTATCGCAAAAATTTCACGCCTACCTTATTCAATTAAAGTATTATTAGAATCAGTATTACGTCAATATGACAACTATGTAATTAAAGAAGAGCACGTAAACGATTTAGCAAATTTCGGTTCTCACAACCAAGAAGCTGAAGTACCATTCAAGCCTTCACGCGTTGTATTACAAGATTTCACTGGTGTACCAGTAGTAGTTGACTTAGCTTCATTACGTTCTGCAATGAAAGAAATGGGTGGAGACCCAGCTAAAATCAACCCAGCTATCCCAGTTGACCTTGTAATTGACCACTCAGTACAAGTAGACAAATACGGTAATGCTGCAGCTTTACAAGCGAACATGGATTTAGAGTTCGAACGTAACGCTGAACGTTATAACTTCTTAAAATGGGCTCAAACTGCTTATGATAACTTCCGTGCTGTACCACCTGCAACAGGTATCGTACACCAAGTTAACTTAGAGTATTTAGCTCCAATCGTACACGTTAACGAAACAGAAGACGGTTTAATCGCATTCCCTGACTCAGTAGTAGGTACTGACTCTCACACAACTATGATCAACGGTATCGGTGTTCTAGGTTGGGGTGTTGGTGGTATCGAAGCTGAAGCTGGTATGTTAGGTCAACCATCTTACTTCCCAATTCCTGATGTTATCGGTGTTAAATTAGTTGGCGAATTACCAAACGGTACAACTGCAACTGACTTAGCATTAAAAGTAACACAAGTATTACGTGCTCGTGGTGTAGTAAACAAATTCGTTGAGTTCTTCGGACCTGGCGTACCTGCTTTACCACTTGCTGACCGTGCAACAATCTCTAACATGGCTCCAGAATATGGTGCTACTTGTGGTTTCTTCGCAGTTGACGAAGAATCATTAAACTACATGCGTTTAACTGGCCGTGACGAAGAGCACATTGCTGTTGTTGAAGCTTACTTAAAAGCTAACGACATGTTCTTTGATGCTGACTTAGAGCCAGTATACACAGACGTATTAGAAATTAACCTTGGGGATATCGAAGCTAACCTTTCTGGTCCTAAACGTCCACAAGATTTAATTCCTTTAACTGAAATGAAACGTGTTTACCGTGAATCAGTAGTAGCTCCACAAGGTACTCAAGGTTTCGGTTTAACAGAAGAAGAATTCTCTAAAACATCTACTGCTAAATTTGCAGAAGGTGACGTAGAAATTCCAGCAGGTGCTGTAGCAATCGCTGCAATCACTTCTTGTACAAACACTTCTAACCCATACGTATTATTAGCTGCTGGTTTAGTTGCTAAAAAAGCGGTTGAGTTAGGAATCAAACCTGCTAAGTGGGTTAAAACTTCTTTAGCACCAGGTTCTAAAGTTGTAACTGGTTACCTAGAAGAGTCTGGTTTACAAGACTACTTCGACCAAATCGGTTTCAACACTGTAGGTTACGGTTGTACAACATGTATCGGTAACTCAGGTCCGTTATTACCAGAATTAGAAGAAGCAATCAAATCAAACGATTTATTCGTAACTTCTGTATTATCAGGTAACCGTAACTTCGAAGGCCGTGTACACCCATTAGTAAAAGCTAACTTCTTAGCTTCACCACCATTAGTTGTTGCTTACGCTTTAGCTGGTACTGTAGATATCGACTTACAAAAAGACGCTATCGCACAAACTCCAGACGGTAAAGATGTATTCTTCGCTGACATCTGGCCATCAACTGAAGAAGTTAATGAAGTATTAAATAAAGTTGTTACTCGTGAATTATTCCAAAAAGAATACGAAACAGTATTCACTGCTAACGAAGCTTGGAATGCAATCGAAACTTCAACTGAAAACTTATATACTTTCGATGAAAAATCAACTTACATCCAAAACCCACCATTCTTCACTGGTCTTTCTAAAGAGCCAGATGCTATCCAAACATTAGCTGGAATGCGTGTAATGGCTAAGTTCGGTGACTCTATCACTACTGACCATATCTCTCCTGCAGGTGCGATCGGTAAAGATACACCAGCTGGTAAGTATTTAATCGAAAACGGTGTTGCAATCCGTGACTTCAACTCTTACGGATCTCGTCGTGGTAACCACGAAGTTATGATGCGCGGTACATTCGCGAACATCCGTATCCGTAACCAAATCGCTCCAGGTACAGAAGGTGGTTTCACTACTTACTGGCCAACAGGCGAAGTTGAGTACATTTACGATGCTTGCATGAAGTACCAAGAGCAAGGTACTGGCTTAGTAGTATTAGCTGGTAACGACTACGGTATGGGTTCATCTCGTGACTGGGCTGCTAAAGGTACATTCTTATTAGGCGTTAAAACTGTAATCGCACAATCTTATGAGCGTATTCACCGTTCTAACCTAGTAATGATGGGCGTATTACCACTACAATTTATGGATGGCGATTCTGCTGATTCATTAGGATTAAAAGGTGACGAAATCATCGACGTTAACTTAACAGATGATGTTAAACCACGTGATATCCTAACTGTTACTGCAACTTCTCCAGAAGGTAAAGTAACTGAGTTCAAAGCATTAGCTCGTTTCGACTCAGAAGTAGAAGTAGACTACTACCGTCACGGTGGTATCCTACAAATGGTATTACGTGCTAAAGCTGCACAACAATAATACTGTTTAACATAAGTAGCACAAACCATGTATTTGGTTTGTGCTACTTTTTTTATGTTTGAAATTGCCTGGAAATGAGGTGTCGAATAATAAAAATAGTGTCGAATAAATTCTCTCGCGATTAATAAATAGAATTTAAAGTCTAATATCAAAATACTATCGTTAAATAAAATTTTTTGGAATTAGTAGAAACGTATAAATGAAAAGAATAATCCAGAATTGTTCGTATAAACACAAACCTCAAAATACATAAAGAACGCAATATTTTGTTAATTTTACATTAATTTTTCAGAAAATGTGGAAATTTCTATAATATTCAGCTACTATCAAAAAGGTAGGTAAAAATATTATTGGGGGTTTTTTTATGAAGAAAAAGAAAATGTATTCAGTAACAGCTTTAGCAGCATTTACTGCAGTAGCTGTTGGCGCAACAGGTGTTTTAGCAGAAGAAGCAATTTTTACAGATGTAAGTGCTAACCATCCATATGCGGATGGAATTAATGCATTAACAGCTGCAGGCGTTGTAAAAGGATTTGGCGATGGTACATTTAAGCCGGATACAACTGTTACACGTGGACAAGCAGCTAAGATGATTGCAGGTGCTTTAAAACTTGATACAACAAATGTAAAGAATCCTAATTTCAAAGATATCGAAACTTCAAATCAATATTACAACCAAATTGCTGCATTAGTAGCAACAGGCTTTGTAAATGGTTATGAAGATGGTACATTCCGTACAGCAGATAAAATTACACATAATCAATTTGCAAAAATTTTAACAAATGTTTCTGCCGTTTATCCGGTTGATGCAACAGCATTATTAACAGAAGCAAAAGTAGTGTTCAATCCAACAAAACAACTTACACGTGGAGAACTTTCTAGTGTATTAGCTACGATGTTAGCAGGTGCAACACCAGCTCCAGAGCCAGAACCAACTCCAGAATCAGAAAATGATAACTACAAATTATCGATTATGCATGTAAACGACACACATGCACGTGTAGAAATGCTTCCAAAATTAATGACAGCGGTCAAAGATTATCGTACAACAACGCCGGATTCCTTACTTCTGCATGCTGGTGATATTTTCAGCGGTACACTTTACTTTAATGAGTTTGAGGGACAAGCAGATTTACCGTTTTTAAATGCACTGAAATTTGATGCAATTACATTAGGAAACCATGAATTTGATTTAGGTTCTTCACCAGAGGGACATAAAGCATTGGTCGACTTCATTAAAGCAGCGCAATTCCCGGTAGTGACGGCAAATGTTGATTTTTCTAAGGATGCATTATTTACTGGGTTATTCTCGGATTTAGTGTCAAGTGAGCCGGAGAACGGCAAAATCTATGCGGGTATGATTAAAGAAGTGAACGGTGAAAAAGTAGGTATTTTCGGTTTAACGACTGCTGAAACGGAAGATATCGCTTCACCAGGAAGTATTGCGTTTGAAAATTATATTGAAGAAGCGAAAAAAGCAGTAAAAGCATTTGAAGATAAAGGTGTAGACAAAATTATTGCCTTAACACATATCGGATTTGATGATAATCCTGCATATGATAATGATCAAATTCTAGCAAAATCAGTACCTGGAATTGATATTATCGTAGGTGGTCACTCACATACAGAGCTTAAAGAGCCATTCGTTGTGGATACGAATACAGTAGGCGAGAAAAAAGATGTAACATTAATTGTGCAAGCGAAAGAGTATGCTAGTTTCCTAGGTACATTGAATGTTGAATTCGATGAAAATGGTGTCATTGTTAAGCATGAAGGACAATTAGTTGAAATCGGTAAACTTGCTGATGATGCAGAAGGTTTAAAAATGTTAGCACCATTTAAAGAAAAAGTGGATGCTATTTCTTCAGCTGAAATTGGGGTTACATTAACGGAAGAGTTAGTAAGTCCACGTACTTCTGAAACTATTAAAGTTGGTGTACGTAATAGCGAAACAGTTTTAGGAAACATTATTACAGACGGTATGCTTACAAAAGCGAAACAATATACGGATAAAAAAGTTGTAATGGCAATGCAAAACGGTGGTGGTATTCGTGCTGCAATTCCAGCAGGTAATATTACAACTGGCCAAGTTATTACAGTGTTACCATTTGGTAATACGCTAGCATTGATGGATGTTACAGGTGCTGAGATAAAAGCTGCATTTGAACATGCTGTTAAAGATGCTCCAAAAGAAAGTGGCGGGTTCCTACACATTTCAGGTGCTAAGCTAGAGTACGATTCTTCTAAAGAAGCTGGCTCTCGCGTAGTTTCAGTCAAATATTATGACGAAGCGACAAAAACGTATGTTGATGTAGCGGATACCGAAACTTACACAGTTGCAACAAATGCCTTTACTGCTAAAGGCGGCGACGGATTTGATATGTTCAAGAAGGCATATGAAGATGGCCGTGTAACTGATTTAGGACTATCGGATTGGGAAAACTTAAAAGAACAACTTTTATCAATGAAAGAAATCAAATATACAACAGAAGGTCGTATTGTAGACGTTGCGACAGTAGAAGCAAAATAATATTGAAATTGAAAAAATCACTAATTTGGGCGACCAATTTAGTGATTTTTTTTATTTTATTTTCAGCAATATTATTATGATAAATGAGCTATTAATTTTATAGTTAAATAACTTATAAAATAGAAAATTCTGAAAAATAGACGAATGAACTATGGTAGATTATTATATAGCAATTACTTTGTCCTATTTTTTGAATATTAATATGAACAAAATTCACGTACTATAGAGAAAATATTTACATTTTATAGTAGAAATATGTAAAAACTTAGAATATATTAATGTATATACGTAATGAGTAATGATTCATTCGTATATAAGTAATAGTTCAAAAAGGGGGGATTTTATGGGGTCATTTCAGTTATTCGGAAAAGAGCTAAGTTCGCTCAAAAATCGTAAAGGATTACTTTTTACATTGATTGGCATTATGTTAATTCCAATTGTCTACGTAGCTGTATTACTTTCTGCTACATGGGGACCGTATGACAATTTGGATAATCTGCCGGTCGCCTTCGTCAATAAAGATGCGGGCGGTGTATCAAGTGGTCAACCGATCAATGTCGGCAATGACTTAATGGAAACATTGAAGGAAAGTAAGTCATTGGGGTGGCATTTTGTTTCTGAAAAAGAGGCAATGGATGGGCTCAAAAAGCAGGAATTTTACTTAGTAGTGGAAGTACCTGAGGACTTTTCACAAAAGGTAACAACAGTCCTTGATGCAAATCCGCAAGTACCTGAGCTGCGATACATCCAAAATGAAGGGTTAAACTTCATGGGTGCCCAAGTAACGAATAGTGCGGTGGAAAGGCTTCGCGAACAATTAGGGGACAAAATTACTGCAACATATGCCAGAACAGTATTTGCTAGATTTACAGATATAGAGACAGGATTTGCAACTGGTGCAGATGGGTCGAAGCAAATTTTAACTGGTACAGAACAGCTAGCTGAGGGCACAAACACATTGCTATCATCATTAACTGATAAATCAGCCGATATTAATCAACTAGCTGCTGGTGCAAAAACAGCGGATGATGGAGCAGGTCAACTTTTATCAGCGATTACTGGCGGGACAAGTAATATTAACCGTTTAGCTAGTGGCGCGAAAGAAGTAGCAAGCGGGGCTGGCCAATTAAAGAACGGTTCCGAACAAGTTTTAGCTGGATTAAATTCAATCCAAGGAGCAACGAATCAGGTATATAATGGTTTGCAACAATTGCAGCCAGGTTCTGAAGAGTTATTAAATGGATTACAGCAGCTTTCAACGGGTGCAAATCAGTTGTATGCAGGAATTGCATTAGGTGATGGAACTGCAGCTAATCCAGGGTTAGCTAATGGCTTAGCTCAATTAGCTACAGTATTACAGTCAAAACAAGCGGATATTGAGCAATTAGGTCAAGGCGCACAACTTCTACAAGGATTGGCACAAGCACCGGGTATGGAAACATATCGTGCGAATTTGTTGGCTTTAAGCGAAGGCTTAACAGAATTAGCAACAATTTACCCAGTTGCTGTTCAAAGTGCAAGCGCTTTAAATAATGGTGCTCAACAAATTGCACAATCGATGCCAAGCTTAACAACAGGATTGGAAAATGCAATTGTTGGTCAAAAAACAATTGTAGGAGGCATTGATGCGCTTGTAAAAGGTCAAGGTCAAACTGTTGCAGGAGTAGGTCAGTTAGTAAACGGACAAAAGGCGGTAGTATCAGGTGCCACTCAATTAGCTAGTGGTGCTTCACAAGTAGCCAATGGTAACCAAACGTTAACTAGCTCTTGGAATCAGTTGGGCACAGGTGTATCCAACCTGAAAAACGGCTTAACTCAAATCAGTACTGGTAATGAAACAGTAGCATTAGGTTGGCAAACAATGACTGAAGGTGTTACTTCATTAAATGATGGTGTTAACCGCCTTCAAGCAGGATCTAATGATTTAGCTACTGGTTTAGAAGGTGGACGTGATCAAGTAGCATCTTTACGAATTACTGATGAAAATATCGCGATGTTCTCTTCACCAGTTGCACTAGCTGGCGAAAAGGTGAATCCATATGAATATTACCGTGATTCAACAGCACCGTATATTTTATCGTTAGCATTATTTGTAGGTATGCTTGTACTATCACTGTTCGTTGATTTCAAAAAGCCAGCAGTACTACCAAAATCAGCGGTAAGCTGGTACGTTAGTAAATGGATGCAATTAGCGATGTTCGCTACAATCCAGGCGGTGCTTGTAACACTATTTACGCTAGTGGTATTACAATTATCAGTAGCTAATGTCATGCTATTTATTTTATTCGCTATTTTTGTAAGTATTGTATTTATGTCAATTATCTTCTTCCTAGTATCGGTTGCAGGTCATATCGGACGCTTTATCGCACTTGTGTTAGTCGTAGCACAATTATCGATTACAGGTTCGAATTTACCAATTCCGATGCTGCCGGAAAACTTACAGGCAGTAAGTTCATTCTTACCATTTACGTATTCGATTTCAGGCTTTAAATCGGTTATTTCATTAGGAGATGTTTCATTATTATCTTCTAATGCCGCAATACTTGCCATCTATTTAGTAGGGGCATCGGTGTTGGCATTCATCGCATTTATCGTAAGCTACAAAACTCTTACGACAAAGTATACACCAGAAGTAGAAGTGCAACCGACTGTTTAAATAGCCATTATGTAAATATGAAAGCCCCGAAATTTGTCGCGCACAAGTTTCGGGGCTTTCTGTATATTCGATAAAAATCCAATAAAAAAGTGCTGAAACGTTATGTTTCAACACTAATAATTTATCTAATTAAAATTCAACATGTGCAATCATACCTTCTTCATCATCAATGTCGAGTGAAATACGTGCAGACATTGAGTCACGGCCTAGTTGCTCGTCGATGTAAAGACGTAGTGCCATAATGAAATTTACTGAGTTGTATACATCCAACTGACCATTATAGAATGCTTCTGCTGAATAGCCTGCTACATCATCGTACATAAGCTCCACTTCAACTTCATCAGGTGTTACATTTTTGAATTTTGCATGGAATAAACATACGGCATTAATTAAATCTTGTTCAAGTAATGTTAGCTTTTCCAAGTATCTGTTACCTCGTTATCTTTTTTACGTTTAATAATTTGATAAATTTTAACTAGGAAGAATACGATTGCTGCAATTGCTGCAACGTTTATAAGTAAGCCTAAAATGTTACCTAACATACCCATACCGGCAAATAAACTACCGAATAATAAACCAGCTAAACCACCAAGCATTAAGCCTTTCATTAAGCCGCCTTTGTTTGAAGCTGTGTTTGTATTATCTTTTTTAGTTGTTGTACCGTTGTTTTGTTTTGCAGCAGGGTTTGTAGCATCATTATTATTCTTTTGAATATTTGAGTTGTTATTGTTGTTATTGCTAAAGCCTTTTTTCCCTGATTTATAGGATTTTGCTTCAACAGTTTGTGCATCGTTAGCGAATAAAATTGTAGAACCTACACTTGAAAATACTAATGCAAACGCTAACAGTATAGCTGATAATTTTTTCATGTCTTTCCCCCATATTTTCTTTTTATTTACTTTAGTAGTATATCAAAAAATGAATGAAATAGAAAATGAAAACTCTTTTATGTAAATAGAGCATGCTTTACTCGAAAGATAACATTTGCTTGTAAAATAATCGAAAGATATTGTATTCGTAAAAATGAAATTGTATGATGAATAGAATATTCTGAATTTACATAACTATGTAAGTTAAAAAAAGCGCCAAATAGTTTAGGAGGAAGAAATGATGAGTAATATTCGTATTGGTATTGTAGGTTACGGAAATTTAGGACGTGGGGTAGAAGCGGCGATCAGTCAGAATGCTGACATGGAATTGGTAGCTGTATTCACGCGCCGAGACCCTAGAACCGTTTCAATAAAATCAGCTAATGTACCAGTATATTTAGTGGAAGATGCACCGAAATATAAAGAGCAAATTGATGTCATGATTTTATGTGGAGGTTCTGCGACAGATTTACCAGAGCAAGTCCCTCACTTTGCCCAATGGTTTAATACAATTGACAGCTATGATACACATGCCAATATACCGGCATTTTTTGATGCAGCGGATGCAGTCGCACAACAGAATAACACTGTTTCGATTATTTCCGTTGGATGGGATCCAGGTTTATTTTCATTAAATCGTTTGCTAGGTGAAGCAGTGCTACCGGCAGGTCATACATATACATTTTGGGGTGATGGGCTAAGTCAAGGTCACTCTGATGCTGTACGCCGTATTAATGGCGTGAAAAAAGCAGTCCAATATACTTTACCTATTAAAGACGCGGTGAATCGTGTCCGTAATGGTGAAAATCCGGAACTGACAACGAGAGAAAAGCATGCTCGTGAATGCTATGTTGTATTGGAAGATGGCGCAGATGCAAACGTCATTGAAACAGAAATTAAAGAAATGCCGAATTATTTTGCAGATTATGATACATCTGTAAATTTCATTACGGAAACTGAATTTGATGAAAATCATCAAGGTATGCCACATGGAGGTTTCGTAATCCGTTCTGGTCAATCAGGCGAGGGTGATAAACAAATTTTAGAGTTCTCATTAAATTTGGAATCGAATCCTATGTTTACATCGAGTGTTTTAGTTGCATATGCACGTGCAGCCTACAAACTTCATGCTAAAGGAGATAAAGGAGCTAAAACGGTATTCGATATTCCTTTTGGCTTACTATCACCTAAATCTCCAACAGAATTACGAAAAGAATTACTTTAATTGGAAGAAAAAACGACGTCTATATTATAGTTAGACGCCGTTTTTTTGATTAAATTAATAATATTGTTTGCGAATTTCGTGGAATTTGGGCTTTTCTATTTAGAAAGTCTTTTCTTCTAACGCTTTGCCACGTATGATAGAGAGGATTATTCAACTTCTTTTAGCAAAAAGAATGATGTAGGCATCTTAAAAAGTTGCCAACGTAAATTGATATTTGAAGAAAGGATGTTTACTGTGCAGGATAAGCGTTTTAAAATCGCACATAAAGAAGCATTAATCGGAGTTATACTTGTCATTATTAACTTTGCGATTTGGTATGGTTTTGCTTATGGACTCGGTTCAGGCGATCCGCTTCAATATAAATATATTTTAGGGTTCCCGGCCTGGTTTTTCTATAGCTGTATTGCTGGAACAGTTTTTATGATTATTTGTATTTGGCTTGCGATGAAGCTTTTCTTCAAAGATATTTCACTTGAAGAGGAGGACAAGCATCAATGATTCATTGGCAAGTGATTGTACCACTTTTCATATTTCTAATCGTTATATTCGGAATTGGAATTTGGGCAAATAAACAAGTTCGAACGTCGACCTCTTTTATGCAGGAATATTTTTTAGGCGGTCGTGAAATGGGTGGATTCCTTCTAGCAATGACTATGATGGCTACATACGGAAGTGCATCAAGCTTTATCGGGGGCCCAGGTGTTGCTTATAATACGGGTCTCGGCTGGGTATTACTTGCAATGGCACAGCTTCCTGCCGGCTATTTTGTACTGATGGTTCTTGGTAAGAAATTTGCGATCGTATCGCGTCGTATTGAGGCGATTACATTAATCGACTTTTTAAAGAAACGCTATGACAGCCATACGATTGTTATTTTATCGGCCGTTAGCATTATTATTTTCCTATTTGCTTCAATGACAGCGCAATGGGTCGGTGGGGCACGATTAATTGAATCGTTGACTGGACTATCCTATACGAACGCACTACTGATTTTTGCGGTGGCTGTATTGGCATATGTAGTTATCGGAGGTTTCCGTGCCGTAGCATTAACCGATGCTTTGCAGGGGTCGATTATGATTATCGGGACAGTTATTTTATTAATTGCTACGGTAATTGCCGGTGGCGGAGTAGAAAATATTATGCAAGGGCTAGTTGCGGAAAATCCGAATTTAGTTTCACCATTTGGTGCAACTGGTAATTTAACACCTTTATATGTTTCAACGTTTTGGATATTAATCGGGTTAGGTGTAATCGGTTTACCTCAAATTGCTGTTCGTGCAATGAGCTATAAAGATTCAAAAAGCTTACACCGTGCTATTTTAATCGGTACGATCGGAATTGGTACAATCATGTTCGGCATGCATTTAATTGGTGTATTTGCGCGTCCTGTAATGCCAGGTATTGATGTTGGCGATAAGGTGATGCCTTTATTAACGCTTGAAGTACTGCCGCCTGTCTTAGCAGGTATTGTACTCGCTGCTCCGATGGCGGCGATTATGTCGACGGTTAATGCATTGTTAATATTAGTAAGCTCTACCGTTGTAAAAGATATTTATTTAAATTATATCAACCCAAAAGCTAGTGATACACAAATTAAAAACCGCAGTTTCTGGGTAACGACAATTATTGGAATTACTGTCGTTATTTTTGCCGTAAAACCGCCTGAACTATTAATTATGCTGAACTTATTTGCGTTTGGCGGATTGGAATCAGCATTCCTATGGAGCGTTGTGTTTGGACTCTATTGGAAAAAGGCGAACAAATATGGAGCAATTAGTTCGATGATTGTTGGTATAGTGCTGTATATTGTTATTTATAGCTTTGCAGAAAATATATACGGCATGCATTCGGTGACAATTCCTATTTTTGCATCTTTATTTACATTTGTAGTTGTAAGTTTAATTGCAAATAAAGTAAAGAAAATAGAGGATTATCATTTTTAAGAGCCCTTTCAAAAAAGCCGAAGCAATCATATGATAGATTGCTTCGGTTTATTTGACGTTATTAACTTATTATTATAAACTAGGTTACGTAAAGTAACTTAAAGAAACAAGGTGATCATATATGGAAAATATAATGGCAATTTTAAAAGATAAAATTCAGCTTATCCGTCGAGACGATCTGCAAAATATTGCACTTGTTGGACCGGTAAAGCTACCAATAAAACAAGGTGATTTTGAAGCGACTTTCCAATGGTATTCGTGGACTACTGTCGGGAAGGATTTAACGAAAGAGCAGGTAGTACAGTCAATACCATCGATGAATTTAGCTTTCGGGCAGCAATCATCTGTATTAGTATATGGTGATTTTACACATCATGAGAATGCTTTAATTCGCATGCACAGCATTTGTCATACAGGTGATATTTTCGGGTCACAACGCTGTGATTGCGGCTACCAATTGCATGAATCTATGAAAATGATAGTCGATCATGGCTGTGGAGCGATATTTTATCTGGCAGATCATGAAGGGCGCGGCATTGGCTTGTTTTCAAAATCACTTGCTTATTTATTGCAAGAGGAAGCTTTTGATACAGTAGAGGCAAATCATGCATTAGGCTTTGAAGATGACACACGTTCTTATGACCATGCCATTCGTGTATTGAAAGTACTCCGTGCAAAACCAGTGACACTTATTACGAATAACCCGAAAAAGCTGGACGCATTGCAAAAAAGCGGGCTTCTAGTGGCTGGTCATATACCTTTATGGGGCGGCCTAACTGAAACTAATGAACAGTATTTGCAAACGAAAGTACAAAAGTCTGGCCACATGGGTTTAGTTGAAAAGCTAACAGTTTAAGGGGAATGAATGATATGAAAACAGATCAGGACTATATGCAACTGGCACTCCAATTAGCGGCAAGTGCAAAAGGGAATACGAATCCGAATCCGCTAGTCGGAGCTGTCATTGTGAAAGATGGTGTCATTTTAGGTACAGGGCTTCATCGTAAAGCAGGAGAGCCACACGCTGAAGTTCATGCAGTGAGAATGGCAGGCGACCATGCAAAGGGAGCTACTATTTATGTGACGTTAGAGCCATGTTCCCATTATGGTAAAACACCACCTTGTGCAAATCTAGTAAAAGAAAGCGGAATTTCTCGTGTCGTTGTAGCTACAGAAGATCCAAACCCTGAAGTAGCAGGACGCGGAATCCAACTTTTACGTGACGCAGGAATCGAAGTAGAAGTCGGTATCATGCAAAAGGAAGCACGAAAATTAAATGAACGCTTTATCCATAATATGCTGACAGAGCGGCCGTTTGTTGTTGCAAAGTTTGCAATGACGTTGGACGGCAAAATTGCTACATATAATGGACATTCCCAGTGGATTACAAATGAAGAGGCACGTGCTGAGGTTCATGAACTGCGACATGAAGTAGATGGGATACTCGTAGGCGTCCAAACAGTAATTAATGATAACCCGAAACTGACAACCCGGCTTGCAAATCGCCAAGGTCGCAACCCGATTCGTGTCGTGTTGGATCGTACATTGAGAACACCTTTGGATGCGCATATAGTCAATACGACCGAAGCACGTACGATTATTGTGACATCTCATGAAGTAAATGAAAGTGATATTAAGCAATATGAAAAGCTAGGTGTAGAAATAATCCAAGTAGCAGAAAATTTATCAGGTCTTAATCTGGATGAAACTTTACAAGCATTATATAAAACGGGGATTACCCATTTATTAGTTGAAGGTGGGGGAACTGTAAATGCGTCATTTTTACGGAATAATTTCATCGACCAATTTATTGTCTATATTGCCCCGAAAGTGTTAGGCGGCAAACATTCGATAACACCATTTACCGGAGACGATGTTGAGACAATTGATTTTGCTTCACTCGTTGAATTTGATGAAGTGACTCGAATTGGAGAAGATTTACGCATTATCGCTTATCCTAAAAAGGTGAAGTCCGATGAATAGAAAAGTGGATGTATGCATTGTGGGCGGTGGTCCAGGAGGTACGTTACTTGCAAGCATTTTAGCAGAGCATAATATTTCCGTCCTTTTACTGGAACGTACAAATGGCTTTGCGAAAGCATTTAGGGGAGAGCACTTAAATGAAGAGGGCGAGCAAGTTTTAAAGCAGTATGGATTATTCGAACGGATTGAAGAGCTCGGGTTACTTCGAATGGAAACATTGGAATATTGGTTGGATGGGCAAAAATTCAATACAGTTTACCCTGATCCAGCGATTGGACATTTAGGCATTCATGTCCCTCAAGCGCACCTTTTACAGGCGATTGTCGAACAAGCTCAAAAATATACTAGTTTTGAATATCTATTAAATACGACGGTTAAAGAGCTTATACAGGATGAACACGGTCATTATACAGCTGTTAAGGCGCTTCAGCACAATCAGATCATACAAATAGACGCACAGCTTATTATTGGGGCAGATGGACGCCATTCAACAATTCGCAAATTGGCAAATATGGACGTGACGATTCATAATCATGGCTATGATTTACTATGGGCAAGAATACCGGCACCGGAAAATTGGACCCCGTCAATTAAGATGGCGCTCGTAGATGGCATGCAAATATCGCTTTTTACTCAAACAAACGGCTTTGTACAAATCGGATGGAATATAGAAAAGGGAAGCTATCCGTCTTTGCGAACACAGCCATTTCACCCATTTATTGAAAAATTAATAGAAGCATTTCCGCAATTAGCCGATTCAGTAAAAGAGCATATACAGTCTTGGCGTGACTTTGTACTGCTTGATGTTTTTAGTACAACAACAGAACAATGGGAAAAAAACGGTGTGATATTGATCGGGGATGCAGTCCATACAATGACACCAACTGGAGCATTTGGTTTGAACAGTTCACTAATGGATGCTCATATATTAGCGCAGTGGGTTCTTCAAAAAAATCCATTTGATTATAGCTGTGCTACCGAACGCCAGAAGCAAATTGCAGAAATTCAGGCATTACAAATCGAAAAAGAACAAAAGTTTAAAGATGCTTTTGTCGTCTTAAGTTAGGTGAGGAAAATGAAATTTGGTTTTGATATTGATGATACACTAATTGATTTACGTCGACATGCGTTTCATTTATATAATAAGAAGTTAAACAAATCGATTGGTGAGGACCTGTTCGATAAGATTCTAACAGTTGAAATTCATGAAGCATTTGGATTGACGAGTGAACAAGGCAGCAAAATGTGGAATGATTCGATGGAAGACATCTATTTTACAGATTGCCCAAGCTATGAAGGGGCTAAAGAGGTTTTACAAGCCTTAGCAGAAGAAGGGCATGAAATTTACTATATTACATCACGTCCGAAAGGCTATTGTGAACAAACGCGTGAGTGGGTAAAGGCACAAGGATTTCCTGTTGTAGATGAGCGCTTTTTTTGTGGTATGAAAGATCATGAGAAAATAGATATTATAAAAAAATTACAGCTTGATGTCTATGTTGATGATAAGCCGGCTGTTTTAAATACGCTAACAGGGACAAATACGAATGTTATTGTTAAAAATCAGTCATATAATCAAGGAATTGAATGTACACGCCTATTAAACTGGCGGGAATTTCATACATTAATCGAGCAATTTTCATTGTAATTGTATAGGGATGGAACTTAAAAAATCTAGCAGAATCCGATATTATCGCTAAATAAAGTTATAATAGTTTGAATTTTTTACTTTCAACTCGTAAAATCTATGGTATTGTATGAGTATATCGTTAAGGGTTGGGGGATAAATAAAACTATGATTACTGAACAACATTACGAAGCAAGCATAAATTATAATGGGATTATTTTGCTATCGGCCTACTTGCAGCGCCAGTATGTATACCGTACCATTCAAGTTCGTTTAAATGGTGCGAGTGAAGAGCCTTTAAATAAAGTGAAAAATATGCTCGATCATACAGAGGCTATGTTAAACGTCTTTGAAGAAGCGAAAAGTTTATTGGATGGTCAACGAAATAAGTTGAAGTCCTTTGCAGATGAAGTAAGCTTAATGATGCAAAATTATATAAAGGAAAACCCGGATTTTAATGAACGTCTAGCGGTTGTTGGTTCTACACTTTATTCGGAACAATTGATGAATAATGGGATTATTAAACTGGGCTATATTTTCAAGCAAAATATCGGAAAAGATTTCCCGGCTCGAGTTAAATTTTATGAAGAGCGAACAAAGGTTATCGATGTGATGGTTCAATTAGTGTCTGATGGAAAAGAGATTGAGCAAGGCATGCAGGACATTTTAAACAAGTGGTATGAAGGCATTGCCAATCAGAAAAAAGGCATTATGGAAGATCTATCGAAAATTAATGAAATGTTGGATTATAAAATACCGCGATAAGAAAATAAAACACGTCAAAATAAAAGGTATTTCAAATTACAAAATTTGGAATGCCTTTTTTAATTTGACTCATCACCATAACATGGGGAAGATTTTCTAATAAAATTTCATTTGATTGATTGGTGGGCTACGGCAAGACAGCGCTAAAGCCACGTGATACGTGCCTTTATCACTGCCTTTATTGCCGTTTGCGAGGCCCACCAATCCCAAAATTTTTCCCTCGTTATAAAGTGAAGTAAAAAACACCCAATCAAGCCGCTTGCGCTATCTTGATGCGGCGGAGAGCGGAAATGCTATGTTTTATCTCTTCAATTTTGTCATCCCCAACTTATGGTGATGAACCTTTAATTTAGCAAAGATTCCAGTTATTATATGTAATATTTGTAATAAATGTTATAATTTAATTTTTATTTTCTAAATTAAATCGCCTTAAATTGCTTCATAAGCATTATATTTCGATTACCCTATATAAACTATCTCCTGGTTGTTTTATTCCCATACAATAAATTCCAGGCGCATTTAATCTCATAATCGAGGTACTTTCCAGAACGGTAGATTAAGGTATTTAATCTTATTTTAAATAAAGTGTAACAATATATAACTTCCTTTATATTACAATTTATATTAAATAAGGAGGGCGTTAAATGTTAGTTAAAAATAATGAGGATTTATATGAATTACTAGATTCTTTGTTCAGAGAGCAAACAGAATTTTGGGATGATTTTTATAAAGATAAAGAAAGAAATGTCCCATTCTTTTGTGATAGACCCGACGAAAATTTAATTGAATATTTTGAACAGGGAACTATAAAACCCTGTAATGTACTCGAAATTGGCTGTGGTAACGGGCGTAACGCTATCTATTTAGCTCAAAAAGGTTGTACTGTAACCGCTATAGATTTATCAAAACAAGCAATCGATTGGGCTAAAGAACAAGCTGCTGTTCAAAATGTAAACATACAATTTATTTGTGAGAATATTTTTAAGTTAAATCTAGAATCACAAAATTTTGATTACATATATGATTCTGGTTGTTTTCATCACCTATCACCACATCGAAGGATTTCCTACATTCAATTTATCAATAAATATTTAAAAAAGAATGGTTATTTTTCAATCAGTGCATTCAAAGAAAATGGTAAGTACGGCGGGTCATCGCTGTCCGATAAACAATATTATATGGATCGAAGTTTAAACGGTGGATTAGGTTATTCCAAAGTTAAATTACAAACGCTTTTTTCGGATTTTCAAGAAATTGAAATTCGCGATATGCAGCACAATAATTTAAATGATAATGAATTCGGTCTTGAAGATTTCATCGTTTGTATGTTTAAAAAAGTTTCAGATTAATAAATTGGGGCTTTATAAAAAAGTTTTCAATAATCAAGCATATTTCTTAACAAAAATTAGTGTAAATTCAATCTGAAGACATTATATATAACAATTTTGAGGTGATTTGATGTTTGGAAAGGGACTTAATCATTTTTTATTTTCTGTCTCTGACTTAGATAAATCTGTTGATTTTTACCAAAAAGTATTTGATGCAAAATTGCTTGTTAAAGGAAGAAGCACTGCCTATTTTGATTTGAATGGCATGTGGTTAGCGCTAAACTTAGAGAAAGAAATACCTCGAAATGAAATAAGCCAGTCCTACACTCATGTGGCTTTTACAATAGAAGATAAAGAGTTTAATAGTGTACTAAGAAAATTAGGAAATTTAGGAGTGAATATCTTATCTGGACGTCCTAGAAATGAAAAGGATAAAAAATCTATTTATTTTACTGATCCTGATGGGCATAAGTTTGAATTCCACACGGGTACATTGCAGGATAGATTAACTTATTATAAACAGAATAAATCGTATATGGAATTTTATGATTAATTAATTTATATCTTTCGTAACCTGGCATTGTACTATTTCTTCATTAAAAGTGCTCTATAGTTAAAGAACGCCAAGTTGATGAAATATTGAGTAAAAAGTAATACGAGGTGATGAAACATGGATATTGTATTAACAGAAGAAATGATATTGAACGATCTTATAACTACGTGTAATCGTTATTTTGGATTTAAGATATTGGATGCTACGCCCATAAAACGAGGTTGGTTAAATTTAAAGTGGAAAATAACAACAGATACGGGTGTTTTTTTAATCAAATAATATTCTTAAACGTCGTAAATCCAATAAAGTTTAATTGCAAGCAGTTAAGCTGATTCGAATATTATATTTCAAAAAATTTTTATATGTTGAGAAGATCAGGAGCCCGGTTTTTATGTCTATTTTGGCATGGGAATTGGTGCTTTTTTTGTTTGAGTGAAATCCTCATAAATCCAGCAAGACCCCTTACAAAAAAAACAAAACTTTTTCATGATACTTTACGAATATATAGTTGTAAAAGGAAGTGAGTATGTGTTCGATGTAGAAAAGCGGTGGATCCGACGTATTCAAAAGGATGGGCATGAAGAAAGTGCCAATATGTTAATTCAAAAATATTATAAAGAAATATTTGCTTATACATATAAACGAGTATTTGATCAGCAGTTATCGATGGATTTAACTCAAGAAATTTTTATTCGCACATTGCAATCAATTAATAACTTTGACGTAAAGAAAGCCTCTTTTCGAACATGGCTATATCAAATTGCTCAAAATCACTGCACCGATTACTTTAGATCAAAAGCTTTTCTAATATCTAAGCGTACAGATGTGATGGAGCAAATAGAGCTTGATGGGGAAGATGAAGTAATTTCGTTATTGCTTCAAAAACAGCAGTTAGCAGAGATTCGAGAAGCATTACAGGCATTTGATGAAGATGAGCAGCAAATATTACTTGGTAAATTGCTAAATGATTTAACGTTTATACAGCTATCAGAGCAGTTGCGCATTCCATTATCGACAGTGAAAACGAAATATTATAAAGCAATCAGAAATTTAAAAAAGGAACTGGAGGTGCTGCATAAATGAAAAATCAGGATTTAATTCCTTATCCTAAAGACGAGGAGATTCATAATCAGATAACACAAATTGTTGAGAAAGGTTTGCCTAAGCAGAAATCCTTTTTCAGTAAGATAACAGGTCTATACAAACAAATGGGCTGGCGATATATGTTGCCCAATCAAAATGAGTGGGTTTTTACTGTTATCTTGATTGCGGCTCTGTTCTTGTTCGCAGGTTTTACATTCGGAAGTGAAGGAGTTTTTACTGCAACGAAAATTGTAATGTTCTTTATGATATCACCGTTTTTATTTATGAGCCTGTCACTTTTTAGCTTTTATGATAAACGAGAAGCGCATACTTTTGAGTTGGAAATGACAACTAAATTTACAGTTTTTCAAGTCGTTAGTGTACGTATGCTTGTATTTAGTAGTCTAGCGATTTTATGTAATACGAGCCTTGCACTTTGGGTGTCCTATATGCATGACTTAGTTTTTATGCGTTTGTGGTTATTGTCGTTAACAGGTTTGTTTCTATTTGCAACAGGTTTGTTAGTTTTATTACGTACAGGACAGATACTCCCGAAAGTTGTGGGGTATATTAGTGGCTGGGGTGTGGTTAATAGTGGGCTTGTATGGTTAGCAGATGAAGCTTATATACAGGTAGTGCTAACATTACCGACAGTTGTTTACGGGGGATTAGTTATCGTTTTAATTGTTCTGTTTTGTCTGGCATTTAAAAGCATGTATTTACGAAAACAGGAGGATGTGGTGCTATGTTAAAGGTAGAGAATATTAGTAAAAAATATAAAGATTTTACGGCATTGGCGGATTTGAATTTACAGTTTGAAAAAGGAATTTATGGATTACTTGCACCGAATGGGGCTGGCAAAACAACGTTAATTAAAATGTTGGTAACACTTATTTCGCCAACAAAAGGAGAGATTTACTTTAATGGGCAACCGATTATGGTGATGGGAGATGCGTACCGTGAGCAGGTCGGCTATTTACCGCAGCAATTCGGATTTTATAAGCATTATTCGCCAGCTCAATATTTACGTTATTTAGCTGCGTTAAAGGGGATGGACAATCGGTTAGTGGAAAAACGGATTGATAAGGTGCTAGAGTTGGTTGCATTGTTAGGTGTAAAAAATAAAAAAATGCGCAAGTTTTCAGGAGGAATGATTCAGCGTGTAGGTATTGCGCAGGCACTTTTAGCAGATCCTCACATTTTGATTTTAGATGAGCCAACTGCAGGGCTTGATCCAAAAGAACGTGCTCGTTTCCGTCAGCTGCTTTCAGAACTTGCACGCGATAAAATCATACTTATTTCCACGCATGTTGTGTCTGACGTTGAAGCGATCGCAAACGAAATCGTAATGATTAAAAATAAGAAGCTTCTATATAAAGCAGACACTAAAACGATTTGCCGGTCAATAGAAGGTAAAATATTTGAGACAATGATGCCGTTCGATGAGTTTCATAACTTCCGAAAGCAATATTTAACGTTATCGGAAAAACAAGAGAATGGGCAAATGCTTGTACGCTTTTATACAGAACAAGCCCCACTCAGTCATTGGCATCACATTGCCCCGCAATTAGAGGATGTGTTTTTAGTAGCTTACGCGGATGAGCAGAACGGGTGATGGGGATGCGTATTACATGGCTTGAGATGAAAAAGGCGTTGTTGTCACCAGTTATTATGATTCTTTTACTTTTAATGCTTGCGTTTAATATGTTTTCAATTATTAGTAGCTCACATCATAAAGAAGAGCTGAAGGTTGTGAATGAAATAGTGGCAGCATACGGTCCAACCTTTGATGATGAAGTACTAAAAACGATGGAGAGTGATATTCAAAAACAGGTGAAGCATTTTGATGTTGGTGATACGGCGACCTTTTTGGAGAGTATGACCTATGAGCAGTACGAACAGGCAAGTGTATCCGTGCAAAAACAAATAGATGAAATTAGCTCCAAGTTCACTTATTTGCAAGTGGCAAAAGGATTACAGGGAAGTTATGAGGCGATTAATTTAAGTGAAGAAAAGGGTAGCTTTTTCCAGACCTATTCACTGCCAAGCTGGTTAGAGGGAAAAATGGCGGCAGAGTTTGATGGATGGGAAAGTCGTTTTGATGAAATTATCGCTACGAACGAATATAAGCAATGGTTTTTCTTAAGTGATTATCGAATGCATTCAGAGCTATTTCGTTCACTTATGAAAACACTAGCAGTTGAAGGCATATTGCTTGTTGTTCTATTGACTGCATTTATTATGAATTATGAATTCGAACATCGTACACAGCTAGTTATATATCCTACTAAAAAAGGTCGAAAACTTTTATTGAATAAAGGGTTAGCGAGTATATTATCAAGTTTCATTGTTTTAGCCATTTTGTTTGGAGGAACGTTGGGTACGTACTTTATCGTCTATGATTATTCAGCTGTTTGGCACGTTTCGGTTAGTAGCGGCTTCAATTGGGAATATCGGTTACCATACATAACGTGGTGGGACTTGTCTGTTGGGCAGTATTTCGGGTTGGTGCTAGGTATTTTAATAGCAATCTTAATTATTGTCATAATGCTCACAATTACAATTTCGGTATTCGTGAAAAACAGCTATTATACGTGGATTATTGGTGTGTTTTTCCTTATGGCGATGTTCATCGTGCCCTCGTATTTTTCAAATGGTGTTATTTTGTGGCTGGCATCTTTTAATATCTCGTTGTTGTTAATGAATCCACATCAATATTTTAATGGTGGCTCAACCTTTATGATGACACAGTACCATGAAGTGTGGACGTTGTTCATTTGGTTTGCCATTGCTAGTTTTGGTGTTTGCTCGGCCATTCGTTATTTTAACAGGAAGGATGTTGTATGAGATGAGGTTGTTTTTTTATGAGGTGCGTAAAATAGTATCTTGGAAATTACTATTGCTTATTTTTTTAGTGAACGTATTACTCTTTAAATTATTAATAGAATTTAATTTAGAATATTTTCCAAATGGACGGCCTGCGGGTGATCATTTTGATATTGAACAACAAATCATTCCTCTGTTCGGTGCCGAGTGGGATGAGGAAGAGCTATTAAAGCTACAGGCTATGTATGAAGCAGAGGTCCTCGTAGCAGACACCTACTTAGCGAATGATCCAGAAGCGGTTGCTTTAGGTATGAATAGTTATGAAAAGTTTGACAATTATGAGTACGAGAATGCGGAACAATATGCTTATCGTAATAAAACTATTTTTGAGAGTAACCTTGATTTTCCATGGCGTCTTCAAACATACGATTGGTATTTAAAAGAAAGACAAGATAGAGAGAAATCAATCATTGCATATAGGAACGATGCATCTGAAGATCAGAAAAAGAGACTACAGCAACTTTTAGACGAAAAACGATTTGCTGTGTATTCAGATGTTGTAACAAGTAATTTTAAAACGTATAAAACGTCGATTGCAATTGCGATTTTTGTTAGTATAGCCATTCTAATCTCACCGATTTTTATTCGAGATAAAATAGCGAATGTTGTGCCGATACAGTATGCTTCTGCAAAAGGACGCAAATTGTATCGAACGAAATGGTTTGCGGGGCTGTTCAGTGGCACTTTCCTTACGACGATCTTATTACTATTTTATATGGCACTGTATAGAGCGAATGATACACAGTCACATTTTGATTTACCTTTAACCTCATTTAGCTGGTATTATCATTGGTATGACATAACTTTTTGGCAATATATGATTCTTTCGGTAGTTGTGATTTTTATACTTTCTATTGTTTTAACGATTTTAACAATGGCGATTTCAAGTATGGTACCGAATCGAATTGTATTAATTGCTGTGCAAATTATTGTGCAATTTATGATGATTGCTGTTGGTGCAATATATGTAGTTCAACATGTAATTAATCTCAATTACGCACAACTATTCGTCCCGAGTCTAGTTGTTGGGTTTACACTATTTACTGTGTTGATAATGTGGGCAGTTTGGAAGAGAGAGTTAAAAAGAGATATTGTATAAAAAATGTACGTTTATGAAATCTGTAAATGCTATCATATCAGTGATTACAGATTTTTCTTATATTTAACATTGTGGTTTTTTAAAGCTGATGCCAAACTTAAGTAACAAGGGGGAGCGATTTAGCGGTAAAATAAGTTGATTTATGTCATAATCTTTAGATATAGGCACACTTCTTTCGTTTAAAATTTGGTGGTAGGATACTTAAATTTTAACAGAGAATGTCCTTTTTTCATGCCTGAAATTATGCAGAGATTTATTTGATATAGAAGAGAAATTAGTTGTTCGGAGTGAAGGCGGCGACTCCCAGGGGACAAGCACGAGGGAGAGCTTAAGGAACAAAAGCTAAAAACGCCACGTCCTGTGGCAACGCTTTTGTGACCAACATCCTGTTGGCCTCGTGCCCCCAGGAAAGCGTCCGCCGTAACGGAGAACAACGGCTACGAAGTAGACACAATAAGAAAGCCGTTCAAATTTTACTAATCGTAAAATTTGAACGGCGTTTGATTTTGGGAGGGTTTTGTCCCAGCCCCTTTTGAAATAAAATATGTTTCATCGCTTTTAAAAATAATTAACGCTCGAAGAATACTTTATCGATATTGTATTTAGCTTGGAATTGGTTGATCGCGTATGTTTCGTAAATTTCACGTTCCATTGGATCCTCAATTTCATATACTTCAATTTTATTGATTTCTTCACGATGGTTTTTCATTGGTGATACGTTGTCTTCAAAGTGCTTTTTAATGCGTTGACGAATTTTACGTGCTTTCCCAACGAATAAAAGTTCATTTTTCTCATTATAGAAGAAGAAAATTCCGCCTTTATCACGCGTAATTTTGTGGAAATCAATAAAGCCGAAATAAGGTGTAATTTCCACTTCTCCTTGTTTTAAAACTTGCTCACGCTGACGAATTACTAGATCAGGTTTTGGCATTTCAATTTTAATCAATTTGTTCACGTCCCTAAAGTATTATAAAGGCTTATTTTACATGAAATTCACATAAATAGCTATCTATATAGATAATACCCATTTTTTATTGTATAAATCATATAAAAATTAATCATTACATTACATATTATCCGACACTAAATTATAAAGATATTATAGTATCACTTCGAACAAAATACTTTTAATACACAATCATTCTTCCTTTTTGTTATTAAAAAAACAATTATCAATGCTCTAGTCAAGCAATAAATATGAAATTTATTCAATATTTCCTTATATTTTGGAATTTTCACTTTCTTTTTTATGCAATATTGATTATTGTATATCTAATTGTGTTTAAAGAGAGAGAAGGAATAAGTATGGAAAAGTATAAAGGCGAACTGTTAATGCTTATTACCGCAGTGATGTGGGGAAGCGGATTCGTTGGGATGGCAAAAGGTTTGGAGCATTGGACCGTATTTCAATTAATGGCGGGACGTTTTTTGTTGGCTTCTATTTTATTAAGTATGATTTTCTATAAAAAAATTCGGTTAATAACAAAAGCTGTCTTGTGGAAGGGCGCAGTGTTGGGAGCTATTTTGTTTACTGCTTTTGCGTTACAGACTATGGGATTGGAATATACGACACCATCCAAAAATGCATTTTTAACGGCGATTAATGTTATTATCGTGCCTATTATCGCCTATGTCATCTACAAAAGACGCATCGATCGCTTTGAATTTATTGCTGCCGGAATTGCAGTTGTCGGGATTGGATTTTTATCGCTGCAGGATTCATTGACTATTAATGTTGGGGATTTCTTATCGATACTTTGTGCGGTAGGGTTTGCGTTTGATATTTTTTATACGAATGTTTTTGTAAAGACAGAGGATGCATTAGCTTTAACGATCGTTCAGTTTTATACTGCGTCCGTGTTAAGTGTAATTGCCATATTAATATTAGGTGAAGTACCGACCAGCTATAGTTCTGAAGGGCTTGGGATCATTGTTTATTTAGCCGTTTTTTGTACCGGTGTTGCGTATGTCTGCCAAAATATTGGGATGCAATATGCGAATCCAACAAAATCAGCGATCATTTTATCAACTGAATCATTGTTTGGTACGATGTTCTCTGTACTGATTTTACATGAAATTTTAACGGGACGTATGCTTGTAGGATGTGTGCTTATTTTTATCGCCATTCTTTTTGCCGAAGTGAAACCCACATTTAGACGGAAAAAGTCCTTTATATAAATAAGTAGGGAGCTGTATTTAAAGTCATTGAAACTTTAATACAGCTCTTTGTTTATGTTTACGTAAATACGGAAAAAGATAAGAGAAGAAATAAGGGGAGGACTGATATTAATGTTAAATTATACTCGAAAAGGATCAGGAGAAGTGGTCGTGCTAGTTCACGGCTTTTTAGGTGGTACAGCAATTTTTGATAAAATTATTGAACCTTTAACAAAGTGCTTTGATGTCATTGCAATTGATTTACCCGGACATGGAAAGAGTGAGGCTCCTGAAGGGGATTACACCGTATACCAGTATGCAGAAGATATTATCGATATCTTAACACTAGAAAAAGTTGAAAAGTCCTATTGGATTGGCCATTCAATGGGCGGATACATTACGCTAGCAGCCATTGAAAAGCAATATACGAATATCGAAAAGGCTGTTTTATTGTATTCATCTGATGCACCGGATACCCCAGAAGCAATTGAAAAACGAGCGAAACAACAGGAAGAAATATTATTACATGGAGTTGGACCGTTTGTAGATGGCATTATCCATAACTTTTTAGCTCCGGATGCAGATGCAGAAGACGTGCTATTTGCAAAGGAAGTGGCACATGAAGCAAAAGCGCAAGGGCTCGTTGCTGCACTTGGCGCAATGAAATCACGTCCAAGTCAAAAGGATTTAATGGATACAACCTCTACTCCAATATTAGTCATTGAAGGTGAACAGGACAAAGCTGTTACACCAATTGTGACATCAAACCCTCATGTTAAAAAAGTAAAAACAAATACAGGGCATCTCGGCATGCTGGAAGATTCGAAAACCGTAACCCGCGAAATATTAAATTTCTTGAATGAAGAAAATTAAAAAAGTTAGAATGGCCTTATTATGCTTGAACTTAGACAGAGTCTTATATTTTATATAGAAGTAAAATTAGTTAGTTGTTCTTCGGTATAGTACCGACTGGGACATGTAAGTGGGAAAGACTATAGACTCTTCCACTTGCACCTCTTGGCACAAACAATTGATACAGCAGTTATATCCTTGGTAAGTTTATTCTTTACTATTTATAGGTTTCTTATTTGCAGCCATAAGAATCATTTATGGCTGTTTTCTTATGCAATATAATTATAAATTAGTACTAATTCAGCTTGTTAGTGTTTAATTTTGGATTAAACTTTCGGGAATTGTTTTACATAAAATACCATTATGTTATAGTTGTTGGTAATTAGTTTTTTTAAAAAAGGGGTGGTGGCTTTGCGCATAACAAAAGCGCAGAAAATTGTTTTTTTAGTGCTGTTTACGATTTCTGCTGTCGGAATTTATTTGCTTTATAATCCCCATGTGCCAGCAAAATTAATTTTTTCGCTTAACGAGGATTATCAAAAGACACAATTAAACGGGGTAGATGTACTCATAAATTCAGACATTGTGATTGAAGAAGATAAAGTTGTCAGGGGAATGGAACAAACGAAGGAACGTGCGGCTAAGCTTTTCGATGTCGCAAACGAAGATAAGGTAGATATTTTTGTAGCACTACCAGGGGACCGAATTTACGATATGTATTTGGGTAAGGGGAACTTAGGTATTTATCATCCACCGATTAAAACGGTGGCCGTTGATGGTCAATATACTGGAGATTTATCATCCACGATTATTCACGAATATAGTCACCATTTATTTTATGAATACATAGATACGCTGAAGGTAACTTCTGAGCAAATTCCGGAATGGTTAGAAGAGGGCTTAGCGTTAACGTTTGAATATGAACTGATGGATCACGTTTTGGTAAAGTATGGACCAATGTTTAACGCAATTCCTTTTAAACAACTTGAAGAAATTGGAGACGTCAATTTTCATACGATTTACTTGCAAGGGTTTTATGGCACCATGTTCTTACTAGAGAAGTATGGGGATTCAATCATTCGCCAATTAATAGAAGGGACAGCAAATTCGTCCTTCCACGTTGCGTGGGCAAAACTAATAGAAGAGCCGTATGAAACGTTTCATGAAAACTTTGAGATTCAACAAGGCTCTATTCGCAAATTGGAGAGCCTGCATGGGAATCATTCGAAATTAATTGCCTATGTAGACTCAGTGAATGAAAAACATGGTCGCTTGAATGTATATACGCCGTTTACGTCGCTTGCTTTAATTGAAGCATACGCGGGTATGGGGGAGTTGGAAAAGGCAAAAATTACATTTGATTTATATGAGCCGTTTATCAATAATCCAGCTGAGTTTGCAGATTTGGCAATTATGTTTAAAGGGGACCCTTCATACAGTGAAATGTTAATGAAGAAGGGGCTGAATTACACGCTTCAATACGATTATGATACGAAGGAATATGAAGCGTATTTGCAGTCCGTTCAGTAATTAATCAACTGCCCTCAGAAAAGTGTCTACCGTTAAGGAGAACAACAGTTATGAGGTAGAAACAAAATAAAGGGGCTGAGACAAAAGTAGAATATTCTTTGGATAAGGAAAAGACCCTTATTAATAAACGTAGACTTTAAAAATTGATTGGAATGGAGGGCGACTCCTGCGGGAAAAGCACGACGCCTGAGACTACAGGCTCAGGCCGTGCCCGCGGAAAGCGTCCCGGAATGGAAATCAATTTTTTATGCCAGCAAGAAAATGCCATTTCTCTCAAGGAGATTTAATGGCATTTTTGGGTTATGTCCCAGTCTTTTTTAATTTTGAGGCGGGTATTTCGTTTCCTCTTCTAAATGAAGTGATTTTTTAAATATAATGTAACCCAATTAAAATTCTCATTTTTTTCTAAATTAGAAACAAGACCAATGACGATAGCAGGACGGGGATTTTCCATAGTTAGCTCTTCTTTCAGCAATTGGATGGATTCCTGTTCCAGATTATCATTTGTTTGTTGCTGTAATTGATCTAGTTCCTCAATAATATGCTCTGTTGAATAGACCTTCATTCGACTGTACAGCTGAGATGAATCCTTTAAAAAAACGATTTCACTTTTCGTAGCCAATAGCGTCGTTTTCTCTACGAGTGAATCAGCAAGTTTTATTACATCGAACGGTTTGCACGATTCGAAGAAATTTTGTAAATACGCCTGTACCATCCCATTAATAACGAGCACTAAATCGTATTGCTTCCCTTCAATCTGATCTCCAAATACTTCGAATAATAACTTTTCCAAACTTTTCTTAGCCAAATCAACATAAAATTGAATTCGTTCAATCAATGTCTCATTAATCGCAGAAACCTTTTCCTTCATCAATATTTCCGCAAAGCCTGTATATTGTGACATGACTTTAAATGTATGAACAAAATAAATGTGGAGCTTTTCTGATGGTGTAGAGCCTTCTTTGACTGCTTGGTCAACTTCTCTTATTATATTGTTCATAAAATGTTCAATTATTGCATAAATAAGTTCATCTTTAGATTTAAATGAAAGATAGAAGGCACCTTTAGAAATGCCACAGTGATCAGTGATTTGTTGAACTGATGTAGCTTCTATCCCTTTTTCTGCAAAAAGCTGTAGGGCAGAATCCATTATTAATTGTTTTCTTGTCATAATAATTTTGAGCCCCTTTCAATTGACACGTGACCGGCTAGTCATTATTATAGAATGGTGGTTACATATAGTCAAGAAAGGTAAGGTGGAACCGTGAAAGGCTTAGTAAATTTCGTATTGAAAAATAAGCTTGCCGTATGGTTACTAACAATCATAATCGTGTTCTCAGGTATTTATTCATCTACACGTATGAAAATGGAATCGATTCCAGACATATCGATCCCGTTCTTAATCGTTATGGGTGTTTATCCTGGTGCTACACCAGAGCAAGTAATGGATGATCTTTCAATTCCTTATGAAAAGGCTGTTGAAAGTTTAGAAGATGTAAAGGCTGTTTACTCTACATCGAGTTCAAATGTTTCACAAGTTCAAGTGGAATATGAATATGGCGTAGATATGGATGAAAAGAAACGTCAATTAGAAGCTGCTTTAGATGATATTGCACTTCCAGAAGGTGCTCAAGAGCCTTCTATTATGGCAATCAGTATGAATATGATGCCGGTTATTGCGTTATCAGTAAGTAGTTCAGATGAAGATATTGTCGAATTAACTTCTACGGTAGAACAAATTATCCTTCCAAAGTTAAACAAAATTGACGGTGTAGCATCAGCTACGGTTACTGGTCAGCATTTGGAAGAGGTATCCTTCACATATGATGAAGCAAAAATGAATGAATTAGGCCTAACAGAAGATTCTGTTAAGCAAATGGTTCAAGCAAGCGACTTAGCTGTTTCTTTAGGTTTATATAAATTTGAAGAAGGCGAGCAGGCAGTTGCCGTTGATGGTAAGTTTAAAACAGTGGAAGACTTAAAAGAAATGTTAATCCCTGTTACACCATCTGAAACAAATCCTGTACCGTTTGTAAAGCTAGGCGATATTGCTGAGATTGAAAAGGTTGGTAAAGTTCAATCGGTTTCTCGTACAAATGGTTCAGATGCTATTGCCATTCAAGTTATTAAAGGTCAGGATGCAAATACAGTAACAGTTGTAAATGCAGTAAAAGATTTAATTGAAGAAGAGCAGGAGTTAATTTCCGGTCTTCAAATCGATATTTCTTTAGACCAAGGTAAGCCGATTGAAGACTCTGTTTTCACAATGGTTGAAAAGGCAGTATTCGGGGGATTAATTGCGATTTTAATTATCTTATTATTCCTACGTGACTTTAAATCAACAATCATTTCGATTATTTCAATTCCAGTTTCAGTATTTATGGCATTAATGCTATTGCACTGGATGGATATTACATTAAATATTATGACGTTAGGTGCCATTACCGTTGCAATTGGTCGTGTAATTGATGACTCGATTGTAGTAGTAGAAAACATATACCGTCGTATGCACTTAAAAGAAGAAAAATTACAAGGCCGTGCATTAATTCGTGAAGCAACGATTGAAATGTTTAAGCCAATTATGTCTTCAACATTAGTAACAATTGCGGTATTCGCGCCATTAGTATTTGTAGGTGGTATGGTTGGAGAATTATTCGTACCATTCGCTCTTACAATGTCATTTGCATTAATCGCTTCATTAATCGTTGCGGTTACAATTGTACCGGCACTTTCTCACACATTATTCCGTAAGAAAATTTACGGTGAAAAATCAGAAAGTCAACATAAAGAGGTTGGTAAATTAGCATTAACTTACCGAGGTTTCTTAGAAAAATGTTTAAATCATAAGTGGATTACATCTATCATTGCAATCGTAATGTTAGTAGGTTCATTAGCATTAACACCTTTAATCGGTTTCAGCTTCATGGGTTCTCAAGAAGAGAAGGTAATGTATTTAACATACACACCAAAAACTGGTGAGTTAATGGAAGATACATTAGCGAACATTGAAGAAGTTGAGCAAGAATTAATCAAGCGTGATGACATCGATATTTTACAATTATCGGTGAATACTGAAACTTCAACAGACGCAGCTTCAATGATGACTGGCGGAGGTGCTGGTGGCGGTTTAATCTACGCTATTTTCGACCCTGATATGGACGATTTCGCAGGAGCGAAAAAAGAAGTAGAGGACTATATCTTCAACGTTGGTCAAACAGGTGAATGGAAAACACAAAACTTCGCGATGGGTATGTCATCGAATGAAGTAAGTTATACATTATACAGTGAAGATTTAGATAAGTTAAACGAAGCTGTAGCTCAAGTGGAAGATGTATTAGTTGATATCGACGGATTAGATGAAGTTGAATCAAATGCTTCTGAGCCTTATGTAGAAAATGTGATTAAAGTAGATCAACAAAACGTATTACAATACGGTTTAACTACTGCACAAATTTTAATGGCATTACAAACAAATACAGCAAAAGAAGTGTTAACAACTGTTGAAAGTGATGGCAGTGACATTAATGTTGTTGTACAGCGTGAAGCTAGATCTGCAGCTGCTGACATTGATGAATTATTGGAAACACCAATTCAAACTGCAACAGGTCAATCGATGACTATCGGAGACATTGTAGAGCTTGAAGAAGGTACGACTTTAAATTCTTTATCTCGTCAAAAAGGTGAATACTTTGCGACAGTATCTGCAACAATTACTGACAAAGATATTTCAAAAGCAACATCTGCAGCGGATGAAAAAATTGCTGATTTAGAGCTACCTAAAGGTGTTACGACTGGTGTAGGTGGTGTTGCAGCTGATATGACTGAAACATTCACTCAGTTAGGTGTAGCGATGATTGCAGCGATTGCAATTGTATACTTCATCTTAGTTGTTACATTTGGTGAAGGTTTGGCACCATTTGCGATTTTATTCTCATTACCATTTACTGTAATCGGTTCTTGGATTGGATTATTCGCGACAGGTCAAACGATTTCTGTATCAGTTATGATGGGACTACTGATGTTAATCGGTATCGTTGTCACGAACGCAATCGTACTTGTAGACCGTATTATCCGTATGGAACATGAAGGTATGAATATGCGTGAAGCAATATTGGAAGCCGGGGCAACACGTTTACGACCAATTTTAATGACCGCGATTGCAACAATTGGTGCGATGTTACCAATGGCATTCGGTGGTGCTGGTGGCGGACTAATATCTCAGGACTTAGCCGTAACAGTAATTGGTGGTTTATTATCATCAACAGTACTAACTTTAATCATCGTTCCGATTGTATATGAAGTATTATCAAGAATGCTGAAGAAAAATCGTAAAGATGTAAAAGACAATTAATATGGGCGGCCTGTAGGAATAATATTCTTACAGGCCGTTTTTTATTGTACAGTTAAGGGTATAGAAGTTAAGTTTTATACACCTAAGTGGGAGGAATTTCATGGGAAAAATATTGCTTTTTAGTTTAATATTTTTTGCAGCAGCCATTATTAATCCAATGACTACAAATGCTGCTACAGAAAAGGTTGACCTTGGAAAATATCCGGTACAAGTGATTGCAAAAAAGAATATAGAATTGAAAGATAAAAATGGGGCTGTTATAAAAAAAGTAGCAAAAGGTGAGAAGCTTTTATTAACCGGGATACATGGTAAGCAAGGTATCGTAAAAAATTCGTCTAAAACCACTTTTCTTACTTTAACCGATGTCCACTATGACCAATTAGTCGACGGTTCGAAAGTTTTAACATTTGATGAGGTAGCCTCAAAGTTAAAGCTAATATCACAAATGTATCCTTCAATTACGAATTTACAGGAAATCGGACAATCAGTTGAAGGGCGTTCTCTCTATTCCATAAAGCTCGGAACTGGTAAAAAGGAAGTTTTATTCGATGCAGCTTTCCATGGTCGGGAACATATGACGACCAATGTGCTGATGGAAATGATTGATACATATTTAAAGGCTTACTTGAATGGTACGAAGATAGAAAAATATGATGTAAAAACGATATTAAGTGAGGTAAGTATTGTGTTTGTACCAATGGTTAACCCAGATGGTGTAACACTTTCACAAGGTGGAAAAGTGAAAACACCTATGGCCAAGTTAAGAGCGATGAATGGGAGCTCCAATTTTAATCGTTGGAAAGCAAATATAAATGGTGTCGATTTAAATCGTCAATTCAATGTGAACTGGCAATTAATAAAAATGACAAAGCCTTCGTTTAAAGAATATAAAGGTAAGGCGCCGAATACAGAGCCTGAAGCACTTGCAATGAAAAGACTGATTGATCGCGGCAATCATTTAGCCTATGTATCCTATCATTCTTCCGGTCAAATTATATATTGGAGTCGAGCGAAGACCGAATTTGCTCGTACTAAAAAGCTAGTAAAGGGAGTTTCCTCAATTACAGGCTATAAAATGATGCCCGTAACAACAAAAAACGAACCAATCGCAGCTTCTGAGGACTACTTCACAAAAGTTAAAGACCGACCTGCGATGACGGTTGAAATTGCACCATATGCCGGTGAAGCCTCGGTGCCACTAAAACGCTGGAACAATGTTTGGAAGCAAAATAAAACTGTCGGACTTTACGTAGCGAATGAAGCGAGAAAATGGTAGGCAGTAGGAAAAAATTTAAATTACCGTTGCATTTATTCAGAATTATCAGTAGACTAGTAGTAATTAAATGAATTTGCAGGGGGACACGTAAGTGTTGAGAAGGTAAAACCTGACCCTTAGAACCTGTTCCGTTAACACGGGCGTAGGGAGCAAAATGTACAAGCTAATAATCGTACGTGGCGCTCTCCATCTTTTTGGAGAGCTTTTCTTTTGCAAATTTTTTAATTGCGGGGGGACACATTTGTGTTGAGAAGGTTAAAACCTGACCCTTAGAACCTGACAGTTAATACTGGCGTAGGGAGCAATAAGTGCGTACATATGCACTTTTTTAGGCATCTCTACTTTTTGTAGAGGTGCCTTTTTTGCTTACGCCTCCAAGGAGGAAATAGGATGGATTTTTGTAAAGAAGTAAGAAAGCAAACGGAATATTATTGGGAGGCCAGTTTGAAGCATCCATTTGTACAAGGTATTGCTGATGGAACATTGGAGCTGGAAAAGTTTAAATTTTATATGCTGCAGGACGCCTATTATTTAAAGCATTATATGAAACTACTAGCGATGCTGGCAGCAAAAGCTAATGAGGATGAGGATGTAGCTTATTTCCTGGAAACCGCGAACTTTATACGGGAAGCAGAGTTAGAGCTACACCGTACGACTTTTAAAGAATTGCACGTTACACCTGAAGAAATCAGAAATTTCCAAACAGCACCTGCAGCGTACAATTATGTTAGTCATATGTATCAAGCATTTTATACAGGGGCGATTGCCGACGCATACGCTGCGATACTACCTTGTCCGTGGTTATATCAGGAAATCGGGGTCGCATTACGAAAAGCAACACCGGGTGTTAAGTTGTATCAGCAGTGGATTGATTTATATGCCTCTGCTGAGATGGAGGAAACAATTGAAAAACAAAAGGAAATGATGAATCGATTTGCACAGATGCCAGGAAATGATGAACGTGAATTGACAGCCCATTTCAAGCGCAGTTGCTATTATGAATGGCAGTTTTGGGAAATGTCCTGGACTTGTCAGGATTGGCAACAGGAAGTGTATATGAATGAGCATGCTACGATTTTATAAGGGCATAGGTGTATGAAGTTAATGGCAGTAACAGATGATTGTCAGCCGATTTTAGCATTAGCGCAAAAAATTATTCAGATACAGCAAAGTGTGGATTATATACAAATACGTGAAAAGACAAAAACAATAAAAGAAGTGATAACTCTACTTGAATATTTGGATGCAGGAGAGGTTCCAAAAGAGAAAATAATCATAAATAGTCTTGTGGATATCGCCTTGTATAGCGATATTCCCACAGTACATTTACCCGAAATAGGGTTTTCTGTACAACAGGTGAAAGAGAAATTTCCGCATCTCAATATAGGGAAATCGGTTCATGATTATACAGGCGCAATGGAGGCAGAGCGGCAAGGGGCTGATTATGTTCTTTATGGACATTGCTTTGAAACAAACAGCAAAAAGGGAAAGGTTCCAAACGGTCTTTCTCCTATTAATGAAATGAAAAAGAACTTAAAAATTCCCGTCTTCGCGATTGGAGGAATTCATGTAGATCGAGTCCAGGCACTCCATGATGTAAATGCAGATGGGATTGTAGTTATGTCGGGTATTTTTTCGGAAACGCATCCGTGTGCAGCAGCGAACCAATACAGGGAGGCCATTAAAGATGCAAGCAAGCTATGACGTAGTCGTAATTGGCGGAGGGATTATTGGAAGTGCAATTGCTTTTTATTTAGCAAAGAATCAAGTTGAGGTGGCCGTGCTTGAGGAAAGTCGAATTGGACTAAAAGCGACAAGTGCAGCGGCGGGTATGCTTGGAGCACATTCGGAATATGAAGGCGATGGAAAGGAGTTCTTCACTTTTGCGAGATACAGTCAGGCGCTTTATACGAAGTTAAAGGATGAACTATACGGGCTAAGTGGCATTGATATTGGCTGCAAAAAGGGAGGGATTTTAAAGCTGGCCTTTTCTGAACGTGACAAGAAAGAATTAGGAGCAATACTCACACTGCCTACTGTGAAATGGCTTGAGGCAAATGAAGTAAGAAATCTAGAACCCGATGTTTCCCCGCATATAATAGGAGCTGCCTATATTGAAGAGGATGTTAGTGTATTGCCGTATCGTGTATGTCAGGCCTTTTTTAAAGGGGCACAAGTTTACGGTGCATCCATTTTTGAACATACAAAGGTGTTAAAGATTCAAAAGCAGTTGGATTCTTTTCAAATAGATACAACACTAGGGATGATCAAAGCAAAACGGGTTGTTATTGCTGCGGGTGTTTGGAGTAATCCTTTTTTTCAGCAGCTAGGAGTAGAGCAGCAAATAACACCGGTCAAAGGGGAATGTATTGCTGTGGAAGGAAGAAGCACTTTTTTAAAACACACTATTTTTCATGATAAATACTATATCGTTCCTAGAAATAATGGGGAGCTAGTTATTGGAGCTACTATGGAGGAAAATGATTGGTCAGAACACGTAAGTCTAGATGGCATGGAAACATTAATTCAAAAAGCGAAGGAACTCTTTCCTGGAATTGGTCAGATGAAGATGAATGCTGCTTGGTCAGGATTGCGTCCACAAACATTCGATCAAAAACCATTTATAGGCTTTCATCCACATGATGAATCGATATTATTTGCGACAGGACATTATAGAAACGGGATTTTATTAGCACCAGCAACAGGAGAGATGATTACGAGCTTTATATTAAATAGGACTGTAAAAAAAGAATGGGTCGAGGCTTTTCAGATCAATCGACCGAACAGGAGATGAGTAAGCGATGTCTATTACAGTGAATGGGAGAAAGCAACTCGAGCTTTTTGAAAATGTTCAGCAATTACTGAAACATTATGGCTTAGAAAATCGCATTGTTGTCGTAGAAGTGAATCAGGAAATTGTTATGAAAGAAAGCTATGAAACGACGCGCTTATCACAAGGTGATGTTGTAGAGATTGTTCATTTTGTTGGAGGAGGATGAAGTATGTTAAAAATCGCAGATCGCACATTTCAGTCTAGACTGCTGTTAGGGACAGGGAAATATCCGTCATTTGAGTTGCAGAAAAAGGCAGTAGAAGTCTCACAGGCAGAAATTTTAACGTTTGCCGTAAGAAGAATGAATATTTTTTCAGAAGAGCAGCCTAACTTTTTGGAACAGCTTGATTTGACGAAATATACGCTATTGCCTAATACAGCAGGAGCCAAAACGGCAGAGGAAGCGGTGCGTATAGCAAAACTTGCTAGGGCATCGGGATTGTGTGACATGATTAAAGTCGAGGTCATTGGAGACTGGCATACATTGCTACCGGATCCCCTTGAAACCTTAAAGGCGTCAGAAATGCTGTTAGAAGAAGGATTTATCGTTTTACCGTATACATCGGATGACGTCGTTCTAGCTAAACGCCTTGAAAGTTTGGGTGTTCATGCGATTATGCCAGGTGCTTCACCAATCGGCTCAGGCAAAGGGATTATTAATCCAATGAATTTAAAGTTTATTATAGATCAGTCAACGATTCCGGTTATTGCAGATGCAGGGATTGGCTCGCCTAAAGATGCTGCCTATGCGATGGAGTTGGGAGCAGATGCGGTATTACTGAATACAGCTGTAGCTGGCGCAAAGGATCCTGTAAAAATGGCTGAGGCAATGAAGCTCGCGATAGATGCTGGCAGATTAGGCTTTGAGGCAGGCAGAATAGAAGAAAAAGAGTATGCAACTCCGAGCAGCCCGACAGCAGGAATGGTGACGCCTTGAACAATCGTTATGCAAGACAATCCTTATTTTTAGGAGAAAATACGCAACAACGTATCCAGCAAGCAAAAGTCTTAATTATTGGGGCAGGTGCACTTGGCTCAGCGAGTTCTGAAATGCTGGCGAGAGCAGGAATTGGGCATTTGACGATTGTTGATAGAGACTATGTTGAATGGAGCAATTTACAGCGCCAGCAGCTCTACGTCGAGACAGATGT
The DNA here is from genome assembly GCF_038002585.1 of Solibacillus sp. FSL K6-4121. Taxonomy (NCBI): domain Bacteria; kingdom Bacillati; phylum Bacillota; class Bacilli; order Caryophanales; family Caryophanaceae; genus Solibacillus; species Solibacillus sp. FSL K6-4121. Next base: position 645,395 of record NZ_JBBOCS010000002.1, read on the forward strand.
CCATCGCAAATTACCAAAGGCTATCGTAGCTAAACAAAGACTGGAGCAAATAAACAGTGAAATTATTATTGAAGGTATTGTGGAGGATGTGCACGGACTAAATATAGAAACATTAATGCAAGGGTATATGATTGTTGTCGATGCAACGGATAATTTTGAAACAAGCTTAATCATTAATGATGCGGCAAATAAGCAAGGAATTCCGTATATATTTGGTGCCTGTGTCGGGAGCTATGGTCTTACATTGCCTATCGTCCCAGGAGAAACCCCATGCTTACATTGTTTACTGCAGCATTTACCGATGGACACGATGACCTGTGATACAGTGGGTGTCATTAGCCCAATTGTTCTAGTTACGGCTGCGTATCAAGTGACATCCGTAATGAAATGGCTTTCAGGAATCCCATTGCAACCAATTGTTCAATCGGTCGACCTGTGGAAGGAAGAGCACGCAAAGATTCATGTATCGAAGCTTAAAAATCCACATTGCCTTACTTGCGGTGAACAACCAATTTACCCTTTTCTCCAATTAGAGCAACAAATGAAGGTAGGGGTGCTTTGCGGGCGGGATGCGGTTCAGCTAAGACCTGGCCAATCGTATAAGTATTCGCTAGAACAAATTGCAGAAAACATAAGTAAGCAAGTGACAAAGCTAATAGTAAATCCATATTTACTATCGTGTCAGTTTGAGACATACCGCATCGTTTTCTTTGAGGATGGTCGCGCCATTATCCATGGTGTAGCAGACCCTATGTTAGCAAGAGTTGTTTATAATCGATTTATACAAATAGGCGGAAGCAATCAAAGAGTGCAAGTGTAAATATTTCAAATGAAATGTGGTGAACAAGAGAGTACGAAACATAAATTCGTACCCTTAACCTATTTGGTCTGATTAATTGCCCTCCTAAAATAAAGGAAGATTTTACCGTTATTTGAATGATGTCGGTTATTTTAGGATAAATAAGGGAACGTTTTACCGCTATTTTCAATAAAATCATTAAATTTCTTGTTTTTTAGGTCAATAACGGCAATATGTTCCCTTATTTTTACTATTTTTCATGTTATTTTAAAAATAACGGAAATTCATTCCTCTATTTATCTCGTTACGCAATTCAATTTAAAAAAGCTTGGGAGGCAAGCCTGGAAAGCCTGCCTCGGAACGGATTACAACGGACGGGAACCTCAATAACACTTGCTTCATCGTCTTTTCCCGGAGCGCAGCAGAACGGACTTCATTAGAAAATCTTATTTTCAATTTCTTCTCCCACACTAATAGTTATTAACCGTAATATTTCCATAAAAGATATTAGTTGTTGATAATTGAAATTTGTTCCTGTATAGTAATGAGCAACTTATTAAGGAGGAATGTTTATGCTGAAATTAAAGGCATCCATATTTTCTACAACACATCATCATACAAAGTAGTCTTGCTATCTTTATTAATTTATTAATATCGAATAGGAAGACTATTTTTCGTGGAATCGTATACATAAAGCCGTTATAGGAGCTTTATATAGACGATTTTTTTTATTGCCAAAAATAAAGGGGGAACACAGCAATGAAGAAAATGGATTATCAAAATGTAAGGGGTACACAGGATTTTTTACCGGAGCAAGAGGTTGTACGACGTAAAATTCGCCGAACGTTGGAGGATACATTTATTTTATACGGCTGTAAACCATTAGAAACACCGATGATTAATTATACCGATTTAATGGCTTCCAAATATGCGGGTGGGGCAGAAATTTTGCAGGAAATGTACACCTTAACTGATCGTGGCGAACGTGATTTGGCACTTCGTTATGATTTAACCATTCCATTCGCAAAAGTAGTCGCGATGAATCCAGGGCTTGCGATGCCATTTAAACGTTATGAAATCGGGAAGGTGTTTCGTGATGGTCCGATTAAAGCTGGACGATTCCGTGAGTTTACGCAATGTGATGTTGATATCGTTGGTGTAAAATCACAAGCTGCAGAAGCTGAACTAATGATGATGGCAGTCGATGCTTTTGAAAAGTTAGATGTAAACATCTTAATTCAATATAATAACCGCAAGCTTTTGTACGGTTTACTGCAAGTGCTTGAAGTGGAAGAACAAAAAATGAATCGGGTTATTTTAGTTTTAGACAAGATGGAAAAAATCGACCGTTTAACATTAGCGAAGGAATTATCGGAGTTGGGAGTAAGTCAAAAGGCGTTAAAAAATATAGAAGCTTTTTTAGACGCAGCACCAACGCTTTCGTATTTTGAAACATTTCAAGAAGAAAATAACTTCATAAAACAAGGTGTAGCTGAAGTACGTGAATTGATGGATTATTTAAACGCGCTTAATATTACCGAAACTTGTATTTTCAATCCGTTTTTAGCACGAGGTCTGGAAATCTATACAGGAACTATTTATGAAATTTTCTTAGCAGACGGTGTAATTAAATCAAGTATTGGTAGTGGTGGACGCTATGATAATGCCATTGGTGGACTAATAGGCACAGATGAGGAATTTGCAACGGTTGGTATTTCATTCGGCCTTGATGTTATTTATACAACGTTTGAATTAGCTGGTAAGATTGAAGAAAATCCTAAAGAGATCGATATTTATATTATTCCGATTGGTACAGAAAAACAGGCACTTCAACTTGCAACAAGCTTACGCAAAGAAGGTAATCGAGTGGAAGTGGAACTTGGTGGCAAAAAGGTGCGTAAGGCAATGGAAAAGGCCAATCGTGAAAATGTAGCGAAAGTTATTGTGCTGGGGGAAGATGAACTAGCTAAAGGGAAGTATGAATTGAGGGATATGAAGACAGGGGATATTGAAGAAAAATCATGGACGTACTAAATTAGAAGTAGAATAATACGTCACCTTCGATCATTAGTTAGTATTTAATAAAAGGTGATGTATTTTCTGCTGCATGATTCAGAGTAATACGTTCCTTACTAAATGGACCGGATAGGGAAGGTTTAATTAAATAGCGCAATAAAGAGGGGAAGTAGGCTATGCACTAGACAAATTCATTTTTATGGTATATACTATGTTTAATAAGAGTTATACAAGACAACAATAAATTCACCTATTACAAAAAGTATTTGGATTTTGTTTGGTACTTTTTGTAATATGTGAATTTTTTTCTTTTTAAGGAAATTGTCATCTTATTAATACGAATAATGGAGGTCATTTAAATGACACAAGGTACAGTAAAATGGTTTAACGCAGAAAAAGGTTTTGGATTTATCGAAGTTGAAGGCGGAAACGACGTATTCGCTCACTTCTCAGCAATCCAAGGCGACGGATTCAAATCTTTAGACGAAGGTCAAAAAGTTGAATTCGGTATCGAAGAAGGTCAACGTGGCCCACAAGCTACAAACATCGTAAAACTTTAATTTTAATGATGTAACCATACAAAAGAGGTATCCTTTTATTAGGATGCCTCTTTTTTGTGTTCATTTATAGGTCCAAAGCGTTGCTTATACCGTCATAGTAAATTTCGTTTTAAATAAAATAAAAACATTAATAGAAATAATGATAGCACTTATAAGGAATATCGGTGGAATGGCAAAGTGATCTGCCCAATACCCCCCAACAAGTAAACCAAAAGGTAGAGCGAGTTTCATAATCATCGAGGTTGTACCAGCAACACGACCTAATAGATGATTGGGCGTTGTTTCTTGACGTAGTGCAAGATAGACAATATTTGTCATCGTTGAAATGGCTGTACGCAAGGATAATAAAATCCCTAATAGCCACCAAGTTTGTGCAAACATAAAAGTAATTAAAATAAGAATTTCCACTGCCATTGAATATGTATAAATTTGTCCTCTTCGATATTTATTACGAAGCGGTCTAATTATTTTTGCTCCCAATATGCCACCAAAAGCTGATAGTGTTAGCATGAAGCCAAGTTCCTCTTTAGTAAACTGTAGTGTATCGAGCGCATAAAACGTCAGCACACCGATAATGAGGCTTGAGGCGAAATTTGAAAAGAAAATTGTCCATGTTTGTATAAACAGTGACTTATTTCTGATCAGCTCATCATAACCCTCTTTTAAATCCTGCCAAAGTGATTGAGAAGACCGCTCTGGATTCGGCACCTTCTGTAATAGTGCTGTTACGAAAACAATGAGCAGATTACAACCTACAAATAGCCATAAAAATACAGCATTCGAACTCCAAAGCAGAAGCATACCTAATAGTCCAGGTCCGATAATTGAAATTAAGGTATTTTGTAACGACAATCTTGTTTGAATTTCTGTCATTTGCGAACGCTCAAACAGCTGCGGCATAATCGCATTTGTTGCGCTGCCGATCATATAGCCGAGCGATGAAATAACGAAACCGAGTACATACACAGACCAAAGTGAAAACTCGGTTGTCGTTAGCACTACAGTTAAAGTGAATGCAAATAGCGTACGGATGACATTTCCCCAAAGCATTGTTAGGCGACGATTCATTCGGTCTACGAGTACACCAATAAACATTCCTAATAGCACATTGGGTAGGAAATCCATTAAGCGCATTGTACTCATAGCAATGGCTGATTTTGTATATTCATACAAGATAAGCGGTAATATAAAGGAAAACGTCGTCATTGAAATATTCACTAATAATGAAATTACATACAGCTTCTGAAAATTTGAGTTTTTAAGTAAGTTCATATAGCACCTCCACTTAAAGAAGTTTAGAATAAAATAACAGGAACAAAAAGTGATTGGAAAAATAGACTTGTTCACCTTTTAAGGAGGAAATATGGAATACGAGTTTACGTTAAGCAAATTTTTTATGAAAGATCAACGTACGGAAACGTCTATTGCGGAAATAGCCAAGCTTTTAAATTGTTCTACACGCTACGCGAAAACGATAGTACATCAACTTGAGGAAAACCAGAAAATCCGATGGGAGACTGCGCGTGGTCGGGGGAAGAAGCCGTTTATTACGATGCTGAGAAATTCAGATACTATTTTACTAGAATGGATATCTGAGCTTTGGGAAATCGGGAATTATGAAGTCGCATTGGAAATTATAAAACGCTATGATATGACCCAAAATTCAAATATTCAAGCGTGGTTAAATTCAAAATTAGGTCTGCAGTCTATTGAAGATGAGCATATATTTGTTCAGCAAATGTATGAAGTTGAACTTTTTCTAGATCCTTTAAAATCAATTTCAAGACATGATTCCCATATGATGGAGCAAATTCATGAAACACTTTTTGGGATTGATGAAAAAGGCAATATTTTTAATAATTTAGTATTTGCCTATGATACACAGGATTATCGTACGTGGTCTTTCGTATTAAAGAAAGGCGTCAAGTTTCACGATGGTACAATACTGACGGCAGAGGAAGTCGTAGCTTCAATTGCCTATATTAGTGAGCGTTACAAAGAAATTTATGAAATTGCACAAATGAATGTCCTTAGTAAATACGAACTCATTATACAGCTGAAAAAACCATTTTCCTTACTGCCAACCTTTTTTGCTAGTCCGAGATTAGTCATGCTAACTAAATCCCTCAATCCAGAAATCGGCTGTGGACCTTTTCAGCTTAAGCAGCTTTCAAATGACAAAATTATTCTGGAGGCATTTCAATCTTATTTTAAAGAACGACCTTGGATCGACCGAGTGGAGCTGTTTATTACGGAAAGCGAAGTCGCCAGTCCAATTTCACATATGCCAATCGAGGACGAACCTTATCGTGTCATTGAACAGCAGGAGGAAGGGGCAACATATTTATTTTTTAACAGTAGCCGTGAAGCCTTCTCAAGTGAAGAGGCAAGAGCCTATATATGGCATAACATCCTACCTGAGCAATTTGTATTAAATCCGTATTACGAGCAACCTGCGTACGGCTGGCTGACTTCATCACATAAAGTACAAGTAGAAGCCCCACAGCTAATAAAACCCGACTTGAAAGAGCCGATTATTATTGGGTATCAGCAAATCCGTGAAGGAGTGAACCACCTTCCACAGGCAGAAAAGCTGCAGGAGATTTTAGCAGAGCATAATATTGAAGCGGAACTTCAATGTATCAATTTCCAACAGCCAACAGCTGAACGATTTAAAAAGATGGACCTATTTGTAGGTGGTATGGCTATTTTAAGGAATTTAAATCTATCCTTTTATAATTATTACACTACATACGGGAAAGACTTAATTTCTACAATGAATGAACAGGATTGTAAAAGGGCATTCAATCTATTTGAAGAAGCGAAAACGTCACATAATCCATTGCTTGAATTTGAGGAAATTGAGCAATTTCTGCAAACGTCATACCATCTTAAATTCCTAAAACACCGTAAGCACTACTATTATGTTCGGGAAAATTCTAACTTTGATCATGTGGTGTTTGATAACCATGGACGAATTGATTATCGCAAACTTTATGTTTCGACAAATGAACATAAAAAATATACATTGTGACTATAGAAGCGCTTTTAAAAAGCTATACTTTCCCATACAAAAACTCCCCAATTAATAAGCAGATTTTATTTTTTAATCTGTCTACCTATTGGGGATTGTTTTAATTTCTATACATACTTACTTTGGAGATGTTTTATGTCGTCTAGTTACAATAAAGATTACTTCAAAACCTCTCATTACACTAAGTCCTTTTTGGTATTAAATTTCTGCTCACTTTACAATGAGCCCGTCAAGCATAGAACCCGTAAAGTCTACCATCTCCTCTACTAAATCAAAGCTTTCATCGTGAATTAACCAATCATAGACGTTTGCACGCATACAACGCTCTACATATTTTGTCGCAACCTCAAGTGTCACATCCGGCTTAAATTCATGCTGATTAATCCCTTCTATTACGAATTGACGTAGCATTTGAAAAATTTTACGTTGTGGGTTGATTAAAAAATGATTTTTCTCCACTTCTTTTGTCATAGCTGCCGTATAAACGGTCCGCAACATATCTTTTCCGACATGATTTTGCAAATAAATCATCTGTTCCCTAAAAATAAATAATATTTTTTCGACTGCATTAAAGTGATCGGGTATATTTTTTTCTATTTCTATATAATAGTTATCCATTTCCTCAAACTTTTCCAAAATAACATCATATTTGGATGGGAAGTGTGTATAAAAAGTCCCCTTAGATACATTACAAGCCTTTGTTATCTGCTCTACAGAAACATGTTCAAAGCCATGTTTAGTGAATAAATCCAATGCAGTTATATAAAGTTTTTCTTTTGTTAATAGAGCTTTTTTTTGACGTTCTGTTAATTGATGATTAATTCCAAACCCCTCCAAACATTATTTTAATATTTTAAAAACAAGAAAATTAACTTTTCTAGGTAAAAAGTGTATTGACGTAGAAAAAAGTAATGTATATCATTTAACTAACCACAGTCACTGACTGCGGTCAATCTTTTTTAACACATCTTTTTATTCACTCTAATTGAATATTGCAACTTATTCAATAAAGAAATGTAAGGGTTCTCATAAAAGGGAGGAATGTACATGGCACACACAATTGGGTTTATCGGATTAGGTAATATGGGTTTACCTATGGCAACTAATCTTGTCAATGCAGGCTATACAGTACTCGGCTTTGACACAAATGAAGCCAGCAATGAAAAGTTTGTGGCAAATGGAGGGACAGCTGTTGCCGACGTTGCACAACTCGTTGCAGAAAGTACGGTCGTTTTAACGAGTCTACCAACACCACAAGTCGTTTCTGCTGTTTATCGCGGTCCACAAGGAATTATCCATACAGCTAATAAGGGAACAATTTTAGTAGATTTCAGTACGGTCAATCCCCAACTTAATGACGAGTTATTTGCGGAAGCACAACAAGCTCAACTGCATTACTTAGGTGCTCCTGTAAGTGGAGGAGTGATCGGAGCGATTAACGCTACTTTAACAATCATGGTCGGTGGCGAATCGGAAATTCATCAACAAATGACTGCCATTTTTAATTCACTAGGTAAAAATATATATCATCTCGGGACTTCACCAAGTATCGGTACACGCATTAAATTACTTAATAATTTGATGATTGGTTTCTATACTGAAGCCGTTGCCGAAACAATTGTCCTCGGTGAACAAATGGGTATTGAAGCAGATGTTTTATATGAAGTCTTGAGTAATAGTTATGGTCAGAGTCGTATATTCGAACGTAACTACTTAGAGTACATGAAAAATGACGACTACAATCCAGGATTTACAACGAATCTACTTTTAAAAGACTTAAAGTTAGCAAAAGAAATGGCTCAACAAGTCGGAGTGCCACTACCTATTGGGGATCAGCTCGTAGATTTATATAGCAGAATCTCAGATGAAGGTTTCGGTGATAACGATATGGCAGCTTCGTATTTAAGTCTTAAAAATAAAACAAAAATAGAGCAACTATAAGGAGGCAACAAAAATGGAAACAACACAAGCAGTGAAAGTATTAACACACTTTATTGGTGGCGAAATGGTAGAAGGCAAAAGTAATCGTTTCGGTGATGTTTACAACCCAAGTACAGGTGAAGTAATTGCAAAAGTCCCTTTAGCTACGGCAGAAGAAACATCCCAAGCAATTGAGACAGCGCAAAAGGCCTTTCCAAAATGGCGTGATTTATCTGTAGGTAAACGTGCAGATGTTGTTATGAAATTCCGTAATCTACTCACTGAGAACCAAGAACAACTTACGCAAATTATTTGTGAGGAAAGCGGTAAAACAATAGACGATGCAAAGGGTGAGATTACTCGTGCTTTAGAATCAGTGGATCTAGCAATTGGCGCACCACATCTGGTAAAAGGTGAATACTCGGTCAATGTTGGGGGACAAATTAATTCTTACTCTGCAAAGTATCCATTAGGTGTTGTGGCAGCTATTTCGCCATTCAACTTCCCAATTATGGTCCCTTTAGCACAAACAAGTATGGCTGTTGCTGTAGGAAACGCGGTTATTTTAAAAGCATCTGAAAAAGTACCAATGACTGCTCTTTTCATCAGTGAATTATGGAAAAAAGCCGGTTTACCAGATGGTATTTGGACAGTTATAAATGGTGATAAAGATGCTGTAAATGAACTATTGGAAAACCCAAAAGTTCAAGCAATCTCATTTGTTGGTTCTACACCTGTCGCACAATACATTTACGAAACAGGTTCAAAATATGGCAAACGTGTTAATGCATTTGGTGGTGGTAAAAATAACATGGTCGTTATGCCTGATGCAGACTTAACACAAGTGGCGGATGCATTTATTGGGGCTGCTTATGGGGCTGCTTCTCAACGCTGTATGGCTATTTCAACAATCATACCTGTCGGAGAAGAAACAGCAGATAAATTAGTGGCCATTCTAAAAGAAAAAATTAATGCGCTAAAAGTTGGTTCTTATACAGAAACCGATACAGATTTCGGTCCAGTAATTTCTCAACAATCAAAAGATGCCGTATTAAATGCGATTGCACGTGGGGTGGATGAAGGCGTTGAAGTAGTTTGTGACGGTCGTGAATTTGACATCGTGAAACAATCTAAAGGATTCTTCGTTGGTCCAACACTTTTAGATAAAGTAAAACCGGGGATGGATATTTATGAACAAGAAGTCTTTGGTCCAGCGCGTAATGTGGTACGTGTTAGGTCATTAGAAGAAGCAATTGATTTAATCAATCAACATGAATTAGCAAATGGTGTGACTATTTATACAAACGATGGAGCTGCTGCGCGTAAATTCACAACAGAAATCGATGTTGGGATGGTTGGGGTAAATGTACCAATTCCAATTCCTGTTGGTTACCATAATTTTGCCGGTTTCAAAGGCTCACGTTTTGGCGAAGGGCATATGTTTGGGCCTGACCAAGCACGTTTCTATACAAAAACCAAAACAGTATCAGAACGTTGGCCAACTGCAACAACGGTGTCTACTTCTACATTTGCTTTTCCTAGCAATAATGAATAATTGATTTTTATCTGATTAAGCTGTATGGCTCCCAAAATGGTCTGTGTAGCTTTTTAAGGGGGATGGAAGAATTATGCTAGGTTATATTGGATTGTTTGGCAGTTTGGCGTTATTAATTTACTTAACGATGAAGGGTGTTAACTTATTAATTTCAGCGCCATCAACAGCATTACTTGCAGGTTTAACAAACGGATTAGCCTTTTTTCCACAAACGGCCTTGGATGAACAAGCTAACTTTTTAACAAGCTATATGAACGGTTTTACAGGATTCGTTGGATCTTGGTATTTAATGTTCATGGCAGGTGCGATCTTCGGTAAAGTGATGGAAGATACGGGCGCTGCGGACAGTGTATCAAAATGGATTGTAGATAAAATCGGAGTGAAATATGCTGTATTCGCAGTCGTTCTGGCTGCCGCTGTTTTAACATACGGAGGGGTGTCCGTATTTATCGTAGCGTTCTCAGTTTATCCAATGGCTATTAGTTTATTCAAGCAAGCAAACTTCCCGCGCCGCTTTATTCCAGCAGCACTGGGATTAGGTTCTGTTACATTTACAATGACTTCAGCAGGTTCGCCTGAAATTCAAAACTGGATTCCAATTCCTTACTTGGGCACTACGCCATATGCAGGTTGGGAAGTAAGCGCTATCGTCGCTCTAATCATGGCAACAATCGGCTGCCTATGGTTAAACTGGATGGTTAAACGTGCAGTAGGTAAAGGTGAAGAATTTATTACTCGTTCTACGGACCCTGTCATAGATGAATTGAAGGCTTTACCAAATCCACTTTTAAGTATGATTCCGTTATTAGTTGTTTTAGTAATTTCATTTATTTTCCATGATTCATTAGGTACTTCAGCATTAATCGTTGCATTAACGGGTGGATGTCTTGCCGGTTACGCTGTGAATTTTAAATTTGCAAAAGCAGTAGGCGCGACGTTAGCAGCCGGCGCAATGGGTGCAGTTGTTGCCATTGCCAATACTGCAGCGGTAGTAGGATTTGGTGGTGTTGTAAAAGCAACACCTTCCTTCCTTGCCACGGTAGATGTTATCACTAGTATTCCGGGTAGTCCTTTAATCGGTGGTGCTGTTTCGATTGCCGTAATCGCTGGTTTAACAGGTTCTGCTTCTGGTGGGCAAACCATTGCCATGCCATTATTAGCACCTCATTACATTGATATGGGTGTAGATACAGAAGCGCTTCACCGTACAATTGCCATTGCCTCAGGTTCACTTGATTCATTACCTCATGGCGGCTACGTAGTAACAACAATCAGTTCTGTTTGTGGAGAAAAACATAAAGACGCCTACTTACCATTTGGGGCCTTGACCGTCATTATACCAATAATCGGAACTGTACTTGCTATTGCACTATTCTCTCTAGGAATGTAAGAAAGGGACGTGAACATTATGATTCAAACAAAATCAGTTTATACATTTCACTCACTACCTACGATGAAATACGGGGTTGGTGCACTTGAAGAAGTTGGTCATCTCGCACAGGGATTTGGATCAACAGTACTTGTCGTAAGTGATCCTGTCATGAAGAGTTTAGGTGTTGTAGATAATTGCTTACAGCATCTACATGCACAAGGTTTACAAACACATGTGTATGTAGGCGTTGTATCTGAACCTGTAGATACGTATGTTGATGAAGGCTTAAAACTACTACAGGATACACAGTGTGATGTCATCGTTTCAATTGGCGGAGGTAGCTGTATTGATACAGCAAAAGCTATCGCCGTTGTTGCAACAAATGGGGGCTATGTTGGCGACTACATGAAGATGCAAAAAAATGCCGCTATACGACCTATACCACATATTGCAATTCCAACAACTGCAGGAACTGGCTCTGAAGCAACGGATGCTACAGTCATCACTGATATCAAAAATGATATTAAGATGATGATTAAACAACCTGCTTTTATGCCCAATGCAGCTATTGTAGATCCATTATTATGCTTAACTTCACCAAAATCGATTACAGCAGCAACAGGCATTGATGCATTAAGCCATGCGATTGAAGGTTATTTATCCCGTTTAGCACATCCATATTCTGATTTACTAGCATTATCCGCAATGGAACTAATCATCAATAATTTACTGCCATCATATGAAGATGGCACAAATTTAACCGCGCGTGAAGCGATGGCTTTAGGTTCAATGCAAGCAGGCGCTGCATTCTCTAATGCCTCTGTAGCACTAGTGCACGGGATGTCACGCCCAATTGGTGCGTTATTCCATGTACCACATGGTATTTCAAATGCCATGCTGTTACCAGCTGTCTTAGAATACTCAAAAGATGCTTGTATTCCGCGTCTTGCAAAAATCGGAGCCTTCTTTGTTGGGCAAACAGATGCAATATATACAGATGAACAGTTAGCTGATTTAGCTATTGACTCGGTAAAGAATCTTTGTAAACAAATGAATATCGGTAACTTGCGCCAATACGGGATTGACGAAGATGCCTTCTTCCAAGCAATCGATAAAATGGCAACTGATGCTATTGCAAGTGGGAGCCCAGCAAACAATCCGAAAGTACCAAGTTTGGATGATTTAAAGGTATTGTATAAAATTGTTTATGATTATAAATTTTAATTCACAAGAGCTATCCGGCTTTGATGCAAAAAACAGATTAACTGTGGCGTAAAAGTGATGCATATGCTCAAAAAAGGTACAAAAAGTTTTTACAAAATACAATTGTACAAGATTAACACGCACAATCACTTATTCGAATTTAGAATAAGTGATTTCCTTATTACACCTTTACTGAAATGTTCTCACGAAGGAAATTTTTGTTGATTTGAGTAGAGAAAATTTGGTGTTTCGATATAGTAAATGGGAAAGTATGGACCTCAGTTGTAGAAGCAATCGCAGATATTCACGTTAGTCGTTGACGGTTTTGGCTTATAGTACCTATCTTACAGTAAAGAGGGAGCGAGCAAATGGAGAAGGTAGCGATATTAGGTTGTGGGACGATGGGGCATTCGATTGCTTTAAGTGCTGCATGGGCGAATTATGAGGTAATTGTGTTTGGACTGAATGAACAGGACATAGAAAATGCGAAAACAGGCTTACATGTTAAATTGGCGACATTACTTGAGGAAGAGGCTATTACACAACAAACAGCTTGGCTTATTCATTCTAATATTAAATTTTCAACAAGTTTACAGGAAGTCGTGCAAGATAAAACATTCATTATTGAGGCAATACCTGAAAACTTAGCGTTAAAACAACAAACCTTCTCACAGCTAGAAGAGATTATTTCGGAGACAACGGTCATTGCCAGCAACACGTCGGGTATAATGCCCTCATTACTTGCTGAAAAGATGCTATATCCGAATCGATTAGTTATTACACACTTCTGGAATCCTGCGCATCTTGTACCACTTGTTGAAATCGTAAAAGGCGACAAGACGGATGATGCAACGGTAGATCGTACGATGGTCTTAATGCATCAATTCCATAAAAAACCCATCAAAATTGAAAAGGAAATTGCAGGTTTTGTAGGTAACCGCTTACAATTTGCATTGTTTCGTGAAGCGCAACATTTATATGAGCTTGGAATCGCTTCGAAAGAAGATATCGATGCAGCAGTCGTATATAGTATTGGTCGCCGCTTGTCCGTTACAGGTCCTTTACTTTCGGCAGATATGACTGGGCTTGATGTCGTACAAGATATTACAGGCTATTTATTTGAAGATTTAAGTGCTACCAAGCAAGTCGGGCCAACTGTTGCAAAATTGACGGAACAAAACCATTTAGGCTACAAAACAGGGCAAGGGTACTATGAGTGGACAGATGCACTGTCGACAACAGTAAATAAAGAGCGCGAACAAACGTTGATCAAGCATTTAAAAAAAGATTTAGAAAAGACGCTAAGATGATGCGGGGGTATTAGGGATGGAAGGCAAGGTATTATTCATTACGGGAGCAGCTAGAGGAATTGGATTAGATATCGCTAAAGCATTCGCAGAGGTAGGTGCTAAGGTTGTGATTTCAGATATCGATGAACGACAATTAGAAGTTGCACAAACGCAAATTCAAGGAGAAGCATCGTATGTCGTCTGTGATGTAACGAATGAAGTACATATTGAGCAGGCCATTAAATATACGATCGATACGTATGGGCAGCTGGATATTTTAATTAATAATGCGGGGCTTCAACATGTTGCGATGATTGAAGATTTCCCGACCCAAAAATTTCAACAAATGATTAATATTATGTTAGTGGCACCATTTATTACAACGAAATATGCATTACCACATATGAAAAAGCAAAAGTTTGGTCGTATTTTAAATATTGCATCGATAAACGGTATTATTGGTTTTGCTGGAAAGTCCGCATATAATTCAGCCAAGCATGGAGTCATTGGTTTGACAAAAGTAGCAGCACTTGAGACAGCAAGTGAGGGTATTACCGTCAATGCGATTTGTCCGGGTTATGTTGACACGGAGTTAGTACGTGGGCAATTTGAGGATTTAGCTTTAACACGAAAAATTCCTGTAGAGCATATACTAGAGGAAGTGTTGTATCCTTTAGTACCACAGAAACGTTTATTAGCAATAGAGGAAATTACGTCACTGGCAATGTATTTAGCGGGTGATGCTGCAAAAGGATTGACAGGACAGGCTGTTGTGCTCGATGGAGGGTATACAGCTCAATAACAATGGACCGTGGTAGAATGTAATCGCTACCACGGTATTTTTATAGGGCAGCGCCTGTTTTGGAGGCGGCTGTCCCTTCCACTATGTAATTATTGATTAGAGTACTTTAGTTTCAAAGATAATGAAATCTTAGGCAAATGTAATTGACAATTCTGCCAATAAATAATAAGTTATATATGAGTATATGTTCATATATATAAATTTAATTGTGGAGGGGTTTTAAATGGGGGGTCACGATCACCATCATCATCATTCTCATAGCACTAACAAGAAAGTATTGTTCATTTCCTTTTTAATCATTACAAGCTTTATGATTGTCGAAGCGATTGGAGGTTTCTTGACAAATAGTCTTGCGCTTCTTTCAGATGCAGGTCATATGTTAAGTGACGCCGTATCGCTTGGTATCGCATTGTTGGCCATCATTTTGGCTGAAAGGGTCGCTAATGGTAGTAAAACATTCGGCTATAAACGTATTGAAATATTGGCTGCTACTTTAAATGGATTAACTTTAATCGTTATTGCATTGTTTATTTTCTATGAAGCAATCCAAAGATTTTTGAATCCACCGGAAGTCGCATCAATAGGTATGCTTATTATTAGTAGTATCGGGTTAGCGGTTAATATTTTAGTCGCTTGGATTATGCTACGTGGTGCGGATACGAAAGAAAATTTAAATATGCGGGGCGCTTATTTACATGTGATAAGCGACATGTTTGGATCAATTGGTGCCATTGTGGCAGCTTTACTTATTTTGTTTTTTGGATGGGGTTGGGCAGATCCTTTAGCCAGCATATTTGTAGCGGCACTTGTTATTCGAAGTGGTTATCATTTAACGAAAGCATCTTTGCATATTTTAATGGAAGGAACACCTTCAGATATAAATGTGGAGGACATCATTCATACGATTGAACAGCATAATGAAATTAAAGCGATTCATGATTTGCATATATGGACAATTACTAGTGGGTTAAATGCGATGTCGTGCCATGTGGTAGTGAATGAAAACTTAACGATAAAAGAAAGTGAGCAGCTACTCGATAAAATAGAACACGACTTACTTCATCAAAATATTCACCATGTGACAATACAAGTTGAAACTAATACACATAAACATGACAGTTCCATTTATTGCACAGTCAAGCAGGATACGAATGCACACCACCACCATCATCATTAATACCTTTAATTTAATAAGAAATGAGTGTTAATAATATGTCGATAGAAAAGAGAACACAACACGAACTGGATGACGAAACATTATTTGTCGTATCGCAAACATTTAAAGCATTAAGTGACCCTACGCGGATTCGTATTTTAAACATGTTATGCTGTGAGGAACATTCGGTAAATGAAATCGCGGAAAAGTTGGATTTAAATCAATCCGCTGTTTCCCATCAATTGCGTTTTTTGAAAAATCTGCGCTTAGTAAAGTTTCGCCGAGAAGGAACAACATTGTATTATTCAAGCGACGATGATCATATAATTAATCTACTTCATCAGGCAATTGATCATGCAAAGCATTAAAGTCCGAGTTCATTTCGTAGCTTGAAATCGCATAATTTTTGCCTTTGTAAGCACTGAATATAAAAAATAGCACATGATAAATTATTCATAAATATATATTATAATTTTGATATAATGTGCAAGAGTAATTTAAGGAGTTTTTATAGTGTTAAACTATCGGATTAAAGGGATTTAACAATTCCTTAATCCGTTTTTTTATATTAAACCCTTTACTAAGATAATAGATTATTTCTATCATTATGATAGGTATGATGTAATAGACGAACGGGAATGCTCTCATTACAATATAGATAAGGCAATTAAAAAATATAGTGTCTTGGATTTTTTAATTGGCAATATGAATTTCGTAAAATTCATCGTAACAACGAATTAAAAAACTATTTTGGGGTGATTGTTAATGGAAAAAGATTTAAGTCAATTCATCAGAAATGAAGCGTTTTTAAGTAAAGTTGTTTCGGCAGAAGAAGCCGCTTCTTGGATTGAGGACGGTATGAACCTTGGAATGAGTGGTTTTACACTTTTCGGGGAGCCAAAAGAATTTCCACTTGCACTATCTAAACGTGGTGAGAAAGAAAATTTCAAAGTTAATTTATATACTGGCGCATCTTTAGGTCCAACTGCAGATCAATCGATGGCTGAGGCGGATATTATTAATTTACGTGTTCCTTATCAGGGGAATGCTGTTATGCGCGGGAAAATCAATGCAGGAGAAATATTCTATATTGATCAGCATTTATCTCATACAGCAGAAGAAGTGAGAAAAGGGTCGTTAGGGAAAATCGATTATGCTATTATCGAAGCTGCTGCTATTACAGAAGACGGGCTAATTATTCCTACTGGTTCGGTAGGGAATTCGCCTATTTTTGTTGAAAAAGCTGAAAACGTTATCATCGAAATTAATACGACGGCACCAAAAGCTTATGAAGGCCTTCATGATATTTATGTTCAGAAAGCACAAGGTGAACGTAAAGAAATTCCTGTATACGGTGTGGCAGACCGTATTGGTGAGATCGGAATTAAAGTTGATCCAGCCAAGGTAAAAGGGATCGTGTTATCTGAACAGCCTGATGTACCTTCACCGTTATTTGAGCCAAATGAAGAAACACAGCAAATTGCAGATCACTTATTGGATTTCTTTGCAAGTGAAGTGGAAGCGGGCAAATTACCAGAGTCATTAGCTCCATTACAATCGGGAGTAGGATCAGTTGCAAATGCGGTTTTAAATGGCATGCAAAAATCACAATTTAAGGATATTGAAGTGTTTTCTGAAGTTCTGCAAGATGGCGTATTCGATCTAATCGATGCGGGAATCGTGAAATTCGCAGCGGGTACTGCATTCTCACTATCGAAAAAACGTGTGGATCAACTTGCAGAGGATTTAGAAAAGTATAAAGATAAGATTATGTTTAGACCACAGGAAATCTCAAACAATCCTGAAGTTATTCGACGTTTAGGTGTTATATCATTCAATACTGCCCTTGAGGTAGACATTTATGGAAATGTTAATTCAACACACGTAAACGGTACAAAAATTATGAACGGTATTGGTGGTTCTGGTGACTTTGCACGTAATGCTCGAATTACAATTTTTGTAACTTCTTCTTTAGCAAAAAATGGTGCCATTTCAACAATCGTTCCATTCGTATCGCATATTGACCATACAGAGCATGATGTGGATGTTATTGTTACGGAGCAAGGATATGCGGATCTTCGCGGACTCCCACCAGTAAAGAGAGCCGAAAAATTAATTGAAATTGCGCATCCTAAATATCGCGCGCAATTACGTGCCTACTTTGAAGAAGCGAAAGAAAAAGTCGGCGGTCAAACACCACATATTCTAGAAAAGGCATTTTCTTTCCATACGAATTTAAAAGAGCATGGAACAATGTTAGTTGATGATATAAAAATCAATAACTAGTAATAATTGTACGGGAAAAAGGCGGTGTTTCAAAGATGGATGTACAATTTCCAATTGGGAAATTAGAAGTTCCTGAAAAGGTGACATTAGATCATATTCAGGAGTGGGCAAAACAAATCGAAACGTATTCAACTCGTCTAAATGAAACGGTTGATGGATTAAGTACCGAACAATTAAATAAAACATACCGTGAAGGCGCCTGGACAGTCCGCCAGCTTGTGCATCATATTGCAGATTCACAGCTAAATATGTATCAGCGTTTAAAACTTGCGTTAACAGATGATAATCCTACAGTTCCAGCATTTGATGAAGAAAAGTGGGCAATTCAGCCGGATACGGAGCTTCCTGTTGAAAGCTCGATTAAAATGTTAGAAGGAATTAATGAGCGTATTGTTGCTTTAGCGCATCATTTAACAGAAGTGCAATTAGGACGTGTATTCACGCACGAAACAAATGGCGAAATTTCTGTAGCGACTAAGGTAGCGAAACTGGCGTGGCATGAAGAGCACCATTTAGCTCATATTAAAATCGCATTATCAAAATAATAGCTCTTTACAAAATTGGCTTATCTAAACTTGATAAGCCAATTTTTGGTATTATAAAAATAAACTAGGGGGTGTAAATTTGATTTACTACGAACAATATGGGGATCCTAATCGTCCGACAATCATACTTTTACATGGGGCAATGGCAGTACATACATTTACGCAGCAATATAGCTTATTGAAAGACTATCATATCGTTTTACCTCATTTATATGGTGCTGGAAAGTCAGTTGAAATACTTTACGAACCTGAAAAATTATCGCAGGAAATACTGGAATTGATCCGGTCACTTAATAAGAAGAAAGTTGGTATTATTGGTCATTCTATAGGCGCACAGCTTGCAGTAAAATTAGTAAGTGACAATCCGGAGCTATTTTCATTTGCTGTATTCTTTAGTTCGAATATATGCCCGAATGAAAAGACGATACAAATGTATTGTAAATTTGCCCCTATAACTGTAAGGTTGCTGCGTTCTAATTGGATTGTAAAAATGCAGGGGAAGTATTGGAATTATTCGAAGGAGCAGGCGAATGATATGGTAGCGTATGCCCAAAAAATTACCGAAGAGAATTACAAGGCGTTTTTCATTGAAACGTTAAATATAATCAATCTACCTCACTTTTATACAGTTTTAGTACCAATGCTAGCGATATGTGGTGATCGTGAAAGCAAAGACATAAGAGATTCACTTAAATTGCTAGGGGGAAATGAGCATTGTAATGTAGCGACTATTTCAAAAGCAGGTCATGATTTCCCGATGCGTAATGCCGAAAAAATAAACCCGATTTTAATCGAGTTTATTCAAAGGCTAATATGATATGTATGAATAACGGGAGTAGTTGCAGCGGAACATTATAACGCTACCAGTTAGTAAACAAAGGGAGTACCTTTAATTATTGTCTGTAGAAAATTGTTCAAGAGTCTTCCACTCTACAATTTTCTCACTTTCTTCTCCATTACTTTTAAATTTTATTTTTACTTTACGGTCACTATCTTCCTTTACATTGTCCGCTATTATTTTTAGTATTATTTTTCCTTTACCATCAATTTCAAAGTTATTAATCCTTTTTTTATCTCCAATATCTCTATTTCCATAAATCCCTGATTTTTTTAATGGATCAGCACCGAAAAATTCATACTTTATCCCATCTTCCTCGTAAGTAATAGGATTATTATCCTTTTTTATTAACTCAATCGAATCTATCGTTACTGGTGAGTCACCTGTCCATTCAAATGGAACAACGAGATGATAAGTTTCATTTGATAGAAGCTCGAATCCAAAATTCCCTAAAAGAAATTCACCTGTTACCGCTTCTTCCTGTTCACTACAACCTACTACTGTAAACATAATGCATAAGAAGCTTATACATAATAAAATTTTCTTCATAATAAATCTCCTTAAATAATTAAACATATTTATTTAAAGCTTTTTCGTAAAGCATATGATGCGGTTTGCTTCAGTAAAGCCTAATTTAAGATGTACGTGTAGGCTGGCTGTATTCGATAGTTCACAATCGCTCGCAAATTCCGTACAACCTTTAGCCTTTGCCCATTGTTCGCATGCTTTAACCAGTTCTTTTGCTATGCCACGCTCGCGGTAATGCTCAACGACATATAAACCTTCCAAATACCCAACTGGATTTGAATCTGTCCCCTCTACATAGTCGTGTCGAAGCTGACACTGAGCAAATCCGATTGCTTCCTCCTCACTAAATGCCAAAAAGATAGCACTGTTAGGATGTTTAATCGTTACTTCCATGTTTTGAATGAATTCCTCTAAATCATTATCTGGCCAAAGTTGTAACGCAAGTTGTGCTGTCACAGTTGCATGTTCAATCGTAGCTAATTTAATCATAGTATCCTCCTAATTGGAAATATAATAATATAATATCAAAATTTAAGAGTTGATTTCTTAAGTTCTTTAGAAAAAAATATATTTCTGATAATCTCTCTTAATTTTTTACTTTTCAATAGATGTTTTGTACTATATAAAAGTAGTATAAAATATTTACCGAAATTTAAAATTAGGGGGATCTAAATGAGTATTTATAATTATTTGGTAAGAAAAACGAACGGTGAAATTTTATCAATGGAAACATATCGGAATCAAGTGATGCTAATTGTCAATTCAGCTAGTAATTGCGGTTTTACATATCAATATGAAGATTTACAAAAATTATATGAACGGTACGGCAATAAAGGTTTTAATGTTCTTTCATTTCCATGCAACCAATTTGGTGAACAGAACCCTGAAGATGGTGCAACATCTGCATTGCAATGTAAAACGCAGTTCGGTGTTACTTACCAAGTATTCGATAAAATAAATGTCAATGGTAAGGAGACACATCCTTTATTTAACTATTTAAAGCATGAGGTCGATTGCCCGGAGTTTGTCCGTGATACGATGCAGCAAAAACACTTGTATGATATGATTCAGACAAATTATCCTGACTATTTAATCGGCCGCAATATTCGATGGAATTTCACGAAGTTTCTCGTAGACCGGAATGGTCGTGTCATTCAACGCTTTGAGCCGGATAGTTCATTCTTGGACATTGAAAGGGCTATTGAAAATATATTGTAATCGTTAGCTTTTCATATCGTACGAGAAAGAGCAAACACGAAATTAATGCGTGTTTGCTCTTTTAGTTTTAGGCATTTTTCTTCGTTCGGGTTGTACGCTTTCTTGGTGCTGGTTTCTTCGTTTTATCAAGTGATGCTTGAAGGGCCGACATTAAATCCGTAACATTATCAGGAAGTGGCCGCTTTTCGTTTACTGATACGGTACTTCCAGCCTTTTTATCTTCAATTAATTGCATTAATGCTGTACGGTATTCATCTGTATATTTTGAAGGATCAAACTCGGTTGTCAATTGTTCAACTAACATGAGCGCTGTATCAAGCTCCTTTTGAACAACGGTATCCACATCCGGAATATTTGGTACATCACCGACACTTCTTACCTCATCAGGGAAATGGATTGTCTCCATAACTAAAGCATCCTTGTAAACCCTGACTACCGCTAATTGTTCTTTGGAGCGTATGATAATTTTTGCAACACCGATCTTACCGGATTCTTCTAAAGTCCTTCTAAGTAATGCGTAAGCTTTTGATCCTGTTGCATCGGGTGACAGGAAATACGTTTTTTCAAAATAAATGGGATCAATTTCTTCTAACTTCACAAAATCAATAATCTCAACTGATTTATCCTCATTTTCTTTACGTAAATTTTCTAGTTCCTCAGCATCCAGTACGACATATTTATTTTTCGAATACTCGTAAGCTTTTACGATATCTTCTTCAGTAACTTCCTTTTCGCAGCCTTCACATACTTTTTTATAGCTAATCGGTGTATGGCATTCTTTATGAAGTTGCCTTAACTTAATATCCTTATTTTCAGTAGCCGCATGAAGTTTCACTGGAATATTGACTAATCCAAAGCTAATACTTCCTTTCCAGACAGTATGCATGCATTTTTCACCTCATTTTTCCTTACTATGGAACTAAAGTTTAATTTTTATGTATTGTCTTAGTAAAAAAAACGAAAGATAGTAGAAAAACGAAAGTTGGTTGGAAATTTGAAACCAATGTTATTAACTGATTCAAATGAAATACCAGTTGGTGATTGGTTATATGAACCAAAGTATGATGGATACCGCTGCATTCTTTCCTGGGATAAAGGAATGCATTTTCCTATTTTAAAATCTAGAAACGGCAATATACTTAATGATAAATTCCCGGAAATTATAAAGTACTGTGAGCGTATTTATGACGAGATAGCTCCATATTTACCTGTAATTTTCGACGGGGAATTAGTTTATTTAACAAATAATTTCCATAGTGAATTTTCAGTAGTACAAAAGCGGGGAAGAATGAATAATGCCGAAACGATTGAATCCCATGCGGATACTTTTCCTTGTCATTATATTGCTTTTGATTTACTGATCTATGAGGGAAAGTCAAAAATTAATAGCCAGTTGACTACTAGAAAGCAAATGCTGAATAAGTTTTTCAATACGATCAATCTCCCTACTACTATAAATTACATGAATGCTATGCGACTGCAGGCTATAGTTACTTTTGAAGATAGTACTTTTGTTTGGCAGAATGTGAAAACACATAACGGGGAAGGGGTTATTGCCAAGAAAAAAACAAGTAAATGGATGGAAGGAACAAGAACTGCTAGCTGGATAAAAATAAAAAACTGGAAATATGTAGATGTTATTTTAACGAAGTTCGATAAATCTAATGGTTTTTTTGCCGGAGCAATTTTTAAAGATGGTACATTACAGGAAATTGTCTCATTTAAACACGGTTTAAAAGAAGAGGAATACAAAACACTTACAACTTTTTTTAAGACAAATGGCACATTACTAGGAAATGAAATATCGGAAATCCCTGCTTCGATATGTGTTTCGATTGCGTGTATTGATTTTGATGGCACTAAATTAAGGGAACCAAGATTTCATGCGTTCCAGCATCATATAAATCCGGAAGAATGCCATTGGAAAAGTATGCAACGTCAGTTAAATCCAATACCTGAAAACGTAACTGTAACACATCCGGAAAAACCAGTATTCCCTGTGAATGCAATTATTAAAGATGATTTTTTACTCTACCTTCAAGAGACAGCACCTTTTATGATGCCTTTTTTAAAGGACCGTCTGTTAACTGTTATTCGTTATCCACATGGCTTACCGGGGGAAAGTTTTTATCAAAAGAACTACTTGGAAAATATACCGGACTATGTAACAACGCATATTGCGGATGAGACAAATTATGTGATTTGTAATAATATCGAAACGCTTTTATGGCTAGGAAACCAGTTAGCTATAGAATTCCATATTCCATTTCAGACAATTCATACGGATAAACCGACCGAGATTGTCTTTGACTTGGACCCGCCATCCGTCGAAGAATTTCATTTGGCAGTGAATGCAGCATTAAAGCTTAAAGTTATACTGGATCATTTTAATCTTCAATCATTTATCAAAACTTCAGGTGGAAAGGGCATGCAAGTTTATATTCCCTTGCCGTTTAATACTTTTTCATATGAAGAAACCGGGGTTTTTACCGAATTTATATGTAAATTTTTAGAGCAGCAATATCCCGAATGGTTTACAATTGAGCGGCTTAAAAAAAATAGGGGAAATAGATTATATTTGGATTATGTCCAGCACAGGGAAGGTAAGACAATCGTAGCGCCCTATTCTACGCGTGGTAATGCCAATGGATTGGTAGCCGCGCCCTTATATTGGGATGAGGTTAACGAACAGTTAAAGCCAAAAAAGTTTACGACTATCCATGTAATGGAACGGATGCGTACACTCGGTAATCCATTTAGAGAATTTAGAGAAATCGGTGAAAAGCAAGCGTTCAAATCAGCGCTTGATCAAATTAATGGTTTAGGATAAATATTTTGGAGCGTTGGAAGTAATTTTGTACGGATAACAAATACTAAAAGGGTCACTCGGGGGAGGTGACCCTTTTAACCGTTAGCAACAGATGATTTTAGGCACAAAGATTTTAGTAGATGAAAGTAGCGCCGACAATAATTAAAAGAATGAATAAAACAACGATTAAAGCGAATGTTGAACCAGTACCGCCGCCGTAGCCGCCTCCGTTGCCACCACCGTAACCACCACCGTAGTTTCCGTAGTTGTTAGTATTACCTTGGTATCCACCTTGGTATCCCATGAAAAATCACCTCCTTCTCCGTTATCCTATTCAACGATGGGGAACTGATTCGGGGCATTCGAACATAAATGAATTAGAATTTAAATTATTTTTCGTTACACATCACCATTATTAACGCTATAATACCTTCTAGAGGTGAATTGAATGTTTATTTCAGAAACAACAGTAGAAGTACGCTATGCTGAAACCGATCAGATGGGTGTCGTGTATCATGCGAATTACCTTGTATGGTGCGAAATAGGGCGTACGCAAATTTTAAAGGATTTAGGTTTTAATTATGCAAAGCTTGAAGAAGATGGCTACTTATCGCCAGTGATGGATTTTTCGATTCAGTACAAGGCAGCGATGCGCTATGGTCAAACTGCGACAGTACGGACTTGGATTGAGGAGCATACGAAGCTGCGCACTACATATGGCTATGAAATTTTACATGAAGACGGGACTGTTGCAGTAACGGCGAAGTCTCAGCATATTTTAGTGAAAAAGGAAAATTTCCGCCCGGTAGCATTAAAAAAAGTAGACCCAGCTTGGGATGCAAAATATGCAGAAGTGGCAAGAATTAAGGGCTAATAATTAATTTTATATGATCAAAAGGAGCTTAGCTGTACAAACAGCTAAGCTCTTTTAATTTTCAATTTCAGGAAATAAAAGTATATATTATACTATTTGCCAAGGAGTCCGTCCCTACACATCGCACAACTCTTTTCGTTGAAAAAAGTTTTTGGCGTTTCTTCGCCCCGCGCCACTCTGCTTTAGCATAAATTGAATTTTATGCAAAAATAAAATATAAAAAATCAAGTGAAATTTTATTAGAAAAGCAACCTCATTTTATAAGGATGATATACTATTTTACTATATTTGGATATAATTATGGGTAAGAAACGACAGGCTAATTACAGACTTTGGGGGTAGTAGATATGCAATTTATTAAAAGTCCATTAGGAGTGACCATTTTATTTTCGCTCGTGGCGCTCGGTTTTCAATTAACAGCTTTTGCGGATACATTTCAAACGATTTGGTTATTTAGTGTGCTCGCTATAGCGACATTTTTTATCCATGAACTAGGGCATGCCTTGTTTGCGGTGGCGGCAGGGTATCAGTTTAACTTTTTAACGGCCGGACCTATTACGATTGAACGTAATAAGATTAGCGCTAATAAAAGCTGGGCATTTTTCGGTGGCGTCGCAAGTTGTTTGCCAAAAACAGATGACTTACAAATTATACGTCGTCAACATCTTTGGTTTGCAGCAGGGGGACCTATTATTTCGCTAATAGTAGGTAGCGGTTCTCTTATTTTAGGTTATATTTTTAATCTGCAAATTATATTATTTTTCGGGGTGTTGAATGTTGTTATTTTTCTAGTAACAGCTATTCCGTTTAACGGAGGAATGAAATCAGATGGACGTGTAATACTTGAACTATTATCGGATAAAGATCAGAATCAGTTCGTTAGCTCGCTTATACTGATGAAAGAAATGATGACACCGGTTCACCCGACATCATGGTCAAGTAATTTAGTGGAGCAAGCAAGAACAGTACAACCAAGTGAAGAAAATATTAGCACTAGCTATTTGCTGTTTTACTATGATTTATTGAAGTATGATTACGAAACCGCTTCAAAAGCCATAACTGAATATAAATCAATCCCAGTGACAAAGAAAAATAAAATGACAATGCAATTCATAACACATATAAAGCAACTGGATTTAGTAATGCTGGGACATACAGCAGCATTAGAGGAAATGAGTGAGTTACATAAGATGATTGCGCCAATTGAGCCGATTAGCTATAAGCGTAGTGAGTGGATGATTGCGAAACTTTCCGGAAATGAAACTTTGGCATCGAAAAAGCTAGTAGAACACCGCAAACAAATCGAACAAGGTAAATCACAATTCGGATTTTACTATGCGGAAGAAAGACTGACAAATTTAGTGGAGGAAAAGTTAAAATAGAGAAACCCCTGTTCTAGAAATAAAGTACCGGCTAGGCATTAAATTTAGAACAGGGGTATACATTTTTTGATTTAGTTGACGTTACAAACAGTTTTTATTTAATTTCTTTTTCAAAAATCAACTCAAAGTTCTCTGCAGATCCATAACCGACAACACTCGGTGCAAAAATTTGAACGAGTCTCCAGCCATTTTTTGCCTCTTCTTTTATAATTTCACGATAATCTTCTTTTGCAGTTGCCTTCAATAAACCTTTCTTTAACTCAATTTGAATAAATTTGTATTCGTACATCGTGATTCACCCCCTCTTGGCTTAGTTAACTTTCTTCCTTCATAAAATTCGTTAAGTATATGGTTAAACCTTTAATAAATATGAAATTTAAAATAAAAATATAACTGGTGAGAATAGTTAAGCAAATGGTCACATGACATCCTTTATACAATAAGCTTTTACTAAAAAAATGCTTTAAAGGCGAAATACAGCTATATAATATTTTTGCACGTGTCCGTAAAATATTGATATAATGAAGGTTATGATTAAAAGATAAGGGAGGTGTGTTCATGGCATCAAAAACAATCACGAATGTGCAAACCCGCTGCCATATTTTACTTACAAATACTGCACGTGAAGCAATGAAGGAGCATGTTCCTGATGAACACGCCTTTTTTAATTTACAACAATATTTTTACGTCGCAATTGAAAAAGTTTCTGTGGAAGATGAACAAACACATATTACGATTTATTTCGATAATGAGAAAAATTTAAAGCTGAAAAGTAAATTTGATGATCGTGTTGTCATTATGGATTGTGTTTTCGATCCGAAAAATGGCCTCGTTGCAAAAAGCTTCCGTTCACGTGGTAAAGGTACACCGGTCGTAACAAATCGCCGCGCAACAATGAAAATTCATTTTGTCGCTTCACGAATTAGTGGGCATACATACCAAGCGCCATTTTTACAGGCAATTGCCGAGTTGCCAATAGCACAAGAACGCTTTGACTACGTAAATAAAAGAATTAGTAGCTGGGAAGGCTATTTAAAAGTTTTAAATAAAAATGCAGATATTGAAGATATACATGCCCGTTTCTCGGCCGTTACATATGATGCGGATTTTACCCATATGACATTGCGCATTTCCAATCTGGATAATAAACAATGGAAACAGCTGGAAGGCTTAAGTGCCCGACTACGTGGTTATGTCCAGGAAATTGGAGACGTCGCAAAAATTCGTCGAAATGAAAATACTGTTGAAATTGCACTAAAGCCTTATTACAGTAATTTGGCTCGCAGAAATGAACTACATTTTCAATCAGAGGACGTTGAATTTTCCAATGCTGCGACAAAATCACAGCTAAAGCGTTTATTAAAAGGATTTGAGCGGTTAAAAGAAGGATTAGCGGCCAATGCCAATTTGGAAACGATTTTATTTGAAGACAAACCAACGATTGCAGAGCGGAAACAGCCGTTATCAATCGATTTTCATAATCAGTTAAATACGTACCAGCAGCAGGCAGTTGAAGGGGCAATGAGTGCAGAAGATTTATACGTTATTCAAGGTCCACCCGGTACTGGTAAAACGACGGTAATTTCAGAAATTTGCTACCAAAACGCCAAAGCTGGTTTAAAAACGCTCGTTGCATCCCAATCAAACTTAGCTGTGGACAATGCATTAAGTCGTCTATTGTCGAATAAGGATATCCGAATTTTGCGTTATGGCCGTACAGAAAGTATTGAAGAAGAAGGCAAAAAGTTTATTGAAGAAAATGTAGCGGCGTATTGGCAGGAGCAAACGTTTAATGCGATCGGCCATGAAATTTCATTGCATACAAAAAAAGAACAGCTTTTAAACGAGGAAATTGACCACGCACAAAAGGAAATTCAGGCACTAAATGAACAAAAGCTAGAACTTGAAAAGCAAATCGAGCAAAAAGAAGCGGCGAAAGCAGAGCTGCATGTATTGGCGGAAAAAATCAGTGCTTTAAAAAAAGAGTTGACGTTATGCAAGAAAGAACTTGAAGAAAATGAACGTAAACTCGAAAAACTACAAACCGTGCAAAGTACAACAGCTGAAACAGTCGCAAACTTCGAACAGCAATTAGCAGATGGAATGACTGTTGAACAGCATACAGAACAGCAGGAAAAGCTGAGTGAAGCGAAAATTGACTATGAAAAGCAAATTGCACAAAGTAAATACAAGTCCGTTCTTCATCGTTATGAGCAGCAGTATGAAGCCATTCAATTAAAAATCCAACGTGCGAATGAAACTTCGGAATATGGAAAGATCGTCGACAAAATTGCCTCTTTGAAAAAAGTGTATGAAATTGAAGCATTCATGACTGAATACAATATTCGCCGAAACTATGCAATGGATCGATTACTTACTGCTCTAGAGCGTATCCAGCCTCAAATGGAGCAATACAAGCCTATAAAGGATGTAAAGGAACGACTTGAAAAAGCACTGACTTACAGTGAAACAGCACTTGGCATTCATGTAACACCAGATCAACTGGAAATGAATCATCATTATTCACTTGAAGAAGTACAGGAATTTTTAACGAAACTAAGCAAGGCATTTCGCGACAAGAAAGTAAATGCACAAAACGGGATACGCTCCATTCAGGGCATCCATTTGCGTATGCAATATATTGATCAGCTGAACAATAAGTATATGGATTCGATTCGTGAAACGGTACTTATTTTTGAAAAGCTTAAAGAAGAAATCACACTTCAGTTCAAGGAGCAAAATGACGAGAAGGCACAGGTTCTTCAAAAATTGCAGGGTGAAGCTGCTGCGATCCAAACTCAAATCGATTCAATAAAAGGAAATGTGGACCCTTCAATCGTCGTCAGACATACAACGGATGAACTGGAAGAATTGCTGGCTACAAACGAGCTGGAGCAAATGAAGTTTGAAACACAGCGCCAAAATCGAGAAAGATTAGAGCTTCAGCACAGTAAAAAAGCAGAAGAACTTGCGGTACTGGATGAACAGATTGCACTTGGCACTACGACTGTTGAAGACATGACGGCACGCTTTAAAGAAATCAACAGTGAAGGCGTGCAACTCGAAAAACGCCGTACAGAGCTTGAACAATTAACGAAGCTAAATCCAGAACAAGCTATTGTAGCAGTAAACGAAAAAATTGAGCATTTCACAGCGCAAATTGCAACATTACAAGTGAAAATCGATTTACTACCCGTGACAGCCGAGCTTCAAAACGAGTGGTACGGGTTACTGGAAAATGCGAATGCGCACGATTTAGATGAAATCAGAAAATTATATGTGAAGCATGCAAATGTCATTGGTACAACATGTGTAGCGTCGGCAAATAAAGAGTTTATGGACAACTATCCAACATTTGATGTTGTCATAATTGACGAAGTATCAAAGGCGACACCACCCGAACTACTATTACCGATGTTAAAAGGTGCAAAAATCATTTTAGTAGGAGATCACCACCAATTGCCACCACTTGTAGGAGATGCAACATTTGAAGAAACGTTGGAGCAAGTAGTAAAAGAAAGTACGACGTTTGAGGAAAAACGAGAACTAGAAAAACTACTGGAAGAATCGTTATTCGAACGCCTTTACAATAACTTACCTAACCAAAATAAAACGATGCTTGCGCTGCAATATCGTATGCATAAAAATATTATGTCAACTATCACGCCGTTTTATGAAAATGAACAGGAAAGTCTGCAATGTGGTTTGGAAGATTCGGATGCTGTACGCGATCACTTCCTGCAAACTTCTAAAATTACGCGCGACAACCATTTAATGTGGCTGGATATTCCGAATGAAAAGCCGTATTTTGAACAGCGTGTAAAAGAAGGTTCAAGCTTATTCAATGTAGCAGAGCTTGATCAGATTAAACAACAATTAATGGAAATGAATGAAGCGACTGCAAAAGCAAAAGCGGAAGGGTTAATCCCGCAAGATGCTCTAAAATCTGTTGGAGTCATTTCGTTTTACGCGGAGCAAGTAAGACGCATAAACCGTCTTATCGAACAGGAACTTAGCTTACCGCATCTGCACATCCGTACAGGCTCGGTCGATAAGTTCCAGGGCATGGAGATGGACGTTATTATCGTCAGTATGGTGCGTAACCATGATCATGAGCGCGGAGAAATTGGGTTTGCCAAAGATTATCGCCGTCTAAATGTTGCATTATCCCGCGCACGTGAACTGCTTATTATGATCGGCAGCACCGATATGTTTACAAAACGTCCAAAACATGCGAAAACACGCGATATGTATTCCCATGTATTAAATACAGTAAAAGAGCAAAGCGGCTATTTTGCAATGTAAGGAAAGGTGTATACAGTGGATTTAAACAGCATAACCGGACAATTACAAAAAGAACTTAACGAAAATCCGAACATCGAAATTCAAAAGCAGATGCAATACGCCATTCCAATTCACACGTTGGAAGTGCATTATCATCCTGTTATGCGGAATGCGATGGATATTTTAATGAAGATGATGCTCATTTCATTCCAGAAGGCGAAGCTGAAAAATGTCGAGCTTTTAGCGGAAATTTTATTAGTTGAACCGTTATTTATCCATGATTTAACGAATAAAATGTTACGAATGGGCATGATTGAAAAAGAAAATGAAGTGTTCACACTTACGGCAAAAGGAATGGCGCAGCTTGAATCGGGTATTTTTGAAGAAGAGCTTGAGCAAACAAGTCATTTTGTACAATACAGTCCAATTCATGAACAGCTACTGGAAGGGGACCTAGAGGAGTTCGCTGATTTAGAGGAATTTCCTGAACCGTTTCCGACGATTGAAGACGAGGAAATTGAAGCGATTGAAGAATCGATGCTGATAGAATTTATTCAGCGGCAGTTAAGCGAACAACCATTGGCTGAACAGGAAGCCCCAACTTTTATTACAAAAGTTATATCGACCGAATCGATTCAAATTAACGATATTCCGGTTCTATGTTTCTCACTAATGGATAAAAAGGAAAATCGCCATTTTATGCGTGTATATAATACATTAACAGGTGCATGGGATGAAAGACTTGAAACGATTTTATTCAATTATGAGAAAGAGCATCTAAAGCCTGAGTAAATATATATATATATATATATATATATATATATATATTGAAAACCCAGTAATATCAAGGGTTTGAGCCGCTTTATAAGATGCTGAGTATTTTACAATTTATTTATTTTAATACACTTCTTATTATCTATGATTTTAGATAATGAGAGGTGTATTTTTTGTTGTTAAATTCGCATTTGAATCTTTTAAAGCGGATAGAAAATTTTACTTGCATCAGTTTTTCATGAAATAGCGCGGTTGTGATATCTGTATGCACTTGAGAGTAATCAAGAATTGATTTATTGAGTCATTAATTATATATCTAAATTTATTACAGCCGTTTATAATGACGTAGCACACTTTTTATTGTTTTTTTTTGTGTTTGAGGTATGCTATTATCGTTTGGTAAATTTTGCCGACTCGATAATAAGGAGGGCTAAAGTTGAAAGGCGTTTTTGATATACTAGCGGGGGTTTTGGGGGAAGATAATGACAATGGATAACTATGAACTAAGAGAAAAGGTATTAAGAGAGTTGCATGATGGCTTTAGATCTTTCTGGTGTTCTACGAGATGTCAATTAATGGAAGTTTCCTATGACCAAGCTTTTAAAATCATAGGTATTAAGTATTCTTGGGATAAAAAACTAGTTGAAGAGATGAGAGTGTTATTGTCGCAAATTGTACGAAACTTAGAATTTGACTTAGAAATTATGCATTGGGGAGACCCTATACGAAACTACGATGAAAAAGAAATTCTAGAAAGCATAGGTAAGGTTGGTAGTTATAAAGAATTTATAGAAGGACTTGAAAGAGTCCTTCGTGAAGGACTTATAAATGACTTTAACGAAGGCTGGGATTTAGAAGAACAGTTGATGGCTGTAGCCAAAGAGTATCTAACCAACTATTCAAGAAGATTGGATTATAAAGTGAAAAAGATATTTGAAGAAACAGGCAAACTTGAAGATATTAGTCGCATAGTGAACAGTTTTGAAAAAGTTCTTGAAGAGAACTATAAGAGATTTATCAGTAAACAATTAAAGGTTGATTCACCTTATTTCATATATGAGGGAAACGGACAGAAAGAATGCTGAAGAAAGTTTATTACTAACTATTTAAAACAGATAGAACGAGTAGGATGAAGCAAAGTCAGGAGACCTGCCCACTATAGCTATTAAGAGTAAAGTGTGTTGTGCTTGTTCCCTGTTCCTTATCCCCTAGAAGATAAGCCCACTTTTGTTGGTGGAGATGCTTATAACTATATTTATTAATGGAACCCACACAACTACAAATTACAATATTGAAATTGAGAAACTTCAAATGAGTGTTGTTTTTTATCGTCGAAAATACAATACGCTTCTTTTTTTTAAGAAGTATGATTTATTATGGAAATTACATAGATTTCATAAGAAGTTAAATAATTTATAAATAAAAGTACCCCTAATTAAATATAATTAAATTATTGATGTATAAGTGTAGTCATGACAGTATTTGTTTTATATATTTTTTTGAATTATTGCAAAACTTACGCTACCGTGTTACACTAGTGTCAATTTAATAGTCTTATCAAGAGAAGCGGAGGGAACTTGGCCCGTAGATGCTTCAGCAACCTCTAGTATAACTAGAAAGGTGCTACTTCCAGCAAGGCAATGTCCTTGGCAGATAAGAACGGGTATATTAACCTCTCATTTCTGTTGTGCTGGAATGAGGGGTTTTTTGTTTTTTCAGCAAGTATGAAAGTACTTGCTCCAATAATCAAACCCCTGCGGCTATTATGATTTACTTGAAAGGAAAGAAGCTTGAAATAGCTTTCGTTATGAAACTAAGATTATTTAGAAAGATTAGAGGGGGACAGTGTAATGCCGATTAATATTCCGAAACATTTACCGGCCGGTGAGCTGCTGAGAAAAGAGAAAATTTTCGTTATGGAGGAAGACCGGGCGAAAACTCAGCAAATTCGACCTTTGAATATTTTAGTGTTCAATTTAATGCCGGAAAAGGAAAAAACCGAGCTCCAATTATTGCGTTTACTCGGGAATACACCACTACAGGTAGATGTGACATTTTTAAATACCGCTACATATGAATCAAAAAACGTTTCCAAATCACATTTAGATACGTTCTATCAAACATTCGATGAAATTAAACACCGCCGTTATGATGGTCTGATCATCACAGGTGCACCGGTAGAGAAAATGCAATTTGAAGATGTGGGCTATTGGAAGGAAATTACCGATGTAATGGATTGGGCCGATCAAAATGTTACATCAATCATGTATATATGTTGGGGAGCACAAGCTGCACTGTATCATCATTTCGGCATCGGGAAATTTGAGCTGCCTAAAAAATGCTCCGGCGTCTATTCACATGTGATTACCGATTTAACGGTCGATTTAGTACGAGGCTTCAGTGATGAATATGTTGCGCCTCATTCACGTCATACATCTGTCTCGATTGACGAAGTCCGTGCGCACCCAGATTTGCGTCTGCTCAGCTATTCGGACGATGCGGGGGTATTTATCGTTCAATCAAAAAACAATAAGCACATCATGATTACAGGCCATTTAGAGTATGATGCGACGACTCTATCGGACGAATATTTCCGAGATATCGAAAAGGATCCGGAAAATACGGAAGTTCCAATTAATTACTTCCCAAATAATGACCCACAAAATGCACCAAAAAATGTATGGCGTGCCCATTCACATCTATTGTTCTACAACTGGTTAAACTATTACGTATACCAAGAAACACCTTATGAATGGCACTTTGTTGAGGAAAATATCGAATATCATATTTAAAAAAATGGCTAGGAAAGAAATAAAAAATTGATTGGAATGGAGGGCGACTCCAGCGGGAAAAGCACGACGCCTGAGACTACAGGCTCAGGCCGTGCCCGCGGAAAGCGTCCCGGAATGGAAATCAATTTTTAGGTTATAGCTCAGCCGCTCACTTCTATTTCACTGCAATCCATGCACGTTCTTGTTGTATTTGCAAACTTACTTCACGGCCAAAAAAGTCACTTAGCAATTGTTCATTCAATATGACTTCGCGAGTATCTGCAGCTACGCTTTTACCATCCTTCATTAACAGTACATGGCTAAAACAAGGTAAAATTTCTTCTACATGATGCGTTACATAAATAAGTGTAGGGCAGTGATTGCCTTGTGCTATTTGCTCAATCTTTTGCAGTAAGTTTTCCCGCTCTATAAGATCGAGTCCGCCACATGGTTCATCCAATATTAATATTTCTGGTTCTGCCATTAAAGCACGTGCAATTTGTACACGTTGTCGTTCACCTTGCGATAAATGCTCAAAAGATTTATTCGCCAAATGATCGCAATGAAACTGTCTCATAAAGGATAGTGCCTGCTCAATTTCCGCATCGGACACGTCATTAAATAGACGGAGCGCACCAAACTTTCCGCTAAGCACAATTTCAATTGCATTATCCTGCCAGTTGAAGCTGTCAATCATTGCATTGCTTACCCAGCCGATGCGTGTTCGGAGGGTAGGGATATATGTATTGCCGAAAGTTTCACCTAGTACTTGCACTTTACCATTGTTCGGCCAAATATAGCCGTTGATTACTTTTAACAAGGTTGTTTTTCCTGAACCGTTCAAGCCTAAAATGGCCCAATGCTGTCCTTTTTGTACATGCCAGTCTAAATTATTCAAAATTACTTTTTCATTGCGGTAAAGATGGACATTTTCGATTTTTATCATAAAAAACACCTCCAATTACTACTATGCTTGATTTATTCAAATTCTGAAAGTGTTTTTTGAATATTGTCACAATTGTTGATAAAAAAAGAAAGCAAACCTAATAAGTTCGCTTTCATCACAATTTAAATTACGGCGCTTTCTACACCTGCTGCGCGGTAAAATAGCTTTTCATTCCATTTTAAAGCCCACTGAACAACTGGCCCTAAGCCGAATGCCATTATTACTGTTCCTACGCCAACAGGACCACCTAATAGGAAGCCTATAACAGCAACTGATACTTCCATTGTCGTACGTGCACGGTTCACGCTCCAGCCTAAACGACGGACTAATAAAAGCATTAAGGTATCGCGTGGTCCGACACCGAGGTTAGCCACCATATACATCCCACAACCGATACCTAGTAATACAATTCCCACGACAAACGATAAAGTTTGTTCCAAAAGGTTGTGAGCATGAGGCAACACATATAAAAAGATATCAATAAAAATACCTGTTAAAAACATATCTAAATAGGTACCTATTTTCGGTAATCTTTTTGATAACATCGAGTCAATCGCTAAAATAAGTAACCCGATAATGATGGACCAAGCCCCGATTGTTAAGCCGAGATTTTTATAAAGTCCTATATGGAGCACGTCCCATGAACCTACTCCGATTGTTTGTCCTTTAATCGTTAAGGCAATCCCTAATGACAAAACGATAATACCTGCGATAAAAAATAGGCAGCGCCAATAAAATCCTTGTTTCACGTTCAATTGTAATCCCTCTTCTTGTAGTCAATATCATCTTTACACATTATAGCGATTACAAGGATGAAAAACGGATTTACAATAAATTTAAAATATTATTACTTTTTAATGCTATTTTTCATAGGAATAGCGTAACTCGTCCATTGACTCGTCGACGTCTACAATTAGATTGTGGTGATTAAAAAACCATTCATCTGACTTTTCAATAAAGAAGTGTACATTCTCTATAACAGTTTCAATCCCTATTTCATGTGGCTCCTCACGTGTCATTCCTAATGAAAAGCCTTCATGGAAGGGAGATGAGCCGCCATAGCGTGCATAAAAACGAATATAGTCCCCATGTTCTATTTCCATTTCTTCTTTAAACCATTCGACTGCTTTTTCTGTTAATTTAATTTCCATACAATTCACCTCTATTGTCATTATGCAGGAAATGAAAAGAACTTACAAAACCCGCGCCTGCTTAAATAAAACAAAAAAGGCTGAAAGTTTATACTTTCAGCCTGGATGTTAAAAACCTTTAATTTTTGGTTCAGTTCCATTTTTTATGCGTATAATATTCTCTCGGTGACGATAAAAGATAAAGGAAGCTAAAATTGCTACTAAAATAAAGAGCGCATATTCACCTGTAACAATCCAATTAATTGTTACATAGATGATCGCCACTGTAGAAGCAATCATTGACGTTAAGCTCACCATTTTTGTCATTTTTAATGAAATGATAAATACAGTTAGTAAAACAAAGAATAATGGCAAATTATAACCTAAAATGATACCTGCACTTGTAGCTACGGCTTTACCACCACGGAAGCTCGCAAATACTGGGAACATATGTCCCGCTGCTGCAACGATACCAAGAATAAGTGGATGAACAGTGCTATCACTGAAAACAGCTAACAGCGGCAATAAAACGGCTGCTGTACCTTTTAAAATATCAATTAGCAGGACAGCAATTCCAGGTTTCTTCCCTAGAACTCTAAATGTATTCGTAGTGCCTAAATTTCCGCTGCCTTGCTTTCGGATATCTGTTTTATAAAAAATTTTCCCTATCCATAATGCAGAAGGGATGGAACCGATTAAATAAGCACAAATAATTATTAAAGCGTTGATCAAGAAGTTGTGCTCCTTTCAAATGTCAGAATTATTAGTTGGTACTAATAGTATGTTATGAATATTCTACAATGTTTTTTAATAGAAGGAAAGAGGTATTATTTTTTCGTAATATTACGAAGTAAACAGGAAAAAAGTTACATTTGTACATCAACTATTAAAGGATAGGCTTTTAAACGGCGGTTTTTGATGATACAATTAGTCTTTGCAAAGCCTAAAAAAGTACGCTCAAACATTGACATCATGCATATTTGAAAGTACGATTAGGTAGTAAATAGAACGTTTGTTTGTATTTTTTGGAGGGGATTGCATTTGGTTAAAAATCAATCAGGCATGTCTTATAATGAAGATGCCATTCAAGTATTAGAAGGTTTAGAAGCCGTACGTAAAAGACCAGGGATGTATATTGGTTCTACAGATAGTCGAGGTCTTCACCACTTAGTGTATGAAATTGTAGATAACGCAGTGGATGAAGCGCTTGCTGGATTTGGTAATCATATCATCGTGAAGATTCATGAAGATAATAGTATTAGCGTACGAGACCATGGTCGTGGTATGCCTACAGGTATGCATAAAATGGGTAAGCCAACTCCGGAAATTATTTTTACAGTACTCCATGCAGGTGGTAAATTTGGACAAGGCGGCTATAAAACGAGTGGTGGTTTACATGGTGTAGGTTCATCAGTAGTAAATGCGTTGTCCACTTTTTTAGAAGTGACAATTTACCGTGACGGGCAAATTTATCGTCAACGCTTCGAACAGGGTGGTAAACCGGCAACATCGCTTGATATGATTGGAAATACAAAGGAAACAGGTACATTAGTGCACTTCCTGCCTGATTCATCGATTTTCTCAGCTACAAAGTATAATTACGACACGCTGGCAGAGCGCCTGCGAGAATCAGCATTTTTATTAAAAGGTTTAAAAATAGAATTGATCGATGAGCGTGCTGAAGGACAACATGAAGTTTTCTTCTATGAAAATGGTATTGAAGCATTTGTTGCTTACTTAAATGAGGAAAAAGATGTCCTGCATCCTGTTAAATATGTGGAAGGTATACTTCAGGA
Source organism: Solibacillus sp. FSL K6-4121 (assembly GCF_038002585.1). Classification (NCBI taxonomy): domain Bacteria; kingdom Bacillati; phylum Bacillota; class Bacilli; order Caryophanales; family Caryophanaceae; genus Solibacillus; species Solibacillus sp. FSL K6-4121. Next base: position 683,282 of record NZ_JBBOCS010000002.1, read on the forward strand.
AATTGAAGTGGAATTTGCCCTGCAATTTAATGATGGCTATTCCGAAACGATTCTTTCATTCGTAAATAATGTTCGTACTCGAGATGGCGGAACACATGAAACAGGTGCGAAGTCTGCTCTAACACGAGTGTTTAATGAATATGCAAGAAAAATTGGTCTATTAAAAGAAAAAGATAAAAACTTGGAGGGCGTTGACATTCGCGAAGGTTTAACTGCGATTGTTTCAGTACGTATTCCAGAGAATCTGCTCCAGTTTGAAGGTCAGACGAAAGGCAAGCTCGGTACATCCGAGGCGCGTTATGTCGTCGATACAGTCGTTTCTGAAAAGTTATTGTATGTACTAGAGGAAAACGCAGAGCTATCGGCATCTTTAGTGCGAAAGGCGATTCGTGCACACCAAGTTCGTGAAGCTGCCCGTAAAGCACGGGATGACGCAAGAAATGGGAAAAAGAAAAAGTCGAGTACATTGCTGTCAGGTAAGTTAACACCTGCACAATCTAAAAATGCAGCGAGAAACGAACTGTATTTAGTAGAGGGTGATTCTGCCGGCGGTTCTGCGAAACAAGGTCGGGATCGTACATTCCAAGCCATTTTGCCTTTACGTGGTAAAGTTATCAATACAGAAAAGGCTAAGCTGCAGGACATTATGAAAAACGAGGAAATCGCTACGATTATCCATACAATTGGTGCGGGTGTCGGCGCGGATTTCAATGTGGAAGATGCCTGTTACGATAAAGTAGTCATTATGACGGATGCCGATACAGATGGCGCACATATTCAAGTACTTTTACTCACATTTTTCTATCGCTATATGCGTCCATTAATCGAAGCTGGTAAAGTCTACATAGCATTGCCACCATTGTATAAAGTGTCGAAAGGTTCCGGGAAGAAGCAGGAACTTGTATATGCCTGGACAGAGCAGGAGCTTAGTGCCGCTACGCAGAAAATTGGTAAAGGCTACGTTATCCAACGCTATAAAGGTCTAGGTGAGATGAATGCTGACCAGCTTTGGGATACAACGATGAATCCGGAAACGCGTACATTAATTCGTGTAAAAATTGAAGATGGTGCACGTGCGGAACGTCGTATTACTACATTAATGGGTGATAAAGTAGAACCCCGTCGTAAATGGATTGAATCAAACGTCAACTTCGGCATGGAAGAGGATGCAAGCATTTTAGAAAATGAATTCATCCAGCATGAGGAGGCAAAAGACAAATGAGTTTTGTTGAAAAATTTCAGGACTTACCATTAGAAGAAGTAATGGGTGACCGTTTTGGTCGCTATTCAAAATATATTATTCAAGACCGTGCATTGCCGGACACACGCGATGGTTTAAAACCAGTACAACGCCGTATATTATATGCGATGTTCCATGAAGGTAATACTTTTGACAAACCATTCCGTAAATCGGCAAAAACGGTCGGAAATGTAATCGGTAACTACCATCCGCACGGGGATACTTCTGTGTATGATGCAATGGTCCGAATGAGTCAAGATTGGAAAAGCCGTCACATGTTAATTGAAATGCACGGTAACAACGGGTCGGTCGATGGAGACCCGCCGGCCGCGATGCGTTATACAGAAGCACGTCTATCGGCCATTGCTGCAGAGCTATTGCGTGATATCAATAAAAATACGGTTGAATTCGTACCAAACTTTGATGATCAGGATATGGAACCAACTGTTTTACCATCACGCTTTCCGAATCTGTTGGTAAATGGCGCTACCGGGATATCTGCCGGCTATGCGACAGACATCCCTCCACATAACTTACAAGAAGCCCTTGATGCTGTTTTAATGCGTTTAGACAATCAAAACTGTACAGTCGATGAACTGATGACAGTTATTAAAGGACCTGATTTTCCGACAGGTGGCATTATACAAGGTGTCGATGGCATCAAAAAGGCATATGAAACAGGAAAAGGGAAAATTATTGTTCGTTCCCGCACAGAAATCGAGCAGTTAAAAGGGAATAAAGAGCAAATTATTATTTCAGAAATCCCATACGAAGTGAATAAAGCAAACATGATTCGTAAAATGGATGAATTGCGTGTGAATGACCGTCGTTTAGATGGTATTTCGGAAATTCGCGATGAATCGGACCGTGATGGAATGCGCATCGTCGTGGAATTAAAAAAAGATGTACAGGCACAAGGTATTTTAAACTTTTTATTAAAATCAACGGATTTACAAGTGTCTTATAACTTTAATATGATTGCTATTCATAATCGCCGTCCGATGATGATGACATTGCCCCTTATGCTGGATGCCTATATCGATCACCAAAAGGAAATTGTACGTCGCCGATCACAATATGATCTTACGCGTGCAGAAGATCGATTACATATTGTCGAAGGACTTATGAAAGCATTATCGATTTTAGACGAAGTGATAGAAACAATCCGTGCGTCAAAAGATAAGCGCGATGCAAAAAATAATATTATCGCTAAATTCGACTTTTCTGAAGAACAGGCAGAAGCCATTGTTAGCCTTCAACTTTACCGTCTAACAAATACGGATATTACACAATTACAAATCGAGCAAGATGAATTAAGTGCGCTCATTGTAAAATTATCAGCAATTTTGGGCGATGAGAAAAAATTAATTCGGGTCATTAAGACGGAACTAAACGATATTAAGAAGCGTTTCCCATCACCGCGCCTATCAACGATCGAAGCAGAAATCGAAGAGATTAAAGTGACTCGCGATGTATTGGTGCCAAGTGAGGAAGTTGTCGTAACTGTTACAAAAGATGGTTATGTTAAACGGACAAGTCTTCGTTCGCATAGTGCTTCCAATGGGAAGGATTTCGCGATGAAGGATTCCGATTACTTAATATACGAAGCGAATTTAAATACACAGCATCATCTATTGCTGTTTACGAGTAAAGGGCACTATATTTATCAACCGGTTCATGAGTTGCCTGATATTCGTTGGAAAGACTTAGGTCAGCATATTTCAAGTATTGTACCAATTGACTCCAATGAGGAAATTATCGAGGTAATGGGAATAGAGACATTCGAGCAGCCGAATGTTTATGTGCTTACAGCTACGAGAGATGGGCAAATTAAACGTTCAGCCCTTACGGATTACGTTGTAACACGTTATTCAAGACCGATTAAAACAATGAACCTTAAAGGTGACGACGAAATGATCTTTGCGCGTCTTGTTACCGAGGAGGAAGAGGTTCTATTATCCACAAATACTAGCTATACCATTCGTTTCCCAATGGAAGACTTGCCTGTAACAGGTGTAAAAACTGCGGGTGTTAAAGGGATTGTTGTAAAAGATGGTGAGTACTTAGCTGCTGTCGCTGTTTTAAATCCGAAGCAAGACCATGAGTTAATTATCGTGACGCAACGAGGTGCCGTAAAGCGAATGCTATTAAATGAGCTTGAGCTTGGCAACCGTGCAAAGCGCGGTGTTGTAATACTTAAAGAATTAAAAGCAAACCCACACCGTATTTATACTATTTTAGTTGTTGGCTTTAAAGATACTTTTACAATTGAAACAGAAAAAGGCATAGTGGAAACAATCCAAGTAACAAACTTAACGAGAGCTGACCGTTATTCAAATGGTTCGCTTCGTATAGATACTGATGGAGACGGGGCTATTTCTCGAGCTTTTGTCAATAAAATGGCATAACCTTAGCGTATAATTCAGGAGTCTTTCACATATGATAAAAGTAATTCATTGACATGTAAGCCAGACTTTCATACAATGAAGTTAGTAAGATTCATGCGTGATGGATCTACAGTAGTACAAGGCGATTGGGTGGCCCCCAATCGCTTTTTTCTTTTATATAAATAAAAAACACCACTTAGGTGGCTAGTCTAAGTGGTGAAAATACTTTTTTACAGCATCATTCGGAAAAAACGATAAATCGTATCGACAAGACGAAATAAGTCTGTCACATAACGAAAAATGGCGAGTTTTTCATTACGCTTCTTTTCCGAAGCAGCCTTAGCCTTTTCTTTGCGTGATGGATAAGACACAGTAGTACACCTCCTTTACAAAAGGAGTCAGCTGGATGCTGCTTTTCTATTGTAACATGGACTAAATAATTTTCTGGTATTTAATTGATAAAATAATAGAAAAAGCGTCAAAAACCGGCAAGAATTTCTCCGGTATTTGACGCTTTTTCAGTTACTAATTTTTTTATATAAGTCCATTTCCTTTCAGGTGTTAACAAAATATTATTTTGCTTTACAGCACCAATTGTAAAGTCCGAATAATCTTCTTCCACAACAAACTGATAAATATCTTGTTGTTCTTCATTCGTTCCTGTCAACTGTACAACGTGCTGCCCTGTGCGTGCAGTAAAGTACTCCCAATACGTTATTTCATAATGCCCATCAAATACATCAGCAATCAACAATTCTTCGTTAAAAGGCCATTGCTGTGCTTTTACAAAATCAATATAAGGGGATGAAGTAGCTGTTTCTTCGCCATTAAGCACAAACCCTACTATACAGCCCATAATAACGACACAAAACAGTACCCGGATATGTTGTCCAATCGTCATCGTCTTCACTCCTCATTATAAAATAGGGGAGAGCTCACAATAGAAATGTATATAAAAAATCAGCCCCTAACAAAGTTAGGGGCTGATCGTTTTCCCTCAACTCAACAAAGTAGGAAGGATCTTTTTAGTGAGAAATATCTTGTACAGAAATACCCGTTTGTGCTTTAACTTCAACTTCACGGTATTTCACAGCGTCTACTTCTTTCGACATTAATGTACCAATAAATCCGCCTAAGAAGCCAAGAGGTACGGAAATGATCGCTGGGTTCGTTAACATAATTAACGGATCACCTACGAAGATTGCTTTACCTACTTCTGGATTCCAAACGTTTGGAGATACCGCTACTAAAACTAATGCTGAAATTAGACCTGTTAGCATCGCTGAAACAGCACCTGTTGTATTAAAGCGTTTCCAGTAAATTGTGTAAATGATTACCGGTAAGTTTGCCGATGCCGCGATACAGAATGCTAACGATACTAAGAATGCTACGTTTAATGTTTGAGCACCAAGCGCTAAAAGGATTGATACTACAGAGATTATGATTGAACCGATACGCGCTGCCTTAACAGCTTCTTTTTCAGAGATTTTACCCTTTTTAACGATTTGACCATAGATGTCATGAGATAGGGCAGATGCTCCGGAAAGTACCAGACCTGCTACTACCGCTAAAATTGTTGCGAATGCCACGGCACATACGAATGAGAAGAGGATGTCGCCACCAAGAGCTTGTGCTAATAGTGGGGCAGCCATGTTACCTGCCGGGTTGGCAGCTACAATTGTCTCTTTACCTACGAATGCAGCAGCACCGAAACCTAAGAAAATAGTTAATACATAGAATAAACCAACGATCCAAGTAGCCCAAATTACAGAAGAACGAGCTGTTTGCGCATCTTTTACAGTGAAGAAACGCATTAAGATATGTGGAAGACCCGCTGTACCAAGTACTAACGCGATTAGCATTGAAATTGTATCAATACCATTTGTGTAACGTAAACCTGGATTTAAGTATGCTTCACCATGCTCTGTTACAGTTGTCATTTCAGTGAACATTTTTGCAATAGAGAAGTCGAATTTTGCTAATACTAGGAATGAGATAATAATAGTACCTAACATTAATAGTACGGCTTTAATAATTTGTACCCAAGAAGTGGCAGTCATACCACCGAATAATACGTATGTCGTCATCATGACACCAACTAAAAGTACAGCCATCCAGTATTCAATACCTAATAGTAATTGAATAAGGGCACCAGCACCAACAAGCTGTGCGATCATGTAGAATAATACGATTGTAATAGTAGATAAAGCTGCTGTTCCACGAACTTTTGCTTTGTCGAAACGTGCAGTAATCATATCTGCTAAAGTGAATCGACCTAAGTTACGTAATGGCTCAGCTACGATATATAAAACTACTAAGTAAGCTACTAAGTATCCGATAGAGAAGAAGAATCCATCGAAACCGAATAAAGCGATCGAACCGGCGATACCTAGGAATGATGCAGCCGATAAATAGTCACCCGCGATTGCGAGTCCATTTTGCCAACCAGTTAAACCGCCACCAGCTGTATAGAAGTCTGATGCACTTGAAGTACGTTTTGATGCCCACCATGTAATAACTAAAGTTAAACCTACGATTGCTACGAAGAAGAAGACCGCTGTAAAACTCATTCCATTCATAATTAGCGACCTCCTTCATATTCTGCAATGATTGATTTCGCTTCTTTATCAAACTTGTTTGCACGTGCTACATAGAAGTGTGCGAAGCTCCATGTCATGATGAATAGACCAGCTGAATAAATCCAAACCCATGTAATGTTGCCGATTGCTTTTTGATGTAGAATTTCAGTGAATGACGTCAAGATTGGTAATAACATATAAAGTGCTAAGAAGATTGCCGTCATTGTCCATAGAAATAAATTCTTTTTCTTCGCAAGCTGCTTAAATGATTGCTGTGATGCGATTCTTTCATAATCAATTATTGGCTTTTGATTATTCCCCATAAACATACCCCCGTTTGTGATTAATATTACTGCTTCGTGTACGTAAAATTCTCTATTAGGAATTTACATTTTCATTCTATTTTAGCTGTAACAAAATTGCAATACTTTTTAAAGAAATTATGTAAAAAAACTTTTTGAAAAAATAAGTTTAATAGAGAAAAAAAGATACATAACAAATCATTTTCTTGTTATTTGAAATTCGTTTAATGTATAGAAAGCTAGATAAATCAACGTTTTGCGAAGAATATTGAAAAGGGGGTTTTGCTATTTCATTGAAATTTATGATAAGAAAATATTATATGTTTTTATAAGAAATAGTAATATTCGAAAAACAATTTACTTTTCAAAAAACGATTTTCTGTTTATTCAGAAAGTTATATTCATAAGTTAAATGGTATAAAAAGTAAAAAAACTGTCCTAGAAACGTAAAAATTTCGGGACAGTTTTTTATATTTATTTGTAACTTAATAAAAGTTAATGTGAAACATCCTGCACAGAAACGCCTGTATGTGCTTTTACGCGAATTTCTTTATAAATTCGTTCTGCTTCTGCCTGTTCAACTTTATTTGCCGTTAATATAGAGCCTAAATAACCTGCAAAGAAGCTAAGTGGGATAGTGATAATTGCTGGTACAGCCAAGTTTACAAGTGGTTCTCCTACAAAAATAGCATTACCTGTTGGGCTCCATATGTTTGGTCCAAGTGCACCTAATACTAAACATGAAACCAGACCTGTCACCATTGCAGCAACCGCACCATTGGCATTGAACTTTTTCCAGTAGATTGTGTAAAGAATAACCGGTAAGTTTGCAGAAGCACCAATACAGAAAGCAAATGACACTAAGAACGATACGTTTAAGCTTTGTGCAAATAATGCTAATAGAATAGAAATTACTGCAATTGAAATAGAACCGATTCGGGCAGCTAGTACTTGCTGTTTCTCTGTTAATTTACCATCATTTAAGATTTCACCATAAATATCATGTGAAATGGCAGAAGCACCTGTTAATACTAGTCCAGATACGACTGCTAAAATTGTTGCAAAGGCAACGGCACAAATAAAGGATAATAAAATATTGCCGCCTAAAAACTCAGCTAATAGTGGTGCAGCTGTATTACCTGCAGAGTTTTCCGCAATAATGGCATCAAATCCTACGAAATGCATCGCACCAAAGCCTAGGAAAATCGTTAACGAGAAGAAAATAGCTGTTATCCAAGTAGTCCAAGAGATTGATTGACGTGCCGTTTTAGCATCCTTAACCGTGAAGAATCGCATTAAAATATGCGGTAAACCGGATGTACCCAACACTAATGCAAGCATCATCGATACTGAATCAATTGTCGAAGTATATTTAACGCCTGGCACTAAATACTGATCCCCGTAATTTGTACTTACTGTATCGAACATTTTCACTAAATTAAAATCAAACTTGGCAAATACTAAAAATGCTAACAATGTTGTACCGAATAATAATAGACCAGCTTTAATAATCTGAACCCAGCTAGTCGCTGTCATTCCGCCGAATAATACGTAGGTAGTCATCATAACTCCAACAATAAGAACGGCTAACCAATACTCAATACCGAATAACAGTTTAATTAAAGCACCTGCACCTACTAATTGTGCAATCATATATAAAATGACGATAATAATAGTTCCTGTCGCAGCAACCCCACGAATTCGCTTTTCATTGAAACGTGCTGTCAGCATATCCGCTAAAGTGTAGCGACCTAAATTACGCATCGGTTCTGCAATTATATATAGAAGAACTAAATTTGCTACTACATATCCGACAGAGAAGAAGAAGCCATCAAAGCCCGTTAATGCAATGGCACCGGATACCCCTAAAAACGCAGCTGCCGATAAATAATCCCCAGCAATAGCAAATCCGTTTTGCCAACCTTTTAACCCACCACCGGCTGTGTAGAAGTCACTTGCAGATGAAGTTCTTTTTGCTGCAATATAGGTAACTATTAATGTTAAACCGACAATCCCTAGAAAGAAACTTGCTGACACTAAATTCATTGTTGCGCACCTGCCTTTTTATATTCCTGTAAAACAGCAGCTGCAGTTTTATCAAACTTTGCTGCCATTTTTACGTAAAGTGTACAAAGCACGATTGTCATAATAAATAAGGCAAGTGAGTAAACCCAAACCCATGTGATACTACCAATCGCTTTCTGTTGTAACACAGGTGTAAACGCTAAAACCGGTAAAAGAATATAAAATGTCAAAAATGTTATAGTTATACCGAATAAAAATGTGTTTTTCTTCTTTACAAATTGATTAAATGTTTCCATACGATCGATTGCATCATAGTTGATTGCATCGTGTTTCGCTGAGTATTTCTCCCCTGAATTGCCCAACGGAATTCCCCCTTATGAATTATTATTCTGTTTTAAACGGAATATTACTTTCTGAAACCGTTAATAGTAATCATTGTAAGAGGGAATACTTTATAATGCAATAACAATTTTTCAGAATAATTAAAAATGTATGACCGTGTATGAAGTAGAATTAATACGTTATTTGAAGAATATTCAAGTCGTTTTATTTAAATATATATAGGTGAATTATTATTTTAAATTCATAATTAACAAAAAACAAATATTAAAAAGAAAAATATATACATAAAGCATAATATTACATTTCATTACTCTAATATAATAGATGACGTTTAATAAAAGCGTGAGGGTATATTATGTACTATAACAACAGCGAAATGATAAAATTTTGATATTGATAAAAATAAAAAAATTTCTTTTCATAGTGATGTTATGATAAGAGCAGTAGTTTTAAAAAATAAAGCTCTAATTGAACATTGAGAAGGGTTAAAATGATAAATATTTGATATTAACTTTATAATATCCCGTATTTTTTTAAACATCGAGCAAATAAATATCATAAGGGTGGTAAAGTATGTTAAATCTTCAAACTGAACGATTACGTTTTGAACAATATACTTTGGAAGATGTAGAAATTGTAACAGTGCTTGTAACGGATGCGCGGGTCATGCAGTTTATCGGAGATGGTCACGTAAAAGATCAAGCTTATGCCAAGCATTTAATTGAACGTATGCTCGAACAATACAGAAACTTTGGTGATTATGGTTTACATAAATTGATCCATAAAGAAACAGGGGATTTCATAGGGCATGCCGGAATGGTTGCACAGATTATTGATGATGCTTTCGAGATGGAGCTTGGTTACTGGATAGCACCAGACTATTGGCAGCAAGGGTATGGTTTTGAAGCGGCACGGGCATTAAAGCAGTATGCAGATGAAGAAATGTATCTGGAACGGTATGTATCGGCAATTCAGGTAGGGAATACAGGCTCAAAGCAAATTGCCCTTAAAAATGGAATGAAGCTTGAGAAGGTAATTACGATGGAAGGTAAGTCTGTTGAAATTTATGTAATAGAAAATGAATTTGAATGAGGAATCAAAATTGAAAAGTTATTTTATAAGTTATGAAGCATTTAAACAAAAAGGAGGGTCCATTAAAACAACGACAATTACGTATGAAGAGCTGCTAGCAGTGTTAACGATGCATATGGAACGGTTTGATAAACAGTTTTCTCTTATTATTAATGGACATCTACCAAAGCCATTGCATGAAATACTGGATGATGCATTTGAACAAAGTCATGTGTATAAAGCATTTTATACACAACATTGTGCTAATCGTAGTTATCGTTATCGCAGTTTGTCCAAAAATCGTGTGAAGGTGGATTTTACACTAAGTTACCGAATGAATCGGAAAGATGAAAAACAGATGCTTGAAGAAATTGAATCAGTGCTTCAGGATATTACTACACCTAACATGCCATCACTTCAAAAGGTGATTGCTGTACATGATTATATTGTTAGAACCTATAGCTATGAACTTCATACAAAAGGTTCTCCATTTTCAGTAGCTACGTTTATGGCAGAAAAGCGCGGAGTTTGTATGGCGTATGCGCTGTTATTTGAAAAGATGATGGGAGTACTGCACATTCCTTGTCATTATGTAATAGGGAAGGCTGATGGGGAAGGTGATGCCGGTCATGCGTGGAATATGGTGGAGATTGATGGCCAATGGTATCACATAGATGTTACATGGGATGATATTGGCCATGTGTTGGAACATCATGAAATTCGATATCGTTATTTTCTATTAACTGATGAACAAATTGCTAAAAATCATCATTGGGACCTGGATTTGTATCCACCTTGTACGAGTGAACGGTTTAATGCGCTGCATTCTTTGTATGATGTGTGTATTGCTGGTGATACGCTTATTTATCCGCATCCTAAGACGGCTTATTTGACAGCGATGGATCCGCTAACTTTGCAAACGAGAAAGCTTACTGATATTCGTGTTCAATATTGTACATATGCGAACGAGCTTGTGTATTTGGTGAATCATTCTGACGGGGCTACACTTTATACATATGATGCTAAAACGGCTGAATTAACGAAATGTAGTACGGACCCGATACATGCGATACATAAAACAACCAATGAACTTGTTGTGACGTATGCGAATGGCGATCAGGAAATGATTGCAATCGAAACGGCTGTGGATGTAACTGAAAGTCTTCAAATAGCTGAATTTGACGATGCGCGGTATACGAACATTTCCATGATGTCTCTTGGTGATAGTTATCTTGCAACGTTTAATAGTAACACGGAGGATCTAATTGCATTCAAGAGCGCGGATGGAGTCGAATTGTACATCAACGAGCCAATTAGGCAGCTAACAGTCTCGTTGGAGTTAAATAAAGGTATCCAGCTACAAATGACTACGAATCGCAAACCGGTTCAATTTAAGGAGTCTGCAAAATTAGTCCTGCCATTATTTTATATAGAGCCATATATCCCAGCTATCGAAAAACAATGGGATAAGCAAATAACTGTTTTTGACAAAAGTATTAGTATTGATGTTTCCCGTAGCTTGCTGATACAAATCAAAAATAAATAGCTATTGTCGAATGAAGAAAGGATTTTTAGAAAAAATGTTGAAATACAATATTAAATGTATCAAAAACGGGGGATAACTATGAATAGATTAAATCTTTTAACACTCGGAACAAAAGATATTGTAAAGTCTCATAATTTTTTTAAAAGTCTAGGATTTCATACATCGATTAGAGGAACAGAATCAAACCCTGCAATTATTTTCTTCAAAAATGAAGGTACTAGAATTGCACTGTATCCATTGGAAGAGCTTGCAAAAGATATTAATAAAGAGAACCCACCAGCTATTTCAAATGGTTTTACAGGAATTACACTCGCTTATAATGCTAAATCAATTGAAGAAGTTGATGAAATAATCAATAAAGCCAAATCTGCTGGTGCAATCATTCAAAAAGAGCCTAAAAATACTGATTGGGGCGGTTACGGTGGATATTTCACAGATCTTGACGGCTACTATTGGGAAGTTGCTTACGGTGAAGATTGGGAATTCGACGAATCAAATATGTTAGTTATTAAAGATCAGCAAGCCACTTGATGAAAATGATCAAGAAAGTTTGTTCCAGCAGCTTAAAGTTCTAGAACTTTATATTTTTTAAACTAAGTTAACTAGATTCTAAAGTATTGCTGCATATAAATTGCAAGTTAGATTTAATTATTAAAAAGCATATACAATTAAATATTTATTTAATTAAAAAACACCTTGAGTTAGCTGGATTTAGACTTAAAATAAATTCAACTAACTCAAGGCTTAATTTCGCATTTTGTCTCACTATTATAAGTATACTTTTGAAACGAGATTCAACTTCCTATAATATATATTATGACCGTGTCCCTAAAATGTATTGTACTATATATGTCCTTCTCATTCCCTTACGAATTCCTCTTCAATTTTAATATCTAAATCGAATATAGATTTTTGAGCTTGATATAAACAACTTCTTATCCATTTACAACAAGACTTGTTGCTTTTTTTTTAGATAATCAACAAGTCTTGTCTTTCAAATATTGTAATTAAATATAGCTTTCATTTCTTTTTTAAATCTAACCCTCATTATCATTAAATATTCATCTTATGACGATTCATCGAGTTGTTTACATTATTTTATAAGCATGTATCGTTTATTTTTTGTAATAAAGAACATGGAAATAATTAATATGATTACTATTGGGGCCAATAATTGTAAGGCTAATCCCCAATCTAAATAATTGTTCAAGTAATAGAAATTTCGCTGTTTAGATACGATTTGTCCCACTTGAATATATGACGTCGGAAAGTTTTGTACATCCCAGAAATTCCCCACCTTACGACTGAAATAAATATTTTCTCCAAAAATAAGTAGTAAGCCAGCAAATAAGTTAACCATTTCTTGACGAAATATAAGACTTAATAAAACCGCGCCACTTATAATGACAATAATCCATACAAAAAGTAAAATGGCCGATTTCGATAAAAATTGAGCTAATGTCATCATTTCAAATTTGCCATCTTTTAAGTAGTCTAAATGAGCTGCATACTCTGGCGATGGTAAATGGAAATGTCCAAAGCTATTTTGGAAGCCTATAACAAGGAAACCTAATCCTAATGGAACAAGTAAAGCACAGGAACCTATAAACACGACAATCATTTTGACAAGCAGCTTTCTCCAGTCAGTTATAGGAATTCCTTTAATAATGGATGGATGACGTCGATCTTTAGTTACGATATCTACAGCCAAAAGCAAGACACAAACAAATAGGATGATTGGTAGAATATCTTTTAAAAGACGTTCCAATGTTTGAAATGCTGTCCTTTGTTCAAATGCATCAATAGTTAAATCATAATCTGCTTTCGAATAAGCATCATAGCGAGCCACTTGTTCTAAATAAGCATAAAAGGCATCTTCATCAGCATATCCGTCATTGTTAATATAGTACTTAGGGTTATATGAAAATAATTCATTTCTATATGTAGTAGCGTTCGTAATATAATACCAATCACGCGTCAATTCAGCATATTTTGTTAAATCTCCTTCTTCTAAAGCATCTAGTCTTCCTTTATCAATAGGATTAATGGCTTTAAAGACATCGATCGCATACAGTAAAGAAGGATGTGCGCCTTTTAAATCCTGCCCTTCGATTCCATCCAGAAACTCCTGACGCGTTAAATAACGTGCCTCAATTTCATTCTTGTTTACACTTTCTATTGGATCGTAATTAGGGACAATTTGAATTACATAAAATAGTGTCGTGAAAGTAAGCAGAAAATACACAGCCAAGTTTTTTATGTTTAAAAAAAAATGTTTCAACTCAATTTTAAAATAGTTCCACACGAAGTTGATTCCCCCTATCCTTTACTAATTTTTCAGTATATTGGCCACCCACTCCGTTCTGGAAACTGGTTTAATCATAGATGAATTATTTTAACTTAACTGAATTTACACATAATATACCATATATTTGCAAAAAAAATAAACCTTGGTATTCTATTCATTTTAACGAAAGTTATAAAGACAAATAATGTACATGGACAAAACTTTCTTGTCTTTATAGAAATTTGAACAAGCACCTCCTGGTCGATTGTTAATGATTCATATCAAAATACATTTTTTAATATGTTATGTCCTTTTATTGTTTAGACAGTACTGAATGGAATATTACCTGTATTTGAGAGTGTTCCATGCCACTCCCGTTAACGATGATAGGAAATTTCTAGCGTTATAATTTGTATAGTTTTATGATTGAATTTATTAAAAAGAACTTAAAGTATAAGTCGAATAAAATTCTCATTCATTTTTTCACCTTACTATTTGGGTTTAAACACTACTGCCTTTTCAAGGCCAGCATACATATAGGCGAAATAATTGTACCGAGGCCAATGACCGTAAAAGCTATTCCCCAACTAAATGATTGTAATAAGAAGCCAAATATCATGGGAGAAAAAATGGTTACTGTAAATCCAATAACTGACTGGACACCTAAAGCTAATCCAATGACTTCCGGATCAGAGACGTTTGTTATCGCTACATTATAAATGGGTGAATCTGCTACAATCGAAAAACCATAAATCAATAGCAATATGAACATAAGGATCATAGGAACAAAATCTAACCAGCCAATCATTAGTGAACACGAAATACTAATAATTAAAAAGAAGTTTGCCACTTTAATATGACCGAACTGATCAGATAGCTTTCCCCCCACATATGTTGCAATTCCTCCGACCATTATGACGAGCGCACCAGTAATATTTCCATACCGAATCGCTTCCGTTTGTGCTAATCCTTGAACGCCAAAATAATAAACTAGAAATGGACCGATCCATGCCCACATTGCATATAATTCCCATGAATGCCCTGCATAGCCTGCGTTGACGAGAAGATTTTTCTTTTTCAACACTTTTTTCATTACATTCCATTGAAATTTAAGTGCATTCTCCCCACTTTTTAGATCAGGAATCTTTATATAAACCATTATCATTGAACCGATAATACTTAAACAAGATGTAATGAATATGACACCTTGCCAACCAATGTATTCGATTAAAAATCCCGAAACGAGCAATGAAAATCCGGAACCTACCACTAATGAGCCTACATATATTCCTACTGCCTCGCCTCTTTTATGTACAGGGAATAAATCTGTCAAAATTCTCATTCCCGGCACATAGATCCCTGCTATACCAATCCCTGAAATCATTCTTAACAACAATGTCAGCCAAAACCCTTCTGCCAAAATGGCAAAAGCAATTCCTGAAATGCCAGCTATTAATGCTCCTATTACAATAAAGTACTTAGGATTATATTTGTCTATTAATAAACTATAAAATATAATAGCCCCGACATAACCGATATGAAAAAAGGCAATAATAATCCCTGATTGTGAAGAGGTTAGCCCCCATTCTTCTTCAATTACAGGCATAACGGCTGAGAAATTGAACCATATTTGCATCGCCAAAAACTGTACAATTGACATACCCCATAATATTTTACTTTTGTTCAAACAGATAATGCTCCTTTCGCATACTGCTTTATATTCTTCGGCGACATTTCGGAACTTTAGTATGTAATTATATGTTATAATTTGGAAGAATAATATAAGCAGAAGTCAATTAATATCGATAACGCGCTGCTTGTGGTCTTATTAAGGAATGATGACACCCCGTTATAAAGATAGGCTTTTAAAAATGGTGTTCTATTTTCTTTAATACAATACTTATATACCATATATTTGTAAAATTTTGAAACTTTGATTATTCTATTAATTATAACAATATTATAAAAAATAAATAGAAAGTGAGATGAGTGTGTATTTCAACAGGAAGAGACTATGCCTTACCTACTACATAGCGTTTAGTTGGTTTAGCATCTTAGGGGGAACATTATGCGGGAATATTTAAAAATAGAATTTAAGCACTTTTTTATGAATAAGAAAAACATATTCATCTACATTCTTTTAACGTTTGCTGCGTTTTTTTATGCGTATAAAGTAGCTCCTGCCTATGATCCGATAGAAAAGGTAGATCGTGAAGAAATCGAAGCGCGTTATTTAACACGACAAGAGTTTATTGAAAGCATAGAGAAACGAGATAATGAAGATATTCACCCTGTGACAATACAGGCCTACCATATGTTCAGTGAAGTCAATCCATTGGACAAAGCCAGATTAGACGCACTTGATACAGTTGATTTGAAAAAATATGCTCAGTTAACAAGTGAATGGTATTTTAAGACAAATTATATGACTTATTACAACGAGCATCTCTCGTACAATTCACGCTACTATATGAAACAACGAGAATTGGCATTTGATCGAGGCTTTTATAATTCGCTAGAGCAATATGCACGGTACGGGGCTTATGCCAAAGCAAATTATAATTTATCCATTAACCAGTTTGAACAACGCACAGCATTACAAACCGTTGAGCGCTTACTAAACGGCCCATTGCCAATTATATTAATTACTTGTGCCTTATTATTGGCAATCGATGTTGTGTTGAAAGACCGCCTTCATCCTTCCGTTTTAAAGGGCTTTCCTTTAACCGACTGGAAAAAGCTGCTTTCGAAAATGTTCGTTGCTTATATTGGCAGTCTGGCATTGTTTCTCCCGTTACTTGTAGGCTTTGTAGTAATCGGTATGCAATCAGGCTTTGGTCATTTTCAGCTACCTTCTCCCGTCTTTACAAACATATCGGAATGGCAACAAGTAGGCAGTTTTGACATGATGACACTCGGTACATTTTTAGCTCAATCACTTGCACTTATTTTGATGTGGTTCCTCGTTGTTATTGCGGTTGTAATACTGTGCAGCGTGTTATTCCGTCATGAAATGGTGAATTTAGCTGTCGGTACTCTTTTAATTTTTGGTGAAAGATTTTATTTAAGTCGTAATGTCGGTTATTTTTGGGATATTGAAAAAGTTCCAACCTCTTATATTCAAGTTGGAAGGATCGTTTCAAAACAATATAACTTTTTCTTAGCAAGTGAATCCTTAGATTACCTTTTAGGCATTCAATTATTAGCGATATCAGCTGCTATTGTACTTATTATTACTCTGCTCATTGCAAAAAATAAACGATTTATGCTCATAAAATAAAAAAAGTAGAACTATAGGGTCCACAAAAAAACAGCCCTTACATTTGTTAGATTTAAACAAGTGTAAGGGCAGTTTAATTTTTCAATACAATAATTAGCTTATCAGGATTCGTGATATTCAGATTTCTTCCCATAACCTAACAGTATTTAGTAATTGATTACTTTCACTAATAGTTAGTTTATATATGTCAGGCTTTGTTGTAGACTTCCAAAAATTAAAATAATAAGTACGATCGAAGTGATGCATAATATTCGACATTATATTTCCATGAATTCCTATGACAATCTTTTTCCCTTTATATTTATGTAATAGTTCATTTAGTGCGGCAAGTCCGCGCTCCTTCACCTCATTGCATGATTCCCCGCCCGGATAAGAGAAATCTGGATTTTCCATTGAATATTTAAACGCTTCGACTGGATCCTCAAATATGTAGTCGGCAGCAGCTAAACAACCTTCTCTAAAACGGTAATCCTTTTCAATTTCTTTATTAATCAATTTCGATAAACTTTCTACAGTTTGAATTGCTCTTACATATGAGCTGGATACGATATGATCAATGGATTCCGAACTTAATATTTCTTTTACTTTTTCAGCATCTTTTCTACCTTTATCAGATAAGCCTCTAAATTCTTCGTTTTCTATATCAAAAACTGAATGGGCGTGTCTTACAAGATATATTTCCGTATTCATTCTATAATTTCTCCTAATCGTTCAAATTTCTATTGTAAAGATCAGTAAGGTCTTTTATATAATATAAAGTGAAATCGTCCGTTATATCTACTTCAAAGAAATATAGCGTTTCGGTTGCTACATCAATAATTTCTATTTCAAAAAGCCCCATTCCAAAGCGATAGTTGATTTCTTTTGGTTCCAAATTTTCTTTATTTATATCGTAATTAGTTTCAATATTATTTTCTGCATAGAAGTATGCGACTGCTTCTTTGGATTTTGAATTAAAATAATAGTTACTAATAAAAATAACTAATATGCAAAATAGGACATTCAATAAAATTATTTTTTTCATACCCTCCTCCCAATTAAGACTGCTATGTACGCTCATTCTTGTTTAACATAACAGCTAGACCTTTCTCTTTTACTTGGAGTACATAACATACTTGCTCGTTCATTTTACTAAAAGCCACATTATATTTCGTTAGGTCAATTAAATCTCGATAAGCATTGGGAAGATCGGTTGTTAAGTGCAGATGTTCAGATTGATATGGAAAGGGATCATAAGGATTAGTCGAATGTATATATACAGCGTCATATTCCGGGTATGTATCATTTAACGTAATCCATGCTTGATAAGGTTTCTGAAACGATTCCAACTGTCCAAGCACACGGTCCAACAGCGCTAAATGCCCTTTAATATGCTCCCTTCTTTGTTTCCCACTATCTTTCCCATACCCATAAAAATCTAAATGGTGATGCGTATAGGCGAACCACATGTCTTCTTCAAGGTCTAAATCATACCTATCTATTTTCGACCACATATTACGAAAGTAGCGGCGTTTTCCTCTGAATTTTTTCAAATGTATCCCCCTTTCATGTTCAAAAAGTCATCCACTTTTTTTTTAACACTTAAAGTTCCCTTCATTACATATTTCAATCTCCAACTATTGTTTTCGCAAATGTAGATGGAAAAAACACTACTTCATATTGTCCTTCTAGCGCCTGCTTCACTTTTTTCGTTAGTTCAGTACCACGATCATTATGCTGTTGCTCCAGCAAAACGCCATTTGGCACAATGCTGTCGTTTTTCCAGTCAATCCATTTCCCATAGTCATAGATCCATTCCTGCAGATCCTGCTTCAATCCTTTTGATAATGTAAAATCCTCTATATCTAAATTTGTAAGACATCGGTCACACCATAATGGATCAGCGCTAATATCTGCCTGCACTCTTAGTTTTTTTAATTTATGACTTTCACAATGTTGCATAGGTGAAATCCCTCCTTTTTACTTGTTTTCCCATCATTAATTATGTATCAAAGTAATTTTATAGCGTCATCTAAAATGAGTTTTGTAAGTTCATGGTCATTAATTACAAAAGGCACCTCAGTTGGTTCAACCCATATACGCGTATTTGATTCGTGTTCACGGAGAAAAGGGAAACATTCATTTACGTCCATTCTATAAAAAGCTTGATAACCGATCATAGGATATTTCCCATGTGGATTAAATGATGGATTTTCTTCATGACTCACTTCAATTGATCCTATGTATTGAATTTCTCCGTTCACATACCCTTCTTCATAAGTTTCTCGCAAAATAGCTTCTTCTAGTTTTTCTCCCGCTTCCAAGTGTCCCCCTGGAAAATTAAAACCTCTGTGTTTAATATCTACTAATAAGATATTGCCATCCTTTATACAAATGGAATGTACACTTGTTACTTTAATAGATTGATTTATTTTCATTCCAGGAATCCATGTAAGTTTCACTTTATTTCCACCCCAATTAACATAAACTGTCTTCATTTAAAAACCTCCTCAAATACGATTAAGATGAGTATCTTGAAATTTAGTTGGATATTTTAATCCAAGACCTAACATTCTATCCATTCCGATATGGGCTATCCAAATTAGGCAAAGCATTATAATACGATCGTTATGTAGTAACAATCCGCAGATCATTAATATTAATGGGATCGAGTATGTATGAAATAAATTATACAGTATGGAACCAACCTTAACGTTTTTTATGTAACCAAGTGCAGAAATGTCTGGAGCTAACAATAACACTAGGAAAATGCCCCAACTAAATTGCAGATGGAAGTAAAAATAAACGCTTAAAGCAAAAACAGCTAATCCCTCCAGTTGCAATATTAATTTATTCAAATACGCCATCCTCCCTTATAATTAGTAGTGTAAGTAATGATTCTCCTCAATAACCAAACTGGTTGTTGCCTATAGGTAACCATTTAAAGTAAAAAAAGTTTAGCATCAAACAAAGGCTAAACTTTTTGTGCTTATTTAATTTGTAATTTTATGCTAGCTTTCCGAACTACTCCAAAAGCTAATGTCCTTCTATTTCTTCTCATACTCATCATAAGGGACATTTTTCTTGTTGGCCATTTGATAAATGAAAATCGAAGCCATTTCCTTATCTTCTCTAACGATCATTTCGTTCCCCGATTTATCGGTAAACTTATAGTTGCCAATTGCTCCTGGTACATATTCTAGTGCAACTTTATCGATTACATCCCACTCCATTTTCTGCGAACCGATTAATTGTTTTTTATACACAACATTTTCATTAATAGCTGTATATGTTTCTGTTGAACTATATAAAGTAACAAATCCAAGAATTAAAACTCCAAAACTTACAATGTATGTGATTATTTGACGCTTCCAGCTCAGTAGTGCAAATCCAGCAGCTAAAATCGCAAAACCAGTCAAAATAACCATTACATTCGTTTTAAATGAATAAATATAAAAGTTTGAGCGATCTGTTAAAAATAAGTCTGGAACTGTCATCGGTACAAAGATAGCAAAAAGCGGTGAAATAATTATACAAGTAATCGCCACCAATGCAAAAATTAATCTAGGTGAATATTTTTTTAACATGGTCTTCCCCCTATAAAATTTACTTCTTTTCCCATAGTCTATAAAAATGAAAGCGAGAAGTGACGCAATCATAACAATGGTATGGAATAATTATAAAATAAATTGTAAAATTTTTCAATATTTTCAATAAATATGGCTCGTTTTCATAACATGGGGTTACTTTTCTAATAAAATTCCACTTTATTGCCGTTTGCGAGGCCCACCAACTCCAAAATTTCACCCTCGTTATAAAGTGAAGTAAAAAACACCTAATCCAGTCGCTTGCGCTATCGCGAGGCGGCAGAGAGCGGAAATGCTATGTTTTATAATCTTCATTTTTGCTGAAATTCACTTTATGCCAAAGCAGAGTGTCGTGGAGCGAAGGGTTTTTTTAATTTTGTCATCCCAACTTATGGTGATGAATCATAAATATAGATGTCTGTTCTCTTCCTATTTAGAAACACCAAAAAACCAGTGCCAAATAAGATTGACAATGGTTTTGTTCTTGGATTACAGAATTAAATTTCCACGCGGTATCTCCAATGTGAATGTTTTACGTCCTCGAAGCTGATATAAGCAACGCTTGCCTCAATGACATCATTTAAATTGAGTTCATGATTTTTGGCAAAGTTTTTTAGGCTCTCAAGCAATTCTTTGTCACATGTCGTTCGAAATTCAGTTCGGTCTTTCGGGCGGTTCTGTTTATTGAATACAACAGTTCCAGTTTCTATTAAATTGCTATAGCCATTTTCGAGTAAATATCCAATGTGGGTATCGTATTTTTCGGCCAATTGCTTTAAGTTATTTAAAATTTCCGCGCTTATACGTGTTTTGTAGCGTACTCTTGTTTCATCTGTTGTTTGAATGAGCTTACCGTTATGTAGCTTCCACATTGTCATTCTCCTATCAAAATATAGATATTATCATTATATCCGATGTCCAACAAAATAAAACACTCCTTATGGGATAAGGAGTGTAAAACGTAAAGTTGCGATCGGTAATGCATATTAAGTTGTGAAGGTTTCTTACGATAGTTTAACATTAAATACTACGTGTGAGCTGAAATTTTCAATGGTATATCTCAATTCGTGTATGCATTTCGCTCGCCTAAATTTGGTTGGCATCTTTCGAGAATCTTCGTTAAAGCATTTGGTCCATTAATTGCCTGTAACACTTCTTTAAATATTACTAAAAAACGCATACAACGAAGTTAATAGAAATCATAATTATCTAACTCTAAACTAGTGGTTAATTATTTACTCTTCTTAATGATCGCAACTTTACTTACTAGTAATATACCACCGCCAAAAATAATTAAACCTCTTTGTAACACTTTTTCTTTCAATTTTTTTATGTTTCAAGTATATAATATAGAAACGGGGGTGTCTTATAATGATTAAAATTAAGAAAATAGAATTTATGAAAGTACTTTATGATGATGCATTGGCACAAAATATATTTTCTATTGCTAATATTACATTTACAAACCGAAATCCAATTAATGGTGCCCTCCTGTACTGGCAGCAAAATCAATCCGAAGAACTATATACAAAAGAAGGCGACTATAAGTTTTTTTATGATTTAGCAAAAGCTCAATATTTTGCAGCGGTGAAATTCCCGAAAGACAGTAATTTAACCCGTGAAGAGCGCCAGGAACTTGCCTATTTATTATTGGAAGAGCGCGGCGCAATCGGAACTTACAGCTTTGTATCCACAAAGCCTAAAAAACTTTTACATGTTAAAGATGCTTTCGAGTCTATTAATTTTCCGTCTGATTTTTCGGTCGCGGATTTTAACGATATTGCAGTAATTAAAAAAATCGAATCGCATGATGAAACACTTTATGAAGAGCTGCCTTATGACCGGACGTTTATGGAATCCTATTTAGAATGGTGCCGATTCGCGGTGCAAAAGCATCCTTCAAAACTGACAGCTTACTTGCAATACTTACCGTTTTCGTATGTTTGCTATAGTAATGCGTTGTTATCCGAGCAATTTTTAATTGATTATTTACCGAAAGTGGATTTGGAAGCACTTCAATATAATAAACCAGTACTTGCAAGGCTGACGATGTCATTTAAACGATATTTAATTACAACTTTGATGGAAAATAAAAAGCGCATTCATCCTGATTTTGTCGATCAATTAGATGATTTTATTGAAAGCAATGCTTTTTACAACTCCTATGATGTCGTTTATCTACCGGAGGCTGATGAGATTCCAGATATGGATTTACAGTATTTCGAATATGACCGCGGACCGTATAAGTGGTCTGGCAGTGAACACCTAGTAAAAGGTATTCCTTCGCTTGTGAGCCAGCAGTATAATTCCTACGGGGATAAACGTTTAACAAACGCGGAAATGGATAAAAAGTTAATGACCTATAATCCACAGCAAAAGCAATTATTTATGGCTATTGCCGAACTCCATTGGTTAAACAAATACAAAAATGAGCTGGATTGGTCATACATTTGCCAATATAATGTACATTTAAATGAGCAGTTTTTAACTGCCCATATACAATATGTTGATTTTGACGCGCTCGGGCTTAATACAGATATCGCAGTTAATGTCGAATTCTTATCTACGTATTTACACCGTTTTAACCATCAAAAAGCGGTACCTTTAATTATTTGTCATTTAACCGAGCAGTTTTATTTAACGCATAAAGATGATATTAAAGTTGATATTGACTTATTGTACAAATATATGGATTGTATCGATGAAGAGGAATTTTTGCGGATTGAAAACTATTTAATTGACTATTAGAATAACGTATTTGGTGTGAAATATATAATTAGGGGTTGGATAAAGTGTAATAACTTTATCCAACCCCGTTTTGTTGCTATACATTTTTAATTTGTTTCGTGAAGTCATTGAGGGGTAATGGATGATTAAAATAAAGACCCTGTCCATATTGACAGTTAAGCTCCTTTAAAATAGCCAAATCTTCCCCGTTTTCAATGTTATTAGCTACCACTTCTAATTCCAGGGCATTTGCTAATGAAATAATGGCAGCTACCATTTTCGCATTTGCCGGTACTAAATTTAATTCGTGTGTGAATGAGTGATCAATTTTTAATGTAGTAATCGGAATTTCTCTTAAATAGTTTAAAGACGAATAACCTGTACCGAAATCATCTATTGAAATGGTAAACCCTTTATCATGCAGTTGGTTAATTTTATCGATGAGCTGGATATCTTTATCGAGCATTCCGAGCTCGGATATTTCAATTTCTAAATGATGCGGTGCAAGACTTAACTGTTCCAGCATCATTGTTAAATCAGTAATGAAATTCGATTCTTTTATTGTCTCAATTGACAGATTGATGGCGATTTTAAAGTTGGCATCTACAAACGGCTTAAATTCTGCAAGTTGCATAATAGCGTTTCGCAATACCCAATGATCGATTTGTGTGATTAGTCCGCATTGTGAAGCAAAAGGTAAGATTTCTTCCTGATGCATCACGCCAATTTCTTCGTCGATCCATTGGACCATCACTTCGGCTCCGATAATATTATTTTCATGTAAATGGTAGATGGGATCATACTGCAGAGCAAATTTATTTTCTCGCAATGCTTTATGCAATTTTGTTTCCAATACTAAAAACTGATCATTCGTATTGGGCATTTCTTTTTTATAGACGATATAACTGTTTCCCTTTTTAGCTTTTGCCGCATACATCGCAATGTCTGCAGTTTTGAGTAATTTTGCAGCACTTTCCCCATGTTCAGGATAAATACTGATGCCCAAACTTACGCTTGCATAAAATTCGTAATCCTCTAAGACGAAACTGTCTTTAAATACATCCAATATTTTAGCTGCCATTTCATGCACTAATGTAACGTCTTCTAATATATAGACAAACTCATCGCCGTTCATTCGATAAAATGAATTGGACTGGATATCGATTTCCGTTAAACGTCTTGCTAATTCTTTTAAAAACATATCCCCGATTTTGTGTCCTAAACTATCATTTATGTTTTTAAAACGATTAACATCAAAAAAACATACGGCAAATTCTTTATTATGACGCAGACTAGTTGAAATTTCATGTTCGATTCGTTTCGATAGACTGCGACGATTAGGTAATCCTGTTAAATCATCATGATAGGCAATATGGGCAATCTTTTTAATGTTTTTTTGAGCGGTAATGTCTGTACGAATGGAAATATATCGTTCAGGTTTCCCGTTCTCCCCCAAAAAAGGAACAATCGTAGTTTTTACCCAATATAATGATCCATCTTTTGCACGATTACATACCTCGCCTTGCCAAGTACCGCCATTTCCTATTGTTCGCCACATTTCTTTGAAAAAAGATTTTGCATGGAAACCCGAATTTAAAATACGATGGTCTTCTCCAATTAATTCCTCTCGAGAATATTTGGAAATCTCGCAAAACTGATCGTTAACCTTCTGTATAATACCCCGCTGATCCGTTACTGCTACAATAGCTGTCTTATCCAATGCAGCTTTTAAATCAACAAGTTGTTCATATGTAAAATCAATCGAAGTTAGTGCTTTAGAGTCCGATGCTCCATGCATAGAAACCTCTCCATTCTGTTCGTTAGAATAACTATATTTTCTATTGATAAAATTATAAATCTAAATACTCTATTTAGCTAACTTTTTATGTAAACGTAGACATTTTAAAAATAGTTAATTACGCATAATTCACAATTTTATCATAATTACATAGTCTAAAAACAATCTCATTAAAAGATTTTTGTTGCTACTATAGTAATGAAAATTTATTTCTTTTAATAGATAAATATATTTATATTGAAATAATAATAAAAAAATAAACCAATCTATATATAAGGATAGACTGATTTATTGGGAGCTATTAAATTGTTGTATGTTGATTTTGTCATCTGTGGTGATGAGTGAGTGCTTTACAAATGGAAGGTAAAGTTGGTTCAACGCTGCTTGAATGATATTATTTCATCTCCTGTTGGATTGCGTAGTTGTTATACGCAAGTAATTGCTGTGGTGAAAGCTGATTCACAAAATAACGGAAGTTTACTGGCTCAAGTCCAAACTGTTCACATTTTTCTACATATATGGAATAACCTTGTTCATAATAAATCATAATATATCCTCCTTTGTACTATAACAGTTTTTATTTTATGAATTAACTATATAACAGTTTAGTTGTGAATGTCAACGAATTTTCTGAATTTAAGCAAATAAAAAACTACAAAAATAATTTTGTAGTTTAGTTGACATAATATAATTATTTATAAATTATTGAAAGGGTTGTTTTTTAGTACTTCTTGTATTTGCTCATCTTCTATATGGGTATAAATTTGAGTTGTTGCAACACTGGAGTGTCCCAATATGTGCTGAAGGCTTCGTATATCTGCACCTGCTTTATACATCATTGTGGCAGAAGTATGCCGTAGCTTATGTGGTGTTAAGCGGTCTTTTGGTGAATCGCTGTTTGCATTAATGGCTTTAACGATCCGGGCAATGGATTGTCTGGCAAACCGAGTTCCTTTTTGTGAAACGAATAACGGCTCTTTCCCATCACCTTTATATGTATTGCGTTCTAGTAGATATTTTTCGAGTGCTTTCATGCAGGCATCATTTAAGTATACATGGCGCTCTTTGTTCCCTTTTCCGATCACTGTTAGCTTACGGTCATGAATCGAATCTAAATTTAGAGAACATAATTCCGAAACCCGTAACCCCAGATTTAGGAAAAATACCATCATACATTCGTCGCGTGCACTATACGACTGCGCTTGAACCGCCCCGATAAAATCCTTTGCTTCATTATAATTTAAATAAACCGGTGATCTTTTACCTATTTTCGGTGTTTCTAGTTGTTCGGCCGGATTTTCATCAATAAGTCTGCGTTTTCCTTTTAAATATTTGAAAAAGGTTTTTAATGTCGCAACTTTACGAGCGCGGGCTGCAGAAGAATTTCCACGCTGAACTTCACAATACTCCATAAATAAATATAAGTCTTCCAAAGAAACTTCCTTCATCATTTCTATTGTTACATCTGAAATATCGATCTTATGTATTAAATCCAATTGTATATCGTGTTCAATCGCTTTTAAAAAGCGCATAAATAAAACTAGTTCATATTCATATTCTTTACGGGTTCTTGGGGACTTGCCCGTAATTGTCGTTAAGTAAATTAAAAAGTCTCGCAAAAATTTAGGTAGTGCCATTTCCCGTTTTCATCCTCTCTACTCTATAATTATAGCATAAAAATGTTCCCAAATATGTATTTGGGAACATTATTGGATAAAACCGCTTATTTGACATGATTTATCGTTAAAATCAGAACAAATGTTCTATAATTGTAATTTCTCTCTCAGACGAAGTGAAATATATCGATGCGGATAGTTGTCCAACTCAAATCGTCTGAGAGCGTTTTTGAAAATGGGCTTTAAGGTTAGGAATTTAGGTTCTCGGGAATATAGAATCTAGGAGGTGAAACGATGAATTCGCAAAAAACCCATTACGTCTTTTATTATCCATTTAATTATCGTCAATATCATTTTGAAAAATTTGAGCAATTATTGAAGCAACATCATTTTTATCATTTTAAAATGGATTATGAAAATGATCTTTATGGAACAGATGTCGAAATTTCTCACCAATTATTAAAGCAATTTTATTACCCGTTCGTAGAAGAAAAATTATTAAATGATGACGTTTCTCATCTCCACTTTAACCGCTACTCGAAAAAGATCCAGGAGCAAGGCGTGATGGTCACAAAATTTGATGAAATTCCTTTTACTTTGTTGAGTGCAGACATTAACCTCTGTCCGTTCGGCATTGGGATTGCAGCGTTAAGAATAGAATTGGAAGAAGAAATAGATATTAATGCAGCGATATCATTTGGACACTACTTTCGCGTGCTGCAGCCGAAAATTGATGAAGAGCTGGGAGCCACTATTCAATATGAGGATTTTACGTTTGAAAATACGGAGGAATTAATATTCAAAAAGATTGCGCCTTTTTTAGAAAAGTTTTTTGTTGATTATTCTGCTATTCATAAAAATATAAGCAAAATACCTTTCTTTGAAGATGAGCGCATGTACGTAAGTGCTTTTTTTCATTTTGAAGAAAATACAAAAATCGATGAATTTCTGCTATATCGCGCCGGTCAGCTGAATGGGCGTGATAGTAATGGAGATCCTTATATATCTAGTACGAATGAGGAATATATAAAACGTTTTATTGATGAACATACGTATCAGCGATGGGCACCACGGTTTTATACCATTACAACTCTTCAAGGCCACATCCAATTAACAAATGTCGATGATGAAAGTATGAAGAAATATCTTGGTAGTTTCCATTCGATTTCCTATTATACTTTACTTATTCATTATTTTTATAAGCTGATGTTATTGAAGTTAATATTTGAACATAGTGAATTGAAATTTTCAAAGGATAAAGATATAGTCGAGGAATTAATTGAACAAATAACAAAGTTTGCTTCCCGGTATTATTTTACCGAAGTCTCGGTACGTACGGAAGGAAAGGAAATATCGAATTATTTCCGGAAAGTGTTTCGTATAGACGGGCTGTATCATGAAACAAAAGAAACGCTTGAGGAACTTTATCGTGTTCAGGAAGATCGATCAGCTGATAGATTAAACAAGCTAATTTTTATTTTAACAATCTTCAGTATGATTTCCGGTATATATGGCATGAACTTAGTCATTGAAATGTTAGGAGAGCCTATCGAACTGTCCGAAATAGTGGACTTCACTTTATTTGAATGGATAGCATTAATACTAGCTATGCTGGGGTTATTCACAATGGCAGCTTTAATCATCAATCAGCTGTTCAACTTTACAACGAGCATCTACGGAAAAGTACAAAGAAAACGACAGCGGTAAATTAAAAGATGGGATAAAGTAAAAGTCACCAAGACTTTACTCTAACCCATCTTTTTTATTGTTACATCATAAAAAAACGATACAAGAAAATAGCTATGATTAAAAACAAGGCTAGTTTCAGTACACCTTTAAATAGTTTGATAAAAAGCAAGAACGCCCCGATAAATAAAATAATAGTAAACCAATCCATTTATTTATACGAACAGCGTAATCGTTTCACCGTTACGCTCTACTTTCCAGTTTGATGATAACATTTCGCGAATTTTCTGTTCCGTCTCTGCTGAAACATTTAATTGCGCCAAGCCATTCCCTGCTTCTAACAGCTCATACTGATCCTCTGTAACTTCAAAACGCATACGCAGCAAATTTTTCAATCCATTAATCGTCATAAACTTCACTTGATAATTCCCTTCAATTGCCTGTTCCAGAACATTCGAGTCTTCTTTTAGCAACGTCACGATTGGTTCAAAGTCCATGTTGTAATCGTTTGTTAAAATGTGTGCCTGATTATTTTCAAGATACTGTTTCACTTGTTCATATGTGTATGGATGTGCTTTTAATAGTTCAATTGTATAAGCTTCCATCATCGAAATAGCCAATGCCTTTCCCCCTATAAATATCATTTACTCTCTTTTTATCTATTTGCTATTGTAGCATAATTTTCATTTCTTTTTGGGGAAACGTTGTTCACGTTCGACTAAAACCCCTTTTCTCGCATAACCAAATTGCCCAAATAACGATTCTGTATCGTGTTGCTGGTCTAATTCCTTTTGGATGGCGTAATATCTTAAATTTGTAGCTGTTACTTTAAATTCCATCTGCTGAGACATCGATTTAAAAATTCTTTCAATCGTTTTTACTGTCAATGGCTCCCCCATCTTGTTCCCTACTCCAAGCCAGACATATGGCGAATGTTCAGTGAGGGGCATAAATTGTTCGGTCAATTGTTTATAGTCATCCAGTAATTCCAGCATTCTTGAAGAAATAGGCAATGACCTAAAACTTTTGGAAGCAAGGACAATGACCTCTTTCGTTTGTTTATGAATATGCTTCCATTCCATACGGACTAACTCTGCTGGTTTGATGCCAAGCTCCGCTACCGTGAAAACAATTGCCGCATTTCTTAATGCCAGCCATTCATGTTCAGCGTTTTGTGCGATGTCATATTGATAGGGCCAATAGGATAGTGTCCGTTTAAACTGCTTTTCTTTTAAAACGTCAAGCTCTGTATCTAGCTTTGCTAAAGGTTGGATCAATTCTTCATTATACGCGGTTATAACACCTCTTAATTGTAAAAAGGTTGAAAATTGACGAATTGCCGCGAATTTCCGGTTTATTGTATTCACCTTTTGATAGGTTTCCTGAATTTCCTTTGAATAAAGTTTCAATGCTTCATTTATGTGCTCGGTATGCTGAGTCATATCAGCAAACTGCTTCGCATCTAACGTATATTGTTTCTTCGTATAAAACGACTTGTTAAGTGACATTAAATAAGTTTCGAAAGCTTTCACATATGTGTCATACATAAACATCGCTCCCTTCAACCATATTGTACCATTCTATTAATTAGTTTTAACATGATAAGAGTATAGATTTGCTTAACATATCATTGTTTTTCTTGAAAATTCTTAATTAAATGTTAATGATTTAATAATCGTCTATAATAATTGGTATAAAAGATTTAAGGGGGATATTTATGCAAGTGCGTACGACAAGGCTTGAAGCAGAAGAAGCAAAAATTATTTATCAGGAGACAGCTGGAATGGCCATTATTACAATTCATCGACCACAGCTCAAAAATGCGTTAACGGCTAATATGTGGGATCAATTAGCTAACATTGCACTAAAGACTTTGGAAAATCCTAAAAATAAAGTGTTGCTATTACGCGGTTCTGGAGAGAATTTTACCGCGGGTTCTGATATTAAAGAATTCAATTCAATTTCCTTGGAAAAAGCCGAAGAAGCTTTTGTACATATGGAAAAAACAATTTCTACAATTGAAAATTTACCATTACCTGTTATCGGTGTCATTAATGGACCGGCAATGGGTGCTGGGTTAGAGCTTGCACTTGCATGTGACATCCGCATTGGTTCGGATAAAGCAAAAATGGGGATTCCTGTTGGAAAGCTTGGTATCACATTAAACAATAAATTTGCTAAGCGTTTAGTTGATTTAGTCGGACCTTCTGCAACGAAGGATTTTGTATTTACTGGTCGTATGTATAAAGCGGACGAAGCATATAAAGCAGGCATGCTGAATTACTTAGTGGCCGAAAAGGATTTGAACCGCTTTGCCATACGCATGGGTAAATTAGTGGCTGGAATGTCACCCGATTCACTACTTGCTGTAAAGCGTTCTGTGAAAGAGTGTGTCGATTCATCACCAGCTCTATGGGAAGGATCTTCACCGTTCGTTTCTCAAACCGATTTCCCTGAAGGTGTACGCGCCTTTGTTGAAAAACGTCAACCTGTTTTTACTAGACAACAACGTAAATAAAATAGCAAAACGCCGCAAATTAGATTTCAAAATTTGCGGCGTTCTTCATTTAGTGATGAGTTTTTAAAACGGTAATTCCGAAATTTCTTCCCGAATTGTCCGAATATGGTCTTCCATAAGTGATTTCGCTTTTTCACTTTCACCTCGGCTAATAGCCAAATAGATTGCTTTATGCTCATCAAATGTACGCGTAATATTTGCTTTTGATGATAATCGATGTTTGCGCGTTGCTTCAATCGTATTTTGCATGTGCGGTTCTAATGACGCAATTAGTTGTTCAAGTACGCTATTATGAGTCGATTTTGCGATTGCCATATGGAAGTTCAAGTCTGCCTGCAGTCCAGTCTCTTCATTATCATCTGCTGTCTTCATCGCTTCAACTGATTGTGCAATTTTTTCAAGATCATGACCATCAGCTCGTAATGCCGCAAGTGCCGCACATTGAGATTCTAGAATCAGCCTTAATTCAAGCATCTCATATAAGACGACTTTATCTGTTTTTAATAATACATTTGATAACTGGTCCTGTACTTGATGAAGAGAAGTATTTTTAATAAATGTCCCATCACCTTGACGGATTTCCACTACATCACTGACTTCTAATAATCGTAGTGCCTCTCGTATCGACGTGCGACTTACGCTATAGAGCGCGGCAAGTTCCCGTTCAGGAGGCAATTTATCGCCAACCTTTAAATGACCGGCAGCAATTTCTTGTTGTATTTTTTGGAATATGATTTCATAAACCTTTTGTTTGTTTGTTGAAGTCACCGGATTCACACCTTCACTATTTCACTAAAAATAAACTAAGTGCTGGAACGAATGAGATAATTAATACACAAATTATCATGACTAGTATAAAGGGTATAATCGCACGCATTACACCTTCAAGTTTCGTTCCGGCTATTTTATTGGCTACGAATAAGTTTAACCCAACTGGTGGTGTTATGTATCCAATCGCTAAATTAACAATCATTATAATTCCAAAATGAACAAGGTCAATCCCAAGTGCAGTTGCAACAGGCGCTAATATTGGTGTTAAAATTAAAATAGCGGCCGCTGTTTCCATAAATGTTCCGACTATCAGTAAGATGAAATTAATGATAAGCAATGCAAAAATCCAGTTGTCCGTCACACTTAATAAAGCTTCTGTAATTTGCATCGGAATGCGTTCGCGCGTTAAGTAATAGGCAAAAACAGATGCGCCGGCAATAATGAATAAAATGGATGCACTCATGACAGTTGCTGATGAAAATATGTGATACAAATCTTTTAAAGTAATTTCGCGGTAAATAAATACGCCAACGATTAACCCATATACTACGGCAACTAAAGCCGCTTCTGTAGCGGTAAAAAATCCGCTATAAATACCACCTAAAATAATAACAGGCATCATTAGAGCTAAAATAGAATCCTTTAAAGCAATGAAAAATTCTTTGAAATCATATTTCTCTCCGCCACCATACCCTTGAAGTATAGACACGATATAAACAAGTAAAAGTAAGGAAAACGTTACAAATATACCGGGTATTATTCCTGCTAAAAATAGATCGCTTATTGAAACACTTGCTGTGACCCCGAATAATACGAGCGGTACACTTGGAGGGATAATCACTCCGATTGTACCTCCTGCCGCCTGAATAGCAGTCGAGAAGTTTTTATCATAGCCTTTTTTGACCATAGCAGGAATCATAATGGCACCAACCGCCGCTGTTGTCGCAGCAGCTGATCCTGATAATGCTGCGAAAAAGGCACATGAAATAATTGATACTAATGCCAATCCACCGCGTACTCGGCCGAGCATTACTTCTGCTAAATGAATTAATCTACGGGAAATCCCGCCAGACTCCATTAACTTTCCAGCAAGTAGGAAAAAAGGAACTGCAAGTAATGGAAAGGAGTCTATCGAGTTAAACATACGTTGGAAAATTGCTACAATGGGCATTTCACTTTGAATAACGAAAAACGTTGTTGCTGCCATCGCTAACGCAATGGCTATTGGAACATTGATGAAAATTAATACGAGCAATACAATGAAAAGAATAATATCTGCCATTAAGATAGCTCTCCTTTCAGTTGTTTTGTCGTGATATAGAACAAATTCATCACTAGAATGAGCCCGCTAATAGGAATGACTGAATAGACAATTCCCATCGGTATTTGCAATACAGCTGACGGCTGATCCATCACACGCATGGACAGTTCAAAGCCTTTAACGACCATGAGAATAAAAAACACAAGACAAACCGCTGCGCTTAGTACGATAAAAAATTTCTTTATAAGGCCTTCCATACGGTCAACTAATAATTCCATGCCAATATGCGCACGGGCTGCTACTGCATAGGCCGCCCCTAAAAAGGTCATCCAAATCATGGAATACCGTGATAGTTCTTCGGTCCAAGCAATGGAATAATCAAAAAAGCGGAACGTAATTTGACAAAATACCGAAATAACAAGTACAACCATTAAGGCAATTAAAATACCATGTACTACTTTATTTACCCCTTCTACTAATTTCACCATTGTCTTTCTCCTATCCTACTGCTCATTTAATATACGCTGTAAAAGCTGCTGGTTTTTAGCACTGTCATATACAGACATGATTTTCTCGCGGAATGCATCTACTTCAATTGTATCTACAACTTCCATTCCTTGTTCTTGAAGTCTGGCAAGTGCCTTTTGTTCCATATCAATTACGAGTTGCCGCTCATATGCCCCGATTTTCTGACCTTCTTCCATTACAATTTGGCGTAGATCTTCCGGTAAACGGTTATAGGCATGTTCACTCATCATAAACACTGCCGAAGAATAGGCATGTCCTGTTAGTGTCATATATTTTTGATTGGCATCGTATAATTTGTAGCTATCAATAACTAAAATTGGGTTTTCCTGCCCATCCACTACTCCCGACTGCAGCGCGGTCAACGCTTCTGTCCAAGCCATTGGGGAAGGCGTAACACCAAGCTTGTTAAATGCAGAGATAAATACTTTATTTTCCTGTACACGCATCGACAACCCTTTTAAATCATCAGGTGTTTCAACTGGTTTCATACTGTTAGTGACATGCCTGAACCCATTTTCTCCCCAAGATAACCCGACAATCCCAATGTCACGTAATTGATCAAACAACTCTTGTCCGATTTCACCTTCCAAAATGTTCACGGCTGATTCCCTGTCGTTAAATAAAAACGGCAGGTCAAGTACAGCAAAGTCTGAAACGAAATTCATAATCGGTCCTGATGTGGAGACAACCATGTCTACTGAACCGAGCATAGCTCCTTCAATCAGCTCACGCTCTGCGCCGAGCTGACTTAAAGGGAACGTTTCAATAATGACTCTACCATCTGTACGCTCTTCAACCCGCTGCTTCAATTCTTGCATCGCCAACTCAAACGGATGATCTGCTGCGAGTGAATGTCCTGCGTATAATACGTACTGCTCTCTTTCATTTGAACTTGTGCAAGCCGATAAAAGTGCAAAACTCAATACAAGCCCCACTATGCAAACGAATTTTTTCATCTTTCAATTCCCCTAATCAATGAATATTTTCCCTGGATTCATAATGTTGTTTGGATCAAACACTTGTTTAATCTGTTTCATCCAGTCGTATGCCAGCCCATGTTCAAGTCGCTGGTATTTTGCTTTGCCGCTACCTACACCATGTTCACCTGTACAAGTACCACCTAGTGATAAGGCAAATTCCACTACATGCTCATTAAGCTCTTTTGCCTTTAAAATATCGTGAGGGTCATTCATATCTACCATAAGCAAAATATGGTAGTTTCCGTCACCGACATGTCCGACAATTCCGGCGTTAATATTCATGCTCTCAATCTTTTTACGTGAATTTTCTATTGCTTCCGGCAATGAATTGATCGGAACTACTACATCGGTAGACATTAAGCGTTTTCCTGGCGCTGAATGGATGTATGTATAGGCCAAATTATGACGCAACTCCCATAACTGATTACGTGCCCGTTCATCCTGTTCAAAAGACAGACCTGTACAGCCATTATCATTGAGTAGCTCTGTTGCAAAGACAACGTCAGATTGCAAACCAGATTCATTTCCGTGGAATTCTAAAAATAGCGTAGGCATTTCTATAAAGCTAGCACCTGATGCATGATTCACCTGTTTAATACTCGTTTTATCAACGAGCTCAATGCGTGCCATCGGAATACCTGCCTGCTTTAATGCAACAACGGAATTGACTGCTTCTTGGACAGTATTAAATGTCGCACGTCCTGCCACTATTTTTTCCGGAATACCGTAAACACGTAATGTTAACTCCGTAATGACACCAAGTGTACCTTCCGAACCAATCATAAGGCCGTTTAGATGGTAGCCTGATGATGACTTGGCAGCTAACCCGCCTGTATGAATAATATCGCCGTTAGCTAAAACGACTTCTAAATCTCGAACTTGATCACGCATAATGCCATAGCGTACTGAAGTTGTTCCGCTCGCATTTGTCGCAGCCATACCACCTAATGTTGCATCTGCCCCTGGATCTACAGAAAAGAACATGCCGTATTTTTTCAGTTCCTTATTTAATTGACTGCGAGTAACACCCGGTTGGACCTTTACGAGAAAATCTTCTGACCGAACTTCCAACACCGCATTCATAAGTGACAAATCAAGTGAGATCCCGCCTTTTGTTGGAATGACATGTCCTTCAAGACTCGTACCTAAACCAAATGGTACAACTGGTATAAGCTGCTCATTTGCGAAGGCTAAAACTGCACTCACCTCTTCTGCTGATTTTGGAAATACGACTACATCCGGTAAGTGAGGTTCATGGTAAGATTCATCTCGTCCATGTTGTTCACGTAAAACATCATTTGTCGTTACTTGCTCGTGTGATAATAAATTTTGTAAGTGTTCAATATAATTCATAGTGCATCCCCTTTATAATTTTTGGTTATACCAACAGTCTTTTGGTCCAACCAATACTTCTTAATATTTAGAATATATTTATTTATCTGAAAATACAATTAATTTTTGAGATTTATATGTTTATATTTTGAAAAAAAGAGCTGACGTATTAATGTCAGCCCTTTTTTAACGGTTATTTAATGCCTCTTAACTGTAAATTAATTTTCTCGGGTTCTATGCCGAATTGATGGGAGAATACATCAGCAATATCTTTTTGAACCTCGTATAGATAGGTGGGAACATGATATTGGACAGGTGATTTTAAATAAATATTAATATTCATCTGCGGAATCCCTTCAATTTGTAGACTCAGTACTTCAAATTTTATGATTTGACTCTGTTGCTCGAGAACATGTTCTAAAACATCTAAATATACGGAACGTGCTATATATACGCTATTTTGATGGAAGTCAGGCTGAACAATCGTCGTTTCCCCTAGCTTCACTTGAGTAGAAGAGAAAATCTCTTTCCCTCGCTGAACTAGACGTTTAAAGAAATTCTGCTCTACTTGTCTGTAAGGTACTGGCATAACATGCTTTCCTTGTACTTCCCTTACGTATTTAGCGATACGGATTTCCTTTTCTGTTCGAATGTCCTGTACATAATAAAAATGATTAATTTCGCCAAGCTCTAAACGTGCAGCTATTTTTTTAGTCATTTTATCCGATGTGCCAATTATTAAGATAGATTTTACTTCATAGTCTTGAATAGCTTTTAAAATCTCCTCTTTATGTACATCATCATCAAAAATTGCGCGGCGTACAGCCTTTAATGTATTTTTCTCAAACTTTGCTGACGTTCCGGCTACCTTTTCTCCATTTACAATAAATAGCCCATCATCAATAATGGCTTGAATATTTTGTTCGTGAGCAAACTGTAAAGCACTGGTACTTTTACCAGTACCACTAGGCCCGCTTAAAGAATAAATGATCATCATTTTCTTCCTTTCTACTATCTATACAGTAAAAAATCGCTACTCTATTTCAATTTAATGCTTTTGTGTTTGAAGATAACTCTATTTTCTGATTTCCTTCCCATTATACGTGATGGTTATGATAAAATGGTGCTTACATTTGAAAGTTTTAAGGAGTGTTACATATTGAATATCCAACCGTCAAAAAAAATGTCTTTATTTGCACCGGCAATTTTTGGGGATCTAAAAAAACATGCAAAAATCCAGCAGCAAAATGGGGTGGAATTAATTGATCTGAGCTTAGGCAGTCCAGATATTCCTCCAGCTGAAAATTTACGACAAAAGATGTCTGAACTTTCGGCACTTTCTTCTTCATATGGTTATACATTAACGGGTATTCAAACATTTAATGAAGCAGTATGTAACTACTATAAACGAGTAAACGGTGTTGAATTAAATGCAGAAACTGAAGTAGTCCAAACAATCGGCTCCCAAGAAGGCTTAGTACACTTGCCTGTTGCTTTTTGTGATCCGGGAGACGTCGTATTAACAACAAATCCAGCATATGTTGCCTACGATGCCGGAATCCATTTAGCGGGTGCAACACCCTACTACATGCCTTTAACAAAGGAGAACGATTACTTACCCGATTTAAAAGCTGTTCCTGAAGAAGTACTGCAAAAAGCAAAATTACTCATATTGAATTTACCAGGTAATCCAGTACCTGCAATGCCATCTCTGGAATATTTTAAAGAAGTGGTCGATTTCGCGAAGCAATATAATATCATTGTATTACATGATGCGGCCTATTCAGAGTTTTACTTCAAAGGTGATGCACCGATTAGCTTCCTTGCAACACCGGGAGCAAAAGAAGTTGGGCTGGAAATCAATTCATTATCTAAAAGCTTTAGTCTTGCTGGTACACGTGTTGCCTACATTGTAGGGAATGCTCAATTAGTTGAAATAATGAAGCAGTTAAAATCCAATTTAGATTTTGGTATTTTTGAACCAATTCAACAAGTAGCTGCATTAGCGTTAGACAACTCTGAGGAAATTACGGACAAATTAAGAAAGACCTTTTCTGAGCGTCATAAAACATTGATGGAAGGTTTGACATCAATTGGTTGGGAAGTTGCACCAAGTAATGGCGGGATGTTCGTTTGGGCAAAATACCCTTACGATATTAATTGCATTGACTTTGCCTTTAAAGCAATTGAGCAAACGGGTGTCGTAATGGTTCCAGGCACGGTTTTTGGTTCAGCAGGTGAAGGCTACATGCGTTTAGCATTAGTACAACCAGTCGAATTACTTGAAAAAGCCGTTGAAAAGTTAAAAACGATTCGCGTCTAAATAATAAAGGCTGTATTAAAAGTCAATTTGACTTCTAATACAGCCTTTTTTTGTTTACTCAGTATCATAAGAAATATAACCAACTTCTTCGACTTCTGTTCCATCTAAAAATATTACAGTCGTCTGGAAAATAAGTCGTTCATCTACTCCACATACCCAACGCTCATCTGGCATGATTTCAAAAGGCATAATTTCCGCATCTTTTGAACGAATAGTGCCGACAACTTCAAAGGAATGTTTACCAATAACGGTCAATTCCCCATTTGCCTGCTCACATAGAATTTTTAATGAAATATAGTCAATTTTATCCTCTTCATCTTCTGTAAGAGGAGTAATGTAAACAGAACCATTCAGAATGTCACCTTCTACAAGCTCTGTTTTTTCAATAACTGTTTCTACTCTTACCCCATTTTCTTCTACTGTTGTTAACCATTTACTTAACATGTGAATTCCCCCATAAAATAAGAAATCAACCGACTGATTTGAAAAGGAAGTGCCCTGAATATTTCAGGCCACTCCCAAGTTCTTTATTTTAAATCTTCATACAAATTCGTTTCGTCTGTTTGAAAGCGATTATAGCGCTCTTTAAATATTCGATACGTATGTGTAATAAGAACTTTGATTAGCGCATAGCCAGGAAGACCTAACACGACACCAGCTACACCAAATAGAGAACCGGATGTTAATAATACAAAAATAATCGTAATCGGATGAATACTTAATGATTTACCCATAATTTGAGGAGATATAAACTTCCCTTCGATTAATTGTACAATTGTCCATACGATAATTAACTTCAATAACAACCATGGTGAATTTACAATGGCAATAATCGCTGCTGGTGTTGCGGCAATTGCTGGGCCTAAGTATGGGACTACACTTGTTATCATGGCTAAGAAACCTAATAGTAATGCATAAGGCATCTTAATGATTAAAAACCCTATTGTCATCATGACGCCAATACAAAATGACACTAAAATTTGCCCTTGAATATAGGAGCTGATTTGTTTGTCCATATCATGTAGGACTTCTCCCATACGTAGGCGCATACGAGGTGGAAAAAGACGTAAAATAAAACGAGGCATCTTTTCCCCTTCATATAATAGATAAAACGTAATAAAAGGAACGATGACGAGTGATAAAACGATTCCTGTTATTGTAGATACAAGTCCTGTAATTCCCGACGCTACGCCTGACGCAACACTTGTCAATGTATCTTTCACTGTTTCAATAAAACTGCCGGTAAAATCAGTTAATATTTGATTGTAATCAAAATTGATTTTCTCAAAATATTCATTGAACTGGGAGTTATTTAAAAAGGCTAATAAATCATTGGCAAGCGACATAAGCACGACAGGGAATTCTTGTACTAAGTTTGTAAACTGGTCCCGCAAAAACGGGAATACAAGAACAACAAGCAAAGTGATTAATGCAATTGCTACAATGTACAAAATCAAAATTGCCAACCCGCGTGGTACTTTCCATCTCACTAACAGCTTTAACGGAGGACGTAATAGGTAAAATAAAATTACCCCTAACACACCCGGTAAAATGATCACTTCGAATAGTACATGCAATGGTTCAAAAACAAAAGCAATTTTATCGTAGATGAATACTGTACAACCGATTAATAAGATGACCACTAATAAGAACAATAAATTTTTTCCGCCTAGAAAACGAATAAAGATCGATGAGAAAAAATTAGATTTTTCTTGCGGTAATTGATTATTACTTTTTTCTTCTACTTTTTTCTCCAAAAGACCACCCCAATATATCGACAAAATTTCCTATATGTCCATTTTAGCATGAATTAGAAAATTACATCTAATGCTTACTCGCTTAAATTTAAAAAATCATGCAGTATTTGTTTATTTTTTTCCTTATCGATTTCAATTACTTCACCCGCGTGACGGTACTTAGCAAATTTGTATGTTCCTTCAGCAGGAATCGTTAATTTTTCAATATTTACCTTTCCGCCTGCAACCGCTTTTAAAACGGTAGCTAATTGATCCTTACTAGTTAAATCAGTTGTTATATAGCCTTGCATCGCACCGACGAATTTAGGCATGTTTGCTACATTTTTAGGTGATAATAATTCATCTTTTAATGCTTCAATTACTTTTTGCTGTCGTGCAACTCGTCCAAAATCACCTTCTGCATCAGCGCGGAAACGAGCATAGCCAAGTAATTCTTTTCCGTTTAGATTGTGGACCCCTTTTTTCAGTTCTACATAGATTAATCCGCCCATGTCCTTTTCAACATCCATTTCGATTCCATTCGGCGCCAAAATATCAATTAATGTTTCAAAGCTTCTAAAATCAATCATTGCATAATGATGAATAGGAATATCGAACATATTGTTTAATGTTTTTTGCAATAATGAAACGCCATCTAAGTAATAGGCAGTATTCAGTTTATATGATTGATAGCCTGGAATGTCTGCATAAATATCACGCATGAAGGAAACGAGTTTCATATCATTAGTATCACGGTTCCAGGAGAGTAACATCATTGTATCGGTACGTGACTTTTCTTCCCCGCGGGTATCGACCCCTAATACTAGGTAATTTTCAATAGTCGGGTGGTTATCATCTGGTTCAAAGCCCTCGACTGGAATTTTGTTGTCCGATGCTAAATCACGGCCACTTTGAAATTGAACATAACTATAACCAACAGAGCCAATAATGACTAAAAAGAGAATTAAAAATATGACCCTGCCTTTTCGGATTTTTTTCTTTTTATAACGGGTTTGACGCGCCTGATCTTCCATTAATACAACTTCCTTTCTAATTACGTGAAGTTTAGACGATTTATAATTATATTTAGTTTCAAATTATCATGATTATACCATTTATAGCCGAAAGCTTACTTATTAATATCAATTGTAATCATTGAATGACATACATATACATGATAGAATACAACAATTAACTACTTATGATATTAGTTCTATATTCATTCTGCACGATATATAAATAGTCGTCAGCAAAAGGAGTGTTACATAATGGAAAAGGCAACATTTGCAGGTGGATGTTTTTGGTGTATGGTTAAACCATTCGACAGTTGGGATGGCATCGAAAAAGTGACAAGTGGCTATACAGGCGGCCATGTAGAAAATCCAACATACGAAGATGTAAAAAAGGGTGACTCCGGACATGTTGAAGCAGTCGAAATCCTTTTTAATCCGGAAATATTCAGCTATGAGAAACTGTTAGAAATTTACTGGATGCAAATAGACCCAACAGATGCGGGAGGCCAGTTCCATGATCGCGGTGAGTCGTACAAAACTATAATTTTTACACATAATAGCAATCAACACGAAGCAGCTTTACTGTCAAAGCAAAAATTAGCTGAAAGTGGCCGATTTAAAAAGCCTATCGTGACTGAAATCAGAGAAGCTACTGCATTCTGGCCAGCAGAAGACCATCACCAGGATTATTATAAAAAAGAAGAAGCTCATTATAAGGAAGACCGTGCAAAATCAGGGCGTGACGAGTTTTTAACTAACCATTGGGATAAAAATTAACTAACCTTACTTAATAAAAATAAAGACATATACAGCCGTTCAAACCTTACGCATCGTAAAATTTGAACGGCTTTTTAATTAGGCATTTTACCTCGGATTACTTATTACATGAAGATTTCATTAAAGGCTTCATAAATGAATTTTTTATAGATTGTTGAAGGGAAATCCTCTACCCCATTTTTAGCAAATATAATATCACGTTTGGCAGCCACTTCGTCATTTTCATAATAATAAGCTAAAGCACGTACCGCAAAGAATCGATAATATTTAGCTAAATCGATTGGATGATGAAGATAGCTCGGTATTTTTAAAGACTCGCCTATTTGAATAACATTTGTATAGTTTTTCAACTTAAACTCTGCATACATTTCTTCCCCGATGAATATTGGATTTTTAAATAGGAATAAATAATTATGAAGTTTCACTTTGTAATGTTGAATTTCAGGGGTAATTTGCCTGTAATTTTTCTCAACATTATTTAAGTAGTGTAATTTACTATATAAATAGAGGATGGATATTGTAGGGTCTTCTGCAAATTCTGATAAAAGTCTCAATTTTTCTATGTATTCCCTACTTCTGTCATAATCTTCACCGGCAATCGATTGAATAAATAACAAATGATAAAAGCGGTCCATACGATAAAATATTTGAAGTTTTTTAGCCATTTCCAAAGCTTTTTGTAAATAATGTTCGGACATTCGGACATTATCGACCGCCGAATATGAAATAGTTAAATTATAGTAGAGGTCGATTCTTACCATCGGATCAATCATGAGCTCATATGGTGCAATCTTTTCTTCACCTTGTTTTAAAATACTCAAAGCTTCATTATAATTACGCTGTTCGATTGATGATAAACAAAGATAGAAATAACAACGCAACATACGGCTGTAAGCATGTATCTCCTCGTATTGATCAATGAACTTCCAGTACTCATCCAGTGATTTAGCCTTATTGATAGTACGATTCATTAAAAAATAGACTTCTCTTAATCTAATTTGTTCATAGTTTGTTCCTTGAATTTCCGTTAAAAAGGGCTCTATTTTTTCAATCATTTTAATTGTTAATGATTGCAGTTCATCTGGATCACGGATTAGCTTTCTTCGCTCTACATCTTCTTCAATGTCCGTATATAAATTTCGAAGAGTAGTCATTGTCCCATCATCGAGTAAGTAGCTTACGTCTACATTAAGCTGCTTTGCGATAAAGCAAAGACTCTCCATTGACGGCTGTGCTTTACCATTTTCAATTAAACTAAGCATTCCTTTTGTTAAACGCTCTCCCACGACTTCTGTTTGTGTTAATTTTTTCTCTTTTCTTAACTTTTTTATACGCTCTCCTAAAATATTCACTTTTTCACCCACACTTCTTACCTAAATATTCGACTGAATATTCTAATTAAACTATGAATACTGATTTTTTACAATATCTTAACTAAAAGTTTAATGATTTAAACTTCAAAATAACAAAAAAAGAATGCTAAGCGAGATCATAGCATTCTTTTCTTTAAATTAAAATAGCATTTTCATTACAATTTAAAGGATATATTGTATTTTAGTTACAATTAATATAATAAATAATAATTTAAAATTAAATAATTTTGTTTAATAAAGCATAATAAACTATTATTAAGAATGTGAAACAATTGCATCAATGAAAGTTTTGCCATACTTTTCGAGTTTACTTTCCCCTACTCCACTTACCTCTAAAAACTGAGTACTGTTTTTAGGGCGTCGAACACACATCTCCTTTAAAGTTTTATCCGAAAACACAACAAATGGTGGTACCTTTTCACGATCAGCAATCTCTTTTCGAACTTTCCTTAAAGTTTCAAATAAAGGATCGTTCGCTTCTACCGTTGTTTGAACAATACGCGCTTCTTTTCTAAATACTTGCTCTTTACCCAACAACACTTCTTTTCCTAAGTCCGATATTGAAATCGTCGGAAACTGACCATTATGGACAATTATTAGTTTCTCTGAAATAAGAAATTCAATAAAACTCGAAATTTCCTTTGCATTCATCCCACGTAATATACCGTAAGTAGGTAATTTATGAAAATTAAATTCCAATACTTTTTTGCTTCTGGAACCAGCTAATACGGATGCAGTCATTTGCTTTCCGAATTTTTGCCCCATACGGACTATGCACGATAAAACTTTTTGAGCATCTGTCGTCACATTTTGTTGAGGGCGATCATCTGTACAGTTAGCACATCTTCCGCAATCCTGTTCTGCCTCGTCTCCAAAGTAATCTATAATATAACTTTGTAAACAGCGTTCTGTATGACAGTAATCAATCATTGCATGGAGCTTTTCAAGTTCAAAAGGAATGCGCGAACGATCTTGAGCCTGATCAATTAAAAAGCGTTGTGTTTGTTCATCCGATGAGCTATAAAGTAAAATACATTCACTATCAAGTCCATCACGACCTGCACGACCCGCCTCCTGATAATAGCTTTCCATATTCCTTGGCATATTGTAATGGAGGACGTAGCGAACGTTCGTTTTATTAATACCCATGCCAAATGCGTTTGTGGCCACCATTATTTGAACTTCATCATTTAAAAATCGATTTTGCTCATAAGTCCGGTCTTCTTCAAACATTCCC
This sequence comes from Solibacillus sp. FSL K6-4121, assembly GCF_038002585.1. Classification (NCBI taxonomy): domain Bacteria; kingdom Bacillati; phylum Bacillota; class Bacilli; order Caryophanales; family Caryophanaceae; genus Solibacillus; species Solibacillus sp. FSL K6-4121. The sequence goes on from NZ_JBBOCS010000002.1 coordinate 727,583, forward strand.
CCATGGTATTTTGCTACTGCAAACCCAGCTTTATGCAGCATGTCATATACAGATTCAACAGCTTTACGGGTAGCAGCATAAATGATGCCAGCTTCTGCTTCATTTGCCTTTACATATTTTTTAATATAAGCTTCTTTATTTTCACCAAGAAGGACTGAAAATGCTAAATTTTCCCGTGCAAAGCCTGTAACGAAAGTATTGCTCTTTTCAATCGATAATAGCTTTTGAATATCAGCACTTACTTCCTCCGTTGCTGTGGCTGTCAAAGCAATAACGGTTGGTTTGACATTCCATAAGTGCAGCAGCTGTTGGATAGACCGATAACTTGGACGGAAATCATGCCCCCATTGGGAAATACAATGCGCTTCATCGATTGCTAAAAGGGGCACTTTTATTTGTGCAAGCTCTGAACAGAAACGCTCATTTTCTAACCGTTCAGGAGCAATGTAAAGAAGTTTGATCTCCCCGTTACGCACTGCATACATCACATCCTGCACTTCATCATAGCTAAGTGAACTATTTATATAAGCTGCTTTTATCCCGCTAGAAACGAGCATATCAACTTGATCTTTCATTAGTGAAATCAAAGGTGAGATTACGACTGTTGTACCTTCTAAACATAGGGCAGGTATTTGATAACAGACCGATTTCCCCCCACCAGTAGGCATAATAACTAATGTATCTTGCTTCTGTAGTACATTTTCAATAATTTGTGACTGCCCTGTTCGAAAAGAACTATAACCGAAATACGTATTTAAATGTTTAATTGCTTCCTGTAACATAGCGCCTCCTAGTTTAAATTAGTTATTTATAATATATAGATTCATAAAAATACGAACCCCTAGTTTACATAATAAAATTATAAAATTTATTTTTTTCTTCTACCCTACTATATAATAAATACTATTTTATATGAAATAGGGAGTTTTTTGTTGAAAATTTCTTTTTCACCTGTTATTTCTTACAAACTTTATCAATTAAATTTTCAACTAATTAGTGTCGGATAATATGTAGTAAAATGAAATAGGAACTACCGTAGTAATCCCTATTTTTTAAACGACGCAATGATATAATTTTCATTTTTTGTGTTTATACAGCCTTTTAAAATCAAATTGTTATCTACGACAACTACTGTTTCGCAGCTAAAATTTGCAGTACCATTTGATACAGCTACTTTTTTATCTTCATGTTTTAAAGTCCATGTAAGTTTGTTTACAGATAATCTTATAGCGGCAAGATTTTTGCTTAAAAACATTTGTAGGCCAGGTAATGTTGAGTAAGCTGTTTCCTCATCAATTTGCATATGTGGAATTTTTTCATCGCCCAAAAATTCGACTGTTAAAAAATTTGCACCTATTAATTTAAATTGCTGCCCCACTTTAATAAATGTTAGTCTAATATCATTTTTCTTATCATCAATTCCATTTACGAAATAGTAAAAGCCATCTTTACGGGCTTCCTTTATTTCGAATTCATTAATTGATTTCGCTAAATATTGAACTTCTTGTAACAAATCATCTGACTGAATGAGTTTGGTCAATGCAGCTTCATCCCGATCGTTCACAAATTGATTAAGATGTTTGATTAAATTGACGGCTGCTGCTTTCAAATTGTCTTCATTATAGGTGAAAATATTTTTATTATAGTAACTTGTGAAATTTTCGATTGGCTGCTGTTGTGAATCTTTAAGCAGCTTATTATTTTTTTGTAGGCGCTCCTGCCAGTGTATTTTCTGATTGACAGCCTCATTTAATAACGTAACAATATGTTGTTTTTCTGCAATGACTTCTTTTTCGTTTCGCTGAGTTTCAAAAGTAGAAATAGGTTCTACTAAATAATCATAGCTATTTCTAATGTGGATAATTGCGATATTATGTTCTACATCAATGGCATACGTCTCGCCTAAATTTAAAAGATCATTATGTACAAGTGAATAAGGATGACTGGATACCTGCTCTGCATTTACCAACAGCCATTTATCGCGCTTTTCTTGCTTAATGACGTACCCTATTGTATTAGAAGTAGGCGTATATATTGGGACTTGGCTTTCCAGGGTCTTTATTTCTTCTATCGGCTCATTGGGCAGTGCTTCTCCCACCCACTTACTTTCCTCGGCTTTATCTGCACAGCCTGCTAAAAACAACACCATTAGTAAAAATAGCTTTTGCATACATTCTCCTAACAAATAATTATATTATGTAAACTAAATATCCATTTATAAAAAAAGAAGCGTCTGATTTATTCAGGCACTTCTACCATTATACTGATTTCTTCTGTTTTTGCATTATAAAAACGGATATTGACATAAGAATAAACAAAATAACGATAATCCATTTTGTAAAATAATGCGAAGTTGTCCAATCGTATACAAAGCCGATAATCAGTGGCGCAAACGCACTCATCATGAACCCACCCGATAATACCATTGAACTCCACTCATTCGCTTCTCGATTATTTTTTGCTTCATCTAGCGGTAACATAAGTCCTATCGGGAACAATCCGCTTAGAACAAATCCTAAAATAACCGCGCTTGTCCATATTGCCCATGTTGAATCGATAAAGAAGATTGCTGAGCCGATAATTCCAATAACAATTAAACTGTGCAACCAAATTATACGATCCGGATAACGATTGATTAAAGATGGGATTAAAATATTACCGACTAATTGGACTACTGTCATTAGTGTTAAAACAGACCCTGCTGTTAATAAAACCATCCCCTGTTCTAACGCCATAGAAGTTAACCAAGTTGTTAAACTAAAAAACAAAGAAGTCTGGAGCCCAAAATAGATCAAAATCGTCCAAGCTAATTTATTTCTCCACGGATTTCTTGCTAGATTCTTCTGTTCTGTACCAGACTTCTGCATTGGTGCATCCTTTACAAACGCGAACCAGCAAATCATTGCGACAATTGCTAACAATCCCCATATACCAAGTGATAAAGCCCAATTACCATCAAAGCTTTTGTAAAAAACACCTGTAAATCCCGCGCTAATTGCTGCACCAAATCCCGTTGCAAATGAATAGACCCCAATGACCGGTTCCATTCTAGTCGGGAATTTTTGTTTTATATAAGCATTAATAATCGGACTAATAATAGAAATCGCAAAACCAGCTAAAAAGCTTGTAGTAAGAAGCGCACTATAGCTTGAAAAGAAAATACGTGTAACAGTAGCAAGTCCTATTAAAGCAGTTAATAGTGTTATCGACAGCCGGTACCCATACTTTTTTTGTATAGGTACTGCTAAAGGTGCAAATAATCCCATACAAAATACGGGAATTGACGTTAATAAGCTCATTTGTGTGCTTGAAACTTGTAACGATTCCCTAATAGTAGATAAAATTGGTCCAACTGAAGTGACAGCAGGTCGTAAATTTATTGAAACAAGAAAAATAGCCAAAATCATAAGACCGGTACTCCACTTTGATCTTTGTTTCATGTAACTTCCCCGTTTCTCTATACATTCGTAGCTAGTAAACCATAAAATAAAAAGTCTGCCAACTTAAATTTTTTTTCAATCGATGGAATTGTAGATTTTCATAAGCGCCGTTATTTAATTTAGCTTTAAGTCATGCTATAATAGAAACATTGTGTGCAAAAGAGAATTCTCTTTTTTTAGCAATCCAAAATACAACGAAACAATTCAAGGAGGTACCTGCATGATTCAAGTATCAGGTGTAGGTCTACGTTACGGTGACCGTAAATTATTTGACGATGTAAATATTAAATTCAACCCAGGTAACTGTTATGGCCTAATCGGTGCAAACGGTGCTGGTAAATCAACTTTTTTAAAAATTTTATCTGGTGATATTGAGGCACAAGAAGGCCACGTATCAATGGCTAAAGATGCACGTCTTTCAGTATTAAAGCAAAACCACTTCGAGTATGATGAATTCAACGTATTAGATACGGTTGTTATGGGTAATAAACGTCTTTGGGAAGTAAAAGCCGAAAAAGACGCAATCTATATGAAACCTGAAATGACAGACGAAGACGGTATGCGTGCAGCTGAACTTGAAGGCGAATTCGCTGACATGAACGGTTGGGAAGCAGAATCTGATGCTGCCACTCTTTTAAACGGTCTAGGTATCGGCGACGACCTGCACTATATGTTGATGGCTGACTTAGAAGGTTCTGACAAAGTAAAGGTTTTACTTGCACAGGCACTATTCGGTAAACCGGATGTTTTACTTCTGGATGAGCCGACGAACCACTTGGACTTAAAAGCGATTAAATGGTTGGAAGAGTTTTTAATTAACTTCGAAAACACTGTAATCGTTGTATCCCATGACCGTCACTTCCTAAATAAAGTATGTACACATATTGCTGACTTAGACTTTGGTAAAATTCAGCTTTATGTTGGGAACTACGATTTCTGGTATGAGTCAAGTCAATTAGCGCAAAAAATGATGGCTGACCAAAACAAGAAAAAAGAAGAAAAAATTAAAGAATTAAAAGAATTCGTTGCACGTTTCTCTGCAAACGCATCAAAATCTTCTCAAGCAACGTCTCGTAAAAAAATGCTTGATAAAATTGAGCTGGATGATATCCGTCCTTCAAGCCGTAAGTACCCGTTCATCAACTTCCAAGCTGGTCGTGAAATCGGGAATGACGTATTAACAGTTGATGGCTTAACTGCTTCACAAGATGGCGAAATATTATTCAAAGACATTCGCTTCTCAATGAACAAAGAAGATAAAATTATCCTTTTAGGTTCACCAAATGCAAAATCTGCATTTATGGATATTTTAATGGATCGTAAACAAGCAGATGCCGGTACGTATAAATGGGGTGTCACAACATCTCAAAGCTACTTCGAAATGGATCATGACCAATATTTCGGAGGCAATGAAAAGTCATTAGTTGAATGGTTACGCCCTTATTCTCCGGAAGATGAAACTGAATCGTTCTTACGTGGTTTCTTAGGCCGTATGCTATTCTCTGGTGAAGAAGTGAAGAAATCCCCTGCTGTACTTTCAGGTGGGGAGAAAGTTCGCTGTATGCTTTCAAAAATGATGCTTTCAAATTCGAACGTATTATTATTGGATGAACCAACGAACCACTTAGACTTAGAATCAATTCAAGCACTGAATGAAGGTTTAATCCGCTTTAAAGGCGCGATGATCTTTACATCACATGACCACCAGTTCATTCAAACAATTGCTAATCGCGTAATTGAAATCCGTGAAGACGGTTCAATTTTAGATAAGCCATTAACATACGATGAATATTTAGAGTGGAAAGATGCTCAAGGTTTATCTTAAGATAGACAATAAAAAAGAAGAGCCTGGGACAAAACGAAAAACATCTATTTTTTCTTTGAAAAAATAGATGTTTTTCTGTTTCTGCCAAAATTGATTTCCGTTACGGGGACGCTTTCCGGGGGCACGGCCTGAGCCTGTAGTCTCAGGCGTCGTGCTGTTCCCCCAGGAGTCGCCCCTTCACTTCAATCAATTCATATAATATATTATTTCTTAATAAGGGTATCTCCCTTTCACAAAGAAATTTCTACTTATGTCTCAGTCTCTTCTTGCATTTTTAGCCAGTTACTCACTAATTGAGCGTGCATAAATATCGAAAATTTCAAGTAACTGCTTCTTCTTATTTTCATCCGCTTTAAGCTGGTCAAGTTTGTCTTTGTATTCTGTCATTGAATACCGGGAAAGTACCGGTAAGTCATACGTTTTTACAAGTAAATCAAAAAGTGTTTGCTGTTCTTCTGTTAACCAACTATGAAGTGCGTAAATATTTACGAAAATATACTGCCCCTCATCGTTTAAACCAATAGGAGGCGCATATTCCGATAAAGAAAACGATAATTCAGGCTGTGGTTCAAGTGGTTCGACAACCTCAGTTAGCTGCATATCCCACATTTTTTGAAATTGGTCTTCCCATAATAAATCTGCCGCTGTTCTGTAACGCGCTTCAATCCAGCCCTTATTATAACGACCATCATGATCAATACCAATATTTTGATCTTTCATTAATTGTAAAAGCAGTTCATATTCTTCCTTCACTAATAAATAATCATTTATATAGTCAGACAAAGGAATTTCAAATGTCTGTAATAAATCATCTATATACTTTTTAAAAGAAGAATTTTGTAATTGTTCGTTTAAAGATTTTACAAGTTTTGCACGCGTACTTGAACGGATTGTTTCATCTAATTCAATTCCAAAATCCTGTTTCAAATAATTAAATAAAGCGTACATCGCAACAATTTCTTCATTTGCAATTCGATAAGCATAGAATTTTTTGGGAATTTCTTCTTCACGGTAATAATATTCATGCTCATACAGCTGTAATGTAATATCTTTATGTTTTCGTAATTGATTAACGTCAAACATAGGAATTTCATTAAACTCATAATTTGTCACTTCACCAATATCCCAATCAATTGTCCGGTCCGCGATTTCAAATATTTCCATCAACTCGTTCGCAATTGCTTTATTTTCAGAATCTGGTGCTGCTTCTTGCTGTAATGCATCTTTGTATAAATTAAAATTATACCGCCCCAATTCATGTAAATTATATTGTTTTTTTATCACGTAAAGAAAATCCCGCTGTTCCCTTGTTAGATCAGACTCACTAAATTCTTTTGAAGCAAAAATCGTTTCACCAGCTAGATTTTTAGTGAAATTAAAAAAATTACTGTCGATTGCGAACGGCAAATCGAATTTCGGATGATCAGGCTCTATATGGATAAGCTTGCTTTCCGCCAAATATTCCAAGTAATCAAAGGAAATCCCCATTTTTTTCTGATAGAGCGATTGCTGATCACTACTTGGGTAACTAAAGAAGCCTGTTTCATCTTGAACGAGACCCTTATTACTGGAAAACATGTCTTCTTTTAAAAGATCATGTTCTGTATTAATTAATAAGTATTGCTCGATATAGTCCTGATTGCTTATATTAAGCACTTGGAACATGGTTTCGAGATAAGGTTTTAATAAAGGGTCCTGCAAATCCTTAGTAAGTTGCTCTTCTAAAAGTTCTCGTTGTAATTGACGCTTTTCATCACTTAAGGTGATATTTTGTTGCTGCAAATAATCGATCAGCGCATATTTATTTATTGCATCATTTAACCCATAAAATGTTACAGCTTCTTTCGATTGCATTCGATGATCTCGGTAAAATAGCTCATACTGGTGAATTTTTAAGTAGATCTCGCTTATCGGTCTAAAATTATCCCCACTGTCCGCAAGGGTGTTCTTTTGCTCGTTTGTTTCTTTACTTTGTTTTTGCCAATAAGACATCCCGAACACACCGGCAATGATAAATATAACAATCGCTATTCCCTTTATGAATGAGGTATTTTTTATATTGGCTTCATTAAATTTTCGTATTGATAACTCATCCCTTCATTTTCGTTTTTCAATTATAAATTCATCACCATAACAGGAGGAAGATAATAGGCTACGGCAAGACAGTGATAAAACTACGTAATACGTGTTTTTATCACTACAATTATCGCCGTTTTCGATGCACATTGCCCTCGTTTAAAATATTGAACAAAAGTGCTGAAGCGTCCGACCAACGCCTTAGCAGATAGAAAGCGCCTTATATTTACTGAAAAAACTAATTCACCATCAAAGCACTAGTTTTCGATAAAGGAATATTTTACCTTTATTTTAATGATGTTGTTCATTTTGGAATAAATAAGGGAACGTTTTACCGCTATTTTAAATAAAAGCTCAAAATTTCATGTTTTTTAGGTCAATAACGGAAATTCCTTCCCTTATTTTCACTATTTTTTATGGTATTTTCGAAATAACGGAAATTCCTTCCTCTACTTACCTCAATAAGCAATTCATTCTCCCTGAAGCCGTCTAATACACTTGCTTCAACACGTTTTCCCTTATCGCAGCAGTACGGACTTAATTAGAAAATATTAATTTTTCAATTTTGTTACCCTAACTTATAACGATAAACCAAATTATAACATTATATGTAAAAATATGCTAAACACATAAAAAAAAGCTGCGTATCAATTGATACGCAGCTTAGGATTTTCAAGATTATAGTTTTGTAACGTTCTCTGCTTGCGGTCCGCGGTTGCCATCTACAACGTCGAATTCCACTTGTTGACCTTCGTCTAATGTTTTGAAACCGTCACCTTGAATAGCAGAGAAATGCACGAATACATCATTTTCCCCTTCTACTTCAATAAAGCCAAAACCTTTTTCTGAATTAAACCATTTTACTGTACCTTGTTTCATATTGTATACCTCCGAAAATAAAAGTTAACAATTTAAATGTCCCAAAAAATAAAAAAACACACATTACAAGAGCACCGATCAACTAACTCGATTACTGTTTGTAATATGTGAATCCATTGTATTCGGTCAAACATTTCAATTGTTAAATACAGTATATATTCGGCGTTATTTCCTGTCAATTAGAATTATTTAAATTATAAAAATTTTGATTTAAGTAGAAATTACCTCAGGAGTTAATATTATAATACCGTGATAAATTTGATTATCTTCATCACATGCTTCACAGAACTCACATTCTTCTTCAGACCAAAATGCATAAAAACGGTCATTTTTGTATGCTTCAAACTCATATTTTTCGCGGAATTGTGCAAGTAACTGATTAAATGCTATTAGGAATTGTTGTTCTGTCTCAAATTTTTCAACAGATACAATATGTTCTTCCCACCCGTCAAATTGCCACCAAGGCTCATAATCTGCTTTCATATATATAATTTGATACATAAACATTTTCCTTTCTTTATAAGACCATTCTATACAGAGAACATGAATATGTCTAATAATCGATATTTTCATATGATACTGCAATTGATACGACAAGTAATAGTATAAATTTATTAAAATGGGATGATTGAATTTTTAAAGAACCTCACACAATATTCCTTAGCAGCTTTTATCGTTTTCAAACATTTTACTTTGTTATTTGAACAAAAACTTGATACGATTAGAAAAAGACTTTCATTTTTTTATTTGTGAAAGAATTAAAGTCTGAAACTTTTTATCGTTTCAAACGTATCAATAGTATCGAGTAAAGGAGGTACGAAAATGCTTGGTCCTATAAATTTTCTTACAAGACACTTAATAAACTTTTTAGTCTTCTCAACTGCTCTAACGCTTACTTTTGTAAATTTATCGGGTATAGCGACGATGCTTGCACTACCTCTTGGAGTAGGTGCCTATCTCATTAGCAATAAGGTGACATTGGGCATTCAGAAAACTACTCAAAGTAAAAAGCTGGGGCTGTCAAAATCCGAATACAATTTAATTGAAGCACAAATTAAACAGGCCCGTGCACATATTCAGGCATTGAATCAGCAGTATATCCGTGTACGTTCTGTACGCTCATTTAAACAAATAAATGAAATGTCTAAATTATCAAAACGCATAATCAATATTGTTCAGACAAATCCCCAAAAGTTTTATGCAGTAGAAGATTTCTTCTATGCACACTTACCTTCAGCTGTTGAGCTGTCGGATAAATATACATTATTAACAAAGGAGCAGGTTCCTGGTACGGATGTACATTTAGCTCTGGAAGATACGCGAAAAACATTAAAGGAGCTTCAAATAACGATGGAATCCGATTTGAAGAGTGCTCTATCTTCAGATATCGAAAACTTAAAAATCGAACTTGACTTTGCTAAAATGTCGAATGAAAAACGTAAAGATCGATTAAAAATCGGCGGTGAGTAACAAATGAATATGACGAATAATCCATTTGATGCCTTTACAACAAGTGAGAATACAGACTTACAAGTAAGTAAAGAACAATTTGCGGTGAACGTTGCGAACAATGCAGCCTCACCGCTTTTCGCATCATTATCAAATCAAATGAAACAAAGGGTATTACAACTAGCGCAAAATTTGGAACCAAAACAATATGAAGATGTTCTTGCATTTGGTCTGCCCGCACAGGAAGCATTAAAGAAATTTACTTCCCAAATGTTACAATACATCCAGCGAAAAGATGTCCGAAAAGTGGGTGAAGTATTATCGGATTTAATGCAGCATTTAGAAATGATAGATCCGGATGCTTTGATCGAGCAGGAAAAAGGTTTTTTTGCAAAGTTATTTAACCGTTCCAAGCAGTCTATTCAGGAAATTATGACTCATTATAATAAATTAAGTAAAAGAATAGACCGATTAAGTATTCAATTAGAATATAATCAAAGTGCCCTACTGAATGATTACCAGTTTTTAAATAAATTATATGCAATGAATGAGGAATACTTTCAAGAAATCAATATTTATATTGCGACTCTTGAAGTAAAAAAACAGCATATGAGGGATGTTGTATTGCCTGCCCTTCAACAAGAGGTAGTAGAAGGTCAAAACCCTTTTAAACAACACGAATTGAAAGATTTGGAAATGCAAATTGAATGGATTGACCGCCGTATGTATGATTTAGAGCTTTCGCGGGAAGTTTCCATCCAATATGCTCCACAAATCCGTATGATCCAACAAACAAATCAACTGTTAATCGAAAAGATTCAAAGCTCTATTATGACGACTATTCCTCTATGGCAGTCCCAAATAGCCATGTTATTGAATATGAACAACCAGCGTCGCGCTATGCAATCACAGGAACGTCTGATGAATGCATCAGAGCAATTAATGCGCAAAAACGGTAAGATGCTCGAAGCTTCCAGTAAGGCAGCAAAACGTCCTGCACTATCACATAACGATGTTGACCGCTTTAAACAAACTCAGCTTCAACTATTGCATGATATCGAAGACACGTTGCGTATGCACGTGAAAACAGATGAAAAGCGCCATGAGATCGAACATATTATTTTAGAGCAAAAATAAAAAACGGGTACGTAAAAGACATCATAGCCTTTTACGTACCCATTATTTTTAAGCAAAATACTCTTTGTAGAATCCGCCAACTTCACCTGTGTTATCAATAACAAAGATGAATTCTTCCGTCTCATTCTTCACTTCATATTCCTTGCCTACTGTTAATACATTTGATACTAAATACTTTGATGCATCCGTATGTACACATTTTACTGTACGAATCGTAGGTGCATCTTTCCATTTTAAATGTAGCATGCTGTTCCCTCACTTTTAACAAATATCTATACTCTTCTATTTTATATGATTTTACCGCTATAGGAAAGCCTCGATCGTATAAAAAACGGTAAGCGCCAATAATTGATAGAAACAATAGTACATGTTAAACTCACATTCAGAGGTGGAATTTATGGCATTTGGTAGTGTTCCAATGTGGTTTTTTGCAATAGCAATTGCATTTGCCGTTGTCTTTATACTTATTAGTGAATGGAATTCAAGAAAGTAAAGCTAGGCAAAAGAAAAACAAGGGTGTGTTCCGGATTAAGTTATCCGGAAACCTCCTTGTTTTTTGCTAATAAGCTATTTTTATAGATGAATAACTATTTTTAACGCAACGTACGCTTTAAAAATTCCTTCGTCCGTTCATGACTTGGATTTACAAGTATTGCTTCCGGTGACCCTTCTTCTACAATGACCCCTTTATCCATAAAGACGATGCGGTCTGATACTTCTTTTGCAAATTCCATTTCATGCGTTACAATCAGCATTGTATTTCCTTGATCAGCGAGATGACGCATTACTTTCAATACTTCCCCTACCATCTCCGGATCGAGTGCAGAAGTCGGTTCATCAAATAACATTACATCCGGATCCATCGCTAAAGCACGTGCTATAGCAACACGTTGTTTTTGGCCACCAGATAAATGCTTTGGCTTTGCGTTCTTATAGGCACTCATACCAACAAGCTCCAGGTACTTCATCGCATTTTGCTGGGCCTCTTCTTTTGAACGCTTCAACACCTTTATTTGCCCAACTACACAGTTATTAAGTACGTCTAAGTTATTGAATAAATTAAACTGCTGAAAGACCATTCCTAAATGTGTGCGGTACTTTTCAATATGATGGCCATCATTTAATATATTTTCTCCGTTATATATGATTTCTCCGGCTGTAGGCGTTTCGAGCAAGTTAATGCATCGTAACAATGTCGATTTCCCAGAACCAGAAGATCCGATTAATGTGACAACTTCCCCTTTATTCACCTGGAAGTTAACATCTTTTAATACTTCATGGTCACCGAATTTTTTATTTAAATGGTTAATGTCAATTACAACTGTCATATTTTATTTACCATCCTTTTCTAGCTTATTGCCTGTAATGAGCTCCACTTTATAGGAAGCAGGTCCATCCATCTTCTTCTCAAACAGTAATAAGAACCTTGTTACGGTAAATGTCATAATGAAGTACAATACCGTTGCAATAAAGAATGCTTCGATATATTTATAGTTGCTTCCGGCTATTGAGTTCGCAGTGAAAAATAGTTCCACGACGGAAATAACACTTAATACGGAAGAATCTTTTATATTCATAACGAACTGGTTGCCTGTAGCAGGTAATATATTGCGCGCTACTTGTGGAATGACAATATGTAACATCGTTTGAAGATGATTCATGCCAATCGCCTGAGCTGCCTCAAATTGCCCTTTATCGATTGATACAATACCACCTCGTACATATTCAGCCATATATGCCCCTGTGTTTAAAGTTATAACAACAGAAGCTGCTAAAAAACGGTCAATATCAATCCCTAAGTAAACGAGACCATAAAACACAACCATCGCCTGTACCATCATTGGGGTCCCTCTGAAAATCTCAACATATGAAGTTAAAATAAAGTTAAATACTTTCAAAATAATCGTTTTTATATTTCTTTTACGTTGTGGAATCGTATGCATAATACCGATAAAAAATCCGATAAGTGTTCCACAAATTGTTCCGATAATCGCTAATAGAAGTGCAGTCCAAGCTCCACGTACGAATAAATCCCAGTTATTCGTAAACAAGTTCCATGATGATTCCAAAAATGCCATAGTCTTGTCCTCCAATTCTTTCTTATTAATACTCTATATGTATTGGGTAATGATAATAGAAAAAGGTTGTCTCCCGTTTGCCGGCAAGACAACCTTCATAAAAAATAATTGCTGCACATTTACTGTGCTGCTGGTTGATTTGCAATTGCGTCTTCCATTAATTGTTGACGCTCTTCTTCCGAAATTTCAGCCAATACTTTGTTAATTTGTTCACGTAAATCAGATCCCTTTTTCAACCCTACTGCTACAGCTGTTGACGCTTCATCTGCTTCGAAGTTTGGTTCTGGAACGATATACTTTATGTTGTTTAATGCCATCTCAGCAGAAATCCCTTCCGGACGTTCAGAAACGTAGCCATCGATTGCACCTGATTGTAATTGGACACGCATTGCACCAAAGTCAGTTGCTGCAACCTGCTTATTTACACCTTCGATTTGATCGATTACGTCATAGTGTGTCGTCGATTGCTGACCTGTAATTTTTGCACCTGAAAAATCAGCTAATGCTGTTGCATTCGCATATGGACCATCTTCTTTTACTACGATTACATAATCACTTGTATAATAGTTTTCTGTGAAATCTATTGCTTCCATACGATCAGGCATTGGCGACATACCTGCAATTACTAAATCAATTGCTCCAGATTGTAGAGAAGGAATTAAACCATCCCAGTCCGTTTTTACAATTTTCAATTCCATATCCAAGCCTTCAGCAATCTTTTTTGCGATTTCTACATCATAGCCTGCTGCATATTCTTTCGAACCATCAATCGGTACGCCACCGTTTGAATCGCCTTTTTGCGACCAGTTAAACGGTGCATAACCAGCTTCCATACCAACCTTTAATACTTTCTTGTCAGAACCAGTTGATTTTTCATCATCTGTACCACATGCTGCAAGTACAAATATTGTCATCATTGCGGTAATGACCATTAATAATTTCTTTTTCAAGTTAACTCTCCCCTTAATAAATGTATTTCAGGCTTTTAGAAATGAAAAAAAACGACCAAAAAGGATATCCTTAGGTCGTTTACATTCACGATTAGCCCAAATCCTCTACAGTTCCCAATATGAGATAGCACACCTCAATCATCCGGGAAGAAGATTGAGACAGTCCTGCAATTATTTATTACAGACCCAGCGCTGTTAAATCGAGCTATAACAACACTTCGGCGATATTTCCTTCTTTTATACTTCACTGTCAGCTCAATGACTCCATACAAAACTATTAAATACCGCACCTCTACCTCACTAAGCTGTGAGGTTTTGTTATTAAATTAATAGTTTAAGTTTAACATTATTCTAACTTTTCCGTCAACACTCATTTTTCTGAAATTTAAAGGAAAAAAGCTAATTCGCAATATACATTACGAATTAGCTTTCAATGTTTTAATTATGAATTTAATAATAAATCTTCTGGGTTTTCGATCATTTCTTTAACTGTTTTTAAGAAGCCAACAGAATCTTTACCATCGATAATACGGTGGTCGTAAGATAATGCTACATACATCATTGGGCGAATTTGAACTTCACCGTTAACAGCTACTGGACGGTTAACGATAGAGTGCATACCTAAAATACCAGCTTGAGTACCATTCATGATTGGTGTAGACATTAATGAACCGAATACACCACCGTTAGTGATAGTGAATGATCCACCAGCCATGTCGTTTAAGCCTAATTTTTTGTCGCGTGCTTTACCAGCTAATTCAGCGATGTTTTTCTCGATTTCAGCAAAGTTCTTAGCGTTAGCATCACGAACTACTGGTACTACTAAACCTTCTTCAGTTGATACAGCGATACCGATATCGAAGAAGTTGTTTAAGTGAATTTCGTCACCGTTAATTTGAGCATTAACGTATGGATATTTTTTAAGTGCTGCAACTACTGCTTTTGTGAAGAATGACATGAAACCTAATTTAATGTCGTTTGCTTTCACGAATTGTTCTTGTTTACGTTTACGTAATGCCATGATGTTAGTCATGTCGATTTCGTTGAACGTAGTTAACATTGCAGTTGATTGTTTAACTTCTAATAAACGTTTTGCAATTGTTTGACGACGACGGCTCATTTTTTCAACAGTTACACGATCAGTGTCCCCTGCTGGAGTGAAGATCATTGGACCATTACCAGCTGGAGCTGCTGTTGCTTGTGCAGGTGCTGCAGGCGCTGTGCCATGAGCTGCTACATCTTGAACACGTACACGACCTTGAGGATCTACTGGAGAGATCGCTGCTAAGTCAATGCCTTTTTCACGAGCTAATTTACGAGCTGCTGGTGAAGCAATTACTCGCTCACCTGAAGTTTCTTCAACTGATACTGGAGCTGCTGCTGCTTTAGGAGCTTCTTCTTTTGCAGGTGCAGCAGGAGCTGGTGCTTCCTCTTTTGCTGCAGGTGCTGGAGCTGCGCCTTCGCCAGCTTCAACTACTGCGATTACTTGTCCTACTAATACAGTATCGCCTTCTTCAGCTAAAATTTGAGTTAATACGCCTGCTTCTTCAGAGATGATTTCAGCGTTTACTTTATCTGTTTCTAATTCTACGATGAATTCGCCTTTTTCTACGCGATCTCCAACTTTTTTAACCCACTGGGCAATTGTGCCTTCAGTAATTGATTCTGCTAATTCAGGGACTTTAATTTCAGCCACGTTCATATCCTCCTTTTATTACGCTATACAGTTATTGTATAGCAAGCTACCCCTACCTTGTATAGAAGTAGCTCGGTATCAATCAATCGATTATATTATTTTTCAAGTGCTTCGTTAACTAATTTCGCTTGAGCTGCTTTATGTGAATCGCCATCACCTTCAGAAGTTGAGCTCATTGCAGGACGACCTACATAGCGAACTTTTTTGCCTTCAGCAATTTCATATAAAGTTTCAAGAACATAAGTCCATGTACCTTGGTTTTTTGGTTCTTCCTGTACCCAAACAATTTCTTTCACATTTGGGAAACGAGCGATAATATCTTTCACTTGTTGTGCTGGGAATGGGTAAACTTGTTCAACACGAACGATGTGTAAGTGGTCAAAACCTTCACCATCTTTTACACGCTCTGCTAAATCAATCATTACTTTACCTGTACCAAGTACTACTTTTTCTACAGCTTCAGCATTTTTACCTAAACCTGGCTGTTCAATTACTTCCTGGAAACGACCAGTTGCAAGTTGTTCAGCAGTCGCTGCAGCTAATGGGTGACGTAATAATGATTTTGGAGAAACCACTACTAATGGACGTACACCTTCAGTACCTAATAATGCAGCTTGACGACGTAATAAGTGGTAGTAGTTACCTGCGTTAGAGCAGTTTGCTACGAACCAGTTATTTTCAGCTGATAATTGTAGGAAACGTTCCATACGGCTAGATGAGTGCTCTGGACCTTGACCTTCATAACCATGTGGTAATAAAAGTACGAAACCAGATTTTTGACCCCATTTAGAACGAGCACTTGAGATGAAGTTATCAAACATTACTTGTGCCATGTTTGCAAAGTCACCGAATTGTGCTTCCCATACAGATAGTACGTTTTCGTTTTCTAAATTATAACCATATTCAAACCCTACAACACCCGCTTCTGTAAGTGGTGAGTTGTAAACTGTGAATGAAGCATTTGCACCTTCAACATGGTGTAATGGTGTAAATTCAGCACCGTTGTTTTTGTCATGTAATACTAAGTGACGTTGAGAGAAAGTACCACGTTGTGCATCTTGACCAGTAAAACGAACCGGTGTGCCGTCTTGTGTAATTGTTGCATATGCTAATGTCTCAGCATGACCCCAGTCAATTTTACCTTCAGTAAATGCATCACGACGTTTTGCTAAAATTTTACCTAATTTGTTTTGTGGTTCGAAACCGTCACCAAATACAAGTAGGTCTTCATTCACTTTAGCTAAACGCTCTGCATCGACTTTCGTGTCAATTTCAGGGAATTCAACTTTTAACTCTTCAGGCATTTCAATAGATGTATGTTCGTCTTTTTCTGCCATTGCCTTAACATGGTCATAAGCAGCTTGCATTTCTGCATAAATGCTTGTATCCAATGCCTTAACTTCATCTGCAGATAAAATACCTGCTTCAGCTAGCTGTGCACCATATAATGCTCGGATTGGCTCATGTTTTGCTACTAATTTATATGTTTCAGGGTTTGTTACTGTCGGATCATCTGTTTCATTATGACCGTAGCGACGGTAACCAATCAAGTCGATTACGATATCTTTTTTAAACTTAGCACGGTATGCCGCTACAAAACGACCTACAGCTGCTACTGTTTCAGGGCTATCTGCATTCACATGGATTACAGGAATATCATAGCCTTTTGCTGGATCTGATGAGTAGTTTGATGAACGAGAATCATGTAATTCAGTTGTGAAACCGATCATGTTGTTCGCGATAATCTGTACAGTACCACCAGTTTTAAAGCCAGCTGTTTGAGAGAAGTTAAAGCCTTCAGTTACAATCCCTTGACCTGCAAATGCTGCATCACCGTGAAGAATAATACCCATTGCAGAAGATGGATCATGCTTAGCAACGCCCGGTTTAGAAGTATCATCTTGTGCAGCGCGCACAGAACCGATTACAAGCGGGTTTCCTACTTCTAAATGAGAAGGGTTGTATGCTAATTTCACATTCAAGCCAGAATCATGTGTGTAAGATGCACCCATGTGATACTTAACGTCACCAGTCCAGCCTTTAGTAATTTGTAAGCGGCCATCTTCCGGTAAGAAAAGTTCATTTGAAACGTGTGCGAAATCTGAGAACATCATATCGTATGGTTTTTTCAGAACGTGAGTCAGTACGTTTAAACGACCACGGTGAGCCATACCGATGCGTACATTTTTAACACCATTTGATTCAGAAGCCTTAATGATTTCATCTAATAAAATGATTTGTGTGTCTAAACCTTCTCCAGAGAAGCGTTTTTGACCAACGAATGTTTTATGGATGAATTTTTCAAAGTTTTCAATACGTGTTAAACGTTCCAACACGGCTTTCTTTTCTTCTGGAGTTAAAGAGGCTTTAAATGCTCCTCCTTCAATTTGTGCTTCGATCCAAGCACGCTCTTCCGCGTTTTGTAAATGTGCAACTTCTACCCCTACTTTATCTGTATAAACAGACTTCAAGTAATCAATTGCTTCTTTACCGTTAGTAACGCCTGCAGGGACATTTGCAAAAAATACTGATGCAGGAATGGCCTGAAGATCTGCTGCCGTTAAATTGAATACGCTTTCTTCAATGCGTGAAGTGTCTAATTGACGATTTTTTAATGGGTACAAATCTGCTGCTAAATGACCATATTCACGAATAGATTCTGCCAATTTAACTGCTGCTAATACTTTTTTGTAGTCTCCAGTACCTGCTACAGCTGCTGTTGCAACTGGTTGTTGACCATCTGCAAATACAGGACCACCGTAAGCTTGGAATAACTGTACTAATTCCGGTTCAACTTCTTCAGGAGATTGCAGGAATAAGTCGTATTGCTCTAATACATAACCTAAGTTAGGACCAGAGAATGCTGACCATGGAGAACCTGCAGGTAATACATTGTTCGACATGAAAATAACCTCCAAATTTTGCCTTATGGCTGTTCCAATAATTTACTTAGAAAGAAATAATTTTATATACCACAATATAAAAATTATTATCCTTCTGCTGTTGATAATAAAGTATTACTTTTTTATCTACCAAAATAAATCAAATAATATTTTACCACTCTTCCACATAGACTAAAAGCACATTATAAAAGGGGGAAGAACGTTTTTTCCATCTCAATCTTACTACTCTTCACAAAAAATACAACTCTTTTTATAAAAATTAGCATATTTTTTCTTGAACTATTGAAATAATAAATAGATTGACTAAAATTATTCTATTTTTTGTGGAATTTCAGGGAAAAAATAGTGCCTTTTTGTAAAGTACTATCCACTTTCATCAAGATTCGGTATTTATCGACAAGCATTTTTGTGATACTTAAGCCGAGTCCCGTACCAGCCACATGATTAGTACGTGATTCATCAACCCGATAAAAACGATCAAAAATATACGGTAAATGCTCCTTTGAAATGCCGAGCCCATTATCTTCTATTGTTACTAATATTGTTGAGTCCGTATCGTTATAAAGAATGTTTATTTGAAGATTTGGCACATTGCTATTATATCGTATACTATTACTCATAATATTTCTAAAGATTTGCGCTAGCGCATGTTCGGTTACTGCAGCCTCTGCCCTCTGTCCTACAACAGATAAATTAAATTGTGTCTCGGGGTATAACTGTAGCAATTCTTCTTTCACCTGTTCATAAACTTCTTCTATATTAGCTGCCGCAGATACGTCAGCTTCCTCCCGGCGAGCCAGTTGCAATAATTCCTCAATCATCTTTTTCATCCGCGTAATTTCCGATAAGGATGTAGTTAATGACTCCATCAAAATCTCCGGGTCATTTTTTCCCCAGCGTTTAATTAATGATAAATGACCTTCGATAACCTGGATCGGTGTCCGCAGTTCATGGGAGGCATCAGCAACGAATTGTTGTTGCTTTGTAAACGAAATTTCAAGCTCATTCATTAACGCACGATACATCTGAAGTAATTCCCCTAATTCATCATGTGCTGAGTAATCGAATTGTGGCTGTGCTTTAAACCCATTATTTCTCACTAAATGCATTGCATCCCTCAATTGGACAATTGGTCTAACTAATACATTTGCTAAATAATAGCTGATTGAAACAGAGAAGAGTATTGCACCAAATCCGACAATGAGTATGGTAGTCAGTATATAATTCATCATCGAATGGAATGTCGTCAACGGATGAATGAGCTGCATAATTCCTTGAAATTGTCCAATTCGTACCGCTCTGTGGATGACATAACCTTCTGTACCATCAATTGATTGTTTCTCTATAATAGTTGAAAAATAATTCATTTCTCCGGCAGGAAAATCCGCAGCAGATGTTACATCATTTATCCGCATAATTTCAATACCATCCAAATTAAAAATACGAACGGTTTGCTCCTGGGTCAAAATTGCTTTCATTAAAGCTGAATTATTTTGCAGTTTCTGTATTGTAACAGTGTTCTCCTGTGCTTCAAAAAAAGTGGACATATCATCTATTGTACGTAGTGCATTTTTTTCTTCATTATTAATAAGCCAAGTTTGTAATGCTACATACAGTACAATTGAAATGAGAGCATAACTTATAAAAATTGTTACACCTACAGCAAGCATCCACTTTGATTTTAAGGATAAATGCATTTGTTTTATATATCCTTTTTTCATCCGCGCATCACATATCCTACCCCACGAACTGTTTCGATATACGGGTCATTGTTTGTTTGAAGTTTCGTTCGTAGATGCCGTATATATACATCGACCACATTCGTTTCTACTTCAGTATCAAACCCCCAAACAGTTTCTAGAATAAGCTCACGAGTACATACATGATTTTTATTTTCCACAAGCAACTTTAATAAATCAAATTCCTTCCGGGTAAGCTCAATTTTATTATTTTCAAACAGCACTTCATAAGCATCGACATCTATTTCTAAATCACGTACGACCAATTGTTTGGAAGTATGAGTATGCTTTACCCTTCTTAATATAGAACGAATCCTTGCGAGCAACTCCTCAATAGCAAATGGTTTCACAATATAATCATCCGCCCCTGCATCCAGTCCCGCCACACGGTCCATCACTTCATCACGTGCAGTAATTAAAAGAATCGGTACATCATTTGTCTTTCTGATTCTGCGGCATACTTCGATCCCATTTAACTGAGGCAACATCACGTCTAATAAAATACAATTAAACTTTTCACTTTGCGCTAATTCAAGACCAGTTCTCCCATCATAAGCGACCATTGTTTCAAAGTGTTCGTGTTGAAGTTCCAACTCTAAAAAACGAGCGATACTCTTTTCGTCTTCAATGATTAATATTTTTTGACTCATGCCTTTCCCTCTCTCAATCAAATAATATGTATTCTTACCATCTAGTTTACCATTTGTATTTTAAATAAAAAAAGATACGGAATAAATTTTCCGTACCTCCCATTAACTATTCCGTTATACGTTACTAATACAATATTGATATTGCGGGGACTGTTTTGCTTGATATAATGCCTGGTCTGCCAAATCAATGAGCTCATCCAGGGATTCGCTATGCTGCGGGTAAATGGAAATCCCTATAGATACAGTAGGAGAGAAATGCACCCCTCTTATTCTCCATCCAATTTCCAAGTTTTCTTGAATACGATTCATTATTTGTTCAATTTGAACCGTACGCTCTATTTCGGAATTTGATAGCCCAGTAAATACAATTAAAAATTCATCTCCGCCTAATCTTACGACTAAATCTTCTTGTCGCACACTTTTAACGAGTGAATTGCCAAACTGTATTAAAAACTCATCCCCTACATCATGCCCATGTAAATCATTCACCTGTTTAAAGTTGTCACCGTCTAAATAGAAGATGGCAAGACTCGTATCAGCATGCTTCGCTTCACTTTGAATCAGAGGGAAATCTTTGTATAGTTTTCTGCGGTTGCCAAGTTGCGTTAAACTATCATGATAAGCCAAATAAGTTAATTGATCTTCCAGTTCTTTGCGTTCGGTTATTTCTCTGGATACCATCACAATTTCAGAAATTTCATGGTGCGATAAATCTAAGGACATCGTATAATTGCCCTCCGTCCATATCGGGCTGTTATCTTTTTTATGCAGCAGCAGTTCGATTTTCAATTCCTCTACTAAATCGATTTCTTTAGGCTTTAGCGCTTCTTTCCATACTTTAATACTTTCAGGCATGAGCAAATCTTCGTAAGGAGCACCAATTAGTTCATCCTCTTCATAGCCGAGCTTTCTAATGTATGAAGGTGAAGCATATTTAATTTTCCCATAACGATCAGTCACAACGATAAAGTCATTCGTATTATCTGTAATCGCACGGAAAATCCGCTCGATTTTATATAACTCAGACAGCAGTTGCTTTTCCGAGGATATGTTATATTGTACAGTAAAATATTGTTCAATTTCCCCAAATTCATTTTTTAACGGAACAATTGTGGAGTCGACCCAATAGATTTCCCCATTCTTCTTGCGATTACAAACTTCATCCCGCCAAACATTCCCATCTTTGACTGTGCTCCACAAATTTTGGAAAAACTCTTTGTTATGGGTACCTGAATTGAAAATATGATGTGTATTTCCGATGATTTCTTCACGACTGTAGCCGGTATTTTTTATAATACGGTCATTAATATCCGTTATAACTCCATGAACATCGGTAAAAATAACATCCGCTACTGAACTAATTGCATTTTTAAACATTTCTAAGCCATGTGATGCTGTACGCAAAGCTTGCTGTTGTTTAATAAACTCTGTAATCTCATGCAGCATAATAAATACAGCAATCGTCTCATCGTTACTAGTCAGTGAGGAGAAGGAAGCAGTAAAACATCGTCGCTCATTATTTTTATCAATAAAATATAGCATCTGCGATTGAATACTTTCCCCATTTTGAACGCATTTTATATATTTTTTAAGATGCTTTACACTCTTACCGTCCATAAAAGGCATTTCAAACAACTTTTGAGTAAGAGCATCTTCCATACAAATATTAAATTCATGAATAAAAGTAGGATTTGCTTCGAGCAAATGCATATCATTAGATACTAAAAGTGTAGATATAAATGAACTGGAATGTAATGAGCGCATGAAAAGATATTTGTCTTCCAGGTCACGACCAAGGGAAACTTCTTTTGTAATTGCCAAAACATAAGTTTTTTCATTTATAATAATTGGTATCGATGTCGTACGCTGTTTTCGAACTTCCATTTTATCATACGTATAATCTTCGTATTCCATTTGTTTTTGATTTTGTATAGTCAAATTATAATTTTGAATAATCGGTTTTGCTAAATGGGAAGGTACGACTTGTTCTAATAACTTACCGGTAGGATTAACGTTTATTAATTCTATAGCCGCTTCATTAACATAAATATAGCGGTACTGATCATCTACTCTTTCCATAAAGAAAACAGCATCACTACTATTCTTGAATAACAAATCCAATTGATTTATGGAAAAAATGGTGTTCATTACTTGCTCCCCCTATTGCACTATTCACTGTGTAAAACTTCTTAACCTGTTTTCTGTATAAATATTACATTTATCATATTGTACTTGCTCTTCAGTTATAACACAATCAGTAAACTCTATTTTATTATGACTATATTCTATTTCATAATACCCTACAATAGTTGCGTTTCCAATAAGTGACAGTTTCCATTTATCATTATACTGTTCAACCGAACACTGTACGAAGCCACCAGGATTATATACCGTTATTAAATTACCCGAAACAATATTCTCCATTGTAGAAATCAATGCTGAAGCGGTCATTGCAGTACCACATGCATTTGTAAAACCTACACCACGCTCATATGTGCGAACGAAAATTTCATCGTTTGATATAGGCAGCACATAGCTGACATTTACACCGTTGGGGCAATATTCATTATCTGAATTTAAAAAGGCAGCTAACTGCTGTTGATGAGATGTATTTTCTATATATTTTTTCTCCACTATCCCAATTAAATGTGGGTTAGGGACAGAAACTGCTGTAAAGGGAATATCTTCAGAAAATGCCTCAATTCGCTCATGGTGCAATTCCTGCTTTTCCTCCAAGAACATCGGCAAAGATGATAATTCAAATGAAATAGGGGAAATCTCTACTGAATATGTTGGAAGCTGCTCAAAAATAGGCGCTTCTTTTCTAACTGTTAAACAAGCATGCATCGTTTCAATAATCGCTTCATCGACTTCCAATTTTTCGCATACATGTCGAGCAACACAGCGTAAGCCATTGCCGCACATAGAAGCTTCCGAACCATCCGCGTTTATGACGCGCATTTTGGCATCGGCAATATCGGAGGGCAAAACGAGCAACAGTCCATCTGCTCCTCCATTTATAGAAGGATTACATAATTGCTTAGCCATGTTCACATAATCAAGCTTATCGTCATATAATGCTTCGTATAAATAAAATGTATTTCCTGAACCGTGAACTTTAACTAATTGTACTTTCATTCTTTCGCCTCACCTTCTCATAATTACTATATTATACTTTGTTAAAAATCAAATTGTCATCAATATTATTATTAATTAGACAATTCAGAATATATAGACTAATAGTAGAAAAAAATGTTTTTTTCGAGCTTGAAAGTTGCGCCAAGAGAATATATTATAATAAAATGTAGATACAATTCTTATTTCGATATTGTTTTATTTGTCTAGGATAGAGCGAGACCGGCAAATTATGTTCCATAGTTTAACGTCAAATTCTTTTAGGTAAGATCAAGTTCGAAATGACTACTGCCTTATGATAAAGAACCTTTTAGCATTAGAAGATTATTTGCACTATTTCTTTACTACAGGCTCTACCATTTTCTTCTTAAAAGGAGGCGTTTCACATGTTAAAACAAAGAGAACTTCATGAAACTGCAGAATTATACGAATTATTACGTCATCCATCTGTGTTTCCTTATGTACGTCAAAAAGCAGCTTCTGCTGAAGAGTACTTATTTATGACAAAACAATTAATCGAAGAAGAGCAAAATGGCCAAACAATCTCACGTACGATCGTTGATGAATGGGGCGCTCCAATCGGCACAATTAGTATCTTTGATATTCAGGATGGTGCCGGTTTTTTAGGTACTTGGATTGGGAAGCCATTTCAAGGAGTAGGCTACAATCAAAAAGCAAAGCTGGCGTTTTTAAATGAGTTGTTTTTTGATTATGATTTCCATACAGTATTTTTACGCGTACGGGAAGAAAATGGTCGATCACAGGCAGCTGCATTAAAATTGCCGTATGTAATCGATGCTGAGCTTACAAATCCACTGCTTTTTGAAGAAATCAATCAAGGCGCTACAAAATTTCGTTTATTCAAAATACCAAAAGATCTGTTCTACTTAACAACTGCCAACACGCAAGAAGAAGCAGAAGAACAAGCGATGTAAAATGAATGTTTTATAAATCAGGCTTACATTATCAATAACTTATAAATTAAAGCGAAAGGCATTCTCCACATTGTTGGGACGCCTCTCGCTTTTTATTTTTCGTATTGAGTAATTAAACCGACCATTTCCTTCGGTGTTTTTGGATGTTCAACTTCAGCCATATGGTCAATCATTTCATCTGCTTTTGCAGTAAGGTGATTGACGGCTTGTAAAAATGATTCTTTTGTCAATTTTTCTTCATCCAATACTTGTGCAAACCCCTGCTTTTTAAATAGATTTGCATTCAATATTTGATCCCCACGACTTTTTGACGCAGATAGTGGAATTAAAAGCATTGGCTTATGCAATGTCAAAAATTCAAAGATTGAATTTGAACCCGCTCTTGATACGACATAATCTGTTGCATATAACAAGTCCGGCAATTCATTCGTCACATATTCAAATTGGCAATAGCCTTCCAGATTATTTAATGACGCATCTTTATTCCCCTTGCCGCAAAGATGAATGATTTGGTATTTTTCGAGCAATGCCGACAAGTTATTGCGAAGTGCATCGTTAATTACCACCGAACCTAAACTGCCGCCCATAACAAGTAGTACTTTTTTGTCCGAAGTAAAATTGCATAGTGCTAAACCACGTTCACGGTTCCCTTCAAAAAGTTGCTGCCGGATGATCGAGCCAGTACATGTGGCTTTATCGCTCGGCAAATGCTTCATCGTCTCTTTAAATACGGTAAAAATATGCGAAGCGAATGGCAATGAAATTTTATTTGCCAAACCTGGTGTTACATCCGATTCATGCACAACGACTGGAATATTTGCCAGTTTGGCTGCTATTACTACCGGTACCGACACAAAACCACCTTTTGAGAAGATGACAGTCGGTTTCACTCGCTTAATAATAGTAAAAGCTTGTGTAACCCCTGCTAACACTTTGAACGGATCCGTAAAGTTCTGCATTGAAAAGTAGCGACGTAGCTTCCCGCTTGAAATACTGTGATAAGGTAATGTCGGAAAGGCGTTCCCTATCAGTTCTTTTTCTATGCCATCATGCGAACCAATATAATGTACTTTATATCCTGCTTCTAATAAGGATGGAATAATTGCCTCATTTAAAGATACATGACCGGCTGTTCCTCCACCTGTTAAAATAATTGATTTTTCGTTCATAATTTTCTCCTAACAAAGCAAATGTCATTTTTTATATTTTATGCATCAAGACATTTCAACATGCTTCGATAAATATCATATTATTTAGTCTGCCATTTAATTTAAGTTAATTTTTTATTGAAATAGTTTTTTTAGGCCTATTTTCTACATTTATTCATGTATGCCTTTAATAATTATTATTTTTAAAAAGTATTTATGGGTAATTCACCACAATTCACATAACAATTTTAAATCGGTTTATTTTAAAGCAAATTTAAGTATACCGTTAATTGTAGCATAATTGAAGCCAATATAAAATGCTTGTGTTAAAGATAAACGGATGTCGACCAAATTCAATTTAGATATTATAAAATAATTATTATTCCAATAAAATATAAATAACACGGCTTAACATTTAGTAAATCCTCCGCGCGCGTACGTTAACTAGCAATAATTAAAAAGATAAAAAGGTCCCGAGAGTTCGTCTCTCGAGACCTTTTTTCGTCAATCTTGGGGCTGGGACAAAATTTTCTGTTTCTGCCAGAATTGATTTCCGTTACGGGGACGCTTTCCGGGGGCACGGCCTGAGCCTGTAGTCTCAGGCGTCGGTGCTCCTGCGGTTACTCGTCGCAAAATAAATTTTGCTGTTCCCCCAGGAGTCGCCCCTTCACTCCAATCAATTCAAATAATAGCAATTTCTTCATAAGAGTATTTCTCTTTTACAAAGAAATTTCTACTTATGTCCCAGCCTCAATAATCTTTACTTTTTAATAAATTGCTGTGTCCAAATATGGCCGTTTTTAACATAACCTACACCAATATGCGTGAAATTTTTATCTAGAATATTAGCGCGATGTCCTGCTGAGTTCATCCAAGCTTCTACAACCTGCTCTGGTGATTTTTGACCTTTTGCGATATTTTCACCTGCAGCTTTATACGAAATCTTCAATGCTTTCATACGATCAAATGGGCTACCAAATGTCGGTGAAGTATGAGAGAAATAGTTATTGTCTTTCATATCCTGTGATTTCTCTCGAGCTGCTGCCATTAAAGGACGGTCTATTTGTAATGCCTTTAAACCGTTTTTAGTACGCTCTACATTTGTTAGTTCTACTACTTTCTCTTCAAATGCCGCTACTTGATCAGTAGCAGTATTCGTTACTGCATTCGTATTCTTTGCTGTCGATACTGTTTCAGTTTTTGGAGTTGTTGCATTTGTAGAAGGACTAGTTGTTGTTTGCTTTTTAGTAACTTCTTTAACAGATGTATTTTTACTTGTATTTGATGATACCTCTTGTTTTTGATGTGTATTTTTTTGAGAGTTATATTTTTGATTCAGCTTCATCTTATATTCTGCAGCTGATTGATAGTAGTTGATTCCTGTAGTTGTTTTGCCCCCTTCGTTTGCGTTCGCATTCGCAACGGGTGCTTGTGTTGCAAAAAGTATTACTGCACAAAATGGTAATATTAATTTTTTCATTTTGTACGCCTCCTTTCGTAATCACATCGTAAATGAAAAATCCATAAAAAAATGGCCTATAAATTGGTAATTTGTCCATCTACCAATTTATAAGCCTTATAATCTTAAATCTCACTTCATTTTTCCCATAAATTTATCCAATTTCCTCAAACATTGCATTTGAAAAGGTATTGACGAGTTATTGTCCAATAATTTCCACGTCTTTTATATTCTCTCCGATTATTACGAGGCTTGGTGTCATCTTCACGTATTCCGGTAGCCATTGCACCATACCGTAAGCATATTGAAACAGCATCGGGTTTTTTATCCCTTCAATCGGCACATATCCCTTCATGCGGTAAACCGTTTCCGGAAGTTCCCGTATCCACCCCTCAAACTGTTCTTGAGTGAAACTAGTATCAAAATGTACTAATCTAGAGCCTAAGTTAAAGCTTTCACCGATGCGCGCCGATACGATGTCATCCTTTGAAACACGGGCTGTCGATTGCATATTTTGCAATAAGTGAAGTGGAACACGACCATTCGTTGTTTGTAAGATGAACGCTTTTGAATTAAACCCTTGCAGCTCATATACAACTTGAGCTTGTTCAGAATCTGTCAGCAAATCCGTTTTATTCGCTAATATTAAATGTGCATGACGAATTTGTTCCATAAACAGCGAACGAACTTGTGGTGTTAAAGTGGTGCGATCTAACCATAATCGACTATCTGCTACCGTAACAATACCTTTTATATTCAACTGTTCTGCAAATAATGGTGAATACACGGCATCCAGTGCCTCTACAGGATGGGCTGCACCTGTTGTTTCAATAATTAATACATCAAATTCCTGATCATGCAAAAGCGATTGAATTTGCGCTTCTGTCTTTTCTGCACCACTGCAGCAAATGCAACCTTCGAGCATTTCCTTTAAAGGTACATCAGCCTCTACGGATTGTGAGTCAAAAGGGAGCTTGCCTAACTCATTCATAATGACGGCTGGTTTTAAACCTGCTTCCTTCAATTGACGAATTACATCCGTTAACATGGAAGTTTTGCCACTTCCTAAAAAGCCACTAAATAAATAAACATCTTTCATATTTTCACTTCCTATAATAATGGGCTAGCAATAAAGTGATTTCCACTTTATACTAGCCCATCTTTTGTATTAGTCTGCTGTTTTTTCTTCAGGCGTTACACCTAATAGTTCTTTAGCTTTTAAAATTTGCGGATCTTCAGTTTTTAGCTTTTCACTAATGGCATCCATTAATGCATATGTTGTATCTCCTGTTAAGATCCCCGTAATTTCTAGCTCATTTTCTTCTTGATACGCTTTTAATGCCGCTTCAGTTGCTTCATCAAACTTAGTATTCACTTCGCCCGGATCATAGCCCAGTACCTCGAGAATACGTTTTGCTGTTTCAATAGCTACATGTTCGGTACCTAATTCATAAGTTTGAGTTGGGTCAATATATGGCAGTGAGGCGTAATCTGGATAATTCACTTTCACGTCAGGCGTGATTCCTTTTTCATTTACCCAGTTTCCATCAGGTGTTAGCCATTTACCCGTTGTAAACTTTAAGTTAGCGCCATCTTCCATGTAAATTACTTCTTGCATTGTGCCTTTACCGAATGATTTTAAGCCAATAATTTGTGCATTTGCCGATTCTTTTAAAGCTCCTGCCAAGATTTCAGAGGCAGAGGCGCTTCCTTCATCGATTAATACCGTTATAGGCAGCTTATATTTTGAACGATTATCCGCCGCAACAATTTGAGGATCTAAATTACGCTCTTGAATTTGTACGATTGTTTTACCTTGTTCAACGAATAGGTTTGAAATGTCGATGGCCGCTTTTAAATACCCACCAGGATTTTGGCGAACATCTATAACAATCCCCTTCAATCCTTCTTTTTCAAATTCGATTAGAATTTTTTCAAGTTCTACTGCTGTATTTTCACTAAATGATGTAATTTGAAGATGAGCTATACCTGATTCATCTAAATCACCATATACTGTTTCCACAGGGATGTCATCACGTACTAGCGTCAAGTCAAAGCTTTCCGCATCTCCGCGTTGAATTGTTAATGTCACCTCTGTACCTTTTTCTCCACGAATAAGGAGTACAGCTTCAGTGGAACTCATCCCTTTTACACTTTTGCCGTCAACTGCCAGCACCATGTCTCTTGGCTGTAAACCAGCTTTTTCAGCAGGTGTATTTTTAATTGGAGAGACAATCATAATGTAGCCGTTTCTCTCTTGAATTTCTGCACCAATGCCTTGGAAACTTGAAGAAAGGTTTTCGTTAAACGAACTGGCCTCTTCTTTGTTCATATAGTCTGAATAAGGGTCTCCCAATGCATCAAACATTCCGTTGATTGCACCATATACCACTTCTTCTTCATTTACATCTTCGAAATATTTTTGCTGAAGTGTATCATATGCATCATATAGCTTTTTAAATTCTGGTCGTTCAATAGGTACCTTTACTTCAACGACCTTTTGCTCACCAAACGTTAATGCAAAGATAGTTAAACCAGCTGTACATATAATTGTTAGGAAAATGAGCATAATGAATGCGAATGGTTTCATCCGTAAATACTTACCAGCAGGCTTTTCAATTTTAACTTGCTGCTCACTTTGTTCTGTTTGTCCTTCATCTCTTTTTTGTTCATCCATTTTAATTTCACCACTCTCATTTTTACACTGACTGATGTCACACTATATCAATAATATCAGTTTAGTGGCGACTAGAAAAGGACAGACGATAATTTTTTTATTTTGTTTCCTATGTACAATAAAAAAAGCAGTGGATAACGTAAAAATGCGCATCCACTGCTTGTCATTTATTCAGCTACTGTTGCTTCTTTTAACACTTCATCCGGAATTTTAATTGTATCTACCTCATCGAACTTCGAGTACACAACATTAACATCATTTTCGATCGTTGTTTCCTGACCTTCGATGTTAGTGATTATCTTTAAGTCCAAATCGATTTCTTTCGTATCAAATGTATCTTTTGCAACTACTATATTATACTGGGAATCTTCAAACGACATATTCTCTAATATATCGTTGGACATTTCCATGGATTCACCTAAGCTTGCACCCATTTGGGAAAGAATAAATTGTTTAAACTCATCACCTTGAATATTTAAGGTTAATAAGTAATTTTCATCGTCTTGTTCAAATGAAAACTCATCAATGAATTGCTGTAATTGTTCCAATTGGTCTGTTGCATTTGCCTGTGCGCCAGCTTGTGCCATAATTTGTTCATATTGCTCGTCCGGCAGTTTGATCCATTCGTTTGTTTCGCCGTTCAACATATAAAACCCATCTTCTTCGGTCATATACATTTCCATTGGCATATCGAATTTCTCGCCACTCATATCCATTTCAATATTACCGTTTGTATACATTGCCAATGGATTTTGTGTGATGTCCATTGCTAAATTAGAGGTACTCGTCATTTGCATTGTTTCGCCGTCCATCATTAAATTCGTCACTTGATCCATATTTGTTTCTGCATGGACGCTTTTTAAATTTTGTTGACGTTCCATTGCTTTTTCAAAAACTTGCTGCAATGTTAAGCTTGCTTCATCTTTAGTACCATCTACTGGTTCAGCTGTATCTCCGCAACCTGCTACAACTGCAATTGACAGCGCGCTCATGGCAAAATAATATCTTTTTTTCAAATTGTCCATCCCCTTAGTAAAAATAAACTACTTATATCCTTTACCCTTATTTAGATAATTTTAGCAGAAATAATAGATATTCGTTATATATGCCCATCATTAAAATGTGTTTTATGATATACGAACTAACCAAAATGCAGCAAATATCAATAAGCTATCAAAAATAAAGAGTCAGGAACTTTGATGTATTCCCAACCCTCTTATGGTTGATTCTTTTCAAATATTGATTTGATATTGTTCTTCGATGAACTTATGTAATTCCACATAAGTTGCAAAGGCTACACCTAAGACGATTTCATTTTCATCGGCCCCTGCTGTAATCGAATGGTTTTCATTATAAATATGAAAATCGATAGGTAATTTCTTTATATCTTCATGGATATTGTGGGCAGCTTTATTTCTCCAATGGTTAAGCAACCTTAAGTTTTCATATAATTTTTGTTCGATTAAACCCATCGAATATACAAAATATAATTTTGTTGAATAATTGGAATCGAGTATAGGGATATATGTCTCCCCTTTATTTTTTTTGGAGAAATCCTCGACGCCAAAAGCCTTAGCTTTAATTAAGCTATTAATCGCATTTTCACAAAAAAGGTGCACTGTTACGATGTTTGATAATGGATCACTATTATTCATTATCCTTTGTACAAATATCTTCCCAACTTCTTTACTCATCTTTTCACCTCTTTTTATTCATTATTTGAAGAAAAGAGGATTTCCATAACATCATTTTTAAAAAAATATACAGTCTATAAGCATAAAAAAGGCGCGAAGGACGAAGCCTTCTGCGCCGAAATCATTCGATGGCTAACCGACCATCAATAATAGTGTGGGTCATTTTCAATTATTTATTCATGTTAATACTGATTATTTAATTCTTAATTATTAACTATTTTATGACTTCTTTTTAAGTTTAAACTTTTTATTACGCATTCGATCGACCAGGAAACCGCCTTTGAATGATTTAGGCTCATATGAAATGATAAAGGCCTTAGGTTCAATTGATTCTACAAGTTTGAACAATTCCTTTTCACGATTTCGTTTCGCCAAAATTTCGTATTTAAATCGGTCGCTGTCACGTCCTTGGCTAATATACGTCGTGATGGCAAATCCATTATCTCTTAACATATCAATTAATTCCTGATTTTTTTCCTGCGTGTTGATCGTAACAGAAACATAACCAACAGCTAGTTTACTTTCAATCATTGTTCCTAATGGGATTCCTAATCCAAAACCGAGTGCATATACGAGCATCGCTATGAAGTTTTGATCGCCACTGAAAATGATAGATAACGCAAATACATTAATAAGTACTTCTAAAACGCCAAAAATCGAAGCGAGAAGTCTCATATTTTTTACTAAGAAAATCGTTCGCAATGTCATTAAAGGTACATAAACTAGTTGTATTGCCAAAATTAGAAGTATTTCTTGCATGTTAACGCCTCTTTCATAATAAAATATTTTCTTTACTTCTACCCCAAAATTATTTTTATAGTCATATAATTTTAATAGAGTAAGGGGAATGAAAATATTAAATAGCGTATTTAGCTACATGCAATGCTTGAATTTGCTATTCTAAGTAGTTTAAATATTTTCAACAAAACCTTTTAGCATAGCCTCCTCATCAAGAAACCATACATTCTTTAATTGTGGAGAATGATGCGGATTATCTTTCTGAAGATAAGGTTGTGAAATTATGCTTTTAGCGACAGGTGCCATGAAAATTTGATTAAGAATTCCCAAAGATGGTGGGTATTCAAAGTATAAATATAATTTTGGGTGTGGATTCTCATTTCTCCATTTTGCAAATCCTTTAGAGAAGTTCTTGTGTTCTGGCATTTTGATCTGTTGAAATAGCTCTGTTGGTATTAGTTTTTCTGCCAAACTATAAAGACCATGCGCTGGCACACATAGCTGTTTCATTGCTTTAGTAAAATCTGCACGCATGTATCCTGTACAGAAATCTTGTAAATGTTCCCCCACTGCTTCCACATCTTTCTTATGTAAAGAAAGTAAAAAGGCAACTCCTGATCGCTCCCATTGCGGTTTTTTTGTGCCAATAAATTTTTCGGCAGCAGGAATCGCTAATTTTAATAGGGTATCATCTTTATACCACAGGGCCATCAAGAGATTGCTTATCACTATATAGAATGGGTATCCATTCTTTGTTAGACCTAGTTCATGTGGGAGAATGCGCTCCAATACATTATTATCACCGCAAGCAAATGCCTCTAAAACAGGTAAAATATTACGGCAATGGTCGTACCCTCCACTGGATCCCGGAAGTAACCGATAACGCATTTGCTGAAAAATTAAATTATTCAATTTTTGCCAGTCTTCCTGTAATAAGCACTGTTCCAGCCAATTGTCGTAGTTGGTTTTGATGAATCCATGTGACATTGATTTAATAAGCTTTGCTAATACTTCGTTGTTTTCTGCAGTTGCTACGTTTGTGTTATTTTTAATCTTTTCATATTTTATAATACATTGCTCAATGTATTGAGTATTAACCATATCCATTTTTTCACAACCCCGATTCCAAATTTTCTTATTTAAAAATCTCTCCAATATTTAGCGTAACTCTCTCCAAACAAGTCTCTTTTAAAAATACGGTTTCTTTGTCGTATTCAACGTAATCAGTTGCAAAATACTTCGAAAACCTAAAGCCTTTCTCTATTAAATCTTTCGCATTTTCGATTGAATACCAATGTGTTAAATCTTCAATGTTGGAACAACTACTAAACCAGTCTTTACCATCTTGTTTATATCTTTCATCAAACCCCATTGGCAGATCTTTCGTTTTACAGTTTTCAATTTCGGCGAGGGTTAAAACGAATTCTCCATTCTCGTTATACCAAAGCCCTTGATTTGGATTGGTACTCTCTAATCTGTAAAGCCATTTAGGTTCCATGCAACCTTCCCTTCCCTTTTTAATGATTTCCACCGCTGTAAAATTAGAAAAACGATTGCAAGAATGCAACCGTTTTCTATGTTTAATTATTTTTGCTTTGATTCGAATGATTCATATCTTTGAATAAACGCAGATATATGAGCACGAGTTAAAATTCGGTCAGGTTCATATTCAACGATTGATTTAGCTGTAGTAATCCCGTTATCCATGAAAAATTGAATTGCTTCGTTTTCACTTACTTGTTTTCTTAAGTGGTAAGAGACCATCAATTGCGCTAATTTACCACGTTTAATGCCACTTTCAGCTAAAGCTCTAGATGCTTTTGATTTTTCATTTGCCAGTACAGGCATTTTATACTTTTCTGCCATGTTGTATATACCACTTCTGCTCCAAGACGACGTGCCTTTTACATTTGCTAATTCATCATTTTGAGCATAACGGAAGAAGATTGTTAAGAAGTGAGCTTCCGTTAAATGTCTGTTCGGTTGTAGCTGGGTTTCGTATTTCTTTGTTTTTGCGTTCCATTCGTCATTGTACCCTTTAATTAAGCCTCGATCGATTGCCCAAATCATATCATCTTTCCACCAGGCTGTAGGGTTGAAATCAGCATACTTTTTAGTATAAGCCGCGTAGTCCGTTGGTGTTACCTCTGCTGGAGACGGTATCGGTAACGTTGTCATTTCCGGGTACTCTAAATAACTTGAAGCTACATACCCCTCTGACCCATCACTTCTTTTTACTGGATACCAAACAAAATGGTTTTTCTTCGTTGAAACTTCATCGTATACAAATGGACCAGTAATGGTAACCGTTTCGCCTTTATTTAAAGTACCTTTAATATTTTCATTATTCGTAGTAGGTGTTGACCTAAATTTAGGATTAGCTGTTGCACTTACTTTTTGATTCGTTTTGAAAAAATACTTTGATTCTGTTAATGGTAAATCAAATTTATAATTCAGTGCTGAGAATTTAATATTGTCCTTGCTGTTAGAATCATATAGGAAATGTTCACTTTTAAATGGCAGTTCCTTTAAGTTTATTAATTCAGATTTTCTAACAATTTC
Organism: Solibacillus sp. FSL K6-4121; assembly: GCF_038002585.1. Classification (NCBI taxonomy): domain Bacteria; kingdom Bacillati; phylum Bacillota; class Bacilli; order Caryophanales; family Caryophanaceae; genus Solibacillus; species Solibacillus sp. FSL K6-4121. The sequence goes on from NZ_JBBOCS010000002.1 coordinate 762,753, forward strand.
GAGAATTTTTTCTTGATAGGCATTCACATTTCTTTCACCCGTTGCTTGGACAATTGGACTATTTACGGGTTTAGTCCCGTTATAAGCCATAATCGCGAAATACCAATGTTCCAATACTTCTCTTTCCCCGCTGTTAATGCCAGGTAAATCCTTGCGATTAAACATTTTATCCAGCGTCTCTACGCCAGCCTGAATATTATAGACAAGATCCGTTTTTAGCTTTTCTTGATCGTAACGCGCTTGATTAGTAATTTGCATTAGACCAATTCCGTTATCAGCCGTTACAATCGCTTTTCCATTTTGATCAAAATGTCGCCAATTTCCACTTTCACCTTCCGCTACCGCCTTCACAATTTCAGGAGGCACATTATATCTCAGTGCTGTTTCGGTTAACAAACAGTTCATTGTGGAATAGTCTGGGTTTGCCTTTGATGATGTATCATACTCACATGTATCCGCAAATACATTTTGATTTATATTGATAGATAGCGAGAGTGCACCAATGGCAACAACACTGATCAAAGGTTTCAATATCTTTTTCATATGTGATTATTACACTTCCTTTTATTTTGTAACGTTAAAAGATTCAGTTACATGTTACCATAAATACCCTATTCGAGATAGTGTGAAAATTCGGCGATTTTTGTTACTCGATACACTGAATGTTCACTATCAAAATTTGATACTATTCAACAAAAAAAAGAATAAAGCTTCCATGCGATAAATTTCTTCTTTGTATACAAAAAGTATACATCTATATCAACCATTAATTTCCTATGTTACAATTTTAATATGAGAAAGTATTAACATAGTTTTAGCAAAAGCTGATGTTTTAGGAGGATGGTATGGAATATTTATTTGTGTTTTTAATTTTACCTATTATAGTTCATATTGTTTCATCAATAAGTTATTGGTTATTTAAAAAATGGTTCATCGCTCCAGTAGTCGTATTTAGCGTATTAACAATACTTACGTTTACAACATTTGGTGAAACATTCTTCTTTTGGGTGATTATCTTTACGATTTTCTCGATTATCACTAGTATTATGAACACTAAAAAAAGGAAAAGTACTTGTGCGTAAAGCTACATACAAGTCTTTTTCCTCTTTCATCCTAGCGTACATTAAGCACCATTATTTGGTTTGGCTTACTCTTTAACTTACTATAATTTCTATTCAATATTGGATAACTTTACTCCCGTGGGCTCCCTAATGATTCAAAAATATCGCCATCCGTTGTTTGTACTTTCAATGGTTCGTTTATTTCATATAGACCGATCTTTATATAAGGAACTTTATCATCATCCCCTCCATCTACAAATTTCAAAATTATTTCTGTAGCCCCTCGTTTACTTACCTTTTTCACTTCAATCTCTTTTCCTAGGTATTTTTCCCCTAGTTGTAAAGTGACTGCTTTGCTGCCTTCAGAGATAGTGGTAATTCGGTAACCTTCTGTTTTTACAGGAGTAGCGCTTGCCTGTTCAATAATCCAGTAGCCATCTTCAGAAATTATGGATATCCCGATTGTTGCAAAAAATAAGATAGGTAAAAGGAACAAACTGATTTTATCTTTTCTATTAAACGATTTTGATTTAACCTTCGGGATTAATAACGGTAACAGCAATGTCCCTACAATACTAACTACAAGAAATCCTACTGCTAAAAATAAATACCCCATTCCTTCGAATCCTCCAACGAGAAATAGGCTGTATGCCACAATCATCCCCGAAAACAAAAAGGTGATGACCGGTGCTAAATAATATTTGCCGCTCTTTTTTGAAGCAATAAAAACAAATGCAAAAAATATAATACCTAAAAACAATCCAAACAACATGACTAAATACATCAATTTAACACCTCCATTTATAAAAATAACTGCAGCACTTTTTCTAAAAATAAAATAATTACTAAATCAATCACCAACGATATCCAAACCCATTTTTTATTGAAGAAAGTAAACGTAAATACAAGTAGAAATATGGCAGCTGGTATGTAAAATAGAAATATCCCCGATCTGAAATACTCTATCATTGATGTAACAGACTCCACACCATAATATTTAACGCTTGAGTAAACAATATAGAATAAAATTAACGCTCTTACAGTAATGAGTAATAACTTTAATCCATTATTAAACTGCACTAATTTTTTTAAAGGCTTTAACTCCACATCCTCTGAGTATTCTTGCTTTGGCATACTGGAATTAAAGTCCTCTGTACTATCATATAATTTTTTGCACTCTTCACAGTAAGTGATATGTTCTAAAACAACCTGTCTTGGCTCATCATCCAGGTCATTGATTATGGGAATCAATTCCAGAGATAAAAGATGTATTTTTTTGAAAGAATCCATAGAATTACCTCACTTTAATCATTCTTTTTCTCATTCTGAACACTATCGATTTTATTGTGGATACGGGTATATTTAAAAGATCACTAATTTCATTATAGTCATAACCATAATATTCTTTTGCTATAATAATTGCTTTTTCAGAAGTCGATAGCTTGCTTAAAACCATTTCCAATTCGTTGTTAATTGTTGCACTTACTTCTGGTGTATAATTATCAACCAACAACGTTTCAATAATATGCTCATCTTGAAGCAACTCAGGCTTCTTCTTTTTATAGTAATCAAGTAAAGTGTTCTTAACCCCTGTTATTAACCAACTCCTCATATACTTAACTTCTGTAACGACTGAGGGTGAAACTAAAATTTTTGTGAAAAAATCTTGAATAATATCATCAGCGATTACATCACTTTTAGTTAGACCTATTAAAAAGTTTCTTAAATACGCATAATGCTCGTTGTATATTTCTTCAATCAGAACTAAAGGATTCATTTTCGACATTTTTTAATCTCCCTGAATCATTTTCCCTTCACAAGTGAGACGACAAAGAATTTGCTAAAGTTGCTATTATTTTTTTAATTTACCATATAGTGTTTTTATTACCTAATTACCCACAATTTCATTCCATATGAAAGTTGGGTAAACGAGTGAGAGCAGGCAGTTGCTGATGCTTGTGAAACAATACTGAACACATATTTACATGCTATTGATTCTTTCGACTAAAAAGCACCTAACAAGTTACCAACTATTAGGTACTTAAATCCTAAATATGTAAATATGTTACACTGTAACTAAACAACTGATCATTCAGTTTTTAAGCGTTGAATTAAGTAAAAAAAAGGAGGAGTGAAGTGACAAAGATGAAGAGAGGTACTTCAAAGTGGATTATGTATATGGCCATAGGAATGGCACTTCTAGGGATTGGCGGATTTATCACATGGGAGTTTGTTGACGGAAACAAAGAAATTCAACAAATAGAATCAAAATTGGGCTTTGATATTACTGTGGTAGATAGACAATCACACGGGGAGTTGTTGGCAGCAACGAGAACTTATCTTGTGAAGCCATTAGAAGATGATGAGGGAAGTAATATAGAATACTTGCTTTACTTGAATAAAGAAAACAAGATTGAACAATGGGCGAAGCTCCGAAATGGAAAGATAATTCAGCCCATATATTATGAAGACTAACGGATGCTTTTGTTTCATAGGATAGGATTTGTATTTATGAATGATCTTCAAAGATGCAAGTCCTTTTATTATAATTTCTCATTCCCTCCTACCGCCACTAGCACTTTTCGTTTTTATCTCCATTTAGCATGAAAAATAAACGGTTTGTTTCCAAAAAAGTTACCAACCATTATGACCACTCTAATCTCTTTAGCTCTTGTATAAAGCTTATCAATCATAGCCATGACCTCATGCTTAGGTTGCGCTACGTGACCACTCACTTGCATCTGCTCTGCATATCTCGAACATGCCAAAATACGTGAGACAATTAAAACGTATTCACATGTAACATCGGAACAGAAACAAACTGCAACGTCCCTATTTGACTCATTGCAATAAAAAAGTACCCAACAGACTTTCACCTGTTAGGCACTTTCAAAATTACGTTATGGATGCAAATTAAACTAAATCACAATCCCTTGGTACGCTTACTCTTGAATCGCAGCTTCCAACGCAATAACCATCATGTCATTGAACGTAGTTTGACGTTCTTCTGAAGTTGTTACTTCACCTGTTAGAATGTGGTCAGATACAGTTAATACTGTAAGAGCTTGACGACCGAATTTAGCAGCTAATGTGTAAAGTGCAGATGTTTCCATCTCTACAGCTAACACACCGTATTGTGCTAATTTTTCGTTTTGTGCTTCGTCAGAATAGAACATATCAGCAGTGAAAATGTTCCCAACACGCACGTTTAAGTCTGCTTCTTTTGCAGCATTGTATGCTTTTAATAATAAATCGAAGTCAGCTGTTGGAGCAAAATCAATTGTACCGCCGAAAATAACACGGTTTAAACTAGAATCCGTAGATGAAGATTGAGCAATGATTACATCGCGCACTTTTACATCTTTTTGGATCGCTCCGCAAGTACCTACACGGATTAACTTTTGTACACCATACTCTTGCATTAATTCTGTCGCATAAATTGAAATCGAAGGTACACCCATGCCTGTACCTTGTACAGAAATACGTTTACCTTTATACGTACCTGTATAGCCTAAAATATTTCGCACTTCATTATACTGAACAACATCTTCTAAAAATGTTTCAGCAATATATTTAGCACGCAACGGATCTCCTGGTAATAATACGATTTCTGCAATGTCGCCTTTTTTGGCATTAATGTGAACGCTCATTTATAAAACCTCTTTTCATCATAATTCTTCTAAATTGTAAACGTTTTCGTATAAATATTCAATCGTTAGACGTCTTGCTTTTTAAAAATATTGGTTAAACATACAATATTTTGTCAAATGTCAGCAATTTCACATCTACGGATTTTAGTACAACTATACCTAAAAACTCGTGGGTATGCAAAATATCAATTGAATTTAGCCTCATATAAATCCCACAGTGAATCAAACGCACTTATTGTTAAATATTCATCTGCCTGTAATTCAATATAGGTCGAAAGTTCCTCGAAATTATCGGATTGCTTTGGAAATGAATGATCTATGAACATACTTTCAGCAAAACGGACTTTTTCATCAGACCATTCTCCCCCTCTATAAGTTAATACATAGTGATAAAATGACTTTTTCAATATTTTCCCTCCTACTTATATATTTTTACATTATTATAGTGAAAAATCCCCATTAGTGTAGTATTATAATAAAATATTGATTTTTCAGAAAAGATGGTGAATTTATGCTAAAGAAAAAAAAATCAAGTACGAAACCAGCAAAAAATAATAAAAAAATGAAAACTGCTAAAAAACCACTTCATTTCTTCCACCTCATTCGAGGTAAAATTTTAATTGCGTTTACAATTTTAATGGCAATTATCCTTGCTATGCAAATTTTATCGTATATTAATATAACAAACTTACAAAATAGCTTACGTAGTTTTGCAGATGAAAATTTAAAACAGCAATTTCAAATTAACAATCTGGCTTCTGATATTGCAAAACTTTCAAGCCATGAACAGACCTACTTAATTACAGGTGACGAAAAGTATCTGCAATTATATGAGGATACGAAAGAACTAATACATAACAATCTGACATCTGTTCAGAAATCCTTTGAGAATCAGGATGAAGAGTTGAAGATTGTTGGACAAATTCAGCAATTTTATACGAATTATTTATCCTATTCTAAATCTACAATTGAGGTACGTCAAAAATACGGATATGAAAATGCGGCAAAACTCTTTCAAAATAGCGGAAGCCAAAGCTTCAAATCATATATTGATGATAATACATCTAAATTGATTCAAATTTTAGAACAACGTAACGAGGAATCCATAACGGATTTAGAGCAATTTGCTTTAGCCTCTAAAATTTCCTTTTTCGTATTAGCTTTTATTGCGATTATATTAACTATGACGTTAGGCTATATGCTGTTTAAATCAATCCGAAGAAATACAAAAGCAATTAATGAGTCCATTTTGGATATTGCACAAGCTGGTGGCGATTTAACACGTCGTGTAAATGTTAAAACTAAAGACGAATTTTCTGAAATTGCCAACTCAACAAATATACTAATCGAGTCTATATCCGTATTAATAAAGCGTGTTTCCAACCTCGCGGATAATGTATCAGGCAGTTCTCAGGAATTAATGGCTTTAGCAGATGAGAATGCACGTACGATTGATTTCATTGCAAACTCTACGATGGATATTGCGAATGATAGCACAGAGATTTTAACTAGTATCGGAAATGCAGCAAACGAAATGCAAAAGCTTGAACAATCGATGCATGAGTTAAATGAAAAGGCATTGGAAGTTCAACAAGCCGCTCTACACATGAAGGATGCTGCACATATCGGCAGTAATTCGGTTACGCAATCTTCAAACGTGATGCTAGAGATTGAAGAAACGATGGCAACTACATCGGCAACAGTTGAAAATTTAGGCCGTAAATCTGAAAATATTACATCTATTATTAGTACCATTACAGCAATTGCTGAACAGACAAACTTATTAGCTTTAAACGCTGCAATCGAAGCCGCACGTGCTGGAGAGCATGGACGTGGATTTGCTGTTGTTGCTGATGAAGTACGAAAGCTTGCAGAGCAATCACAGCAGGCTGCAAGTGAAGTAGCTGTAATTGTTGGATCTATTCAATCCGAAGTAAAATCAATCATTGCTCAAAACCAAACAGGCGTACAAAAGGTAATTCGTGGTGTCGAAGTAACAAATGAAACAACGGATTCTTTGCAAAATATTTTGTTACAGACAGAAAAAACATCGGATATTTTAACACATATGGTTGGTCAAATTGAGCAAACATTGCACAATAGTCACGATGTGAATTCTTCCTTTGTTCATGTTGCTGCGGTTGCAGATAATACAGCCGCTAACACGGAACGCAGTGCAGCTGCTGCTTCTCAAGGCTCGGCTTCGATGGAGGAAATTAATGCGTCGGCTGTCGAATTGGCCGCGCAAGCTGATAATTTACGAAGTGTTGTTAGTGAATTTAAAATTTAACATTAAAAAACAACTCGCTTATGGGATTCCACAAGCGAGTCGTTTTTATTTGAACATTGATAAATATTGAGGATAACCTTCCTTTTCCAAATCTGAAACTGGAATAAAGCGTAATGCTGCAGAATTGATGCAGTAACGTAATCCGCCTAATTCCTGTGGTCCATCCGGAAACACATGTCCTAAATGCGAGTCGGCAGTTTTACTTCGAACTTCTACACGACGCATACCGTGAGAAGTATCAAAATGCTCTGTCACTTCCACTTGTTCGATTGGTTTTGAAAACGATGGCCAACCACAGCCGGCATCATATTTATCCTTTGAACTGAATAATGGTTTCCCAGATACGATATCAACATAGATTCCCTCTTCAAAGACATCGTTGTATTCATTTCTAAATGGTGGTTCAGTTCCTTGATTTTGCGTAACATGATACTGCATCTCTGTTAATTGCTTTAAGCGTTCTTCTTTGTTCATTTACTTCGACCCCCAATGTTTTTCAATAAATCCAGCTCGTCCGGAACCAATGGAATATCGCTCGTAATGAGCAGGATTCTTTTTATAGTAATGTTGGTGATATTCTTCAGCCACATAGAACGGCTTCGCTTCTAAAATCTTTACAGCAATTGGTACTTTGAATTTCCCGCTTGCTTCTAACTTCGCCTTTGATTGTTCGGCAATTTGTTTTTGAACATCATCATGATAAAAAATAGCCGTTGAATAGGATTCCCCGCGGTCATAAAATTGTCCGCCCGAATCAGTAGGATCAATTAATGTCCAATAAAGCTCAACTAATTTCTCATAAGGGTAAATAGCTGGATCAAATGTTATTTGCACAGCCTCTAAATGACCAGTTGTCTCACTACAAACTTGTTCGTATGTTGGATTCTCAACATGTCCTCCTGTATAGCCCGACACAACCTCTATAATACCGGGTTGTGTATCAAATGGCTTTACCATACACCAGAAGCATCCCCCTGCAAATGTCGCTTTTTCATATGCCATAAATCTGCCTCCTTTTTCTATTCGTTTGGAATAACTACTTCTAATTCTATTTTATCATTAGGAAGGTCAATTTCCTTTGCTCGGACTCTTGAGCCACTCGCAATATTAATACGAGATAAATCTACATAAATTTCCTCGTCGTTTGGCTTCACCGTAATCCAATTTGGGAAATCAACCGCGTCATCAATCATTTTCAATACAAATTCAGGAGGTATATTTGCTTTCCCGACATGGACTGCTTCTTGATTCAATACAATATTTCCGTCCTTCACAACAGGGATAAAATCCATCTGAATCGGCAAGTCGAAATTAAAAATGGTTAATGTACTGTATAAATAAATTTTCTCATCAATAACGATCTCTACAGGAACTGGGGATTGTTTCATCGCTGCTGTTAAATATTGTTTCGCAATTGCTTCAAATTCCTTTGCTGTCGTTTCAACTTTTAATATATTGCCCTCTATCGGGAGTGGAGGTTGTTCTGTGACTTGTTTTCCATCTGCTGTTAAAAGATAGAGAACCGAAGCTAGTGTTAATAACACTGTGCCCGCTAGTAATAAAAATGCTACTTTCCATTTGTTCATATACTCACTCCCCAAATCCTATTAAACCGTCTGACATCTCTTCTATGTTACATGCTTGCATTGTTTCAATAATGCGTTCTGCCATGCGGTCGTATCCTGTGCTGTTCGGATGAAAGAAGTCTACATGATATACCATATCCTCATTTGACACAAATAAATCCTCTACAGTTACAAAACATGCTTTTCCGTCCTTTACTGCCAATTGTTCGATGGAGTAGTTCCATTCAGCAATAATCGGATCAAAAGGTGTTACTTCATCTACTACAATCGAAAAAGGGTTATAAAAACCGACTAAAATAATTGGTGCATCAGTATTAATTTCACGTATTTCTGTAATTACCTGTTCATAGCGCTCATTAAAACGAGGTAATTCTTTGTCAAACATTGTTTTAGTCATTGTAAATAAATTATTTTTCACTATTTTCATGACATCATTACCACCAAGTGATATAGAGATAAGGTCTGCTTCTGCCAGCTCCTCATCATAATGGCCACGCTGTAATAAATCTAAAAGCTGATCGCTGCGTCGACCATTTTTGCCACGGTTATCAAGTTCTACCGATTCAATCATCGGCCATTTTTCAAGCTCTTCCTGTAATCGTATCGTATAGCCGTATTCCATGGTTTCATCGCCAACACCACGTGTCAATGAATCTCCTAAAGCTAAATACTGTATAGGTTGAGCATTATCTTCTTTACGATTAGACCAATCTAGTTGAAATACATCATTTATTATATCGAAAAAGCCCGTAGTTTTTTGTTCAGATTCATCTTCCGAACTGGACTGCTCATTATTTTCAGTACTCGAATTGTCGGTTAATTGCTCTTCCACTAGATTCGGGTCAACTGTAATGGAGCATGCGGACAAAACAATAACAGCCAAAGTTGCGAGTAAGAACCGCCACATACAATTTCCCCCTTTATATTATATTATATTATATTATTTAATTATAAAATATTTTCTGCACCATGAGGAATGATTTGCCTATAAAATCTGGATCTATGGAAAATTATCATTATTTTATATTATGTAAGTAATTGCATAAAGAATCTCAATCATAAATAAAAAGGGTAATTCTAGAGGTACTGACCTTTAGAATTACCCTATTTTTATTCGGTATAATACATAAAGCCGATTGCACCTTCACCAGTGTGTGTACTGATTACCGGCGATGTAAATGCTACTTCTACTTCTCCTGTAAAGCCTGTTGCTTTTACTTGCTCTATTAACGGATTAACTAATGTATCCATTGAATTCGCATGAGAGATTCCTACAGACATAACTTTTTTGCCTTTTGTATCTTTTTCAAATTCACTCATTAAAAATTTTATGATTTGCTTATAGCTTCGTGGTTTGGCACAAATAGTAACTTCGCCAATATCCAAGTGGCCAATCGGTTTAATATTCAGCAATGAGCTGACTACCGCTTTACCTTTTCCGATTCGTCCGCCCTTCACCATGTTTTCCAATGTATCCAGTGCAACGAAAAGACGTGTGTTTTCACGGACTTTGTTAACCCCTGCCACAATTTCCTCTACAGATGCTCCAGCGTCACGTAATCGAATTGCTTCACGAAGTTGGAAGGCAAGCCCGAATGCGATATAGCGTGAATCAATTACTGTAACATCCGCACTACTCATTTCTGCTGCCTGGCTAGCAGATTGGTATGTTCCACTCATACCGCCTGTCATGTGAATGGAGACAACTTGCGCCCCATCCTTCCCTAACTCATCATACAATTCTTTAAATACGCCCGGAGAAGGCTGAGAGCTTTTAGGCAACTCTTTTGCTGTTTTTAATAATTCGATAAATGTATCCGGTTGCAGGTTTACGCGATCTGTATACGTTTTATCATCAATTTGTACTGTTAGTGGTACTACATGGATTCCATGCTGTTGAATTTCTGCATCTGTTAAATCACATGTAGAGTCCGTTACAATATGAATTTGACTCAAAGAAAACACATCCTTTTTCTATCTTCCTTACTATTATAAAGAAATCATTTTTGTTTACCAATATGACATTTGTCATAGCAAAACATGTCTCTTTATCATCACTCTATTATGACATATAGTAGTATAACATTATGACATTCAACTATCACAATTATTTACAATTCGTACTATACTAATATAAAGAGGAGTGTGATGTACGATGCAAAAAATAGATACATTCGATTACAAAAGTTGGAAGGAAGAGTTGTGGAACGCGATTACACATGGCATTGGCCTGGCAATTAGTATTCCCGTCTGTATATTGCTTATTATCTATTCTGCAATAAATGGATCTGCCTTGCATGTTACTTCATACGCCATTTTTGGAGCTTCATTAATCTTGTTGTTTTTAATGTCAACGCTATTACATAGTGTTCCGGAAAAATATAAACGTATCTTTGCAATTTTAGATCATTCATCGATCTATATATTAATTGCAGGTACCTATACCCCATTTTTACTTATAGCAATCGGAGGAACATTTGGCATTGTCATGCTATGTATTATATGGTCCCTAGCGATTTTAGGGGTTGTATTTAAAATCTTGTTTATCCATCGGTTTGAAAAATTATCTTTAGTATTATATATAGCGATGGGATGGCTAATTATTATCGCCATTCGTCCCCTCTACAGTTTTTTAACTTTTGATGGGTTTATGCTACTTTTATATGGCGGGTTATTTTTTACTTTCGGTGCCATTTTCTACGCTTGGACTCGGTTACCTTATAACCATGCAATTTGGCATTTATTTGTTATTGCAGGATGTGGCTGCATGGTTGCCTGCGTTTATTTATACTTAATATAAAAAGTAACGTGCTGAATTTGTGTTACACAATTCAGCACGTCCTTTTATTTTTCGTAAATACAGTATTGGAATGTAAAGCCTTCGTCCGACTTTACTGGCTCAAGACAAGAAGTTTTGTTCCAATCGTCGTAGGTTGGAAAGTACGTATCTCCCTTAAATGTATGGTTGATTAAAGTAATGTACAGCTTATCAGCTATCGGCATTACTTGTTCAAAAATTTGAGCGCCGCCAATAATCATGATTTCCTCAGTGTCTTGAACAAGTGCCAATGCTTCCTGAAGGCTTCCTACAACTTCTATTCCTTCTGCTTTATAATCTGTATTTCTTGTGATCACAATATTACGACGACCTGGTAATGGGCGTCCAATCGATTCGAAAGTTTTTCGTCCCATAACAATTGGCTTGCCCATTGTCATCTCTTTAAAATATTTCAAGTCACCAGACAAATGCCAAGGAAGCTCATTTTTATAACCAATAACCCGATTTTCATCATGTGCAACAATTAGTGAAATCATCTCTATTCCCCTTTATACCGCAATCGGTGCTTTAATCGATGGATGTGGATTATAGCCTTCAATCGTTAAATCTTCTAATTCAATATCAAAAATCGATTGCTTATCTGCATTAATAGTTAATGTTGGTAAGTCTCTTGGCTCACGTGACAGCTGTTCTTCCACTTGCTCAACATGGTTTAAATAAATATGTGCATCTCCGACTGTATGAATAAATTCCCCAACTTCAAGATTACACTCTTTAGCCATTAAATAAAGCAGCAAAGCATAAGAAGTAATATTATAATTAATTCCTAAAAAAGTGTCTCCACTGCGCTGATATAATTGACAGCTTAATTTATTATTAGCAACATAAAATTGGAACATGACATGACACGGAGGCAATGCGGCTTTACTTCCTTTTGCACCGGCATTTATTACGTCTTCTGGATTCCATGCATTTACAATTAATCGACGTGAATCAGGATTCGTTTTGATTTGGTTTATGACATCTTTTATTTGATCAATTTCATTTCCTTCAGAGTCTGTCCAGCGTCTCCATTGCTTACCATAGACATTTCCTAAATCGCCGTATTTTTCAGCAAATTCATCATCATTTAATACTCGATCACAGAAATCTTTCAGCTCTTTTTTGTACAGTAAATTAAATTCTTCGTCTTCTAAACAACGACGGCCGAAATCCGTCATATCCGGACCTTCGTATTCGTCCGATTCAACCCATTTCTTAAATGCCCACTCGTCCCAGATGTGGTTATTATGCTGCAAAAGATAACGAATATTTGTATCACCTTTAATAAACCATAATAATTCACTAGCAATTAGTTTAAATGATGTTCTTTTAGTTGTGAATAACGGGAAACCTTTTGATAAGTCGAAACGCATTTGATAACCAAAAACGCTAATTGTACCAGTCCCAGTACGGTCTTCTTTTTTTACCCCGTTATCTAAAATGTATTTCATAAAATCTAAATATGTTTTTTCTAATTCATTCGACAAGATAAACACCCTCCAAATTCATTTCATATCTATTATAGCTATAAAAAATAATTTATGTAACAAACATCTAGGCTATTTTCTTTTAAATGCACCTTTTTCTCTATACGTGCGTCTTATTAAAGAACGGATAATATATTAACATAACTATTAAGAGGATATAATATGGAACAACAAATTTTAGACCTCGTACAGAATGAAAAACCATATGCATGGCTTTATCAGTTTTTAATAATGGTGCTAGTTTCTATGATTCCATTTGCGCCTATCCCCGTGCTGGCCGCATACATTGCCAGTCATCATGATTTTATGCCGGGTTTCATGATTAACCTGCTCGGGACGACTACGGGATCCATTTTATTATTTTTACTAAGTAAGAATTTATTACGAAGCATTGCACTAAAATACTTAACAAAACATCAATATTTGACGAAATATGTAGAGCTCATTCAAACAAATGGCTTTTTAGCAGTACTCCTCGGGCGCCTTATCCCTATCCTACCTTCCGCAGGTGTAAATTTAATTGCAGGTATTTCTAATGTCCACGTAATCACCTTTATTGCCGCAACAATTATTGGGAAGGTACCCACTATCTTAGCCTTTTCACTAGCAGGACATCAAATAGCTTCAGGAAACTGGGAGATTGTCTTGATCATTGCCCTTTACTTAGTCGCTTTATTCTTACTCGGAAGAAAAATAAAACAAAAGTGGACCCGTTAATTCAGAAAATGAACGGAGAGATTATATGAATAATGAATGGGAAAAAGATATAAGTTCTCTTTCAAAAATTAAAGTTTATTCAAATCCTAATAACCAGCCGGTAACTATAATTGGGGATGCGGATAATTTGAAGTGTATTGGTGTCGGTACAGATGCAGCCGTTTTTCAGTCTCTTTCTGCTCCCGCTTATGCGTTTAAATTATATGCACAGGATAAAGTAGAAAAAGTAAAACTGGAAGCAAATGTTTATGAACAATTAGGAGAATCACCTTTCTTTCCAACGTGTTATGCTTCATCCGACGAATACCTCGTTTTAAGTTACGAAGAAGGAAAAACGCTATTTGACTGTATTCTGCAAGGTATCCCTATCCCGCAGCACGTTGTGAGTGAAGTGGAGGATGCCAGAGAATACGTACGCAGTAAAGGATTGAACCCACGTGATATCCATTTGAAAAACATTTTGCTTCAACATGGCAAAGCAAAAATAATCGATGTGTCTGAATATACACAATCCGGCAATGATTTTCGTTGGGAACATTTAAAAAGAGGTTATGAGCAGTACTATCATTTAATTGAAGGAAATGCTGTGCCGTTTTGGCTAGTAGTAACAATTCAAAAGTGGTATAACCAGCGAGGAGAAACGTCTTTTTCATATGAAGAATTCACGAAAACTATTTCAAAGCTTATATTTAAAAAATAAGCTCTTAAAGCAAAAAGGTTTTGAACTATGTATGGAAATTTATAAAATAAGACAACATAAAAGGCGCTACTCGTATTTCATTTGCTGAGTAGCGCCTTTAGTCAAATGTGTCTAAATCATCGTAGAGCTCAATAGTTTGCATCAATTTTTATGTTGCCTCCCTAAGAATCGTTTTGTTGTTCTCTAAAATTTGAATCATCTGTTGCAAAATCTTCTCCTCAACTTTTTGGGAGCCATTTACTTCTTTTGCAATCACTTTCGTTAATTCTAAAACTGTACTTACGTCGAGCTTATGTTTTTCCGCTAATTGGAATGCTCGCCCTAACTGACCGGTTATCATCGGCAGTCCTCCTTTTTCTTATAGTATACAAATATTATACCTTGAGTTACATAAAAATTCACCTTAAAAAACTAAATTTTTAATAAAATTATTAAAAATCGCGTCTTTTACTAACAGGAAGCAGCAGTAACCTCTATATAGTGTAGTACGCCTCATTATTTAATATGCGTTATGAATGCTTTTTGTTTGTGCAATTGTCCTTTTTTTAAGTCAAAATTTTATGTTAGTTGGCTTTTTTAATGAACAATCCTAATCGAATATAAATAGTATAAATCAGCTGTTTCCGGAGAAAATATATGAAGATTAAGAAACGAAGTCCTGTTTGTTTTTAAACGCCAGGACATTCGAGTCAAAAAAAAATAAAGGAGATGTTACAAAATGGGAATATTATATAGAACAGCATTAGTTCTAGTCATTATTGGTGCAATCAACTGGGGACTTATTGGATTCTTCCGGTTTGATTTAGTGGCTTCATTATTTGGTGGACAAACATCTGTATTATCAAGAATTGTTTATGCTCTTGTAGGTATTGCAGGACTTATATCGATTCCGATTCTTATGAAACCGTTAGACGATGTAGAGGAAAATTCCTACAACACATCTAATCGTGCGAATACAAGACCAAATTATAATATGGAAGCTGGTAAAGAAGAAGATTTTTCGGAATATAAGAAAACAAGTGATGATACTAAAGCCAAGCATTACAGCAGTAACAGCGATCAGAACAAAAAATAATTATCATTGACCAGGCTCACTTATGAGTCCTGGTCTTTTGTATTTAATTGCTAATTGGTTGTGCCCTATCTGCTCTCTACATATGATGTAATGACAATCGATATTTAGTGGTGAGGAGGAAATAAATGAATAACAATAAGAAAAATTCAGAACAATCCTCAGGTTCTCAGGATATTCAAATAGCGAGACTTGCTTTTATAGGAGCTTCTATCGTTACATTAGGAGACTTAATTTCTACACTTGCTGCCGGTCTCGCACTGGATGCTTTGGAAAAATCTAAGAACGGTGATTCCGGCCCCCCGCCGACTCAGTCAAAAGATATGCAAAAACAGCTGGATTATTTAATAAATGAATTAAGACAAATAAAGAAAATGATGTAAAATACTTTTCTATAGTAAATCTCCTAACCACCCTTCGCTCATTTAATTTGCGGAGGGGTTTTTTATTGAAATTATGCGACTTTTTAAACTTTACATATTTATAGTGCACTTATAATTACTTTATAGTAATATAATAAATTGAAAAGGAGTGTTTAAACTGGATACAATATTTATAATCATATTAATTATAGCTTTACTAGTAATGTTGGTGTGCATTCTTAGCACATTTGTTAACATTGTGAAAAGAAATCGATCAAAATCGGTTAAAATGTTTAAGTATAGTGGAATAGCATTGTTAGTCTTAATCATATCATTTATAGGTGTTGGTGTGACAAGCGATGGAACGGAAGTAGCTAATGAACCTGAAAAAGCGGAAGCTACTGCAAGTAAGGAAAAAACAAAAGATGATTCGGAGAAAGCAACACCTGAACCAGCAGAGAAGGTTGAAGCAGATAAAAAAGCGAAAGCTGATGCTGATGCCAAAAAAGCTGCTGATAAATTAGCAGCTGAAAAAAAATCATATTTAACTGAAGTAAAACCGAAAGTGGATACTATGATGAGCTTGTATGATAAAGCATGGAATGAGCTTTGGAAACCTACTTTTGAAGGTCTAGGCACAACTGTAGATGTGTATACAGCTTACGGTAATATGAAACAGCTGGAGCAACGCTATGATAGTCTTTACAAAACTATCGGATCAATCGACGGCAGTGGTTTATCTAAAGAAAATGAAGAGAAATTCAATGAATATAAAACAAACATGAAAAATGCCGCTATGTGGCGAGGTGAAGCAGCCGAAAAAGCGCGTAAAATGTTTGATGAAGGAAATTATAGTCCTTCAAAATTCGATAAGGTGAAAACAGATGTTTCATATGCAGATAATGAAATGATGAAAGCCATCTTATCTTTAACATCATTAGAAATGGCTTTAGGTGTAGATAGAGAAGAATAATTTATGGCCTTCCGCTCGTATATGGTGGAAGGCTTTTTTCTGTTTTGCCCTTTTTTTACTTTCTATCTTGAGGTGTTAAATATTCCATTCCTAGGACACGTCTCATTTCATGGGATACCCAGTTACGGATGGCGATGTTCGTGTAAGTTCTTGTTTCTGTTACTCCTCTAAACAAAACAAAATACTCCGTCACAAATTCATCTGAGCGTTGTTTTTCAATCTTACATCCTTGTTTATATAAATAATCCCTCAACTTTTTCAAATCCTGAAATGTCTCATGGGATTTTTGATCATACCATTCTTCTAAAATTTTGCCCATTTTCAATTGCGAAACGTACAGTTTGTCGCGGTCAAGCGTTTTTAAAAACATCTCTAAAATAATAAAACGGTGTATATCATCGCTAAAATTCATAATATCTTTATGCATTAACGACACTCACCCTTTGGATAGCAGGGTATGCTGCTAAAATGTTGTCGATAATAAATGTACGCTTTGCATGACGTGTAAAACAATAAGCCTGCACGGTATTCCCTGCAATTTTAATTAATTTGATACGACGTTTTGAAATTGCGTGAGTTTTGGATAAGTACATAATGTCTAGAGTTTGATTGTACTGCATTGCTTTTATTATTTGCTCTTTCATAAATACACTCCGTTCTTTTTTATTTCATTATAGAACAAGTGTTCTTATTTTAGAACCGGTAATTTTTATAGTTTACAGTAAATAGTTGGATAAATTGAAAAAGCACTACACAAAATAATTGCGCAGAGCTTTGTTTTCTAATTCTATTAAATCCCCTCTGTGTTCATTAGTACAATTCGCCAGCCATCAGGGTCTGCAATCGTCACACCTTTTTCTTCCCAATATGGATTTTCCGGCGGAACTTGAGGATAGCCCATTTTATCAAGGCGTGTCTGTACAGCTTGAATTTGTATAGGATCTGGCATATAAAAAACGAGCAAATTATCCTCTGTCGGTGCGGGACATGGGCTTCCTTCAATATGCTCGGTAAACTCCAAATGATACGATGCATCCGGCAAGCCAATCATAATGCCAGTATAACCTCGATGTCCCTTAAATTCACCAAGTTTTTTAAGACCAATACCTTCACAATAAAAACGTTCTACCTGTGCTAGTTTATCCGTTGGTCGTGCGATACGAAATTGTGCAATATGCAATGTTTCTGTCCATTTCTTCATATTCATCCCCCCTACTTTCATTTTAAAGAACAAGGAAGGAAAATGCTCTACGACATCTGGATGAAAATTCCTATCTGAGAGTCAGTAAAAGCATATTTGAAAAGGAAATACGTTAACTATTGACGAAATATTTTACTAGCTATATAGAAAGGAGTTTTATTAATGAAGGAAAGACATGAAATATTTTTTAACCAGTTAAAAAGTTACCGTAATGACACTCTTAGCTTATTGGAAGATGTTAGTGTAGAAGAAGCTGAAATCATTCCAAAACGGTTTAACAATAATATTCGTTGGAACATGGGACATATTTATCTCGATCAATATTTATGGATAAAAACACTAACAAAAGAAAAAACAAATGCACCAACGGAATATAATAGTTGGTTTGGATATGGTACATCTCCTGCTGATTTCAGCTCTGAAACACCTTCTTATAAAGAATTAAAATCACTTTTAGAAAATCAAATTGAAGATATTAAAGACAAATTTGCCGATAAATTAGAAATTGTGTACTCGCCAACCGAAATGGGAATGAATACGATTGAACAAGTATTAATAAGAACGATTTTCCATGAAGGAATACATTTTCAGCACATATTAAATTTGAAGAAATTTATTAAATAAATCTCAGGCGATCATAGATTTCAGACATAAAAAAACACCTGCAGCAAGTACAGGTGTGCAATATTGTTATGACAACCATTTCGGCGGTGTGTTTTTCGACCAATAAATATCGCCAAGGTTATAATGCTTTGAGTAATTATCTTCATATGTGTGGTAATGGAAATTATAATAATAGCCTTCAAAAGGACGGTTCTCTGTTCTTACATGGAAACGGATTATGTCTTTTTGAGAATTCGCATCGACTAAGTGAAAGATTTTTTCAGCATAGTCGCCACTTGGCTTTTCAGTAATCGTTAAGTTGCGAAGCTTTTCTTCACCTACTCGGTCAATAGTCGTTGCAATGGCTTCTTCAATTTTCGGGAAAATCTTTGTTTCAAACTCTTGTTCAATGACAGGACCAACTCTTGTACCGAATTTTATGTAAGACTGCTCTTTTGCTGCGGAAACAAAATAGTCGGTTGTTGGTAATGGCTTTTCATCAACTAAAATATCATCAAGTTGATAGGCAGATGCAATATGGTTGTCACTAGGTCGATCTAATGTCGATTGATTATGACGTGCCTCTTCGAAATTTGCCCAGATTTCATGATTTGGTGTAATTAAACCAAACGATAATAAAGCGACGGAAACAACGAGAGATTTGTAAATCCATTTCTTCAAGTTTATCACCTTCTTAAATTATGTATAATTTTTAACACTGTTATTAAATCTATACGAATAAAATACGAAAAGGTTTCATCTTTCTATTAATCATTGTACAATAAAAAGGAAGATATTGTAGGTTATTTAAGGGAGGTTTTTAAAAAAATGGACATTGTTATGGGTGTTGGCTTATTATTAATGCTTGGTTATATGACTTCTTTATGCTTCACGGACTAATACTATTTTTTTCGCACCATCCAATTTCTTGGGTGGTTTTTTAATACTTGTAAACAAGCACTCTAATATAAGCGGAAGATCTCCGGCTATTTACAAAATCGCTCGGAAATATCGATAAATAAAGGTATGATTTCCGCTTATTCAAGAAAAAAGA
Organism: Solibacillus sp. FSL K6-4121; assembly: GCF_038002585.1. Classification (NCBI taxonomy): domain Bacteria; kingdom Bacillati; phylum Bacillota; class Bacilli; order Caryophanales; family Caryophanaceae; genus Solibacillus; species Solibacillus sp. FSL K6-4121. The sequence continues at coordinate 782,330 of NZ_JBBOCS010000002.1, forward strand.
ACTTAAATTTTAGTTTTTTTAGTAAATAAGCGGAATTTCTCCGTCTATTTTGGCTGTTTTTTTAAATTATCGGCAAATAAACGGAATTTCTCCGTTTATTTCGCACTCCATCTTCATGAACTTCCCGATAAATTGGACAAGGGGCTCCCAATAAAGCTTGGGAACCCCTTTAGTATTTAATAGATAGCAATATAAATAAATGAAAGTCTCAACCCGATCATCCGGGGAATTTTATTTTATTCGGAGTAGCATAGCTCCAGTTTTAACCGCGGTAAAATTCTACTAATCTTCTCTAACTTAAGCAACATAGTCCCATCCTGCTACTATGTCCTTGCAGCCCTTAAGCTTGCGCCAGTGTGAATAAGTATCTTCAAAAACACTAGCAGAAATGCCAATTCATTTATAAGCGCTATCTACAATAGCACCTAACTATAATAACACATATGTTCTCATTTGTAAAATCTCTTTCGTTCGTGCAAAACAATCGAATGTCCGTTATACTTGAAAAATCGGAATTAAAAGGAGTTAGTGAATGATGAATGAAGTAGAAACAACATTGGCAATTCAAATGAAACGTATCGCTGTAACATTGCTAGATATGGAACAAAGCCGTTTCGTCTCTGCCAGTCAAACGATGGATTTATCTGCAATACAATCAGAAGTTTACAGCAACTTTTTTGAATCATATATAGATACGACCTTGAACAGTCCTAAGTCAGTTGCAGGTAAATTTTTAGACCGCGATAATGATATTATTACAAAGATTAATCGCTATGTAGAATATCCGGATGACACCCATTTTATATCTTTAGCGAACGACTTATCGAATAAGCTATATCAAATTATGCAGAACGTTTCAAACAGTAATGGCTCTGTGTTTGTGGCACATATTGAAATTATTGATGAGCCCTATATTTTATTTTTAAAGCTCGATCCGAAAGAAGCCGTACAAATTGATTTGGAAACGTTAAATTTAAATACAATTGAAAATATTTTACCTGACGCTTCTAGCCGTGTGCAAAAATGTGCACTCATTCGAATGAACTATAATCCGCTTGAAGAAAACGTTTATGTGCTTGATAGACAATCAGATGGAGAACCAGCGAAGTTTTTCATGGAGACGTTTTTACAGGCTACACCGATTGCATCTGATAAGAAGAAAACAAAGATGCTAATGAAAGAGCTATATGAGAAAATTGCGGAATCGATCAATGAAGAACAAACGCCCCACCTCCAAAAAGTGATTGATGAGGAATTTGAAAATGGTAAATATATTGAGCTAGATGCATCTGTACATAACATATACGAAGCCATTGCTCCTCCTGAGAATCGCAATGATTTTGTTGAACAAGGTGCAAAGTTATTTATCGATGAGTTTACAGACCGTAACCCTGACTTCACCCCTACTTTTGAAGTGAAGCGTGATGATTTACATGTCGTGTATAAATCCGGTGAAGGTGAAGTGTTATTCCGTTATGATAAGCGTCTTGAAAATATTGACGTGCACCATGATCAGGTGAATGGTACTTATACAATAACAATTCGAGATGCAGACAAGATTGATTTTACTTTGCATAAAAAACCGTTATAACATGAAAACGGGGCTTGAACAAAACCCACCTAATAATCAAAAGCCTTTCTAATTTTACAATGAGTAAAATTTGAAAGGCTTTTTTGTCTACTTCGTAGCCGTTGTTCTCCGTTACGGCGGACGCTTTCCTGGGGGCACGGCTCGAGCCTGTAGTCTCTCCCACGTGCTTGTCCCCAAGGAGTCGCCGCCTTCACTCCGAACAACTAATTTTCACTTCAATATCAAGTAAAACTCTGCATAATTTCAAGCATGAAACGACAAAGAATTATGTCCCAGTAACTTTTTCTATTACTTAGAAGTTAATGCAATAAATTCTTCAACATCTTTCTCACAAAGCGCGATTCCTTTTAACCAGAAATCTTCAGTCGTGATGTCAGCACCTAAATGCTTCATCGCTAAATCTTCCACTGTCATGATCGCTGTATCACGAAGTAATGCCATATATTTTTCCTCGAACCCTTTGCCCTCTTCTTTTGCTTTTGCGTAAATGCTTAAAGAGAATAAATAGCCGAATGTGTACGGGAAGTTATAGAACGGCACGCCTGTAATATAGAAGTGCATTTTTGATGCCCAGAAGTGTGGATGTGCTTCACCTAATGCACCGCCATGAGCTTCGATTTGAGCTTCTTCCATTAATTCATTTAAACGCTTAGAAGATACGATACCTTTTTTGCGCTCCTCATAGAAGCGTGTTTCAAATAAATAACGAGCATGAATGTTCATGAAGAACGCTACTGAACGTTGGATTTTATCTTCTAATAGTGCGATCTTTTCTTGCTCATTTGATGCTTCTTCAACCGCTGCATCTGCTACGATCATTTCTGCAAATGTTGAAGCAGTTTCGGCAACATTCATTGCATAACGACGGTTTAATGGATGAACCGGGCGAAGTGCATATGAATGGAATGCGTGACCAAGCTCATGTGCTAATGTTGAAACGTTCGACATTGAACCTGAATATGTCATGAAAATACGTGATTGCTCGGATAATGGCATTCCTGTACAGAAGCCACCTGGACGTTTATTGTCACGGTCTTCCGCTTCAATCCAGCCATCTTCAAAAGCAGTACGTGCAAAGCTTTCCATTTCTGAACCGAAACGACCGAAATGTTTTAGAATAAATTCCGCGCCCTCTTGGTATGACATTGTAGCTGTTGAATCCGTTACCGGAGCATCGAAATCAAACCAATCTAATTTTTCACTGCCTAATAATGTTGCTTTATGTGTTAAATAATCCGCAAATTTGGCTTTACGTGACGTAATTGCGCCCCACATCGCATCGATTGTTTCCTGCTTCATACGGTTAATTTGTAAAGGCTCTTTCGTAACTGAGTCCCAGCCGCGCTTTTTGTATACTGCTAAGCGGAAGCCAGCTAAATGGTTTAAAGTTTTTGCGAAAAACTCTTCGCGGTCTGTAAATACTTCCTCTAATGCATCAAATGCAGCTTTCCGAACTTTACGGTCTTTATGAGAGCTTAAGTTATTTGCTTGTCCTACTGACATTAATTTCTTTTCGCCGTCTACTTCGACTTCTACTTTAATATCACCGATCAACATGTTATAAAGCTGACCCCATGAGCTATAGCCATCTACACCTAAAGCAGAAATTAGCGCTTCTTCTTCCTCAGATAAAGATTCCTTCGACTTTTCGCGCCATTCCGTCAAAATAAATTCAAACTGTGCTAATTCATTTGTTTGTAGTAATTCACCGAAAGTCGATTCGTCGATTTTACCGAGCTTTTGATTAAAGCTTTCCAAAATTGGAGAGAAGTTGGCTGAAATACCCGAAAGCTGACCTTGTAATAAAAGCGCTTCACGATCTGTCGTATCTTGAGCCGTTAAACAAGAAAGCATAGCACCTGCCTGTGATACATGCATCATGACTTCTTTAATATTTTCTAAAATAGATTGAATAGATAATGCTGCATCTGTATTTGTAGGAACATCGAATTTTTCAACCATTTCTTTTAATACATCCATTTTAGGGTTTAAATTTTCGATATGTTCTTTTAGTTGTGGTGATGCACTACCACCTTCGAAAAATACATCTAAATCCCAAACTTCAGGATATTTTACGTTTTGCATAGTATAGCCCCGCTTTCTGAATTGTAGTTCAATTCTTATTTTACTAAAAAATGAATAAAATTGCTCGAAAATATTTCGGTTTATGAAATAAAAAAAGCTAGCCTCATAGACTAGCTTAAAAAGGGTTTGTTAAAAATTAAATTAACTCTGAACCGTTGATTTCCATTCCGTGACCGATGCTTTCCCCGGGCACGGCTCCAGCTAACTCAAATGTGCCTACAACGGCAGGCACATTTGAGTGGATCTTCCGCGCGATGCTCCTGCGGTTACTCGTCGCAAAATAAATTTTGCCATTCCCGGAGGAGTCACGGTCCCTCCACTCCAATCAACTTATTAATCGCTTTAAATAAAGTGAGATATGATTTCTCTAATGATTTGTAATCAAATAATGAACGTGAACAAATCGTTTCCGCCTAAGCATCTAGTTAAATTTATAATATTGGAGATAACAAACGTGACACTGATTCACGGACTCTAGTCCATGTTTTTCGTTTTTCAAAAAGCTCTTTTGTTAATTCGAAACTCTCTTTTATATCTGCTTCGAATAGCTCTCTACACTTAATCGCCAACCGTTCATCATATAAAATCGCATTGATTTCGAAATTTAGACTAAAGCTCCGGACATCAATGTTTGCAGTACCGATTGTTGCTAATTCATCATCGATCACAAGCATTTTAGCATGAAGGAATCCTTTTTTATAACGATATACTCGACCACCAGATTCAAGCAGGTCTCCACCGTATGCAGAATTAGCACCATATACGAAGGGATGGTCTGTTTTTTCAGGCGTCATAATGCGCACATCGACACCTGAAGAGGCAGCAATTTGAATTGCATGCAAAAATGCCTCATCAGGTACATAATAAGGGGTTTGAATATAAACATATTTTTTAGCGCTTAAAATCATGCGAATATATGTGTTTTTAATGGATTCAAAATCTGTATCCGGGCCACTCGATACAATTTGGACGGGTGTGTCCGCATCGACTGTAAATGAGGGGAAGTATCGTTGCTCGACATCTTTCAGTTCTTCATTCCTTGCCTGATGCCAATCAAATAAAAAATGCGCCTGCATATTGTATACGGAATTGCCTTCTATACGTAAATGCGTATCTCGCCAATACCCTATTTCGTCATCAAGACAGGCATACTCCTTACCGACATTAAAACCGCCAATATATCCAATCCGACCGTCTATAATAATGAGTTTTCGATGATTCCGGAAATTAATTCGAGGATTGAATAATTTCAAATACGAGGAAAAGAAAGCTTCTACTTGTCCACCGGCATCCATCAATTTCTTTAAGTCTTTTTTACGTAAAGTACGTGAACCTAAATCGTCGTAAATCATTTTTACTTCAATGCCCTCTTTAGCTTTTTTAACAAGCGCATTAAAAATACTTTTTCCGACCTCATCCATTTTGTAAATGTAATATTGAATATGAATCGTTTGCTTCGCATTTTCAATATCTTCAATGACAGAGCGGAATTTTTCTTTCCCTTCAGCTAAAATCGCAACATCATTTTTAGAACTTAATAAAGCGTGATTGTAATCGACATTCATTTTTATTAACCCTTGATGCTTTTTTGTAATCTCGTTTGGAAATTCATACGTTCCTTCTGCAAGGGCGGAATGCTGATCCTGGAAAGCCTCTATAGATTCTTCCTGTTGAACAGCATGCCAGCGAACGAAATGCTTCTTTTGTAAATTTCGTCCCAATAATAAATAGAAAATGAACCCAATAACCGGTAAGAAAAATAGGACAAAAAGCCATGCCCATGTTGATGAAGCACTTTTACGACTGATAAATATTAGCATGAGTGCAAATAAAATATTCAAAAGGTACACAGTAACCATCAAAAAACCTAAAAGTGTCATTAAAATCACCTCGTTTCTTTTTTTATACTTGTAAAATGTTTGCAGTTTTTTCAAGTGATTAACTATTCCCTCAAATTTAGAAATCAAGACATGTAAGCCAAAATTTATTTATTCGTCCTAACACTAAAATACCGCTTACTGTATTAGTAAGCGGTCAGACTGTAGCCATACTTTTAAATAGTGTTTGTTTACAGTTTTTTATTTTAAAATTAATTGAATCTAGACATCGTTGATTTCCGTTCCGGGACCGATGCTTTCCCCGGGCACGGCTCCAGCTAACTAACTTGAGCCTACGACGGCAGGCCCAAGTTAGTGGATCTTCCGCACGTGCGGTTCCCGGTGGAGTCACGGTCCCTCCACTCCAATCAACTTATTAATTCCTTTATATTAAGTGAGGTAAGGTCTAATATGACTAGCAATCAAATTAATTAACAAGAAATAGGGTAAGAACGTTTGAACAACTTGTTCCCGTAAACGCACCTAGAAGAACTCTCGTAACCTTTTGTCGACAACCTGACCGCTTACTGTATCAGTAAGCGATACCTTTATTACTATCTAATTTCCATTTCATACTCTAACTTTGCTTTTTTAAAGCTATAGTGTAATGAGTATCGTTGAAGTCCTTTTGCTGCTTCAACTGACTGTCGTGCAAAATGGTCAAATGCTTCTAAATTACGTTCTGTTAATGCTAATTGTGCTTCAATCCCGTACTTCATCCATTCGGACTTCAAGGAATAACTAATAGCTTCTTCCCGATTTCCGGCTACTGCGGCAATTAATGCTTTACCATATGGACCATTCTGATTATCCATTAATTGATCTGCGTAGTATTGAGCACGTTCGAAATCGTCGAGACGAATTGCACGGTTCATTTCATATGTATTTTTAATAACCGGTTGTTTATAGTGAGCAATAATTTTTTCCATTGCTTCGATTTCCTGTTCTTTTGTGCCGACTTCCAACGTGTGTATGTAATTCATTACTGGATCTTTTTTATGCTTTACAATATATTTTCTGATTTTCGCTAAATTTGTAGAAGCGTATGCAATGTAAAACATATAGCCAATTGAACAAAGAGCAAAAACTAGAATGATGGAGATAGATACTACAAATGGCCAATCAAACATGGCACTTAGAAAACCTACTGCTAAGCCTAAAATTACTACATAAACCCAATTTATCATTTTTTCACCTCTTTTATTTACTCCATTTATTATAGCGTAATAATAATGTTATTCAATCCAGAGATCATAAAGCAGATGTTCCCTTTCTATGCACATAACGTTAGAAAAACTAACATATTAAAACTAAAAATCAGGCTATCAAGAAGAGACCTGCCACAAAAGTACGCTTATCTGTATATAGACCCTATATAATAAACCGTTTTCATTATATTTTATACCGCTTTCATTGTTAAATGTGTAAAATGTTACATTCAATATATTTTATATGTCATAATATCTAACATAAAACAAAGAAAGGAGGATAATCAATTTATTTAAAACAGTGTAACATTGCGCTGTTTTCAAAAAATAATATAAACGGAGAGTGTTGCTTTGAAGTTTGCTGAATTAATAGTTATAGCTATTTTTTATCCTGGTATTCGTTTATCATAGCTTGGTTCTTTGCAGCTGCTACAGCCATTTATTATGTTGTTATTAAAGATGTACTTAATGTTAGAAAAGAAAGTGTTGAATTAAGATTTAACGCTCGACAGGTTTCAACATCAAATTAGTTTAATAAAAATATTTTCAATATTTCAAATATTATATTTTGGGAGGAATTATAATGGGTAGTATAGGAAGTATGGTTAAACCAATGAATGGATTTTTAACGGCATTAATTCAATATCCGGTACCAGTAGTAAATTCTAGAGCGGATATTGATGCACAAATTCAGCAAATTATTAAAACTCTTCATTCAACAAAAGCTGGTTATCCTGGAGTTGAATTAATTGTTTTCCCTGAATATAGTACACAAGGTTTAAATACTAAAAAATGGACTACAGAAGAGTTCTTATGTGACGTACCAGGAGTTGAAACAGAAATGTTTGCTGCAGCTTGTAAAGAAGCTGAAGTATATGGTGTCTTTTCTTTAATGGAAAGAAATCCAGAAGGTGGAGATCCGTATAATACAGCTATTATTATCGATCCAAACGGAGAAATCATTTTAAAATATAGAAAATTAAATCCTTGGGTTCCTGTAGAACCATGGAAAGCGGGAGATTTAGGACTTCCTGTTTGTGATGGACCAGGTGGTAGTAAATTAGCTGTCTGTATCTGTCATGATGGTATGTTCCCTGAAGTCGCTCGAGAAGCAGCTTATAAAGGTGCTAATGTTCTAATTCGAATTTCTGGATATAGTACACAAGTGAATGATCAGTGGATTTTAACGAATAGATCCAATGCATGGCAAAATTTAATGTATACCCTTTCCGTTAATTTAGCTGGTTACGACGGCGTATTTTATTACTTTGGAGAAGGTCAAGTGTGTAACTTTGATGGAACGACTTTAGTCCAAGGACATAGAAATCCATATGAAATTGTTACAGCTGAAGTATATCCGGAATTAGCAGATCAAGCTCGAATTAGTTGGGGACTTGAAAATAACATCTATAACCTTGGAGCCCGAGGTTACGTCTCAACACCAGGTGGAGTGAAAGAAAATCCATATACATTTGTAAAAGATTTAGCAGAAGGTAACTATAAACTGCCATGGGAGGATAAAATCAAAATCAAAGATGGTTCTATATATGGTTACCCGGTAAAGGAATTGGTTGAAAAATAAAATGTTTACACGAGGCTGGGACAAACCCCACCTCAAAACCAAGAGCCGTTCAAATTTTACGATGAGTAAAGTTGAACGGCTCTATTATTGTGTCTACTTCTTATCCGTTGTTCCCCGTTACGGCGGACGCTTTCCTAGGGGCACGATCAAAAAGCAGATGTACACTTTCTATGTACACCTGCCCGTTCATTCATTTCATTTTCTTTATGCTTTTTGAGACTTGCTTCCATTTGCGTTTTTCTGCAAGCTGGGCATCGGTATTTGCCTTTTTCTCAATGTATACGAGCTCGCGTTGCAATTTGAAAAAGCTTGTTAGTCTAGCCGATTCCAGTTCCCCTACTTTTACTGCCTTCAATACAGCACAACCCGGTTCATTTTTATGTTTACAGTCCCGGAAGCGGCAATTGTCGGCCAGTTGATCAATATCAGAAAAGCTAGCAGATAAACTGTCTCCTTGATCCCAAAGCTGCAGCTCACGCATACCTGGTGTGTCGATTAAGCATGCCCCGGACGGTAAAACTACGAGCTCACGATGTGTTGTCGTATGACGCCCTTTCGCATCGTCTTCACGGATATCGGATACTTTCATTTGGTCAGTATTCAATAATGCATTTGTAAGAGTGGATTTTCCTGCACCGGATGAGCCTAATAATGCGGCTGTTTTTCCTTCTGTCAAAAATTCCTTTAATGCTGAAATCCCTTCGCCTGTAACCGCACTTACTGTTAAAACGTCTACACCGAATGCGACAGACTGCACTGCTTCTATAAGCGCATTTTCATCTTCACAAAGGTCTGCTTTTGTTAAAACAATGAGCGGTGTCGCACCTGAATCCCATGCTGCCACTAAATAGCGTTCTAGGCGACGGACGTTAAAATCTGCGTTCATACTCATGACAAGTAAAATATAATCCACATTTGAGGCAACAATTTGTTCATCGACTTCTAAGCCTGCCATTTTCCTTGTGAATTTTGATTTACGGTCAAATAAATGATGAATAATGGCGCGCTCTTCTCCCGGCATTTGTTCGATTATAACGAAATCCCCTACTGCCGGATAATCCTTTCTTGAAAAGGAATGATATGCAAAGTTTCCGGATACTGATGCCAAAAATTCACCTTGTTCTGTTAAAACCCGGTATGAATGCTTATGTTCTAAAATAATACGTCCAACTAATCTTGTTGCACGGTCAAACGTTAAAGTTTGTAATTGTGTTTCAAAATATTTTGTAAAACCAAGTTGTTGTAAATTCAATGAAATTGCCTCCTAATGGCGTATAGTATTGGATTGTTTTTAGGCAAACAAAAAACCTTATGACCGCAATTTTGCCCGTCATAAGGTCTCATACGCACAGTGAAGAAGCGTGACACTTCTATACTAGAAGGCACAAAGATGGCGAATGTTATATGACAAGCTAAATTGCATCGTTTCAATCTCATGTAATTTTGTCATTGTCATCACCATCTTCCTTCAATAATTAATACAACTATAACAAATTATAGGAATTTATGTCAATATAATTTTACAGATAATTTTAAAATAATTCACTAATAGAACGCTTCAAGCTTTCGGTAAATTGGTTTGAAAAAAATTGAATATTTTAGAAAATTATGAAACAATTCAGATAGAACAAAATCGGAAGGAGTGTTTTATCGATGAGGAAATGGGCTTTTTCAACTATAATTTTTATTGTGTATTTTATCGTGTTATTTACTATCGTTAATTCACTGGTTTCGTTTTCTTCAACAATAATCAATTTCTTCTTTTCTATTCTATTTATTTTTATCGTTCTTTTTTTAACAGTATTGACTGCCAGAAGGCTTTCTCTTTAGAGGAAAAATATTTAAAGCGAGGTATTCTACATATGAACATTCAACTAATACAATGCACTACAAACAATTTAACAGACTTGCAATTGATAGGCCGTGATACGTTTTATGAAACATTTCATGATCAAAATAATACGGAAAATATGTCCACTTACTTAGACGAAGCTTTTTCAACTGAAAAACTAACAGCCGAGCTCCAAAATCCGTACTCACTATTTAAGCTGCTTTTTGTAAATGAGGAGCTTGCGGGATATTTAAAAGTGAATACCGATGAAGCTCAATCAGAAAAATTGGGACCTGACTACTTAGAAATTGAAAGAATATATATTTTAAGCCGTTTTCATAAGTTAGGTCTAGGGAAAGTCTTAATGGAAGAGGCAATGAAAATTGCGCTACACATGCAGAAAACTAAAGTTTGGCTTGGTGTCTGGGAACAAAATTCGAATGCCATTGCGTTTTACGAAAAAGTTGGCTTTCAAAAAACAGGCACTCACTCATTTTTCATGGGTGAAGACGAGCAAATTGATTTTATTATGACAAAACAATTGTGAGGCGAAAAAATGTATATTCCAAAGCAATACCTATTAAAAGATGAACAGAAAATTCGTCAGTTTATTAAAGAGTATAGTTTTGCATCGTTTGTTTCAATGCATGATGGTGTGCCTTCTGCAACGCATTTACCGCTTTATTTAAGTGCAGATCATCAATACCTATACGGACATTTTGCACGTGCAAACCCTCAATGGAAAGACATTGAAGGTCAACAAGTGCTTGCAATTTTCAGCGGTCCGCACAGTTATATCTCCTCTTCCTGGTATGAAACGAAAGATTCGGTGCCTACTTGGAATTATGTAGCGGTTCATGTAAATGGATCTATTGAGTTTTTAAAGGATGAAAAAGAAATTCGCTTATCATTGCATCATTTAATTGATAAGTACGAAACTCCAAATAGTACATACGATGTCAATGCAGTTGATTCGAATTATATGAACAGCTTATTAAAGGGTATTGTGCCTTTTAAACTTCACATTACTTCTATAGAAGCTGTCGCAAAGTTAAGCCAAGGTCATTCAAAGGAGCGACAAGGGCTCGTTATTGAAGAATTATTAAAGAGAAATAACGGATTTGATGCGGAAATTGCAAAATTAATGAAGGAAAACTAATCGCTATTAAAATATATAACTTTTACCCGTATGAATGATTTGACACTTTTATCCTAATATGGTAAATTTATCTCGAATTCAAGATAAAGATTGTCTTGGAGTTTCATAATAGTTGGGAGGAATTTAACATGGCAAAATGGCAAATCGATCCGGCACATTCATCAATAGGTTTTGAAGTTAAGCACATGATGGTTTCAAAAGTTAAAGGACAGTTTACTAACTATTCAGCAGATATTGAAGCGGATGATTTAGCTGACTTAACATCAGCAAACATTGATATTTCAATTGATGCAACAAGTATTACGACGAACAATGATGATCGAGACAATCATTTAAAATCAGCAGAATTCTTTGACATTGAGCAGTTCCCTAACATTAAATTTAAATCGACAAGCATTTCAAAAGATGGGGACGATTATAAAGTATCAGGCGATTTGACAATTAAAGATGTTACGAAACCGGTTGTACTTGATGTAGAATATGGCGGTAAAGGGACAAATCCATGGGGCGTAGAGGTTTACGGTTTTGAAGGAAAAGCAAAAATTGACCGTGAACAATTCGGCTTAACATGGAATGCTGCTCTTGAAACTGGTGGCGTATTAGTAGGTAAAGATATTAAAATTAAATTAGAGCTTGAGTTAAACCCAGCACAATAAATTACATGTCGAGGCTGGGATATAACCTTCCTCTATATCAAAAGCAGTCCAAGTAAAGTGAAATTTGGACTGCTTTCTTTCACTTCGCCTTAGTAGCCGTTGTTCTCCGTTACGGCGGACGCTTTCCTGGGGGCACGAGGCCAACAGGATGTTGGTCACAAAAGCGTTGCCACAAGACGTGGCGTTTTTAGCTTTTGTTCCTTACGTCTCTCCCACGTGCTCCTGCGATTACTCGTCGCAAAATAAATTTTGCTTGTCCCCTAGGAGTCGCCGCCTATTAAAAAACTATCAATTGAACAGCTTTTTGGGGTTTCTATTTCCTTTGTAATAGCAGTATCTATTGCCTTTGTTTGTATATTTTTTGGTGGGAATTGGGTTGTAGATCAAATTCCAATCAAATTTCTTAGTGTTGGAGTTTTTATTCTGATTGTCTTATTTACTTTATCAATCGTACAGTTCTTTTTTGGGAAAATCTTATTTAAAATTACAAAGGGTTTGTTTGGTTCTTCATATATTCATATAAATGAAGAAAATATAAGAGAGTAACCCGTTAAATTTGTGAAAGGATGTACTTAAAAAAATGGGTGCGTTGATCAAGGGATTAACGCTCTTTTTATTGAATTCCTTATTGTAGAAACGGGGCAGTTATGTTCAACAAGGATAGTGATTTTTGTGGCAAAAAAGTTATAGTGGAGAGGTGATTGTATTGAAAATGGTAGTCGGAACAATAATCGGTTTTTATATCCTGAGTTTTTGGATTTTCCCCTTTATTTATCAATTTATATTTCCTTGGGGTGGTGTTTCTGAAACACATTTACATCCGATTTATATGGGATTAATTTTACTTAGTGGACTTATTGTAGCTTGTACAAAGATTATATTGGAAGAAATTAAGAGGAAAAGTGACAATAATAATACTGAGAAGTAGTGTTATTCAACTATCGGGGGCTTTAGTATAATAAGAAAATAAAGCAAACGGAACTTCCAACTTATTGAAGTTCCCTTTTTTCTTTAGTTTATTTTCAACAATCAACTTTAACAGAGCCAATATTTAAGTATTCTACCACTAGATTTTAATAAGTGGCACTATGCAACCTTCCTCCCCTATTGCCGTCCTCATTTAAAACATTATTTTCCATATAAGAGGTGCTTATTTGCGTAATTTTTATTCGGCGGTTGCGATATTTTGTTCAAGCATTGCATTTTTGTTTTTTTGCTTTTATTTGATAATGAATACATTATGGACATTTTCCAATATGACCCTGATTGTACTGAACATTCTCTTTGTAATAGTCATTTACATTCTAATAAAAGAGTTTAAACAGCTTAACCTCTCTAAAAAAATTATCGCTATCTTCATTAACACAGTTTCCTTTATTTTCATGGGACTCATTCTAGTGTATTTTGCATTAAAAATACTCATTTTTTCAGTTGGTGGTGCAGAACATTTATTCACTTCCAATTCACCAAACAGACATTACACGCTTGATTTTTACGCATTTGATGCAGGTGCGATGGGAACGTTCGGTATTCGTGCTGAACTTGATGGTCCTTTAGGCTTTAAAAAGCAACTCTATTATGAACGGCATGGAGAAGAAGCCGATATTCAGTGGGTTACAGATGAAATTGTTATCATTAATGGTCATAAACTAAATTTAAAAAGTGGCGACACTTTCGGTTATACAGTGCCGGAGAGAGGAAAATAACGATGAAAACAGCAATTATTTTTGATATGGACGGAACATTATTTCAAACGAATCTTATATTAGAACCCGCATTGAAACAGACTTTTGAATATTTACGTGAAAACGGACTTTGGTCAGGTGATACTCCTATCGAACAATACCGTCAAATAATGGGCGTCCCATTAAATGTCGTATGGGAAACTTTATGTCCGGATCTTACAGATGAAATACGAGAGCAGAGTAATGAACATTTCCAGTTAAGGCTTATTGATCAAATCCAACAAGGAAATGGAGCATTATATCCAGATGTACTCCCTACTTTACAAAAGTTGAATGATCATTATCCTTTGTATATCGCGAGTAACGGTCAAACGGCATATTTACAGGCCATTGCAGCACATTACCGTTTAGACCGCTGGATAAAAGCGGTTTACAGCATAGATTGTGTCGATACGAATAACAAATCTCATTTAGTTCAGCACATTATGAAAGAACATCATATTACCAATGGCTATGTAGTTGGCGATCGTGCTTCCGATATCAATGCAGCAATCGATAACAATTTAACATCTATAGCAGTAAACTTTGATTTTGCACAACTTGATGAATTAAAAAATGCTCATTTTATAGTGGATCAGTTTATACATATTTTTGATATTATAAATAGACCGGATTAAAAATGGAAGTGTGGTGTAGGTATGGATAAAAACAATGATGTACTTAAATTAAGTTTGATTTTTGCAATTATCGGTCTAGTATTCATTGTATTTAATGGTCACTTCGCAAATGGTTTTGGGTCTGTCTATCTTCAATCAAATGGAGGGATGATGGATACCGGGGAATATTTATTTATGAAAACGAGTTATGCTAATGCTTCCCTAGTCATTGGTGGGATTTTATTTAGTGTTAGCTTCCTTGCTATGATATTTAGTTGGTACCAGTGGAAAAACAAATAACAATAGGAAAGGCATCGATTTTTTTCATCCGATGCCTTTCCTATTTTTCTATTATGCCTTACCGCTTTTATATTTTTCCTGAACGGAAGTTTCCTGAACGGGTTCATCCGGCAGGCGATTATACGATTCTTTCTCAGTTATCAATTCTTTATCCTGCTGAACTTCTTCTACATGGCTTCGTTCGTTATAATTTTTCATTTCTTCATCATTCCGTTCATCCGGTAATCGATTGTACGATTCCTTAACGGTTACAATACTTTTATCTTGTTCTGGTGTTTCTACGTGACTTCGTTCATTGTAATTTTTCATTACTTCATCATTCCGTTCATCCGGTAATCGGTTGTACGACTCCTTAACGGTTTCTACTTTTTTTTTTCCTCATTCCCATCTACATGACTTCGTTCATCGTAACTTTCCATTTCTTTATCATCACGCTCATCTGGTAAGCGATTATAGGACTCTTTATTTGTCTTTAATAATAGGTCATCTTTAATTGATTCATTTTGAACATTTACATGCTTTGTCTCATCAAACTTTTTCACTTTTCGATCGTCACGTTCATCCGGTAATCGGTTGTATGATTCTTTATTCGTTTCAAATTCTTTGTTTTCCATCATGCATTCCTCCTACTGATTTCAGAAGTCCCTAAACAATGTTAGGAGCTTGGTAGTTTATCTTTTCCCTTAATAAGCTGTATAAAAACATTTTGCATAACTAGCTGTACAATTAATTAGTAAAGACAATAAAAAAAGCCTTCTAAAAGAAAGGCTCAGACTGTTGACAGACTCTTAAAATGTGTTGTTTAGCATTGAACCGTTGATTTCCATTCCGGGACCGATGCTTTCCCCGGGCACGGCTCCAGCTAACTAAATTGTGCCTACAACGGCAGGCACAATTTAGTGGATCTTCCGCGCGTGCTCCTGCGGTTACTCGTCGCAAAATAAATTTCGCTGTTCCCGGTGGAGTCACGGTCCCTCCACTCCAATCAACTTAGCCATCACTTTAAATAAATACGTTTGAACAAATTGTTCTCTAGAGACATTTTGTCGACAATCTATCTTAGCCTTAAGAAAGGCCTTTCTTTCAATCAGTTTGATTTTAAAAAGCGTAAAACTCGGCTTAATGTCGTTGGAATGACCGATGCATGATTTTCATCTTCTGCTATAAAAAACTCACTGTTAATTCCCTTTTGAATTGCTTTTGTATAGAAGCTTTCGGCATCGACTACCATATCGCCTTCATTGCCCCCTACAGATATATATAAATGTGCAGTATAACTATGTTCTACGTGTTGCAATCGGGTTACTATCTCATGATTATTCCACCAAATCGATGGACTTATTGCAGCATATTTATAAAATATATTAGGATAAGTTAAATAGCTCCACAGCACGAACAGTCCACCTAATGAATGGCCATAAATGGAGATTTTATTTTTGTTTATCGTGTATTTTTCCAGAAGCAACGGGATGATTTGATGTATAAGATAATCCATGAAATACTCCGCGCCGCCAGCCGGTACTTCTTTCATTGCTCTACCTCGGCGCACTGGAAAATGATACTCTGCTGCAGGGGCAGTAAAATCATAAAATCGCTGTTTTTGAATATCTTGTTCCTGATGCCCAATTCCTACAATGACTGCAGGCTCTATGTTCGTCTTCACACGATTGCGGATTTGGTTTGTTACTGTTTCATGGAATAGCTTACTATAGCGTGTTCCATCCAACACAATAATAACAGAAAAGCCATTTGCAGGAGGAGCTTCGTCCGGTACATAAATATCCAATATATAAGGATAGTTATTATAGTTTGATTGCATTGTATTCACCTATTTCATTAAATTATAAGAAAAGCAGACTGGCACTTGATGCTCCGTATCGACTATAATTTTAGCATCAATTTGGAAAACTTCTTTTAAAACTTCTGTAGTCATTATTTGCACTGGTGTACCGGTATGAAGCACTTTGCCTTTTCTCATAACAATGAGTTCATCCGAAAACCGTGCCGCATGGTTTAAATCATGCAGCACCATAATAATGGTACAACCAAAATTTTTATTGAGCTGCTGTACAATTTCCAACACTTCAAGCTGATGTGCCATATCTAAATATGTTGTCGGCTCGTCCAGCAGTAAAATATCCGTCTCTTGTGCCAATGCCATCGCCAGCCAAACTCGTTGACGTTGCCCTCCGGATAATGCCGCTAGTTCTCGGTCCCGAAACTCCTCTGTATGTGTCACTTCCATCGCCCAATTAATTTTATCTATGTCTTCTTTCGTAAGACGCCCAACATTTTTCCGATGTGGATAGCGACCGTAAGCAATCAGCTCATGTACTTTTAACTGCCCTGGAGCAGCAGGTGATTGTGCTAATAAGGCAAGTTTTTTTGCTATTTCCTTTGTCGACATCGTATTCATATTCTCCTCTTGAAGGAAAATATCACCGCATTCCTTTTTTAAAATGCGCCCAATCGTTTTCAGGAAAGTAGATTTTCCGCAGCCATTCGGTCCAATAATCGTCGTAATCTTCCCTGTTTGAATTGATACATTTAAATTCTCGATAATTCGCGTATTTTCATAACCTGTAGTTAATCTTTCGACTTGAAATGCATACATAACGCCTCACCCTTTCGATTTTACTAATAAATATAAGAAATACGGAATGCCAACGAGGGACACGACAATACCAACCGAAAGTTCTACAGGAGAAAATACCGTTTTAGCAATATAATCTGAAAACACAAGTAAAATAGCCCCTATAAAAAGACTTACCGGCATCATATACCTGTGATGAATTCCGACAAGCTGGCGCGCTATATGCGGTGCCATTAATCCAATAAACCCAATACTGCCGGAAACCGATACACACGCACTTACTAGGCCAACACTTGCAAGTAATAACTTCACTTTTTCTTTTTCAAGTGAAATACCTAGACTCAAAACCGTCTCTTCTTCCAACTGAAAATAATCGAGCAAATAGGCCTTTCTATAAATATAGGTCCCCAATATGATAAGCCATGGAAGCATCGCACTTACAAAATACCAATTGGAATTATAGATCGAGCCATTCATCCAAATGGCTGCAGCCTGATAATCTCCCTCATCCATTTTTAACGACCAAAAAAGGGTGATTGCACTAAAACCTGTATTAATCGCAATACCCGTCAATATAAGCTTTTGCATATCCATACGTCCTTGTTTATACGAAATGGCCAGAATAATAGCAGCTGCAATGGCGCCTCCTACGAAACCAAATAACGGGACAATCAATATTTTCAACAGACTATTTATTTCAACGTTTACTAATTCCACCTGGAAAAAGAACATAAAGATTACAATGGCACAACCCGCCCCTGCATTGATTCCAATAATGCCGGGATCAGCAAGTGCATTTTTAGTAATTCCCTGGAGCACGACACCAGCCATAGCAAGACCCATTCCAACTAATGCTGCTGTTATAATTCGAGGCAAACGAAAATCAAATATCACTAAATCAAATTGCGCTGTTGACTCAACACGCAGCAATGTTTTAATAACTTCCGGAGTAGTCATTGCAAATGCACCGCTCGTTAAATGAATATACATAGCTAAAAGAAGGAGAAGTATTAATGTACCGCTCATAAACAACCATTTTTTATGCTGCATATTTTTCACCGCCTTTTCGACGAATCAAATATAAGAAAAATGGTACGCCAATGATTGCAGTAATGACGCCAATTGGAGTTTCGTATGGGAAATTTATGTATCGGCTAATTAAATCACATGCGGCTAAGAAGAATGCGCCCATCACGGCAGAACAAGGAATAATTACGCGATAATCTACCCCCATTAACATTCGTACAATATGCGGAACGACTAACCCAACAAATGCAATTTTTCCGACAAGAGCTACGGCGGTACCCGTTAAAATGGCAACAGCTAGCATGCTAAGTATTTTTACAGTACGCGTATTTTGCCCTAAGCCAACCGCCACATCTTCACCAAGTGCGGTTATTGTAACAGCACGAGCTAATACTATCGTTAAAATAAGCCCAATTAATCCAATCGGTACACATAAAAACACTAACTCCATTTCAACCATATGTACTTTCGAGTTATACCACATTGTGACAGTTTGTGAGATTTGATAGTACATGGCGATTGCCGTTCCTATACTGCTAATAAATGTACCAATCACCGTACCGATAATGGCTAACCTTACAGGGGATAACCCATTTTTTATAATGGAAGCAAACCCAAAAACGAGTGCACCGCCAAACAGTGAGCCAAGCATTGATAGCAATACTAAATTAAAGCTTGATAGACCCGGTAAAAACACGAATGCCATCGTTATGAAAAAGGCAGAACCATCTGTTACACCCATTATCGATGGCGAGGCAAGAAAATTTCGAGTAACTCCCTGCATAAGGGCACCAGCTGCTGCTAAAAATGCACCGACAAATAAGACAGCAAGCGCTCGTGGAACCCGTCCTGACCAAATAATTTGGTGATCTATATTTTCTTCATCATATTGGATAATTGCTTCTATAATCGTTTCAATTGGAATCGATTTCGTACCCATTGAGATCGATAGAATTGTCACAGTTACGATTAAAATTGGCATTATTATTGAAAATAAAATGAAATGCCTATAGGAATTTTTCAAAAATAATGGCCTCCTTTGAAAAAATAAAAGAAAGAAGCTGCCCGGAAATCATTTCGGACAGCCCCCTGCACCCACTTTTTATGAGGCAGTTCTAACTTAACTACCCATACTAGCAAACGCTTTAAGTGAATCCAGCTTATTTTAATACGTTTTCATTAAACGCTTTTAGGAAATTGATTTTTGACCAGGCTGTTCCCCCTTGTGCCATTGCATCAATCAGATTGACATGCACATTATTCGTTTTTGCGGCAGTTGTACTGCTGAAAATCGGATTATCCAAAATCTCTTTTAATAATTCTGGCGTTTCTTTATTTTCATCATCTGCATATTGCAGGAAAATCATATCCGGGTTCCACTCAGCTAATGTTTCATATGTAATAACCGTTTGTGCTTCGATTGCATTTAATTCTTCTGGGACACTAAAACCAAAATCTTCATAGATGGAAGGGTTTAAATAAACACCTGCTGGGTACACAGCCAAGCCGCCACGTACTCGGATAATCAACACTTTTTTATCATTTAAATCACTGCTTGCAATAGTTTCTTTCGTATTGGCTAGAGTTGTTTCATAGTCTTCCAGTGCTTTTTGCGCTTCTGCTTCCTTACCCGCTAATTGTCCGAATAACAGGAGATTTTCTTTCCAGTTTGTAGAAATATGCGAATACGGGAATGTTGTCGCGATTTTGTTATAGTTTGTCATTTGCGCTTCATCCCATTTGCTTGTCCCTAAAATTACATCCGGGTTTAAAGAAAGCATTGCCTCTGTATTCGGCTCTTTTTTCGAACCGACAACCGTTGCTCCGGCTAAATCAGCTTCCAAGTATTTAGGAATTGTCTTACCATCATTTGAAATAACGCCTGCAGGTTTAACACCAAGTACTGCAGCATCTTCCATCGCCTCTAAACTTGCAGCAATAATCGTATCCACTTTCGCTGGCACATCGTAGTCGTTCCCTAAATAAGATACTTTTTGTACAGTTGCCTCATCAGCTACAGATTGATCATCTTTAGAAATTTGCTCTGTATTAGCTTCAGATGATTCCACCTCTTCATCTGCATTACAAGCAGCTAGCATTAAGGCCAACGCCGCGAAACTTACTAACGTACGGTATTTTTTCACAATTAGTTCCTCCTGATTTGTTGATAACGATTATCATTATCATTTTATTTACAAATCTGATGTTATCAAACGGCTGTATGTACGTAAATGGAGTTTTTTACAAAAGAAATGGACTTTTGCTTAATCGCTATAAAATTGTTTTCGGAAATTAGTCGGTGTTTGCTCATATTGTTTTTTAAATACACGACAAAAATAAAATGCATCTTGATAACCTACTAAATCAGCAATGTCCTTAATCGGTATAGATGTTGTTCGCAATAATTCTTTCGCTTGCTTTAAACGAAATTCTGTTAAAAACTGAATTGGTGACATCCCGATTTGCTTGTCGAATAAGTAAGCTAAACGTCGACGATCACACCCTACCTCTTCTGCAATATCTGCAATGGAAATAGATGCTGTATAATGTTCAGTCATAAATGTAATGGCCTGATCAACGACATTGTTTGATGTTTGCATTTTTGCACATATGACGATGAACTCTATAAGCTGCAAAAATAAGGATTTGCACTTCAACTTATTCAAATCACCGGGTATTTTTTCAAAGTGAATCAGTTGTTGGACAAGATAATCCATTTTATGGTGTTGACCTGTAACGATTTCAAAATGGCCTGTTTTAATTGATTGAGTGCTGTTCATTGATTTGTAATGAATAACCGTATAATGCCACGGTTCCTGACTTGTAACTAAAATATCAATTTCCATATTCGGTCCCGCGTGTAAAATAACCCCTTTATGTAAAGCATACACTTGCCCATTCAATGAAAAATTCGCACTTCCTGATAGTGTTATCACAAGTCCATTTAAAAGCGGTGCTGTGTTTCGACTGTGATCATGTGCATTGACACCTAAGCTTGTAACGAATAAATCTTCATATTGTATTGTTGTATTGGCAAAGTATTTTATTAAGTCGTTTGTCTGAATTGTCATCGCATCCTTCTTTTTCTAAAATTGCATATGCAAATGATAATCATTTTCAACAAGGGTACACTACTATGCTGTGACAGTACAACCTATTTTAGAAAAAAGGGTGAAATTATCGACTGATACAGAAAAATATGTTTGTAAAAAGCTCCTTTCTATCACATTAAATCTCACTTTTCCTAATTGATTCTATTTTCAAAAATTGATATTGATACTTTAGAAATAATGATTTATATTTATTATATTTTAATGGAATAGAGGTATGGGGATCGTGTTTTATTTAATCCAGTTTATTATTGGCGGTACTGTCATGCTGCTAGCTACATGGCTAAGTCGTTCAAACTTGCATTTTTTATCTGGAGTCATTACGCTTTTGCCGATTTTAACGTTACTGAATATGCGGCTGCAGATGAAAAATATGACGGATGAAACCTTTCACATTGTGCAGCAAAACGCTATTTTTGGAGCTGTAGGAATGGTTTTGTTTACCGCGCTCGTGTTTTATTTTTCGAGTTACTGGAAACCCGGCCAAGCTGTTCTTAGTGCGCTTTCAATCTATGTTATTTTTATGTTGATTGGCAAGCCGGTTTTAGCATTTATCCAAGCATAATAAAAAAAGCTGCATAGTTTTCCCTATGCAGCCTCGACTATAGATACACTCTTAATAAGTGTTTGTTTATAGTCTTTTTTATTTTAAAGATTTCTCTATTTGTTCTGTGGAGGATGGTCGATTTACTTCATCATATAGAGAGCAACTAAAGGTGAATAAATAAATGAGTATATGCAATAGCATTAACTGTCCTCTAAATGTTCTGTTATTCGGTAAAATAATACACAATCCGATAATTAATAGTAATGGGAAGCTTATCACAAGCATGCCTGCCCCCACAAAGCCGTCTCCAGATATAACCCCTGTACTGAATGAAACAAGCCACGTTAATATTGGTGTATGGAGCACCACCCAAACAATGGACCATATAATTTTCGTAATTTTTTTCGAGGCATTTTTCAATAGAACATGTAAAATACTAAAGCTCACAATCGAAATAAGCAGACAAATGAGCATTGTCTTTCCGCCACGATTCAACCAATTGTCCTCAATCGTTGCTTCCTCTAAATTTAACGTACGAATTTCGTTATTGACGATAAAGTCCTTTACAAATTCATCCATCTGCTGTTCATCTACAGGTGCCGTTTCACTGTAGCCAATATGATAAATTAACCCATTGTGATAGCTGTAGTATTCGTTTGCTGAACCAGCATTCGTATAAATAGCATCATCATTTTCATTATAAAAATAGTAATTATAGACGAGTCCTGAACCATTATTTCTTTTCTGTTTCACAATTGCTGTAGACTCGTTAATCTGTTCTATCTCCATTGGATTGCCAGCTGCATCGACTAAGTTTTGTTGAAGCTCTTCAACATTTACAGGGTTAATCCACGATGGAGCAATTGAAATATTTAAAAAATGATCATCCGACTTAAAATGAAACTGCAGCTCTGTAAAGAATCCGTCATTCACTGCAATGACCGTTCCGTTTTCCCGATCATATGGCTGCGGTAAATTCGGAAAAGTGACGCCACTCAATTTCAAAAAATCAGTTAATGAAATTTCCCTGTAATAGCGTAATGACCGGATATGCTGCATATCCTGCTCCTTGAAGTTTTGACTATAAGCAACACCTGTGCCCTCGATTTCATGGAATATATTTAAAAGAGTTGGTGTTTCAGTCGCTTGAAGCCGGTTTTGCTCTGGATTCAATTGATTCATCACAAAAATTATAATGGCTGTGCTAATTAGAGCTGTAATTAACGTAATATGAAAAAATCGTTTCGGTTTTCTTTGCTGAATTTTCATTTGTACGGCTTGTTGAATATTCTTTTCATGTAGTGACGTATTTTTCAACTCTTTCAGTTTATAACGTGTCATTTTTTAACACCTCCCACTCCATTGACTGTAACTTATCCTTTAATAAATTCCTGCCTTTGACAAGTCTCGATTTTGCCGTGTTTTCATTTAAATTTAAAATTTCTGCCAGCTCTTTCACTGAATAACCTTCCAAATAATAATAGGCTACTACTTCGCGCTGCTTTAACGGTAAGTCTAGTACAGCCTCACTTATGAGCTGCTCCTCATCCTGTACGACTAATGCATCAGTATGTTTATGAGAAGATGTATGAAGCCATTTTTCCTGCAAAATGATTTTTCGGTAATGCCAACTTTTTAAATAATCTTTTGATTTATTTGTTGTCATCGTAATCAAATAGCGTTCCACTGAAGTGGGATCGAGGTCCATTTTCCTTTCATAAATTTTAATAAAAACATCTTGAACAATATCTTCGGCTGTATGTAAGTTTTTAGAATAATAATAGGCAATGCGAAAAAGCTTTGCTGTATGTTGTTGCATCAATAAATTAAGTTGTTGCTCATCCACTCATTTCACTCCTTTCTACTATAATAACGAATGTAAATATGGCTAGGTTGAAAATATAAAAAAAACACGGAGCATTTACTTTCGTAAACAAACTCCGTGCTGATCATATTATTGATAAAACGGTTTTACTTCATATCCGCTTTGCTCTAAATGATAGCGAATATTTTTGTCGACTAAAAAGTGACCTGCACCAACTACTACAAAGAAAGTACCTGGTTGTTTTTCCAATACTTCCACAAGTTTTGCTGCCATTTGTTCATCGCGCTTACCGAATAGCATTTCGTTAAATTCCGAAGTATCTTCGTTCATTTCCTGTAAGCTTTCAGCAAATTTTTCAATGTCGCCATTGACCCAGTTCGTAAACCAGTCGGCCATGATTTTAACATCTTCATCTGTTTGCTCAGCTGGTTCTAAAATGCTATCAAGGGCCTCAACTAGGGATTGTTCCTGTGATTCCTGAGACAAGCCATCAAACATATCAACTTGGGCATTCATACCTTCCAGCTCATAAATAGGTTTTTGCTGTAAATAAGCACTAAGTAAAAATTGGATATCTACCCCATGCATTGCCATTTCCTCTGGTGTTAAGCCAAAAACGCCATCCAATGACATAGATGAAAAATTACTTGAAATAAACCATGGTTTTTGTAAAGCTAACTCTTCCATAGGCATTCCCAATTGCTCTGCAACTTTTTCCAGTTTTGCATACGTTTCTTCACTTACGACATCTTTAATTGTGCGACCATCCGTAAACATCGCTTTTTCCATATAGTAATCTAAACCGGATGGGTCCAATGAGTTTACCTCAACAAATAGACCATCTGAGTCTTTAAAGGCATTTGTAAGCTTTTTGTGCATTGGATGTAAATCCGGTGTACCTACATGAATAGAGCCTAATAAGTATACTTTTGTATCTTCGTCTTCTACTACCCAGGCAACCCCTTTTGCACCTGCATTGGCCTTTTCGAAAGTATCTTGAATTAAACGGACAGCAAAAATGACAGCATGCTGTGTCGTTGCTTTAGCATCCAGCATTAATCCACTTTCAGACCCTTGCAATACTTTGCGCTCTTGCATATATTTAACCGCATCTTCTGATACATTCAAATCGTATTGTGCGACAATATTATATAGTTGGTTAATGATATCACCGCGTGTTTTGTCACCAGTAACTTTTAAAGGTGTAAAAGCCACATTTTTAGGTAAATTTAATTCTGCAATTTTCTTTTCTGTTAATGTCATTAATGAATTTAAACGTTCAGTAGAAATAGTGGATCGAAAGCCATCATAATACCATTCAATCGGGAAAATGCCGAACTTTTCGCCATCATTTAATGTTTGGATTGCCCAATTACTAATATCGGGAGTAACCTGTTCTGCTTTAACGGCTGGCATAATTGTCGTAAACATTAAAGTCGTTCCTAATGTTGTTGCAATAGCCGTTTTCGTAAACTTTTTCATTGTTAACATCCTCCTAAAAAACGATTATGAAATCGCTTTTTCAAAATAGAATATATGAAATAGCTTTATTAGTTTGTAGTCGCTCTATAACTCTACTTGAATACATTCTAAAATTATATTTCACCCAATAATTGTATCATAATTTTTTATAAATATTTTCATTTAATGGTAATTTTTATGCAAATTTTTTATATTGCTATATTTGGTTGATGATTGATGAAATCCGTTCATATTACTGACTACTAAGTATTTTTTATTTCTGTCTGAGACATATTAAATTAGGTTGATTTATACAATTTAATTTGATACCAAAAAAATTTTATATGGAATAATCATCTTTTTAAAATAATATTTTCATGATTATTTTTTTTTATTCAGGGTAATTTAACTGTAGATAATCGAAAGGTGGTAAAAAGGATGAAAAAACTCGCTTTATTTTTAGCAATAGGAACCAGTGCATTTTTAGTAGCTTGCGGAGATAAAGAGGAAGCAACTAATTTACCGGATAATGCACCTACAGAGCAAAATACAATGGATCAGACAAGTAAAGATACTAATACTGATACGACGAATGCACCGTATAACTTTACACACTTTGATTTAGATATTAAGTATGCTGATAATAAGAGCTATGAAGTGGATTATGAAAATGAAGCATCTCGTGCAGAGGCAACCATCGATGATGAAGTAAATAATTCTAAAATCGAAGGTAATGAAGCTACAAATACTTTAGTACCGATTTTTGAGAGCTTTACATTTGATGCGAATACAGATTCTGATGCAGTCATTGATGAAGTTTTAGAAAAGTTCAATCAGCCTGACAGCTTCTTAGAAGTTGAAATTGAAATTAAGTTTGCTGACGGTACAGTGAAAGAATACCGTCGTACAAACCAATAAGAACCTGTAGATAATAATTCTGGTTCATGCTAAAAGATGTCTGGACACAAACTAAACACCATTTTTCTCTTAGAGAAGAATGGTGTTTTTTCTGAGCACACAATTGATTTCCATTGCGCTTTCCACGGGCGTGGCCTGAGCCTGTAGTCTCAGGCGTCGTGCTCCTGCGGTTACTCGTCGCAAAATAAATTTCGCTATTCCCGTAGGAGTCGCCCCTCCATTCCAATCAATTTTATAGAGTATCAGTTTCTTATGAGGGTTTTCTCCATAACCCTTTCAATTCAACTACTGTCCCGCCCTCATTTTAGTTTTTCACTTTATTAATCTAAATCATCTTTGCAATTTGAAGCGTGCGATGCAGTACTTTTGCCATTTGTGATCGTGTTAATTTTCCATTTGGATCGAAACGGCCATTTTCTTTTCCTCCAAAGATGCCATATTCAAACGCCAATGCAATATAGTATCGCTCCGAAGAAGAAAGCTGTTTAATATCCGTGAATGGCATTTTACTTAAGTTAGGATCAGCCATTGCCACTCCTGCATGTTGCAGCATACGAATCGATAGTAGAGCTGCTTCTTTTCTAGTAACGACTTGTTCGGCATGAAAGTAATTTGATTTTTTATCATCCAATATCCCTGCCTCCAGTAGCGCTTGAACAGATGCTTCATACCATTTCCCCTGTATATCCTGATAGTTAGAAAATTCATTAGCTGTTAAACCCATTGAACGGGAAATCATTGCTGCATATTGTGCTAACGTAACGTGTGCACTCGGTTTAAAATAATTATTTTCAACTCCAGAAACAATTTTACGTTTCGCCAGCTGCTCAATTTGATAACGGTGCCCGTCTGCCTGAATATCAAAGAACTTCGGATTGTGCTCGGAAACAATATATTCTGCGGAGTTTTTTGTCTTCAATACATGCTTATTCAACACTCTTGTATATGGCGTTGCTTCATATTCACCATCATTACCTAAACGAAGTATTGTTGCTGAAGCCGGGAAACCTTTTACTTCGATATCAATATAAGATGAGAACTGTAAATTTTCATTATGCATACTTGCTGAAAACAAAATAGACTGCCCTTTTACTTCATCAATCGTCAAAGCAATGACTGCATTATTATTTGAAGCAGGAATTGCAGCTCGAGGGATGGAAAGTGAAATGCTGTCTGAAACCGTGATTTTTGTTGGTATATGACGGTTCATATCCGATACTGGGATTAGTATAGAATACGAATCACCTTTCTTTGAAACTTCAATCGACGTCGGGTTTTCCTTTTCCTCGACCTCTTCATAATAATAAGGATCCCATCCAAATGGTATATTGCGCTGAGCCTCTTCTATATATAATAAATCTTGTAAATTCGTCACTAATCGTTGCTGCAATGCGTTTAATGCATTATATTCCTTTCGAACCGCTTCTACTTGCTGCTGCGTTGAAGAAGTCGTCAATTTCGATATGGCAGTCATGACTTGCTGTGCGATGGAGCGATTGTAGGCAGGAGACTGATGTAGCTCATATTCTCGCATTTTTTCATTTGCCATTGTCGATAGTAAAGTTCGGAAATCGTACGGCAATGAATTGTACGCTTGCATCGCGGATTGGTAGTTGGATACATAGTTCCAATCTTTCGTATTTAATTGTTCGAAGCTGAGTTGGACAGCTTCCATTTTTCGTACGTTTTCCATATAATTTTGAAGCTGTATGTATGAATGGCTTGGAATTGCATTTTTCTGTGAGTACGTTAATGAATTGTAATAACGATTTGCTTCTTCAATATCTCGAATAAATGTGCTATTTCTCGCCGAAATTGCTGACATCTTTGCAGCAAATGTATTCAAAATTTCCTGATGATTTTCATATGTATCTAAATAATAAAATAAAGTCGCCGCATTCCTAACTTGTGTCTGCTGGTAATAAGTTAATGCATTATAGGCGTTTCGTGCTTCCCTTAAGTAGTAATCATATGTACTGCTTGCTGCATTAATTTGATCGATTAAGCTCTCTACGTTATAAACTTGCCAATCATAGGAGTTACTGCTATTGGCAGAAGTAGGTGCATCGGTAATTACGATTGCAGCAGGAATGGTAAGCATGGCAAATAGTGCTGCTGATTTTTTAATAGTCATGAAAATCAACCTTTCTTAATTAAACTCGCATGTAAATTGTAGCATGAATTAGTAAGTGGATGTTAAATTTTCCAAATAACTGGCTCATCATTCTGTTGTTACGGGGAAAACACGTTGAAGCAAGTTTGGGGAGGGATTTGAATTGTGTAGTGAGATAAATAGCGGAAGGAATTTCCGTTATTTTTAAAGTAGCTTAAAAAATGGTGAAAATAAGGGAAGGAATTTCCGCTATTGACCTTAAAAACATGAAATTTCATGGTTTTATTTAAAATAACGGTAAAATGTTCCCTTATTTAACATAAAATGAGCTACACCATGCCAAATAACGGAAAAATATTCCCTTATTTTAGGAATCCACTGAAAAACATTTTGCCTACTCGAGGTTGGTCAGACGTGAAGGAAGCGGAAGTTGTGTACAAATAACAGAAGCATTTTCACCAATACAAAGCTTCTATTAAATGAGGTATCAAAATGCCAAGAAAAGAAATAAGTTAAAAAGTATGCGCGGTTATATGCAGGTGATATTTCAAACTAAAAAGACCAATTTTTCTCATATGAAAAATTGATCTTTTTTCTTTTTATTGAATGGACCCTGTACTTTTCAGACCCGGAGTTACAGTTACATTTACTTTTGCATTTTTATAGGCTTCCATCCATTCCGTTTCGCTCATACGCCTGTTATGAAGGACTTTGCCTTTATAGTCAATTCCAAAGCCAAGCGGATCAAAGCCGAGTTCCATCATCTCTTTAATAAATGCTGTAATTTTTTCCTCTGTTTCACGTTTAAGCTGTTTGTTATACTTTGGCAAATCTTTATTTTTTAACGGCTTCTTTGATTCTGAAATTGACCCTTTTAAGCTAACTTTTATATCAAGCTCTATATTTGATTCATCTTTTATGATGACTTTGTAATTGGATCGGATTGTGTCAATTTTAGCTATAAATGAATCGCCATCTTCTTCTATTTTTAATTCAGCACTTTTTGATTTTTTTGTGAGCAAATTATAGATGGAGGTATTTAGCGTTTCAAGTTCATGTGGCTCTTTGTTATTTGCTAATAAGAATGACTTATTAATTTTGAAATGCTCATCTGCTTTAACTATCTCGATAATTGGTATAACTGTATCTATTCCTTTTTCCTTCATGTTTCGTCTGAATTCAAATAAATATGTCGTCACGATTAATGGACTAGTCGTTCCATTTTCATCAAAATAGTTAAATAGCTCTGGATAGGCAGCGGTCTCCCCTTGTGGAATCAGTTTAATAATTTCTTCAGCTGATGGTCGTCCAATGCTGATCCATGAAATCATTTGAATGTCCGGTCTTCTTAATAAAAAATCAATAATTCCCTCATTTTTATCCTCTTTTAATAATTCTTCTCCAATGACAATAAGTTTGGAATGCCCAAATTCAAGCTCCTTATCGGAATACGATTCTAATATACGAATAGCTTCTGACAATGTTTCACCAGTTTGTGTTAAATAAGAGTACTCCGGAGCAGTCGCTTCTTTAAAAGAGCTTGTTGGTTCATATAGCTTTAACGTTATTTTATAAGGTTTGTCCTCTTCATCTGATTTATCAATCGCAATCATTGCAATGAAAACAGTTTTATCGATATCTTTAAATTCGCAACCTGCTATGAAAATGCTGCACATTAATAACAAAATGAGAGCCTTCATTTTAATATTAAGATTTTGCATATTTCATTCTCCTTTTTATAAAAACAAAGACTAGGACCATTAAAGGAAATACAAACACTAAAATGCTATAAAAAATACTTGTATAACGAAATAGTTGGTACTCATTTAGTTCAGTTACTAAATACAGTGTAATGGCTATGAAAAAAGGAATTGGTATAAATTTTCCAATGCTTTTTCCTTTGAATTTTATATTTTCAAACTTAAAAATAAATCTTAAAAATTCCATCGAAGCATGCCAATGAATGAGAATACTTATAAATGCAATCCCTAAATAAAATAACAGAAAAATAAACAGTACTCGCTCTATTACAAAAAAGTCCATTTTTAATGAGTCTGTAGTAGAAATCCACGGGTAAACAAGCTGATTAATATCCTCAAAGCCATTAAATCCAATTGGTATAAAATATGTCGTAAATAATGTTGCGCCGGCTATGAATGTGATGAGACTAATTTGTTTCCAACCAAACGTTTGTTTTTTTGTAAAGTATCGATTAAATATAAACAAATTTGCTACACCTAAAAATAAAAAAAAGCATGAAGAGAATGAATGCCAGTTTGGAATTTTATTAATATATAAAGCAGCTTCTCTTACATAATCCCATTCCAAATTTGGACTAGTATACGCTTTATAAAAGATGAACAGGATTAATGGGCTTGTAATTAACAAGATAATTTCCGTTGTAAATAATACACGTTGTGTTTTCATTAAACATCCAAAAATAACGGAAAGGATTATCGTTAAGCTAATTTGCATAATAGGCATTTCTGGACTCAAGTAACGAATTAACAGAAATGTAAAGGTGATTAAGGTGATAAGCCCCGCAACAAACCATAAAATCGCGAGTGAAAATACAAACGGTAAATAAAACCATTTAGGTGTCGTTTTCTGTAAAAGCTCAGGTAAAGTCATACCAGGATAAGAATTAAAAAAGCGAGTATAAATTGTAACAAGAATCACACCTGCTATTATTCCCATTATCATAGAAGAAACCGTACCTTCTTTATGGTAATGTAAAAGAATGGCAGGTACTGAAGCGATAATATTTGCAACCATATTAATTAAAATTAAATAATAATAAAATCGGTTCATGATTCCTCCCCTGATTTCATTTTATTTTTTTTGCCCATACTAAGTTTTAAATAAGGTTCCCCAAAGCTATTAATGCTTACTAAGTACATAACTAAAGCGTACAGCCCCAGTGTTAAACCAGCTAAGCCGAATATAGTTGTCACTAATATGAAAAATATACGTAGGACACGAATAGAAAAGGCCATTTCATTTATCGGAATAACAAAAGTGGATATGGCAACAGCAGATACGACAATAACCATTACATTTGATGCCAGGGAAGCCTCTGTCACAGCAGTTCCTAATATTAACCCACCTACTGTAGTAGCAGTTGCACTTACTGCTTTTGGGAGTCGAATACTTGCTTCTAATAGCATTTCCATAAAGAAAAGCATAAATAAAACTTCTATAAATGAAGAAAAAGGAACACCAATGCGACTTCCGGCGATTGTTAATGCTAACTCTGTACGAAATACTTCCGGTGCATATGAGGTAATACCAATATACAAACTCGGCAGGAGAATACTTATAAACAACCCTGTATAACGGAGGAATTTTAGGAAAAAAGAAATAAAAAACGTGTGGTAATTATCTTCCATAGTTGTCATGAAATCAAAAAAGAAAACGGGTGCAATAAGCGCCTGAGAATTTCCGTCCAATAGTAAAACAACTTTTCCACCTGAAAGATTGTATGCGATACGGTCTGGTCTTTCAGTCATAATCATTTGAGGAAATAAGGAAAATCTCTGATTGTTTATATAATTATTTAACTGAGTTGTCGAAGTAATGATATTGCGGTCTACAGCTTGAAGCCTTTCTTCAATTAGCTTCAATGCATTTTTGTTTACATGTTCTTTATCATAAATGATTGCCAATTTTTGCTGGTTCACTTCGCCCATTACAACGTAATCAACGTATAATGTAGGCTGATGATAATTCGATCGAATCATATTTATGCTCATTGTCAGATTTTCACTTAACGCTATTTGTGAACCATGTGTGGTCATTTCTACTGAGGTTGTATTTATTTGATCATTCGTAGAGAACTTTAAATCGAGTACTAGAATTTCATTTTGAATCCTTATTATTACATTACCGCTCATTACATCCTGTTTAAGCTGATCTTTTGATTTACTTTCTTGGAATTGGGGCAATGCCTGAATATATCGAACAAACTTAGTTTCAGAGGACATTTCAAAAAAAGGCTTAATAATAATTTTTTGCAATAATTCCAAATCAATAAGGGACTTAATATAATGTATTTCTGCTTTTTTCCCCTCATCTTCTAGCGTCTTCTTTGTTAGTTCGTTTGTATCCTTGAATTGTTCTTCAATTGACTTTATATTTTCTTCAGAAGACATCGTAATTCTCCTATTCTTAAATATCTTTATTTCAGTATGTCCAATTCTAGGAATATTAATCATGTAAGGTTAATTTTGGTCAATAAAAAAGCCATTCTCAACTGATGAGAATGGTCTTACGTTATTAATCATTATGGATTTGCTTTAGTAAACGGTAAGCATTAATATTAATAGATTTTACAGGACTAATGCCTTCCATTATTTCTACTACATCTCGTAATAATGGCATCAAGTTTTCCTCAATGAATTCTTTTTTTACCGCATCTGTCACTTCGATTTCGAGTTTGTCCATACGATTAAGTAATTCATCACACATGATATGTAGTACTTCCTCTTCACGGTATGTAGACGTGTCATTTAAAATTAACTTGGCGCGTAAATCCAAATATTTATACCAGTAATCCCGCAAATTTAATTGCTGCTTAGTTTTATATTCCTGACGTTTAGAACGATTCGGGTCGAGGTTTTTCGTTATCGTTAACAGTCTTTCCATTTTATATTCGATCGTGGATTGACTTTCTTTTTTTAGCTTTAATTGAGCTTCCAATGCTTTTTGTAGTTGCTTTTCTTTCTTATACTTTTTAAACTTCTTGAAGCCAAAATACAGAACAATCGCCCCTACGAAAACCATCCAATTACTCATTAAAAGTAATATTACAAAAAATATTCCGAACCAACTCCAAAATTTCTTCACCAGCTACTACACTCCTAATACTTAAACATTATACCGGAATTATAGCATCGGCAAATTTCTGCAACAACCGGTAAAATAAGACAAAGCCTGTTACGAAAGGTGTTGACCCTTCATAACAGGCTTGTTATTTAATACGCTATACGTTTTTTTTCATATGCCGCGATTTGTTCTTCGTATTGGAATGTCAACGAAATTTCATCCCAGCCATTTAACAGCATTTGCTTATAATATGGGTCAATCGTGAATGAATACGTTTTGCCATACCCTGTAGTAACAGTTTGTTGCTCCAAGTTTACTTCAATTGCCTGTGCTTTTTCTAAGCCTTTTTCCAGTAGTTCATCACATTCAGCTTCTGTTAATTTAATCGGTAAAATACCGTTTTTAAAGCAGTTATTATGGAAAATATCTGCAAAGCTCGGTGCAATAACTACACGGAATCCGTAATCAAGAATGGCCCATGGTGCATGTTCGCGTGAAGAACCGCAGCCGAAGTTATCTTGTGCGACTAAAATTTCAGCACTTTTATATTCAGGCTTATTTAATACGAAATCCTCATTTGGCTTGCCGTCTTTGTCAAAACGCCAGTGATAAAATACGTATTGTCCAAACCCTGTACGCTCAATACGCTTTAAAAACTCTTTTGATATAATCTGGTCAGTATCGACATTTTTACGGTCGAGTGGTGCATATATGCTGTTGACGATATTAATCGGTTCCATACTAATCTCTCCTTATACTTCCTGCTTTTGTAGCTTACGAACATCTACAAAGCGCCCATGAATTGCAGCGGCAGCCGCCATAGCTGGTGACACAAGATGTGTACGTGCACCCGCGCCTTGACGCCCTTCAAAGTTACGGTTTGACGTCGATGCACAACGTTCACCGGATGGAATGACATCTTCGTTCATGCCTAGGCAAGCTGAGCATCCCGATTCACGCCATTCAAAGCCAGCATCAAGGAAAATTTGGTGTAGTCCTTCTTCTTCTGCCTGACGTTTTGTTGACCAAGATCCTGGAACAACAATCCCTTTAACACCTGGAGCTATCTTTTCGCCTTTAACGATATCTGCTGCTGCACGTAAGTCATTAATACGTGAGTTTGTACAAGAACCGATAAATACGTGCTGAATCTCGATATCAGTAATATTTTGTCCTTCTTGTAAATCCATATATTGCAATGCTTTATTTAATGCTGCTCTATCAGTCTCGTTATTGTAGTCTGCAGCAGTTGGTACAGTTTTCGAAACGCCAACACCCATTGCTGGATTCGTACCCCATGTTACGATTGGTTCGATTTCGTCTGCATCAATTTCAAGTACTACATCATAAGTAGCATCCGGATCAGACGCTAAGCTTAACCAGTACTTTGCCGCTTCTTCAAATTGTTCGCCCTGTGGTGCATGGCGGCGGCCGCGAAGGAATTCGACTGTAATTTCATCTGGAGAAATTAGACCGGCTTTTGCTCCGGCTTCAATTGACATATTACAGATTGTCATTCGTTCTTCCATAGAAAGCTTGCGAATTGCTTCTCCCGTGTACTCAACGATATGACCTGTTCCTACACCGATTCCCCACTTGGCGATAATTGCTAAAATGATGTCTTTTGCTGTTACGCCAAGACCAAGTTCACCGTTAACACGAATTTCCATAGTAGGTGGCTTTAATTGCCATAATGTTTGAGTAGATAGAACATGTTCCACTTCCGATGTTCCGATACCGAATGCAATGGCACCGAAAGCACCGTGTGTAGCTGTATGTGAGTCTCCGCAAACAATCGTCTTACCAGGCTGTGTTAACCCTAGTTCTGGCCCGATTACGTGAACAATCCCTTGATCAGGGTGTCCGATATCTGCTAATTCAATGCCGAATTCCTTCGCATTTTCAGCTAGTGTCATAATTTGCTTTTTCGCTATCGGATCGTTAATTGTCGGTAAATTTTTCGTTGGTACGTTATGGTCCATTGTAGCAAAACATAAATCTGTTCGACGCACTTTTCGCCCTGCTAAGCGTAATCCCTCAAACGCCTGTGGACTAGTAACCTCGTGAATTAAATGTAAGTCGATATATAGTAAATCTGGCTTACCTTCTTCACGATGTACGACATGCTGTTCCCACACTTTTTCAATAATATTTTTCCCCATAGTTTTCACCGTTCCTTACCCATATATAGAGTTGATGTTCATTCTTGGGGCAGACATGATGCTGGCTAAAAATACGTCATAACAAGCGTGACATTTTTAATTCGCACCATGCTCCCCTTTTTTACAATCAACAATCTGCTTACTTAAAAAATGATTAATTATATGAAATCATAATGCTGTCCGAAACGAAGCTTGCATCGATTTCGTTTAGTACTTGTTCAGTCCATTCTTCAGTAGATAGTGAACGTGTATGTTCCTGTGCTAAATCTGCTGTGAAATACCCATCATTAAACACTGCAGTAACCGCACGTTCAATTTCGGCTGCTTCCTCTTTTAAACCGAATGAGTATTGTAGCATCATTGCTACTGAAAGAATTGTTGCTGCCGGGTTGGCAACACCTTGCCCTGCAATTTCAGGTGCTGAACCATGTACTGGCTCGTAAAGACCGAAGTTATCACCGCGAATTGATGCTGAAGGCAATACACCTAGTGAACCTGTAATAACAGAAGCTTCGTCACTTAAAATATCACCGAATAAATTTTCAGTAACGATGACATCATATTGACCAGGATTTGTAATCAGCTTCATCGCCACTGAGTCAACTAAGTTATGTTCTGTTTCTACATCTGGGTACTGCTTTTTCTTCTCTTCTACAATTTCACGCCATAAA
The DNA here is from genome assembly GCF_038002585.1 of Solibacillus sp. FSL K6-4121. NCBI lineage: Bacteria > Bacillati > Bacillota > Bacilli > Caryophanales > Caryophanaceae > Solibacillus > Solibacillus sp. FSL K6-4121. The sequence continues at coordinate 818,210 of NZ_JBBOCS010000002.1, forward strand.
CGTGATGTATCGAGTACGTTTGCTTTATCTACTGAGCAAAGTTTTCCACGACGTAAACGAGCTAATTCGAAAGCATTTTCGACAATACGCTCAATTTCTTCACGTGAATACACACATGTATCAATAGCACCTGCATCTGTTTTTTTACGTGGCTCTCCGAAGTAAAGCCCTCCTGTTAATTCGCGGACGATCATTAAGTCTACATTTTCCGCAACTTCACGCTTTAATGGAGAAGATGCAAGTAAACTAGGGAATGCTTTCACAGGACGTAAATTCGCAAATAAATCAAAGTGCTTACGAATTTTTAATAAACCTTTTTCCGGTCGTAGGCTTGGTGCGTTATTATCCCATTTCGGTCCACCGACAGCGCCTAATAAAATAGCATCACTTGCTTCACACATCGCAATTGTTTCATCCGGTAATGGATTGTTGTATTGATCAATTGCTGCTCCGCCGATTGCCGCGTAGTTTAAATGAAATGTATGATTAAAACGTTTCCCGATTACTTGTAATACTTTTACTGCACTTGCAACAACTTCTGGACCAATGCCGTCACCTGGTAGTACTGTAATTTTCTTTTCCATTTGTAAAACACCTTTCTTTCTACGTGAAGTTACTTGATGTAGAAGCGCCATCAAAAAGGATGACGCTATTGTCAATATAAAGAGAATGCTAGTTGTTTTCCGTTACGGTGGACGCTTTCCGGGGGCACAAGGCCGACACGATGTCGGTCACAAAAGCGTTGCCACAGGACGTGGCGTTCTTAGCTTTTGTTCCTATTCTCAGGCGTCATGCTTATCCCCCAGGAAGCTTTGATTGCAGTTGCACTCGCCACCTTCACTCCAAACAACAATTTAGTTTGTATAATCTATTACACCGTAATTGCATTTTCAGCGCGTACTTGCTGTTGAATCAGTTGGCGATTGACTGCATTTAAGTATGCTTTTGCACTTGCTTCTAATACATCTTGTGCTGAATCGCGTCCTGTAGAGGTATAGCCATTGTATTTTAAATTAACGACCGCTTCTCCAAGGGCATCGCGTCCTTTGCCGACTGATTGTACTCGGTAATCTAGTATGTTTACCTTTCCTCCAACAAGTAATTCCAACGTATTGAAGATTGCTTCGACTGAACCTGAACCTGTTGAAGCGAGTGTTTTCAACTCACCGTCAGGAGTAAGCACTGATGCAGTAGCAGTTGGGATATTTTCAGTACCGTACTGAACTTGAACTGATTTTAGTTCAAATAACGGAACATCTTCTATTGAAACTTGTTGCTCAGTTAAAATCGTTGTTAAATCGTCTTCCGTAACTTCTTTTTTGCGGTCGGCCAATTTTTTGAACTCAGCAAATGCTTTGTTCAGTTTTTCATCCGATAGCTCGAAGCCCATTGTTTCTGCACGGTCACGGAATGCTGCGCGTCCGGAATGCTTCCCTAAAACTAATGGAATATCGTCTTCTCCTACAAGTGCCGGAGAAATAATTTCGTAAGTTTCTGGATTTTTCAATACACCGTCCTGGTGAATACCCGATTCATGAGCAAATGCGTTTTTCCCTACAACAGCTTTGTTAGGCTGAATAACAACATTCGTTAGGCGGCTTACCATTTGAGATGTACGTTTAATTTCTTTTAAGTTAAGCCCTGTTTCAACACCGTAAAAATCTTTACGAATGTGAAGCGCAACACCGATTTCCTCTAATGCTGCATTTCCGGCGCGTTCACCGATACCGTTAATCGTACATTCTACTTGATCGGCACCATTTTGAACGGCTGCTAATGAGTTTGCTACTGCCATTCCTAAATCATCGTGGCAATGGGCAGAAAACTTAATTTTTTCTGCACCGATTACGTTTTCACGTAAATAGCGGAATAATGCGCCATATTCTTCCGGCGATGCGTAACCAACTGTATCCGGAATATTAATTGTTGTGGCACCTGCTTTAATTACTTCCTGGCAAATGCGTACTAAAAATTCTTTATCGGAACGGAAGCCATCTTCTGCGGAAAATTCTACAAGCGAGAACTTTTCCTTTGCGTATTTCACAGCGGCTACTGCCTGCTCGACTACTTCATCCGGATTTTTCTTTAATTTGTATTCCATATGAATCGGGCTTGTTGCGATAAATGTATGAACATGTGGTTGTTCTGCATGGCGAATTGCTTCCCAAACTGCGTCGATGTCACTTTTCACGGCACGCGCTAAGCCTGTTACAATTGAATTTTTCACTGTTTTTGCAATTAACGAAACAGCTTCCAAGTCACCTGGAGATGAGGCAGGAAATCCCGCCTCAATAATTGTGACACCTAAACGCTCTAGTTGTTTTGCGATTTCCACTTTTTCTGCTGTATTTAAATTGATACCAGCAGACTGTTCACCATCGCGCAATGTTGTATCAAAAATGTCAATTTTTCTCATATTATTTCACTGTAACCTTTTGTTTTCCTTTGTTGATGAATGGCATCATTGCGCGTAATTTTTCGCCTACTTCTTCAATTTGGTGGTTAGCGCCAGCTTCTTTAAACTTCGTATATTCTGGACGACCCGTTTCATTTTCTTCGATCCAGCGTTTCGCGAAAGTACCATCTTGGATATCTGTTAACACTTCTTTCATACGTGCTTTTACAGATGCGTCGATAATACGTGGACCTGATACATAGTCTCCCCACTCAGCTGTATCTGAGATTGAATAGCGCATTGTCGCCATACCGCCTTCGAACATTAGGTCAACGATTAGCTTTAATTCGTGTAAAGTTTCAAAGTAAGCTAATTCTGGTTGGTAGCCCGCTTCTACTAATGTTTCGAAACCTGCTTTTACAAGTTCAGTTGTACCACCGCAAAGTACGGCTTGCTCACCGAATAGATCCGTTACTGTTTCTTCAGCGAATGTCGTTTCAAGTAATCCACCACGTGCTGAACCGATTCCTTTACCGTATGCAAGGGCTAAATCACGTGCTTGACCAGTTGCATCTTGGTGGATTGCGAATAAGCCAGGTACGCCTGCACCTTCAACGAATTGACGACGTACTAAGTGACCAGGACCTTTTGGCGCTACTAGGAATACGTCCACATCTGCAGGTGGTGTAATTTGACCGAAGTGTACGTTGAAACCATGTGCGAACATTAACGCTTTACCAGGTGTTAAGTAAGGTGCGATTTCTGCTTCGTAAACTGCTTTTTGACGCTCATCCGGAAGTAAGATTTGGATTACATCTGCTTCTGCTGCTGCTTCAGCAACTGTTTTTACTTCTACGCCGTCTTCTTTTGCTGCATCATAAGATTTACCTGGACGGATACCTACTACTACATCAAAACCTGATTCTTTTAAGTTAAGCGCATGGGCATGGCCTTGTGAACCATAACCGATAATCGCGATTTTTTTCCCTTGTAATACTTGCTCGTTGATTTCATTTTCATAATACATTTTAGACATTTTCATTTCCTCCAATTAAGTTAAATTATATATTTTTTGATATACGGGCTTCAGATGACATCCTCCGCCCCGTATGGAATGCCGGTTATTTTAAAATTGAAAGTTGTGGACCTTCGATTTTTTGTGCTTCACGTATCGACGCTGTTGCGCCAGTACGTGTTAATTCTTTAATGCCATATGGTCTAATCAGTTCGATAAATGCATCGATTTTTTCCGGATGACCTACAACTTCATATGTGACAACATTTTTTGACGTATCGACAACTTGTGGTCGGAACGGCTCAACAATTGCATTCATTTCCATTCGCATATTCGGTGGTGATACTACTTTAATGAGTGCCAGCTCACGAAGAACGATTGATTTTTCTGTAATATCATTTACTTTTAATACGTCAATTTGCTTCGATAGCTGTTTAATTAACTGTTCGATTTTATTTTCATCTTCCACATGAACGATGAACGTCATTTTCGAGAAGTTCGGCTGTTCTGAGTGGCCAACTGTAATTGATTCAATATTGAATTGGCGTTTCATTAACAAACCTGTCACTCGATTTAATACTCCGCTTTGATTAATTACTGTTACTGTGAGCACACGTTTCATGGCTTTTCCACTCCAATCATTTCATGTAATCCTTTTCCTGGTGCGACCATTGGGAAGACGCTCACGAGCTGTTTCACTCGACAGTCAATTACGACTGGTTCATCTGAATTAATTGCTTCGGCAAAAATTGCTTCTGCCTCCGATAAATTATCAATTCGATAGCCCTTTACTCCATATGCCTCAGCAAGCTTTACGAAATCCGGCTGAATCGGCATAAGACTTTGAGAGTAGCGCTCTTCATAGAAAGTTTCCTGCCATTGACGTACCATTCCTAAGCAGCTGTTATTCAAAATGACAACTTTTACAGGTAAATTGAATTCTTTTAATAGAATCAGCTCTTGGTTTGTCATTTGGAATCCTGCATCACCTACGATGGAAATAACCTTCTTATCAGGTTTCGCAAATTGTGCTCCGATTGCTGCAGGGAATCCGAAGCCCATTGTTCCTAATCCGCCTGATGTAACCCAGCCATGTGGATTGTTTAAATGATAATATTGTGCTGCCCACATTTGATGTTGACCTACGTCAGTTGTAACAATTGCGTCGCCATCCGTTAATCTATGGATGATTTCCATTGCTTGCTGCGGTAAAATTTCCTCACCAGCATCTTCATACCAAAGCGGGTATCTGTCGCGACTATCATTTAAGTAATCCATCCAGTCCGTCGTATCCGGTCCTTGGAAATCTTTTTTCAATAATGCATAAAGTGCTTCTTTTGCATCCGCTACAATCGGAATGTCTGTCGGAACATTTTTCCCGATTTCTGCTGGATCGATATCAATATGGATAATCGTCGCATTTGGTGCAAAAGTAGCTAAGTTCCCTGTCAGGCGATCGTCAAATCGTGCCCCGATATTGATTAATAAATCACATTTTGTAATGGCATCATTAGCTGTTGCATAACCATGCATTCCTGCCATACCAAAGAACTGTTTATGCTGTCCATGTATACTTCCTAAACCAAGTAGAGTGTTTACAACCGGTAAATTATATTTTTCAATAAATTCAGTCAATTGTTCACAAGCATCTGCGAATAATACACCTGCACCTGCAAGTACTAAAGGTTTTTTAGCTAAAGTAATGGCCTGAATCGCTTTTTGAATTTGTAAATAGTTCGGTTTTGTCGTTGGTTGATATCCTGGTAAATAAATATCTTCCGGTGTTTTTATATCCTCAAGGAAAACAGATTGTGAAATATTTTTAGGGAAATCAATAACTACCGGCCCTTTTCGTCCTGTATTCGCAATATGGAATGCTTCTTTAACGATTCGTGGAATATCCGCTACATCCTGTACCTGATAGTTGTGCTTTGTAATTGGTGTTGTAATCCCCATAATATCTGCTTCCTGGAAAGCGTCCGTACCGATGACTGATGTTGCTACCTGACCTGTAAAAATTACTAGTGGAATGGAATCAATCATCGCATCCGCAATACCTGTTACAAGGTTTGTTGCCCCTGGTCCAGATGTTGCAATGACTACACCCGGCTTATTCATGACACGTGCATACCCTTCTGCTGCGTGGATAGCACCTTGTTCATGTCGTGTTAAAATATGGCGAATCGGGTTACGGTAAAGTGCATCATAAATCTGTAATACGGCACCACCTGGATAACCAAAAATAATTTCGACTTCCTGATCATGTAATGCCTGCACTAAAATATCGGCACCATCTCTAGATTTAATTACTTGTGGCTGTTCCTCAGGCATTTCAATTTCTTTACTGATTGAAACATTTGTACTCATTTTTTTAATACTCCTTCCTTTTAAAAAACTTTATATGTTAACTCATGGACGATTTTTATATAAAAAGAAAAAGCCTCTTATATCCGCACGCAAAAGAAAACCTCTTACGTAGGGATGAAAAAGACTTTTCATGGTACCACCCTTATTTATAGCTAAGACAACAAAGGCCCCTTTAAAAGACCAATGTCCACTTTGCTACCTCGTGAACCGCCTTGACCTCTCTATTACCAAATTCCATAAGAAATTTGTGCAACTAATAAAGAGAGCGATTCATTAATAACGAGCATTTCGATTATGCCCGGAGCTATCTAATGGCGAATGCGTTTAATAGCTCACTCCGAGGGGATGTCGAATATAGTTGTATCACCGGCTTCCACCAGCACCGGCTCTCTGGTAAATACAAGACTCTATATTCTTTAACCTCATCAACGATTTATATTATTCTTTTTATATTTTCATTACGCCGCCTTGGGAAGCATTCGTTACTAAAGCTGAGTAACGTGCAAGCCAACCGCGCTTAATTTTTGGTTCAAATGGTTGCAAGTTTTGACGACGCTCTGCAAGAACTTCATCAGAAACTTGTAAATTAATTGTTCGACCTGGTAAATCGATTTCGATAATATCTCCGTTGTTTACTAAAGCGATTGGACCGCCTTCAGCTGCCTCTGGAGAAATATGACCGATGGAAATTCCGCGTGATGCGCCTGAGAAACGACCATCTGTAATTAAAGCTACTTTCGTCCCCAATCCGCGACCTTGAATCGCTGATGTAGGAGCAAGCATTTCCGGCATACCCGGACCACCTTTTGGCCCTTCATAGCGAATGACTACTACGTGCCCTTCACGTACAATGCCTTCATCAATTGCTTTTTGTGCTTCTTCCTGTGATTCAAATACGATTGCCTCACCTGTAAATGTTTTAATAGAAGGGTCAACAGCACCTACCTTAATAACAGATCCTTCAGGTGCGATGTTTCCGAATAGAACGGAAAGACCTCCTACAGCACTATATGGATTATCTTTTGTTCGAATAACCTTATCATTCGTAATCTTGTAATCTTTTACAAGTTCTCGCATCGTTACGCCTGCGATTGTTGGACGATCTGGGTGGATCGCACCAGGAATTTTCGTTAATTCATTTATAATTGCCTGTACGCCGCCTGCTTTTGCAATGTCATCCATCGATATATCCGATGCCGGCATAATTTTCGCAATATAAGGAACGCGTTCTGCGACTTTATTAATATCTTCAATGTTATATTCGATTTCAGCTTCATTCGCGATTGCCAATGTGTGAAGTACTGTATTTGTTGAACCGCCCATTGCCATATCCAATGCAAATGCATCATCAATAGCCTCTTTTGTTACGATATCGCGTGGTTTTACGTCTTCTTTAATCATGCGTACCAAGTGTTTGGCTGCTTCATAAATTAACTCTTTCCGCTTATCACTCGTTGCAACAATTGTACCGTTACCTGGCAAAGCCAAACCTAGCATTTCCATTAGGCAATTCATTGAGTTGGCTGTGAACATTCCTGAACATGATCCGCATGTTGGACATGCATTGTTTTCAATATCAAGAAGTTCTTCTGCTGACATCGTTCCTGCCTTATGTGCGCCGACTCCTTCAAATACACTCGTCAATGATAATTGCTTACCAGTTGATGAAGTACCAGCTTCCATCGGACCGCCGGAAACAAATACTGATGGTACGTTCGTTCGAACAGCTGCCATTAGCATACCCGGTGTAATTTTGTCACAGTTCGGAATGTAAAATACGCCATCGAACCAGTGTGCATTAATAACTGTTTCGGCTGAATCTGCAATAATCTCTCGAGATGGCAATGAATAACGCATGCCGATATGACCCATTGCTATTCCGTCATCAACACCGATCGTATTGAATTCAAATGGAATACCGCCAGCTTCTATAATGGCATCCTTTACAACGTCTGCAAACTGACGTAAATGCACATGGCCTGGAATAATATCAATATATGAGTTACAAACACCGATAAACGGCTTCTCTAAATCTTTCGCCTTTACTTTACCTGTAGCATATAAAAGACTACGGTGTGGAGCTCGGTCAACTCCAAGTTTGATCATATCACTTCTCATATTAAACGCCCCTCAACGTAAAGCTTTCACTCTTGTTGTTTTATATTTCGCTTCCCCGTAATTAAAAATAAGAATTTTCTAAATTTTAATTATAGGAATCGATTTTGTCACATCATTCATTTAACATGTTTGTGTGCTTGAATGATGTGGTGTACTAAATTGTTGTTATCATAGTACGGAATGAGTGCTACCGTCAACACTATTTTTTGAATTTTTTATACAATTCAAAATGTTCTAATTTATTGTAACCGCTTTCTTACTGATTACTGTGCTGTTTACTCTCTTTCAGTTCAATTTTTACAAATTTGAATTTTTAAAAAATTTAATTTATTTTTATTTGAAAATGGTGTTGGAGCTCATCACAGTACTTGACCTAAATGCTTACATGCCTTGTTAGCATTGGTGTTAAATCATTTGAAATGATTAACAAAAAAACAATAACCTAGCAAACTGATGCTAGGTTAGGAATATCCCATTTTATTAGAGTAGTAGTAATTCAATTGCAAAGTTCAAAATTATAAAGCTGTGGATTCCTACAAAAATAAGTGCCTGACGGTTTAATTTCCTCATTAATGCCTGATCCATCTTATCCACTCCACCCCGTTTAATTTTTTGATATTCTTAATATACATTACCCAACTAAATAAATCAAAATATTTTGAATATTTAGTTAACAATTTATTTTATCATTATTGCTTCTATCATGGCATAATAGCTTTATAACATATCAAGGAGGATAATAATGGTAAAAAGAGCACTGATTGTAATCGATTATACGTATGATTTTGTCGCATCGGATGGGAAATTAACTTGTGGAGCTGCTGGGCAGGCTATTGAACAGGATATAAGCTCGTTAATTGAACAATTTGTAGAACAAAATGAAGTAGTCGTTTTTGCAAATGATTTACATGAAGAAAATGATCCTTACCACCCTGAATCAAAATTATTCCCGCCTCACAATATTAGAGGCACAAAAGGCCGTGACCTTTATGGATCGGTAAAGGACATGTATGAAAAATACAAAGAACAGGTTATTTCCTTCGATAAAACTCGCTACAGTGCTTTTGCAGGCACAGACTTGGATATCCTTCTGCGTGAGCGAAGTGTCGAAGAAGTAGTTCTTGTCGGGGTTTGTACAGATATATGTGTGTTGCATACAGCCGTTGACAGTTACAACCTTGGCTATAAAATCATAATTCCAGAAAAGGCGGTAGCTAGTTTCAATGAGGCAGGACATGCTTGGGCTCTGCAACATTTTAAAGGTTGTTTAGCTGCTACCATTATTTAACACGCCAATAGAAAGCTTAAAAATGTTTAACCCTTCAGAAGAAAGGAAATAACTAACTAGATGCAATTATCATTCACTATTTTCAGAAGGAGTTGGACATTTATATGATGAGTTTTATTTGGTTTTTAATTATCGGAGGTATTTTAGGTTGGTTAGCAGGAGTAATTCTAGGTAAGGACGTTCCGGGAGGCATTATCGGTAACATTATTGCAGGTATTGTCGGTTCTTGGATCGGTAGTATGTTATTAGGAAATTGGGGATGGAGAGTTTCTGACTTCTATGTATTCCCAGCATTAATTGGTGCTATTGTATTGATTTTCATCGTAAGCTTCATTTTACGTTCTATGCGAAAAGCAGTGTAATAAATACCAAATTTCAAAAAATCTGTGCATCTAAGTTTTAAAAAAGTGTGACTTCACGTCACACGTTCAGACTGTAGACAAACTCGAAGAAATTCGGGTTTGTCTACAGTCTTTTTTATTAAAATAAAGTTAACTAATGAACACCGGTGATTTCCATTCCGGGACCGATGCTTTCCCCGGGCACGGTTCCCGGTGGAGTCACGGTCCCTCCACTCCAATCAACTTATTCATCGCTTTAAATACAGTGAGATAGGATATCTACGATGACTAATAATCAATTCAAATCAATGAACATGAACAACTTATTCCTGCTAAGCATTTAGTTTTTTTTATTTAGTATCATCCATTGCAATTTGCTTCAATTGATCACCATAATCTCGGTATTGTTTGTAATAATATAAAACATCTTCTACATAGGCATCGCTGTGATTATATTGAAAAACGGCTTTTTTCAGTTCCCCATTTCTTACTCCGGCAATCGATAAAAACTTTGCCGCACTAAAAATCGCGTCTTCTATGTCAAACGGATCTGCAATACCATCTCCATTGGCATCTACCCCATATCCACCATATTTTTTAATTACTGCTGGATTCGTTTTATCCTTTTCCGGAATCTCCCCTAAACCTAAGTCTTTACATGACGGGTGCTTCCAACCGACAAATGTACAAGGCATAAATTGCATATGCCCTTCTGCTCCCACAGGGGAAATAAGCGTTCTCATTGTAGAAAAACGTGTTTCTACTCGATGATGTGCAGCAAGAAGTGTCCATGGTACATTATACTTTTGTTCCGCCGCTACGTAGACAGGTATGTACTCGATCGGGATTTCTAAATCAAATTGATCCTGAATTTGTTGGTAGACCGACTTTTCGGTAAATCGTTCGATAAAAGGCAATCCACGAATTTGCTGCCAACTAAAAAAAGCAAATATGTATATTGTTAATGATATCGGAATGAGTAGTACGATTAAGTAAATTTTTACTTTAGGTGATAATAAAGGTTGTTTCTTTTTGCTTTTTGCCATAGCCGCCACCAATCTTTAACTGATTAAAACCCTACTATTCTATTCATTTTACTAAATTTCAACTCTATTTCATAGTTGATAATCAGATAGACAATCGTTACAATAGAAAACTGCATTAATTATTGATTATAGGAGTTGTTGAAGATGTGGAAAGACTTTAAGGAATTTGCGATGAAAGGTAATGTCATCGACTTAGCGGTTGCAGTTGTAATTGGATCTGCATTCGGAAAAATCGTAACATCTTTAGTAGAAAATATTATTATGCCCCTTGTAGGGATGCTTACAGGTGGAATTGATTTAAAGGATGAGTGGAAATTTGGTTCAGGTGAGGCACAAATAGCACTTGGAGTATTTGTCCAATCGATCATTGATTTTCTTATTATTGCGTTTGCCATTTTCATGGCTCTACGCCTATTAACAAAATTAAATCGGAAAAAGGAATCGGAAATTGTAGAAGAGCCAAAACCGGAACTTGATACGAAGGAAGAACTTTTAAAAGAAATTCGTGATTTATTAAAGAACGAACAAGCCAAATAATCAAATCTTAAGTAGAAAAACTAAAAAAGCCATGAAATGTTATTGATTCAACATTTCGTGGCTTTCATAATGAATTTTAACCATTGCTCTTTTAACTCTCCCCCGTGTTATTAATCAAAGTGACCTACCATTCTTCCTAAAGTTAAAAGTACACAACACCAAATAATTGCACTGATGCCTACATAAATCGCATAGGTTTTTAATCTCATCTGAGAAACACCAAAAAAATAGCCTGTAACATGCCGTATACCCGGTATAAAGAAACTGATGACAATAGAAGACGGGCCGTACTTATGAATCCATTTTTCGGTCTTTCCTATTCTTTTATCTGTTAATCCAATCCACCTTCCAATTCGCTCAATTAAAGGACGACCCGCTTTTTTCCCAACATAATAGCTGAACATCATCCCGAGAAACGTGCCGATAATGCAGACGACAAGAGAATAGGTGTAATTCAGCGTGCCGATTTTAGTAAAATACCCTATCCATAAAACGAGTAATTCATCAGGGATTGGGAGTCCAAAAAGCCCTAATGAAAGAATTACGAAAATAGCCAAGTACCCATATTGCGACACAAGCTGATTAAGGACTTCCATTTGGCAGTTCCCGTTCAATCATGTGTTTTTTTAGATATGGAAATGTAATCCGGTTCATCATCCAATACAGTAGTAAACATAACGCAACAGCTATATGGTATGGCATTATAACAAAGGCTGTTCCAATGAAACCCAATGCTGCTATTAGAAATGCATGTATCATTATATTACCTTCTCCTCTTCGTTGATTTCGAAATCCATATGTTTGTTTAGAAGGCTTACTGCCAAAATTTCTTATCCTTTATAAGTATATTGCTAGATTTTCTTGTTTCACGTGTTATTTTCACTATGTATCAATCATAAAATATTGAATTACTTTAGGGTTAAGAAAAAGAGGTGAAATATTTGGGGAAATAATTGAGAAACGGTCTAACATTAAAGAACATCGTTTATTGTCAAACAGAAATGTCGATTGGCGTCGTTTGTTTTTTGGAAGTATATGCAACTATTTTAGCAATTATTTATACATGCCCCTTTGTTGCAGAGTTGCGTTATTGTTCTTTTTTACACGTTTTACTCTCCATTTCGTTAATTCCTACTTTCCGCTATTGTCCCTTTCAGTTGTTCATGTTAAATTGATTTAATAATCGATCCATTTGAAATGTTTCGTAAATTAAGTGTAAGGAAGTGTTTTCATGTCACAGCGCTCTATTGAGACAAAATTAGTACAGCTTGGAAATTTAAGTGATGCAAAAACAGGAGCAATCAATCCTCCGATTTATATGTCAACAGCCTACCAGCATACAGGAATCGGTGAATCTACAGGCTATGATTATACACGTACAAAAAATCCGACGCGTTCTATTTTGGAAGAAGGGATTGCAGAACTTGAAGGTGGAGACGCTGGGTTTGCCTGCAGTTCAGGAATGGCAGCCATTCAGCTTGTCATGTCATTATTTAAACCGAATGATGAACTAATCGTACCAGAGGATTTATATGGTGGGACGTACCGACTATTTAAAACATTTTCAGAAAATTACAACATTAAACCTGTCTATAATGCCTTTACGAATGTAAATGATGTAGAAAGTGCAATCAATGAAAATACGAAGGCGTTGTTTATCGAGACACCTACGAATCCTTTAATGCAGGAAATTGATTTAGTTCAATATGCAGCATTGGCTAAAAAGCATCAATTACTTTTAATTGTGGATAACACATTTTATACACCTTATTTCCAGCGTCCAATAGAATTAGGCGCGGATATTGTTTTACATAGTGCAACGAAATATATTGGCGGACACAATGATGTATTAGCAGGACTTGTCGTTGCAAAAGGTACAGAGTTGTGTGAGAAACTAGCCTATTATCATAACGGGATCGGTATGGTGTTAGCGCCGATGGATTCGTGGCTGCTTATTCGCGGATTAAAAACTTTGCATCTTCGTCTAAAGCAGCATGATTCAAATGCGAAGAAAATTGCGGAGTATTTAAAGAATGAACCACTCGTTACGGATGTGCTGTATACAGGAAAAGGCGGGATGCTTTCATTCCGAGTGAAGGAAGCATTGATGGTCAATCCGTTTTTAAAAGCAATGAAACTTATTACATTTGCAGAAAGCTTAGGCGGCGTGGAAAGCTTTATTACATACCCTGCCACACAGACTCATGCCGATATGCCGTATGAGGAGCGTGTAGCACGTGGAGTATGTGACCGATTGCTGCGTTTTTCTGTAGGGATTGAAGAAGCGGATGATTTAATTGCCGACCTTCAGCAAGTTTTCGATACGTTACGAGGTGAATTTGCATGACAAGTCGCATTGAAACAGCACTTATTCACGGGGCAATTCGTGAAGGCTATGCCGATAAAAAAGGTGCAGTAAATGTACCGATGTACCTTTCTTCCACTTTCCATCAAGAATCAATCGATGAATTTGGCGAATATGATTATGCCCGTTCCGGTAACCCGACACGTGCCGCATTGGAAAAGGCTATCGCTGAACTGGAAGGCGGAAATCGAGGTTTCGCCTTTGCAACAGGCATGGCTGCGGTATCTGCATGCTTTATGACTTTATCTGCCGGTGATCATATCGTTATTACAGAGGATGTCTACGGAGGGACGTACCGTTTTGTCACAAAAGTATTGCCTCGCTATGGAATTACCCATACATTTGTAGACTTTACGGATATTGAGGCTGTTAAAGCAGCAGTCCGTCCTGACACGAAATTAATTTATATGGAAACACCATCAAATCCAACATTAGGCATTACGGATATTCGTGCTGTTGTCGAGATTGCGAAACAACATGGTGCGATGACATTTTTGGACAATACATTTATGACACCTTTGCATCAAAAACCGCTTGATATGGGTGTTGACGTAGTCATTCATTCTGCGACGAAGTTTTTATCAGGACATTCGGATATTGTGGCCGGTTTAGTTGTAACAAAGGATGAAGAGCTCGGCAATCAAATTTATTTCGTGCAAAATTCTTTCGGGTCTGTATTAGGTGTACAGGATTGCTACACATTAATTCAGAACATGAAAACAACGGCTGTCCGATTCAATGAAGAATCACGTGTTGCGATGCGTATTGCACAGTTTTTACATGAACATCCGTTAGTGGAAAAAGTGTATTACCCTGGTCTTCCCTCTCACCCTGGTTATGAGATTCATACAGCACAGGCAACTTCTGCCGGAGCAGTATTATCGTTTAGTTTACCGAACTATGAGATTGCCAAAGCGTTTGTTGATGCAATGAAGATTCCCGTTTTTGCTGTCAGTCTTGGTGGTGTTGAATCGATTTTATCGTACCCTGCTAAAATGAGTCATGCGGCAATGGAGCCGGAAGAGCGTGCGAAGCGTGGTATAACAGATGGCTTGCTGCGTTTTTCAGTCGGTTTGGAAAATGAAGATGATTTAATTGAAGATTTCACACAGGCGTTGAATATTGCTGGGCAATTTAAATAATTTATGGGACAAACCCGTTGATTTCCATTCCAGGACCGAAGCTTTCCCCGGTTCCTGCTAAGCATCTAGTTAAATTCATAGTAAAAAGACAAAAGGCCTCGAGAGACAAACTCTTGAGGCCTTTTGTCTAGTGGGAGAAAATTGTTTTTTCTACTTCCACTAGAATTGATTTCCGTTCCGGGTACGCTTTCCGCGGGCACGGCCTGAGCCTGTAGTCTCAGGCATCGTGCGGTTCCCGCTGGAGTCGACCCTTCACTCCAATCAATTCATATATCCGTTTATTATTAAGTTGCCCCTATTCAACTTTTAACGCTGTTACATACGTTGCGCGACTTTCATTCCAATAGCCTACAATTTCCAGAATGATAGGTCCTATTTCCTTAATTTCTTCCAATGAATGATACGTTGAGATGATGCCCGCTTCGTTCCAAATGTTGAATTCTACCTTTGTCGGTTCACTATCAAAAGTGATTTCAACCGGTTCATTTAAATTCACTTCTATTTCCTGAACTGCCTCCATCATTTGATTGGGCGAAGCGTGGTCTGTCATAGTTGTAGTCGTTTCTCCGGTTGATGCATCAAATGAGCTCCAGGAATATGCGCCTTTATAAGTTTTAATTGTTTGATCACCAATTAATAAGTTTATATTTGGAATTTCAAGCTTAGTAGATGCTTCTGTAGTTTTTTCAACGGACAGCAAATTAATATCAAAATCTCCATCACATCCTGTAAAATTATAATCGATTAAAGAACCTGTCACAACCTCATCCAGTTGTGTGCATTGATAGTTTTCAACCGTTTTACTTCCAAATGCATCTTCCCGGTTATCAATTTCAATCGCAAATTGCTGTCCATCATATTTGATTGTCCAGTAAATCGGGTCCCCTTCGATTGTGTAACGGATCATTTCAAGTAATGTTTCATTATTTGCTTCGATGTCGTTTAAAAACTGTTCAAACAGTTCTTCATTTTCAATCTGCCCGTGTCTATCAATGACCTGCTTTTTTTCATTTATCAATGGCTGAAGCAGCTCTTTAAATGGTTTGCCAAATTCAGCATTCAGCCGTCCGTATCCTTCTGTTTCAACATTACTCAGAATCGTTATGGACTGATCCTGCTCATACCAGATGCGGTACGTGTTAATTCGTTCGGGCAAGTTTTTCTCCAATTCAATAAATAATCTCAATACTACATCTTCTTTCCTTGCCATTTCGGCCTCGACATTTGGCTGCCATTTTGTTTCGGACAAATAACCCTGGATGTCATCAAGCTCCTCTTGATCAAAAACCATGATCTCTTCTGTCCCAATATTATTATCGCTAACTACCCGTTCAATTACCGCGCGCTGAATTAAACCTGAATCGTTCTGTTCATCTGTACATCCGACTAACAGCAGCAACACCGCAAATACAAGTATTCTTTTCATTCTTCGTCCTCCCCTAGTTGTGTTAGAGCTTTGCGGATCTGCTCATCGTATGGAATGGCAACATGTAAATTTTGTTCATGGACATAAAAAATGAGCATTGTATTTAGCTCATACAGTTCATAAGAGACGACATTTTGTGAGGCGGTTTTTTCGTAAAATTGCTGTTTCGCTTTTGAACGATCTTTGCTCTGGTCAAATGTATATACCGAGAGTAATTTATCATTCAGTAAATACGTTTTCGGCTTTTCCCCATTTAAATCCTGCGTGAAAATCGATTTTTCTTTTTTCTCCATTACTCTTACAGGTACTTGCAGTTCCTCCAGCGCTTTATTAAAACCGGATTGCTGTGGTGAATGACAGCCACCTAATAAAACAAAAACGCATAAAATAAACCATTTTCGCATTTGTCATCCCCCTTTCTATATTGGTCGCAAGAAAAGTAAAAAAGTTACAATTTATTTTATTTCGAATTCGAGATATTTTCATTGCATTATTATCATTTGAGTAGTAAAGTGATAATTAAGAAAGGACGTGTACGATGAAGAAAAATACTTTAGGCTCTCTTATATGGCTTCGTATGATGCGTTTTACTCATGAAAGTAATAATCTTTCAAATGAGTTTTTAAAACAGTTTGACTTAACGACTGCGCAATTCGATGTGCTTTTGCAAATCTCTATATTCGAGCCGATTACACAATCCGAGCTTGCAGAGAAAGTAACGGTAACACAAGGTGGTATTTCCCGCATGCTTACACGTCTTGAACAGGAACAGCTTATTGTAAGACATCAGGACTGGAAAACGAAATTTATCTCATTAACACCAAAAGGCAACGAAAAGTTAAACAATGCTTTTGAAGCCCAGCTCGCCTTTCAATCTTCTTTTTTTGATGAAACATTAACAAAAGAAGAACAAAAAACATTGTATAAACTGATCTCCCGTGTTCAAAAAAATAGTGAACAGCGGAGTAAGTAAAAATAGGAGGCAACATATATGTATACAATTCCAGGACATCACCATATTTCCATGATTACGAAACATGCACAGCAAAATAATACATTTTACCGAGATGTTCTAGGATTACGCCGTGTAAAAGTAACAGTAAATCAAGATGAAACTTCCATGTATCATTTATTCTACGGAGATAAAACAGGCAGTCCAGGCACCGAGTTATCATTTTTTGAAATTCCACTAGTCGGACGCACTCATCGCGGTACGAATGCGATTACGAAAATCGGTTTAATCGTCCCTTCCGAAGAAAGCCTGAACTATTGGGTGAAGCGGTTTGATGAGTTTGGTGTAAAGCATGAGGGGCGCTCTACATTTACGAACCGTCCTGCTGTGCTATTTGAGGATGAAGAAGGTTTACGAATGGCACTAATTGCCGCGCCCAATACAAAAGTGCCCTATTGGGAAACGTATGAAAAGTCGGTAGTACCGGCTGAACATCAAATACAAGGTATGGGTCCTGTAGAAATGACCGTAAAAAGTATGGGGAAACTGATCCGTACGTTAACAGAAATATTCGGTTATGAAGTAAAGGAACAGACAGAAACCACTGCCCTTCTCCAATCCGTTAAAGGTGAAATATTTGGTGAGATTTTCATCAACGAACAGGATGGTCCTTCCGAAAAACCAGGTCGAGGTAGCATCCACCATTTGGCGATTCGTGTGAAAAATGACGAAGAACTCGCCTATTGGGATGAACAAGTAAAAAAACGTGGATTCACCTCATCAGGCATTGTAGACCGATATTATTTTAAAAGCTTATATTTCCGTGAATCGAACGGAATTTTATTTGAAATAGCAACTGATGGTCCAGGCTTTTTGCGCGACGGCGATATCGAAACACTGGGGGAACAGTTGGATTTGCCGGATTTTTTAGAAGAGAGACGCGAAGAAATTACCGCAAAACTAAAACCGATTTTTTAAGGAGAAATGAATGATGGAACAATATCGAATTGATGAAAAAAAAGGAATGGAATTTGGGTTGTACACATTAGGTGATCATATGCCAAATCCATTAACAGGCTCTCGTATTTCTGCACAAGAGCGTCTAAAGGAAATTATTGAAGCAAGTCAATTAGCCGAGCAAGCTGGTATTGATGTGTTTGCTGTCGGTGAAAGTCATCAGCAATATTTTACAACACAGGCACATTCGGTTGTGTTAGGTGCGATAGCCAATGCAACGAAGAGCATCAAACTTTCCAGCTCTGCAACGGTATTAAGTGTAGCTGATCCGGTTCGTGTATATGAAGACTTTGCTACGATTGATTTAATTTCAAACGGCCGTGCAGAAATTGTTGCGGGTCGTGGATCGCGTGTTGGCGCACATGAATTGTTCGGTGTGAGCTTACGTGATTACGAGGAAATATTTGAGGAAAAGTTAGCTTTACTAAAACAGTTAAATGACAATACGGTTGTCAATTACAGTGGTAAATTCCGTCCTTCTTTAAATAATGCCCATATTTTACCGCAGCCATTAAACGGCTCCATTCCTATTTGGCGTGCAGTTGGAGGACCTCCGGCAAGTGCCATAAAAGCTGGTTATATGGGGATACCGATGATACTAACGACATTAGGTGGTCCATCAATTAATTTCAAGGCTTCTGTTGATGCTTACCGGGAAGCAGCTGATCGCAGTGGCTTTGATGCGAGTACATTACCGATCGCAACGACAAGTTTATTTTATGTTGCAGAAACAGAACAAGAGGCAGTTGACGGGATGCACCCATTTTTAAGCGGCGGTTTCCAGGCAATTCGTGGACAAGGTTATCCGCGCTGGCAAGTAGAACAGGCTCCTCGAGTAGAGGATGCCTTAATGGTCGGCAGCCCGAACCAAATTATTGAAAAAATGCTGTATCAATATGAACTGTTCGGCATGCAACGCTTTATGGCTCAAATTGATTTCGGAGGCGTTCCGTTCGATAAAGTGATGAAAAACATCGAGCTGATCGGCAATGAAATCATTCCGGCTATAAAAAAATATACGGTAAAATAAAAGTAGTGACAGCCGTGGCGAAATTGATGAAAAGCTCGTAAGTACTATTTTTTAATTATAAGGAGAATCCGTTTTGGTTAAAATGGGTTCTCCTTTTTATGTTCAATCAATTCAAACTATCCATTCCATTAAAACCAGATCGTTGTTAAGATCTTTAATTCTCTTAAAACCGCATTTTTTATAGCTTGATATTGCTCTGACATTATTACTTTTCACCTCTAATAGAACCTTTGAGGCACCTTTATTACAAAGGGAATTTAACATCATTTGTATCATTTTTGTCCCTATTCCTTGCCCCCATAATTTAGGTTCACCAATAAATTGATCTATTCCATAAATATTTTGGTTTCCTGGATAGCCGTACTTTTTAAGTTCAGTATCTTGAATCTCATAGTATTGAATATAGCCAATTGATTCATTATTGTATTCTACAATACAGGGAGTAACATAGTGTTTGCCGTCTATTCTTGGTCCGTATTTATTTATCACTCGTTCTAAATTTGAAGGTGGTTCTTCATAAAACTCTAATACCTGCTGATTATTTAGCCACTTTACCATTAAATTAAAATCAGCCTTGTCCATAAGTCGTATATGTAGTTCTTGATTTGAAATCACGGCTATTTTTCTCCCCTACTATATTTGTATATTAAAAATATGAAAGCTTAAAAGTACTTAAATTTCCTCTATATCTTTTAAATCTATTTTTGTTCCTTTAATAATAAAAGCAGCTGTTCGTTTTGTTCAATTAACTTATCCATTTTTTCACCTAAATCATTCGAATTATTTGCTTTAACCGCGGAATTAATTATTAATCGTCTAATAAATAGAGTAAAGGAAATAAAGAACAAAATAATTAATAGCAACACGATTACCAGGAATATGATTTCCATAATCAGCCTCCTATTATCCATTTTTTAGCATTATATCATATCTACTTTCTAGTTTACTAAATGCATCTTCTATTAACTTATAATGGTTTCCAACCAAGATCTCTTACATCATTTTTATTTGGTTTTCTTGCAGCGTCAATACAACTTTCTTCACAAGCCCCAAATAAGACGTAATTTTTCTGTGCCTTTCTTAAAGATGGTAGATTTGCGCCTCCCTCATAATCTGGGTCTTCATATTGAACTCCATCATCTTCCCAAAAACAGATACTACATATTTCATATGTTCCTGGAGGTTCTTCATCTAATGTTTTATAGCCACAACAAGGACAAGTATATTTCATTTAATCACCTCAATATATATTTTCTTTATTTACAGGCAAGAATTCATTTATAAAATAACTTACCAATATTTTGATATAATAAAAAGTAAAAAATTGAGGAGGTATTATGAAGTCAGAAGATAAAAAACTTACAATAGAAGAAAAAAGTATGATTATTACAGAAGTTAATAAAGTATTGAACAGTGGCTTCCGAATATTAGGTTTTGATGGTGGAATGGCGTTTCCTCATTACCCATATTATTTATATTTCGGGGATGCTGATAAAGAATTGAGACGGTATTCTGTTGGTATATTTACTATTTGGCTTGGCTATTGGAATTCAGGATGCAGTTTCCGTTTTACTAAACAAAGTGAGTTATATAAGTATATTAAAGCTTTAGTTGAATACCAGGAAGAAATCGAAAAAGATTTCCCTGTATTATTTAATTATATTATTTCCTTTTTAATGGATCTTACCGAAAGTTATGATTATGCGGAAGAAACTCGGATGAAACCATATATTAATGAAATTGTGCATAAAGATTTTCTCAGTAAAAAATCATATTATAGAGAAAAATATAGATATAGAATAAATTTTATTGAATTTCTAAAAGAGCTTAAAATTCAGGATTATGATAAACCATATGACTAGAATGGAAACATTACTCAGCTAAATAAAATGAATCTAACCATAAAATATACACAGGTCTAAGACTTAAATAACCGGAGGATTTACCCTTATTTGAAAAATTGAGCCCGTTTCTCTGAAAATAAGGGTAGAAATTCCGCTTATGGTACGTTAACACCTCGATATTTTATGGATTTTTATGAAATAGACGGACTTTCTCCGTTTATTTTAGTGGTTTTTTTCTTTATTTGCTTAATAAACGGAATTTCTCCGTCTATTTTAGTCGTCCTAACTGGCTGCATCTGCTTCACCACCTTCACAATGGCTCTACCTGATCCTGCCTTTCTTGAAACTCCATCAATTTCCCGTACTTCATCATCTTATAACAATATACGATAAATGTAATAATACCAATGACCGCTACTATGCATGCCAGTACGAATAATAATCCAAAAAGCAGATTTTGGGTAAGTTCATAAATATAAAGCAACGTAATCATAAACCATAAACTTCCTACTACTAAATGTTTAACCTTTTTCGTGAAGTTAATCTGCGGTGTGTCTTGAACAAAGCTAAAGAAAATCCAAAAAATATAATAATAAAAAAGAAGTTGAATGATGCTCGTTATAAACCCGTAAAGTAAAAACACTACTGTCGGGAAATTCTCTACTGCACTATATAAGATAGGCATTTCTATTATAGATATGACTCCTGAAATATATGAAAGCAGGACTGCGGTTTTATTGTACTTCGACTTGGCATATTTTTGAATCGCTCTTGCAATGAAAATATAGCCGATAATATCCGGTACAATATCAATTCCAAAGTTTAAATCAATAATGATAAAAGCATAGCCAATAAGCATCCGGGAAAAAAATTGGTGCATTTATCTGTTCCTCGCTTCCATTACAAAATCGTTTATCCATTTTTTAGGAGGGAGTTCATATATGTATTGTGCAATTCCCTCGGTAAATGGTTCTCCAGTCGCAAATGTGCCGTGAACAATAATATTCTTATATCTAGAATCCCAAATACGGTAGTTTGGCGAGATGTGAATCGATAGCTTTTCGCCTTTTTCTGTATTGTATGGAAGAGTCAGCTGCTTATCTTCTTTATATAACTTAATATTCGCCAACGGAAATACCGTTTCTATTTCTTCTATAGTTCCAGCCTCTGTAATAGTAAATATTGTTTCTGATTCACCATCTGCTGTATCACTACTTTGTACTCCGACAAACAAGTATTCTTTATTCTTAGTAAGCACTTCCACTTTTAAAGGGAATTCCTGTTTTACACCATTAGAAAAAAATGCAATTGCATTTTTGTTGGAGGCAGCAGTTAATGTACTGTATTCATTTTCGTTTACTTTAAATTCGACCGAATGCAGATCATAATACGGATAGCTTTGTATAATGGAATCTCTTTCGTCAGTTTCTGGATTTATAGAAAAGTGATGCGGTTTTTTATACGGTACTAGCTTCATTTCGCCCACTTGAATAGATTCGAGTTCTATCTCCTCATTACGATTTGTAACATAGCTCATATTAATAAAGCTCTCTTCCTCCATATGCAGTGCCTGTGTACCAATTGGAAGAATAATAGGCTCTTCGATTTCCTTTTGAAGTAAAATCACACTGCTTGTTGTAAAAATAATGAACGTTACAGCAAGCATCAAAATAAAGCGTTTGCTCATAATTTCACCCCTCCCCGGTAAATTATACCATATTTTGGATATAGTGAGCTTTTTTATATAAAAAATCCCCGCAAAGTGAGCAACTCTTCGCGAGGATAATTATTTAAACAGTTTCTTTCTCGTGTGGTGCAACGGTTTCCCTCACCTCTTCTATCCTTCCTTTTGAAATGAGGAACCTTGCAAAAAATCAAGTATATACAATGTTCCACAAACTTTTATTTACGAACGTTATTTTGAATTATAAAATCAACTTGATACTAGATACATCTATACTGCATTAATAAAGAAGCGCCCTGGTGAAGCTTTTATTTCAAAAAAGTATTTTTCTTTCCTCTTCAAACCTTCTAATTTAACCCCTTTTCCAGAGGATATTGGAAATTCATCAATAATTACATCGCCCTTTTCATCTTTTACTCTTAGATACACATTACTATCACTATTAGCATCATTAATAATCTCCTTCTTCCAAAAAACGCTATCATATATCACATAATCTTGAGTATTAATCCCATCGGCAGAGAATCTAATACTTTGCCATTCTTCCCTGTCATTCGTTATATGTGCAATTGCTGTAACCTTTGGGAAAAAGAATTGATTAACAACCCCTACATCTTGTATTACTAGAGCACTTATTGTAGTAATCATAAAGGTCATCAAAATAGCTGTAATAACTTGAAATCGGCGCTTTTTGTTAATGAGGTTAAACGGTTTTTTCGCAACCTCTACATTTGTTTCGACTATTTGTATGGTGGGTTGCTGCATCAGTTGCATAGTTTTTTTACAATCTTGGCAATGCTCAATATGTTCTTCCACTGCTGCACCTGTTTCTTTACTACAAATTCTATCTATATAGGACGGCATCAAATCCTTTATAATATTACAATTCATCCAAATCCACCCTTTCTGCTAATTTGCATTTTGCACGATAATATGTAACCCTTGCCCAGTTTTCACTTTTCTCATAGATGTCACCTATTTCTTTAAAACTTAAATTCATAGTTATTCGAAGTAAAAAAATTTCAGAATACGGTTGTTGTAATTGCCGAATTTCTTGATGGATTTCACGTAGTGTACTTTCTTTAATCATTGCGATATCAGGCAAATCTTCTTTTGAACGGATATCTACACCTGCTTTAATTAAGTAATCAATACTCGTATGATTTCGATGCTTTGCCTTCTTTAAATAATCAAAATAGCTGTGCTTAGCAATTTGACATAACCAAACTGAAATTTTGCATTCGCCATTGTAACGATGAATCGATTTAACCGCTTGATAAAACGTTTCCTGTGTTAATTCTTCTGCTAAATCCTCACTTGATGTTAAACAAAGAAGAAAAAGTTTTACTTCATTTGCATAGGATTTATAGATTTCACTTAAATCCTCCACTGAATACCTCCCTCCAACATCCTTAAATTGAGTTCACTTATATATAGAATGAAACAAAGATTCGTTACAATTAATGCTAAATTAATTTAATGAATTATAATCTAATATGTATGGAAAATTCCCAAAGCGTCGTTTCGGGACATAAGCAGCTAAAATTTAACACCTTATTCAATTGAATGAATAAGGTGTTTAAGTGACACATTTAGGAACGTTATTTTGTATTGATTTGTAGTTAACTATTAAATTAGTTTCGAATAAATAACCATTGTTAATGGGATTGATGTACCCATAATACAAGTTAAAACAATTAAAACCTGTGTAGCACTTAAATTAATAAATCCAAGTGAGCCCCACGAGAGTTAAATAAGCGGAGGATTTACCCTTATTTGAAGAATTGTGCTCGTTTCCATGAAAATAAAGGGAGAATTTCCGCTTATATACGTGAAAATCTTTAAATTCTATGTTTTTTTACTCAATAGACGGAATATCTCCGTTTATTTTGGTGGTTTTTATTTTATTTTTTTTAATAAGCGGAATTGGTCCGCCTATTTTGGTTACTTCTCCTGGTTGCCCCTGTACTAAAACCCCCATAACCTGCAAAATTATACCATAATTTAAATTTACATTAAAAAATCCCCGCGAGGTAAATTACTCTTCGCGAGGATGATCTTTTATACGGTTTGTTTCACTTGTGGCGCAACGGTTTCCCACACCTTTTCTATGCGTTCTACTGCTGCCTGATCCAATGTAAAGCCGTTTTCTGTTTTTGTCACTTGAGAATCAACAATATAAATCGGACTTGAAACCGTTGTAGCCCCTAGTATTGAAAGTACAGGTTTCAGTGAGTACTCCAATGCCAATAAATGCGCAATTGATCCGCCTATAGCTACCGGAATCACCGTCTTATTTTCGAGCCCCTTTTGCGGTAATAAGTCGATGAAAGTTTTTAATATCCCTGTAAATGAGCCTTTATAAATTGGGGTTAAGAAAAATACGATATCCGCCTCCCCTACTTTGACGATTTCCTTTGCGATTTCCTTACTTGCAAAATTGGCTGTTATTAAATCCTTTGCAGGCAGTTCGTGTACTTGAATCGTCTCATATGAGATACCGTCTTTATCTAGTACTGATTCAATATATTGCTGTATTCCCGTTAATCGTGACGAAATACTATTACCGCCATTAATTAAGATTGCTTTTGTCATCTTTCACTCCTCCTAAACTTGTTGTAATGCATATCTTGATGGCACTTGCTGTAAGCCTAAATTTTCTCGTAATGTATTGCCCTCATATTCTGTACGGAAGACGCCGCGCTTTTGAAGTTCCGGAATGACCAGGTCAATAAAATCCGTAAATCCTCCTGGGAAGTATGGCGGCATTAAATTAAAGCCATCCGCCGCATCGTTATCCACCCATTCTATTAACTGATCAGCAATTTGACTAGGCGAACCGAAAATAATTCGGTGTCCACGGGAACCGGCAATTTTCAAATACAGTTCACGGATTGAAAGGTTCTCACGCTCAGCAAGCTCGATAATAAGTTGCTGACGACTGCGGTTGCCGTTAGTTGGCGGAATATCTTTTGGAAGTGGACCATCCAAATCATAGCCTGATAGATCAATACCTAGATAATCTTCCAAAAAGTCCAGGCCAATTTCCGGTGTAATTAATTGCTGCAGCTCCTCGTATTTTGCTCGTGCCTTTTCCTCTGTTTCAGCTACATAAACCGAAACACCCGGCATGATTTTTATATCATCACGGTCACGTCCAGCAGCTACTGCCTTATCTTTTAGTTTTTTATAAAAGCTTTGTGCATCTGCTAATGTTTGCTGGGCTGTAAAAATAACATCGGCCTGTTTTGCGGCTAATGTTGTCCCTGCTTCTGAAGAGCCTGCCTGCACTAGTACGGGTCTTCCCTGCGGTGGTCGAGATGAATTTAATGGACCGCGCACTGAATAGTATTCGCCTTTATGATTCAAAGTGTGCAGCTTCCCTTTTTTAATATATTCACCTGTTTCTTTATTACGTGCTAGTGCATCATCCTCATAGGAATCCCATAAGCCTTTTACCACTTCAACAAATTCATCTGCCCGCTCATATCGTAATGAATGGTCCAAATGCTTATCTTGATTGAAGTTGCTTGCCTCTGCTTCATAATAGCTCGTGACAATATTCCATGCCGCTCGCCCTCTACTTAAATGATCCAGTGAAGAAAATTTCCGGGCGATATGGAAAGGCTCATTATACGTAGTCGATGCCGTACCTGTTAAGCCTATATTTTTTGTTACCGTTGATAGAACACTTAATAATGTCAGTGGCTCAAAGCGCACTTGTTCAGCCGGATGTGACAGTTCATTAAAGGATAGGCCGTCACTCAAAAACAGCATATCAAGTTTTCCTTGCTCCGCTTTTATGGCTACTTCTTTAAAAAACTCTACATTTTCACTAGCATCTGCCTGGGCATCCGGATGACGCCAAGAAGCGATATGATGACCCGTTCCCATTAGAAATACACCTAGTTTTATTTGCTTTTTCGTCATGATGATCCCCCTATACTACTTGCTTTTCGCGTTCAGCCAAAATTTCGTGAACTAGCGGTATGACTTTTTCACCAATGTCGGTAATGACCTCTAAATGAGGGAATCCACGAAGTAATACTTTATCAAACCCTAAATCTACAAACTCCACGATTCGTTCTGCAACTTGCTTTGGCGTTCCAACTAAGGAAATCGAATTGCCTGATAATACTTGTGTTAAGCCGGCCCAAATATTTGGTGCAATGACAAAGTTATTATCCTTTGACTCCAGCATTAGCTGATGCAGACGATTCACGCCAACTGCCCCGTTTTTTAATGTGTTTTCATGTTTTGCGGCTAAAACTTCTGGCTCGATTTGACTTATAATTTTATTGGCATTTTTAAACGCTTCTTCTTCCGTTTCACCTAAAACAACCTGGAATGACACACTGTATGATAAATTGCGGTTTTTCTCTTTTGCGAGTTTGACAACCGACTCCAGCTCTTCTTTCGTCGTTTCCAATGTTTCACCCCACAGCATGTAGACATCCGCTACATCTGTAGCGACTTCTTTTGCAATTGGTGAGGAGCCCCCAAAGAAAATCGGTGGTGCTTCTTTTACCGGTAACGGCAAGTTCGCACCTTTTAATGTGTAAAACTCACCATCATAATCAAACGTCTCTCCATTGAATAAACGTTTTAAAATTTCGATATATTCACGCGTACGCTTGTAGCGATCCGTATGTGATAAAAAGTCTCCGTCATTTTCCAGTTCCTTTGGCGCCCCACCTGTTACGACGTTTACGAATACTCGATTATTCGTCCAGTAGTTAACTGATGCGAACTGCTTCGCTAATTGAGTTGGAGCTGTTGAACCGGGACGTACTGCAAATAGGAAATTTAATGTTTTCGTATGGGCAGTTAAATGCGATGCTGCGACTAAAGAATCGACGCAGTTTCCGCCAATTGGTAACAGTAATGTTGAGAAGCCGGCTTTTTCTGCAGCTTGAGCGATCTGTGTAATATACTCTACAGAAGGTTCACGATCTGAATCTACGCCAACGCCAGACCATGTTTGTTGGCCTTTATTCGAAACTTGATTCCCTATATACTCACTATCTCCTGAAGTTGGTGCCATTGTAATGAACTCTACATTTGTCATGTGTTTTCCTCCTTATTGTACAGCCGGTGCGCTTGGTACTACTTCTTCAGCCGGCAGTTCCTTTGAAATTTGAATTTCACCTGAATTTACCTGTTCTATAACCTGCGCAAATGATTGGTTTGCTGCGATATTAATAAACGAAATCTGTTCTTCCTGCGCTTTTTTATAAGAAAGTTCACAAAACGTTTCAGGCGGTGCAATAAATATTGTTGCCCCTTGTTCAATGGCTTTACGTAATGTGGCACCGCGTCGACCTTCTGTTAAATCGAGTGCCGGGTTACGAAAATCTTCTATAGAATGGTCTTTTTGAATAATACGTAAAATCGTTCCTTCCACGATTGGTGTTACAATACCTTCATCATTCACTACTACTGCAATTGTCATATTCAAATCCCCCTATTATTTTGTAATGTGCGCGACTTCGGCAGCCTTTTGAAGACTTTGTGCCAAGTCTGCTTTAATATCTTCAATGTCCTCTAAACCGATGGATAAACGGATTAACCCAGGTGTAACACCACTTGCAAGCTGCTGCTCAGCCGTTAATCGGGAATGTGATGTACTTGCCGGATGAATGACAAGTGATTTTGAATCACCTACATTTGCCACATGTGAAAGGAGCTGTACATTGTTGATAAATGTTTTTGCCGCCTCTAACCCGCCTTTAATGCCGAAGCTGAAAATTGAACCTGCACCTTTTGGTAAATATTTTGCTACTAAGTTTTGCGGGTCATTTCCTTGTAATGTCGGATAATTTACCCACTCCACTAATTCATGCTGTGCTAAATACTCGGCTACTGCCTGTGCATTCACTACATGCTGGCGTACGCGAACAGCCAAAGATTCAAGACCTTGAATAAATAGCCATGCATTAAACGGTGACAATGTTGCCCCTAAATCATGACCTAATTCAAAACGGGCTTTCGCGATAAACGCTTTTTCACCGGCTGCTTCAACAAATGAACGGTTATCAATTAATTCATTTGGTCGTACAAACGTTGGAAAGCGCGTCTCTTTCCATTCAAATTTACCTGAATCAATAATTGCTCCACCTAGAGAAGTTCCGTGTCCACCAATAAATTTTGTTGTTGAATGAACAACGATATCTGCGCCAAATTCGATTGGCTTTGATAAATAAGGTGTAGCAAATGTATTGTCAACAATCAGTGGCACGTCATGGCGATGTGCAACTTGTGCCAATCCCTCTATGTCAGCGATTTCTAAGCTTGGATTCCCAATTGTTTCCGTAAATACGGCACGTGTCTTTTCGTTGATTGCAGCTTCAACTTGCTGTAAATCAGATCCTTCGACGAAGCGTACTGTCACACCAAAGCGAGGCAATGTTTTGGAAAATAACGTATAAGTACCACCATAAAGCGCATTTGTTGCAACAATTTCCTCACCAGCCTGTGCCAAAGTTAATACGGCAATTAATATAGCCGCCTGACCTGACGAAACAGCAAACCCTCCAACTCCCCCTTCAAGTGCAGCGAGACGCTCTTCAAAAACGGCATTCGTTGGATTCGCATTGCGGGAATATAAATAGCCGCTGCCTTGTAGTTTAAAAAGGCTTGCCGCATGCTCTGTATCATCAAATACATAAGAAGTCGTCTGATATAGAGGAACGGCACGTGATCTTGTTACTGGATCTACTGTTTGCCCTGTATGTAAGGCAATGGTTTCTTGATTAAAAAATGTCATAGTTGATGCTCTCCTTTAGTAAAGAAAATTTTTAGTTAACGTAAGCAATTCCTGTTCACTTAGTTCACCCTTGACGGTGTGTACAACTTTTCCGTCTTTCACAAATAAAGTTGTTGGTAATGTTAATATTTCATAGACTTCTTTTAGTTCTCCATTCCGATCCAACAAAATAGGAAACGATAGATTAAATTGTGCTAAATACCGGTTAACTAGTTTCGTTGGTTCCTCCACATTCACCGCAAACAACTCGATATTTTGTGCTTGCAGTGTTGCGTAAGCTGCTTCAAACGCCGGCATTTCCCGCTCACATGGAGGACAATACGTTGCCCAGAAATTGAGAATGTAGCTTCCCTCTGAAGGAATGGTGACTTGTTGACCAGTAGGCGTCAGAAGTTCAATATGATCGATTTTTGCTTCTGCATGACCGCTCGTTACGTTTGATAAAATGGCGTAACTGAGCCCGATAATTAGTACAATAACAAGGGCTAGCTGTGTAGCTTTTTTCATTTCAGCGTAACCTCCACTTCAGGCATTTCATGTAATTCCCCGTAGCTGACATGCGAGATGATTTTATAGGTACCTTGACCATCAAAGCTCGTTTCAATTGAATAAAGTCCCTCGCCTTCATTTGTAGGCGTTACGGTTCCAATCGAAGTACCATCCGGATTGATCAATTCAAACTCAATTTCTACCCCGCTGCTAATCGATTCGTTATTGAGTGTTACATGTGAAGTGATTTTCACTGGCTCAAAGGCTTCCACTTCTTGTTCTGATGCCTTTATCGTCACTTCAATTGTTTCAGCAGACGGTGCGCTACAGCCGGCAAGCAGTAATACGAGTAAATAAAGTAATTTCTTCACTTACTATCCGCCTTTAAATTCGTCCAAAACAGCAGACGTTTTTTAATCTTTTCAAAGGCGATCATGACTGTGACGATAATAATACTGTTAAAAATAATGCCGGCTAACACATAGTGGTATTGTGAAAAATCACTGTAGTATTGAATGAAGAACCCCATTCCCGATGAAGCACCGAACATTTCAGCAATCGTTAATATGAGGAAGCTCATTGCCAATGACGTACTTGCCCCGCTTAAAATATGAGGTGCACTCGCTGGTAAAACGACTTTCAATAAAAATGTTGGACCTTTTAAACCAAGTGATTTTGCATTATCCAAATAATGTTTTTCTATTAAAAGAACTCCGTGAATCGTTCCTAAGAAAACGGGCCAAAATGCGCCAATAAAAATAAGGGACATCGATGCTGTTTGAAACGTCGGTAAAATCGCGATGACATATGGAATAAACAATGTCGGAGGAATCGGGCTTAATGCATGGAAATATGGCATTAACACTTCTCGCGATCTTCTGTTTAATCCGAAGAACAGCCCCCCTACAACTCCTATGATTAATGCTCCGAAAAATCCTGGAATGAGCAGCTTCATCGAACTCACAACACCGTTCAAAAGTTCGCCGATTTTTACACTAAATGACTGGATAACCGTTATTGGCTGTGGGAATATAACCGGATTAATCCACGTTGCATATTTTGTGACGATTGCCCAAACCGCAATGAATATAATTCCTATTAAAATAGTAAGATTATAGCGTTTAAAAAATGTGAGCATTCACTCTCACTCCCTACTTAAATGTTTTGTTCATTGAAACGAACTAATTGCTCTTTATAATAAGAATCATCCGGATACTGTTCGATTAATTCACTTAATGCTTTTTCATAAAGATCGATATTGACATAGTCATTCACATCAATGTCGTCAACATTTTCTACATAGCCAATTTCCTTCATTTGTTCCCACATTTGAACGACTTTTTCTTTACTAGGATCTGAAGAATAATGGGAATGTGATTCATTAACAATTTTATTAATTACCTCTTCATCAACATTCATATATTCTTTCGCAGCGGTAATGGCAGCTTCAGGATCTTCAATTTTTTTACGCTCTGCACGGATTATTGCTTTTAAAAATCGCTTATAAGCTTCGCCATCGTCTTCAGCCAATAATTCTGAACGAGTTACAACACGGCAGCAAACATGACCTTCCTGTAAGTCATTGCTCCAAGCAACTGCTTCTAGCCCCATCTCAACACCCTGTGCATAAAATGAGTTGGCAGATACGGCAACATCCACTTTCCCGGATGCTACAGCTTCAAGCAGCATACTACCTGTTTTAAATTCGATTATTTCCAAGTCTGTTTTCCAGTCAATACCTGCATCTTCAAGCGCTGATCGGAACACTATATCCGAAGTGAAAATTCGGATTGTACCTACTTTTTTTCCTTTATAGCTTTCAAGAGATGTATACTGTCCGGCATTTTCCTTTTTCGTTAAAATCGGATGACCGCCTTCCAAATGTCCTCCAATAATCGAAAAATCGGAGCCATTGGCGATAAATGTTAAGGGACCTGCAGTACCAAATGTTAAGCCAACATCAATTTTCCCAGCCTGCAAAGCATTTAGCCCATCTGCTGAATTCGCAAAGCCTACCCGATTCACCTCGATGTTTTCCTCTTCAAAATAACCTTCCTGGTGGGCTATATCGACTAACACTCCACCCGCAGATTGACTTAATCCAACAGTAATTTCATAATCATTCGACGCCTTGCCTTGTGAAATTTGCTTTTCATCCCCGCAGGCACCAAGTATCCCTGCCGTTATTGCTAAAGATGCCAGCCATTTCAGTTTACTTTTTTGCATTATCCATCCTCCTAAATTCCTGCTCCATCAGTTATTTCTGTTTTTAAACTGTTAATGATTTGCTCATTCATTTCGTTTAATAATGATTCCCGGAATGCCCGGAATTGCGGGTCCTCAAAGAGTTTTTGACGATTTGTTCCTTTTTTCTGAACCGGTACTTCGATGCTTTTTGTAACTGCACCGTTTTTTCCAGGGGCAAAAATGATAATTCTGTCCGCTAAGTAAATCGCTTCATCGACATCATGTGTTACAAAAACTACTGTGCGCTTTTGCTCAGCACTAATTTGAACGATTAAATCCTGAAGCTTTATACGGGTTACCGGATCCAGTGCCCCGAATGGTTCATCCATTAACAGTAAATCTGATCCGAAACTTAAAGCTCTTGCAATAGCTGCACGCTGCTTCATGCCGCCTGACATTTGACCAGGATATTTTTTAATGGCATGCCCTAAATTAACGAGTGTTAAATATTGTTCTGCAATATGCGCGAGCTCTTTTTTCGGCATTTTCTTATTGCGCTGTTTTAAGGCAAGCATGACATTGGATTGTGCAGTCAACCAAGGGAATAACGAGTAATCCTGAAATACT
The DNA here is from genome assembly GCF_038002585.1 of Solibacillus sp. FSL K6-4121. Classification (NCBI taxonomy): domain Bacteria; kingdom Bacillati; phylum Bacillota; class Bacilli; order Caryophanales; family Caryophanaceae; genus Solibacillus; species Solibacillus sp. FSL K6-4121. The sequence goes on from NZ_JBBOCS010000002.1 coordinate 850,846, forward strand.
ACACCACAATCTGGGTGCGTTTGCCTCACTGATTTTTCATCAATTACAATGTCACCGTCGGAAAACGGCTCCAGGCCAGCAATCATCCGAAGTAATGTGCTCTTCCCGCATCCGGAAGGTCCCATAAATACAAGGAATTCACCTTCTTTTACTTCGAGCTGAATATTATTGAGAATTTTTGTCTTATCATCATAGCTAAAATCAATATTATGCACTTTAATTTTTGTTTTCTTCTGAGTCTGTTCCAAAATTGGTAATTCCGGTTCTTGAACTGTGCGCTCTAATAGTTGAACCATTAAATCACTCTCCCAGTAAAAATTTTTTACCTAATGCTTGAAGCGATGTATCAACTGGAACATGCAATGTCATCGTTCGAAGGTTGCGCCAATAGCGATCAAATCCATAATGACTCGCTGTAGACCGGCTTCCCATCACTTCAAATATTTTGGAAGTAATATCTAACCCAACCTGCGTAGTAAATATTTTCGCTGTCTGTAGGGCATTATCCAGCTCACTTCGGTCGTTTGCTGTTATCGTTTCAGGATGATCCCATAGCTGCTGCAGTAATTGATCCGCTTTTTTTACAACCAAATTCGCTGCTTCAATCTGTACATAAAACTGTCCGTAGTGATGTTGAATGATTGGATCTTCAATTGCAGAAGTCTGTGTCATTGTACGCGGTCTTGTTTGTTCTCTTGTATAAGAAAGCGCTGATTTCAATGCACCTTCTGCAATACCAAGATACACATGGTTTAATACAAATGTTGCAATATTTAGGCGGAGCTGCGAAAACTCGCTTGCATAAAAACCGCGTTGCAATACTTCTGAGGGAAGCACTTCCACCTGCTGAAATTGTATGGACCCACTATCAGTTTGCCGTTGCCCCATATTATCCCAGTCTCCATTTATTTCTACACCTATCCGATTACTCGGAATAACGGCCAACAAAGGTTCATTTTGGCCATCCAGTAAAGCCGATACTAATAAAATATCCGAATCGACACTGCCTGAACAAAATGTTTTAATCCCGTTTAATACATAACCAGTCGGAGTTCTTACAGCTTTTAGCTTAATATCTACTGGATTGAAAGCATTTCCCCAAAAGTAATTATGCTTAGCTGTCTCTCTGTAAAAGTGATCCTTTTGCTGCGTAGTTCCACATAAATGCGGTGTAACTAGATTAATAAAATGGTAACCAAACACATGTGCAAGCGAGCTATCTACACGGGCGAAAGTTCTTATAACATTAAATACATCATGCCAATTACCACCTAAACCACCGTATTCAGTCGGAATTATAAGTTTTAAAAGCCCGCTTTCTCGTATTAAATCCCGCTCGTGCTTTGCATTACCCCCATCTTTATCCCGCTTCACTGCAGTTTTCGCAAACTGAGCGGCGAGTTGAAGGGCTATCTCTTCAAAGTGTGCAACTGCTGTCATCATACCTGCTCCTTTAAATAAGTAATAGAATTTTCTTGCAATTCAGTAATCTTAATTCGTAAGTTTACAGAGGCATTTACCCAAAGTCAATAGCGAATTTAAACAATTCATACAGGAATAATATGTTTTTAGCGAATCAGCGTATTAAAACGCTTTACTATGTAATTTTTAACAGTTTTTTAATTTTAATGGTGCTTTGAAATTTACAAGGTAAATTATGAGGGTAAGAAAACGCGAACTAAATTATAAGGAAGCTTGGAAATCAGCCAAAAATAGATTTCCATTCTGGAGCTGTGCCCGGGGAAAGCGTCGGTCCCGGAATGGAAATCAACGGTTCAAGGATAAAGTACAAACCTTTAACAGTGTAATTGTGTAATCTCATATTTAGAGGATAATTTTTAAAAAATACCGATAACTAAAAAGATGAAAGTTAGAATTGCCCCGATAACTGCGCCAATTATATGAACAGTAAATGCACCTAAATTATAAAAATTTCCGATAATGAAATAGCCGATAGTAAATTGAATTGGATAGGAACTGAATTTAAGATTTAAGAATGTTGAATCCTTGAAATGTAAAATGAAAATACAAATAATCAATGCATAAATTCCTGGTGAAGCACCGTTTCCGTCCGTATAGGATATAAGCATCGAATAAATAATGTAAGTACCGATATTACTAATCAAATAAATAAGTAAAAAACTCAAAGGACCAATTTTATCTTCTAAAATTAATCCAACGAAGTAAATACCAAAAACATTTGCTAACAAATGCAACATATTTTTATGGAAAAATGATACTGTTACAATTCGATACCATTCATTTTGTTGCATCACATCAAAGCTTTTGCCGCTTCCATGTTGAAAAAGAAGTCCTTTAAATACGAGCCTATCTAAAACAAATATTGAAATATACAGAAAGGCAAGTGCCAAAGAAACGATTGGCATATTCCCGTTATTCATCACTATAATTTACTCTCCCTTGGCCTACCATACAGCTAAAAAATCTGTCAGTATTTCTCGATTTTAATTGTCATTTTTGTTTTTTCTTCGCTAGTGAATCGAATTTTCAACTATTTTTTGAATTACCGTCCCGTCAATATTTGCATCCTTCGGGAAACCAACCGATATTGTATATTCACCGGCACCACCATCTAACAACATCATTGCTAGTGAATCACTTTTAAGTTCTGTTTGCTCTGTAATGGCTACTATTATTGCAATTCAGAAAATAATTTTTCCTTAGAAACTACTACTTACTGCTCGCTTTCTATTACCTCGATATTATTACATCCAACTAACAAGGCTGAACAAAAAATAATACCCGATAGGATGGCCTTTTTCATCATTTCTAAATTCCCCTTTCAATTATTATTTAATATTGGTCTGTTGTTGCTCCTAATGTAGCACCGCGCATCATGGACTCACCAAATTCATTAACAGCCATTTTAAAAATAAGCGGACGATTTCCCCTTATTTGAAAAAATGTGCTCGTTTCACTGAAAATAAGGGTAGAAATTCCGCTTATGTACACTAAAACCCGTAAATTTCATGTTGATCTTAGTCAATAGACGGAATTCCTCCGTTTATTTTCATGTTTTTTTAATTTTTTTGCTTAATAAGCGGAATTTCTCCGTCTATTTTGCTCGTTAGTTCTTTTAGAGTAAAAAGCTCAACTAATTTCTTAACAGTCTCAGCAGCTGTAAACCGTCAGACGGAAATCCACTATAGCCTCGTATCCACTGAGGATAAGTAATAGGGATAATCGTGAATAAAAATTGGGAAAAATTCAAAACTGTTGTCGCCCATAAGAGTGAATGTAAATCCCCTTGAGAAGTATTAAGCGCGAACAATAAACATATGAGGGTAACTAGCAATGACATGGCTGGACCACCAATTAAAGAAATAACGCGTTGTTGATTGTTCAGTTCATTTCCCCAGTAACAATAACCTTTATAGGACCAAATAATATGAAAATGAAGTCTACCTATTCTAAAATTTTCTCTATTTTTCTCATTTGTATTTCCTAGATAAATATATGCGTGACACTTTGAAGTAAAGATGACTCCGAGTCCATGCCCTATTTCATGCAATAGAACTGTAAGTGGCCATATTACTAAATAAAAAAGTAGAAATATTAACAAATCATTCTCCCTTTCTCTTAAATAATACTTTCCTACTTATTGCACTAGCCTGCACCCTTACTTTATAGTTTAAATATTAACATAAATATCCATTTTTCTTGTGAGGTATTTTTTGGAGAATATCTGTGGAATAAAGGCGCATCAAATACTACTTTGACAACGAAGAATACGAGGGGGGATTTTAATTGAAGTACTTTATAAGATTTTTAGTTGCACTTGCTATATGTGGAGCTGTTTGGATAGTTCATCCTGCAAGAGAACAAGTAAGAGAATTAGAAAAAGACATTAGTTATCAATACTTAAGTGCAAACCGTTTACTGGGAAATACGGTTGAAGAACTCCTCGAATGGGATTTTAGTCAACCTTTAACTAATGGTGATAGAGAGTATATACAAGGGCTATATTTGGAGATGATGTATTTAACAAGTTTACTTTTTAATGGTAATGTTGTGCATTTTGAATGGGAACAGCGAATGTATGATATTCAATCTCATATCCATCTTTACATGTTGGATTCTTCACTTTCAGAGGAGGATGTTGCTGATTTAGAACAGGCGTTACAGGCAACTCGATTTATTACTAAAGATTTTCAAGACGTAAGGTTTCCTGATTATGGAGCTATGCATGATGAAAAACATAAAATGGTGGAAAAAATAAAAAAACGCTTAGAAACACAATATTAATGCACAAAATAACTCTAACTTTTCGAATCGAAGTTTAAGAACACTTAAAAAAGTCACGAAATGCTGTTTCACCAGCGTTTCGTGACTTTCCTGTTTCTGTTATGTAATCCCTGTTACTGCATTACGTTAAAATAAAAATAAATATTATAGAATGCTGGGACAAGCAGCGCAAAAGCGAGCGATAATACAGCTCCCCACTTGTTATAATTTAATAGTTGCTCGTTGCCGCTTCTCATATGCTGTAAAAAAGAAAGCCTAAAATATAGACAACTTATTAAGAAAATCGGCGTCACAAAGGATATCCATATTGCTGAATTAAATTGATTTACCATTTCCATAAAATCACCTCATTTTCCAGTATACTGTAAGAAGCACTAAATGTGACTACAAAATAAAAAAGCGCACACCTTTTCTTGGATGTCGGTAAATCACTTTGAAAAAAACTGAATACATTGAAGGGAACAAATTATTTTATGATAAAATAGAGATATAAGAAGTCGGTTTGCTCATCAAACGGAGTCAGATTTGTAGGAGTCTTTTTAATAGAACGAAAGTCAAATTTCACCAGGAGGTGCTCATTTGGAATCGAATAAACGATACACTTGGAAGAGCTATGTCTTTTTAATCACAAGTGTTTTAAGCGCAGTATTTATGCTTTTATTGGACCTGATTGGGACTGCGACAGATGAAAAATTCACAGGGGCTTGGCTTTTGTTAATAATATTGAGCTTGGTCGTTTCAGTGGTAATAGGTATCATTGCCTTATTCTCAAAATCGGAAGGGAAAATCATCCCTATAATAGCAAGTGTTTTGACTGTAATTAACGTGAGCATAGTGGGTTTTTTCCTATGGTTCGGTGCTAATTTTGCAACTAGTTTATAACGGACGCAATTGTTAAAGAAGTCACTATAATAGAATATGGCAAGTAAAAACGCACAGACAACATTGTGCGTTTTTTAATCCTGTTTATACTGTTAATTAAGGCGTGAAATGTATGTTGATAGGGGGTGGTAATTGTAGTGCATTTCAGCATTTTCTCCCCATCAAACGAACCCGTTAACCTTTTCATGATGTGCAAGCCAAAATAATGCTAATTTGATTTCAAAAAACTCGGATCCATATAGGCTGGATTTGGGTATTTGTAGAAGCCTTCACCTGTTGAAATGCCCATTTTGCCTTGATCAATCATTTCACGTTTAATTTTGTCGGCAACAAATTTTGCAGCCGGGTCATGCTCTGCACGCATTAAATTCAGGTTATAGGGTGTTTCCATTCCAACGATATCATAAATTGCAAATGGTCCACGTGGTGAGCCCGTTGAAATCATCCAGTTTTTATCGATAGTCTGCGGATCAGCAATATCCTTCACCCAAAGCTCCATTGCTGCCGATAAAAATGGAACAAGTAAAGTGTTCAAAATGTATCCAGGCTGCTCTTTTTTCAGCATAAACGGAATCATGCCGATTGAGCGAGCGAATTCTGCCACCTGCTCCACGTACTTTGCATCTGTTCCTGGGTGTCCCATTATTTCTGCTGTATTGTTCTGCCAAATGGAGTTGGCAAAGTGCAAAGCGAGAAATTTTTCAGAACGACCTGTATACGCTGCAAATTGACTTGGCAATAAGGTAGAAGAGTTTGAAGCAAATACTGTTTTCTCGGGCGCTACTTTCCCAAGATTTTCATAAAAACTCTGTTTAATTTCTATGCGTTCTGGTACTGCTTCCACTACGATGTCCGCCTCTTTCGTTGCCTCTGCTAAATCTGTGAAAAAGTTCAAACTGCTAAATGCTTCTTCAGCACGGCTAGTATCATTAAAAAACTCACCATATGTTGTTTTTAATGTTGCCATACGCCCTTTTGCTGCTTCAATCGCTTCCGAATTTATATCATAAACACATACATTAAATCCGAAAAATGCGGTCTGAAATGCTATTTGACTCCCTAAAACACCACTACCTGCAATCGTTACATTTTTAAAATGCATGCGAACCTCTCCCTCTATAAATGTTGATATATCAATGCCTTACACCTTCTGTCAAAGATTTTTAATATACTGTAGACTTCTCCATTTAGGTTTTCCAAGAATACGTTAACTATCCACTTATTCATTTCCAGTTTCAATTAGTTTTATAAGCTTGGTTTGTTTTAGGTGCTATTTATACTTGATAATTTGTTATATATCTTTTTGAATAAAAAAAGGAAACTCTTAGGATAAATCTAAGAGCTTCCGCTATATAAAGATTATTTTTCCACACCAGAAATTTTCTTTCATTAAATGTTGTTTTACATACTTAAACAATTTTTTAATATTTGAGGGACTGGCAAGCTAGAAAAACATATATAACCATTCTCTAGGAAGAAAAGCGGTTACTATTGTAATAATAATAAAGTACATAATTAAAAAATGTGACAAATAATCTCGATTCAATTTTAAATAAAATGATTTATAATAATCAAATGCGAGGAGACTTCGAATGATACTATATATTATTGTATAAATATATGACAAATAATAGGATGATATAATCGAATCCTGATACTCTTCAGGAAACCTAAAAATTAATACTTCAATCGAATCATAAAATAGCATAGAAAACAAAAAAGCTATTGTAATCGGTATTGAAAATGTTGTTAAGCTCATTACACGTGTTGTTTTCCAATCAGTTATCTTTTCTTTAAATGATGGAGTACTTTGACGCCTAATGCAGAAAATTATAACCCACATTAGAAAAGTAAATATTGGAATAACTAATTTATAAGATAATTGATCGGTAATTTTCAACCCAAATTTTGGAGTTTCAAAAAGAAATATACTATGAATTATGCCTATTCTAAAAAATATGTAAATAAAAAATATGTAATCAAATATTAAATACCATTTCCCTTTTGAATAATATTTTTCTCCCTTTACTAAAGAAATTGATCGCCTATTCATTTTACAATTCTCCCCCTTTGAGAAAGATGATAGTAATATGGTATTATATGACAGAACACCCATACCATAGTTGAAATAATTTGATAATAGTCATTTTAAAAGGACAAGTTAATATCATACGTCTGCATCAGAAAGTAACAACATCAGTATAGCTAAGGACGAGTATGAATTAGCTTATCAATATATATTAGTCGGAAATCATTCAAATGAAATTGGTTTATTTATTTAATGCCTTATTTCAATAATTATAAATTTTACTTTTGAGGATTATTATAGTCTTTTTACTAACAGAAATGATCCTTAAAGCGAATGGACAGAAATATATAGATAGACAGAAATGTTTATTTATAAGGGGGAGTTTTTTGAAAAAAAATGTATTTAATCTCGGTTTCTTCATACTTTTTGGCTTTGCAGTTTTTTTATTTCACTTTAAACTGCCGACTTCCATTATGGAATCGCTTCCTGCGGCTATTGCCGGTGAAGAATTTGAAGATGCTGCACTCTTTGAAAGAGAAACAATTAATTTAAACCAAGAACAAAATAAGCAGCTACTTGAGCTACTTGACGAAGAAAATTATCGAAAAAAATTAATTCCTAACTTGCCAAATACTAAAAAAGAAATTGTTTTTGACCTGTATCTTACAGGGGCCGATCGTTCATTTTTTCTATATATTGATTCAATAAAGGAAGTCATTCTTATTGAAAATAATGGGAGGCTTGAACCATTTACTATTATAGATGCTCGTGACCTATTAGCCTTTGTGGAAAGTTTAAAATAACGGTGGGGGTTGTCAATCAGTGTGACAACCCCTAATTTCCAAATGAATTATTGAATAACCACATGCAAAAGTTCAGTGAATAGAAAATCTTCATAGTCATCATAAATAAAGGTCCATGGCATTGAAGTATGTGGAGGAATATTCAGTTTTGGAATGGTGAATGCTTTTGCAAAAACACCCTTAGCTGTTGTGCAGGTAACTTCTCTATTTTGAAAATTTAGCACTTCTTCACTTCGATTATGAATGAGTACTGTTAGGAGCAGCTGCTGCCGATGATTTAATGCTTTTCGTACGAAGCAGCACGAAATCTCCTCCGTGTCTTCATCTTTAGATTGATGAAATAATTGTTCGATACTGAGGCGGTCTTGTTTTGCAATCGTTTTATCCCATGCCGCTTCAAATTGTAGTTTTTGTACGATAATAACCTCTCCTTCCCGTTTTTTCAGCAAATAAGCTAGAATACAACCATTCTTACAACATCCGTGTTACAGTAGAGTAGAATCTTAAAAGATAGAAGGCGAAAAAATGATTGAAATAAAAAATTCCCCAATTAGTGAGGGAGAATATACTCGCGGTGTTTTTGCGCAAGAAGCAATACCGGAAGGCACTTTATTCCACCAGGCTCCTGTCCTAAGTTACCCGAATGAGCAGCATAAACATATTGAAAAAACAAGTCTTGCAGATTATGCATTTGAGTTCGGTGTAGGCCGATCTGCGATATTATTAGGCTACGGGATGTTATTTAATCATTCTTATACGCCAAATGCTACGTATGAAATAAACTTTGAAAATGAAACATTCGATTTTTTTGCCTACAAAGATATTAAAGCCGGCGAAGAAATTTTTATTAATTATAATGGTGATATCGATGATAATGATCCATTATGGTTTAATAAAGAAGAAGAATAAGCATGGTATCGAGAACTGTCTAAAGGTAACTTTAAACAGTTCTTTTTTCAATTTTCTTTAAAAAATCTAAAATATCTTCTGCTAGCAAATCACGTTCTTTTCCTAATGAAATAAGATGTCCACTATTTTTATATAGCTTTTTACAGACAATATTTCCGTTAACCTTCTGTTCGATTAAATCAATACTCTTATGAAATACCGCTTCATCCAACCCGCCCTTTGCCAAAAACAACGGCTGCTTCATCGCGTATACTTCCTTTCCGGACTGGACGATAAATTGCTGAAAAGCAATGAATTTTTCGATAGGTCTTGGAAAGTGTTCACTCATAAACTCCTGAATTTCCTGTTCCGTGTTTCCATTATTTTTTAAATACCGCTTTGAAAAATGGGCAGCCCTTTTTTCTAGCTCTGCCGCTGGACGTTCCAATATAGGCGAGGAAATAATGCATACTGCTTTAATTTGCGGAAATTCGTTGGCCAAGCGAATACTTAACACACCACCTAAAGACTGACCAATCAAATAGATTGTTTCATATTTTTGCTCAATTAGATACTTAACAGCCTCTATACTGCCGGCTGCTACTTTTTCAATGGAACTTGCAAATAGATGCTCAGGTGTAGCACCGTGTCCTGCCAGGTTTGGTGCATAGCATGTATAGCCTTCCTCATGAAGCTCTTTTGCTAAATACTGCATTTCCTTCGCATTACTTGTATAACTATGTAAAAGTAAAACCGCTTTTTCGTTGCCCCGTAAAAAGATATTTTCAACCAACTGCATCGTAATCTCCTTTATGAATAGTCCAAATTATTATAGCATAGCACCCATCTATTACTTATCTTATTTGGATTAATAGGTTTTCAAAACCGAAATGATGAAAATGTTTCATGTTTCAGCTACAATGATGGGTGAGTGAAAAAAACTTGAAAGGAGAATCATTATAATATGAAAACAATATTATTATCGATTCTAGCTGCACTAGTTTTATTCGTTCCAAATGCTGCAGCACATACTTATTTGGATACGACAAAACCGGAAAATGGCGAAGTTGTTGTAGAACCGCTGCAATCTATTTCGCTTACATATGCCGGTAAAATTGAACAAGGTAGCACATTTAAAGTCATTACAGCTAATGGCGAGCAAATGGAAACTAGCAATATGACTTTAGTAGATGGTGTGTTAACTGGTAGTTTTGATAACCCTTTACCGAATGGTGATTATACAGTTCAGTGGAACAGTATAAGTGAAGACGGACATCCATTATCAGGAGAGTTTTCTTTTACTGTCAATGCACCTGAAACAGAGGAAGCTGAAGAGAACGTTGAGCAGGCTGAAGTAGAAGATTCGGCACAAGTTGATGTATCTGAATCTGAACCCGTAAGTGTAGAGGATGATAAAAATAATATGCCGTTGCTGGTCGTTGGCGGAATGTTACTTGCTATTATTTTCATTAGTATAATCATACTTTTAGCACGGAAAAAGACTAAATGATAGCTATAACGATTTTTAGCCAATTTCTGCTCTATATAGGCTTATCGATTTTAATGGGGACATTTATTCTAAGCTGTATCCCCACTTCGTTACGTCCGCAAGTTTATATTTCAAAAAAATGGTTAATAATCAGTACGATTGCTTTACCTATTGTATCGTTTGTTCCTAATTTACAATTACTTACAATATTGACGCCGCAATTCGGATTTTTCGACTCAATATGGATGCTCCTATCAAAATTTAAAGTCGGACATTCATGGCTTGCCATTGTTGGCTTCACGATTATTTTACTATTAATCGTTCGAATGTATGTAAAACATGAGTCGAAGCTTAGTGCTGTTATGGGAATTTTAGTCCTTATCGCGATTATGGCTGCGATTGGCTATATTAGTCACGCAGGGTCGATGTCAGGCATTGTTGGTTCCATTTTCGACTTTGTTCATTTGCTTGCTGTAAGTGTTTGGCTCGGTATTTTAATCATGATTAGCTTCTTCTCAAAAGACGCGGCAAATTGGGAAGCTTATTTAAAATGGTTTTCACCGGTCGCACTTGTGTCTCTTACAGCAATTGCATTAAGTGGTGTGATGATGACTGAAGCGATTGTTCCTGGCTATATAACAAGCTGGTCAAGCAATTACGGGCAATTTTTATTTATTAAACATGCATTGCTTGTACCCCTTACCGTAATCATTTTGGCCAATGCGCTATTAATTAAACTGAATATAAAAAAGCCGTTATTTGAGCCTCGTACGTGGGTCATAATGGAGACTACTTTATTGATCATTATTTTGTTCATTACAGCGCTATTCAGTGAACAACAGCCACCAAGCTTTACTGTACAGGAAATTTCACCATTTTTTGAGCTTTTTTATAGTAGCTCGGTTGAGACAGGTATGCGGGCATATTTGCAAATGACTGGAATCGGCTTAGGCTTTTTCTTACTTACCGTCCTATTTATTGGGCTGGTCATTGTAAGCTATATTAAACAGCTTCCTATTATAATTTCAGCAGCTATGACTTTCGCTGTTGGTTTATGTTTTTATATGGGCTTTATGTCGATTGTGTTTTTTAATTGATTTACAACTGAAATATATATGGCAATATCGAAATGTGCTAGGATAATCCCCACAACTTCAAAAACCGTACAAATTTTACGATGAGTAAAGTTTGTACGGTTTTATTATTGTGTCTCCTTAGTAGCCGTTGTTCTCCGTTACGGCGGACGCTTTCCTGGGGGCACGAGGCCAACACGATGTTGGTCACAAAAGCGTTGCCACAGGACGTGGCGTTTTTAGCTTTTGTTCCCTGCGCTCTCCCTCGTGCTCCTGCGGTTACTCGTCGCATAAATAAGTGCTCCTGCGATTACTCGTCGCAAAAAAATTTTGCTTGTCCCCTGGGAGTCGCCGCCTTCTCTCCGAACAACTTCATTTCTTCTATAAAAAATAAATCTATGAACATTTCAAGCATAAAAAAAGGACATTCTTTGTAGAAATTTGAGTATCTCACTACTAAATTCTAACGAAAGAAATGTCCCTATTTTATCTAGTTCACTATTCTTAAGCAAACTTCTTATTGCGCATATAGCGAATGAGCGATGCAATAATTAATATGATCGTTAATGCGATCGTTCCGTATTGCATTGTAGTGTCGTCTGTTTTGACAGCAATACCGATTAATGCCCAAACAATTACTAATACAAAGAAAATATCATGGGAAAGCGCGACTGCCAAATAGCCGAGGATGACTGCAACTGCTACAAGTACAAGAGAACCGGCTACTTCCGAAATACCAAGGTCCACATTGTAATATTTTAATACATAGCTCATATTAGCAATGGTTGCTACTGAAATCCATGCTAAATAAAATGAAAATGGAAAACGTTCTGATAGGCCTTTTTCTGTATTTTTATACTGTAAATATATCGTGATGAGTGTGAACAGTAATAAAAACATGATGATTATAGATAAAATAAATTGCTCATAATGCCAGCTAAATAACCAAGCAATGTTAAATATACAGCTTATAATAAATAAAAATCCTACTTTTGATTTAAAACGGTTTTCTTTCACTTTTTTGTAAATGGCAATTAACCAAATTACTAATAATAGATAAATAAGCGACCAAATCGAAAATACATAGCCGGCTGGTGTAAAGAGTACATCTAGCCTATTCGAAATTTCAGCTGCTGTCACCCCGTTTAATGGTAGTGTATTGGATAATGCATTGACGACAATTACGGCAATCAAGGCAATCCACATGACAATATATAACCCCATAAAGTCTCACCCTTTTTCTATAAGATTAGGTATCCATACCCTACCTATTAAAAAAGTATGCGACCGTTCCAGGCATTATAAATAAACCCCATCTAAAATATAAAAAATCGATTAAATGCCTAAGTAGCAATTAATCGATTCTTTAGGATTTACTGTTTTTCTAATGCAAGTTTCATGCCAAATCCGATCAACACAGCACCAGTTAAACCTTCAATAGCTGATTGTGTAGCTGGTTTTTTCATAAAATTACGTATTTTGTTTAATAAGAATACATAAACAGCAAACCATACAAACGTGAGTACAATATAAATAATACCCATAGTTAAGAAAGGCCAAAATGGCTCACTGCCAGCTGATAAAAATTGCGGTAAAAATGTTAGGAAAAATACCGCCACCTTAGGATTTGTAATATTCGTTACCAACCCTTGCCTAAAATAGGAATTCCCCTTTGCTTCGATAGTCGGAACTTCATCGATCTCTGTTTTTTTCACACGCATAGCAAGCAATGTTTTTATCCCCAAATAGCATAGATAAGCCGCACCCACATACTTTAACACTGTAAATGCTACGGCAGATTTAACGATAAGGGCTGATAATCCGGCAACCGCAGCAATCGTATGAACGGTTAAGCCTACACATGATCCGAGCATCGTCTGAAAGCCGCCCTTTTGTCCATTAACAATTGTATTTTTCGTTACAATGGCTGTATCAGGTCCAGGCAAAATAATCAACAGCACACATGCAATAATAAAGAATACGATATTCTCCATTTCCTCACCTTCGTTTTCTAAATTTTTAGTTATTTTAACATAATTAAGACGAAGGAAGCTACATACATTTTATTTTTGTTGGCTCATCACTATAGCATATAAAGGAATATTTTACCGTTGTTTAAATGATGTAGATTATTTTTAGGATAAATAAGGGAACGTTTTACCGTTATTTTAAATAAAATCATGAAATTCCATTTTTTTTAGGTCACTAAGGGAAATCTATTCCCTTATTTTTACTATTTTTTATGTTATTTTCGAAATAACGGAAATTCATTCCTCTATTTATCTCATTAGGCAATTTATTTATTTGTTAGTAAGCTGATTTTGTCAGCAGCTTGATCTATTATGACATCTGCTTTTACCTGACCATTATAGGAAATATACATTACGGCATTTTCTTTTACGAAAATAAATTCTTTAACTTTATCTCCTTCATGAATTAACAGTTGATCAAATTTTTCATGTGTTGTTTCTGTAAAAATCTTTTTATCATTGCTTTCATTATTACTTTCTTTTATTAAATCTTTAACTAAAGGATCTACAAGGAATTGAAAACGTAGCTGATAAATATTTGAGTATATTATTGGTGTGTAACTGTTATAGGGATCAGTCCATTCCCCCGTTTTTTCTTCACCATTCTCTACAGTCTCATATATGACTGGGGCAAAAGCACTCCAATTAACGCTAACATAGTTTCCCCATTCCTTTCTTACTAAATGTGGATTATTTTCAATCGACTCCAGTCTGACAATCGGTAATGAATTCTCCTCTTTCGGTAACGTCAAATGATCTATTTTAGTTATTTGGTAAATCGGGATAATCAGAGCAAATATTGTAATCGCTATATTAAATATATAGGTAATCTTATTATATAAAAAAGAGAGTTCCCAAGGCTTATGGTGATCAATCAATTCACCTTCTATAAACTTTTTACGTACTCGAGTAATTCCCCACCAGCTTTTAAAAGCAGATATTATATATAATGAATTAATTACAGCTAAAATTAATGTAACTTCTAAGCCCCCGTCAATTAAAAGCAATATTTTAGTATTATCAAGGAACCAAAATCTGTATAATATAAAAAGTATTAATGCTACCCCTCCTACTGTTACAAGTAGATTCAGCAGCATTTTTCTCTGAAGTGATTTTAATACAGCGATATATTCTACCGAATGGACTTCTACCTCTTTCGTCTTTCTTTCAGTCGGGGCTGAAAAAATATGGAAGTATCGGTCACTCGCTATATAATCCCAGCCATTTTCCTTATATAAATCGATTTTGTCATTTGAAATATATTTGTCCTTCGACAGTTCCAATCGGTATTCCATTTGCTTTCGTTCGCCTTTTTTAAACTTAGCAAAATGGGTACCAATATCATATATATGGAGGCCTTGTTCGGACATATCCGAAAACCAACTCTCATGTTCTCCAACTTTCCAAAAATCAGCAGGTCTTAACTTGCGTACAGTTTTCGTCATTCTTTCAACCTCCTTCTTCTGAATCTGTTCTACTTAAATAATTGACCGATTACTTTAGGTATCATCTGTATCATTTCAACAATTGAAAATGAATTCTCGACTTTATCCAACTTTTCTTCGGAATGATCTTTAAAAGGCAGTGGCTTAACTGTATCGCCCTGTATTGGTTCATAATCATCCTGAAACTGAATTCGAATCGATTTTGCTTCGTTCATATCGGCTTTATCCATTACTTGAAAGTGAATGTGCGCTTCCGACGAATTGCCCGAATTTCCACATTGACCAAGCAGTTGCCCTTCTTTTACTGTATCCCCGGGTTTTACAACGATTGAATCTTTCTTAAAATGAGCAATCATACTGTACTCCTTATTAGGGTGGGCAATGACAATATAATTTCCTGCAGCGTTCGCTTCATCCATTTCCCCAGGTACATTATCTTTTATGTCTGAGACAACTGTTATTACTTCCCCTTCATATGGAGCTACAACATCTGCATTAAATGCATAGTAATTAGCATTCAATGTCGGTGAATCCATATAGCTTCTGCCATCTTTCATGATAATTAGATCATAGGCATAGCGCTGCTGTTCATATGGATAGTGGTAATTGACGAATTCATTCGTACCGCCCCAAAATACAAACCATTCCTGTTCAATGGGCATACGATATTTATTTTTCGTAAGTTTCTGATCCGTTTCGGGAAATGTAACATATGGCTTTAAATAAAGACTTTGAATGACATTTTCCACATCAAATGCAACGACGATTGCTTTTTTCTTCTGATTATCCAGCCAGACAAATTGAGTGATGTCATCGTATTGAAATTGTTGGGCAATTTCATAATATGTTACACCTTTATTGTATTCCTTCCCAACTTCAATAAAATCTTCAACAGATATTAAGGTGTGGAAATCTGCAGTAGCAGCATTATAGATCTTTTTAAATTCATTATTGATAAAATATGTACCAAACGAAAGTGGATCCTGAATAGACATAACAATCCCTCCTAAAGGTTTTACTATATATACGGCTCAAGGTCCGAATTCGTTTCAAAATAATATTAAGATCCTAGATCAATAAAAAGTGTTAGTTATATTAAATTAACATTAAACCGTTGATTTCCATTCCGGGACCGATGCTTTCCCCGGGCACGGCTCCAGCTAACTAAATTATGCCTACAACGGCAGGCACAATTTAGTGGATCTTCCGCGCGTGCGGTTCCCGGTGGAGTCACGGTCCCTCCATTCCAATCAACTTATTCGTCGCTTTAAATAAAGTGAGCACGATATCTACAATGACGAGTAATAAAATCAATAAACGTGAACAACTGTTCCTGCTAAGCATCTAGATGAAATTTATAATAAAAAGGCAAGAGGTTTCTCGAAATCTTTTGTCGAAAATCTGTATTAGATATTATCTTTTTTAGCAAGCACTTCTATTTTTTGTGCGACATTTTCTATTAGATGATCAACGTCCGCATAACCGTAATACCGCACGTACATGACTACTTTCCCTTTAGCAGCGACTATTTGTTTCTTTCCTTCCTCTTCATATACGAGTAATTCATCTAGTGTGGCATGATCTATTTCTACGTACGAATCAATTTCCTCTTCATACGAATTCCACTTAATAAGATCGGCTACTAATGGAGCTGCAAAAGCTTGAAAAGTGAGTTCATAAACTTCCGATGAGATACTAGGTGAATATGGGCCGCTTTCATCTAACCACGTCTTCCCCTCTACGATACCACTTTCATCTACCTCATACTGCACAGGTGCAAAAATCCCCCAATTCGTCGAGTAGCGGTTTGCCCAATCCACTTCATCGATATAATATTCATCACGTTTAAGCAATGGATTCTGTTCAATATCAGCCAAACGGACAATTGGTAAGCCTATATCCTCTTGTGGCAGAGTATAAGTATCCATCTTTATTAATTGCATCACTGGCAATATAGTACTGACAAGCGCAACTACAATAAATATAAACGGGAATACAGAATTTTTATGCAAACTATTTTGCCATGGGGCATGATGGTTTATTGCTTTTCCTTCCTTTAAATCTCTTTTTAGTGAACGGATTGCCCTTGCTGCACCTATGGAGTAATACACATAGAAAAGAAGGATGATACTCATGATACTTTGCTGAATAATATGACCTTCTACTAGTCGTAAAACAGGTGTTCCATCCAAAAACCAAGTAGCGCTCAGCAGACCGAATGATAATGGTACTATCAATGACATTGCGATTAAATTAACGAGAAGAATCTTGCTTAGGCGCTGTAACGTATAAGCCTGTTCTGCCGGGTCTGTATGAATTTCCGGTGCATTGCTCTCTTCCGGCGATGAGAAAACATGAAAATATTGATAGCTTGTTACATGTTCCCAGCCATTCTCTTCATACAAATCTATTTGTTCATACGAAATGGATTTTTTCTTCGTTACTTCCATACGATATTCAATCCGCTTCGGCTCCCCTTTTTTAAAATGAATAAAATAAGTCCCAATTTTATGAAGATGCAGCCCCTTTAAAGACATATCGGAGAAATAGCTTTCATGCTCCCCGATACGCCAGTATTCAGATGGTCGAATTTTACGTACAATTTTACTCATCGTTTCCCTCCTCTAAAATGCGGCTGTCATAAATTAAAGATTTCAGTCTCTCGTACTCCACACGTAATGCCTGCTCGCCCTCTTTCGTAATTTCATACGTTTTTCTTCGTCCATCATCCTTTGCCAGAACAATTAAACCGTCCTTTTGCATACGTGAAAGAACTCCGTATAATGTGCCTGGCCCCATTTTTAACCGTCCGCGCGATACATCTGTAATTGATTGCATTAATTGGTATCCGTGGTTTGGACGTATTAACGCTAATAAGACGTAATACATTGCCTCTGTCATCGGTCCACCATTATAGGACATATTAATCCCTCCCCGTTATTATGTGTCGCGATATATCGTATAACATAATAGTAAAGTATGCAGAAATATTTGTAAACTTTATTTTTAATTGTAACTTTCAGGGGGGTAACTCCGTCTAACAATTATGGAGGGATTATTATATGAAAAAAATAATGTTACTCGTTTTATCACTGACTATTACATCAACGCTACTTTTTGGTTGCCAAACAAATGAAAGCAATACAATAAACAGTAGTGAAAATAAACCTAAACAGCAGTCCGAGGTAGAAGAGATTCCAACAATAAAAATCGATGGGGAAATTAAAGAAGTTAGTATTTCAAAAACGAAGGGAAGCAACAAAATCGTTCTTGAAGATAGTAGTTCTATTGAGACGTTAAAAACTATAATTATGAGGGGTATAAAAGTAAATGGCATAGCGGATATGACTAATCCAGAATATTATATGAACATTATTTATGAGAATGGAAATGTACAATATTTTCATCTATGGATACATGAAAAAGGTGAAACAAGTACTTTGATGAACACCGAAGATACCCATACAGCTTATACAGTTGGGAAAGAAATGACGGAAAAATTAATTGAGTTTATTAAATAGCATACTTTCATGCTAAAATTCCAAGTAAAAAAGCTCAGATTTACTCTCTGAGCATTTTTACTGTTAAACTAATACATCAATTAATTTAAAAAGAATTAAGTGCTGCTTTTCATAACCTTATTAGCACCTAAGATAATTAACATGATTAACATAACAGAAAAGACTAAAGCCCATATACTTCCTTCTCCGAACAATGCAGTTAATACCACATCAAACGTAGGAACCCCCATCGCATACAGTAATGGCACTCCTAAAATTGTTGCAGTAATACCGATTACAAAATAGAATAAAAGATTTCTTTTCTTTCCATTCACAATTTTCACCCCCCTTGTAAAACTAATTTAACATATAATTACAAATTATTAGTTAATTATTCCGATTAATGGACATTCTCTTATTAACACAATAATCCCAAAACCATTTCCCACTTCTTTTAGCACTAGTTTTAACAAAATTACATAAATTTATGTTTTTACTTTAATTTATAAACACATTGAGGTGCCATTTCGGTCGGTAAATTACCTTAAATACCGATCTAACAATAAAAATAGGGACATAATTCATCTTACGAATTAGTCCCCAATTGTTTTGTTATTTAATAGGTTCTCCCCATCAACCGTACATGAATTTAATTTCGTCTCTTTTTTTCTTTATACTACTAAGTAATTTGTCATTAGTTTGATAATGAAATTTTCATTATTACATTTTTAATGAATGCTGCTCCGGTTGCTACCATTATTGATACGGCAATAATTACTACCCCTGCAACTGCCATGATTGGCGGGAATGCATTTGCCGTATCAAGTATAATAAATCCTGCTACGTACAAAGCGATAATTATGAATGCACAATATTTAATATAATTTAACCCTTTTATAATGCTGCTTGAAAATAATGATTTGCGTTCAATCACATAAATCATATTCAATGACTCATAAAGCGCGTAAAAAAATGGGATTGCTGTTGCGTATAATCCAAGTAAAATAGGATATTGCAAGTAGGCGACTTCCGGATGAACAGTAGCTGCTTCCTGGGCAAGGATAGGTAAAAGATATACACATAAAAACAATACGATTATGCCAATCACTACAATACCTAAACTTAAAAGAATAGAATTAATTCTCTTCATAGTGTCCTCCTTATTTTCCAATGTTTCTCATTAAAACGAATTATGTTGCTGAAGGTTTCCGTAATCGTTTCCCTTCTCTTTTTCAATTAGAGGAGGAGTGAAATCTGACGGAATCATCGATGAATGGAGCTTCCTAGCGTGGTGGCCCTATCTTTTACCTATATTATTTTAGTTTTCATAACAATGCCCAAAGCTGTTTAATTTTCGCTTGCTTTCACGTCGCTACTCGCTTTCGTCATGACTTTTTCAAAACGGAAAAATTCAAACTCATCAAATATAGGGTCTTTCGCTTCCTCATTTGATCCTGGATAGCCTTTATGGTTAAATTCAACATTTTTAAAGCCACATTTATTCACGTAAAAGTGAATATTGCGCTTTTCAAAATAAGGTGTGTATAGTTCCCACACTTTCGTTTCAGGGAAAGCTGCTTCAATCGCAAACCACGCCTTTGTGCCAATGCCTTTACCGTGTGCGGCAGATAGTGTATAGAAGAAAACCACTTCATTACGACCCTTTTCTTCATCTATCTGTAAGACTACCCCACCGATTCGTTTACCATCTTGTATGAGCTGACGAACAACAGAATCAGTTCCAAATAGCGACTGTTCATAATCTTCTTCTGATGGCACAATTCCCATTTTTAACGGGTCCTCTGCATCTGGGAAACAATCGTATAAACCTTTTAAAAACGCCTCTTGGATTTCTTTTTTCATAATTATTAGTTCTTCCTGTGGAACAAGTGCTAATGTAATCTCGCTTGTCATAATATTAATCCTTTCTTTCATTAAAAACTGCTTAAAGTGCATACACCGCTAAATGTAGTTTTGAAATAGTGTTTGATCAAATAAAATCATTATTTTACGATTAATAAAGAATATAGTATATACAATTTTAAAAGAAGATTGAACAAAATGGATTTTTCTTGTGTGTTAGTAAGTTTGTTTTTTATAAGAAAGTTTGATCATTTTCTACCTACATTACTCCATAAACGCGCCAAGATTGTTGCATAAATCGGCATGAGACTTATTCATTTACTATGTTAAACAAAAAGAAAATTCCAACCGACGTTAAGGAATATTACCCTAAACCAAATGACAATAATAATTTTATTTTTGACTATTATCATTGTCATTATGACTTTTATCATTTACAATTACTTTGAGGTGATGAAATGAAAAACAGATTAAAGGAGTTGCGTGCTAGAGAAAGTATGAATCAAACTGATTTAGCTAAAAAGGCAAAGGTCTCTCGCCAAACAATTAGTCTAATTGAAAGAAATGAATATATGCCATCTTTGTTAATCGCCACAAAAATCGCGTATGTATTTAATGAACCCATTGAACAAATTTTTATTTTTGAGAAGGAGGAATTAGAATGATCTTGTTAACAACTGCATTAATTATTACTATTTACAGCCTACAACAATTGTGGGTATCCCATTCCGTTATTTCTACAACTGAAACGCTTTTATTTCTTTGCAATATTAGTAGCGGACTTTTATTAGTTTTTGCAGCTACCTACAATATCAAAATATCACGTGCTTTGAGCTCTCCATCTACCGAAAATGATGACACTTTTTTCGATTCTCTTGAACGAAAATATTATCGAATCCCAAACTCAATCATAACTGCACTGGTCATTGCTTTCATAGCAACTGTTATAGGCTTTATTTTTTTTCGAGACGAACATCCGCAACTTGTATTAACATCATTTATTATTGGTGTTGTTTCATTATTGTTATCCATGTCAGATTCAAAAATGACATCTATAATTTTCCCGAATTATTCGCCGCCTGTACCAAATACAAAGGAGCCTGTTTTAGATTCCTTAAATATGTACGATGACGGACAAAAATATTTATTATTAAAATCGTTATATAAATTATATTTCCTTATCATATTTCTACTCGTCTTACTTATTTTCGGACTCATGTATTACTCTATACTATCCGGTAATAACCAAACTGTAAGTATTATTGGAATCGGTGTGATTTTATTGATCAGTTTAAGTATCTTTACAAATAGTTTGAAACCCCAGAAAACAATTAAAAAGTAAAGAATCAGATTTAAACTTATTGAAACGTTACAAAATAAAAGATTGTTGGCATAAGAAAAATGTTACTCCACAATATGGCCCGTTTGTTGAATAAGAACTGCATTCCATACAGGTTTTTATCAAACTTTATTATAAATGATCGAACTTAATTATTAATTATCAATCTTTATTAAAAATCCACACTCTTACCATAGTTAAATATCCCCAATATTGAGGATTCATAATAATTAAGTTAAAAGCGAAGTAGCCCCTTGTTTAAGGTACTACTTCGCTTATATTTATGGAAATCCATATTATATGTATATTTTTAACGTTCCTAATTTTTATAATTCGGAAGCATACTTGTTTAACTCTTTACTCATAGATTCAATCTTAGTCATAATGTTTGAAATTTCGTCAGTAGAGGATGCTTGTTCACGTCCAACAACGACAACCTCTTGAATAGAAGCTGTAATCTCGTTCACGGAATTTTGGATGTTCGTTAGTGTTTGTCTTATTTTTTCTGTTGAAGAAACGGTTTCAAAAGAAAGTTTTCTTATTTCATTAGCAACTACTGTGAAGCCAAGACCTTTATCCCCTGCCCTTGCTGCTTCAATAGCGGCATTTAACCCTAAAAGGTTTGTTTGATCAGCAACTCTCTTAATGAAATTTAATACTTCATCTGTATTTTTCACTTCTTCCATTGCATGAGTGGATTGTTCTAACAATTTATCACTGATTTTTGAGAGACCTTCTGAGCTATCTGTGATTGATACAACACGGTTATTAGCTTTTTCAAGTGATTGTACAATCTCATCTGAAATCGCTCTAAGTTGTTTTTCATTTTGTTTTTGTAATTGAATCGCTAGTGCTCCAATTACCTGACCATTATCTAATATAGGTGCAGCTATGCCAGTAAAAGGAAGTCCAAAGAACTCCGGTGGAACTTCATCCTGTATTAATTTGTTGTTTTTAATACAATCTGCTAGAGGTTCTTGTGGATTTATTTTAGTACCTGGTCTAGCTCCTATATCTATTTTTCGCCCTGGAAAGTAAGCGATCCATTCTTCTGTATCAGTTAATCCGATAGCTAAGTCTGGTAACATCGAATGGAATAAAGGTAAGACATCTAAATAGTTTTGTAACGTCGGATGAATAGCTGTGTTTGAATTGAGTTTATACATTGTTGTTCTCCTTTGAGTAATTGCTAATTTTCATCTTGTCAATGCTTTTGAAAAACACGCTGCTTGTAATTATTGTATTTCTTTAAATAACATAACACGGTTTTAAAATATATGCTACATAGGTCCTATAAAATAATATTCTGGGGAGCATGGGTTGAGTTAGTGAGTTTATCGCAAACACCCCACTTTCAATTATTTGGGGGTGTTGGTTAACAAACTGTCATTTTGGAACTAATGGGGATTCAATTTTATTATTTAACGCTTCTGCTTGGCTCATAAAAGAATTCATATTGGCACTTCTAGTAATACGTAATCCTAATCCAACTTCACGAAGTGCTTCCCTTAAGTTTTCAAAGTTCCGCTTATCTTCTACGGTTAAATCAGCAAATCTATATAATTCATCAGTTGGAAATTGGTTTAACTTGAAATATAAATGTTCAAGAATTTCCTTTTCACTTTTAGAAAGCGTTCCCAATTGCTTGCCAGTTGTCATTCCAAGCCAAATACCGTTTAATACATCGCCTAATTCAGTTGTAACCAAATTAGGTTCAGACCAATTATCTTCCATCTGGTTAGCGATCAAGCCTTCCAACTCTACTAAATTACTTTGGACTTCTGTAACAACAACTTGCTCCTTTACGAAGTTCATCTTTATAATTCCCCAAGCTACAATTGCCACGAGTAATATGTTCAAACCTATTGAAAGTCTGAAAAATAATTTTCTTTTCACTTAATTAAACTCCCCCTTTAAAAATAGCTTACCATGGTGCCATCTTGCTTATTAACATATTTCTTATCGGCGAAATTTTAATCTATTCAGACACTACCCTATATAAATGTTATTCAACAATATGGCCCTTTAATGAAAAGTGGTGTGATCCTTATTAAAGAATTGCGCCCGATTGTGGAAGTTTGTTATTCAACTAAAATCTCTCGTTAGTTTAAGAAAGAATGTTCTTTATTTATCTTGTTATATAAATCGATTCTCTCTTCAACTTTGTTATTATTATCCTTCCATTTAACAATCATATAGATGCTATCAACTTGCTCAATTGTTATCGGGGCTTTATTTTCATTAAAGTACGCTGGCCCTTCAATTGCTCCAGTCGATTTTTCTGTTAAATCTGTACCTGGGCCACTTTCCATATTGTGATGAACTACTGTATCTTTATTGTTAATAACTACATGGGTAATAAACTCAAACCAATCTGTCATATATTCATTCTCATCTTTGATTCTTAATGTTCCGTTACCTGCTTTAAAGTCCTCTTGAGTTAGAACAATTTCATAGTTTGTTAAACTCCAATTATCACTTTCACCCATTAACGACAAGTAATAATTGTCTACACGCTCATTACAACCTGAAAGGATTAAGACAAAATAGAATAATGGAATCAAACTCAGATATTTTAACTTCTTCACTGATACTAAATCCCCCTATCAATTGGACGCTTTTTCAACCTAACCTGCTTAGTTTAAGTTCACTTATTCACAAGACCCTCTATATATTAACATAAATATCCAGTTTTTCTTATTAGGCGTTATTCAAGATAATGGCCCGTTTGTGGAATAAGAAAATTGTAATCCTTACAGATTAATTATCAATCTTTATTAAAGACCACACTAAAATTCATGCAATATGTCACCTGCTCGGAATAAAATAACTCACAATAATAGAGGCGCCCTTACTAATAAAGTGTATAATTGAATTATTAGAATTCTTCAATACTAGGTGATAATATAATGAATTTCCCACGACTTTCTCAAATACGTTTCCCAAAATTAATATTACACTCCTTGCTATTAGTCAGCGTTTTGACACTAATATCTATAATTAGCCAAGACATAATTAGGTGGATATTTAAAATAAATTTTTCTTCGATAAATGGAATTGCTAGTTTCTTAGTAATGATTTGGATTTTCTTTGCTATTCAGAATAAAAAATATCAGAAAGATTAAATGGGTATAACATTCTGATTTTGCGAAAAGTTGTATAGGAGGTGTGTTATGAATAAAAAAATGGGGATTTTTATATTTGTATCCTTCTGTTTTTTAATATGGTTATACTTTGCCATATATGAATCCTCAATCGATAACTGGTGGACAGTACTTGAAATAACACAGGAGACTGATCATATTGTGGATATCGAGGTGTCATTAGTAAAGGTGCTGATCGGGACGATTATATTTACCATCAGTGGTTTCCTAATCAATTTATTGTTGTCTAACCTTCCATTAAAAGATTGATAAAGCATACAGAATCATTCTAAATAACGTTTCCAAATCAAATCGAAAAAGGCATGAATGTTAATCGATACGACAGTTTTAGGCTGAAGAAAACGGCTGATTAAATATCAGCCGCTTTAAACTATTATTTCGCTAATTTTAATGCAATATCCGCTTTTTCCAGATCATGCTCCATCTGCTCTTGTAAATCATAGGCATGGTACATTTCATTTTTAATCATATACTGTGCAATTTTATCATGTGTGTCAATCGCATTATCAAGCTCACGACGTAACAGCTTCTTCACAGAAGGTGTTGCTGTTTCTGTAATAGCTACCGCTAAACTTCTGACTGCAGCTTTCGATGTAAGCAGTAAATCTGTCGCAATTGCCATATCATCAATGATCGATACATTTAGCTCTTCAGTTTGAGTTTCTGATTTTTTTGTCGCCATTTTTTTCACCTCACGTATTATTTACTTGCGTCAGCAAGCACTTTTTTTAAATCTTTAATTGCTTTTACTGAAAGCTCCAAATCCTCTTCAAGAATTTCTTTTAACTTTTTGTCCTGTACAAGATCAACAAACAATTTCCCTTTTGTCACACAATTCGTTTTAAAAATCAGTACTTCATGGACTTCAAGTTGCTCATGTAAAGCTAGTTCCTTTTTAGCGGCCATTATAATACCTCCTCTTTCATAAAGTGTTCACAGTTATTTACCCAACTTACATAAAAATAATCACTATGGATTGATGAAGCTATGTAAGAAATGTATAAAAGAAAAAAGGGCTTTTCGAAAATTTGAATGAATCTTTTCCGAAAAGCCCTTTTATTTATGAAACTAAAACATCTTATTTAAATTCGCCATTTCTATAGCAGACATTGCACTGTCATAGCCTTTATTCCCCGCCTTTGTCCCTGCACGTTCAATCGCCTGCTCGATATTTTCAGTTGTGACAATCCCGAAAATAACCGGTACCCCTGTATCCAAGCCCGCTTTGGCAATGCCTTTAGCTGCTTCATTGCATACGTAATCATAATGCGTTGTTGATCCGCGAATGACTGTACCTAACCCGATTACTGCATCATACTTATTGGCTTCTGCCATTTTCTTTGCAATAAAGGGTACTTCAAATGCACCTGGTACCCAGGCAGTATCAATATTATCTTCATTTACACCGTGTCTTTTTAATCCATCAATTGCACCGCTTAATAATTTATCATTAATAAATTCATTGAACCGACCGACAACGATTCCGATTTTTAAATCTGTACCTACTAATTGTGCTTCAAAAGTTTTACCCATTTTATCTGCTCCTTCTTATACAACCATTGTGTTTATTTTTATATATTGAACTAAATCTTCTATCGTAATAAATTTCAGCTGATGTTTTAGTGCGAGTTTTTCAAGCTGTGGCATCCGCGCCATTGAACCATCTTCATTCATAATTTCGCAGATGACCGCGGCTTCCATCGACCCGCATAATTTTGCAAGATCTACCCCTGCCTCAGTATGACCACGGCGCTCTATTACGCCTCCTTGTTTTGCAATGAGAGGAAAAACATGTCCAGGACGGTGGAAATGTTCCGGCTTCGCTGCTGGATCAAGTAATGCCAAGATCGTTGCTGAACGTTCAAATGCACTGATTCCTGTCGTTGTATGAATATGATCGATACTAATCGTAAAAGCCGTTTGATATGTATCTGTATTACTTTGGACCATTGGATGAAGACATAGTTTTTCAGCGATGGCTGGAGATATAGGTGTACATATTAATCCTCTGCCATGAAGGGCCATAAAGTTAATATTTTCCGGTGTTGCAAATTCACCCAAAACGAGAAAGTCACCCTCGTTTTCACGATGTTCATCGTCGGCAACAATAATAATTTCACCATTTTTTAATGCTTGAATTGCTTCGTCTATCGTATTCATCTTTTCCCACTCCTTTAAAACCCTGTACGTTGCAGTAATTCCTTTGTAATCGTACTTGCCGTTTGATTTTGTAAATGTTTTTTCACATATTTCCCGATCAAATCTATTTCAATATTCACAACATCCCCGGCCTTTTTATAGCCCAACACAGTCTGTTCGTAAGTATGAGGGATTAAGGAAATGGTAACGAGTGTATCTGTCATATTAAAAATCGTTAAGCTTATGCCATCGACTGTAATAGAACCTCTTTCGATACACTGTGCAACTAAAGTACGGTCCATCGCTAAATCTACATAAACCGCGTTTGCAACAGGTCTTTTCCGCTGTATGATTGCGACACCATCAACATGGCCAGATACAATATGTCCGCCAAAACGGCCATTCGCCAGCATTGCCCGTTCCAAATTGACATGCATACCTACAGTCAATTGTTGCAGGCTTGTTGCTTTAACAGTTTCAGGCATCACATCCGCTAAAAATGAATTGGACGTAAATTGTTTCACTGTTAAACAAACTCCATTCACCGCAATGCTGTCTCCAAGCTTTACATCTTCTAAAATTTTACTTGCGCGAATGGCTAATTCCATCGTTTGTGTGGACTGACTAATCTGCTCCACAGTTCCTAACTCTTCAATAATTCCTGTAAACATCCTACTCACCTCTTTTTAAAAGTAAAAAAAGAACCCCGATTGAATTCGGAGTTCGATGAGAGGGAAATTTAGCAGCATCAAATAAGCCTTTTGAACACATATTTCAAAAAACGCATGACATTGCTTCCTTCTCCCATCCAGACTATACTGTCGGCTTTGGACTTGCACCAAATCCTGCACACAAAAGTGGCTCACGGGCTTAGAGTAAACTCATCACCGTCGATTGGGAATTTCACCCGACCCCGAAGGAAATTCATATAAAATTATCAATAAAAAAATCCCATCACTTGGCGCGACGGGAAAAGTGTATAGCAAAAAAGCACATTTTAAATCGAATTTTCAAAAATGCGTTGCTATTCCTTCTCCCATCCAGACTATACTGTCGGCTTTGGACTTGCACCAAATCCTGCACGCAAAAAGCGGCTCACGGGCTTAGAGATAAACTCATCACCGTCGATTGGGAATTTCACCCGACCCCGAAGGAAATTATTTTATTTGAAAATTATTGTAACATAGATTTTTTAGAATACTAATAGTCATTTCGGACCTTCTTGCTTCCATAAGTATCATTCCATTTACCTCTGCTAACTTGCTATTTTGTTAATTAAAATGAAACTTTTAAGGTGGGCATCCGTATATAAAAATATCCAGAATTTTTTAAAAACTAGGAAAAGAAAAGGTGTCTATAATGAAAAACATTGTCAATATAGCATATTCGTATCATAACTCAAATAAAGGTATAACAAGGATATGGACTACTTTACCGATGGATCATCCTGACGTGATTTGTACTCATTCTCCTGAAGAAAAAGTAATTGATGACGGGAACAATGAACTCTTTTATTTTACTTTAAAAGAAAATGAACAGTTTCAAATGAATTATTCCATCGATACGTATAAACAAAACGAACAAAAAATACTTACGAATAAAGAAAAGGCATTTTATTTACGCAGCGGCACACTTGTTGTTGTGGATGAACAGATGAGGAATCTAGCACATGAAATAACGGCTGGCGCTGTATCGACAATGGAAAAAGCGAAGGCAATTTTCCATTATGTAGTCAATCATTTTAAATATATGTACCCGCCTAAGGGGAGAGGCATCAAGTCTTTTTTAGAGGCGAAGCAAGGTGATTGTGGCGAGTATGCTTTTATGTTTTCTTCCCTTTGCCGTTCTATTGGTATCCCGTGCCGATCCCTTGTAGGCAGTTGGGCAAACAGCAAGATGAATGCACATGTGTGGAACGAATTTTTTGACGAACAAACGGGCTGGATTCCGGTTGATTGCAGCATGGCCTATATTCAAAAGAAGAAAAAAACTCAATTTTTATTCAGTAATGTTCGAACATTAAAATGGACCGCATACTTCGGGCAATTAGAACAGCAGCGAGTTGTTTTTTCCAATGATGCAGAGCTGTATCTTTCCCCTAAATATAATGATCTGGATAAACAAACTATAGTCGATTCGAAATATCCTCCCATCGTGCCTTTTCAAATTGACGGTCAGCCTTTTTATTGGGGCTACGAGGCAGTAAAAGGATGTGTACCATACATGCAGCCGATCTACGTGCGGTTTGACCAGGAAAATTTATCGATAAAACCTAATAAAAATCAGCATAATTATTTAGGTCAATGGAAAATTACAGAAACCGGCGCTCTAGGGTTCTTTTCAAAATTAAAAAGCTTTTCCTATTTCGTTTTCTTTATTTCCATAATATTTAGCTTTCTGTTAAGCAGTCCTTTCTTTTCTGCATTAACAGCTGGTTCGGTTATTGTTATATGTATTTCATTTATAGCCAGAAGAGAAAGAGCATTATTTTACACGGTTGTTGCACTGTACTTTTTATTGCCTTTAATCTCTAATTTATCAAAATTAGTTTAATTGCATTGCAGTATTGTAAATAACTTCTCTATCTATTTTCTTAATTTTCATTCAATTTCTCAGGAAATAAAATAATCCATTTTATTACAATTGGGTTTATAATTGATTCATCACCATAAGTTGGGGATGACAAAATGCCGCCTCGCGATAGCGCAAGCGGCTGATTGGTTGTTTTTCACCTTATAACGAGGGCAAAATTTTGGGATGGGTGGGCCTCGCAAACGGCAATAAAGGCAGTGATAAAGACACGTATCTGTGGCTTTAGCGCTGTCTTGCCGTAGCCCACCAATCAAGTGGAATTTTATTAGAGAATAATTGTAATTACATTTGATATATATGGAGGATTCTATGGCAAAAAAAACACAGTCGAATAAAAATTCTATTTTACTTGAGTTGCTATTTTATGCGGCATTACCCTATATTATTTGGAATTTTGGTAGGGAACCTTTAGGGGATTATGTTGCCATGCTGCTTTCAACCGTTCCTGGTATTGTTTATACCCTTTACCGATTTATTGTGGATAGACAATTTAATATAACGGGGTTATTTATTTTAGGTTCGATGCTAATTGGTACAACTGTGGATTTACTGTCAGGTTCAGCAGAGCAAATGATTATTAACGGAATTTATTTAGGACTTTTTTATACATTTATATATTTTATTCTGTTCGTTGTGAAGCGTCCTTTTACATTATATATCGCGGTTGATTTTGCGTATTTGCAGGGCTATGACCGAAAAGACAGCAAAACTTTATTTTTTCAAAAGGGTATTTTCCAATGGTTCCAAATCATCCAAGCGGTGTTTATTATTCGAGGTCTTGTTATGGCAGGATTAACGGCATTTCTGCTAAATAAATATGGTATCGACGGATATGGGGACATGCTCATCTATAAAAAAGTAGCGGGCTGGGTATTTTCCATTATCGTAATGGGACTTTTCTTTAATATAAATAACGTTATACAAAAACATGCAAAACAATCTCAGGAAAACAAGCAACCGGAGACAGAAAGTTCGGAAGTAGTAACGGAATCAGTATAGCAAAATGAGGAGTGAAGAAATTGAGCCATTCTACAAAGGTAAGTGAATGTCCAAAATGCGGTTCGACGGAATTAGGAAAAGGCCAGCACAGTGGTCATAGTGTCATGTCCCTCGTCAATAAATTAGGGTTTGGGTCTATTATTGAATACATTATTTGTACGGAGTGCGGATTTATAATTGAAGGCTATGTGAAAAAGCCGGAGCGGTTTAAGGACACGTATTAACCGAACCGGGAAACTTGAATCCCTTTGTCCTAGCCCATTGAACTTTACAATGGGCTACATATTTTGATAACTACCTTGTAAGGTTTCTATATATTTTATTACAGTAACCTAATGAATATATTTTTGGCTTAATCGTTAGTTTTAAAATAATCTTCCTGAAGTATTCCATAAATAACACAGTCTTTGTATTGGTTTTTGGCATTGCGAATCATATGTCTAATAATTCCTTCTTGAACCATCCCTGCCTTACTCATTACTTTACCTGATGCAGGATTGTCAGTATTATGTGCAGCAGAAATTTTATGAAGGTTCATATATTTGAACCCAAATTCCACAACCGCCTTTAACGCCTCCGTCCCATACCCCTGATTCCACCATTCATATCCAATCGAATAGCTTACTTCACAGTTTCCGGTAGCGTTATCGAATTCATACAAATCGATTTCTCCAATCAATTCTCTATCAACTTTCCGCTCAATTGCCCACCAACAAAATTCATTACTAGCATAATTACTTATAATTTTTGTTACTCTTTCTTTTGTTTCTGAAACGGTCCTATGTGCTGCGCTCGCTCTGTTGTCAGAAACCCGCTCGTCTGAAAGCCAGTGATCAAACACCTTTTGAATATCGGATATCTCCATCCTTCTAAGGATTAATCTTTCGGTTTCTATTTTCTGTGTCCCTAAAAAATTTATCATTTTTTACCCTCGCCTATTAATTATTGTTCTTACATATTTCCAAAGTGGAACACCTTATCATTAAAGATTATTGAGAAGGCGGCAATTGCATTAAGGCTCCAAAATATTGCGAAGCAGTCGTAAAACATATAAAAGCAAGAAGTTCACTAATTTCTTCATCCGATAAATATTCTTTTAAAACTAACGTAACATTCAATGGTGTGTGCCCCTTTGTTTTCAAAAAGGCTTGAGCGTATCCAGTACATATAGCTGTTTTTTCATCGTAAAGTAGTGGGTCAGGTTTTGCTTTACAATATTGACAGCCGTTTTCTTGTGCGAGTATTCTACGAACTTGCTCTTTTAATGTTGCAGATAAAAATCCATCTTTTTCAAGCGCCTCTCCTAAACTAGCCCATTGCTCTTGAATTTGTAGATTGAAGCCAAATAATTGCTGAAATGGTGTATCCCCTATATTGTTCATTTTTATAATTGTCATTATTCATCCCTCCTGTTTTAGGATAGAATAATTATAGACAGTTTCACATAATTCATTTAATGTATTTTCAGTATTACTATTTAAAAATAGAAAGGATTATTCGAGATGGATTTAATCGATGAATTAATTATACAAGAACTAAAAAAAGATAGTAGATTATCAATGAGCGAGCTAGGTCGTCGCGTTCATTTAACATCACCTGCTGTTAGAGAACGGGTAAGGCAATTAGAAGATAAGGAAATTATTACAGGTTACACCGTTAATTTAAATGCGAAAAACCTAGGATTTCCTATTGCTGCAATTATTGAAGCAACAATTAAAAATAACCGTTATGAGGAATTCAAACAACATATTTTGTCTTATTCAAATGTAGAATTTTGTTATAGAATTGCAGGGAATGCCTGTTTTATGTTAAAAGCACATTTCTCTACACTTGAAAATGCGGAACTTTTTATTGATGAACTACTATTATTTGCACAAACAAAAACAAACTTTATTTTTTCTGAAGTAAAATAAGAAAACACTTCAACATGTTATTGGCAAGTTAATATAGGAAGGAAGTTGTTCTATTTTTGAACAGCTTTCTTACATACTCGGACCTCATATATCCCATTAAAAAAACCACTCAAAAAATTTAGCAATTAAATATAGTGGTGCACCAACGATTATTGCGCCGGCAAAAAAATAACAGATATATTTAAAAATATCAAATATAGCCCCAGCCATATCATCGATAAATTTAAGCATGCTCATCCCTCCTTAGAATTGGCATGAACCGCTAAGTACGTATTGCTATAAAAAAGCATATGCATTCTCTTTATATCCCATAGTTTTTTAAATTCTTCGATTGGAACTTTTCGATTATAACTCTTGTGTTTACCTTCAATATTCACCAGATGCTTTAAAGACTCTGAAAGGTAAATATACTCCTTGTCGTAGCCTACAACCGGGACAAAATGCAAGTTATTGAAATCTTTATGTACTTTAATAAAAGCTATTACAGGAGTACCTTTACTAACTTCGTATTTTAATGTGTCGATATTCCCTTTATAATAATTTGTTTTAAAGCCCTTTTTTCTTAACACCGTACGAATTCCCTTAGGATATACATTGCCGGCCATCGTTTTACTAGGAAAATGTGTGTATAACGCTTCCCCATCTGCCTCCATACCAAAATGGCGCAGAATATACGCTGTTGAAAAAGCCGCACATTCCGTATTGTTTTGGAAATCTATCCGATTATTTTGTTGAATCAGATAGTTGGCGGGATAAGCTGTTTTACGTAAAACGGGAATAGGAAATGTCATTAAATATGTATTAATAAGTGTGGATATAACGATCCATAAAATGACTGTATTAACTATAAATATAGTACTTCCCCCTTAGCATAGAGTAAAAAATCCCCGCTACTAGTAGGAGGACTTTGAATTAGTTATATATGACTTCAATCAATTTCTTCATTAAATATTTCGCCTTGATCCCCTTCATGCTGGATGATTAAGCGAGATGTTTTATGAACATAAATAGATCGGTAATTTTCACGATCCGCTTGAATCGTAATGACACGCTTATCATCATTGTCACTTACTGTATTGAAATTATATTGGTCGGCTTCAATTTCTTCTAGGATATACTGGTATTCTGGTAAATTTGCATAATCCCCATGCAATTCAAATTGCGCTTCAATTACTTCTTTCTCAGCATCGGCGCTATTTCCGCATGCAGATAAAATAGTAGCTGCACTGAATACGATTAACATTTTTTTATACATCAAATTCACCCTTTTAAATTCATCTCTGTTTCATACTAACAAACATATATGGTATGTATCTAGGAAAGAGGCTTATATGATTGGACTTTAATGGACAAAATGTTCATTATTTTGCTATATAATTTGCATCACTCTCTCCCAAAATTTCAAAATTCTTTCCGGCTCCTTTAGTTTAGAAAAGATCCATTCCTTTTCCTGTTCAAGTAGATGGCACATATACTGTGCAGCTTCTTTATGAGTATTGACGCCAATATGGTTCATAATGTTGTGCATCTGTACTGCCTTGTCCCCTGGTATGGCAGACTCTAATGTTTTCAAGCCTAATATAGCTTTTTCAGGACAGTAGTGATGCAACAAAATGGTACCGATGTTGCCGAACGACAGGTGAAGCAGGTGACAACACCATAAATCATTTCCACGCTTAGCGCTTTGGTTATACTGATATAAAAACCAAATCGAATCATCCACTGCATCGATAAACTGCGCAGGTGATGCTTGAAGAGATGGTTCGTAATCACTCAAATAATGCTCGGGGTCATAAAGTATTTTAATATGATCCTTTTCATTAAGCGTTTTTGGAGTAACCGTATACAAGTCGATGTGAATGAAGTCTTCATACACGCCTAATATTTGGGGCGCTACTATGAAAATATCATCCCAAAAAATCAGTTCTTTATAAGCTTTTAAATGCTCCAGGCGATGCGGCAAAAACCCCGTTACATCGTCTTCCTCTACTAGGCAATATAAGTCGATGTCTGAGAAAGAATCATGTTCATTACGCGCTATCGATCCTTTTAAAAACACAGCCTTCACTAAAGAGTTTCCTTTTAAACTTGCAAGCAGTACTTGTACAACCTCTTCCAAATGCATATAAAATACCTCCTCATCAAAGCAGACTGGATTGGGATTCATTGATCGTTTCTATAATACCTATAATTTCATCTAAATCATCAACTATATAAGGTGTAGTTATTGAACCAAAATACGGATCTCTTTTCCAAATAGTTTTCATGCCCAAACGTTGAGCCCCTTCTATATCGTTTACAGGATGGTCACCTACATAAATACTTTCATCAGGCTGAACGCTAAGTTGTTTCAGTGCCCTATGAAATATTTCAGGCTGCGGCTTTTTCATTTGCTCCCACTCTGACACTAAAATGGTATCAAAATAGTTTGCAATACCGAGTGCATGGATATTATCCATTTGGAATTGTCCGAAACCATTTGTAATGATTGCTAATCGGAGGTTTCTCTGTTTCAGCTCATTAAGCATTTCATGCAAAAGGGCAAAAGGGATACAGTAAGAATGGAAATGGGCTATATAATCTTGAAGCAGGACTTCCCATGAGATTTCAATACTGAATTCTTGTACGAGCTGCTGATACACTTTATCCTTCCATACATAACCTCTTTGTTCCAGTTCAATAAATCGGTTTAAAAAATCCAGCCGTTTAATAGTATGTAGTTGGTGATAGAAACGGTCATATTGATTGGCTATGAATTGCTTAACCGATGCATCCCTGTTTAATAATGTACCGTCTAAATCAAATATCACTGCTTTGATCATTTAAATTACCCCTATCGATTTTGCGTGAATAACTGTTCCAGCTAGGAAATTGTTTAAAATTCAGAAAGCTGAATAATGAAAAGGCGCTGTTATCTGTTGTATCTATTTCAATAGAAACCTTCTTTATTCCTTCACGCTGTAACAGTTCCATTTGTGTTTTGAAAAGAGCTGTCAATTTCCACTCATCTTCGGTATTTCCTTGAAATCCAGTCCATCCGACTTCATAATGATTTCCTAATTTATGCAACAAAATATACGCCTCTACTTGAGCTCCTTCAAATACAACATAGCTATAATCTAGATCAGGTTCATCATCGAGCAATATTTCTCCCCACTGTTGCCACGTATATGTTTGCACAGGATTATGTAAATGTGTGTTCTCATAGTTTTCCTTTAGTTGTGTAAGAAAGGCTCGTTTCTTCTCCTCGTTTTGCAGGACATCATTTAGAGATTCATATTGTTTAAAGGTTGGAACAGTCGGCATTTGCTGTAATAAAGCCCCTACTTCTAAATCAGGCATATACGTTTTCCTAAATAGCTTAAAACCTTGCTTTTCCATAAAAGAAATAGCATCTTTTTTCTCATCCCAACATGAAAAGATAAGCTGCTTCTGCGAATATGTATCTTTGAATAATTGCTCATATAGAGCTGTCGGCCAATTTGTCTCTGTACAGGCTGAAGTTGTATAGACTCTTACATATTTAGCTTCAGGATGAAAGCTGTTTAACCAGCTAAGCGAGAGCCCCATGATTTCGTCATCTTTTTCAAGAATAAATAACTGATGAAATGCCTTTTTTTCAATACGAGGCTTTACCTCTTCCAATTGAAGCCTTAGTTCATCCATTAATGTAGATAGATCAATATCCTGTACATGTTTGATTTGCCACATATTTTATCACTTCATTTCCTGATAAATCTGGTGTTAGGAGATCGATAGTTTTTCTAGTACATTCTCAGCACTTTCCCACTCATAAATGAGCTCATCAATTACTTTGCCGCCTATTTTGATTTGGACTTCCTTTACTAGGTGAGCGCCGTAATGTTCATAAAAATGGCGGGTTTTATTATCCTTTAGCACTTCCACAAATATCTTTTCATAACCGTTTTGAGTGAAATAGATAAATAGCTCTTTCATAAGCATTTTCCCGATGCCGTAACCTTGCATATCAGCAAACAGGTAAATAGAAGTTAAATCAGATGCATTCTCATTTTCATTTTCTTCCCTTTTCCCTGCAGTAGCAAAGCCAACAATGTGCCCATTGCTATTTTCTGCAACAACAATGTAATTATTGGGAGCTGCCATATTTCTCTTCCACAGTTCTTCTCTTTGTTCGTAGGATAGACCATCCAAATATTCATCCGGAATAATTCCTTTATACGTCGTCCGCCAGCTATCGACATGTACTTTGGCGATTCCCGCAGCATCCTCCAACTGTGCTTGCCTAATTTGCATACAAAACCCCTCCTGTTTACATTTAGTTTACCTTATATTGGGATTATATTTTTAAAATTTTCGTAATTTATTTGTGGAAAAATTGGATTTACTTTTATAATGGATAAAGCTGGTATTTAAAATTAGTTCGGGGGAAAAACACTTGAGAAAAATCACCTTATCAAATGGGGAAACCGTAGAAGTTGAATGTCTTAGTTGTGCAATAACAAGCGGGTTAGTTGAACCTGAAGGCGGTGTGGTTGTTGAAACACCGTATTTTCATGCTCATCAAGATGTAGCTTATCCAATTAGAGGATTAATAATTTTAGCTTCTAAAAGACATATTAAATGTTTAGATGAATTAACCGAGTCCGAAAGATTAGATTACATAAATATTTTATCAAGAATAAGAAAAGCACAAAGAGACGTTTTAGGAATCGAATATGTCTATTATTTTTATAACGAAGACACTACCCACCATTTCCATACTTGGATGGTTCCGAGATATGAATGGATGTATGAATTCGGACGTTCAGTAGAGTCAGTACGACCGGTATTACTTCACGCTAGAAACAAAATGAATGATAAAGGAAATGTTGAAAAAGTTATGGACGCAATCCGTGATCTAACAGAGGAGTTGAATAAATAATTTAACTGCTTGATACTTTTCATTCATCCGCGACTGAAAATTTTTTCTAATATCATACTAAAATGTGCTAATAAATTTTAAAATGTGCTAATAAAACTGGGGTTTTCTAATATATTCTTGAGTTCTTCAAATATCCTGCGAAATTTGCTAATAAAGTAACCTGATTTGCTAATAAGTTGCTCCGATATGCTAATAAAATGAAAAATCTGCTAATATCTCAGATCGCCGCTGAAATGGGCTCGGCTATTTCGAATATATCTCCCTGTTTTTCTAATAAAATAAAAAATCTGCTAATAACCCCGGCCCAACCTCACACCCGCTTCAAAACCACAAAAAAACTCACTAAAAGCATTTCCCCTTTTAGTGAGCTCAAACTTAAACCTGTTATTATTTTAATCGTTCATTAATTAATGCTTCTATATCGCTAGCAATTGTCTCATATTGTACGCCGTCAGTTCCTTGGCCTGTACCGGAATAGTTTTTAACCGCTACTCCTTTTTCATCGACTAGGAAAAATGTATCGGCGTGGATGACTTGATTATCGGTTACGCTTGCTCTAACCGGGGTTTTGAATGAATTGATTGCGAGCTGCTCGATAAATTTCTGGTCGTATCCCGTAAGCATATGCCATTTCGATTCATTTAACGGGTTATGGCGGCTTAAGTATTCCGTTAAGCGCTCTGGTGTATCGTAGTCAGGGTCTACGGAGAAGGCGACAATTTTATATTGCTCAAGCCCCTTCTTTTCGATTTCATCCTGTACTAGTTTCATATTTTGAGTCATTGGTGAACAAATTGTTGTGCAGCTTGTAAAGATAAACATTGCAAGCCATGGTTCCCCTTTTAAACTATCAAGTGTCACTTCTTCATTGCGGTGATCGGTCATTGTAAAATCGGAAATTTCGAAACTTGTTGTTGGCTTAAATTGATAATTACTGCAAGCAGAAAGTACTGTAGCGATTACGAGTACAAATGCGAGTATTATGTTTTTCTTTTTCATTTATCTCTCTCCACTTCCCAAACATTACCTTCATCTTATCGAATGTTGTCCACATTCTCAATAGTTATCATGCGAAAGGTTATGTGTCAAAATTGTGAAACCGCGCTTCACAACTAATTGCGTTCTACCGGATTACTAAGTGAGACGAGTGCTGTATGAATCGCTTCAAGCTTCGTTTCAATTCGATATAACAAATAAAATGAAATAAAGATTGGAAACGTTACTTCCTGAATGATTGCTATCCACTGGTCCATTCTAATCCCTCCTTCGACTATATAAAAAGCCGGTAAAGCATTGCACTTCACCGGCCTTCCTTTTAGTTAATCAAGTCAATCGCTGTTACATGACGCTCAACAATTCTTGCAGACTTTTTCACGTTGAATAAAAACCCTTCTTTTGAGAATGCTGCCTGGTCAATAATTGCTTGCATTGCTGCATTTACTTCAGCTTCCGTTAAATTTGGTTTTGGATCATTGATATTAATCGTCATTGTGCTTCCAGCAGCATTTGCAAATGTTAATTGTAATACTTGTGCCATACGCTCACCTCCTGTCCATTATTTTTGGTTCGTTAGGCCGTTACACTTTCTTTTTGTGTCTTCACAGATTCGATATAATCATAATCTGTTAATCCGACGATTGTTGTTGCCACAGTGTGAAGTTGCTGTGCTGTTGCATTCATCGCCACATTTCGGAAAGTTGAGCTTTTAATTACTGGCTCATTAAATTCATCTAGGCCCGTTTGGTAGAATACCGTCAATGTTGCAGAAAGGAATCCGAATTCGTTCATGTTTATCACCTCCTTGCCCTATATATGTCACGATTTTTTGAAAAAAGGGACAATGACGATGAAAAAATTTACAAAACCTTATATAATAGACATATTGAGTAAAATTGAGGTGAATATTGTGGGCTTAGAAGGCTGGTTTTTATGGTTTATATTATTTTGGGTTGTCGTGTTAGTTTCGCTTATGGGGATCGGCGGCTTCTTTATGTTCCGCAAATTTTTAAAGGCGCTCCCAAAACAGGATGGGAAATCAGATTTGGACTGGCAAGCCATTTATTTAGATAAAACGATCCATTTATGGGGACATGAAGAAAAAGAGTTACTCTCTGAACTTGTAAGTCCTGTACCTGAGCTGTTTCGTCAAGTAGCTAAGGAAAAAATTGCTGGGAAAATCGGGGAAATTGCTATAGAGGAACATGCTACGAAAATTGATTTGGATTTAATTATCCGTGGTTATATTATCGCCTCCCCTAAACGCGACCATAAATTTCTGCGTAAAAAACTGAAGGAAATGGAAATTGATACAACGCACTATGACCATTTATTTGAGGCATAATGCGTAAAAAGGCTGCTCATGAAAGTAAATAACTTTCATGGACAGCCTTTATTTATGCGATGATTTGAGACTTTTCAAGCTTCTTATACTTGATGAGCATACCAATACGCCACGGTAAAATCATGGAGAACGCCAAAATGAAAAACATTCCCGCAAGCTCGCCTACATCAAAGCTTTCTGCAAATATTAATTTTAAAATAATCCGTAAAACCAATAATCCCACTAATATAAATGGAAACGCCTTTGATTGCTTCATATAGACTGCGTTATCCCGGATTTCAAATTTCGACGTTAGTATTAACACTACCGAAAACAGTAAGCCCAGTGCAGCCGCTTCTGCTATTTGAAGAGGTGCTACTCGAAATTCCTCAAAAATAAACATCAATGCTCCTGTTGACATGGCAAATGGAGGGATGAGTATTTTTTTAGTGGATACCGGCTTTTTTTGTGCGCGCAGTCGTATTACCATGACAAACGAACCCATGATGACGGCCATAATCGTCGAACCAATTAATAAATAGTGAGAAGGTATACTGTCAAACATCATATTCCTCCTCTTATGTTGACAAATAAGTATTACGTTAAGTTGAGAACATTTGATGCGACCTCTTTTAATTGCTCAGGCTGAAAAGGCTTTGTAATAAAATCTTTGGCACCACTTTCAATGGCGGTTTTAATTTTAGTTTGCTGACCAAGTGCCGTAATCATAATGATATTGGCATCTGAATGTTTAGCCTTTATCCGTTGCACCGCTTCAATGCCTGTCATAACCGGCATTGTAATATCCATCGTTACGAGGTCAGGCAATAGCTGATCATATAATAGAACTGCTTCTTTTCCGTTGGCAGCCTCTCCCACCACTTCAAAGCCGAAATCCTTAAATATATTTCCGATTGTAACACGCATGAAAAGCGCATCATCTACAACTAACACAGTCGGCATTTAATGATCACATCACTTTCAATAGTATAGCATGGTATTAAAAAGCATGGAACTATTAGAACCCTGTAAATCCGCCGAAAATTGGCGAGAAAATTGTAATAATATATGTCATACCATCGAAGAACAATAGAATTCCGACAGCAATCATAATATAACCGCCAACTTTAATAATTTTTTGGCTATGAGTACGTATCCAGTTCATTCGTGTGATGAAGAACGATAATGTAAAGAACGGAATGGCAAAACCTAAGTAATAGGCAATCATATACCAAATAGCAGAGTCAGGGTTCGTCCCACCAAGTGTGATAATCGCCATTAATATTGGCCCTGTACATGGTGTCCAACCTGCTGCAAATGCTAAGCCGATTAACAACGAGCCTAAATATCCTGAAGGACGATTTTTAAATTGAAATTTACGGTCCTTCATTAAAAAATTGACCTGTAATAAGCCGACAATCATTAAACCGAACGCAACAATTAAAATCGCTCCGACTTGACGCAATAAATCCTGATACTGGAAGAAGAAGTCTCTTGCTAGAGACGTTCCAAACCCTATTGCAATGAATATGATGGAAAATCCGAGCAGGAAAAATAAAGTATGTAAAATGGCGCGTCTTTGCATCATTCCCTTTTCGGTTTTGAGCTCATCGAGGGTCATGCCGGTAATGTATGACAAAAACGCTGGGTAAAGCGGTAAGGTGCATGGTGAGATAAAACTTAGAAATCCAGCACCAAACGCTAAGAAGATATTTAAATCTGTATTCATGCTGCATTCAATCTCCTTCACATTGATGCCTCAATCGTACCAAATTTTCCAATACATTACTCACTTTTTTAATGTGAATTTTTTTTGACAGCCGTGTGAGGTATATGTGAAACGAAGAAACGAAGTAATTTACCTTCTACCGAATCATATCTATAATCAGTAAGCTAGAATAAATAACCGATGTAAATAGTACTACAATGAAGATTGTAATTGTCTGGAATTTAATCGACCAGCGCCATACACATTCCTTTGGATAGACCTTTTTCCATCGAAGTGCCGCTTTAAAATTGATAAACCAGCAATGTAATGTCACAACCAACGAAGGTAAAGTATATAAACCAATCAAGATCATCACTTGCTGAAAAGGTGTCGTCGTATATTTTCCGTAACTAATTACGAAATATGGAAGGACAAACCAAAAAACGGATGTAAATAATAATACGATAGCTACTACTAAATGAAGCCATAAATATTCACTATGGACTTGCTTGTAATATTTTAATGCTGCTTCCACAATCATCACCTGTCCTGTTCTTTTTCATTTACTATTCCCACTAATATAGGCAAATGAAACGAGAAAAGTGATTGATTTTTTTAATGATGTGAAAAATTACCTTCTTACATTGGTGTGAAAGTTGAAAAAAACTAAAATGCGGACGTTAATTCGTACAAATCTCTGTTCGAACGTAAATTCCATTCCGGTTCAAATCGGTTAATTATAGCGTTTTTTAGGCTATTCATTTCCTTTTCGTTGTCCATAAGATAAATAGCAAAATGGACAGCATTATCTGGTAGCATTAACGTAATATTCGCATTCACATGACAATGTGTCGCTGTGCCGTCTCTGAAGCAGCCTTTCGCATAAATGTTCCCGATATGCTGATTAAAGCGTTCTTTAAATGTTCGTGCGCAAACCCCACAAAATTTCAGCTCATCATTGACGATAATCGTATATATCCCTTTTTGCTTTAGTAATTCCTCGTCCCCACTGACGATAAAGCGTGTATATGTAAGATCTCCGTAGTTGTTTAGAAA
This sequence comes from Solibacillus sp. FSL K6-4121, assembly GCF_038002585.1. Taxonomy (NCBI): domain Bacteria; kingdom Bacillati; phylum Bacillota; class Bacilli; order Caryophanales; family Caryophanaceae; genus Solibacillus; species Solibacillus sp. FSL K6-4121. The sequence goes on from NZ_JBBOCS010000002.1 coordinate 893,247, forward strand.
CTGCTTGTAAAAGAGGTTCCCCTCATCTTTTAATCGTTTTAACGCCTTTCCAGCTGGTAAATTCATTACATGCTGTGCATGGCGGCTTACTTCCTCCTGCAGATGGTCGTATTTCTTTTGCAATGTAAGTTCATGCAACGTTTTTTTATCGAAACTTTCGAATAAATTCTCAACCCTCTGTTCTAGTACAATTAATTCCATTTTTGTAAATTTAATCTTTTCCCCTTTTACTTGAATTAGCATAGTAACTCCCCTTTCAAATAAATCCCCATTTACTTAAAATTCGCTATAAACTGACAAAATCCTCTAAAATTTTTGGTTGCATCTGTATTAGTACAATAAAAAAAGCGACTCGCTCTATTTGAACGAATCGCTTTCCCATTAAAAATTCTCTTTATCAAATATTTCAAGGTCGATAATACGCGCACCTTGTTTTGTAATAGCCGCTTCCAGCTCATCTACTGTAGACTGTTTAGCACCTTTAGTCAAAGTCATGACAACACGGCGCAAATAGGTAGTATCGTCATCTAACGAGAACACACAATGTAATGGCCATACCTTTTTAACTGCCGTCAGCACTTTAATTAATATACCGTCCGTATCCGGCAGTGCAACGGTAATCGCACAGCTGCCTGTTCGGTAGCCCCATGCTTCTTCCAAAAGCTCGAACACTTTTGAATGGGGTAAAATGCCTGAAAAGTTCCCTTTTGTATCAACTACTGCTAGATATGGGAGCTGTTTAATAGAATGGAACACTTCAAAAAAAGAACTGTTTTCATGAATGAAGGCATCGGGCTCTTCTGTTAGAATTTTTACCGGTACTTTCATATCGCCCTCTTTTAATTTATGTTCGAGTAATTCTACCTTATAAATATTGCCGATAAATTTTTCGCCGGCTTCGTCCAGCACAGGAATGCATCGGTAGCCATTGTCATTCAATTGACCGAGTACATCTGAAATCAAGTCAGTTTCTTTTACATAGCTTACATCTTTCTTTTTAACATACTTCTGTTTTACAAGCATTGTGTTACCTCCTTTGGTGTTCTATCTATTATTTTAATAGTAGAATCCCAATTACGGAAGTTATTTTTTGAATATTTTGTAAAATAAAAGGCTAATCACCAGAACATGGGGTTGTTTTTCTAATAAAATTTCATTTGATTGATTGGTGGGCTGCGGCAAGACAGCGCTAACACTGCCTTTATTGTCGTTTGCGAGGCCCACCAATCCCAAAATTTTGCCCTCGTTATATAGTGAAGTAAAAAACACCTAATCAAGCCGCTTGTGCTATCGCGAGGCGGTAATTTTGTCATCCCCAACTTATGGTGATGAATCAAATAAAACTATTTGTAAAGTTCATAATAAATATAGGCATACGCTAAATCGAGACATTTTTGATAGTTTGCCAGATTATTTTCCTTATTATTAACCGAGGCAAAATAGATGGCCTCCAACACACTGCCGTTCCTTGGGTATTGCTCGCGGATTTTTGCAAACACCTTTGCGCACAGCTCATCGGTCTCCTGTTCCGATAATTGGATGATATAGCCGATTGTCGACGCGTCGATTCGTGTGCTCGTAATAATCTCTTGCTTCATTGCCTTCATCATTTCGTCATTGATTAAATAAAGGATTTCACTAATGCTTTCTTCTTCACATGTTAATATTTTGCAATCCACTAGAACTAGTGTATGCCCATCATTTTCTACATTACTCAATAAACACTTTCCTGCAAGTTTAAATCGTGATAAAGGAGATAGGAAATGCTCATCCTGTTCATACTCATTGTCATAGGCAGCTTTAATATACTTTTCCATATAGCGCTTGTCTGTTTCAATTTTCCGGTAAAACAGCGCATGAAATTGTTCCATTTCCCGAGAGATGCTATCCTCATTCAGCATTTTATATGAGTCGGTAATGAACGTATAACATTCCTGAACTAAATCTTTATTTCTTTTTAAATTCATACAGACGATGAGTACTTCATGCAGCAGCTCTATTGCTGTTTCATATTCACCTTTTTGATAATGTATTTTCCCCCGAAGTACACGAATATGTAAATCAATGCGAGAATCCTTTTCCACTTCATATCCCGTAAAATAGCTATTATATAAACTTTCAGCATACTGAACTTTATTAAGTTGTAGTGATATTTCAATATGCGCAATAAATCGTGTTATGAAGTATCGCTCATCATATTCTGACCCCATCTTAAAAAAGACTGCTGGGAGTTTACTCAATTGCCATAATACATCACTCGGCAAAACTTCCTTCTGTGCTGCAGTGTAGTTATTCATTGCGATTGACAGGACGGAGTAATTTTCGAATTGAAGTGCATAGCTACTCGCAATTTTATAGTAGTTTTTCGCCTTTTCGAAATCCAGACTAAAATAATAGCAATGCCCAATTACTAAATAGAGTACAGCTAGACACTCTTTTAAGTTGTCCTTGAAATAAGGTTCTTGATTCATTAAGTATTGCAACAGCTTCATGTTGTAGTCGTGAGACAATATAAATGGCTTACTCTCCAAGAGTATAAAGTCATTGATTGTTTCAGCATCGCCTTTTTGAATAATGTATGTAAAAATCGATTCAAAACCCTCATACTGTGCTTCCTGCGATGGGAATGGCTGTGATCGATAAATTTCTAGCTCATGTATTGTTTTCACACGTTCTACCATAGATTTGCGGACCTCCTATTCTTTTAAACTACCGGCAGCTCAAATAGCTCTCTTTTTGTAATTGTAAATTGATCCATAAAACGTATTACGTTTAATTTCCGATCAGTATAGGTCGCTTCATGCTGTTCTAGGTATCCCCGCATGCTTTTAATAATCATAGTCTCAATGAGGACAAGTTTTTTCGGATAATGCTCATAAGTTGCAAAGCGATCATTAAATAGTTGCTTCGAGCTGTTTTCAAATTTCATGTAAAAATCGCTTTCTTCTTTCGGTATGGAACTGAGAAGCTCGCTTAAAATATCCATAAACAGATTTACTGTGAGAACAGCTGCCATTAAAGCATTGGTATAGGAACCGATTGTCGTTTTCTTCAATCGTTTAAATTTCGCACTGATCAGGACTTCATTTAGCATAAAATTCCTTAATAAATAGTGGAGCGCATGCTCGGAATTTATAATCGGAACTTCCTCGAAGTAATAGTAAACCCATAAATCACTTAAACTAAAATTCGCGAATGATAAGGAATGGAAGTCTGGGTGAATTAAGTGATAAAAGTAATCATAGTATTCAAGTCTTGAAAATTGGTTCCGCTGTTGCTCATTTAAAAGAAATAAAGAGTTGGATGCTTCAAAATATTTCAACTATATATCACCTCATCAATTATTTTATTCCATTATAATAGGTTTTTACCAAAAAAGTGAAATTTATTCCTAAAAAAAAGACATACCAGAAAGTAATAAACTTTCTAGTATGCCATATAATTAATACGCTAAACCGAATAGCGCTTTAATATGTGTCATATAACGAACATTTGAAGCTTCTTTCATCAGTGAAGCTGGTAATCCTACTAGTTGCGTATTGTTAGCACCAATTGTAGCGATACCGTCTTTACGTCCTAAAGAACCTAAAGTACCAGAGTTTGTAAATTTGAATTCTTTTAAATCTGCGCCTTTAATTTGAGCGAAGATGTTATAGCCTGCTACTTCACCTTGCTGCCATGCAACTTGTGCTGTTGGTGCATAAGTTGGACGGTCGCCCGGGTTAGGAATATGTGCTGAAGCATCACCGATTACAAATACTTCTGGGTGAGAAGTTGATTGTAGGAAATCGTTGATTGTCGCTTTACCGCGATCTGCTGCTAAACCAGATTCACCTACGATTGGAAGTGGTGCAACCCCACCAGTCCATACTAATGTATTAGCTACGATTGGCTCACGGTCTTTTAACTGAATTACATTTCCTTCTACACCTGTAACAGGAGTTGACGTGATAAATTCAACACCACGTTTTTGTAATGAAGTTGTCGCACGGTCGATTAAGTTATCCGGGAATACTGGTAAAATTTTTGGACCTGCTTCAACTAGCTTGATTTTTAGGTCTTCGAATTGTACACCGTATTTTTCCGCTACTTTCGGGAAGTGGTCAACGATTTCACCTACAAGCTCAACACCTGTTAAACCGCCACCGCCGATAACGATTGTCGCGTCTGCTTCATCTTTAGTTTTAGCGTATTCTTTAATACGAGCTTCAATATGCTCGCGAATAGCGTTTGCTTCATCAACAGATTTTAATACGAAAGAGTTTTCCTCTAAGCCTGGGATACCGAAGAATCCAGTTTGGCTTCCTAAAGCAACTACTAACGTATCATATTGTAAAGTTTTGCCGTTTGAAAGTGCTACTTCTTTATTATTTACATTAAAGCTGTTCACTTTAGCGATTTCAAGGTTAATATCTAAGCCTTTGAAGATTTTTTCAAGTGATAAAGATACAGCGCCTTCTTTAATTGTTCCACCTGCAAGACGGTGTAATTCTGTAATAATTTGATGTGTTGGGAATTGGTTTACGACTGTAATACGCGCTTCATTCGTAGTTAAAAATTTGCGAGCTGTTTGAGCAGCTAATACACCGGCAAACCCAGCACCTAAAATAACGATTTCTTTAGTTACCATGATCAATATCCTCCAATAAATAGATTATGCAATTATTTCGTTTCTTTACGTTCAGCTGCTACTTGTAAAAATGCATTTGCAAAACGTAATGCCCCTTGTACTTGAGGGTCTTTCAACATTTTTAATAAGCCAAATACGCCTACTGTTTCATTGCTTACTTCAGCACGGTCTTTCGCTTCAATTGCAGTTTGAGCAATAGATTTTGCTGTTCCTACTACTGGGCTTGCCATTTCAGTAACTGCAGCTACTGTATCATTTTTTAGCGTTTCATCTGTTGCAACACTTGATGCGAAATCATACGCTTTTGTTAATAAAGTTGTCATTTCAGCTAATTTCGGTAAATTATCTACCAAAGTAGTCAATGAAGCCTGTACCTCTGGCTTTAATAGTTGGTCTAATACGTCTAATTGCTCTTGTGTAACAGACACTTTTTCTACCTGCTGATTATTCATTTCTGACATAATAACTCTCCTTTGCCAACACCAATATTTTTTCTAACGAAAGTTCATACTTATTTGTAATTCCTTTCACATACCCATTCATTAAGCAACGATAGCACAAAGAATCACTTGTTACAATTAGAAAAATGAAATAAAATTAGGAAAAATAAAATAATCGAATATTCTGTAATTTGAACCGATTAAAAACTTTTATTTTTATGTATTTTAAGAGATATTCTGTGATTTTTCGGGTTGAATTATTCTTTTATATTTTATTTTAATGAAGTATTTTTTTGCGATAATTTTTTTAGGTAAATAAATTTATGCAGTAATTAATAAGAAGAAACTTATAAAAGCGGAGTGCTACAACTTAGAAATACTTGCGCAAAGATCTTAATCCAAACCGGAAATGAGGCGGAACAATGTATTATAAAGAGTTATATGTATCCAATGAAAGTAAACCGTTCCCTGCGACGATTCGAAATTATCGGGAAGAGGATTTCGCTGAATTAATCCGCATTCAAAAAGAATGTTTCCCCCCTCCATTCCCCGAAGAATTATGGTGGAATACGGAGCAATTAAAAAATCATACTGTGCTATTTCCAGAAGGTGCATTGTGTATTGAAGTAGAAGGTAAACTTGCTGGCTCTATGACAGCCTTGCTTGTCGACTTTGATATGAATGCACCGCACCATACATGGGAGGAAATAACAGACAACGGTTATATTAGAAATCACAATCAAAACGGCAATACACTTTATGTAGTCGATATTTGTGTAAGTCCTGTTTATCGAAAGTTAGGCTTAGGAAAATGGCTCATGTTATCGATGTATGACATAGTCGTCTATCTCAAGCTGGAAAGATTATTAGGAGGAAGTCGCATGCCCGGCTACCATCGTTATGAAAAGGACATGACACCGGAACTATACGTTCAGTCCGTAGTAAACGGCGATATACAGGATTCTGTCATTACGGTGTTTTAATGGAGTGGAGAAATCCGTTTAAATAGGTGAATTACTTGAACTATTTTTTAGTGTTACTTATCATCTCGACTCTGTTTCCAAAAGGATCTCTAAACTCAAAACGTTCAAAAATGGGAATAGGCACTGATTCTAATATTTTTATATCATTTTCAATCAATACTTCTTTCCAATAGGATACATCTTCTACCTCATATGCTAAATGGGCTTTCGTTGATAATCTGTCAAAACCATCTTCTGTTCCTACATGAACTTGTGTACTACCAACTTGTAACCAAAAGCCCCCTCTTCCTTGAAGCGAATCTGGCTTTTGAATTTCTTCTAAACGTAAGACATGGCAATAAAAATTCTTTCCTTCTTCTTCGGCGCCTTTTGGTATCGTAATTTGCGCATGATGTAATCCAAGAATCATATTTATCCCCCTAAGTATTAAGACTGTAATTTTATTATATGTAATATGGTATATAAATAAAATTATGGGTTATTTATGAAAATCCATAACTATTTCTTATCGGATTGTGAATGCCCTCCTAAAATAAGGGGAAACTTTACCGTTATTTGAAGGTGATAGCTCATTTTAGATTAAATAAGGGAACGTTTGAGGTTAGGTTAGTATGAAAAATGGACACGTCTTAAGAGACACTTTAAGATAAAGATATCTAAAAAAGGACGTGGAACCGATGAAAGAAAAACAAACTCGAAAGCGATTAGACGCACAAACAAAAGAATACATTTTAAAATCCGTTTTAGAGGAGGGCGTAAAAGTCTCCGACCTGGCATTTAAATTTGAAATTGGTACTTCAACGATTCATAAATGGATTAAAGATTATCGTGATGCCAAAAGTGAAGATATTACACGTTACATCACATCAAGCGAATTGGAAAAAGTTCAGGCAGCTTATGAGAAGAAAGTGCGTGATCTGGAAGAAGAGAATGCCATTCTAAAAAAGGCTATGCACATCTTTGCGAAAAACCCCGAGTGATTTATGCATTTATGGAAAAGCATAAACACAAATTTAGAATTGCGAAGATGTGCACGATATTAAAGGTTTCCAAAAGTGGATATTATGAATGGCGTAAAATGCAAAACCAGCCTTTATCTGAAAAGGAAGTACGCGATACAGAGCTCACCCAGCAGATACATAAATCTTACGCGAAAAGTTTTGGAACATATGGTAGTCCTCGTATTGCTCAAGATTTAGCAAATTGGGGCTATGTCTGCTCACAAAAGAAAATCGCTAATATGATGCGGGATTTAGGATTAAGCGCTGTGTTCCCTAAGTCTGTGCAACGAACAACAGATTCAAATCATAAGCAATTTATTTATCCGAATATAGTAAACCGAGAATTTCATGTCTTAGAAAAAAACAAAGTATGGGTCGCAGACATTACCTATATCCGAACGTTAGAAGGCTGGGTGTATCTCGCGTCCATCATGGATTTATATTCCCGAAAAATTGTGGGTTGGGCGATTGCGGATCATATGGAAGAAACATTGGTTGAAGAAGCATTAAAGCATGCTTTATCCGTTCGAAAACCGACAAAAGGATTAATCCATCACTCCGATCGTGGCGCACAATATTGCGCCAATGGTTATACAAAACTATTAAAAGAACAAGGGATTCAAATTAGCATGAGTCGTAAAGGGGATCCTTATGACAATGCGTGTATTGAATCATTCCATGCGACGATAAAAAAAGAATGGATATATCGTCACCGATTTCAAACCAAAAATGAAGCAAGAAAGAGTGTGGAAGCTTATATAGTGAAGTTTTACAATGAGCGTCGACGTCATTCCACACTTGGCTATTTATCACCGAATCAATTTGAGAGAAATCAGCAGGAGCGCTTTTTACAAAGTGCCTCTTAAAGTTCTCTTATAGGGTTTTCATCACCACATGCCCAGACCTGGGGATGTGGTGATGAAAAGCAGAGCAACCGAAGGGCGGTAGCAAAAAAAGTCTCTTAGCCCGTGTCCGGAATATTGACAGAAGACCATTCATTCCGCTATTTAGCGCATTACACACTTCAATCTCCCACCTGCATCTCCAAGCAGAACAGAATTCATTAGAAAATCTTATTTTTCTGCAATCTATAATTAATCTCACCATCAAGTTCAGCAGTTTTATTTATTCATCACATTTTCTATTTCATTTTCCCATTAACTAGTCCTAGAAGTCATTGACTCGGAATAAAATGCAAGGAAATCATTTTCTTGGGGGGCTATTCATGAATTCTATTTTGACGTATGTCTTTTTAGGCATATCTATGGCTGCAACAATTGGACCTGTTAAAACCGTTTTAATAAATACGGGTTTGAAAAACGGTTTTTTTCATGCCTGGTTTTTTAGTCTCGGTGCCATAGTAACCGATGTCATCTATATGTTTGTTGTTTATTTTGGGATTGGACAATTTATTGAATCGGAATTATTAAAAACGATACTTTGGTCTTTCGGCTGTTTTGTCCTTTTGTATACAGGTATAGAAAATCTTCTATCGCTACATAAAATTGAGATGGATTCAAATACCAAAAAAAGAACACGTCTTAGACAATCGATTATGTCCGGTTTCTTCATGTCGCTGCTAAACCCGCTAACGATTCTTTTCTGGCTTGGGATATATGGCTCCATCCTTGCAAAAAATGCTGGGTCAACTACAATCTATCAAATCATAATTCTTAGTATTGCTATTTTAGTTGGTATTATTTTAGTGGATTTTCTAATGTCCTTTTTCTCCAGTGTTGCACGAAAATTATTATCCACGAGGCTTTTGAAAATCGTTTCCTTCATTTCAGCCATATTAATGATCGTATTCGGACTATACTTCGGCAAGATGGCTTTTGAACTGTTATTTTAACGCATTTGGACAACACTTATCCGCATAGAACTGATTCGTGAAACTATGTAAAATAATGCTACGCATAAAAAGACCACGAAAGGAAACCATACCTTTATAAATAAACAAATTAGTCGAGGTGTGGTAATGGACAAAAGTAAGGCTCAAGTTAGTGTCATGTGTATTGTCAGTTTAACTTCAATTCCTCTTATCATGACACTGGGAAATTCCATGCTTATACCGGTGCTTCCGATACTTGAGGATAAGGTCGGGATTACATCATTCCAATCAAGCATGATTATTACAAGCTATTCTATTGCAGCAATTTTCCTTATACCTGTAGCAGGTTATTTATCAGACCGATTTGGAAGGAAAATGGTAATATTACCTAGTTTAATCCTCGCTTTAATCGGTGGTCTTATTGCCGGGTTTGCTTCCTGGAAAATGGATGACCCGTACATGATGATCATTATTGGTAGGGTTATTCAAGGGATCGGTGCGGCAGGAGCAATGCCGATCGTTATGCCCCTTGTAGGTGACCTATATCAGGATGATGATGAAAAAATAAGTTCGACATTAGGAATAATTGAAACCTCTAATACGTTCGGTAAAGTGTTGAGCCCCATTTTAGGTTCAATATTTGCAGCAGTTTTATGGTTTCTGCCCTTCTTCTCTATTTCAGCGCTTAGTTTAATTTCTATTTTACTTATCTTTTTCTTTGTAAAAGTCCCTAAAGAAAAAGATGAACCTTTAAAGTTCAAGGAATTTTTAAGTAATACAAAGGAAGTTTTCAAAGAGAAAGGAAAATGGTTGTATACCATTTTTTTAAATGGTGTACTCGTTATGCTGATATTATTCAGTATGTTATTTTTCTTATCCGACAACCTCGAAAAAGTTCATGATATAAAAGGTGTTAAGAAAGGTTTTGTACTAGCTATCCCACTTTTACTATTGTGTATTTCTTCTTATGTTTCTGGTCGTAAAATTAAAGGCGACTTGAAAAGAATGAAAAAAATAATTGTTATTTCGTTAATTGCCATGTCTACAAGCATTGTTTTCGTAGGTTATACAAGCAAAAAACTCATTCTTTTGCTCGTAGTAACAAGTATAGTCGGAATCGCCATTGGTGCCCTCTTGCCTGCACTTGACACAATTATTACAGATAACATCAACAAAGAATTAAGAGGCACAGTTTCTTCTTTCTATAGCTCAGCGAGATTTATCGGTGTTGCAGCCGGCCCCCCTATTATGTCACTCGTCATGAAAGACTATCTCAATGTCAGCTATATTGTGGCAGGTGTATTAGGATTCATACTGTTATTTGTTGTCTTCAAATGCATCAATGTCGAGGAAATCGAGAAATCCAAAAAAGCAACATAAAAAAATAAGGACCTGACAGCTTTTGCGGCTGGAACGGTCCTTAAAATTATTGAGATTTCAAACTGAACAGAATAAGGGAAATGCCTGCAAAAAGGCATATTATCCTAGTCAATGAAATTTTCTCTGCCAGACCTAGTAGAGCTAGTCCAGTCGTAACGATTAGAACAACCGGACCTACTAAGGCTAACATTGTATTGATATAAAAGGCCTTTTCCAAATCATTGAATTTAAACATTAAAGCAGCAGCCGTCAATTCAATACTTCCTGAAATAAGTCTTAAAATAATGATAATAAGAAGCGCCTTTTCAATAAATGGAACCACATCCCCTGCTATTATTCATTCATAACATATGCAGCAAACCTCGAATTTATATTAACTTGAGACCATTCTCTTTCAAACAGCATCTTCCTATACCAATGAGCATTAATCTCACTTCACAATTACATATATTTCATATATCGTGTACAAATAATTCTCTTAAAATATAAAAATTTCTCGTTAATATAATAAAATAATTAATTCATTTAATTCCAATTAATGTTAAAATATTAGCGGGTAAAGCCAATATTATCCATCAATAGGGTGCCCTTATAAATATTCGTTTTAGCCATTCATCATGGAGAAAGAAGGTACAGTAGTTATGTTCAAAAATTGGACGTTATTCGAAAAGGCTTGGTTAGTCGTTTCAACAGTCATCATCCTCATTCTTAGTATTTTATGGGATGATACGCTTCTAGGAACGATTTCATCTATAGCCGGCATTATTTGTGTTGTATTAGCAGCGAAAGGGAAAATTGGAACATATGTAGTCGGTGTTGTTCAATGTTCGACATACGGTTACATTGCTTACGGCTATGGATTATATGGAGAATCCATGCTGAATCTGTTATTCTATTTACCTATTCAATTTATCGGATTTTACTTATGGTTTAAAAATAAGAAATCCCCTGATGAAGCTGCATACGGGGAAGAAATTTATGCGAAACGGTTAACAACGAAACAATGGCTTTATACAGGAGCGGGAATAATTGTTGCCTATATTTCCTACTCGCTATTTTTATCAAGAATTGGCGCAAACTTGGCGGGTCTTGATGGTTTGGCCGTTGTCTTATCGGTAGTAGCTCAAATTTTAATGATTATGCGTTACGCTGAACAATGGATTTTATGGATTGTCGTCAATGTCATTACGATTGCTTTGTGGGCGATTATTTTAGTACAACAAGGCGGTAATGATTGGACAGTATTTGTCATGTGGTGTGCATTTTTAGTTAACTCAATTTACGGGTATATTAACTGGATTAAAATTAGCAAGGCGCAAGGAGCTGTATAAAATTGAACTTCGGTGTACCAATCAGCGAATATAAAAATAAAAAAATCGGTTTATATGGCGGTAAGTTTCTACCATTCCACAAAGGACATTTAAACTGTATTTTTGAAGCGCAGTCTCTCGTAGATATTTTGTTCGTTGTCGTTGGTTATGATGATGTCTATGATAAAAGCTTATGTGAGAATACAGGCTTTGAATGGGTATCGAGTCGTGTCCGTGAACGCTGGATTACGAAAGAATTGAAGAATTTTAAGAATATACGTGTGATTTCGCAATATGAAAAGCGCTCGGATGATTACATGAATGATGATTCCATTTTTGATTCGCACAAAGAGCTGCTATCTAAAATTGGCGGCAAAGTGGATGTAGTGTTCAGCAGTGAGCACGAATACGAGGAGTATTTTGCAAAATACTTACCTCAAGCAAGGCATCACATTATTGATACTGAAAGATCAGCATTCAACATTTCTGCAACGGAAATTAGAAAAAACGGTATTTTTAATTCTTGGAATTTCTTACCGCCCGCTGTTCGTGAACATTATGTAAAACGTATTGCTATTTGCGGCATTGAATCAGTCGGTAAGTCGCATCTTACTAAAATGTTGGCAAAGCACTTCGAAACTAATCATTTGGAAGAGTATGGTCGTTTATATTATGACGAAATCAATGGGTACGCCGATATATCTGAGCCATCGGACTATGCTGACATTGCAGCAGGTCATGTCCATCTGATGAATGAGGCCAGCAAAAAGTCTAATAAAGTGTTGATGGTGGATACCGATTTAGTTTATACACAATTTTTCCATTTCATGGAGACCGGTGAGTATCACAAATTGGTTGATACGATGCTAAAATTGAAAGTAGAGAAAATCGATGAATATATCTTTATTGAACCCCACAACTTCCATGAGCTGGACGGCACACGCAGACCGGTTACGGATGTAGAGCGACAGAAGCGTAATCATCTCCTAAAATCGATATATGAAATGTATGGCATTACACTGAAAATTGTCGATGAAGTAGATCGAAATAAACGGTTTAATCAATGTAAGGAGATCGTAAGAAGCAGTATAACGGGGCATTCATAAGTTTTACGCGGATTTTTACATTTCAACAACGGCTACTCCCCCGTAGTCGCTTGTTGAAATGTTTTAGTGAAGCAAAATAAGCGGAGATTTTTCCGTTATTTGTTGATTGGAGCCGTTATCGTGCGGAAATAAGGGAACGTTTTACCTTTATTTGAATTAAAAGCGCTCATTTTTTTGTATTTTGATTGAATAAGTGAAATTCCTACCGTTATTTTGACCGTTTTTTATTTTATTTTCTGAATAAGGGAAATTTCTCCCTCTATTTCATCAGCTACCACCCCAGCCGGTATGAACAGCGCCTCTTAATGTACATGCATATCTGGGTCAGTGCATCCCTTCCCGTAGTCGCTTGTTGAAATATTTTAGTAAAGAAAATAAGCGGAGATTCTCGTGTTATTTGTTGTCTGGAGCCGTTATAGAGCGAAAATAAGGGGAGGTTTTCCGTTTATTTGAATTAAAAACTTTCATTTTTCTATTTTTTGAACGAATAAGCGGAATTTCTACCGTTATTTTGGCCTTTTCTTAATTTATTTTCTGAATAAGGGGAATTTCTCCGTCTATTTCATCAGTTACTTGCCCAGCCTTAATGGAAATGTAAATTATTTAACTGCTATCCAAATTGTCCATCTGTCTTTTTCCACGATGTTTTGATCAGACGAGATTGCCTCATCTATATACTCAATTAATAATTTTAATTCCTCATCTGTTAGTTCATGTAATATACTTCTTCCTGTTCTCTCACTTAAGTCTTTTAGTAATTGCGCTTTATTTGTATATTCCTTTCTAGTTTCCCATAACTTAATTTCCTGAACCTCTGTAAATCCAACATCCGTAAGTGTTTTTATGACAAATTCACTGCTGTATCTCCGTTTTATCTCGCTCTCAATTAATTGCGGAAACCGTTCAAAAAAATATCCCCTTATATGACTCGGATCTCCCTTTAATAAACAATCTTCCGGTGTCCGGTCCTGGACGATATAATTTCCTTTTTCAAGCAACAGTCTATAGGCCTCTTTGAAGCACATTTGTAAATCCTGTATATGATGGATTAACGCTCTTTCCAAAATTAAATTGTATTCGTTACTTTCTAAATCAGTTTGTAGTGCATTCCCTAGTCTGAATGAAATGTTTGGATACTCGGCACAATTTTCTCTAGCAGCTTTCAGTATTTCCTCTGAATAGTCGACCCCTGTAACAGACATTACGCCCATGTCAGATAACGCTTTCGAGTAAATCCCCCCACCGCAACCTATATCCAATGCTTTAGGAATATTATTAAAATTTACTAACTCCTCCAAAGCATGAATCCATGAACTATCTGCCTTTCGAGTTGAATAAGAATATCTATTTTTTTCATTATGAAAATCAATCCCCACTATAATCCCCCCTTCATAACGCCAATATGAATGAAAGTCACTTTTTCAATAAATTTACTTTCCTCCGTTGTTTTACTTCAGACTTAATTTTAATCCTTCATGTGTTGCATTAAAGCCCAACTGTTCATAAAACCTTAACGCATCCGGTCTTCTTTTATCTGTCGTCAGCTGGACCAAGTGACATTCTCGTTGTTCTGCACGTTGGATTGCCCAATTAATTAGCTTAGACCCAACACCTTGCCCTCGTACAGAAGCTGCTGTTCTGACTCCTTCAATTGTCGCTCTCCATCCACCTTGATGAGTTATATACGGAGTAAAAGTAATTTGTAGGACGCCAATCACCTCATCGCCATCACAAGCCACAACTAATTCATTATTCGGATCTATTGAAATCGCATCAAATGCTTTTCTGTAACTAAGAGGAAGTGGATCTTCATAGCGCTCTCGTTTACTGCCTAATAAATCATCCGCAAGCAAGCCCACGATTCTTTCTAAATCCTTTTCAGTAGCCAGTCTAAACTTTAATTCAGTTTCCATTGAAATCCCCCTTATTAATCTTCTGTACGTATAATACTTCCACAAAAAAAGCGCTGAATCCTTCTCGGACCAACGCACTAAAGAGTATTCGTACTTATTGAATTCCAGATATTAAAATTAAATCATAATTAAAGAAAGTGTAAATGCCGCGCTCCATACACATCCTAAAACCTTTTGATTATGTATATTTCTCCCGGCCTTTAATTTTTCCAAGAGCTGAACTATGTTAAGAAACCATAATACCGAAAATACAATAGGTACTAAAAGAAATAAATCTTCAAATTTCTGTCTCCTTTCGTTATGAATAATTAAATTTTTCATTAGTTGACGATGAAACTATGGTTAACGCTTGTAGTCGGGCTGTTCCAACTTAATAGGATTCGGATTACTGAGTACCCATTGCACCGCCAGTTCGCATAGTCTTTCAACTTCATTACTCCCATTTCCTTTAGGAAGGTCTTTTACTAACGCTTTAGCCTCCAAAAGTTTAGCCGGGGGTAATGGCGTGCCTAAGCTAAAGTAATGATCTAAATGGTTAAGCATTTTACGAAATTGATTATCCCAGTTGACCCCACCATTATCCAATATTTCATAAGATACTTTACCGGTAATACGTATCACCTCACCCTGTACAGTTTTCGCATGCCCCTCGGAAGGAATTAATAAATCCCAGAGTTCATTATGCTGCGCCTGCCATCCTTTTGCTGTAACGGTTATTGGAGAGGAGCCATCGTGAGTTATCCGTTTCTCTACTGGAAGAACATCAAATAGTGCATATAGATGTATAAGTGCCTCTTCTGTTTGATTCAAAAATTCCGGATTAAAGCCTTCTCTGTAAAATTCAAACTCATTTCCAATTCGCTTAATAGAGTCTTTCATTTTCTGCGTTTTAGTTGCTCCAGCTTTAAGCAAGATGTCAGCAACTTTCGCCATATTGACGATATCTATGTTTCTACATACCGACAAAGCTTTTTCTAAAGGCGTCTGTCTCATCTTATTTTCTGCACTGATATTTGCACCTTTGGCAACTAATGTGGAAACTGCATTTGGATTAAATGAACTAGCTGCGGCAAATAAAGGTGTTTCGTTTTGATAATCCATCGCTTCTATATGGGCACCTAACTCTAGAAGCAATTCTGTATTACCGCGCCAGCTTTTTACATGGTTATGTAGGGCCGTTCTACCGTAACTATCACTAGCATTGATATCCGCACCCTGTTCTAAAAGCCAGCGAACCAATTCATCCGGTATATTGAAAAAGCTCAAAGCAGTTGATTTACTGTAACCGCCACGGGCATCTAATTCGCAATGCACAAATACTTCTTTTAATGCTGATATATCGCCCATTTTAATTAGTTCATCAAAATTTTTCGGTAAAGTTTTTTTCTTCTTTCCCATTTTGGCTACTCTCCTAGCAAATCATTTTTCAAAAAATGCTACACCCTTATAACTTAACGGTGTCCATCTTTCCTTGCTTGTATATAACCATTATCTACGCAAGTGCCATGCGTAGATAAATCCTTCACTTCCAATCCACATGTTTCATAAAATTTAAAGTTATTTGCTGAAGTGTGTGCAAACCAATCCCCGTGAGGCAGTTTTTGAATACATAATTCAACAAGCTTTTTGCCAATGCCTTTACCACGATATTCTGACAAAACGACTAAATCCATAATATTAGCTGCCATTATTTGATCGGATATTATTCTAACCATTCCAATCATCCGATCATTATCCCATACAGTAAATGCCCAAGTTGAATTTTTAAAGATTAGCGAGTATTTTTCTTTTTGCCACGAAGGAATATTTTTTGCCCATCCAGCATCTTTAAACAAGGATTCAACATCGTCAGCAGGAACTCCTTCAGTACCTTCTCTAATTACTAAGCCATTAAAATATTGATACATACGATCTCTCCTTTGATTAAATAGTTATTATTCTACAACTTTTGCCAATGTTCAGTCATTTCATCGTAAAAAAATAATTACTTGTGTATTGTTTGAAATGGCACATTGTACTTGAGGACCCCAGTAAAATAAACGTTCTTGATAGATTCCGCAAGGTGAAAGAACTTTTAATTGTGAATGTTCATCTTCTCGTGCTAAACAAATCACACGATACAATACGAAGACGCATTTCTTCTTCAGAAATGCGTCCGATTGTGGAATAGTATATTGATAAACTTAGTTATTTATTAAAATGACTTTTCAAAACAAACACATTGGTGAATACGTTTATTATTTTTAAATTGGTCAATATCTTTCCCAACATAATGGGTAAAAGCATTAACTAAATATAGATTGGGCGTGTTACTTTGAATTTTATGATTCATTTCATCTCCTTCAAAGTAAACGTGGTAATAGGAATCCACCATTTTAAATTCCATTTTTTCATACCAGTTTTGAACCCATAGATCATCTCTTGTCCATGCTTCAAAACGATTTAAATTCATTCTTTTAGCTTTAGTTTCAGCAGCATGAAGTAGTTGTTGCCCTATTCCTTGTCGAGAGTAATCCGGATGAACAGCAATGTGCCAAATCATTCCACCTAACCCTTCTCCTCTTGAGCAAACTGTTCGTTCTTCTTTTTCATACTCTACATCGATAAGTCCAACGATTTGACCATCTAACTCTGCGACTAGCTCAATGGCAGGGTTTTTATAGTATTCTTTCTTGTTTAGAACATTATCAAAATAGGCTATCTGTAAAAATGCAAGTGTTCGGCATCTCACCCAACCAGTTTCATCGTTAACTCTATAGTCTCTAATAATCACTTTGACCTCCGGATTTTAGGAACCACGTAGTTTATAGGGGAATTATACGCCCATCCCTTAAAATAGATTAACCCCGTTAAATTTGTTCATGATTTTCATAATATACCGCCTCCCTTTACTAATAATTATTCAAATTTTATCAGATTTTTCCAAAACATACACTAATAAAATTGGGCGGTTTTGCTAGATCATTTATTTTTTTAAGCATTATTTATCTAAATGTAAAAATTTATCAGCTTAATTAAAAACTATCCAACGGCAATACTGGCTCATTATCACTATATCTTGAGTAAGACCAACCTTCATTCGAAACTTCTGTACATAATTTATCCGTACAGTTAAAAATATAAGTTTGCTTTTCAGTTTGGACAGATATTTCATAAAGATAAATAGAAGATGGATCAGAAACATTAAATCGGTTTACTCCTTGTTTAATTGCATAAACAGTTTCCCTAGATGCAATTTCTTGATACTGCTCATTTTGAATTACCATTTTAGTCATTTCCCCTAAAATCACTTGGTCATCCAAGTTCGCTGTATATGTACTTTTGATAAAACTAGTAATCCCCAAAAATAAATTTAATATTACGCTAATGAATAATAGGATAAAAATTAGCTTTGTTTTTTTCTGCATAAATGCCCTCACTTTGTAAATTATTTTAATTACATACCTGACATTCCGGCTATAATTATAAAAGTAGTCCATAAAAACCCAGTTCCTAACGCCAAAATCGATAATGTTCTAAGTGAAATAAGTAAAGAAGAAAAGTATTGTTGATCACCTTCTCTTTTTTTAAAAGAAAGCGCAAAGAACACAATCCCTAATAATCCAATTAGATATGTAAATGTAACACCCACCCAAAACCAAGTTAATCCATTACCCCAATAAGCCATCTGCTGAAATTTAATGCTGAGATAGAATACCCCAATCGCACATACTAATGACATGAACGTATACAATATTTGTTTATTCACACTTATTTTCAATAAAATACACCTACGATCCCTATAAAACTTTTGTAGCAAGTAACCTCCCACAAAACCTTTTATACTTTTAGTGTAATTATACACTTTATGAGTCATTTTTCAATAACACTTATATAAATGGCATTCTCTCTTAAATAAAAAAAGCACCTTCCTTATAAAAGGAAAGCGCATTAATATAGTCGGAGGATTATGCCTTATTCTACAAATGTTCTTTTATATCTAGTACAAATTGTGCAACTAAAGAATAAACATTAAAAAGGTATCAGCTATTAAGTACCTTTTGTTTTCAGGTTCACCCTTCGACCAAATAACCAGCCGCGTATAGGGCATTTAAATTCTCTTGGTGCTTTTCTACATTTCCTTTTTTCGCTATTACCACTTCTCCGAAATACGGTTTTCGATACAGATATACGAATGTAGAACCACACTTACTAATATAGGCATTTTTATAAATATCTAAGTGATACCCTAACTTATTCAACAGCCGACCATCTACAAAATCATTCACTTGCAACATATTTAGTACCAACATGCCCAGTTCCCCCATTCTTTGTTCAATTTCCACAATCTAGATGTATTCGCAAATCGTTTATCAGCGAAAACAGATTCCTAATAAAGGATTACGTTGCGGAATATCATATGCATTTAATAGCTTTGCAATACCTTTCAAAATTTGATGTTATTGCATTGTTGATTTTATCGAGCTATTATAAACAGCCTCTATATCCATACCCATTTTTTACAGAAAATAGGCACCCCCTTATCATAGCCCTCTGCAACAAGAATGGAATCGTCTTTTTGAAATATACAAATAACCAGTGCTCTTATTATTCCTTTTTTCATTGTAATCCTCCAAAACATTAATCAATAATCTTTAGTTGTTTCGATTCACTTACAAATAATTCCTCCTTCTATTCCACTTAATCGACAATTAAAAAAAATGAGCGCGATTCCTTTTACAGAATCGCACCCTCATATTGGATAAGAATTATCATTCTAAAACCTTTAATTTCAGGCAAAAACTACTTATTTACAGGAAATACAATTGGATCAATTTCGTATGGGTCCATTACAGGTACCAATGGTCTATTTCCATCACTGTCTGATTTTCCAACTGTTAAAACATGAATGGTTGGTGTAATGGTGATGGACTTTGCTCTATTATCAAAATCACCTAGAGTTAATCTAGGAAAGCTTACATTACCGGGAAAATCAGTACTATGACCAGAATCTCGATAGTGAATGAAATTTTGTTTATTTCCTAAATCATCTGTTACATTATATTCAATAAGTACACCTCGGAATTCATCATCTTCCTTCGAAACCAGACGTTCGTCTACTAATTCCGATAAATAAAATGTACTTGAGATAGGCGTTTCAGTCATTTTTAGAAGTGTAATTGTTACCCCAGTGTCTTCAGTGTTGTAACCGGCTCCGATTAAATTTTCCGATTCGCTTTCTAAGGCTTGTAAAGCGAATTGATAAGACCATTTTCCGGAATGTAGTTGTTTCCCATTATTCAAATTTCTAACTGCGTTCCCATCCCAAGAAACATTTATTTTACTTGGCTTAGGACCTTTGATTAATTCATATACATAAAGAACGGCATACTCATTCTCACCAATTTTTTTAGTTAAATAGTTTTCAGAGTATCCATTATGTTCATACGCTCCATTAAATTCTTCTACTATGAAATCCCCTTCTAAAATTGGTCTTTCTCCTAGATCCTTTTCACTTTCAATTGTATATGCTATCGTTACATTTTCACCGTCATAAACTGCATCTGTTAAGGTAATATTTATACCATTACTTTCTTTTGCAATACCTATATCAGTCGAATAATTGCTATACTCTTCAAAAACATAACGATTATCTTCATTAAACAATTCAAAAACACTACCGATAATTGGTAACTTGGCAGCATAGGTTGGAAATGCAATACTTAAAGTGAAACTAGAAGCTAACAAGAGGGATGCAGCAACGGCTATATTTCTGAATAAGTAATTTTTCTTTTTGCCTTTCAAAACATTTCTTTTAATTCTAGCCTTTTCCAATTCATCTACATCCATAGGTTCAATGTCCATTTCGATTTTTAAATCGTTTAATTTACGATAAAATTTTTTCAAGAGAAAACGCCCCCTAAACGTAATTGTTGAAGTCTTTTTTTACCACGATATAAGCGATTATCAACGGCTGCCTTTGTTAAGCCAAGCTGATGAGCAATTTCTTCATTTTTCATATTTAAAAAGTATTTCATAATGAAAATGTCATGATCTACCTGATCCAATTTTTCCATAAGTATTAATAATTCATCTAGCATGTACTTAGAGAAAAATTCATCCTCTGCCGATTTCACTTCCGAACCATTCACGGTTAATTCGACAACCTTTGGTGAATTTAATGATCTCCTTTGTATATCAATCGCTTTAAATTTGGCAATTGTACAAATCCACTTACTAAAATCCTCTTGGTCACCTTTAAACTGCTTTGCATTTTCAAATGCTCCTAGAAACGTATCGCTTATACATTCTTCAATAAGCTGCGGGTCCTGGAAGGATATTAACGCATTATATATAATCGCTTTCACAATTCCGATATATTGGTCAATTACAAATTCAAGTGCATCTTCTCTTCCCTTCTTAAAATACTTGATAAAGTTCTCACTCGTCATCTTCATACAATTAACTCCTTTGTCTTTGTAAGGGCCCTACACTTAATACATCGTATAAAACTAAAATAATTCTCATTATTCTAAATTATTTATTTATAAAAAACTGAAAAGGAGAGAGATATCGGGCAATGAAAAACACTTTCCTTATTTCTAGGAAAGTGCATGATTATTGACCATTAGATTCAGCGTGCGACATGCAACTCAAGCGTTACAATGAAACCGTCCCACCAAATATCATTGTATGTATTAAAAGAATCGTATGTAATAAGACTCAACGGAATTCGTCCGAGACTGTCCTTCTTCTATAAATCGAATTTTAATTTAACTATCTCGGCAACTTCTTCTGCACTTAAATTTGTATTGTTAATCTTGATATAATTTTGGAATGGAATTTCACCTTCTAAAGAATTTAGTCTATGTTTCTCCATGGTGCTTTTCAAGTCATTCTCAGACCATTCAAGGTCTCTTTTTTTAGGTTTGTGCTCCAGCCTATTTGGTGTTTTATTGCGATCAAGTCTCTCGTTCAAGTCAGCTTCCAATTCTACATAGTAAATAGTGCCTCCTCTGGACTCAAAAAGCTGGGAATGCCGCTTTACATACTCCCAATCCGACTCCTGATCAAACAACCAGACGTAAGTAAAGATCATTCCATATAGATCACTTTTCGAAAACTCTTCAAAAATCTCCTGACGAAATAAATTTACTAATCTTTTCCCTTCTTTTGTACTATAATCAAAAAAATGAGTAACTAAATCAATCGTCATATGGTTATGAAACAGCTTCAAATCTGTTATTTTAGCTAGCTCCTGCCCAACTGTCATTTTACCAACTGCCTGTGGTCCAAATATGTGAACAAGTTTCATAAACTTCCTCCTAATTAATATTTAATAACTTTAGTATTGGCTCTTTCAGCTCCAAACAATAGTCATTTAATAATTAAATTGTAATATTTTCATCTGTTACGTAAATCACTTTTTCATTCGCCAAAGCGACACTTAAGATACGATAATCATCATTTACCCAATTCGCTTCAAACAATAGTACTACGTATCTTTTTTCTTCCGTGCCACCTAGTTCTTCTTTCATTACTTTATTATAGAGATTTGAATCCGCAACTACTCTATGAAGTTCTGTTTGTAAAGCAATTTCAAAAAGCTCGGTATTTTCTATGACATCTTTAGTAATTTCGAAATATTTAAAACTCGCTGTATAGTCAGTGTCGTCATGACATTCATTCTGATATTCAATGATAGACTGTATTATATCTGGGGTTATTCTATCTAATTTTTCTATAAAAGATTGATATGCTCGACAATGTTCCTCGTTTATTTCATCATCAAAAGTTATTTTCACCTTTTTTTCTAATCCTGAAAACTTTATCAGTCCAATTGCTTCGTATTCCTCAAATTCATTTATCTCTAACTCTCCGAATATAGGGTGCAACAAATCCATAAATAAGTTTCCTCCTTAACACGAATAGATGTTTCTAAAATTAAGCTTGTGAAATATTACGATGGATATTATATTTCAACTTTGACATCATGATTTGAAAAAGGATTGAACTTTAAAAGAAACTTCTCTCGGTTTTACATTAAAAGACGATAACATGTTTATATCTATCCAAATAGGTAAATATATTCCTCTTGTTCTCTCTTTGTCTGTATATTCCTCCCCTTGTCCCGTTCCAAATGTTCCATTAATGATTTCAGATAAGAAAAAGTATTGCGTTCCATTATATTCGATTTTTGCTAGACACTCATTGACCATTACTTCTACGCCCAATTCTTCAAATGCTTCTCTTTTAGCTGCTTCTTCTGGTGTTTCGCCCTTTTCAATTCCACCACCAGGAAAAACATAATAAACAGAGCCATCTCTAATTCTTTTTATTAACCCAACCTTATCATTTTCTATTATTACTACTGAACCTCTATCCCGCATATCCGTAACCTCTTTTCATTCAATTCTAAAAAAATCCCTATCCTTAAATGAAAACAAGCAAGTGATGTTGCTCTCTATGTAATTACAACTACTAATGTTTAATTTGGGGACGTTATTTTATTTTCATGATTAAGTTTCTGTGCTTCCCATTCTTCTCGCAAGATGCCCATTCTAATAGAATCATAATATTCCCCATCATAATAACGAACTTTACGAATACGGGCTTCTAATTGCATACCTAATTTTTCACCTACACGAATCATCCGTTCATTTCCAGACCATGTAGTGAAGCCAACGCGAACTAAAGGCATCGAATTAAATAAATGATCAATCCACAGTTTTAAAGTACGGGTACCAAGCCCTTTTCCCCAGTCTCCACCTTCGTAAAAAAGGATACCCATCTCTAACCATTTTGATGGTTCATGTTCCCAGTAATAAGAAACAGTTCCACACAATATACCATCAACCTCAATTACCCAAACGTTTGATTGATTCACCCAACCTCTACCGATGGGTAAAAATTCATCGAATGATTTTGTTTCGTGAGGATAATAAGGAGCATTCCATTTTTTCCATTCTGGCTTTTCTTCATTGTATTCCAATTCCCAAATACGAGGTAAATCCACTTCTTCTATCGGTCGAATGATTAAGTTTTGATCTTTATACAAGTTAAATTTCCTCTTTTCTTATATATTTGTTCTTCACTTATGTATTAAAGAGAAATCCCCTCTATATTCCACATTATACCATTTTTATTTCTTGGTCCATAGTGAATTAGAGTGGTTGGTGATGGGGGAAACGCGATTGAATTGCGTAATGAGATAAATAGAGGAATGAATTTCCGCTATTTTTAAAAAAATATAAAAAATAGTAAAAATAAGGGAAATAAATTCCGTTATTGACCTAAAAAACATGAAATTTCATGATTTTATTGAAAATAACGGTAAAACCTACCCTTATTTAGCTTAAGAACAAGCTACATCATTCAAATAACGGTAAAATCTTCCCTTATTTTGGCGGAGACTATTAAAAAGCAAAAAACCCCAAAACATTTCGGGGCCCTATGCTTCTTTAAGAATGCACTCTATTCGGTTTATCATTCTTAAACCCTTTTAGTGGTCAGAAAGGTATGGTCAAACGCCATCTAAAACAGTTAACAGCGCAATTGTTATACAGGACATCATTATTGTAAATGAACCCGTCATTAAGTAAACATTTACGTGAAAATCCTTATCGTTACGGGATTTATCGATTATTAGGGCCAAGTTTAAGCAAAAAATAATCGCTAAAACTGGTGTACCATATACAGCCATATAAATAAAAAACATTGTGACCTCCAAATTGCTATGTAATATTTTACAATTGTAGCATAATAAAAGCTCACCTAATGATTAAGTGAGCTTTTTTATTTGCTTTACTTCATTTTCCACGATAGGCGATATGTGTACTACTCTTTCACCTCAATAGGTTCATTTGTACCTTTCTCTTCTCTTTTTTTGTGATAAAGGATAGCTGTGACTAGTATAATTGCCGATGCAATCCATATTGCTTTATATTCTAAGGAGATACTAAAGTAGGTTCCAATTAAAGCTCCTCCGATAAAGGAAAGAATGATGGCAGAAAAACCTATAAATTTCTTCATGGCTTCCTTATCATGATTTGCAAATGCTTCATAGGAGGCTGAAGAGGCTGTACGTAAATTCCCTGTCGTAATAGTTGAGTTATAGCTCCACTTCCCCAGCTTATTAAAGGTCGCAATTTGTAACGAGGACACAAATGCAACACTAATCGTAATAATCATATTAGGAACACTTCCCGGTAACCAACCGACGATAAATAAAATCACACATTCCAACGCCAGAACAGATCGTCTATGCATATCCAGGCGGTCTTTCATATGCTCGGCAACTAATACACCCGCTATAAAAGCCACGAATGGTGGGATATTTTGAAGTGCTCCATTATATTCCGGACTCGCAGCCCGCACTGCAAACAAGACTGTATTTCCGGTTTGTGCTGTCGCAAATACACCGTCTCTGGTGATATACGTATAAGCATCCAAATATCCCCCGACTAGAGCCAGTATCATACCCATAACTAAAGAATTCGGTGCTAATGAGTACCACCTTTTCGTTTTATCCTTCATTTACTTTATCTCCTCACACAAAATGCTCTAATAATATTGGGCAGGCTGAACAACATTATTATTTAATTGGCATTATTCCACATGCAGGTGCTAATTATTCGAAATAGAGTTATTAACTAAATCAAATAATTATTAAGTGCAAACTATGCTGATGACAGTATTTAATATACCGTTCATCGTGTGTTCATAATTAGCCTATATACTAACGCTATCAACAATATTAGGAGGCAATTTTATGAATTTAGCATGGAAAGAAATAAAGAAAAATAAAAGCAAATTCTTCATCTTCGGACTAATTGTCCTTTTAATTAGCTTACTGACATTTATGATTGCAGGGTTAGCAAACGGATTATCTCAAGATAATGCAGGACTAATTAAAGAGCTACCAGATGGACAGTTTTATATGACAACCGAGGCAGAAGATAACTACGCCCTATCAAGAATATCAAGTACACAGCAAAAGAAGCTTCTTAAAAAGTATCCAAATGCTACGGCCCTTTCAATACAAATGGGTATGTTCCACAATGCTGAAGGTAAGCAGCAGAGTGTGGCCTTTGTAACAACAACCGAATCCGATATCTTCCCTAAGGTCGCTGCAGGTGAAATGATTGTAGATAGTTCTTTAAAAGAAGAAGGGTTTAAAATTGGTGATATTTTAACAAGTAATCAATTTAGTGGTCAGTGGGAAATTGTTGGTTTCTCCGAACAAACCAAATTTAATCACGCAGCTGTAGCCTTTATTCATCAAGAGGATTTCACAGAAATGTACCGGACAACTGATCTTCAACTACTGTATTTAGCAAATGAAGAGGTAAAAACGATTGATGGCTTAACTATGTATTCGAACAAAGATTTTTTAAATACGATTCCTAGTTATTCTGCTGAACAGCTTTCGCTTAACATGATTATTTGGTTTTTAGTTGTGATTAGTGGCATGCTCTTTGCAATTTTCTTTTATATGATGAACGTACAAAAAATTGGTTTATATGGAATTTTGAAAGCAATCGGAGTAAAAACAAGCACATTATTTATCATGATGTGGACGCAAATGCTCCTTATTTCAGCAATTGCTTTAAGCACTTCCCTTTTGTTAAGCCAATTATTTCAAAACTTTGCTCCACAAGGTATGCCCTTCCATTTAACACTGAATACGACCTTATTATTTGCTGCAATATTTTTAATCATTGGCTTTTTCGGAGCAACATTATCAGGGCTTCAAATTAAAAAAGTTCAACCTTTACAAGCAATTCAGCAAGGAGAGATATAATATGAGTTTTTTTACTATACAGCAACTAGAAAAATCATTCCCTATCGGAGAAACAAATGAAATGATTTTAAAAGGCATTGACCTGTCACTTCATAAAGGTGAAATCACAGCACTTATCGGAGCTTCTGGGTCAGGGAAAAGTACTTTATTAACAATTGCCGCTGGGTTACAATCTGCGTCAAATGGACATATTTATTTTAATGAGCAAGACCTAACAAGCCTTTCTCAGGAACAGCTTCGCCAAATGCGGGCCGAACAATTTGGCTTCGTATTTCAGTTTGCACACTTAGTACCGTTTCTTACAGCAGAAGAGCAGTTATTATTAATGTTAGATGTTGCAAATAAGAAAAAAAATAAAAAGGATGTCGCTCGTGTATTAGAACTTGTAGGCATGACACATCGAAAAACAGCGTATCCTTCTTCACTTTCTGGTGGTGAAAAACAAAGAATTGCAATTGCTCGTGCCATCATTCATGAACCAAAAATATTATTTGCAGATGAACCGACAGCTAGTCTTGATTCAAAACGTTCCAGAGAAGTTATGATGCTTCTTCAAAGTTTAACAAAAACATTAAACTTAACAACCTTACTTGTAACACATGATGAAGAAATGCTTCGTTATGTTGATAAAACTGTACACATGAGAGATGGTAAAATTCTGGTTGAACAGCTAGCATAAAATAGATTTCAAAAATAATTATTTAAAATAGCGCAGCTTATGCTGCGCTATTTTAAATAGAAGTTAGGAGTTTAAGCGATGACTACCATTTTAGTTGTTGATGATGATCCGCATGTACGCGACGTCATTACAATTTACTTTTCTAAGATGGGCTATCAAGTCCTGAATGCAAAGAATGGTATGGAGGCACTTCAGCTGTTGAAGACGCATACGATTACAATTGCAATTGTTGATGTGATGATGCCCTATTTAGACGGCTATGAGCTTACTAAAGCTATTCGCAACTATTATAATCTCCCTGTCATTTTATTAACGGCCAAGGGACAACTTGAAGATAAGGAAAAAGGGTATGTAGCTGGAACGGATGATTATGTCGTAAAGCCTGTAGATCCAAAAGAATTACAGTTTCGTGTAGAAGCGCTCCTTCGTCGTTACGAAGCAACTACACCTTCAGCGACTTCCCATTTAGGTCCACTTACAATTTTATATAAAAGCTATGAAGTCATTATTAATGAACGTACATTATTGCTACCTTTAAAGGAATTTGAGCTATTGGCCTTTTTAGTCAAACATGCTACACAAGTGCTAACACGCGAACAAATAATTGAGGAAGTATGGGGTATTGATTATAGTGGTGATGAACGGACGGTTGATGTACATATTAAGCGATTACGTGCACGACTCTTAAAATTAACACCGCGAATCCAAATTAAAACCGTTCGTGGTATTGGCTACTCCATAGAGGAAATTCAATGAGATCATTATATGCAAAATTTGTCATAACAACGGTTGTCATTATGGTATTCAGCAGCATATTGGCCTTCTTTTTATCCAATCTGTATTATCAACAGTCCTTAAAGCCTCAAAATGATGAGAAGACAACACTACTTGCTGTAGAATTGGCAAATTATATTGAAACTCATCCAGAACTAGAGTTGCACGAGTATTTACAGCACTCAGCATTACTCGGGTACCATATTATGGTTTTTGACCGTGAATTGCAATCTACTACATTTCAGGATCCATTTCGTGACACATTTATTGAAGATGCAACAATTCAGAAGGTTCTAGATGGTACTATTTATCATGGGATTTTACAATTTCCCCATCAAACATTTGTGACTGGGTTTTTTGCAAATGAATTAAAAAACTCAATTGGTGTGCCACTTCAGTATCAGGGTGAGACTTACGCATTATTTGTAAGAACGAATATAAAGTTGTTATTTAATGAAATGCACTTTTTATTTGCCACAATATTATTATTAATGATTATCCTTAGCATATTACTTGTTTTATTATGTACGAAGTTAATTGTTAAACCGATTACAAAGTTAACTGAAGCTACCACTTCTATTGCAAAGGGACAATACGATATTAAGCTAGATATTAGAAGACTTGATGAACTCGGACGATTGTCACAAAGCTTTATGCAAATGTCAAAACAGCTTTCACAAGTTGATGAGAAACGTAAAGAATTCATCGCTAATATTTCACACGATTTCCAATCACCTCTCTCAAATATTAAAGGCTATGTCACATTAATTGAAAAAGAGCATCCAATAAATCAAAAATATATTAGTACAATCCATCATGAAATTACTCGACTGTCGACTATGACGAATCAACTTTTACAGCTCACAACGCTCGATCAGCAAGACCTGCCTTTAAAGGCTAAATTATTTTCAGTAAGCAAACAAATCAAACAGCTTCTGCAGCATTATGAATGGCAAATTCAACAAAAAAATTTAATGCTTAGCTATTCTCTACCTGAAGTACAGATCTATGCAGATGCTGGATTGTTATATGCGGTGTGGGATAATTTACTATCAAATGCGATAAAATATACAAATGAGTTCGGATCCATTGATATTGAACTTATTGAACAGCCAGATACTGTAACTATTACATTTGAAGATAATGGCATTGGGATTAGTGAACACGACCAACAGCAAATTTTTGATCGCTTTTATCGGGCTGATTCATCACGTACACGCACGATTGAAGGTATAGGATTAGGGTTATCAATAGTAAAGAGTGTATTAACACTGCATAATGGAACCATTCATTTTACAAGTAAACCAGGAGTTGGGACAACCGTGACAGTGACCGTGCCAAAAACCATCAAGTGAATACTAAATGCTCAGCCTCCTCCTAATCCTTAAGATTAGGAAGAGGCTGATTCTGTACTCAGAAATGAGTAATATTCTCGATGAAATCATTTTAAACTAAATTTACAAGATAGTATGTAGTAATTCTTTCATTCGCTCTTCAAAATCAACATGACCCCAAAACAGCATGGCATTTTCGATACCTTCCTCTGTAGCTAAATGATGAACTAACACATAACCGATATAATAACCAAGGCGAGTATAACCAAATGTCTGACCGCCATTAATTGAAAACCATTCTTTAAATATATCCTTTGATGATTTGTTTTTTAAATCTTGTTGAAAAGAACGTATAATCTTTGGTTTATTTTCTTCACAAAATGACAGCCATTCCACGTCTCTTTTATAGGCAAAGTAAATATCCTGTTCCACTTTTACAATCTGTGTTGATAAATAAGTGGCAACACCTTCTTGCAAGAGCCAAGTTAAAGGATTGGACCAAGAAATAGTCGCAGCATCAATTCCATTATAAGTAGTAAATAAATGATGTGTTGCATGCCCAAACTCATGGGCTATAATCACTTTAAGTGCATCTTCATCAGCTTCCAATTTTTCAACGCAAAAAGCAACTTGAGGGTCCATCGAGCGATATGTATAGGCATTTGAACCCCCTAAACCGACAAAAATATAAACATCTTTTGTAAATTTTATTGGATATAAGTCTTCATATTTTATCGTAACTTCCGGAGTTAAGGAAGCAATTTTCCGGGCAATCCATTTCATTTCTTGAATCATTCCCGGATGATGAACTAAAGCTTTTTCAAGTTTCATCTCTTTATTAAGACAATGATGTTCAAAATAATAACTGTAAATATCTAAATTTTCACTGAAATAATTTTCGTAATAATTCTCGGTAGGTTCATATGAACTTAAAAACGGGTTTGCAATATCATAGATTTTCACAAAATTATCTCCTCTCTGGTTTTATACTTATCATTTGTACAGATTGGCATTTTTATAGCTTTGTTTATAGAAATCAATTGTCTTTAACCAAGAATTCTTACTAGCATTATTTGTATCATATTTATTTCCTTGATTATAACTTTGTATGATATTGGGAATCCCTATTGAATGTCCGGCACCTGGATAAACGATGTGCTCATACTCATTTGTGCAATTGAACTTTTTTAACCTATTTATTGCGATTTTTGATAATCCTGTAGTATCTACATCATCTTCTTTGCCAGTGATGAGTAATATCGAACCATTTATCTTTTCAACCGGAATCTCTGCTTTTTTAACTTCAACAGGATTAGATGCTAATGCTACATACCATTCCCCCAAAGGATTTCCTTTTCTTTCGTTCCACATTTTCATACATTTAAGTGCGACATCAATAGGATTTTTAGGAGTTAAATAAGGAAGTGGTTCATTATTATATAACCATGCAGGTGGCAGTTCATCATTATCAGACCATGGGACAATACCACTAAACGCTACAGCGAATCCATTCAATGCAACGACCGACCGAATTTCAGAAAATAAACTTGCAGATAAAAGGGCCAAAAATAATGAATTTTTGAAGTAGGAAGAGCCAAAAAAAGGATAAGCCCACTATTACAGCTTATCCTACGCAATCCCTATTCAATTAAATGTAGTTAACTCTTGTTTAACAGCTTGCAAAAAGTCTTCCTCAAATCTATAAATGTGTTTACCTACTCTCTTCCCTAATGGTATGACGTCCGAAATCATTCCTTCATTTAAAGGTAATGAGTTTATAGAATTTATCTCTCTAGGATTATCTACTAAGTGATCCAAGGGCGTATTGGTCTCTATTTGAGAAAATAACTCTTTTAATTTTGCTTTTGGAATTTCGTCTTCTGCCTTATTCATTACAACGTTCATTAGATTTATTAGGTTTTCATGATCTAGATAGAACCCATCTGTCGCAGCCATCATTAATGATATAACCTGTTCCCCGTTAAAATAATGCGTACCCTTTTCGAAATCAATAGCTGCCTGTGTTACTCCTCTTAATCGAATATCTTTTTGAATTTCATACTCAATCCCATTCATCGATTCAATAAACTCTGAAACGGTTTTTAAATCAAGCACTGCATAATAATCAATTGGTATATCTAAAAACTTTGAAACCGTCTTTTTTACATTTTCAGCATCGCCAAAAGAATAGGCAAACAACAATTTATCATAAAAAAATGTTCCATCCACATTCTCCGATATCGGGGCATAAGTATCATTAGGAAGCGATACAACTTTCATCAACTTTTTATCTTTATTATAAGTAAGTAAAAGATTAAGGTATATTCGATTATCCATAACTTCAGACTTTACCGTAATCAACGAAGTAGAAAACTCAGCTTCCAAGGCATTTGTTGGAACACCTTTGTTCGATTCTTGACTCAAATTGCTACTGTTAGATCTTTCAATAAAATCCCCGGAAAGCATCGATGGAAGAAACAGAATCATACATAAACCAACTACCAATAAAGATACTGTTATGGGAACGAATTTATTAGAAGAAACATTCTTTTGGGTATGATGAATCTCATCCTGTTTACGGATTTCTTCAAATACTGCATTACGGTCTTCCTTCGTAAATGACTGGTGTTGATGAGACGAATTATGAATTTTTTCTCGTAATCGTTTATCTTCCATGAAGTTCTGCCTCCTTTAACATTGATTCTAATCGTTGCTTCGCTCTTCTTAACCTGGTCTTTACGGTATTAACCGAAATATCCAATACATTGGCAATTTCCTCTGTCGATAAAGAATCATAATAATAAAGATAAACTACTTCCCGATACACCTTGGGAAGAGAATAAATCGTATCTTTTATTTCTTCATTATTGTATTTATCGATTACCTTTTTCTCAGTGGATGGTAATATAGACTTCGCTGTTTCATTGATAAAGCTTTTTACCTGCACCATTTTGTAATTCCAGCTTTTCAAATAATCTTTACATTCGTTAATCGTTATACGATAGAGCCATGTTTTGATTTGTGCGTCGAATCGAAATGAATCAATGTTTTTATAGCATTTGATAAACGTATTTTGTACAAGATCCTTCGCAGTTTCTACATCCTTTACATAAGAAAATGCCAACCGCACTAGCTCATTGCCATATTCAATCATTATTTTTTCCAATAGAAAATCTTTTTCCTCCCTATCCAAATGACTCTCCCTCCCTTTCAACCTACTTCAAATTCTGCTATTAGACGATTGTCAATTCATATTAGGTTCAATTTTTCCGTTAAATTATATTTAATTACATTATTTAGCAATCTATAAAGTGATTTTAATATAATTTGCAATAAAAAAATATCTCCCCTCTAAAAAATAGAGGAAAGATAATTTTTCTGGACTTATCGTGCAAATACTTTTGACAATTTTATAGTAATTCTCATTACTTTATTGGTATTATCTGTTAAAATCAATATAATATTTATAAGGGGTGTCTGAATGAGCAACAGTTCTAACTATTTTAAAAAAATAATTTGGGTTATTGGATTAATATTACTAGCAAAATTCAGCTATGATTTAAAAGTCCAGCTGCAAAAAACCGCACAAATGGAGTACAATATTGTACCTGTTCTTTGGTTTGATGTAATCAGTGCACTATTACTGGGAGGCTATATTTCTTTACTGCTAGTGAATAAATGGTCAGTAAAAATTAATCATGCTTTGCTATGGTGTGTAGCGACCCCTTGTTTAGTACTTCTATTAATCTATCCAACGCTAACAACGCTGGCAGTAAATGAACTTATACCAGAAAGCTTCGCGTATAGTTTTATTGCAGCTTGGGTGTTTAAAGTAGCTATGACTTCCCCAAACGTAGTAGGCATAGTTGCAGGAATGACATTGGCATTAAGCATTTTTAGTAATCAATCCAATCGGGCCAAATAGAGATTTCAGTTTACTTAGACTTAGAAAGGTTTTTAATCATTTCAAATGCTATACATAATGTAAACACAAAAAATACTAGCGCAAAAATTTTGGATACAGTTTGTTCCCTCACTAAAAACTGTGAACATGACAGGTACATAGCAAAAGATAAAAGAATAAATGCTAATACTTTTTTGAAATACTGCATGTGCTTAACGTTTCGCAATACGATTAGGATCATAATCGATATTTTTTTTAATTTTGTTTAGATCCTTTTCTATTTTGGAAATAAGCATATGTATCTCTTCATTTTCTGAAGCGGTAAAGTTTTCGCCTCTTTGTATATTTAAAATCATCGTTTGATTAATTAGCCTCAAACAAGATTTAATCAGGGCCAAATCCGTTTTGATTGCTTCTTTACTTGTGTCTAATCCATCCATTTATACCACTCCCTACCATAAATTATATACCATTATATAGGAGTATTGTAAAATGAATGCTAGAATTTATAAATCTTTTGATAAGCGAATCATATCCCTGCATTGTATTCCATTTTCAAAAATCTCTTCCTCATAATGCTTAATAAAAAAGTCAAAATCAATACCGATTATTCGGAAACCGCATTTTTGGTATAAAGCGAGTTGACCTATACTTGAATTCCCCGTTCCAATTTCGATTGTTTTATAACCTTTAGTCTTAGCAACATGAATTGCATCCGTAATTAATAACTTTCCTATACCTTTGCCATGGTGTTCTTCGGCTACTGCGACATTCACTATTTCTACTGTTTTAGGTCTTGTTGGTAATAATATATACACTCCCACAACTTGTTTTTCACTTTCGGCTATAAAACATTCGCCCCTAGTAATATACTCTTCCACTATACTTTTTGAAGGATCTGCCAATAACAGCAAGTCCATAGGGATATTATCTTGTTCCTCCAGTTTTCTTATATTCAATGTTGATTCCCCTCCTAGCTATATTTTTATAGAAAAAAGCGCAAATTCCTGCTACAGAATTGCGCCAAATATTTTTATCTTCTTATTTTCCAGTTTCACTAAATTGCTTAATGCGCTCGCCAATTTCGTCACGGACGCGCTGAAATTCAGACCACTCTTTGCCGGCTGGATCATCAAATCCCCAATGTTCTCTTTTAACATGTGGTGGTGTCACAGGACACTTATCTGCCGCGTCCCCACATAATGTCACAATCAAATCAGCATTATTTAAAATTTCAGGATCAATGATATCGGATGTTTGATTGGAAATATCTATGCCAGTTTCTTTCATGGCCTTCACTGCATTCGGATTTAAACCGTGAGCTTCAATTCCTGCACTTTTAACATCCCACTGCTTACCGAGATATTTTTTTGCCCAGCCTTCCGCCATTTGGCTTCTGCAGGAATTACCTGTACATAAGAAATAAATTGTTTGTTTCAACCTGAATCCTACTCCCTTTAGAAAATTAATAATGTGATATATAGCCCAAGTAAAGTAATAAATAGAATTGGGATAGTTAAAATAATACCTGTTTTAAAATACGTTCCCCACGAAATTTTAACGCCCTTTTGTGAAAGAACATAGAGCCATACTAATGTTGCAAGAGAGCCGATTGGTGTAATTTTCGGACCTAAATCTGATCCAATAACATTAGCATAGATTAACGCTTCTCGGATAACACCGGAAGTATTCGTTTCAGTAATCGCTAATGCATCAATCATAACGGTTGGCATGTTATTCATAATCGAAGAAAGAAAGGCAGCAATAAAGCCCATTCCAATCGTTGCAACAAATAATCCCTGATCAGCTGTTGCCTGAATAACACTAGACAAAGAATGCGTCAACCATGCATTTCCTAAACCATAGACAACTACGTACATCCCGATCGAGAAAAACACCACATTCCATGGAGCACCTTTAACAACTGATTTCGTCCGTACTGCATGGCTTCTTCCCGCCATTAATAAAAAGAAAATAGCGATGCCCCCTGCAATAATGGAAACGGGGATTTGTGTGAATTCACTTGAAAAATATCCAATTAGCAATACCCCTAGTACATACCACGAAAGTCGGAACATTTTTATGTCTTTAATCGCTTCTTTAGGCGTTCTTAATTTAGATAATTCATACGTACCCGGAATACTTTTTCTAAAGAATA
This sequence comes from Solibacillus sp. FSL K6-4121, assembly GCF_038002585.1. Taxonomy (NCBI): domain Bacteria; kingdom Bacillati; phylum Bacillota; class Bacilli; order Caryophanales; family Caryophanaceae; genus Solibacillus; species Solibacillus sp. FSL K6-4121. The sequence continues at coordinate 928,472 of NZ_JBBOCS010000002.1, forward strand.
TTAATAGAATTGTAATCGTTGCGATCAGTGAAAAAAGGTTAGGAATAATCATTCTTGATGCATACTCCACAAATCCGATATTGAAGAAATCCGCCGATACAATGTTAACTAAGTTACTGACTACGAATGGAAGAGAAGTTGTATCCGCGATAAATCCACTCGCCATAATGAATGGGAAGATCATTTTTTCGCTAAATTGCAAATGACGAACCATTGCTAACACGATAGGCGTCAAGATTAGCGCAGCCCCATCATTCGCAAATAATGCCGCGACAATAGCCCCTAAAATACTTACATAAACGAACATTTTGATGCCATTGCCCTTTGCAGCCCGCGCCATATGTAGTGCTGCCCATTCAAATAAGCCAATCTCATCGAGTATTAACGAAATAATAATAATCGCGACAAAAGATAAAGTAGCATTCCACGTAATACCTATTACTTCGTTTACATCATTAAAATCCACTACCCCGACCAATAAGGCCAATATTGCCCCACCACAAGCTGACCAACCAATATTTAATCCTTTTGGCTGCCAGATGACGAGAATAAGTGTTAATAAAAAAATCGCTGTTGCTAGAATTGCTGTAATCACTAAATATAACCTCCATCACTCACTGTACAAACTTCTTACTTACTAGCAACAGGAATTGCTTGTATCCACTTCCACACAACAAGTAGTAGATTCTATTTTATGAACATCACTATCAGCTTTTGTATAGAAAAACTCCCACTCATTTCCGTCTGGATCTGTCACCCAGAATTTATCCTGCACAGCATAACAGCATGTAGTATCCATTTCATCACGTGCAAAAAAGCCTTCTTTTTCTAGTCTTTCCTTATGAGCAGTAATTTCCTCGCTCGTCTCTACTTGAAATCCAAAATGATTAACTTGATTTCCTTTCACTTCATCACGAACATTCAGTGTAAAATTCAGTCCCGGAGTATCAAGCAAGAATTTAGCATAATCTGCTTTCACCTTAACTGGTGAAGCTCCAAAAACCTTTTCATAAAACTCAATTGATTTTTCAAGATCCGTAACGTTTATACCTACATGTACATATTTCATATACTTACCTCCAATGTATTATTAATCAAAAAAATTTGATTTAAGAAACAAAAAATTTAACAGCAGCTGCCTTTTCCAGTCTTTCTAAATATGCAGCACAGCTCTTCTGATAATAAATTGTTTACTTCTTTATCATTTAAATCATAATAGCTCCATGTTCCTTTCGTTTCTTTCGTAATCAAATTTGCATCCAAAAGGATTTTAAGATGATACGATAATTTTGATTGGGACATGTCAAATGCTTCGGTTAAATCACAAACGCAACTTTGACCACGTTGGCATAGCTCATACAAGATTTCCAGTCGCTTTTGATCTGCCAATGCCTTAAATTTCTTTTCATATTGCTCAAACTGAATTTCCAATAAAGATATCCTCCTTCATCAATTTATTTTGATATATTAATTATAACCAAAGTAATTTTGTATCGCAATCATTAAATCAATTTTTTTTGATGAATGAATCGGAACTTAAAAAACCTTTAATTTGGTTAAGTTTATGTGGTAAGTTTATATTTCTTAATATATTCTTAAGAATTCTTATCAGTTTTTATTAAGTTTTATGCGCTATGCTTGGATTAAAGGAGATTTATTATATGAAAAAACTAATTTTTGCACTTATAGTTGCCGTTATAGGCTATCAATTTTTTATGGGCAAACAAGCAACTGCTCCTGATTTACCACAGCAGTTATCCCTAGAACCTTATGCAATTTCGAGCGGAAATCTTGTACTCGTCAATCGAGACATTCAGCTAAAACAGGACCCGACCAATTTAGCGCCAATCCCAACTGATATCGCGGAAAATGTTATTGTGAATTCAGAATTTCTTTTCGAGAATCAGGCAATAAAGCCGCTCAAGCAACTATTTGATGCAGCAGCGAAGGATGGAATTGAACATATTATCATTAACAGTGCGTATCGCAGCGGTAAACTACAGCAGCAGCTTTATGAAGAGCATGGCGCTGACTATGCGCTGCCATCCGGCCATAGTGAACATCAGACGGGCTTATCACTTGATATTGGTTCGACTGCCGGCAAAATGGAGAATGTCGATGAAGGTAAATGGTTGGAAGAATATGCAGCGGATTTTGGCTTCATCTTACGTTACCCAGAAGACAAGGTGGATGTGACTGGTATCAACTACGAACCATGGCATTTCCGTTACATAGGCTTGCCCCATAGTATGATCATGAAAAAAAATAATCTCGTGCTTGAGGAATATATTACTTTCCTTAAAAAGGAGCAGTTTTATACAACAGAAATAAATGGTACCTCCTACTTCGTGCAGTATACGGATAATAAGACTACTGTTAATATCCCGGATTCTGAAAACTATATCGTGTCTGGTGATAATGAAAAAGGATATATCATTACATCAATTGTAGAATAATTCGTGGAAGGAAAGTAAGCGGAAGATTTCCTGTTATTTGGTACTTGACGGTAGTTTTACGAGGAAATAAAGGGAGTTTTTCCGCTTATGTATGAAAAAATCACCTCATTTGGAGTTTTTTTTAAGTAATAACCGGAATTTCTCCGTCTATTTTTTGGAATCAAAAATCGGCCATTTGCATTAAAGCAATGTGGCCGATTCTTTTTAGTTACACACTTTTCGCATATGCGACGTGCTGTTTTCTTGCTTCCTGAACCTTTGCCGCTGAAAAGATAAATACAGCGAGCCAAATGCATAGGAACGTTACAAATTCTGTTGTAGTAAAGGGTTCTTTGTAAAGAAAAATCCCCAGCAGTAAACTGATTGTCGGTGATAAAAACTGGATAAAGCCCATTAAGTAAAGCGGAATTTTTTGTGCACCTTTCGCAAAAAAGATGAGCGGAATCGCTGTTACAATACCACTGCCGATTAAAAATAAATTCGTTTTCCAATCAACGTGCATAAAAGCAATTTCCGTCGTTTGCATTAAGTAAATATAGCTAATGATTGCGATCGGTAATATAAATAATGTTTCGATTGCTAAACCGCGCGTTGCATCCAGCGGAATCTTCTTTTTGATAACACCGTAAGAGGCAAAAGATAAAGCAAGTGCTAATGAAACCCATGGAATTGTACCACCTAAAAATGCCTGGTAGCCAACCCCAACTGCAGCAATCAGTACGGCAACAGTAGTAGCTTTCGAAATTTTTTCCTTGAAGAAAATCAACCCAAACAATACTGAAATGAGCGGATTAATATAATAACCTAAGCTCGCCTGTAATAGGTGTTCGTTATTTACTGCCCAAATGAAAATTCCCCAGTTGATGGAAACAACGACAGCGGCGATAAATAGTAAAATAAAATTCTTCTTATTTTTCCAAAGTATTTTAATATCGGCAATCGTTTCTTTATATTGGCGAATGATTAATATAAAGAGCGCTGTAAAAACGAATGACCATATAACACGCCCTACCAAAATTTCCATGCTGCCAACATGATCTATTTGTTTCCAAAAGAGTGGGACAATCCCCCACATGAAATAGGCACCCATCGCAAAGAGGATACCCTTTTTTTGTTCTGACATTATTGCACCTTCTAGTATTTTTATATTTCAATTATAGTTGTCGCTATGAAGGAAGTAAATGTTGATGTGTGGAACAGGTGTTTTTATTCGCCACTTAGTTTGCGATAATCGCCAGTTCATCCCACATATTCTTCAAATACTCCAACTTAATCGTCAATTCAACATCGATATTCGTCTCTTAGCACCCTATATTCGCCACTTGCATTTTTATTCGCCACTTCAGCTGACTTATTCGTCAGTTCACCCCCGATATTCGCCTCCTAAAACTACACTTTCGCCTACCCAGCTCGAACACCGCTCCACTAATGCAATAAAGTCATATCCACCCCTACACATGTTAGGAATGAATATGACTTTTCAATTCAACTAGCTACTCGACTATCCCATTTTGCAGCAAGTACATTTTTTGATATAGCCCTTTTTGTGCAATGAGTTGCTGGTGGGTACCGCGCTCCACAATTTCTCCTTTATGCAGCACTAAAATCTGCTCTGCATCTTGAATTGTCGAGAGTCGGTGTGCGATGGCGATAGTTGTACGGCCTTTTCGCATTTTCTCCAATGATTGCTGAATACCGACTTCAGTTTCTGTATCGATCGCTGCAGTCGCTTCATCCAACACTAAAATTTTCGGGTTCGTTGCAATCGTTCGTGCAAAGGCAACTAATTGACGCTGCCCGCTTGAAAACGTAGATCCACGCTCCGTAACAAAGCTTTCATAACCATCCGGCAAAGCTTCGATAAAGTCGTTCGCCTGCACAAATTCAGCAGCTTCCTTCACCTTTTGTAAAGTCAGCTTTTCATTGTACAAACGGATATTCGAATCGATCGTCCCGTAGAATAAAAACGGATCCTGCAGCACTAAGCCCATTTTGTCACGAAGCTCCTGTTGTTCAAAATCTTTAATCGATTGGCCGTCTATTAAAATATCGCCACGCTTAAATTCATAAAAGCGCATCAGTAAATTAATAATTGAGCTTTTCCCACTACCCGTATGACCGACGAGTGCGACGGTTTCACCAGGATTGACTGTAAACGATATATTTTTCAGTACATCCTGTTTCCCGTCATAGCTGAACGACACATTTTTAAACTCAATATGACCTTGTGACACGGTAACCGCCTTGTTTTGCTGTGCTGGCTCCAGTTCTTCATTATCAAGTAGCTCAAACACACGTGAAGCGGCAACAATTGCCTGTTGGAACAGTGCAAGCCGTTCCATTACTTGATTGATCGGATCAAAGAAGCGGTTCATATACGTAATAAACGCATACACAACCCCTACTTCTACCGCAGTTTCAAACGATGCCCACCCAAAGTTGAACAGTAAAATAATAATAGCCGTGAAGTACACTAAATCGATAATCGGTCGAAGCAGTAAACTGTTCATTTTCGTATTCGCCATCATCGATTGGAAATGCTCTTCATTGACACGGTCAAATTCATCATTAAAGCGCTTCTCTTGACGGAAAGCCTGCACAATGCTCATGCCTGACAGTGTTTCTGATAGTTTCGCATTAAGCTCACTTAGTTTTTCGCGCATACGCATATACACGACCGAGCTCATTTTCCGGTACAGCCAAATAATATAAATAATGACCGGCAATAGTAGCAGCATATATAGCGCAAGCTTTGCATTAAGGAAAAACATCGCACTGTATACACCGACAATTAAAAATGCCGCCTGCACAAAGCTAATCAATACAGATACGAACATATCCTTAATCGCTTCGGTATCATTTGTTGCTCTTGATACAATAGAGCCGGCTGGTACTTTGTCGAAATAACGCATACCAAGCTTATGGATTTTCGTAAATACATCAATTCGAAGCTGCTGGATAACCTTTAACGCAAGCTGCTGAAATTTAATATTTTGATAATACGTAATGAAGACGTTTAATAACTGGATTATGAAATAACTAATCCCCAAAATTAAAATCGGTGTCATATCAAAATTACCGATCATTAAATGGTCATCAATATATACTTTGATTAAATACGGACCGATTATATCCCCGATTACAGTTAGCACAAGTAGGAACAGCGCAATCGCTAATAACTTTTTATGAGGCTTTAAATATGTAAATAGCCGTTTTAATACAATTCGCTGCTCTTTACTTGAAATGGTATTTGTTTCATTCGCCAAGACGATCGCCTCCTTGCTCGACTAACTGCTCTAGTTGCTGTAGCTGATACATCTCATAATAGCTTCCTTCTAAAGCCATTAACTGTTCATGAGTACCTTTTTCAATAATCGTGCCATCTTCTACAACGATAATGACATGCGCTTGTTGAATTGCACTTAGACGGTGAGATGTAATGATCGTTGTCGCATCTTTACGCTCTTCCTTCAAGGCATGTAAAATTGCTTCCTCTGTTCGTGCATCCACTGCAGAAAGAGAATCATCTAAAATTAGAAGTTCCGGTTTCATTAATAGCGCCCGTGCAATCGAAATACGTTGCTTCTGCCCACCTGAAAGTGAGACACCACGTTCACCAACAAGGGTGTTATAGCCATCTGTGAAGCTCAAAATATCTTCATCTATATTTGCCAGTCTTGCTGCAGCACGCACTTCTTCTAAACTAGCATTCGGATTGGCAAATGCAATATTGGAGTATAGTGTTGCAGAAAACAAGAAATGATCTTGAGGGACATAGCCAATTGACTGGCGTAAATATTCTTTCTTGTAATCGTTTATATTGTGGTTACCAAATTGAATCGTACCTTCATACCCTTCAAATTCACGAAGCAACAGCTTCAATATCGACGTTTTCCCTGCACCTGTTTTCCCTACAATACCTAGTGTTTCTCCGCGCTTTAATTCAAAGTGCATATCTCGTATTGTTGGTGAAGCATCACCTGGGAATGTAAACGATTGAACGTTAAAAATAAGATCTCCTGAAGGATTTTCCGAAATAGCATCTGGCTTGTCATCAATATCAAACGGAGTATTTAATATTTTTTCGATACGGTCATAGGAAACACTCCCCCGCTCGACAATATTAAACAGCATCCCAATCGCCAGCATCGGCCAAATAAGAATGCTTAAATACGTAGTGAACGTAACTAAATCCCCGACAGTCATTGCCTCTTCTAGAATGAATTTTGTTCCGAAGCCGAGACTTAGCATAAAGCTTAAGCCAACGACAAAGCTGATTGTCGGATCGAATAAAGAATCTACCTTCGCCACACGCATATTTTTTTCTACTACTTCATCCGAAAGCTTAGTAAAATCTGCTACATCTTGAGATTGCTGACCGAACGTTTTTAATACTTTCATGCCGCTTATACTTTCCTGTGTTTTGTCATTTAAATCCGAAAACGCAGCCTGGGCATGGCGGAAACGTTCATGCAATAGTTTGCCGTAATAGCTGGTCGATAACGCAACCAATGGCATCGGAATTAACGCAATCAATGTCAAACGCCAGTCAATGGTAATCGCCATTGCTAAAATAACAAACCCGCCTGTTGTAATCGAGTCAAATAATGTTAAAACCCCACCGCCAGCAGTTTGCTGCACTGCACTAATATCATTTGTCGCATGGGCCATTAAATCGCCGACACGATTTTTTTGATAAAATGACGGGGACATTTGCGTAAAATGACGATGTAGCTTTTCACGCAATGTACGTGCCAATAAGTTGGAAGAACCGAAGATCATTTGACGCCAGTAATAGCGCAGCACATACATTGCGATCGCTACAACGGCAATGATGGCAAGCCATTTGAATAGGCCTGATTTCGTTAATGTCTGATCCCCAATTTCATCGATTGTATATCCAATAATTTTTGGTGGTACGAGCTGTAGAATCGCTACAAGTATAAGCATTAGCAACCCTACTGTATACTGAAACTTCCGCTCTTTAAAAAACCAGCCTAATTTCAAAAACACCTTCATTTTTTCACCTTCTTTTTTTACTCAAGTTCCACTATTTTAACAAATTTTATAATTTTCGGATATATCAAAAAGAAATATTTTTTCGGATTCCGAATTATTTTTTTAGTGCAAACCAAATAAGCACAAAAAAGCATAGGAAATGTCTCGATTTCCTATGCCTGCTAATTTTATTTTCTTTTTTGACTATACACTATAATTGGCAGTGACTTGCTGCAACTGCTGTGCACGGTTACCTAAATCATTGGCTACCGCACCGATTTCCTGAAGTGTTGACATTTGCTGTTCCGATGACTCATAGGCATGCTGTGCACTTAATTGCGTCATTTCAGCTGAACGGGAAATTTCGAGTACGGATGCAGCAACCTCTTCTGCCGTAGCAGATATCTGTTCCGTAACGGCAGAGACATCTTCAATCTGAATTTTCATCTCGCCGATCGCCCCTACAATTTTCTCAAATGATTGACCTGCAAAACCGATAATTTCCACGCCCTGTTCCACATTGTCCAAGCTATCTTCAATTGCTCGTTCAGCATTTTTCGTATCTTGCTGAATTTCATTCGTTAATGTAACGATTTGATTGGCCGAACGATTCGATTCTTCCGCCAGTTTCCTTACTTCTGCTGCCACGACTGCAAATCCTTTTCCGTGTTCACCTGCACGTGCAGCTTCAATCGATGCATTCAACGCAAGTAAATTTGTTTGATCCGCGATCCCTGTAATGACTTGTGTAATTTTTTCGATTTCTCTTGATTGATGGCTTAGTTTTTGGATTAGCTCTGTCGTTATTTTTGTCGATTTATAAATGGAGCTCATCTGTTCACTTGCAGTATAAATATTTTGTTTCCCTGCATTTGCCATCGTTTCTGTCTCGCCGGTAAAGTGATGCAATTCTTGCGTGGATTCTGCAATTTTTTGTACCGCTGTTGCCGTTTCTTCCATCGCAGTTGCACTTTCGGACGCTGATATAGACATAGACGTAGCAGCTTCTGCGCCACCTTTTGCACCTGTTAACATAATACCGGCAGAAATGTTTACTTCTTCAACCGAAGCCATTAATTGTTCCGAAGTTGCACTTAAGTGACCGGCATTTTCTGAAAGATTATTTAATAAGTCCGATATTGTAGTTTTCATTTCATTCATCGCTTTTGATAACGTTCCGATCTCATCCTTAGAACGAATCGCCAACGGTTCAACCGCCAAATTGCCTTTTATAATTTCCTGAACATGCTGTTCTAAATTTTGCATTGGCTTAGAAATGCGGTTCGTTAGTGCTAATGCCGTAATCATACCGACTAAAATCGCTACTATAATGGAAATCCCCGTCATAATCATTGCGTTTAGCATTTCTTTATCAATATTTTTTTCCGCTAAAACGAATGAATTGGCAATTTCTTCGGATAACGCCCTTACATCTTCCTTAAAAGCGGTTACATTATTTTCAGCAATATCTATATAGTAAGTCGATGCCGCATCCATTCCTCTCGTATCAGTAAGACGAATGGTTTCATCGAATGAACTATTCATCACCTTTACTTTTTCTTGAATACTGGCCAAGAACGTCTCGGCCTCTTTATTGAGGGTTAATTGTTCAAACTTTTGGATTAAATTCTTTGTTTCTGTTCTGCTGGCCTGAATTTCTTGTGAAGTATCTTTACCTAAAATATAATTTTGAATTAATGATGCCTGAACAAGTGAGAGACGACTCAATTCTGACGCGTCATACGTCTGAGGTAAATTCGTTTCCAGTGTATTGCTGTATTTCTTTTCAACTGCCATTAACTGATTAAAAATTGTCAAACAGGCTAAAACCGTAACGAAAATCGAAATAGTAAAACCTACTAGTAATTTATTTCTAATTGACATATTACATCCCCCTTCTTATCTACAATTTTATACAGTATTCGACATATAATATAGTCATTTCTAATTAATAGACTGAAATTAATACGATATTGCTATAGAGCTAAAAAATATTAATAAAAATGAAAGAAAATCCAACAAACTACAATCAATAATATAAATAAATTATTATATTCCTAATAATATTTTGACACTATAAGTGAATATTAACGTCTAAATAACACTTTTTATTCTGAATATTCTTGAATTTATGTCCTTTTTATGTATACAAAATTTTCCTATATCATTTCTTCGTTAAAATACCGTTATCCTACAGACAAAAGTTACTGCTTTTCTCTTTATGTTGTCCCATAAATCTGATTAACTTCCGATATTTCCGCCTCTTTTTGTCCATACTAAAATTATCACTCCATTCTCAGCAAATTTAAATCCAAATGTGTAAATCGCTGTAATGGGAACGGGGATTAAAATGATTATGAAGGGAAGTAAATTATTAATGAAACAACTTTTATTTGCGCTTGCAGCTGCATTTTTACTATTTGTACCTGATGCATATGCTCACACATATTTGGATTCAACAAATCCGGATAAAGGTGCGACGGTAACAGAGTCATTACAAACAATTGAATTAACATATTCAGGTAAAATTGAAGAAGGCAGTATTTTTAAAGTACTGTCCAGTGACGGCTCAGAAATGCCTATAACTTCTATCACAGTAAATGATGGTGTCTTATCAGGTGCATTAGCTTCACCTCTTCCTAACGATACTTATATAGTGGAATGGAATAGTATCAGCGAGGACGGACACCCTTTAACAGGTTCATTTTCCTTTACAGTAAATATAGCCAAGGATCCAAGTAATCAGGAGACTGCTGAAGATACAGTGAATAAACTAGAATCTAATGTAGACTCAATTGTCGATACGCTTAAAGATGAAACTGATTCGGAGGACAATAATTCCATTTGGACACTAATCATCGTCGTAAGTATCATTGTTCTTGTTTTAGTTGGAATTACTATCTATAGCTATAAAAGATGGTTAGTAAAACGCAAAGGAAATAAGTAAAACTACCGTATCTATATTAGGAATGCCTATTTTCGCTTTAGGCATTCCTCTTAATTTTGTTTCATAACTATACATTCATGGTTAATAATAATGAACCACTTTTTTAAAAGAAAGGAGTTTCCACAATGACAGATAAATTAATCCATTCTATATCAGAACATTCTCTACCACTTAATGATACGAGTTTAAATAAAATGGTAGAGGCTGTTGGAGATGCTAAAATCGTAATGATTGGTGAGGCTTCACACGGGACATCGGAATTTTATACAGTACGGGCTGAGCTCTCCAAAATGTTAATCGAGCAAAAAGGCTTTCAGCTCATTGCAGTTGAAGGAGATTGGCCATCCGCACAAGCGGTAAACCGCTATGTAAAAGGCTATAGCGAAGAAAGTACGAACGCAAAAGAGGTTTTAAAGAACGCTTTCCATCGATGGCCAACGTGGATGTGGGCCAATGAAGAGGTCGCTGCCTTTACGGAATGGTTAAAAGAGATTAATACTAAGCGCCTACAAAAAGTAGGCTTTTATGGTATCGATATGTACAGCCTGTTCGAATCAATTGATGAAATATTAAACTTTTTATCGGACCATCCCGAGCATAAAGTTGATTTAGAACATGCCAAAAAAGCTTTTTCCTGCTTTGAACCGTACAATCGGAGCCATGAGCACTATGCCATTTCCGCTGTTCAATTTTCTGATGCATGTATTCGTGAAGTGACGGGGTTATTAAGCTCATTGCGTAATCATAAAGATCTGTATTCCAGTGAGCACGAAGAAGATTTAAATGTCGTGATGAATGCTCTTGTCGCAAAAAATGCTGAATCATACTACCGGGAAATGATGTCGGATGAAAAGTCGTGGAATACACGCGATTATCATATGGTGGAGGCGATTCATGAATTGCGTAAGTATTACGGAGAGGAAACGAAAATCATCGTTTGGGAGCATAATACCCATATCGGTGATGCTTCCGAAACCTCAATGAAGGATGAGCAGCTAATCAATGTTGGTCAAATTATCCGGGAGCAATACGGGAAGGAAAATACGTATGCAATTGGCTTTGGCACTTACGAAGGTACGGTCATTGCTGCAGACCGCTGGGGAGATCCTTTTGAAATTATCCAAGTCCCTCCGGCAAATATAGATAAATGGGAAGGCCAGCTCCACGCAGCAAGCCCCGAAGATAAAGTACTTTTATTTACGGATGAAAACAGACAATTGTTTAATGATTGGATTGGCCACCGCGCAATTGGCGTTGTATACGATCCGGCATACGAGGCATACGGCAATTACGTTCCTTCCAGAGTCGGCAGCAGGTACGATGCATTTATTTTTATAGATAAGACAAGTGCTTTACGACCTTTATGATATAAAATTTGAAAGCAGCATATTTCGGGACACAACTCATATATAGTTAGTGTCCCTTTTAGTATATTGGAAAATGTGTAAAATAAGTGTAGATGGTTGTATAAAGGAGCGATAATAATGAAGCCTAGAAGGAAAAAAATTATTGCATTACTGTTTTTCGTATTTATATGTCTAATAGTCATCAGATTTATTATTAGGATTTTGGATTTTTGGATTTCTAATTATTAAATCTTCAATTTATTTTACCCTCGAAAAGTTTAGTCAACATGTAAATATCCTATATATCTTGCAAAGTTGCCATTTGAAGTAAATTCGACTTCAAGAATGTATTCACCCTTTTCAGGAGGCGCAGCAAAAGAATGTATTTCTTCTAACATACTAGTTTCCATATCATCTTCATATAATAATTGTTTATCGCCATTTTGAGTTGCTGAAATTTCGACTTTAATATCAGTATATTGCCCTTCATCTTCAATGCTATCTTCAAATATAATTTTTAAAAATTGTCCACTACTTACATTAATTTTTTCAGATTTGCTTAATAACGATTCAAGATCATTTTCATTCAATGAGGTCGTATCTCCCTTTGTATTCCAACCTATTCGAGAGGGCTCTAGATTATATTCTGACTTATTTACTTCTAACTTAGTAATAGGGTGTCCAACGCTATAATTTTCAGCAAAACAACCTGATAAACAAACAATCGAAAAGCATAAACAGATTAACTTTTTCAATATTTTTTCACCTCATCTTTTAATCTAGATATTCCTTTGAAATTACAACACTATCTACAAATAGAATTATTAATAATTCATCATAATGAACATTCCCCATAATAAAATAAGGATTGGAAAAAGAATAAAGAACCAATTCAACACTTGTAAAATACGTATAAAAACGGTATTTTTCTTTACGACAAACTTTTTAATATATATAAGGGAAATCACAGCAATTACAGGTGTCCATAAAGCTAATGAGCCATAATTTGGATCGGTAGCATCTATTAACTCTTCTATCAAAAATAAAGTAAAAATAATATTTATAACGAGTAATAACGATGGAATCACAGAATTGTTGCTTAATTTCAAATTAACTCTCCCCCTTTAGTTAAGGCTCTTTTCTAAAAGATTATTGTTAATAAATCGAACTAATGCATATTATACTAAAAACAAGGAAAATTTGTTAATATCTAATTAGGAGGTGTTTATTAAATAAAATTAAAAGGGTTAATAGTTACTTTTGGAACGTTTGCACTGACAACAGCCTTACTTTACTTGCTTGGTTATAAGCTTACTATTCCTTGGCTAATGTTGCAGTACGAGTATACTAATAATGCAAGCGAGTTCTTATTTTCAATAGGGTCGTTAGTTCCCTTAGTAATCGGTTTGTTAATGAGTTTTATTGCCGAAAGAATTTATTTGGACAAATCCCGACAAAATTCGTCTAATTATTAAAAATAGGTGTTATATTCTCAAAGTACTTTTATCACTGGTATTGGATTTCAAAAAACTATTCAGTAGCTACTGCTACCCCTTCATCGCTCTGACAACCAATCATAAAATGGCACTGATCGAGTACTTTGCTTTTGTTCTTTCACTTCTCGTATAACCGGGCGTGCAATAGCCTTATCATATGCTCCTTTATAAATTGCGCGTAATGTTGTACGAATCGTTAATTTCCCCTCATGAATATCTTGAATAATTCGCCACATGGCATCCTTTGCAATTGTAAACTCCCGTCTGTTTTGGATTGGTGTTGCTAAAATGGCTGCTCGTAATCCATCTTTTAACTCTTCTTTCATTGGCAAACTTGTCATGAATTCATATAATGTTTTTTGCCACTCGTTCATTTGACCAACTATATTTATATATATTTCATTTAAAGAGCTTGTTTTAAAAAGATTAAAAGAAATAGTTTGTTGCTCAGAAAAATTGCCAACTTCCTTTATTTCATGCGTTTCTTCAGCTGGGACTCGCTCGGACATTTCCGATGGGACATGTAATATTTGATAAATGTTTGCCCCTTTAATCCCATTCAATTTCGTACTTGCAACGACTCGTAATATGCCAAGTTCGGCTGCTTTTTTCACCGATCGATAAACCGTTTTTGTGCTGACTCCTACACTATCTGCAATTGTCTTCGCCTTTAAATGTGCTGCCCCGGGGTAAGCCAGTGCCGACTGCGCGATACGTAAAATAACATTGCGCTCGCTTTCCGTTAATTCATTTGCTTCCAGATGCTGCGCCACCGCCTCATCCATTTCCGCTACTGTGTTGAAAGTTTCATAAGTTTTTAAATAATCGAATACCATCCTATGCATCTCCCCTCACCATACATATGTCAAAAAAACTGGTGAAAAGGGACAAGCTTTTGAAAATATTTTAAATTTATTTTACTATCACATGTTTAGTTATTAAAAACCCACACATTAAATTCCCCACTTTGTTCTTGTAAATACCATCCTGATTTAACATAATAATTATTCAAATTAGAATTAGTCGGACATAATGAAATGATAGGTAAGTCATTTATCGTTTCTAGCATCTTTTTAAATAACCCTTGACCACGGTAAATTTCACTAACCGCAAATTGATACAAAGATATGTTGTTTTGTGTTTTTTTTCGGTAAAAGCGAAATGCCCCTACTAATTGACCGTTAACTGTTGCAACTATCATTTGTTTTCTTCTTATAGCTGCTTTAATTCCATGAGGACATAAAAATTCTTGAGAATAAACCGCACTGTTATTGCTGTCTAAATTTTCGTTAAAGAACGACACTACTTCAGGGATTTGAATTGTATTTGCGAAAGCTATCTGCATATTTCTCCCCCTTTTACGCTTTTTAAGACAAAAGAGACTTATATATTTCTCCTATAATCCCTTCCAGTTGATGGACACCCAATTCAGTGTTCGTCATGATGACAGCACCTTTCTCTATAAAGGGAAACGCCACCATCATACATTGAAAACCCACTCCCCAACCAAGTGATGTAATTTCCAGTTCTTTTTCAGAGCCTTCTAGAAATACACCTAATCCAGACCATCTTTTACCTCTTTGTGGGGTGATCATTTCTTTTGCTAATCTTTGTGAAATACCAATCTTGCTTGCTCCTTTTAACGCATTCATTAACTCAAGAACCAATTCAGCTAAATTTAAAGAAGTTGTCCATAATCCAGAAGCTGCTGGATAAGGATATAGAGGATATTTCCCACCTACTATTTCACCATTTTTGTTGTGACCACAAGAAAAGTTTAGCCTATCTACGTCCAACGTAGTGATATTGAAGTGGCTATTTGTCATTCCCAATGGCTCAAATATTTGCTCGTTCACAACTTGATGAAACGGCTTTTCAGTGACATCTTCTATCAGTTGCTGAATAATACAAAACCCTGCATCCGAATAATGAAATTCACTTTCTGGTTCATACTTGACGATAATAGGCGTTTTACAATAAGGAGTTCGACCTTCTAATAAATCAACCATCGACGGAACCCCTATTTCCGTATTTAATTCAGCAAAACTCCCTTCAGGATCTTTAATTCCAGATTGATGGCTTAATAAATGCCGTAATGTCACCTTTTTATTTTTAGTAAATTCATTTTCTGGTACTTTCCACGATTCAAGATTTTCATTCACATCCCCATCTAAATCAAGAAGTCCTTCATCTAATAGCTTCATAGCAAGCATGCCTGCTAAGAACTTGCTAATTGAACATGCACTAAAAATAGAATCTTCATTTGTTTTTCTATTGCTACCTTCTTCTAATATGCCGTAATTTTTTGTGCCACTTATTTGACCGCCCTCAATTAAAGTAATACTTAAACCTTGCACATTATAGTGTTTCATTCTTTCTTCTATGTTGATTGTTTTTAGTTTCATAACTCTCCCCTTTTTAGCATTATCAATTAATCATAACACGAATATACGTTCTATTGTATATATTTGTAAAATACTTTATATAAAAAACCGCTAAACTTGGATCAGAAGTTTAGCGGTTTCATTTAGTTTTCTCGTCGTTTTTTCCTCGCTAAATATACAAGCAAGATAAGCATCAACATCGTTTGTATTAAGAAGGCAATAGCATCCCAAAATGCTGCACGATCTCCAGCCCCCATAATATTTAAATAAACGGTTGTGATCATATAATAGAGCTGCGGGATAAAGTACACAACCGTTAAAAGTAACGTTAAAAAAACTCCAATTATATAAAATACACTATAAATACGGACCAAATTCCATTCATCCTGGAACATCTCTTTATGATCCTTCGCTGATTTACGCTGTTTTTTAAGGAATGACCTTAAATAAACTTTGCCGCTCTCCATCAGGTTATAACACCCTGTAACATTTTCAACAACATAATAAACATCTGTTTTCATATAGAAACAGCATTGATAGATAGATTTTATAAAAATATCCAACACGATGATACTAACGATTCCTACAAAACTTGCATTAGGATATAGCAGCATAAAAATGAATGAAAGGAAGAGAATAATTTGTTCGAAAGACATGCCAGCTAAGTATAGGATATTCCTCTTTTTAGGATCGAGCTTCCACGCTTGAGTCAAATCCGTTTCAAATACAATAAATATGAGCCGATTCCCGATACTTAATTTAGCCGGTAAATCATGCGACCTGATGGCGAGAATATGCCCAAATTCATGAATAACAATTAATACTAAAGAAATTAATAAATAAGTAAGGACATTTAGCATCATCGAATCGAACAGGAATATGTCTTTATAATGAGGAAAAAATTCTGGATTCAATATAAGAATGAATATGTTCGATACTAGCAACAGCAAGTAAACTTTGTTTATTATGCTATTAAAAAAAATACGTCCCATCCATTGCGGGATCCATAGAAAACCACTTTCAGATTTAGCCTGCTTTTCTTTTTCTCTATGTACTTGGACACCATCCACAAGTTGAACAAGCCCTAACTCCACCAATTGCTCAACAAATTCAATGATATCTACTTCTTCTTCGGGATAATGTTCTTTTAGCGCCTTTTCAATTGCAGCTAAGTTTTCGCCTTTTTCCAAACGTTGGATTGCATCAACGCTTATCTCAGGCAATTCAAAGAAGTCACCGGAAATCGGCTCCTCCACGATATAATTTTTTTTATCTTTACGAATGGATAACGGATATAACGTTATTTCGGATTGCAAGGATACCTTCAACGGATTGCCTCCTCTATAAATTAAAATAGGATGCTAGTATTCAGCATCCTACATTTACTTACTCATCCTTTTGGAATTAACCAACACCACCAGCAAGTAACTTTAATTTTATTAAGTTTGCGAATTTTCATGTCTATCCCCTCCTCTCATGTCCATACCTTTACGGTAATTTTTAGAAATCTGCACCCAATCAGGATAAATTTGTTTAAATAATTCTGCAAGCTGAGGATCGAATTGAGTGCCTTGTCCTTCTATTATCCGTTCATAAGCCACTTCGAATGGAAGAGCTGGACGATATGATCTGGAGGAAGTCATCGCATCAAAAGCATCGGCAACAGCTGTAATTCTGGCTGAAAACGGAATATCCTCCCCAGCCAGTCTATCTGGATAGCCTTTACCGTCCCATCTTTCATGATGATGGTAGATTACATCAATATTATCAGCAACCCCCTCAACATCACGAATAGCTTCAGCTCCTACAACAGGGTGTGTTTTAATTATATCAAATTCCTCGTCTGTCAGCATACCGGACTTTGTCAAAATTGAATCCGGTATATTAACTTTTCCAATATCATGTAATAGGCAAGCGTAATAAAAAGAATTTAATTCAGATGGTTTAAATTTCCCTGTAGCTTCTGCCATGTTCATTGCGTATGCTGCAACACGTTCACTATGCCCCCTAGTATATGGATCCTTTAACTCTAGAATAGCAATAACTCCTTTAACAATACCTTCCAACTGTTCATCATATGAGTACTTTAATGCTTTTATATAATTTAAAAATCGATGAAGCAAGATAAAGGAAATAACAGATAGCACGATCATTATACCAATCGGAAATACAACCAGAGGGTCCTGTATAAATAAACCAACCAAAATATATTTTAGCAATAGACCAATTGTTATATAATATGTAAATTTCTTATTTACAAAAATTGGAGCGAAAAGTATGATAACAAGTTCTACCATATTTCCACTAGTGTAAGTAATCGTACTATCTCGATAATACAATATATCTGAAACTAAATTTGTTATAAAATAACCAAAAAATACAATATATTTTACAGAGTCCACCTTTCCCTTTTTTATTAAATAAATAGATAAAGGGATGAGTGCAATAATGACTCCATATTTAACAATCATAAAATCGTATACTACTCTACTATTTGCACCAATATCACTCCATGGAAAAGCTGGGAAAAGGTTGTAATAAAATATTTCGTAAACAAAAAATACAACATAAAACAACCATAAAAATAGTATCGTTGAATTCTTTTCTTCTTGTAACAATGACGTTTTCTTCATTTTTTACCTCGCAATTTTTTTACGACTCAATAGACTTTGTACTTATTAACTTAATTATAACACGATATTAGAAATTAGGTCTATATGTCTATGAAGTATTTTTCCTTCTTTTAATCTTTTATACTATAAAGTACTCATTATCCAATAAATGCCTTTTCAGTGAGAACAATAAACTTTTCTTTTAGTTCTTTTCTATTCTACCGATAAATCCTTCTTTTACAATACACTTTTACACCTTACAACTCAATTCCCTATTTTAATAAAATTTATAGAATACTCTCTCTATTGGATTTTTATCGTAAGTTTAATCCTAAAAGCAGTAAATTTTGCTATATTTAAATTACGTTGTTATAAATTGTTCATAAACAATGACTCTAAATTAAAGGTGTAAAGTGTACTACCTTCCCTAATTTTAAAGTCTCATTATATTTATTTACCCTAATGTAAAAAGCCCTAACCGCAATTTGCGATTAGGACCACACCTCATCTAAACCTTCTATTTAAAACGGATATTCCCTTGGATCTGTCTGAACAGAAATCCATTTTGTTGTTGTAAATTCATGAATTGCCCATTCTCCACCATATCGACCTAACCCTGAAGCTTTTTCACCGCCAAATGCAACAATTGGTTCATCATTGACTCCCTGATCATTAACATGAATCATTCCCGTTATAATTTGTTTCGCGACTTCAACACCATGTTCAGTTGTACCGGCGTGTACTGCACCACTTAGTCCATAGTCACTGTCATTTGCTACACGAATCGCTTCTTCTTCACTATCTACAACGATGACACCTACAGCAGGTCCAAAGATTTCTTCCTGTGCTATCGGCATATCATTTGTAACATTCGACAAGATGGTAGGGGCTAGTACATTTCCGTCTACTTCACCTTTTAGAGCATATTCTGCTCCTAGGGCTATACTTTTGTCGATTAAATTTTGTATACGTTTAATTTGTTTATTGTTAATTAATGGACCAACCACAACATCCTCATTTTTCGGATCCCCATATTTAATCTGGGATGCCTTATCCACAAAGGCTTTCATAAATGCTTCGTAAGCCGGACGCTCGACAACAATCCGATTTAGGGACATACAAATTTGACCGCTGTTTAAGAATTTCCCAAAGGCTGCAGAAGCTGCTGCACGTTGTACATCGGCGTCTTTTAGTACTAGCATGACATTATTTCCACCAAGCTCTAAAGCAACGCGCTTAAGATGTCTTCCGCAAAGCTCCCCAATATGACGTCCTACCGGTGTTGAACCAGTAAAGGATATAATTTGCGGGATAGGGTGTTCAATAAAAGTATCTTTAATCTCAGAAGAGCTGCATACTGTAATATTCAATAAACCTTTTGGAATGCCGGCCTCTTCAAAAATTTCCCCTAGAATAAGACCGCCTGAAATCATCGTCTGCAAATCCGGTTTAAGCACTACCCCATTACCAGTTGCTAAAGCAGGTGCTAGGGAACGCATCGTTAAATGAAATGGGAAATTGAATGGGCTAATAATCCCTACAACTCCCGCTGGATTGTGATAGACTCGATTTTCCTTACCTGGAATGACAGATGGCATTATTTTTCCGTGCATTCGAAGAGGGAATGTAGCTGACTCTTTCATAATGCCCATTGCGGCAGAAACTTCAATGTTAGCTTTCGTATGGGAAGCCCCATTTTCCTCCACTAAAACTTGAACAATTTCATCTCTTCGTTTTTCTAC
The DNA here is from genome assembly GCF_038002585.1 of Solibacillus sp. FSL K6-4121. Taxonomy (NCBI): domain Bacteria; kingdom Bacillati; phylum Bacillota; class Bacilli; order Caryophanales; family Caryophanaceae; genus Solibacillus; species Solibacillus sp. FSL K6-4121. The sequence continues at coordinate 948,453 of NZ_JBBOCS010000002.1, forward strand.
TATTTGAGCGGCCTTTTCGATAATGGCTTGTCTTTGATAAGGATTAACCTTTTCCCATTCTTTTTGTGCTTCTTTTGCCGCCTGATAAGCCTCATCTATATCCTTTTCATTTGCCAGCCGAATTTCCGCGATCGTTTCCTCGCTGTAAGGGTTCTGATCTACATACACTCTTTCGCTGTTCCCTTCTCTCCATTCGCCACCAATAAACTGCTTATTCCATTTTTTATACATAAAATCATCCTTTCCATAGGTCTTTTGCTGGATTAAATTGCCTTGTTCGAAGCTTGCATCAAACAGGTTCTTCAGCAAAATACACTTATCTTTCTCTTTACTTCAACACTTCTTCCCCATTAGTATTAGTGATAATCAATACACCATACATTTAGACTTACATTTTTCCACATTTAAAAATTTTTGATAAATTTCTCTGAAAATAAAAAGCACTTAAATCCTATATTTATCTAGGATTTAAGCGCTTTTTAGTTGTTTTTTCTTGATAATTTATTTAAAGAAAATGATTAATTACTCCACTCCTGCATTAGAAACAGTCGCTTTTTTAAGACGTTGTTGGCGTTTTTCCGGATCGAAACGGCGCTCCAGCCAACCTAGCCCGATATCTACAATTACCGCCATTAAGGCTGTCGGAATAGCACCGGCCAAAATAATGGCAGTTCCATCTGTTGCATTTGTGCCACGGATAATAATATCCCCTAATCCGCCCGCACCGATGAAAGCACCGATTGCTGTAATACCGATGGCAATAACTAAAGCTATTCGAATACCTGTTATAATAATCGATAAAGATAATGGCAGTTCGATCATATAGAGGATTTGTCTACGTGTCATCCCCATGCCGCGCCCTGCATCCGTTAAACTTTTATTAATCGTGGTAATTCCCGTATACGTATTTTTAATAATCGGAAGCAGTGAATAAAGGAATACCGTTGCGATTACTGTTGATTTACCTAAGCCGAGCACCAGCATAATCATTGCCATTAAGGCTAATGCCGGTATCGTTTGAATAATATTTGCCAATGTAATGATAAATCCAGCTAGCTTCATATTTCTGGCGATAAAAATACCGATTGGAATTCCGATAAGTGCAGCAAGCAATACACCATATACTGAAATATAAAAATGTGTAAAGAACAGTTCAAGTACATAAAGTCCGTTTTCCTTAAAATAATAGAATAGCTGTTCAAACGTACTTAATTGCGATAAATCTTCCATTATTCCTCACCCTCCTCATTACTGAAATAATTGTTTTCAATTAGGAAATTTTCTGCCACGACAGAGGGTTCCATTAAGTTATTGTCCGCCAAATAGTTCAGTTCCTGCATTTTATCTGTAGAGATTTTACCAACTAAACGTTGGAGTATTCCCCTTAGTTCAGGTTTCGCTTCTAAAATTTCATTTGTTGCGAGTGAGCTCGTTTCATAGGGCGGGAAAAACTTCAAATCATCTTCAAGTACCTTTAAATCATAAGACGCAATACGTCCGTCTGTAGTATACCCAAGGACAATATCGATTTCACCTGCCTGTACGGCATCATACACTAAGCCAATTTGCATTGGATATGTACGTTTAAACTGAAATCCGTATTCCTGAACAAACGCCTTAAAGCCATCTCCTTCACGACTTAGCCAAGATGTATCAACACCCGCTTCAATGTCTGAAGCTATTGCAGCCAGATCGCTGATTTTATTAAGATTGTATTGCTGCGCTGTTTCCTGCGTTACCATAAAGGCATATGTGTTTTCAAACCCGTACTTATCAAAGAATGTTTGGTTATATCTTTCCTGAAACTCATTTTGTACAAAGGCCAATGCCTCGGCCGGATCTTTTATCAGTTCCGCATTTAAAGCTCCGGTTAATTCTGTACCGGTGTAACGTGTAGCGGAAATATTCGCGTCCCCATTGATCATTGCCTGGTGAAGAACGGTACTCGAACCAAGATTATTAATTAACTCTACTTGTTCATCTGTGTAATACTCAATCATATGTTTGAGCATATAGCCCATAATTTGTGATTCGGTTGTAACAGCACTCGCAATCTTAATTTTGTCGGTATTGCTTGCCTGGTCACCGCCAATCGAACAGCCAGCTAGAAAACTTAACGCCAGCAGCATACTTCCGAATAAAAGAATCGTTTTTTTCATCCTGTTAGGCCTCATTTCTCTACTTTTAGTCCTTTTGGTGTTGTCCAAATCTCCACTTTGGATAATATAAAATCTGTTAGCAGTGCCAATGCCGTAACAAGTAAGGCACCACCAATAATTAATTCAGTTTGATAAAGGTTTAAACCGTTAAAAATGAAATCACCTAAACCACCAGCCCCGATATACGACGCAAGTGTTGCCCAGGCAATGACATAAACAGCAGATAATCGTACACCTGCCATAATGACCGGGATTGCTAGAGGTAATTCCACCATCCATATAGATTGGAATGGTGTCATCCCCATACTAATGCCCGTTTTTCGTAAATCTGCATTAACAGATTTTAATCCGATATAAGTATTGTTTAGAATTGGAAGTAAAGTATAAATAAACAAAGCAACAATTGCAGGTACTTTCCCAACACCTAGAAATGGAATCATAATTGCTAAGATGGCTAAAGAGGGTAATGTTTGGAAAACACTTGTAATGGCTAAAACAATTTTTGCTATTGTTTTTGTTTTTGATAAAAATATACCTAGAGGAATCGCGAAGATTACACCAAGAAATAATGCAATAATTGAAATATAAAAATGTTCCCATGTTTTTAATAGGATGTCACTGCTATTATCCGTAAAGAAGGCTATCATAGAACATTCTCCTCTCGAGTTACAAGAAGAGCATTTTTATTTTCTTCCTCGTCACCCCAAATCGTGTCATAAATTGTATCCACAATATTAGCACGGGTAATTAATCCGATTAGTTTGTGATCATGATCGACAATTGGTATATTTTGAAGGTTCCGTTTTAAAATACGTCGAACAGAATCCTGCAGCTTTGTCCCGGTTTTTACGTATATAACTTCTCGCTGTAATACTTCATTAATGCTTTGCCGTGTTCGTTGCGGACCTGTAAAGCTATCAACATTTAAATAACCTATCAATCGTTTGTCTGCATCTGTCACAAATAACGTATCAACACGCTTTGATACCATCAGACGTAGTGCATCGTCCAGACTTTTCTCAATTGTAATGGAAATGGGCTGGATCATTACTTCATCTACTATTTTGACGCTTGGTTTATTTTGAATTAGGCGGTGGGAGCCAATAAAATCACGTACGAAATCATTTGCGGGGTTTGCTAAAATATTGTCTGGTGTATCAAACTGTATTACCTTCCCTTCGTGCATAATGCAAATTCGGTCAGCCAGCTTGATCGCTTCATCCATATCATGTGTTACAAAAATAACAGTCTTGCCTAGGCGTTCCTGCAAATCCTTCATTAAATCCTGAAGTGTATCACGTGTAATAGGGTCCAGTGCACCAAATGGTTCATCCATTAAAATGATATCCTGATTCGCTGCTAAGGCACGTATAACGCCGATTCGTTGTTGTTGTCCGCCAGATAGTTGAGCTGGATACATATCCAAGTAAGAGGTAGGTAGGTTTACTAGGCCGATTAATCGTTTAGCTACTTTATCCTTTTCCTGTTTGTCCCATTTTAGAAGTTTTGGTACGAGGGTGATATTATCTCTGATGGTCATATGTGGCATTAAGCCGATTTGCTGAATAACATAGCCAATTTGTCTGCGAAGCTGTACTGCATTCATTTTCGATAAATCCGTTCCATCCATCATAATTTTGCCACTGGTCGGCTCAATCATGCGATTAATCATACGTAGAGCGGTTGTTTTACCACTGCCGCTTGTTCCGATAAAGACAATAAATTCCCCTTGCTCAATATCAATACTTAAATTGTCTACTGCCTTTTTGTTACCACGATAAGTTTTCGTCAAATTTTGTATGGATAGCATACAATAACACTCCTTCTTATAGAAAATACAATTTTGAAGTTCATTAACCTGATGTTAAATACCCATTACAAACAGATTACAAACCATTACAAACATTTCTTGCAAAATAATGTTAACCCTAAAAGTAACAACTTCAAACAAACTCGAAGTTGCTTCGTATTCTATTATATAGTAAAACTAATCCATCTGTTAACTTGTTTTTCATTAAATTGAAAAAAAAGAATTCTGCCTACATATATAGACAGAATCCTCGTTTGTTCATTTCAACATTGTTGTCTTTAAAAACTCTTTCGTTCGTTCCTCTTTCGGATGTTCGAAAAATTGCTCTGGATCGCCGCGCTCGATAATTTCTCCCTCGTTCATATACACAATCCAATCGGCTACTTCTCTAGCAAATCCCATTTCATGTGTAACAACTACCATCGTCATTCCTTCATTAGCCAGTTCTTTCATCGTGGTTAAAACCTCTCCCACAAGCTCTGGATCAAGGGCTGAAGTCGGCTCATCAAAAAGCATGATGTCTGGTTCCATTGCAAGCGCTCTTGCAATGGCTACCCGTTGCTTTTGCCCACCTGATAGTTTATTAGGAAAGACATCGGCCTTATCTTCCAAGCCAACTTTTCCTAGTAATTCTTTTGCTTTGGACGTTGCGACCTTTTTGTCAACGCCCTTTACCATAACCGGTGCTTCAATAATATTTTCCAAAACGGTTTTATGAGGGAATAGATTGAAATGCTGAAACACCATTCCGACCTTTTCTCTAATCTTATTCAAATCGTCGTTGCTAGGATCGACTTCTTTACCTTCTATAATAATACTGCCGCTATCTTTTCTTTCTAAAAAGTTCAGACAGCGAAGAAGCGTACTTTTCCCTGAACCACTTGATCCTATTAAACAAACAACATCGCTTTCGTAAACGGTCATGTCGATATTTTTTAATACATGCAAGTCACCAAATGACTTATTCAATTGATTGACTTTAATCATTTCCTTTGCTTCCATTGGTGTTGCCTCCTACCTATCGCTAATTGCTAATTTCTTTTCTAATCGGTTTACTATAAATGTTAACAATGCTACCAGCACTAAGTAGTAGACTGCTACAATGAGTAAATAAGTCATTTCATCAAAATTATTCGACCCGAGTGTTGTCGCTACATTAAAGAGTTCATTCATGGAAATAAATGCAGCTAATGACGAATCTTTCAACCCAATAATAAACTGGTTGCCAAGCGGTGGAAGAGCACGGCGGAATGCCTGAGGAAGAATAATTCTTCTTAATGTCAGCACTTTAGTCATCCCTAATGAGCGTCCTGCCTCCATTTGACCTTTATCTACTCCTTGGATTGTCCCACGAAGGATTTCAGAAATATAAGCGCCATTATGTAACGCTAACGCAAGTGAAGCAGCCCAAAAATCAGGAATCAGGAAAAGCCCGCTAAGACCGAAGTAGAGGATGAAAATTTGAACAATTAACGGTGTTCCTCGGACTAAAAAGACATAGATATCTGATATAAGTTCTAATACTTTAATTTTAGAAATTTTCATTAAGGCAAAGAAAAGTCCGATTACGATACCAATCAGAATTGATACAACCGTCAGCTCTAATGTTAAGAGCATTGCTTTAAGAAAAACATCTTTGTTTTCTATTAATACGTCTAAAAAATGTGAAAAACTTGGCACTGTACATACTTCCTTTCTTCTTTAATAAATTGAATTATTCCGGTTTTTTTGTAATATCCTCACCAAAATACTTCATACTGATTTCAGTAAGTGTTCCATCTTCCCGGAGATTTTCCAGCGCCTCGTTCACTCGCTTTAATAAGTTCGGGTTATCCTGTGGAAGTACAATCGCTTGTTCACTGCGCTCAATTAGCTCCCTACCCTCAATTTTAAAGCCTTCTTTTGCAGCATTTTTTCCGGTCACAAAATCGGTGATTACCGCATCATGACGGCCGCTGCTTAACGCTTGTAAAGCTGTGATATCACTGTCATAGGTTTTAATATTGTCTGTATACTTGGAGGCTGTATCAGAATAGGTTGAACCTTTTGCTACAGCTACTTCCTTACCCGCTAAATCGTCGACAGTTTCAATGTCACTGTCAGGTCTCGTGAAAATTTGCGGTCCAGAATAATAATAGGGGGTACTGAAGGAAACATGTTTGCTTCTCTGTGGATTAATCGTGTGGCTGGCTACAGCTACATCTGCACGGCCCGTTTTGACACCTTCAACAATTCCTTTAAACTTAATCCGCTTTTGAACCGGCTCAAGACCGAGTTCCTTTGCGATCGCTTCGCCAACTTCAATATCAAAGCCGGACATGCTAAGATCTTCATTATTTACATAACTAAATGGCTTAAATTCGCCAGAAGCAGCAAAAACAAATTGATCTTTATGTATCAGTTCAGATCCATCGGCAAGCTTCTCTTTCTCTGCACACGCAGATAAGAAGCAAACCGCGAGTAAACTGAAAATGAATATGATTCTTTTATTAAACTGCATATTACCTACCATTCCCTTTCCTATATTTCTAAGATCTTTTGCTAAGTACCTTACAATAAAAGTGAATACCCCTTTAGGTGTCCACTCAAACAAAAAGTGCCAGACACCTTTACGGCACCTGACACTCTTTGCATAATTATTCAATGTAAAATGGTTCGTTTCGCAGATATTATTGCTATAGGTAGAAAATTAACCCCTAATAAATTATAAAAAATAAAATAATTTTTTTAAAAATGATGAGTTTTTTTATTATCCCATTTTCTCAATTATCGTATAATCTTTGGTTTTACGATAAGGCACAGCATTTTCTTCGCAAAATACGATTAAATCTTCATATACATCATTTGGTTTAAAATAACCAACACGAATCGGAAGCCATTTTCGAACCTTAATGACAGCTAATTTTGCATTCCAACCCATTCGTTTAAACGTAATTTTTATAACATCCGTATGAATTATTTTCTTGTTATAAATCTTTAAACCAAAGAGTTTAATCGTATAACTAATTGTATGTTTGTTTATTACTACTTGATATGTTATAAAAGCATTGCATACACCGAAGACAAATACCGCTAACGATACCCAATTTACAGATGGATTTTGCCAACTCGCTATATTGACAGCAAGAACTAGAAACGATAATGATAGAATAAGCTTTCGTGATGTAGTTCTACTATATTTCATCATATCCCCCCAAGAACATTTAGTATTATATAAATAAACCTCATATTTTTTCTCTACATGATATTGTTAACCCTTTTAAAAAGCTTAATTAGATGCCCATAAAATTGAGTCGGCAATGGCAATGAATAGACAAGCAAATGAAAAAAGTATGTAAGCAACGCTGACACTAATTATAAAAGTTTGTTTTTTTACAGATTGATCTGGATGATGGATTATAATTTTTAGCAAGTTGATAGTATTGACACAAAGCACTATCGAAAAAAGTGGAATACCTATTAATGATAAAGGAACTAATGTTTCCATAAAGCTCTAACCTCCCCCGTTTTGGAATTGTTATACGATACAGTCCTTTACACCTAACAAGGGCCTAATAGTAAGATTAACTAAATTCAAGAAACTACTTTAAAGATTTTCTTATACGCTTTAAAAAGTATAAACCCTATAAAACAACTTAGTAAGTTTAAAATAATATCATCTATATCAAAAATGCCTAAAAGCAAAATTAGTTGGAGAGTTTCTACACTGATTATGATTAAAAAGCAAGAAATCATTGTTTTGATTAAATTTCTTCGAGAGGGAAAAGCCATTGGTATTAAAAAACCCAACGGTATAAATGGAATGATATTACCAAAAATGTTCATAAAAGCTACACTAAAACTCAAATCACTTATATAAGTTTCAATTGTTCTAAAAGGAACTAAGTTTGCAAATGATTCTCCATTATTTCTACGCTGGATATTCGATTGTATCTTATTGATAACAAGTTGTACCTCTCCATTGAACTTAATCACTATAAAATTTAGCACTAATAATATGTATATTGAGAAAAGAAACTTTCAAATATTATTAAACATACTTAAATAACACCTCTATTCGAATGTGACTCACTTGTTACAGCGATTTGTCTAATTTTATTATTTCCTCATACCCCAAGCACATTTTTACATTCTTATATCTCTACTAACTATTTCTTTAGTAGAAGGATCAATATAAATCCCGATTGGTCCTAAAAATCGATCTTGAGTTGTAGTAAATTCTACTTTCAAGACTTTTAGTAGCTTTTCCTCCCCGTTTGTTTGTCTTTCATTAATAATGCTTTCCTCTGTAACTTTGGCATCTTCCCAATTACCAATCACTGTTTCTTTTGCCATGTCACTCAAACTCGTCCATGCAATTTCCCGCATTTCCAAATATACTTTCTCTACTTCATTGATCTCTTTCTGATTTTCATTACTGCACCCAAATAAAAGGAAGTTTAATGAAAGGAAAGAGATTACAAAAAATAAGTTCTTCACCCCTCCACCTCAACCCAACTTTACCATAAATTTACATATAATTCGGTAATTTATTTAATTTAGAGGGAAAATTAGTAGTTTAATGACTCTCGGGGAAAGACACGTAGCAGAGAGATTCGTGTAGAGGTAACGGAGAAATCAATGGCTAACGAAGCAGACACAAAATTAAAAAGGCATGAGTCCCATATCAAACTCATGCCCAAAATTCATATTTAAACAGCTTTGAAATTTGAGTTGAATTTATCCCAAATTCGTTCAGTAAATTTACTTCTTATTGAGCTGTAATCCCGCCATCTACGACGAATTCAGCGCCTGTAGAGTAGCTAGACTCATCAGAAGCTAAGAATACTACTAATTGCGATACTTCTTCTGGTTGAGATACGCGTTTTAGAGGAATATGTTTTGCAAATTCTTCGATCGCTTCTTTTGCATCTTCTTGCATAATCATCGGTGTTGCAATTACACCTGGGTGTACTGAGTTTACGCGAATACCCATATGCGCTAAGTTAAGTGCTGCTGCTTTTGTCATACCGCGCACTGCGAATTTTGTATCTGTGTAACCAACTGCTCCACCAACTAAACCGTTGATAGATGAGATGTTTACAATTGAACCGCCTCCAGCTTTCGCCATTGATCCTGCAACAGCCTTCATACCTAAAAATACAGATACTTGGTTAATGTTTACGATTTTCATGTACTCGTCCAAAGATAACTCGAGCATAAATTTATTTAATGAAATACCTGCGTTGTTTACTAATATATTTACTGGACCGAAAGCTTCTTCTGCCTTCGCTACAACTGTTGCCCACTCTTCTTCAGAAACAACATTTTGCTTAATGAATAAAGCGTTTTCGCCTAATTCTGCAGCAAATGCAATACCTTTTTCTTCATTTAAGTCTGTTAAAACTACTTTAGCACCTTGTTCGATAAATGCTTTTGCATGTGCTGCACCCATACCTTGTGCTGCCCCTGTAATAATTGCTACTTTACCTAATAAACGAGACATATGAATTTCCTCCTTAGAATAAGCGATAGTTACTACCACTTCTCATCTATACAATACCTATATTTTTCCTGCAAAACAAACAAACTTTTGATGAACATTTCTCCTAAATTTGTTCACTTATATACAAAATTATGCCCCATAAATTTGCTTTTTAGCATTTTATTTTAATGATATAAAAAACACCGCAACACTTGTGAAAAAGTGTTGCGGTGCTTGTATTAACGTAGTCGTTCTAAATCTTGATAATCCTTCATGTACGGGCCATCTTCTGCCACTGCAGAATGATACAATGCTTTAACAGCAAAGTTTTTCTCAAGACCCATTTCTGATTTTAATTTCTTTAATTCATCATGTAGCTCGCGATGTTCATTTATAAGTTTTAGCATAATTGTTTTATTATATTTCATGTAAAATCACTCCATTTAGTTGATCACTTGTATGATAACAACTTTTAAATAATTGAATTCAGGGAAGTTGTGTGGCACCGTAAAGTCTTCCGGTAATTGGTGCTCTTCCAGAATTTTATAGCGAGTACCGGCATCTTTAAACGCTTTGTCAATAAACGTTTTGAACTTTTTCATATTAAAGCTAGCGTTATTAGTTGAGGCGATGATAACCCCATTGTCATTTGTAATAGCTAATGCATCCTTCAACAACTTCGGATAATCCTTAGCCGTGCTGAATGTCATTTTTTTCGTACGGGCAAAGCTTGGGGGATCAAGGACCACAACATCAAACTTCAAGCCTTTACGAGCCGCGTAGCTAAAGTAATCAAAAACATTCATTACTTTAATATCTTGTGATTCAAAGTCAATACCATTCACACTAAATTGTTCAATCGTTTTTGGCAAGCTTCGTTTTGCCAAATCTACACTCGTTGTGCCTGCCGCGCCACCAAGTGCTGCTGCTACAGAAAATGCACCTGTATAAGAAAATGTATTCAGTACCGTTTTCTCTAGAGAATAGCTGTCTCTTAAAGCTTTGCGTACATTACGCTGATCAAGGAAAATACCTGTCATTGCCCCATCATTTAGATCAACCGCAAAATTCATGCCATTTTCTTGCACGATTAACGGGAACTCACCTTTTTCACCTGATACATAATCGTCCTGATCGATATATTGACCGTTCGTATTGAAGCGCAGTTTTTCATACACACCACGTGTATTTACTGCTTGATTCAAGGCTTCATAGATCTCTGTGCGGAATGAATAAATGCCTTCACTATACCAGCTCACCATGTAAAAGCCGTTAAAGAAATCAATTGTCAAACCGCCAATGCCATCGCCTTCCCCGTTAAATACGCGGAATGCACTCGTTAGCTCGGATGCAAAAAAGTCAGCACGCTTTTCAGCAGCTTCGCGAATTTTTTTCGCAAAAAACTTTACATCAATCAGTTCTTTTTCTTTACGAGAAAGGACCCAGCCAATTCCTTTATTTTGTGCACCGTAATAGCCAGTTGCAATATAACCACCGTTTTTATCGACTAAATGCAGTAGGCTGCCTTCTTCGATTGATACTTCATTAGTTACAATCGCGTCTTTTAAAATAAGCGGATAGCCATTCGTTAAATCTTTAATCGCTTTTGCATCTACTTGTAATTCTACTTTTTTTCTCATGTTTTCATCCTTACTACTGTTTTTCGTTCAAAAAAAGAGAGATTTGTGTATACAAATCTCTCCGTACTTCTTTAGTTTACTACGAATGACGGACAATAGCTACTCACACCATTAAGTCGTCACTTTAAATACTGTTTTCATTTTTTCAATAATACCACCCGAAGAATACGTTAGAACACTTCGTTTGTAGAATGATAAGCTTAAGAAATATAAAACTAATACAGTACCTAATAATACAGCGAAGCTAATAATTGGTTCGATTGCACTTATATCCGTTGCACCCAATCGCATCGGCATTACCATTCCTGAAGTAAATGGAATGTAAGAGAATACTTTTATTAGCATTGTATCCGGGTTACCCATACCTGTAAGCATGACATAAAACCCTACAAGTGTTAACATCATTGCCGGCATCATCACTTGACCTGCTTCCTCTACCTTTGAAACAAGTGAACCGAATAGCGCCCCGATGATTAAATACATGAAGATTGTTAAGAACAGGAATCCCATCACATAAAGGAAATAGCTAATTGACATCGAATCAAGTAAATCCGTTACGATGGACCATTTGTTGCCCCCGTCTGAGAAGCGTAGCAGCAACAGTAAGCCACCGAATAGGATGACAAACTGTGTAAGTGCGACTAAAAATACACCAACGATTTTCGAACGGAAGTGGATTTCAGGCTTTACACTTACAAGTAACATTTCCAGTGCACGTGACCCTTTTTCTGAAGCCACGTCTGTCGTAATAATTGATAAATAGGTTGCGACAAAAATATAAATAATAATTCCGATAGCATACGAAATAAATACGCCGGCCATTTTTTCATCAGCGGACTTACCATCTGTTGCTGCTTCATTAATTGAATTCAGTGTAATGATCGGTTCAGATGATAATAAAAGTTGCTGTTGCTCCGGTGACAGATCAAGTTGGCTCATTGCATAAAGCTGACCTGCCTGACTTAGCATCTCTTGAAAGTTTGACTGGTCATTTAACGGTAATGGATCATAGGATTCAATTTTTGCTGCCAGTTTTCCGTCAGCATCCGTTAATGTAAAGGCTGCATAATAGTCCCCGTCTTTTAATTTCTCCGCGACTTCACCTGCTGTTACATATTCGTATTCGTAATCATCTGTATTTTGCAGTACTTCCGTTACGTCAAAATTTGTTTCATTTACAACAGCAATCGTGTCAGCATCGCCAGAAAAAATTAGGTCTCTAATTTCCGACCAGTACATAATTCCCGCAAGGACGACTAAATAAAGTAATGTAGTTAATATAAATGACTTAGCTGTTACTTTTTGTTTATACAGTTGTTTGACGAGCACCATAAATTTAGACAAGGCCAGCACCTACTTTCTCTTTGAAGATCTCATGCAATGATAAATAATCTAAACTGAACTTTTCCATATAGCCCCCATTGGAAAGCAAATCGAATATAGCTGGTGCATAAGATTCGTCTTCCAAAGTCAGTACTGCCTGTGAGTCACGCTCCATTTTCACTTGAACTACACCAGGGAACTTGCTTAACTCTTCAAATGATTTGTCTGTTCGCACTGTCAATTTCGTTTTGCCGTATTGCTTTTTCAAATCGAGCAATGAGCCAGAGAACAATGATTCACCACGTTTTAATAAACATAGATGATCACACAGCTCCTCGACATTATCCATTTGGTGACTTGAAAATAAAATCGTCATTCCTTGATCACGTAAATAAAGAATCGCATCTTTCAGCAGCTCCATATTGACCGGATCCAATCCGCTAAACGGCTCATCTAAAATTAAAAACTTAGGTTTATGGATAAAGCTCGCAATAAGCTGTACCTTTTGTTTATTACCTTTTGAAAGTGTTTCTGCTTTTACATTGCGCTTTTCTTCCAGATCAAAGCGTTGAATCCAAAAATCGATATCCTTTTTAATTTCCGCCTTATCCATACCGTGAAGCTCACCGAAGAAGTACAACTGCTCTTCAACTTTCATTTGCGGGAAAATACCGCGCTCTTCCGGTAAATAGCCTAAAATATCACGATCGACTGATTTAATCGGTTGCCCATCCCACGTAATTAAGCCTTCTGTCGTATCCTGCAAATCCAAAATCATGCGGAATGTCGTCGTTTTTCCTGCTCCGTTTTGACCGATTAACCCGAAAATTTCACCTTTTTCAATTGTAAAATTAAGCCGGTCGACTGCCACAAAATCTCTGTATCTCTTTGTAACATCTTTTAGTTGTAACACCATTCTCATTTCCCTCCTTAATTTTCAAACATAGCCATTTCTTTTTTTAAAATACGTTTTCGCTTTATAACATTGATTGTCGGAACGATTAGTAAGAGCACAGCAAGTAGATTCATAACACTGATGAGGAAATTTACATCATACGTAAGTTCCCCCAACGCAAACGCACCATTTGTACAAGCCGCCAGGAAATTAATAAATAGTAATGGATAATATATCGACAGCATTCGATTGAAATAGTTTAATTTCGAAGAGGCATCACTATATAATTCAAACGGACCTTTGCTTTTGTTTTGGCGGAAATATAACCAGTTTAAACGTTTTTGTATTAGCTCGATCCCAGCGCTTTCTGTAAAGTCCAAGTATTCTTTCACATCTTTCCCTTTAAGAAAGTGATCAAGTACTTCAAGACGGTACTCGTATTCACCTTGCTCGCCCTGCTCAAAGTAATAAAATGAGAATCGTATTTTTTTAAGAAGCCAGCCTTGATTTGCCATGTCATTAATCCAATTCTCTTCTTTCGCATCATCAAAGAAAAACTTAAATATACGCATCACATATCCCCTTTGCTTATATGTTTTATAAAGGACTTTAATGCGGGAAGTAACAATTCGCCAAGATGTGATGACATACTCTTTTTTACGTGCTTCCCTCGTTAAAGTTTCAATATATTGTAAAAAATTTTAATTGAGCATTAATTTTCATACAACGCGATTTCTTTTTTTAAATTCTGTTTACGGTAAATTGTTTTTGCCAGTGGGTATAATAGTGCTATGAAAACGCCGGTGTTCAGTCCAGCAATAAAGCTGTTAAAATGAAAACTATTCTCAAACACTGTCATCACCCCATTAAATAGGGCAAATATTAAATTTAATACAGCCACGGTTCCATAAAGGGTATAAATTCGGTTTATATAAGAGAGCTTTGAAACTGGATCACTATAAAGCTCAAAATCACCCTTACTTTTATGCTGACGGAAATAAACCCAGTTAAATCGTTTTTGTACAACTTCTACACCTGTACTTTGCACAAAGTCCAAATACTCATTTACTGCTTTTCCGTAACCGAATCCTTCAAGCATTTCTGAACGGTATTCATATTCACCTGGTTGACCTTTTGCAAAAGTGTAGAATGGAAAGTGAAAGCTTTGGAAATACCAGCCTTCAGTTGCCATATCGTTAATCCACTTTTCTTCTTTCGCATCATCCAGGAAAATTTTAAATTTACGCATCACAAATCTCCTTCCGCTTGTATAATTTTTCTACCGCTGTTATAGAGCTCTTTAATGCGGGTAACTTCAGCTTCGACAATCTGTTTGCCAAGCGCTGTAATGACATACTCTTTTTTTCGTCCTTCCCCCGCTAAAGTTTCGATAAATTTCTTTTCCTGTAAATTTTTCAGTGCACCGTAAGTTGTTCCCGCGCCTAACTTTACACGCCCATCGCTCCATTCCTCGACGATCTGCATAATTCCATATCCATGGCGCGGTTCATATAGTGCCAACAAAATATAATAAACCCCCTCTGTTAAAGGTTGCTGCAACAAAATCACTCCGTTCTATCGACATCTGATATATCGGCTCTTGATATATAATATATCGGAGGCTGATATATTGTGTCAACAAAATTTTGGAAATTATGGTGGGAATTAATTTGTTTGTGGATAGGTAACGGGTGGAAATTCTGTCATGGGGGAATTGTAGCGTAGAGGGATTTTTCATTTAGAGCAATGAAAAAAAGACAAAAATCACCAGGAAATAGGCTTTTTGTCGACAATTAACGGGCCTATTATAATTCCTTGAAAGATCTTCATAAAAATCGCCCCCTTAAATCGCCCATTTCACAATTATTTAGATAATTATTATTTATTAATGCAGAAAAAATACGTGATTAACCGCATTATGTTTGTCCAGAAGCATCCTATACGGATCCACTTTTCACCATATGATGTATGAAGTAGGAGTTTTCTCTCGGTAAGTTTTCTGTTAAGAAGAAAATAAGCGGAGATTTTGCTGTTATTTATAGTTTGGAGCCGTTTTAGTGGGGAAATAAGGGGAGGTTTTCCGCTTATTTGAGTTTGTAGTGATTAATTTTTGTGTTTTTTTAGTCAATAAGCGGAATTGCTCCGGTTATTTTGGCTATTTTTTATGTTTTTTTCCAAATAAGCGGAATCTCTCCGTTTATTTTCAAATTGGATCCCTCACATGATTTCCCAGTCGGTATGAACGGATCCGCTTGTTACCAGAAGCAGGAATAAGCAGTTTTTTTTCGACTAATTGAGTTAATACTTTTTTTGCTGGCTTGTCACTTAGTTTTAAATATGATTCAACTTCTTTCGGAAAAATCGCTTCCCCTTTCCGAACTGCCAGACGAAGAACTTCTTTTTCATAATAGGTTAAAGATGTATAATCCAGTTTATCTCCTAACCGTTGCCCGAATACTTGCTGAACTATTTGCTGACAGCGTCGGGGCCTCTCTTTCACTTGGTCATAAGAAAATCGGATTACAGTCCATCCGTCAATCACTAGCTGATTTTGCCGTTCGAGGTTATCGGCAAACTGCCATCTGCTTATATTCTTCAAGTGTGGACCATACCCATCAATTTCAAAACAAATCCGGATACCGGGACGGATATAGGCAAAATCCAAATACCTTTTACCATCCTTAAAATCATCGACTTCATATTCCGGATGAAGGTAATTAAAATGGGAAAATAAAGGCCACCACACTTGCTTCAAAAACAACATCTCTGCCTGATTATGACCTTCTTTTAGTCGCCGCAGCCTTTCCCCGTTTCTTGCTTGTACATGCCTGTTCAAAAAAACTTGATATTCTTCTTCAAAACTCATAAAAAGCCCTCCTCTATAATTTTAAATGTGGGATTATAAGAAAATAAGCGGAGATTTTACTGTTATTTTTATATTGGAGTCGTTTTAGCGGGAAATAAGGGTAAGATTTCCGCCTATTTGAATAAAATACTTTCAATTTTATGCTTTTGAGGTGAATAAGCGGAATTGCTCCCCTTATTTTGGCGTTGTTTTACTTTATTTTTTGAATAAGCGGAATTTCTCCGTCTATTTAACGGTGTGTGTAGGAGCATTCGAGGATAACTATTTCTAGTTTAATAAATACCTAAAATTTGTCAATAAGTACACAAAAAAACCGACTCCATAAAGGAATCGGCCATATAAAACTTATTTTTTATAGTAATCCACAATCCCGTTATAAATAGATTGTGCATAAATTTCTACATATTTATCGTCAACTAACTTTTTGCGGTCTTCAGCATTTGAGATAAATCCAAGCTCAACTAATACAGAAGGGATGATCATATTGCGCGTTACATAGTATTGCGCTTCTTTAACGCCGCGATTTTTCATTTTCGCATTATTGACAATCTCTGTATTAATATAAGTGGCAAGCTTTTTATCCTCTTCAAACTGGTCACCTGAACTGATACTATAGTACGTTTCTGTTCCTTGTGCACTTGTAGATGTTGCTGCGTTTACATGAATACTCACATAAATTTCACCGAACTTGTCCTGCGTAAATTTCACACGCTCCTGTAACGAAGGATACGTATCGCCAGAACGAGTCATCTGCACTTTCGCACCATCAGCTTCAAGCTTTTGTTTTACAAGGTTGGAAACTTTTAATACGATCGCTTTTTCCGTATGACCTGAGTTAACGGCACCTGGATCTTTACCGCCATGCCCTGGATCTAGAATAATAATACGGTCTTTTACAGCGCTGCCTTTTTCATTCATCAATTTAATATATGATTTATGAACATAGCCCGTATCTTTGCCTGCTGTAACTTTTGCCCAAAAGCCGTTAATCGAATGAACTGCAATAACTGAGCCTTTTGATAACGTTTTGATTGTTTTTGATGAGCCTGATGCTGATTGACGCATATTTAAGCTCGCAACCGTTACTTTACCAATTGTATTTGTCGTTGCGACAGGTTTTTCGTCATCTACTTTTGGAGGTTCCACAACAGAACCGCCTACAACTGTCGTACTCGCTTTTACAATGTAGCCAGGTACTCCATCAACAGTCGTTAAATAATACCCGCCCATTTCTTTATAAACAGACAATGCTGCTCCAGCTGAAATTTGCGTTATTTTTTTTGAAGAAGAAGTTGGTTTGTAATATAGGTTCAATGTTGCATTTGCTGTGACAGCCTTAATCGATGGACCTATTGCATTACCATCTTGTTCAAGGAATTTGGCATATGACTTACTGATATAACCGTAATAACCTTGATAAGATACTTTTAACCAGTTCCCTTCTACTGCATAGACAGATAATTTACCGCCTGTATTAACTCTTCCAATTACTGTACTTGACGTATTCGGACCTGTACGGACATTTAAGCCATCAGTCGTTACCGATACTAGACCGATCACTTGTGTCACATCAACAGCATCCAGTTGATCTGGTAATGCAAGGCGATATTCTTCACTTTTAGCACGCGCTATAAATGATGCAAACTGTGCTCGAGTTACCGAGCTTTTCGGCATAAATCTGCCATCATTTCCTTTTGTAATCCCGTTATAATAAATTGCTTTTATATACGAAGCATATGTATTCGATGTCGTTACATCTGGGAAAACAATCGCTAAGTCCTTGTAGTCATTGACATTTAAATTGAAAGCCACTGCTAATACATGGCTCATTTCTTCACGTGACAGGGGTGCATTAGGAGAAAATTTTCCAGACTTTGCTGAAAACAATCCAAGCTGTTTTGCTCGCTCAATATAAGTGGATTGTTCTGTACCGACCTTAACATCTGAGTAAGAAGATTTACTTACTTTAAGTGGACTCTTTCCTGCAGCAATCACTGCCATTTTAGCAGCCTGTGCACGAGTCACACTCATGTTTGGTTTGTAATATGTGTTGCCCTTCTCCTGATATCCTTTAATTGCGCCTAAGCTAATTAAGTATTGGATTTCTTCGTAAGTGGCATCGGTTGTCGCAACATCTGCAAATACTACTTTAGCTGATGTCGGTGTAACAGCTAGTGTACAAACGAGGAAGATTGCAACAACCAATGTAATCAATTTTTGATTCATTGTTCCCTATCCTTTCATAAGCTGTCTCCATCATTGTATAGTAGAAATAAGGAAATAAATAGAGGTAAATCCATATTTAATATCAAAATCTTGTTACATTATAGTTACAAAATGATTACATCCGATAAACTTTTTGTTTATAGAGGAAAATAATCGGGTAAATAGTATATTTCATGTCCTCTAAAATTAGGTATTTCCGCCGTTTATAAGACCTTCTGGAAAGTCAACCCAAATTTTTAAATGATCCAGCAAAATCTCCTATGTGATAGGATGGAAACGATTTTCTAGCATCCGTTAAAAGAAAGGCTGATTCAATTGGAGCATTCGTTATTTTTAGAGCGTTATTTTTCAAACTTGAAGCTAAAACTTTTTTTTCACATACCTCGCCCTCCTCATATATATAGTAAGAACTTTTTATTGAATTTGATAAGTTGTCAGAATATTATTGATATTAAGGAGGCTGTTCAATGAAAATCTTTGCTACTATCTCACTGCTATTCGGAATCATTTTTACGTTTATAGGTGTATTACCGTTCATTTTTTCTTATCCCTTCAGCAATGGTCCTCATTCCGGTCCATCAAACGCTTGGGAATTGATATTGATGATTTCCTACGACGGCAAGGGATGGTATTTGATAATTGGTATTGCCCTATTTTTATTTCCAAACTTCTTGGTATTTAAAAGAAAGAACCTAAACTAAAATCTACAAATTCCTCTTTTCGTAGAGGACTTTTTTATGTACTTTTCTAATAAAAAGGCTGAAACTCACCTTAGTAGTGAATTTCAGCCTGACATAAACTATTGAAGCAATTCTTCTGCAAAGCTAAGTTCAACATAAGTTTTATTTTCTTCCAATAACTCAGGTGCGACTTCAAAATAATGCAGTGCACGATTGTGGCCATATGCTTTTTCACCGCGCGTTATTGTGTACGAAAGTGCACCTTTTGAAAGAATAGCCCCTTTACCTGTAGAAGTAACTTTAAAGTCCATTTCTTCTGCAATAAGACGTAAAGGTACCATGATTTTTCCATCGACTTCCTTATAATCCCCACCAATAATAGCCTGGATTTCCGGTGCGATTTCAGGTGTTTCTACTTCCTCAGCATCTTCATGCTTTGGAAATACGATAATTTTCTCAGGTGAAGTTTGAGCCGGGATGCTTTTCGTTGTTGGTCCATAAAAGACAGCAGCATTATAATTTTTTAAATCTTTTGCATCGACTTTTTCACCTTTTGTATTTACAATGTCAGCTTTTTCATCTAAGTTCAGCTTTAATTCGCCGTCATCACTTAGAAGATTTTCATCAAATTGCGCAACCTTTACTGAGCCAGCTGCATCTTCTTTCTCCACTATCACCACTGCCGGTGAGTATTGAGGCGGATAAATTAAAATCATTGGTTGGTCGGCAAAGATATAAATTGAAGTTGTATCCCCAACCTGTAATTCCACCTCATTGCCTTGTTGATCAAAAACGAGTGTTTTATCATCAACATGGAAGTGGAAAATATTTTCATCTACTTTAGCTGTATAAAGTTTTGATGTTTCCATTTGTTTAACTTCAGTTATTTCTCCGGAATACTTCGCAAATGTTGCTTCCTTCACAACTTGCTCAGCCCCTTCTTTATTCAGTGGCTGTTCTGCTCCTGCAGTCATTGTTCCTAATAAAAATGCTGATAATGCTAAAGGTACTATTTTTTTCATAATATCCCACCCTTTCGGTAATTTCACTACATTAGTCGATTCAATTCCATAAAGGTTACACAAAATGTTTATTTTTTTGAAATTGCAGTGCGGTGAGGGCTAAATAGTCGTATAGCGTTAACTTACCCTGTTCAAAATTATCCAACCATATCCGTTGATAAGCGCCAGATTGAATGCCATGTTCCAATTGCTGACGAACTGCTAGTTTATCATTAAATAAAGTTTCCACCGCTTGCTGCAAAGTAGGACTTGAAATTGTCGGCGTCTGCTTGGGTAATGGGGTCGTCCCTGATACATAGCTTTTTAAAGTTTCCGCAATAGCTTCGATAATTTGTTCTTTACTTGCTCGGTATAACTGTATATCTTCCTCTGAGCTGACAAAGCAAATTTCAATGATGATAGCTTTTTTGGCTGTTCCTTTTAAAAAAGCTAAGTCTTTACGTAGCTTGGCCCCCCGATCTTTAAATCTCCCTGCTTTAGCGACTTGTCGACTCATTTTCTGGGCAAATGGCATTATCGCCGGGTTTATATACAATACTTCCGTGCCGATTCCTGATTTTTGTTTTTCCGCAGTAGCATTAAAATGAATACTCACATCTAAATGCCGTTGTGTGGCGTTATGTTGTCTGATTAAATACGATAAATTTTGCTGCTTATTTTTCGAATGGGTATCAATGATTGTATGGGTGATGATTCCTTTTTGACTTAGTTTTTTCCCAAGCTGCTTTACAACCTCAATATTTTCCTCTCCTTCATCAAGAAAGCCCCTTGCTCCTGTACCTTTACCAAAATGACCTGCACTAATTGTTAACATGATAATTCACCTCTTTTTGTATGTGTATGTCCTTAAAATCCCGGAAAAGGGACAGCGATTTCATTAATTATATTAAAATAGTTATATACTCGTCACACAGTTATGAAAACCAACATAGAGTTTCGTATAAAAATTCGTTACAATGAAGAGACTATACATAATGTGAGGGTTAGGCATGAAAAACAAAAGAATGATTGGCTTTATATTGGTTGTAAGCGGCTGTTTTTTCTGGGGAATCGGTGGAACGATGTCACAGCAGCTGTTTTCTCAAGGTATTGAAGTGAGCTGGCTTGTCTCGACACGGCTTGTAATTGCTGGTATATTACTCTTAATTACCCAGGCAATATTTAAAGATCATCATCAAATTTTAGAAATTTGGCGTCAGAAATACACAGTATTCCGATTGGTTACCTTTGGAATTGTCGGCATGCTCGCTGTGCAATACACATATATGGCATCGATTAAAGAAGGAAATGCAGCGGTCGCAACTTTGCTACAATATTTGGCACCTGTCATGATAATTGTATGGGTCACACTGCGTGGACAGTCTAAGTTTACAAAAAAAGATGCTGTAACAATTGTGTTAGCTCTTTGCGGTAGCTTCTTTTTATTAACAAATGGCTCGCTGTCTGCATTTGCCGTACCGCTCCCGGCGATTATTTGGGGACTGCTTTCTGGTTTGTCGCTTGCCTTTTATACACTTTATGCCATTCCTCTGCTGCAGCGGTTTGATTCACTTGTTGTGGTTGGTTGGGGTATGCTGCTTGCAGGAGTTACGATGAGTTTTGTGCAGCCACCTTGGGATGTTGACGTTTCGAATTGGACTGGATCGACTGTCTTTTATTTAATCATCGTCATTATTTTCGGCACGATGCTCGCTTTTTGGTTTTATATCGAAAGTCTGCAAACCCTTACTGCGAAAGAAACAAGCTTGCTGGGCAATATTGAGCCATTGACTGCCGTGTTGGCAACTGTTTTATGGCTGAAGGAACCGTTTGGCAGCTTCCAATGGTTCGGCACTTCGCTGATTTTAGCTATGATGATCTATATTGCGTTGAAGGCGGATCAGAAGCAGGATGTTGTATCGGAATGAAGTCGGTCTGAAGAGAAATTTTATTAGAACATTTAGATCGGATATTAGAAACTTTGGTATGGATATTAGAAGATTTCCGGGTGATATTTGCACATTTCAGAAGCTTATTAGCAAATGGAGCCGACATATTAGCAAACCGGGATTTTATTAGCACTTTTCGCAATATATTAGAATATTCAACTGATTTTTTAGCACCTGGAATCGGTTTTCGAAGCCGGGATTATATTAGAACTTTTATCCGTATATTAGAAATTTCATCCCTGATATTAGAAGATTTCCGGATGATATTTGCACATTTCAGCAGCTTATTAGCACATGCAGCCGATATATTAGCAAACCAGGATTTTATTAGCACTTTTCACTATATATTAGCACATTAAACCAACATATTAGAAAACGAAAACCAACTAGTCTAAATTACGCTAGTTGGTTTTCATGTTTACATAGTTTCAATTGCCTTAAAGACGTCAAAAGCCCCTTCACTTTTGTTCGAACATACTACTGTAATTTCATCGCTTTCCGGGTAATAGGCAGAATGGAAGCTTACTCCCGGATCATAGCCCATTACATGGTATTTTGTAATGTTCGAATCGTGAACATCAATCCAAACCCCGTACCCGTAAAATCGGTCATAGTCATCGTCGGTGTGGATATACGGCGTTAACAGCTGCTTCGTCATCTGCTCGCTTAATAATGTAAAATCAAAAAGCGCCTTCCAAAAACGATACATATCCTCGACCGTTACAAAAGCGCCACCGTCTGCCCCACCCTTTGCAGGAACGGAATAAATGTTTGACCTCCACGATCCATCCTCATTGTCAATATAGCCTAGCGCAGTATTTTCCGGTAAAGCATCCATTGCAAAGTAGCCTGAGTCGTTCATACCAGCCACTTTAAAAACCGATTCCTCTATATACATCTCAAAACACTTACTGCTAATTTTCTCAACGACAAGTCCAAGCAGTATATAACCGGCGTTATTGTAATGGAATCGTTCACCGACACCTAGCTTCATCGGTTCATTTTGAAATAACGGTAAAAAATCACTCCCGCTACGCATTAAATACATCGGATGCTTCACCCATAATTCTTCAAAATCATCCATCACTTCTTCATCGAAATAATCCGGTATCCCTGCTGTATGTGTGAGTAAATGATGAATCGTAATGTCCGGGTCAAAATGAGGAAATGTTATATCTAACACATCCGATAACTTCGTATCAAAAGACAGCTGTCCTTTTTCAACGAGCTGGCAAATGGCAACGGCTGTAAAGATTTTGCAGCCGGAAGCAATACCAAAGCGTGTTTGCTTATTATTCAATGCTTCGTATGAACGATTGGCATAGCCATTACTGAACTGCTGTATGACTAGATGATTTCTTTTTACTAAAACTGTTCCTGAAAAGTCGATTTTTTCAATTATTTCATTAACCTTTTTCATTTTCATCTTATTCTCCTTCATATTGAATGATTGTAGTAAGATAAAAACTGGTTTACATGGATTTCCCGAATAATATTTTCGGAATAACAAAACTTGGCAATTCCATTTTAACATAGGACTCATTTTAGGTGAACTTCATTTTTATTTGCCCCCATACATAACAAAAAGCAGACATATACATCATGTCTGCTTCTGTAGTAACCTCACCAATTACATATGCATATCGATATCTTCATAAATATTTACATTAATAATCGGACCTAACTGCTCAACATATACCTCTACCCCTAAAAGATCCGTCTTTTTATGGTCGGGTAATTTAATCGTAAAGCTGCCCTTTTTCTTTCCTTCGACAGTGAACTCGTTCGTTCCCTCAGCACGTGTCACCATAGCAATTTCCTCAGATCCTTTTGGTAAAATATGATTTCCGATGTGGTAGCTTGCGCCAAGATCCACTGAATCGGTTGTCTTCTCCTCTAGTACTCGAATGCTATAATTAAAATGCGGGCTGAGACTTACCGCTTCAATCCCGTACCTTACTTCTTCGCCGTCAATATCACGGATGATGGCAATATACCGACCCGGCTTTTCGATTCCGATACGAATGTTATTATACTTGCCCTCCGGATCTGTTTGATTGCTGTTTTTGCAATCCGATGGGCTGTATGAAAGACATTTTGTAAAATCAACACGATCCGATAGTTTGGTCCCGTCCATTGTATATAACGAAACGTTTTGTACCGCTTTTTTATTCTTCACATCGATTACAGCAGGTGTAGTAAGAAAATCTTGTGTCTCTTCAAGCGACAACTTCAGTTTTCCGTCCACTTCTTTAATCGTTATATAATATTTTCGATAATACTTCTTGTCAGGATTCCCTGAATAGACTAAAGCGACTTGTAATGTGCCCGTCCCTTCTTTAAGCGGGACTAAATGAAGTTTATCAGAAGTTCTACCATTCAATTCATTGCTCCCTGCAACTGCATTGAATAAACCTGAATCACTATGATTCGAATCGTACATTTTAAACTGTTCCCAGTTGAAGTCACTTGCCCGCAACGTTACAATTTGTGATTTCGCTTCTTCGGTAGCTTGCATCATTTTGGCCGCTTGTCCTCTTGTAATCGCTACATTCGGACTGAATGTAGTAGGAGTTGTTCCTCCCGTGATACCAAGTCGATGGATAATCAGGATGTTCGGATTGTGTCCGGCACTTGTTTTCACATCTTCAAATGGATTTTTGTGAGACGAGTAGTCATAGCGCGGTAAATCGAACGCTTTTACAAGAATCGAAGCCATTTGTCCACGTGTGATCGGATCATTCGGTCCAAAACGACCATCTCCATACCCTCGAATGATACCTTTTTCTGCCATAGCTGCAATCGCTTTATAAAAACCATTTGCTGTCGTAACATCCTTAAATTTAGGGTCCTTTACTTTGGCTGTATCCAATTTGATAAGCTTCGCAATAATTGCCGCCGCTTGTCCGCGTGTAATGGAGTTTCCAGGTTTAAATGTACCGTCCGGATAACCTCCTATAATATTCCGTTCTGCTAAATCATAAACCGCTTCAGCAAAGTACTTTGAAGGCGGTACATCTGAAAATTGGTTTGTACTTGCGGCAAATGTAGCGGTTAAAGGTAAACTACACGCAAGCATTAGTGCGCTGAACGCTGCAAAAAGTTTTCTCTTCATTCACTAGCTCCCTCTCTGTTTTACTAGGATTCATTATTTTGAAAAAAACTTATTTAATCGTATATGAATATAAGAATTCTTTTCTATAATCTTCCCATAAACTATATTACCTTATTAATTTTTAATTCCCAGTATTATTAAAAATATGAACTTTATAGTGAGAATCTTTTATTCTATCGTTCTTTTAATTTTGCTTTAATTTCTTCTAACAATTTATTTTGCTCCACTTGCTTTTCTACGATTTTATTTGTTGATTTCTCTATTGAATTTTGCCCTAATCCATGAACGAAGATGGATGTCATGGAATCCCCCCTTTATCGTTGTGAGGTATTAATCATTCCTTCAAACTTTCAACAATACTTTTCCTTCATAATTCCGGCTTTCAATTAATTGATGTGCTGCTGCAGCATCTTTTAAATTAAAAATTTGCGCGATTGGAAGTGAAAGCTGTTTCGTATTAAAAAGTTCAATGACTTTTTCGGCAACCGGTGCCAGTCGTAATGGATCATGTGCTCTCGTTGTACCTAAGCTAAAACCTTTAATGTTTCGGCAACTGCTGTGGACATCACTTGTTTTCAATTGTCCGGCTTTCCCACTGCTATTTCCGAATTGTACGAGGGTGCCATATAACGCTAAGCAGTCTAAACTCTTACTTGTGACATCACCGGCAACCGAATCGAATATAATGTTTGCCCCTCGATTCTTGGTTACGTTCAAAACTTCCTCTGTAAATGTTTCATATGTGCAAACTATGTTCGCTCCAAGTTTTTTAACATAGCTTGCTTTGTCGATGTTGCCAACTGTTCCAATGATTCGTTCAACACCTGCTAATTTTGCTAACTGTATTAGCATCGAACCTACGCCACCCGCAGCACTATGTATTACAATTGTATCGGTCATTTTTACTTGTCCAATTTCATGTAAAAGCATATACGATAAGATAGAAACAGTCGGCATGGCAGCAGCTTGTTCAAATGAAAGCGTGTCTGGAATTTTAAATACTAGCTTTTCATTAGCACGGACATATTCTGCATAGGATCCACCTTTAGGAAAAGCAATAACACGGTCTCCAATAGAAAATTTTGAATCAGGAGCAGTTTCTACAATAGTCCCCGCAGTATCTAAGCCTAATATTAATGGGAAATTCCCTTGTCCTTTGTTGCCAATCCGTTTTTTTATATCAGCGTAATTGACACTTGTATAGGATACTTTTATTAAACATTCTCCATCTCCTATTTTCGGTTGCTCAATATCCGCATATGTAAGAACATTTGCATCCCCAAATTCTCTTTGAATAATCGCTTTCATCGACAATACCCCCTAACCTAATAACCATATTTTAGCATAATTATTCGGATCATATCAGAATTCAATTTGTAGCACAGCAAAAAAACACCATTTTTCTCTTAAAGAAAAATAGTGTCTGTATTTTAATTTAATACTAAGCTACTTACAAGAAGCACCAATCAATGTGTCTCTGTCTTTACCGCGACTACAAATGCTGCGAGTACAGAGATGAACACGACTATAAACGGTGCGTAGAAAATTAAAAAATCCATCATAAAATCCACCCCTAAACATGTGTTTCGTCTTCCCCGGTAATATAGCCTTTATGAAAAATAAATAATTTAAAAACTAAATACATCGATGGAATGAGTAAACATAATCCAGCGATAAAGGCTAATACAAGTGCAATCGCCATCGAATCATTTGTGAAACTATCGTGAATCGTTAAATAAGGATAAAGCAAATAAGGATAATGAGAAATACCGTAAGCAAAGAAAGCTGTGGCAAACTGTAAAATCATCACAACTACCGATAAACCGTAGCTCTTCTTTTTCCAAATGAACCAGATCGTTATAATAAATAAAATGCCGGATACGATAAATAGCCAAGTAAGATCCAGTATATTTTGATAGTGCCAATTATTTGTGGCACGCATTTCCAAAATGATCCCCATGGCACTGACGATTAAAGGAATTGCCCAAATGAGTGCATATTTACGCATCAATTCACTTGCCTTCGTATCACCAGCTTTATTGGCATACCAATTTAAAAAGACTGCGGAAATATAGAGAACAGCGGTAAGGCTTAATACGACAATTGACCATGCCAGAGGACTTGTAAATAACGCGCTATAGTCAAGTTTTGGTCCTGTTTCATCTATTGTGACAAAGCCACCTTCTGAAATCGCCAATACGACAGATAATGATGCCGGGATTAATAAACCTGCGATACCGTATGCCGTCGCATATCCTTTATGTCCTCTTAACCCACTATAGGATTCAAACGCATAGTAGCTCCCCCGAATTGCCAGCAAGATTAAAGCAATCGATACCGGCACTAACAAAATTGTTCCATAATAATAAGCCGTCTGCGGAAAAAATCCTACGATGCCAACAAAGAAAAATACTAAAAACACATTGGTAATTTCCCATACTGGTGATAAATAGCGTTTAATTATTTTTGATAAAATATTATTTTTCCCCGTTAAAAGACTGTATGCATTGAAAAACCCTGCACCAAAATCAATCGAGGCGACAATGACATAGCCAAACAAGAATATCCATAAAACAAAAATCCCTAGTATTTCTAATGACATTAATGTTCACCGCCTTTACGAAGCGCTAATTCTTTGGAAACGGGATTATTTTTAAACATTCTTCGTAATACGACAACGCTTCCAATCCCTAATATTAAATAGACAACAGCAAATGCGATAAACAGCCATTCGACACCGGTTGCTGTTGTTGCACCTTGCTCTGTGCGCATAATCCCGTATAAAATCCATGGCTGCCGTCCCTGTTCTGCTAGCCACCAGCCTGTTTCAATGGCTATAAATGATAAAGGCCCGCCCAATACGATAAGCCATCTGAACCACCGGGATGCAATCCACTGCCAACCTCTCCATTTTCCGACTACATATCCGAGCGCTAAAAAAATCATTAGACTGCCGATTGCCACCATAATATTAAAATAATAATGGGTAATAAGCGGTGGTCTTTCATCTTCAGGGAAATCATTTAACCCTGTTACTTCTGCATTGAAATTATTACTTATTAAGAAACTCAATACTTTCGGCATACGAATTTCATATTTCACTTCATCCCCGTCAAGTATCCCGAAAAAGATTAAATCTGCCCCGGCTTCAGTTTCAAAATGCCACTCGGCTGCTGCTAGTTTTTCCGGCTGATATTCCGCTAAATATTTGGCTGAAAAGTCTCCTACAACGGCTGTTGCTATGGAGAAAATGAGTCCCAACTTCATCATTAGGTTCAGCGACTTTTTATGATAAATGTGGTTCTCGCCTTTTAGCAGTTTATATGCAGCAATTGCCGCTAAAGTAAAGGCAACGGTCATAAAACTCGAAGTTAGCACATGTCCAACTTTAGTTGGCATAGCAGGTGTAAACATCGCTAAAATCGGTTGAATATTAATGATCTCTCCGCCAACAAGATCAAAGCCTCTCGGTGCATTCATAAACGCATTGACAATCGTAATGAAAATAGCCGACATGAAAGCGCCGATTGCGACCGGAATGAGAAGCAGCATATGATATTTCGGATTTTTAAATCGATCCCAAGTATACAAATAAATCCCTAAAAAGATCGCTTCAAAGAAAAAGGCAAACGTCTCCATAAATAACGGCAGCGCAATCGTTTGTCCTGCTAACTCCATAAACTGAGGCCATAAAAGCGATAGCTGCAAGCCAATAATGGTCCCTGTCACAACCCCTACCGCTACTGTAATCGTAAAGCCCCGCGCTACTCTTCGTGCCAGCAACGTATAGTGTTCATCGTTTTTCTTATAGCCCACATACTGAGCAATTAAAATGATGAGCGGGACCCCGACACCGAGCGTCGCAAAAATAATGTGAAAAGTTAATGTAAGCTCTGTTAGCGTCCTACTCCAAAACACCGCCGAGTTGTCCATTGTCTTACCTCCAACATCAAGAATCTGTAAATCATTTGCAAGTTTTATTAAATATCCTCACATCAGTATTCACATCCAATTTGTTAATATTCACTGCTCGTAAAGATTCTCTGCTCGGAAGAACTAAAAATTGCGTAGTGGATGGTTGCTTTTAACAAAAATTGACTAGTATAGCTAATGAGGAGTTGATACTATGCCATTTCTGCAGCATTTCATGCGCGCTAACCGATCCAAGATTGTTATTTTAATTTTCATCTCATTATTTTTGGGAGGAAGTATTATTTTGCAAAGCTACAGTATTGTAGAAACGGTCAACCTTGTTTTTATGGAAAAGAAGGCTTTTTCGTATACGTACGTATTCTTTTTACTATTACTATTAGCCATTGTTGTTAGACTGGCTTCTCAATATTCTTTAGGTCGGATCGGCGGAAAGCTAGCGGAAGATGTAAAGGTAACAGTTCGGAAAAAGTTAATGCAGCATTGGTCTTCAACGACAATGGAAAAACACGTCTCTTACCAAACCGGCGAGAAGGTCACACTGCTGGTAGACACTGTGGACCAACTGGAAAGTTATTATAGAGAATATACACCTCAGCTTATTAAGACTATCGTAGTCCCTATTATGATTTTGATTGCTGTGTTTCTCATTCATCCGAACAGTGGTTGGATCATGCTCGTTACTGCACCATTTGTGCCGATTACTTATATCATCATCGGGATGCAAACGAAGAAAAAGTCAGAGGAGCAATTGGATGCACTGAATCGATTTTCCGGTAAATTTCTAGACTTGCTTCAAGGGTTACAAACGATTCGCTTGTTCGGGCAGAGCAAACAGCAGGAGCAGATTTTAGCCAAAAGCAATGAAGCATTTATGAGCCGGACACTCGGTGTATTAAAAATTGCATTCGCCTCAACACTTTTTATTGAGCTTATTACAACGCTTGGTATTGGTTTAGTCGCACTGGAAATCGGCTTTCAAATGATTGTTTTTAAAACCTTAACCTTTGCATCGGCTTTTTTTATTTTGACATTAGCTCCTGAATATTATAATTCGTTGAAAGAATTAGGCGCGGCATTTCATACAGGCAGAGGGAGTTTAGGTGCTGCCGCATTACTCGAAGAACAGCTGAAGGAAGAGGAAAGACCTGTACAATGGGGAGATCAAAAATTAACAAACGGACCGGTGCTATCTGTGGAACATGCGAAATTTCGCTATAACAGCGGCTTTACTATTGGCCCCCTATCATTCACTATCCAGCCTGGACAAACCGCCGCATTTATCGGGAAAACAGGTCATGGCAAAACGACGATATTAAACCTTTTATCGAGCTTAACCGAGCTTGATTCTGGGGGCATCTATTTAAACGGTGAACCACGCAAATTATATCGTGCAAATGACTGGTATGCACAAACAAGCTATATTTCACAACATCCTTATATTTTTGCAGGGACACTTCGCGACAATATATGTATGGGGCTGCAAGTTTCAGATACACAAATTTATAACGTATTAAAACAAGCACAATTAACCGAATGGGTAGCCTCTTTACATGATGGACTTGCTGCCGTGATCGGTGAAGGTGGCATCGGACTATCCGGTGGCGAGAAACAGCGCGTGGCGATTGCACGAGCTTTCCTAAAAGAACCTTCTATTGTCTTTTTTGATGAGCCAACAGCTGGATTGGATGTCGCAACAGAGCACCTGCTCAATACATCCATTGAAAAACTAAGTGAACAGGCAACCGTTATTATTGCTGCTCACAAGTATAAAAGCATCCGGTTTGCAGATGTCATTTTTATCGTTGAAGACGGGCAAATCGTCAAAGCCGGCACACCTGAAACACTAAAAGATCACCCATATTATAAGGAAATGGTCGAAAGGAGGGTTACGTAATGCAGGAACTCGTCGCAATGATTTGGCAGGATAAAAAAGATGTACTTCTTGCACTATTAGCTGGCACAATAAGCGGGTTAACAGCGGTGGCTTTATTTGCACAAAGCGGTCTGCTCATTTCAAAAGCTGCCCTCATGCCGCCTTTTTACATCATTTTAATTTTAACTGCCTTTCTTAAATTATTCGGTGTAACAAAATCCGCGAGTAAATATGCCGAACGCTACATTTCACACCGCGTTACTTTTAAGTTTATTAGCATTGTGCGGATGAAATTTTTCAAAAAGCTTTTGCCGCAAGCACATGTACTCAACCATTATAAAAGCGGTGATCTGCTAACACGGATTACAGGCGATGTTGAGCAGTTGCAAAACTTCTTTTTACGCGTGTTATATCCACCCTTTATCGCCCTTTTTGTATTTATCGTCGTTATATTATTTTCACTGTTTTTCTCACCTTGGATTTCGTTGCTTTTGCTCATAGGTATTGTACTAACAAGTATAGTCGTTCCCTATATATTATTTTGGCGTCCGTATTCTACAAGTAATTTAGAAAAAAAGGAACTCACGATTTTGGCTACAGAATACTTTTACGGCTACCGGGATTTAGTACTGCATCATCAAAATGAATCAAAAGCCGTGGAATTATCAGCCTTATACAAAGCTTACGGGAACTCCCGCAGAAAAGAGCTTGATCAGGAGCACACTTCTTATTTATGGAATCAGCTCATTGCCTTGTTTACAAGCTTTTCCGTAGTATTTGTCGGAGCTTATTTAACTTCAGTCGAACAGCTGGATGGCGTGTACCTTGCGTTAATTGTGCTCATCTCGCTTACAGTTTTTGAATCGGCCGTCCCCCTTGCCCTCGTTCCTATTTTTGCAAGACATACGAAAAATGCCGTTGATCGACTTGAGGCAATTACATCTAAAAATGAATCAGATGGAACACTGCATTTAAAGGGAGTTATCCAACAGATACAATTGCACGACGTCTCCTATTCGTACCCTGCTGCTAATCGACCCGCTCTTGAACAGCTCTCGTTAAACATTCAGGCTGGTGAGAAAATTGCCATTATTGGTCCAAGTGGCTGCGGCAAAACTACGTTGCTGCAACTTTTAATGAAGGAAATAAAAAGAACGTCCGGTGTAATCCGCGTTAATACTACTGATATTAATGACATCAGCTCACAGTCGATGTATACGCATATGAGTACGATGCTGCAGCACAACCATTTCTTTTCGGGAACAATTAAAAGCAATCTGCTAATGGCGAATGAGGAAGCATCAGATGAAGCGTTACAGGAAGTACTCCAAAAAGCACAATTAAATAAAATCCTGGAAGATCCTATTTTTGAAAAAGGCGGGAATTTGTCAGGCGGAGAAAAACAGCGGTTAGCTTTTGCCCGACTTTTATTAAAAGAAAGTGACTTATGGATTGTGGATGAACCGTTTACGAGCCTCGATGTTTCAACAGAAAAAATATTGTTCAACACCTTACACGAGGAAGCCGCTAACAAAACCGTTGTTATGGTTACCCATTCCCTAGCAGACTTGGACCAGTTTGATCGTATCTGCGTCATGCTCCGGGGAAAAATTGTCGAATGCGGTACACATCAACAATTGGTGGAGGGAAAAGGACTTTATTGGGAGATGCTTAAGCAGTAATGAAAAAGGCGTTGATTCTAATTACTGAATCACGCCCTTTGTTAATAATTAATAATTCTTTCTTCAACCTTTATCTTAAGTAGTAGCACCTCATCATCCTGTTGAATCATTTGATTAACGGAATCCTCATCTTGGAAATCGAACGTACGCATTGAGTCGCCTTCCGTTTCTCTGTAGACTCCTAAAATTTTTGTTTCACCTAATTCTAATTCCACTTCGTCATTACCAATGGCATATTCCGCTCCACTAAAAATACCCGACTTAGCTTCTTTTTCAATTCTTTCTGGATTGGTTCTAACACTAGGTCCATAAAGGAAAACTAGCGTGTCTTCTTCTGAGCTCGTATTAATCATACCAAAACCCAAATTCCCTTCTTGAACTTTATTAGGACTGTTCCCGTATGACAATTGCGTTAATGGTTCTGACTCTAACTCACCGTCAATATATCGCTCCACCCATAGATTCACCCAGCTTTTATCAGCATTCGGTAATTTAATATTAAAATCAAACAGGATGCCCAAATTCAAATCTTTAAATGTATCCACATATTCTGATTCCGAATTAACCTCGATTGTTATTTTCTCCTCACCTGAAATAGCGCATCCAGAGCTTACTATTAAAATAGAAAATAAAGTAGAAAACAATATGATATATTTATTTCTCAAAAATTTCCCCCTCCTGCCAAAAATAGCGGTAATAATTTCCCTTATTTCAAAAATAATGAGAAAACCCTCAAAAATAGCGGAAGGATTTTCCCTTATCATGTCTAAATTCATAAAAAAACGTGCTATTTAATGAAATAACGGTAATTTCTGGTCTTCTGTCAATATTCCGGACACGGGTTAAGAGACTATTTTTTGCTACCGCCCTTCGGTTGCTCTGCTTTTCATCACCACATCCCCAGGTCTGGGCATGTGGTGATGAAAACCCTATAAGAGAACTTTAAGAGGCACTTTGTAAAAAGCGCTCCTGCTGATTTCTTTCAAATTGATTCGGTGATAAATAGCCAAGTGTGGAATGACGTCGACGCTCATTGTAAAACTTCACAATATAAGCTTCCACACTCTTTCTTGCTTCATTTTTGGTTTGAAATCGGTGACGATATATCCATTCTTTTTTTATCGTCGCATGGAATGATTCAATACACGCATTGTCATAAGGATCCCCTTTACGACTCATGCTAATTTGAATCCCTTGTTCTTTTAATAGTTTTGTATAACCATTGGCGCAATATTGTGCGCCACGATCGGAGTGATGGATTAATCCTTTTGCCGGTTTTCGAACGGATAAAGCATGCTTTAATGCCTCTTCAATCAATGTTTCTTCCATATGATCCGCAATCGCCCAACCTACGATTTTTCGGGAATATAAATCCATGATGGACGCGAGATACACCCAGCCTTCTAACGTTCGGATATAGGTAATGTCTGCGACCCATACTTTGTTTTTTTCTAAAACATGAAATTTTCGGTTCACTATGTTCGGATAAATAAATTGCTTATGATTTGAATCTGTTGTTCGTTGCACAGACTTAGGGAATACAGCGCTTAACCCTAAATCCCGCATCATATTAGCGATTTTCTTTTGCGAGCAGACATAACCCAAACTCGCTAAATCATGGGTAATACGAGGACTACCGTATGTTCCAAAACTTTTTTCATACGATTTATGAATCTGGTGGGCAAGTTCTGTATCACGTACTTCTTTTTCTGATAAAGGCCGCTTTTGCATTTTACGCCATTCATAAAATCCACTTTTGGAAACCTGTAATATCGTGCACATCCTCGCAATTCTAAAATCGTTTTTATGCTTTTCAATAAAGGCATAAATCACTCGGGGTTTTTCGCAAAGATGTGCATAGCCTTTTTTAGAATGGCATTCTCTTCTTCCAGATCACGTACTTTCTTCTCATAAGCTGCCTGTACTTTTTCCAATTCGCTTGATGTGATATAACGTGTAATATCTTCACTATTGGCATCACGATAATCTTTAATCCATTTATGAATCGTTGAAGTACCAATTTCAAATTTAAATGCCAGGTCGGAGACTTTTACGCCCTCCTCTAAAACGGATTTTAAAATGTATTCTTTTGTTTGTGCGTCTAATCGCTTTCGAGTTTGTTTTTCTTTCATAAGTTCCACGTCCTTTTTTAGATATCTTTATCTTAAAGTGTCTCTTAAGACGTGTCCATTTTTCATACTAACCTCATTTCTTCCTTTATTCCGGCTCAAATCTCGCCAGTTTTGCATTTAAGGGTAAAAACTTCCCTTATTTATTTCACAAAAAATTTGCCACTAGAATCTCGGTTCATAATTTTTCAATTCATCCTGAGATAAATTCTTGTACTGAGAATCAATAATCTGATACTCGTACTGTGATACGCTGCCATGTGCAACATAAAGATATTCAACGTACGGTTCATTTTTAAAGACCACAGCTACATAAAATTCAGGCATTTTGAATCCATAAACCCCTTCAACTTTGGCTATTTCATCTTCATCGTATTCCATTTCCGTAATCAAATAATCCGATACCCTATTTTTATAAATAATTTTATTCACTTCAATATAAATAAACCGAGTGAATATTAATGCTAAAACTATAATAGCGATAAATAAAATTACTCTAGAACGTCTGGACATCCGATCCCGATCAAACTGAAATAAACCGCTGTACAAGGTAAGCCACTCCCCCAAAAATGATGAGTGTAATCGATACTTTAATTAATGAGACATGCTCCATGAGAGGTGTATGTGTTGAGCGATCAGCATTAAAGATGGACCACCAACTCGGTTCAGGATATTGATGTGAAATTGCAATCCAAGCGAGAAAAAATATTCCAACTAAAACCCAATAAATTTTCATAGGCACCCCCTTTAAGCTTTGATTATTCAAAGTTACGCCTTGCCCATAATCCTCTTTAGTTGAAAAATGCTAAATAGATAACAATAGCAATGACTATTATAAGAAAGAGTAATCCTGTCCCTCTCCAACCCAAATCTCCAATTAAATCCTGAAGCCCCCCACCATGCATACTAGCAGATGGATTTCGCTTTAATTCTTCCTGTCTCAATCGCTCTCTTCGTGCTTGGGGCGTTTCATTATTTTTATTCACTGAGTACACCTCCATCAAAAATCTACTATTTATTAATAATCTTTACCACAAGCTACACAACGCAGATCGGTGTCATTTTCTCCATACATCCGAAGTTCCTTTTCAATATTACACACCTGACATTTTTCGTATCGAATTTGAGGTAGCTTACCTGCTTCAGCTAATGGAACCCACTGTTCTTCATATAATGTTTTAGTCATGCCGTAATCAATTAAAACGAGGTGCCCTTCTTCATTCAACCCATAATTGCCAATATCTTTAAAATCAAAGCCATCTAGTTCTTGATCAAATACCTGGAGTGCAGCTTTTAAATCTTCTGTCATTCTTTTATCTGTCTCTAAATCAAGATCATATGAGCAGTTATTATTTAAAGGAAGCTGCTCATAAAAAGGCTGAATAACATATTTTTCATTCATAAAAAGAATGGGTGCGATATGTTTTTCTAACCCCTTCATTTCCAATGATTGATAAATTTCATATTCATTTTTGCTTTGAGCGTATCCAACCGGGTGTAAAAAAGTTTTGATGACAAGGTTTTCGTAACGATAAACTTTTCGTGTTGAACCGATACCAATCATTTCCGCGCTTTTTAACATATCATCAATATTTTCTACTACATTGGAAATATCCATTTCATCATCACCAAATCATTATGTATTTTTTATTTTTCTTGATACCAGCTTTCATCGAATTCGAGGTTTAATGCCTTTCCTAAACAAACGCCGAATTTAATAAATCCACTTCCTCGTGCTGTAATCATATTGCCATCCTGTACGACTAAATCAGGGCAGTAATTTTCCTTCTCAAAAACGCCTAGCTTATCAATCGCTTCCATCGGTAACCCCACTGTATATTTCTTCCCTGTCAGTAAACCAGCTTTTGCTAAAAAATACGGAGAACTTGATATACTGGCAACGATTGTTTCTGTTGAAACGACTTGCTTTAAAAACTCGATTAAACCCTCTTCACCTAGAAGCGGTTCAATATCCAAACAACCCGGTAAGACGATACTATCAATCTCTTCAATATTAATTTCACTAATCGTGGTGTCAGCTATACAAGTTAATCCAGACTCTCCCCTAATTGGTTGGGTGTTCAACCCCACCGTTACAATGGGCTTGTTCCCTTGCATTAAAATCGATAGCGCGACACTTAATTCATATTCGCTGAATTGCGGATATAACATTATGGCTGTTTTTTTCACTATAGTTATCTCCATTCATTATTTTAGTACCGCGCCCAAATTATTAATTTAAAAATTCAACCCACTTATGTTCTGGTTCGTGCAGTTCAAGTGCATTTCGTAGCCATTGTTTCTGCTTATTATTAAGCAAGTCCTTTATTGCAAGAAAATCCTGATGGTCTTTTTCTCTTGTATTCTTCGCTTTATATAATAGAACAATTTCAGGATTTAAATACGGAATGCCGGTTTTAGAAACGCTGCAAATTGAATTAAGTGGCGCATGAATTCTTAAATCTCGTCTAAATTTCCAGTCATTCTCCTCTGTTTCATTAAGAAGGACTTCAATTCTCTCTCCACTTAACTTATTTGTAGCGTGTAATTCGTGAATTGGGAGCTCTAAAAATTCATTACCCCAATCATAAAATTCACCTTGTTTCACCTGCTTAAAATCCCAGTCATTTAAATATCTTTTTAAATGTAGTTGGTCTTTTCGAAATATAGCTATTTCAATATCCTTATGTTCCCTTGTTTCTTTCCCTATAAAAAGGTCAATTGCCCATCCGCCAGCAACGAACCATGTTTTATTAAATTCTGCCATTAAAGAATTAACATGTTGGCATTGTTCAAATGACATAGAAGTCCCTCCTTAAAACAAACCATCTATATCCAACAAATTGTAGTTGTTTTCAATTCTCATCCTAAAATGGTTCATGATACGAATCTGTTCTTCCGTTAACTTTTCTTTATTCCAGTACATATGCATTAAGCTATATTCAAATACTTCTTTAAGTTTTATAAATAAAGGAATTTTTTCTAGCATTTCGCTCGCGATATCATTTTCCTCTTTGTAGCCCTCGATGATTGCCTTTGTTATACTTCTTCCATATTCCAGGATGTTGCCGCCCCCGACAAATGAATACTCGATCGCACTATAAATAGGAACAGCTAAATCAAAAGCATAAAAATGCTTCTCACAATCCTGAAAATCAACCATTGTCAGTTTTAAATCACGATCTACTACTACATTTTCCAACCATAAATCACCGTGTAACAACCCATAATTGGCCTTGTCTTTCGGAAGGTTTTTAATCTTTGTTAAAACCTCCTGTGCAACTTCTCTAATCGCAGTTTCTTCCTCAGGAATATATTTCAGGAAAGCATACTCCTCATTTTGATGCCAATCGTTGATATAGCGTGTCGAATAAGTCTCTTCAAACTTTCTCGAGAGACGATGTAATTTTCCGATTTGCCGGCCTAACGCTTTTAATACCTCGGCATTCCATTCATTTCTTGATAAGTGCTTACCAGGAGCCGCTTCATAAAGAACTGTTAAAACTTCCTTATTATTAATGGTGATTTTTTCTACCTCTTGACCATTTATTGAAAGGATTGTGGGTGACACACCTAGTCCTGCTTTATGTAGGAAGTTTGTATAGGCAACCTCTTCTACTTGTTCATCATACCCTTTGTAGTTTGTAATCCTTGCAAAATATTCCCCTTGTGCTCCGGTACACCGATACATTTCATTTGTAACGGCTTCCACTTTAATCAAACCCACTGGATAAATTCTGTTGAGCAATTCAAGTATTTTTTGTGCCATAAGTGCCATCTCCTGCAGTAATTTTTATTCTATTCCAATTATTAGGACTAATATGTAAATAATAACATAACCAATTTATGATGATAGGTTTTGTTCAATAAAATCCATCATTCGCGCCAATTCATCAGAAAAAGAAAAAACGCCCCAAACCCTCGATTTACAGGGATTTGAAGCGCCTAACTTATTCTATTTTTCTATTCTTTGTCAGCTTGTTCGGCTACTTTATTGATTCTTTCTAACATCGGCGGATGAGAGTAGCGGAACCATTTGACCAGTGTGGACGGGTTTACTTCGCCAAGTCCAGCTTTCGTCAACTGTTGAAATGTCGAAATCGCCGCTTCGGGATTTTCCACGAGTTCCATTGCATATTCATCGGCCCGGACCTCCTGATACCGCGAAACCGCATTTGACAATGGATTTGAGAAGAATAACAGGAAAGATGAAATCAATAAAAACAATGGCAGTGAGCTAATATTACTTAATTTCTTAACTTTTATGATCGATCCATATCGATTAATCATTCGAGGCATTATTTTTGCAATTAACCAAAGCCCTATAAACGTCATGAACAAATAGACAGCGATGTTAATATAAATATCTTTTAACAAGTAATGACCCATCTCATGCGCCATTATAAAGAGAATCTCATCATGCGTTAACCGGTCTAATGTCGTATCCCACAGCACAATTCTAGAATTTTCGCCGATCCCTGTCACATACGCATTTAAAGCATTCGTCTTTTCCGACATATTCACTTCATACACATGGTCTGAAGGAATGTCCGCCTGCTCTGCAAGTGAAAGAATCTTCGTCTCCAATTCCTTATCCTTTAACTGATAAAAATCATTATAGATCGGGTCAATCACGACGGGTTGGATGAACATAAGGAAAATTGAAAATGGAACAGTTAACGCCCAAGTATAGAACCACCATCTCTTCGGACTTTTTTTAATGAGCCAATAGAGAACCGACACCGTAATCACCGACATCCCAAAATCAAGCCAAAAATCAATTACATTATCCCGCATCCAGGAGGAAAAAAACTGAGTACTAATACCATAGCTTTTGCTCACCGTATACTGATAAAAGTCCAGTGGGAAGCGTAGGATGAACAATACTAACGAGAGCAAAAATACATACATGCCTGTTCTAAACAAGGACCATTTAAACTGTACAGAACTCCATTTTTCAAACACCCGTGACATTCCTGTAATCAAAATAGCAAAATAAAGCAGCCATTCCAACGGCCCTGCTACAAAGAACAAGAAATTTCTTATCTTAGATAACTCTTCACTTAATAACAACTCCTGCGTTGTAAGAAAAGTACTTGGATCCGCTGCCGATCCTTGAAGAGCATCTGGTATTCCGCTATTTGGACCATGAAAAATATAAAAATACATCGCGGCTGCATACAGACCAAATGCAACAACAGCCATTAAACCCCATTTTTTCGTCATTTCTTCACACCTCAATTCATTCGTTACCCTATCTTATTATTGAAGTGGAGAAATCATTTCTAAATAGTTTGTCTATCTCCTTTTTAGTCAGTTCTATACGCTCCGAAATCATCATAAATTGAAAAAAATTCACTCAAACTTCTATTTGAGTTTACAAGGAGCCCATAAACATGCAATTTGCTATTCATTATTTAGAAAACAACACACCTGTATTAAGTCAATGTTTAGAGCGTATACCCGAGGTTGATGAAAACCTCAAGATCAAAGGCCGTAAAGGAAAAGTAGTCAATGTTGTTCAACTCGAAGACAATAAATATCAAGTCCATGTAGCCTTGGAAAAGATAGATAAAAAGCAAGCCTTACTAAAAGATGATAAAAAGAAAAAACGTTAATATATAGGAAAAAGCGCGAACAAACGATTGTAAAATTATAACAATTAAAATCTAGTGATGTTAGCTCATCTCATCCTGCCTATCAACCTGCATGCTATTACGATAAAGATGGCTGGGCTTGCAAAAGGTAAGCATCAGTAATAGAAGCATTATACAAAATAGAAGAAACTCTATAATTTTAAATACGCTCAGACGAATCGAGATGAGATTAACCGCCATCTCGTTAAAAAAATCGTCTGAGCGCATTTATTATGTACACTTTAATTCTTTTCTATTTTATTTCACTCTATACAATCATCTTTAGGTCATTCTTTAGCTAATTGAAAAAATAGCAGAATAAAGATAACGGGTTCGGTCGATGGGGAGAAAACCTCAAAAAACAATGTAAATAACAAAACAATTAACATACTTTTTAATAGTAAAGAGGCAATATAGAAGGCAAGCATAAACGCTCAATAGTTTATTCTGAGCGTTTTTTGTCATTTACTGTGCTTGTTTTACTAATGCCTCCGTCGGTTCATGTAGTTTATACATCCTGAGTCATTACTCCCAATACTAAATATTATTTTAAATGATTGTGGGCCCATACATCGTAGTCAACAAATTGTAGCTTTTTCTATTTCATGAATATGCATTATATCTTCTTTATGCAATTCAACGTACTCCCCCGTATATCCAATCAGAATATCTCAAAGCGCTCCATATAAAATATTTAGCATTTTTGGTTCTATTAAATGTTTAGGGCTACGAAGACAATGTTGTGCAACAAAATAAGAAATTTTGTTTGTAGGATCTATAAAAACATGAACTCCTCCTAACCCACCCCAAGAAAAAGAATTGTCAGGTACTAAACGAAATGCCTTGGCCGCATCCATTACTACTGATACACCTAGACCATAACCAACTCCTTCAGCTGGTATCATTTTTTTATAGTCTAAATAACTTTTGCCTTCTAATTGATTTGTTCTCATTAAATTAATGGAATTTACACTAATAATGCGTTCCCCATATTTGCCAACTCCCCCACAGGCCAATGCATCTACAAATAAAATGTAATCTTCAAGAGTAGTAATTAGCCCACCGCCTCCACTCTCATGCCTCAAACCAATTACTCCTACACAATCGCTGCTAATCCTTCTCAACTTTTCTGTTATTGGATTATACTCATATTGTGGAGCAATATTAATTTTCTTTTCTTCTGCAACAGAAAAACCAGTTGTCTTCATCCCTAATGGCTTAAAAATCTTTTCTTCTAAATACGCTCCGAAGCTTTTACCTGTTACAACTTCAATTACCGCAGCTAAAACATCATGACAAAAACTATAATTCCAACCTTCGCCTGGTTCAAATAACAGAGGTTCTTTTGCAAGTGTCTCTACAAACTCTCTTGTATTAAAATCCAACCCTTTCTCTTCAAAAAGTTTTCGAAGTTGCGGCGTATCCCTTTCATAACTTAAGCCCGCTGTCATCGTTAATAAATCAGCTATTCTTATATGCTTTGTTGCAGGTGTAATAATAAATGTTCCACTTTTAACATACATCTCTTTAAATTCAGGTAGATACATATACAAGGGATCAGTCAATAATATTTTCCCTTCTTCAACTAATTGTAATGTCGCAATACATGTGACTATTTTAGTTGCCGAATAGATGTTATACAATGCATTGGGTTGCATAGGAACTTGATTCTCAATATCCGAATAACCAGCATCATATCGAAAAATCTCCTCATGTTCACGATAAATGATGCAATC
This sequence comes from Solibacillus sp. FSL K6-4121, assembly GCF_038002585.1. Classification (NCBI taxonomy): domain Bacteria; kingdom Bacillati; phylum Bacillota; class Bacilli; order Caryophanales; family Caryophanaceae; genus Solibacillus; species Solibacillus sp. FSL K6-4121. The sequence goes on from NZ_JBBOCS010000002.1 coordinate 990,570, forward strand.
AATACCAGAAAGCCCTAGTTGCGGTACAGTATCCATAAAATCTTTTAATTTCTGAAATGTATCCATATTTCAATCACCCTTCATCTCATTTTCTAATCTCTTTCCATTAGCTACAAAACTGAAATTTCTAATGTCGACTATTCAATATATGATTTATTATCAAAAAGTAGACAAGCCTTCATTCTATGCTCAGGAATAAATTTCAGTCCTGGATCCACTTTACTACATTGTTCCATTGCCACTGGACATCTCGTATGACATTGTCATTGATTTAACATTCGTTCGTGTCTGAAAAAATGGCACTATGTATTCAGAATAAACTAATTTTAATGGCGGTTGAGACGTTTGGAATTTAGCGATCACTGAGCATGAAGGGATGCGATTATGTAACAGTTGGTATGTACTTTTATCACCTAACTATGCAGATAATAAAAAAGCACAAATCCTTTTAATACCTCCAACAGAATTTTATGGTATAATTTACAAGAACATTGATATAATTGTTTTTTGTATCTTATTAAGGTCTTGTAGCTCAGTTGGGAGAGCACCACCTCGACAAGGTGGGGGTCGCTGGTTCGAGACCAGTCGGGACCATAACGCTGAAAGCCTTTATTTATAAGGGTTTTCGGCTTTTTTTATTCCATAAATAACTCCCGAAAATAAAGCATTTTTATTGTTACGTGAGGGATATGTGACGTAAGAGAACCATTTTCAGCAAACTCCTTGACCGTTTCTTCAGCGTGACTTTGCACTCTACTTGTGAGAAATCAATGAAGTCCGTAATATCAGCAAAAGCGATTTTCTTGTACATAAGAAGAACGTCTAATGCATCCATTTCTGCTTCTGATAATTAGCGTGCCTACAAATCAGTATGTAGTCGGTTGTCCAGACCTAACTATATTGTACGATTGGAGTTTTTTTTATTGTCCATAGCTAAAAGCTTTCCGGAATCCCCTGTACAGCAGAGGGGTTTCAAACCTACAAAAAAGAACCCTTGAAGGCATATAGCCATTCAAGGTTCTCCTGATACATGTTCTAAATATAATTATTTTTCTTCTTCATACGCTAAGGCAATCTCCACTACTTCTTCTGGTGATAAATCCTCTTCATTCCAAAAAATTAAGTCACTAGGGGCTGGATGAGGAACATTGTCTTCTAAAATTTCTATATATCCGCTTACTTCTTCATCAGACAACTTAGGATTACATATTTTATTTACTAGTCCAACTAATTCATCTTTAGATAACTTTTTTCTCATTTTTTCCACCTTCTCTACTTCCATTTCTCCCCAAAATGATAAGCAGGGCCTAAAATATTTTGGTGCATTTCTTAAGTCTTTATCTATATCCTTAGTAACTATTGATTATCTCTTAAAAATATTCACATTATATTATGAATACCACTCATCGTCAGAAAATTTCTCGCCATCTTCAGTAGGCTTTATATTGTATATGTCTATGAACCTTTTTATTTCTGACCTTAACAACACTAAATCCTTACTCTCAATTACAAAGCCCCTATGGTTATTCCAACCCATATCAACCTCTAAATTTATATCCAACTCTCTACACCAATCAATAAAATCATACATAATCATGGTAAAACAAACGTTAAATTTATGAACTGAAACCCAAATACCTATTCTTCCATCTTCAAGATCTTGTTGTCGTAATTTTAAATCTCCATCTAAGAACCATTTAGTATGTTGTTTTTGCTTCTCTTCAAGCATTAATTCGTCTCCTCCTATTCTTTGTATAAACCTGTAAGCACATTCATTGTTAGCCTTGTTCTTAAGCTACCATAAATCACTTCTTCCCACGACCAATAATTTCCCAAAAAATTGTAATGATTCACCAAATACTTTAGCTAACTCATTTTCAACTGATGTCCCTATTTGTGATTAGGCCTTGATTTATATATAGAGTATAAGAGTACCGATTTATCCTTAACATTATAAATTTACGCTTGCTAACCAAAATGCTAAATCCCAAGATGTCATTAAATCTTTGGTTTTACTTCACTCGTTATTATACCAGAATAGTATTGACTACTTTTTTAAATTATATTAATATTATAACAATTTACTAGTGGAAAGGATTTAAACAGAGGAGTTAATCAAAAAATAGAGCTTATTTCTATTCGTAAGTTACTCATCCCTTCGTCGGCTTATTATTTTTAGAAAATTCACAATATAATTAATGTTATACATTTGGAGGTATTTGGGAATGAAACAAACAACAAAACAATACATTATTGATCGGATGTATAAGGGGTCTCAAGGGCTAGCAAACGCCGTTCTTGTCACATTAGGTATTGGCCTTCTGATTGAAACGTTCGGAACTTTTACTGGTTGGGAAGGCTTTACAACTATCGGAAAGGCAGCACAACTTATGCTTGCGCCTGCAATTGGTGCTGGTATCGCTTATCAACTAGGTGGAAATACATTAGTTATTTTCAGTGCGATGGCATCTAGTACGATCGGTGCAAATGCCCTTCATATGAATGCAGATGGAGCCTGGATTCTTACTACAGGGCAACCGATAAGTGCCGTGTTAGCTACCATTATTGCTGTTTGGGTTGGAAAACGCATTGCCGGTAAAACGAAGTTAGATATGCTTGCTATTCCATTTTCATCTATACTTATCGGAGGTGTCTCAGGTGTAGTATTAGCAGCAGTTACTACCCCCCTTTTGGAGCAGTTAAGTAGATTTATCGCAAACTCTGTTTCAGGATCTCCTGTGATAGGTTCCATAGTTATCGCATTAGTCTGGAGTATTTTTCTAATGTCTCCGGCCTCTTCTGCAGCAATTGCTATTGCCTTACAGCTTGACCCAGTTTCGAGTGCCGCTGCACTGATTGGATGTACGGCTCAGTTTGCCGGATTTACGGCGATGTCTTATAAACAAAACGATTTAGGTGCCAATATTGCCCAATCATTTTTAACACCAAAAGTACAATTGCCAAATCTCGTTAAAAACCCCCTTCTTGCTATAGGGCCATTTCTATCTTCCGTTATTTGTGCGCCAATCGCAATATTAATGTTTAACTTTGAAGTTCCTTATACATTAGCTGGACTTGGTCTAAACTCATTTATTGCACCTTTAAATATTCTTGCTAACCAAGGTGTGATGGTTCTATTGATGTATATTGTATTAGGTGTCATTTTACCAGCGGTTATTTCTGTTACTGTTTATCATTTACTAAAAGCAAGAGGACTAGCTAAGACGGGTGATTTACGTATGGAAATTCAATAGTTTTTAGATTTTTGACCAGGTCTTTATAATCTTCTTCACGCGGAATACTTTCAAACAAAATTGACCCCACGTTATTCGTCACAAACTTAAGTAAATACACAATACGAGAGGTGTAATCCTCGTGAAAAACAGAGATGGCGTTGTCTATAGACAACGCCATCTCTGTTGGAGGACGAAATTTTTACTTATTGTCCCAACATCATTACCATATAATATTTTTAACTATCTCTCTACAATTTCTACCGCTACATCGCTAACAAGCGTGTTACTAATCGTACAGCCTCGCTCTATTATTTTTAAGAGCTTAGCTTTATATGCCGTTTCAAAAGTAGAGGGGAATGTAACCTGTACTTCAAATTTCGCAAAGTGATTTTCTACGCCTTCTGCTTTTGAAGCAACTACGTCTATTTCTACTTCGTTTAAATCCGCTTCAACCGCATCACGCTCTAGAACTTTTTGTAATGTAATCGACAAGCATAGAGCCACTGCACCTTCTAATAATTCCTTCGGTGAAAGACCTCCATCTAGATTTGGTCCCATGTTTCCACTTAGTTGGACCCCTGCTTCATTTGAAATTTCATTTTTATTTTGTGCCCAGTTTAATTTGACCATTGTTTTGTCTCCTCTGCATAATGGCACGCAACTTTATGCTGCGATCCTTCTATTCCTATCTCTCGTAAAGCCGGTACTTCATTTTTACAACGCTCTGTAGCAAATGGACAGCGTGTATGGAAAACACAGCCCGGTGGTGGATTTATTGGTGATGGAATCTCACCTTTTAAAATAACACGTTCACGCTTTTGCTTGCCAGGGACAGCTGAAAATAATGCTTGCGTATACGGATGAAGGGTATTAGTAAACAGTTTCTCTGTTGGCGCCTCCTCAACAATTGTTCCCAAATACATAATACCAATACGATCCGAAATGTAACGAACAACGCTAATATCATGTGTAATAAAGAGCATCGATAAATCCATATCTTGCTGTAATTGCTTTAAAATATTTAAAATTTGTGATTGAATCGAAACATCTAGCGCAGAAACCGGCTCATCACAAATCATTACTTTTGGATTAACAATTAATGCGCGCGCAATACTAAGGCGTTGTCGTTGTCCACCAGAAAATTCGTGCGGAAAACGATAAAAGTGCTCATTTTGTAAGCCTACCATTTCTAACATTGAAAACACTTTTTCAATTCGTTCTTCTTTCGAACCAATACCATGAATAATTAGTGGCTCTTCTAAAATCCGACCAATGCGCTGACGTGGATTTAATGAAGAAAATGGATCTTGGAAAACAAGCTGTAAATCTCTACGGAATTTACGCAACTCTGCTTTCGATAGCTTCGTTAAATCTTGCTCGTTATATATAACCTCTCCAGCTGTTGCCTCCGTTAACCCTAAAATCGTACGCCCCGTCGTACTTTTACCAGAGCCAGACTCTCCTACTAAGCCATAAGTTTCACCTTCGTACATCGAAATCGAAACATCTTTTACAGCATGTACTGTTTGCTTGACTCCACCTAACTTACCAAAAGGTCCGTAAAGAGGAAATTGCTTTTGCAATTGTTTTACTTGTAAAATCGGCTGCTTTGTCATTATACCCAGCCTCCCTTTTGCTCATCATACAACCAGCATTGTACTCGCTGATCTGCTTCCATTTCGATTACTGGCGGCATTTCTACACGACATAAATCAGTTGCAAACGGGCAACGTGTCGCAAAGCCGCAACCAGCAGGAATATTAGACAAAGGTGGTACAGTCCCTTTTATTACCTGAAGTGGTGCATGACGATCTCCGTCGAGCTCGGGCTTTGAATGTAATAAGCCTTGCGTATACGGATGAAGCGGATTTTTAAATAAATGATCGGTTGTTGCTTCCTCAATAATTTGACCTAAATACATTACTTTTACCTTTTGACAAATTTCTGCAACTACTCCTAAATCATGCGTAATAAAGAGCACAGCCATTCCTAGCTCTTTATTTAATTTAACAATTAAATCTAAAATTTGCGCCTGAATCGTTACATCAAGAGCTGTCGTCGGCTCATCCGCAATTAAAAGCTTCGGCTTACACGCAAGTGCCATCGCAATCATTACACGCTGTTGCATTCCTCCTGATAGCTCATGTGGGTATTCATCAATGCGCTTTTCAGGTGAAGGAATGCCTATTATCCGAAGCAAATCGATAGCTCGGGTACGCGCTTCCTTTTTTGATAGCTTTTGATGAAGACGTAAAACCTCTACGATTTGTGCGCCTACTGTTTGTATAGGATTTAATGAAGACAACGGATCTTGGAAAATAATCGAAATATCATTACCACGAATTTTACTCATTTGTTTCAAGGGTAAATCAAGTAAATTTTGCTCTTCAAAATAAACCGCACCCTCATAATCAACCGGCTCCGTATGCTCTTGTAAGCGAATAATCGACTGTGACATCACACTTTTACCACAGCCAGACTCACCAACAATACCGATAATTTCTCCTTTTTCTACTGTAAAATTAACTCCGCGTACAGCAGATACTTGACCGCGCTCCGTTTGGAAATGCGTCTGTAAATTTTCTACTTTTAATAATGCCATTACGCATTTCCTCCCTTTATTCGTTTATTTGCCTTACGTTTTCTTGAAGGTAATCCTTTTAGACGAGGGTCCAAAAAATCACGTAAGCCATCGCCCAATAAATTTAGCGAAAGTACTGCTAACACAATAAATGCTCCGGGCACTAATACCATCCACCAAGCTTTAAAAATAACAAGCTTGCCGGCCTGTAATATATTGCCCCAACTTGGTTCTGGTGCTGGAATACCTGCGCCTAAGAAACTAAGTGCTGCCTCAGAAATAATCGCCTCTGCAAAAACAAATGTCGCTTGCACTAACAATGGTGACAATGTATTCGGCATAATATGTAACCAAATAATACGTGTATTACTTGCACCTTGCGCATGCATCGCTTCTATATATGTTTGTTCCTTTACCACTAATGCCGCCGCCCGAACAACGCGTGCAATATTAGGCGTAAATACTACGACTAATGCGATAATTACATTTGTCGCAGATGCACCTAATGCTGCCATTAACGTTATCGCTAGTAATATACCTGGAATTGCAATTAATCCATCACAAATACGCATTAAAACATGGTCTAACCATTTATAATAGCTCGCATATAATCCCATAACTAAACCAAACATTGACGATAAAAATGCAACGGTTACACCGATTAATAGTGATACTCTTGCCCCATATACTATGCGGGTAAATAAATCTCGACCAAACTCATCTGTTCCAAACCAATGCGCAGCACTCGGCTCTAACAAACGACTTGTTACTTTCATTGCATACGGATCATTATTAATAAATAAAGGACCTAGTAATGCTAGTAAAGCTAATACAACAAATATAAAACTGCCCGCAAGCAAGCCTTTATTACCTTTTATTTTTCGCCAATTGAGTGCACGCTGTTCCTTTTTGAATTCCTTAGACAGCTGTTCAAGCTCATCCTTCGAATAGGTAGTCATTTTTTCACCTCTCTATTTACGATCCAAACGGACACGTGGATCCACAACGCCGTACAGTAAATCGATAACTAAGTTAATAAATACATACATAATTGTTACCATTAGCACGACACCTTGAATAACCGTATAATCGCGTCGCGTTACAGAATTAATAATTAATTGACCAAGCCCAGGAATATTAAAAATCGTCTCTACCACAACTGCACCCGTTACCAATGTGCCAAACGTTTGGCCAATAACCGTTAAAATCGGTAAAAACGCATTACGGAACGCATGTTTTAACAATACGCCCAACTCCAGCACACCTTTAGCGCGCGCTGTTTTAATATAGTTTAAATTTAATACATCTAGCATCGAAGAACGCGTCATACGAGTAATTAATGCTGCCTGAATCGTCCCAAGTGAAATCGCTGGTAAAATCAAGAATTTTATATGTTCCATTAAGCCATCTGATAGCGGTGCATAGCCAGCTATTGGTAGCCACTGTAGCTTCACACCGACGACAAGCATTAAAATAAGCGCTAATAAAAAACTCGGGATGGCCATCCCTAACAATGAAATACTCATCAATGAAGTATCTGTTAATGAGCCTCGCTTATAAGCAGCAAGTACACCAAATGGAATTGCTAATACAATCGCAATAAGTTGCGCTAAAATGGCGAGTGATAATGTTGGGCCGATATGTTCTTTAATTGCCTCAGTTACAGGCTGTCTCATAAAAATGGAGTTACCTAAGTCTCCTTTAAATACACCACTAACCCAAGAAATATACTGTTCATGAATCGGTCGGTTATAGCCAAGCTGCTCGTTAAGCTCTTCAATTTGCTCTGGTGTCGCTTCCATACCTAAAATTGTTGCACCCGGATCCCCCGGCGTAATATGAATAATAATAAAAATTACGACAGATACAACAAACAGTACTGGGATTGTTGAAAGCAAGCGTTTAAAAATATAAGCTAGCATGTTTTTCCCTCACAATCGGTTTATCCTTTTACATTAAGAAAAAGGAGAGCAATTAACACCCTCCTTTTTTATTTATACATTATTTTGGGATTTTAGCATTCCAAACTACTGGTGCTTCAAATAACTCAAATCCTTCGATTTCTTTATTTACTGCGACTACACCATTATAGTGACCTAAAACAGTTGATGTTGCATGTTCGTACATATAACCTTGAACTTTTTCCCACTCAGCTTTCGCTTCCTCTGGCGTCACTGCAGAGCGAATAGCTTGTAAGCCTGCCGCTACTGTCTCATCGTGTAAGCCAGCCCAGTCAGGTGTTACAGCTAATAGTTGTGGTGGTGTAATTTGGTAACCTGTACTTGCTAAGAAAATATCCCATTTACTTGTATCACCCTTTGTTTCTAAGAACGTTGGGAAATCAAATGTATCTACGCGTACATTCATACCTAATTGACGTAATTGTTCTTGAATTACTAGAGTACCTGAGTACATTTCATTGTAATCTTTTGTTGTTAATAATACGATTTCTTCACCATTATAACCTGCTTCTTCTAAAAGATTTTTCGCTTTTTCAGCATTTGCTTGGTTATAAAACTCAGCACCTGCATCATTTGTCCATTGCACTTGTGCTTCATTTAAATAGCTTGGTGATAAAGAATAAAGTTCTGGTTTAGCGAATGCCGCTAACATAATTTCTTCGTTATTTAATGCCGCTAAAACTGCTTGGCGAATTTTTTCATCCTTCAATGAGCGTTCTGTCGTATTAAAGAATGCCGTTAAGGTTCCACCTGGGAATGTTAGCAGCTCTAATTTTTTGTCTGCTGCTAATTGATCATAGTTTTCGATTGGAATACTATCTGCTATATCATATTGACCCGTTTGAACCCCAGCAATACGCGTCGCATGGTCTGTTACGAAATGATACGTTAACGTTTCTGTTGGAGCAGTTATTTCACCAGTGAAGCCACTCGCCTCTTCCGCACCTTCAACGGCTACATACTCATCAAAACGAGTTAATTGGATATTTTGATCTTGCTTCCACTCTTTAAATTGGTATGGACCTGTACCTACATATTCAGAGAAGCCTTCTGCTGTTGCAGAATCGATAATTTCCTTCGGCATAATTGAAGGGAACTGTGCTTGAGAAGCCATTAATACTAAAATATCAGAAGTTGCTGTTGGTACTGTTAATTGAACCGTATTTTGATCTACTTCTGTAAATTCAGCACCTTGTAATAATGATTTTGCACGAGAAGATGTTACTAACCAACGATTCATCGAAGCAACAACGTCAGAAGCTTCCATGACATCACCGTTATGGAATTTTACACCTTCACGTAATTTAATTGTATATGTTTTACCATCTTCACTTACTTCATAAGAAGAAGCCAATACTGGTTGTGGCTCATAGTTTGCATCTAATTGGAATAATTGTTGATAAATGTTTCCTGCGATATCTAAAGCTACTGCCGATACAGTTTGTGCCGTATCAAGTGTTGGTGGCTGAGCTGTAATCGCGATATTTAATTCATCACGGTATTCTACTTGCTGTTGTTGCTCTGTAGCCGTCTTATCTTTTGAAGAATCATCTCCACCACAAGCTGCTAAAGTAAGTGCTAGTGCAGTTGCAGCGAAAGGAACTTGCCATTTACGAAATTTCATTGAATTGCCTCCTAAATACCTAGTTATGCTTTCTATTTTATACATCAATAATCTTACTTTCCAATTCCGACAATGTCAATAGGGATACATACAAAATTACTATTAACTCCAAATCCACAATTTTTATTTAGAAAAAACATTTATTACATTTATTTAAAATATTCAATCGTAATCCCGAAATATAAAAAAGAGCTAACTTTTATGGTACGTTCGACGAATGGCTAGTTTAAGACCTGTCAATTGGGAGCAGTTTTCCTTTTAGTCTTGTAAGCTGTTTCAAATCATCTTACAATTATATTGGTAGTAAATTACCAAGTAAGGAGTGGTTAAAATTACTGAAGAAGTAAAACATGCAGTGATTAATGAATTTATTATAGATTTAGCGAGTGAAAATGAGGACGTAGAGCTAGCTGTTGCACGTGGGTTAATGGAGTATTTTAAATGAAGAAAACACTAATCATTCTAGGAATTATTGTAGGGGTTCTAGCACTGGCAGTTGGAATTTATTATTTAGATGCTTATTTAAAACAGCCAACGGAACAAGAAATTGAGGAGGCTCGGGAACAAATTGAAAAAGGATTTCAAACTCCTGAGAAGGATATGCCAGAGAACCAAAAGCTTGATTTAATCGAATTTTTCCCAGATGGAATGTTAGAATTTCAATTGCAAGAAGTAATTCATGCCATGTCTCATCAAAAAGTAAAAGCAGACCAGAAATGGGGCGTTCATATGATTACGAAAGAGCGCATTGAACGTTTGCTCGAAATAGCAGAAATGAACAAAGAAAAGTACGAATGGGGTCAAATTTATATAGATATATTAAGCAGATGGGTAGAAGGTGATTTTTCTAAAGCAGTTGAGGACCATAACGCAATTTGGGAGCTTCAAGGCGGAAACGTTGGGATAGCTTATGATCTGCTTTCTCCGGTTGAAGAAAAAGCTTACCTTGATTATTATTTTAAAAAACAATGATGAAGCTACTTAGGAATGTGAACTAACTGATTCAATACAAAGGGGGATATTCATTGCATCCAACTGAACTAATTGAATTGTTCATAGTCGGTGGGATTTTACTTGTTATTCTATCAGTTTCTATTATTTTAAAAGGAAAATGGAGAAAAGTTAGTCAGGGATTGGCTATTTTATTTTTAGTGTCCTTTGGCATTTTTTATTTAGTACGTCCCTATTGGATTGATATGCAAATTGAAAAAAAAGTAGGTTATCTACAGATATATTTGGAAGAACAGTACCCTGGAGAAACTTGGGATTATAGGACGGTGCCCCATCGGGAGGACGGCTATAAACACCTGAATCCATATTATATAGGCGTAATATTTGATAATGAACCACTAGTGGAATATAAATATTTCGTCCGTAATAAAAGTGACATTACCCAACGAGGGTGGAGTACATCTGATTTACATGACCTAAAACATTTAGAAGAGTAATTACTGTTTATTAAGAAGTTTAATCTTCTCTAATTGATTTGATGATTAAGGGGGAGCTATGGAGGCGAAAAAAACGGCGGTTCTATATTAAGCTCAATTGGTTGGATCTCTGTGGCGTTCTTATTTATTACTTTAATGCCGCCATTTTTTATATTTTTCCCTATTTGTATAGGGATAGTTTTAAGAAGAGATTATCAAGAGCAGAAACAAGGATTAGCAATGATTCTTTTGGGGATTATTGGCGCACTTGTAGGTTTCCTTTTAGCAATGTACGTTAATTTAAAGATACTTTAATAGGAGGCTGTTACCAACAGGGGGTTCTCTATTTTTAGGGGTTACGCTTTATCATGAACATATTCCGTTGATAGTCTCCTCAAAAATTCACTCATCCTGAAGGTGGTAGATAACTATCTCTCCTTTATAAATACAGTCATGTTTCCACCAATAAGTGTAACTACACCGCCACTACAAATCACAGTTAAGTTAAAAGACTTAAGCTTGGTTGAATACCAAACTTAAGTCTTTTAGTTTTAACTAATTGGATTTAATTATTAATACGGATCTGCCTCATGGCTTTTCTTCACTGCATCTTTTGTTGCTTCATTCGCAGCAGTCGTACCTTGTCCATATTTAGAAAATCCTGACTCTCGGCCTGGTAATTTACCTTCCTGAGCCATTTTTTCGATTTCTTTCATTTTCTTTTGAGTCTCTTCCTTAACACGGCGGCCATAATCTTCATCCGCCTGTGTAAAGTGATCAAACATCGCTTCCTGAATGCGCTTATCACAGATTGCCAGAGCATCCGATAAGTTTTTAATGAGCTCTTCACGTTCCCAGTCTTCAAAGCTGCGGTATGTTTCACCAGCTTGACCATAGTTATTCGGGCGATCAATAGGCTCACTCATTAATGCCGCATTATAAGATGGCTGATGTGGTGGGTGTGCTTTATCCCCTGCATCACGGTAGCCACCAATCATTGACGGCTCATAATTAATATGCGGGTTTTCACCGGATTCTTTAGGATCACGAGTATCCATTTGACCACGCTGCTGATTTGTACGAACCGGTGCCTTTGGTGCGTTGACTGGCAATTTTAAATAGTTTGAGCCTACACGGTAACGCTGTGTATCTGAGTAAGAGAATGTACGTCCTTGCAGCATTTTATCGTCCGAAAAGTCCATACCGTCTACTAGAACACCAGTTCCGAATGCAGCCTGCTCGATTTCTCCATGGAAATCTTCAGGATTGCGGTTAAGCACCATACGACCTACAGGCAACCAAGGGAACTTATCTTCTGGCCATAGTTTCGTGTCATCAAGTGGATCAAAATCAAGTTCCGGATGATAGTCGTCCTCCATAATTTGGACGAACAGTTCCCACTCTGGATACTCTCCACGTTCAATTGATTCATATAAGTCCTGTGTAGCATGTCCTACGTTTGTAGCCTGAATAGAGTTTGCTTCTTCTTGTGTCAAATTGCGGATACCTTGTTTTGGTTCCCAGTGATACTTCACAAGTACAGCTTCACCTTTTTCATTAACCCATTTATATGTGTTAACACCTGAACCTTGCATATGACGATATGTCGTTGGAATACCCCAAGGAGAAAATAGGAACGTAATCATATGCGTCGCTTCCGGTGTACGTGAAACAAAGTCAAACATACGCTGTGGATTCGGTACGTTGGAAACCGGATCTGCTTTAAAAGCATGGATCATATCAGGGAACTTCATCGCATCACGAATAAAGAAAATCTTTAAATTATTACCTACAAGATCCCAGTTGCCATCTTCCGTATACATTTTCACCGCAAAGCCGCGTGGATCGCGTGCAGTCTCAGGTGAATCCTTTGCACCTGCTACTGTAGAAAAACGCACCATAAGTTGCGTTTGTTTACCGGCACCAGAAAAGACTTTTGCGCGGGTATATTTTTCTACCGGCTCATCTCCAACCTTGCCGTAAGTTTCAAAATAACCGAAAGCACCTGAACCACGTGCATGTACTACACGTTCAGGAACCTCTTCACGGTCGAAATGTGAAATTTTTTCAATGAAATGATAATTTTCTAAAGTCGCTGGTCCACGGTTACCCACTGTGCGGATATTCTGGTTGTCCCTTACAGGGTGTCCTTGACGAGTAGTTAGAATCTCACGTTCCCCATCTTCTTTTTTTGCAACATGTTTGTCTTTGTTCTCTGCCACAATAAAACCTCCTCTAAAATACATTACTTATAAAAATATTAAACCTATCTTTATGCTTTATACCCGAATTTATTTGTTTATATTCAATTTCCCTCTTGATTTTTAATTTATGTCGGAGTATTTAGCTGGAAAAATTCGATAAGATGGGGGGCACAAGTTTGAGACTTTTTGTGACCATTATTTTAAGTCCTCAATCACGTGGGTATAGTTTTCGGGCATTTCCTTTTTGGAGGACTCCCTTACGTTTGGAGTCAAAATTTTATTAGTAACTTTCATTTTTTTATAAAATGAAAAACACTTTTATGCTTCTATGGCTAAAAACTGTTAGAGTATTTTTGAAATTAGAAACTTAAAAAGCTAACTGATGTATGAATTCCCGTTACAAAATGGATTATTTTGTTTTTATGAGTAAAATTATGGTAAAATGATATGTAGGAGGTGTATATGTATGCTTTTTTGGAGTCCCTTTTTGTTGGGTATATTAGCAGGTGTTATATTTATAATACTTTCCATTTATCTAAGAAAGAAAAGCTTTCCTAAATTAGTTACAGTTATCCCTACATTTGTTTTATTAGCTGGCGGAATTATTATGATTTCTGTGGGGTATATTTATTTCTATGGCTTTGAAGGGTTTGCTTATTTCCAATTCGGTGTAGCCAATCTACTTTGCCTGTTACTTCTATTCCCAATTATTACAAATAAAACTTCTTACTGAGAGTTATTGAGGCATTTAAATCCCCCAATAACTCTTTTTTAATAGCAAAAACCTCACACCTTATATTTCTAATTTTCGATCACCGTTATCTCTTTAGCCTCAAATGTTGGCCTTTCAGTACCGGTACTTAATGATATTGGCTCTTTAAAATATACTGAAACGATATTATTAATATTTAATTCATCAAATGTTAATACCTCACCAGCCTGAGTCTTAATAAGCGTTTCATTGGTTATTTTTATAGTACAAGAATAACCTATGTCATCTTTACTACTAACTAAATCTGAACAGCCAACATTGATGCTGCCTTCTTCAATTGAAGAGATTTCTCCATAAATAGAATGTGATTCATTTGAACAAGCAGTTATAAAAATGATACTAAATATGAAAATTAATTTCTTCATACATAAACACCTCCATATGCTTTATATATTGGATGAGTACAAACCTCTCTATAGCGTGATGTGACGCTTTACAAATGATTAAAGGATATAGTAACTAACATATCGAAGTAATAATTAATGTAAAAAATTGGTTTAGGATGTGTAATTATGAAAATAATAAACTCAATCATAGGACTACTGATCATTATATGGGGCTCTTTACTTCTTAGTATAACAGTCCATGATGAAACTTCTAAAACGCTTATGTATAAAGTAAATGGTACATTATTTATGACTTTAGGTATTCTCTATTTAAGAAACTTTGCAAAATGGGGGAAGCGGTAGTTGTTTGTTTAATTTTCTAAATCAACATTAGATTGCCCTTTAGCTAATAAAGGCGCAACTCTCCTTCAAGAATGCGCCCGATGGTTGAGATTAAAGCCCCTAAGTAATGTCCTTCTGAAACACTTCCTTCGCAATAAGTTCATAGGAGCGAATTCGATCTTCCGGTAAGTATGTGATTGTATTAATCATCATTTCATCTGCTTCGTATTTGGCCTTTAACTCAAATAATTTCTGTTTCACTTCATGAGGATTGCCAATTATCATGTTTTGCCTCATTTTTTTCAACGTTTCTTTTTCCTGTTCATTTAATGTATATTGCTTCGCTTCACTTATAGAAGGAACCCCTTGATGTGCCTTCCCTTTGTCCATTTGTAAAGACCAAATGAGATAGCTTGCTGCAACTTCTTCTGCTTTTTCAGTTGTTTCTCCACAAATAACATTCACAGTCACGATGACTTGTGGCGTTTCCCCTTCTTTGCTTGGTCTAAAGGTATCAATATATTTTTTAACGATAGGAGCTCCATCATAATTGCTCATAAAATGTCCGAAAGTATATGGCAAACCATGTTCCGCCGCTAGTATGGCACTTTTTTCACCCGTTCCTAGTAGCCAAATTTCTGGTGGATTTTCAGGTATGGGAGAAGCCGATAACTTTGAATATTCGTTATCCGTTGGGAAATCGTCGTTTATAAAATGAAGTAAGTCTCTTACTAAGGTAGGAAAGTTCCCAACATTTTTGATAAAGTTACCCGACAAAGCAGTCATCGCTTCAGAAGAACCACCTGGTGCTCGTCCAATCCCTAAATCAATACGGTTTGGAAATAATGTCGCGAGCATATTAAATGTCTCGGCCACTTTATATGGTCGATAATGAGGCAATAAAACCGCACCAGATCCTAACCGAATTCGATTCGTGTGAGCACCAATGTAGCTTAACATTACTTCAGGTGCAGGACATGCTAGACCAGATAAATCATGATGTTCGGCAATCCAGTATCTTGTATATCCAAATGCCTCCCCAGCCTGTGCTAATTTCATTGACCAATTTAATGCATCCCTAGGCGTTTGGTTGGAAGAGATAGGAGATTGATCTAATATGCTTAATCTCATTCAAATTCAGTCCCTTTCTTCCACTAAAGTCAATGTATACTGCCCTACCTGATCTTTTTCATACAAATTTGTAATAGAAGTCGAGTAGTTATAAATCGTTCCTCTAAACATTAATTCTTTCTCAGGAATTTTAACGTCAAATGTTCCGTTGTAAAGTAAAGTCGCAACGTCATGATAATCTTCACTTGTCACATCAAAAATGACCGAGACTTTATAGCGCCCATTTACTTTTTCTTCTTCATAGCTATTCAATTGAATTACTCTGTGATCTAAAATTATTTTACTGACCAAAAAAATCACTTCCTTATCTAAAAACTATAAATTCCATTATAAAACAAGAGTAGGAAAATGACGCATTATCCCCTCTCCAATTTCCCGACCTAGAAAATATAAAAAGACAAAAAAGGGCGACAACCATATATGGTTACCGCCTTAAAATTTGTATTTTTAATATTTAAATAACATTGCTACCATTTCGTGACCAGCTCCAATAGTCCAGAACAATACAATGTCGCCTCGTTTTATACGGCCTGTTTCAATACCTTCATTTAGGCAAACGAAAGGACTGCTAGTAGACGTATAGCCGTATCGATCACCTACATATACAATCTTTTCTTCTGGAATATCAAAGTGATCTTGGATTTTCAAAATATTCGATAATGCAAATTGCGATAAGCAAAACGAATTAACATCCTCTATCGTTAAACCGTTATCTTTCAATAGGTTTTCAATCATCTCACATGCAGCTGGAATCGCCATCGCACCATCAAACGGAGTGAAAACGATATGCTCTTTCTTGCCGATTGTTTGAGAGAATCCTTCTTTTGGATAAATTATATTGTTTCTATTCGCTGAATCTACTTCGTATACCGCATCAATAAAACCTGTTTCGGCCTCTTCTGTCTTTTCAAGTATGATGGCTGCTGCTGCATCTGAAAAATTAGCATATGTAAAGGCCTGTTCAGGATTGGAAATTAAGCTGTTAGCATCAGAGCCAATAACTAACGCACGGTTAATACGTCGGTTTGCCATCATATACCGCGAAGCATTATCCACTGCAACCGTCATGCCTGCGCAATTGGCGTTACTATCAAGCAGCATTGTATGATTCGATGCACCAATTTCGTGGTGCACAAACATCGCATTTGTAGGTAATGTATGCTCAGGCACTTGCGTAGAAAATACAATCATATCAATATCTTTCCCAGTTAATTGAGCCTTTTCTAATACACGTTTAGCCGCTTCAATACCCATTGTTAAGGAGTTTTCATTATTGTCGATGATATATCGTTCATTTCTTCCCATCGAAGTTAAGAAGTTAGTAACATCTTCTCCTTGCTCTTTAAAATGCTCTAAGTAAAACTCATTTGTTACTAAATTTTCCGGATGATAAAAAGCAACATTTTTTATTTTAATACTCGTCATACTATGAATTAACTCCTCGCTGAACTTATTGTTATTACGATTATTTATTTGATTAATTCAACTGTTGCGTTTGTAAGTCCAGCGCTGTTTGCAAGACGATTTAATTGCATTTTTAACGTTATATTATTATCTACTGTAAATTTCACTTGTTTGAATCCTGTTGTTTTATACATTTTCATGACTTCCGTTAAATTTGCAGTCATATCTGGATTCAATAATTGCATTTGTGTGCAATCAACTTCTAGATCAAAAGTAGATGGTGTGATTGCTTTCATTTTAGCATTGTAGTCTGCAACGAATGCATTGGCATCTTCCATTGTCATTTTGCCATTTACAGAAATGTTCACTACTTTTTTTACTGTGTTTACTTGAATGCCTGTTTTTTTCATGTTCGATTCTCCTAATCTAATTGTTGGATTTTAAAATTAATACTTTAAGTAAAAAGTTATGTAAGCTCTAGGGCATATGAATTATATCAAGATAACTTTAAAAACGACAATAGGAATGTCAAATTTCCTTAATAGAAAATACAAAATAATCATTTATAACTAAAAGATATTTTAATTTTTAGAAATTTAGACCCACTTTTAGAAGTTCGATGATAAATAATTAGTTAAAAATATAGTAATTATTAACCTATACATTCCCACTGTAAAATTGCTTGCAAATAGCTTAATCACCATAGTCAATTTAATATCAAAAAGTAAGTTACAAGTGTTGTTTTTTTCGTCAAAGAAAAACCGTAGACTAACATAACCATCCAAATAAATAAGTGGTTATATTCCCTACGGTTTTCGCTTATTTCGAATATTTAACACAGTTCTTTAATTAAGAATAATTAATTTGTAGACCATTATATTTTAGAAATATTTGTCTCATAGTTATTTGATATATAGCCTACCTTTTCAAGTAACTTTAAAGTTGTATAGTTGAGATTAGGGAGTTTGTCTAAAGAAAAATATTTTAATGCTTTACTTTCTTCATTTTTCTTAATAGAACCAGTTACATTTGTAGTTTTATAAATCGCAGTTGCATTATAAATTTCATCTCCATGTGGGAACTTAAAATACAATTCCTTTCCAGAAGCTAATCCAACTAATTGTAATTCTTGAGCGATTAATCCTGTTTCTTCAAATAATTCTTTTAGAGCGGTTTCTTCAAAACTGTCTCCTATTTCCATACCGCCACCAGGAAGCCCCCAATCATTTGTATCCGAGCGTAATTGTAATAATACTTCATTCTTTTCATTTAAAACTATAATGGCAGACCCCGGTGCAATTATTGGTCTTGTACCAATGTGTTGTCGTAATGATTTAATATAGTTCATTGTGCTCCTTCTTTCTTAAATATGTATGGGCTACATTAAGTTGGACACTACCACTTGAATTCATTTTTTTAATTTTAAATATCACAGGATTTTTTATAAAAAATAATAGTGATTTTATCACTGATTTTCTTTATTTCTCCTGTTCTCCTATAACCTAACTTTTCATACAGATAACAAAGCCCGTCTTCTTGCATAATAGTGTCCAACTCCCATGATTTTGCATCAAGGTATATACTTTCTATTTCCGAAAAAACTTTTTGAGCGATTCCTTTTCCTTGATGTTCAGGTAATATAAATATTGGACTAATACGATAAGCGTTTTTATCCAACTTAACTATTCTAATACCACCAATTATGTCTTCAAAATATTTGATTAAATAATAATCTGTATAGGATTGATTAAACCGAGTAATCACTCTTTCTAAAGATTCATTGGCAGGGTTTGTATCATAATCTTGATATTTTTCCAGTAAAGGCATAAATGATTTGACTTGCATTTCATGAAGAATAGCGGCATCATCTAAGTTCGCTTTACATAATGAGACTCCCATAAAAATAAACCCTCCCTCCATAAATGTGAATAAGTTAATTAATATTAACATATTTATCCATATTTAGATAAGAAACATTTAATTAACATCGATTGCCCATCGGTTGCCTTATGCTAAATAGATATAATAACCCCTATATCACGAAGAAAACCGTAGCGACTGTACTCGCTACGGTTTATTAAAGTTTTAAATCTCTATATCCATTACCTCAAATTTAGCACTCTGATCGTAACCTTCTTCAAAATCACGGTTATACATTTCTTTAAAATCCAATGACCTGTAAAACGGAACATCCTTACTGCTTTTTTCCAGCGCTTTATGTATGGCTAATATTACTTCGTCATTTGATACAATCCCAAATAAGCTCTCTCGCTTAATCTCACCTGTCGTATAGATTGATAGGTCATCGTAAACTACGAAATCAATATAGCGAACAACATTGAGGAAGCTGCCCCCATGTGTCATAGCAATTCGTAACGGATCTTTTAAAGATATAATCTTATTTTTAAATCCAAACTGGATGCCCCCAGCTGGAATATAAATGATTTTATTTTTCTCTGTTTCTACGATATTTTCAATTTTTAAAAACTCAAGTTTCATCTTTACTCCTCCTAGTATTACATCTAACATATACCCTGTTTTCTCAATTACTAATACGCGGGAGTAAAGTTTTTCAACCTGTTTGTTTTTGTGATTTAAGTCCTACCATTTCAGCCAAATCTTTAGTTCATACGATTGGCTTTTCCCAATTGCTAAGCAATAGCTAATAAAGACCCTCTTATCTAAACAGACAGGATATATAAAACAAAAAAGAGTAGCACAAATCAATTGTTTAATCTTTTGTCCGTAGAATTATTTTTTGACTCAAGGAAAATGGGGGCATAGTGGAAAGCATGAAATAGCCTCCCGTTTTCAAAGCGGGCTTTTTTAGCTGCTGGTCCGCTCCAATCTTTCATTTAGGGCAACCGCAAGTTGATTAAAGCGTCTTTCCTCTTCCGTGCTAAGCGGATCACTCGAATTCCCCTTATCCAGCCAATAATCTCCATCTAACAATTCATACATGTCAAGAAGTGTAATTTTTTGAGTGACCGGATTATGAAAAACCGACAACATCGGTTCCGGGCCATCATCCCAGTTATATTCGTTCACAATGGCATGTAGGATTTCCGCCGAATTTATTCTTTCAATCTTTTCACACATCTTTTTCTGAGACTCCTCATATAAAACCCCATCAACAACCCTTTGCTCTTCTAGTGTCAGAGAAAGGCGAACGGCTCCTTTGGTTTCGAGCAGAAGGTCCGCAATCTTTTTATCTATACGAGCTGCATTCCAAGCTGTAGCCAATATGCCGAAAGGGGAGTCCAGTTTGGCCCCAGCTTCGATGAGCTTTAACAGGGCTTCAATTTGCTTGAACTTTACAGCTTTTTTTAGTGCAGTATCACCAAGTTTATCCTGTGCCTCAAGATCTGCTCCCTGTTCGATCAATATTTCTATCGCCTCAACGGGTATTCGATTGGTCAAAAAAAGCATCAGCGGCGTTCTTCCCCGCTCGTCTCGTTCATTCACATCCAGTTCCGTTACAGCCTTCTGCACAAGTGAAAGATCATCTGTCTTGCTAACTTCTTTCCAATTCAAGCGTAACCCACTCCTTTGAAACGGTACTATATTAAACATGAATGCCATTCAGCTTTGCTGATATATCGTTGCTGTAATCAGGTCTTTAGAACAAATAAACATATAATAGATGCCTTCAGCATACTCGTCAAAATCGGCATAATCAATCTGCCCTATAAACCGCATTCTTCGTTCACAATAAGGACAAACCGGGTACTCAGGATCCTGGACCCAGCTTGGGTGCCCGCCAATCTGAGAATCCAATTGTGACATAGTCCAAACAGCAGCATAATACGGTGATTGTGGCTCTTTTGATAGAACTAGTTTAGGTGAGGGTTCAGTACTGCTGTTTACGTCATCTAAATCCGGGAGATAAACGGGTTCCTGATTAAAACGGCTCCAGACAGGTAAGCCATCTTTGTCCAATTCCAATTCCATATATATCACGCTAAAGCTCCCACATAATTCACAGGTTATCACCTGTAGGTTCTCCATTTGCAGGTCGAGATATTGCAAAGCCGGATGAGAAGTAGCAGCGACCATCAACTTCGTTAACTTCCTATTGCACCATGGGCATGTTGAATCGCTCGTCTCAAGAAAACGGGCATGATTTTCTTCAATTACAACATCATCCTGTTGGTCAGTTTGCCTGATAGCGTAACATAATGGATTTACCAAATTACGCCTTTCCCCATTCGAAGTAAGCTCCCATCCTCCATCAACAGCATAAGTTTCAGGCGTTACATATAACTGTTCCGCCCATTTTGGTTGATGCATATGCCATTCCTGGTACTGGTTTATTACCTTAGCATCACCAATCCAGCCGAGCGCAAGGAGAAGATGATTTCGGTTGTCCTCATCCCATAACACCCGCTCTATAAGCTGATCCCGAATGTCTTGTGGTGCATCTTTAAAAAGAATCGGATCCTGAAACAAGCCGCGCTGTATAAGCTCTGGTAAAGCAATTGATATATTATCATTTCGGTAGCACACCAAAGCTAATAGAATATCCTGTGCTTCACTTTCCTTGTTAACAGCGAGTAATTCTATTGCATAATTCAGCATACGTTGCGCATCTTGGTTTGATAAAGAAACGTAAAGCTTCTCCTTTCTTATTGGAAAGGGAACGTATTGAATTAGCGGAACATACTTTCTCGGTGCATGCATGACCTTGAGAATGTCCACTTGATCTGCTAATCCCTCATAGAGATTCACCGTTTTTCGGTTTTTCTCAATATAAGCTACCCGTTTTTTTCGTTCCTGCTCCTGGTGGCAAGGCATGCAGATACCGTTTGTTTTGGCTGCTGTACTCGGTAGAATAGTTGCGCTGCATCCTTCCATCCTGCATGGTATTCGTTCTGTCATTTCCATTCACCTCCAAAATTATAAACCAATATACAGTTTATTTTCTGAGAAGACCGCTGCGTATCCATGTCTGTACAGTTCAAAATAAGCTGCGAACGGGTCACCATTTAATCTATAACGGGGCCACTGAAGATAATATGAAATCCAGTAATCACAAGCAATCGAGTAATATGCCTCGTCCAAAACTTCAATCGGTTCATCGTATTCAATCTGTTCGCTGATTATATCAAAAATCGCCTCATATATTTCAGGATCATATTGCTGACGAATTCCATCTATCGATCCGGGAGGTACAATTTTAATTTCTTCGATTTCATCTAGGTACTCGGTAGAATCTTTCGTATCAAACTTTCCGGAAGATCCCAGCAATAAATCCTTTAAGCCTTGAATAAACTGCCTGCCATAATCTACGAGTATATCATTGGGTACATTACTATCTTTACTAACAAAATATCCTGACACTGTGGGCCCACTATAATCCACAGGATTTAGCATTTCATAGATTTGTAATATCCTCTCCAAATAAATATGCCCATCTTCAAGAGGTTCAAAAGTAGCCTCTACACCTTTTCCATCTGGCATAAACATTTGAAAGTAACCATAGAATCGTGCTTCATCGATATCTGCTTCCCCGGAATTCATATCATCATCCATCAATTGAAGTAAATATCTTGCATAGGATTGTTTATCCATATAAACTTTAAACCTCTCTTTCGCTTATTAGTGGCGGCTTTTTTAGACGGATTTGGTATCTCACTAGCAACTTTGCCAATCATACACGACTTTTGAAAAATCCCTATTTTTCAAAGCGTCTTTTGGAATAGAGAAAACACAGTTGCCAGAATCCCCAAACATAATACCGCATTCGTCATCGATATCCAGTTGCAATAAAAGAAAATCGTCATCACCAAAACCAATATAGTCATTTTGGACAAAATATGGATAACCGCCAATTCTGCTATCGCTACTATAGCAATCTTCGCTCAATTTCTCATATTCTTCTTCTGATAACTTATCCATAAAAGTCTCTTGAAATAAATCTAATGAGGAAGACATAGGCATTTCCCTTGATTTAAAATACATTTTACCACTATGTGAAAAAGGGAGATTCATGATATATTCTTCATTTCCATAAGGATGTTCCTTCACTAAAAGTTCTTCATTTTCTATATAACTTTCAATATATCTTACGAAAATGGGGTCTTCCAAACCGTACAAGTCATCGTTTGTAACAAAAAATTGTAGTAATCCCTTTTCTGGTAATTCAACTATATTTTCAAGATCTCCCAGATTAATTTGTGCTAAAAACAACATCGGTTTTCCATTTTCACCTATCGGATAATCTATATTATTTTCCAAATAGGGACATCCCCCTAATTTACTTTCATAAGGTTTTGTTTCTTCACGCTTAAAACTTATCTCATTACTATACCTAAAAGTACCTTTAATCAAGTTTTCATGTTCTTTCAAAAGTTTAGGAATTTCGTATTTCATCAATGAATGTCCTCCAATTCTAATTTATTTTTATAGTCGGATTGATTCAAAGTAATAAGATTAGTATTACTTATTACCATTGTTGCCAATTCTCTTTGTAATAGATTGTAATATTCTTACAAAGAATATTACAACCTTTTGATTGATCAATAGGATATTAAAAGATATCATTCAGCAATAATGGTACCATCACTATCTCGATTAAGTTATGGATAAATAGGCGGGTTATTACAAGTAAAATTTATAAAAATAGCCACTCTGTCCGAAAATAGAGTGGCTTGTTGAGCAGAACTTTTCAAGAGTCATTTTCCTTCCAAATTAATCAATCTTCTTCATCTAGCTGATTCATTTTATCCTTTATCTGAAATAAAAAATGAAGTTGCATTTGTTTAGCTAATTTTTCTGCCATTCCTATCGAATCAAGATTTCCTTGTATATCAGCTATCTGTTGTTCAATATAAGCTCTTAACTTTTCATACTTTTCTAAATCACTCACTCAACTTACCTCTCTAAGCAAATTTTTTTATTAACTAGTATGCTCTGAATGTAAAGAAATTAAAACTAGAATTTAATACAACTGCTCAACTTTTATTCAACTCTTTATGAATCAATTGTACTTTTAAGGGAGAATTTCCAACTGAATATTAGTATTTCCCATAGCTGTTTAAGCCATTCTAATTATGCGTAAGGAGGTGAGCAGCATTGGAAAATAATAACTTCAAACGTGAACGTCAACGTAATAATAATAACAATAAGAACAATAATAATGCATTTGAATTCGGCGAAGATTTCAACTTTGATAATTTAAATGATCATAATCAAATTAAACGTAATAACAACAATAACAACAACGTTAAATTTATCAAGAAAAACAATAATAAGTAATATTATTATGAGGCTAAAAGTTGCTTTCCACTCCGGACAACCTTAACGATGACTAATACAGATGTGGTTTAATGCATAAGTCTTAATCATTGTTTTTATCAAACGTAAATAAAGAGACGAATTTGGAGCACAAAAGAAGGATGTGCTTCAGTTCGTCTTTTTAGTTATTCAATTAATCCAATCTAAAAGGAGAATTTGTATAAATAGACTTGCTCCAGGGCAAACTTTTTCAAATAAACTCTGGAGGTGGGATGACCATGTTTGAGAAAAAATTAGCACTTCATGAAACAATGGAATTTCATGAACTCATTAACTTTATGACAACTAGTTTACTTAAATCGAAGCTGAGTCAAGGTGTAGTCTTTGATGATGATTTAAGAACTTTATTAGACAAAAACGTAAAATTATCTACCCCCGCACTTACCGCTATGGTTAAGCTCTACGCTAAATCGGAATTAGAATATTAGGAGGACTATGTTATGGAAGACTATTTAGATCCTTTAAATTCAATCGGAATGCCCGAACTAACTGATTCGGGAATTGCCCTTGAATTTTTACTTACAACAAAAACGGGAATTCGAAATCTTTCAATCGCTTTAACAGAAACAGCTTCCCCAACTCTCCAAAAAATCATGAGAACGCAGCTAGAAGTCATGATTGATATATACTTTGAGATTTCTGAGCTAATGTTGAAGAAAGAATGGCTTAAACCCTATGATCTTGAAGGTCAAAAGGAATTGGATATTAAATCTGCAGAGAATGCGATTAGTATTGCACAGTTGGATCTATTCCCTAAGAGCATGAATCGCAAAGGCATGTTCCCTACCCCACCAAAAAAGTAAACGGAAAAGAGGGATTTTTTAATGAAAGCTGTTACTTTCCAAGGTATAAAAAATGTTGAGGTTAAAGAAGTAAAAGATCCTAAAATAAAAAAAGCCGATGATATTATAATTCGCCTAACAACAACAGCTATTTGCGGATCTGATTTGCACCTGATGCATGGTATGATCCCAAATATAGGGCAAGATTATGTTATTGGCCATGAACCAATGGGAATTGTAGAAGAAGTTGGCAAGGATGTAACGAAGGTGAAAAAAGGTGACCGGGTCGTCATTCCTTTTAATGTTGCATGCGGGAACTGCTGGTATTGTAATCATGAGTTGGAAAGTCAATGCGATAATGCCAATGACAATGGTGAAATGGGCGCCTACTTCGGATATTCAGACACAGCAGGCGGATTTCCTGGAGGTCAGGCAGAGTATATGCGTGTTCCCTATGGCAATTTTCTCCCCTTCAAAATTCCAGAGAGATCTGAAGTTCCCGATGAAAGTTTAGTTCTCCTTGCCGATGCTGCCTCTACTGCTTTTTGGAGTGTCGAAAATGCCGGTGTAAAAAAAGGAGATACGGTTGTTATTCTTGGCTGCGGACCTGTTGGGCTATTGGCGCAAAAATTTGCTTGGTTGAAAGGTGCAGAAAGAGTAATCGCAGTTGACTACATCGGCTATCGTCTTAAACACGCAAAGAAGACAAACAAGGTAGAAATCGTTAATTTTGAAGACCATGAAAATTGTGGGGAATATTTGAAAGAGATGACAAAGGGCGGCGCAGATGTTGTCATTGATTGTGTCGGGATGAGTGGAAAAATGACGCCTTTAGAGTTTCTTGCAAGTGGCGTAAAACTGCAAAGCGGTGCTATGGGAGCTATTGTTATAGCCAGTCAAGCTGTACGTAAAGGAGGAACGATTCAAATTACTGGTGTTTATGGTGGTCGATACAACGCTTTCCCACTCGGAGATATCTTCCAACGCAATGTAGCTATTCGTACTGGACAAGCACCAGTTGTTCATATTATGCCTCATGTCTATAACTTAATAGCTGATGGTAAAGTGAATGCTGGCGATATCATTACACACGTCCTCCCTCTTGAAAAAGCAAAACATGGTTATGAAATATTCGACACAAAACAAGATGGTTGCATTAAAGTGGTTTTGAAACCGTAATCGATATAGAAGAAAGCCAAAAAAATATTTATAAGTATAAAAAGAGCACCATTTAAACTACTATTGAACAAAAAACAATCATTTTAGAGTAAACGAGTACTTATCTAATTTCATTTTATATTTTAAAAAAGTAATACCTTATGAATTCCTCTAAATGTTCATTACAAGTGTTTAAAGCCACCTACTATAAAAGTGTAGGTGGCTTTAAAGTTGTTATTATGAAAGTGTTGAAAAGTCTCACAGTGAACTAACTTTTGCAAACACCTGATTGGACTCGATAAAATGGTGGATCGCTTCATTTGACTCCGCGCTTTTTTCAATAACGCATACATGCCCGCAGTCATCAAGGATTTGTAATGATGCGTATGGATTATTCTCTACTGCTCGCTTAGCTTCATCTAAAAATAAATGATCTTCCCTACCGATTAGATAAAACTTCGGAATTGTACAGTCACTTTGCTTAAGCTGCTCATAGGGCTTCCTCGCATTTTTCAATAAATACGTCCACTTTACAAACTCTTTTCGCCCTAACTTCGTTGCCTCCTGCACAAAATAAAAACGTGATTTAGCATGCGATTTTTTCGGCATAATTAAGTATGCAAATGTTTTGTAAAAGAGCATATATGGTGCGAAATGGCGGAATATCCATGCGCTCTGAATTAACAGTGACGACCATCTATTAAACTTGAGCACCGGACCAGCTAGCGTCATCGTTTTAATGTACTGCTTCGCACGGTACATAAGCTCATTGCCGATAATTGTCCCCAGTGAAAATGTTAAAAAGTGTGCGTGTTTAATCTTTAACTTCTCGAGCACCTCTGTAATTTTCGGCACTACATCTGCTGCGACATAGTAATTTACATCTAACCCATTCGAATCGCCATGACCCGGTAAATCAATTAATAATAAATTATAATGCTGCGATAAATAATCCGCTTGTTTATAAAAAAGGGTGCTCTTGCCTCCTAGACCATGTAGCAGCACGAGCCATTCCTTTTGATGACATGAAAACAGTTTTGTGTAATGTAGCATATAGGTCTCCTATTAGTATATTTCTTCGTTGTCAGTAAGCTATATATTTTCCATTCAAGAAAATATTATTCTTTGAAAAATAATATCTAGTTGTAACCTGACTATAACGTGACGGTTTAATCGCGTCAAATGTTGCATACTAATTCACAAAATGCTCATATTTAACTAACAATTTCTATGTTTTAATGTAATTTTTGGTCATTACTAATATTTGTAGGTTGGATTGCTTAACGGGATAAATAGAGGAACTAATTTCCGTTATTTTTAAAATAACTTAAAAAACAGATAAAATAAGGGAAGGAATTTCCCTTATTGACCTAAAAAACATGATTTTTCATGATTTTATTTAAAATAACGGTAAAACGTTCCCTTATTTATCCCAAAAATGAATTACATCATTCAAATAACGGTAAAATCTCCCCTTTTTTTAAGAGGACACGGATGCCGAATTAGTGTAAAATATTGGTAAATCTTGTTAGTTGTACCGCACAGGCTTTTCATTAAATCAAACTATAAATAACCTCTCCACTTTCCGCATTTACCCCTTTTATAAAGGCACCATCCGTCATCCGTATACGGTAAATAATGCGCATTTCATCCTCATCATGTTCTGTTTCCCCATACACCTTGTCCCATTCCAGATGTACTTTTAGACCTTTTAGTGGCAGTAATTCTTTAACGGGCTTAATTGCTTTTGGTTCAAACTGTTCAATATATTCAACCGCTACATTCGGTGTTAAAAACATCAAAATAGCGCCTGTTATTTTACTAATATTCATATGGAAAAATTCATTTTCAACGAAAAATCCATCCTTCTGCACGACAAAACGGAAAAAGGCACGGTTTTCCTCTATGTCCTCTTCATCTTTTACTTCAACATATAAATATGGTGTATACTCCGAATAGTATGTTTGAATAAACTGTGCGGCAATCTGTAAACATTCCTCTTCAGAAAGTTTCCCCTCACCTTCAATATCCGCAAACCAAATAAAACTATTCAAGCGCTTCGTACGTTTGTCCACCTTTGCTTTTACTCGATTTTCAAATTTACTTTTCATGTAATGCTCGTATGATTTCCCCTGAGGATTTTGCCAGCCTTTAGGACGCCAATTCAGCTCTTCATACGCTTCATCCATACTCATGCTTACCTCTTCATATTGCTCCCATTCCTCATTGATGCCAATGATTTCTCCAATTTTGTACTTTTTCGGCAATGCTTCAACATTTGGAAATGGCACATAATTTTGCTTTCTCTCATCACCAGAATCAAATAATTGTTTACCTGTTACCGCATCATAGGCCTGCCTTAATAGCTTTGATTCATAGATAGCATATATACCTGATGCTGCAACGGAATCATATTTTTCATTAAAGCTTTCTGCACAACTTGACCAGTCACCTTCATACAATGCATTTAAAATACGTTCCGTAGGGTAAAGCTCCTTTGGTATTTCTGGAGGATTTTCCATATAACCCGTATAGGTGAAATGAATGATCTCACCTGGATCGGTTACTTCTATAAGACAATAAAAACCGTCTAATGGAAACCCGCCCACAACTTGTCCATACTTAAAGCTTGTACTCGATTCCTTTTTATTTTGTTCTATTAGTGTATAATACGAAAGTGCTTCCGGGTATTGTTCATGTAGCAGTCGCTCGGCTATTTTAAGCTTCATCTCTTCAGTAATCGGTGCACCTTCTTTTGAGGGAGTTTTCGCAAAATCATCAAGTCGCCCTTTATCATCTAATCGAATAAAAACTCCTTCATCTTTACTTGGCCCTTGCCACATAAACGAAGCAATTCCTTCCTCATGATAATCTTCCAGTTCTAGCTCATAATGCTCAGGCACATTTCCATATTGCTGTGCTAAGACCAATAATTGTTCTTTTAACATGCGCTTTACCTCCTTTTGTTGTAATGGCTTTTGCATTGTTTCCTCTAGCTTTTTACGTATTGCCTTTCTGCCGCGGTGCAGATGCATTTTAATCGTGTTGTTTGGTTTCCCTAGCATTTCCGCGATTTCAAACACTTTAAAATCATAAAAATAATGCATTACGATCGCCATTTGGTAGTCTTTTTTAAGGCTTTCAATGGCGTTATGCAACTCGCTGTAATCCTCGCTATTTTCCTGGTCTAGTAACTGAAGCTGTTCCATAATTTCTAGCTCTAACAGCTCCGTACGCTTCTTCTTATTCATTGCAAAAAAGCTTTCACGAATCAATATTTTATATAGCCATGTCGCAAAATATTTCGGCTCCTTTAGCTGGGCCAGTGCACCAAATGCTTTTATGAACGTTTCTTGCACAATATCTTCCGCATCCTGCTTATTTTTCATATATGTATATGCTTTAGCGAGTAATCTAGGCTTATGTATCGTAGTTATGTGCCGGATTGCATTTTCATCACCAGCAAGTGCTTGTTGTATGTACTGATCCATCTTATTCCCTCCTACTATCTTAGAGTACCGATTTAGTTTAAAGGTTTCATTTTGTGAAAAATTTTTAAAACTAATCACTAAAAAATAGACCATTTATTAAAGTTTATAATATTAACAGCTGAAATTCACAATATCGTATTCCTGCTTTTTCTGCTCAAAAAAAGACTTCCCTATAGAGAGAAGTCTGTTAAAAACATAATTGAATTCAAGCATAGATTGGCTTTAATCCTTAAATTCATCTTACCCATCCTATACAGGGAGCTTTTGCATTGCCATTTTCATATGTGCTTCTTTATACTCTTCCTCAAACCGATTAATCAGATCTCTCGTTGGCACTACTTCCTTAATTGCACCAATACCTTGTCCACTTCCCCAGACATCCTTCCAAGCTTTTTTATCTCCCTCTTTAAAATTCATAGCTGAAAGATCGCCTTGCTCTAGGTTATCTGGATCAAGCCCTACATTTTTAATAGAACCTTTCAAATAATTGCCATGCACACCTGTAAATAAATTACTATAAATAATATCGTCTGCTGTACTGTCTACAATCATTTGCTTGTATTCTTCACTCGCATTTGCTTCCGTTGTTGCAATAAATGGCGATCCAATATAGGCGAAATCAGCTCCCATCGCCTGTGCCGCTAAAATAGCTCTACCATTTGCAATCGAACCTGACAAGGCTAATGGTCCATCAAACCATTCCCGAATTTCCTGTATTAGAGCAAATGGACTTTGTCTTCCAGCATGTCCACCTGCACCGGCAGCAACGGCAACCAATCCATCTGCCCCTTTACTAATCGCCTTCTTAGCAAAATTATTTGTTATGACATCATGAAAAACGATACCACCATAGCTATGAGCCATTTCAAATACTTCTTCACGGGCTCCTAGCGAGGATATAATAATCGGCACTTTATATTTTATACAAAGCTCCATGTCTTGCTCTAATCTCGTATTCGTTTTATGCACAATTTGATTAATCGCGAACGGGGCAGCAGGTTTTTCAGGGTTATTTTTGTTATACGTGTTTAATTCCTCCGTTATTTCTGCTAACCATTCGTCAAGTACACTCGTTTGTCGTGCATTCAATGCTGGAATAGATCCAACAATGCCTGCTTTACATTGCTCAATCACGAGTTTTGGATTACTAATAATAAACAATGGGGAACCGATAACTGGTAGTCTTAAATTTTCTAAACTTTTTGGTAAACGCTCCATAAAATCCACCTCTCTATTTATACAAAATTTCAACATACATGTATTCACAAGAACTATCATCTAGACCACCAATTGAACTATCATATAAGGTTGTTTCTTGATGGTCTCTTAACTGAAAAACCCTTCATTATATCTGCTTGCCCATTCGCATATCCAAGATCAATTTCATCTGCTCGCAAAATGCCTCC
This sequence comes from Solibacillus sp. FSL K6-4121, assembly GCF_038002585.1. Taxonomy (NCBI): domain Bacteria; kingdom Bacillati; phylum Bacillota; class Bacilli; order Caryophanales; family Caryophanaceae; genus Solibacillus; species Solibacillus sp. FSL K6-4121. The sequence continues at coordinate 1,021,711 of NZ_JBBOCS010000002.1, forward strand.
GATTTTATTTGTCGACTATGATTGGTTAAAAACAGGTTTTCGTTTTTCAAAAAAGGCTTCGACACCCTCTTTAAAGTTTGCTGATTCAAAGCACATTGCTTGTGCAAACCCTTCTAACTCCAAAGACTGAGCCAAATCATCAAGAATGCTTCTATTTACTAGTTTCTTCATTAACCCTAAAGCCATTTGCGGACCTTCTGTAAGCTGATTTGCTAGTTTATATACTTCATCTGTAAACAAATCATCTTCAAATACCCGATTAACAATTCCAAGTTCATGCGCCTGCTCGCCAGAAATCTTATCTCCAAAGAACATCAATTCTAGTGCACGATGCTTTCCTATAAGTCTTGGTAAAAAATAGATAGAGCCTAAATCAGGAATTAACCCCACCTTTGAAAAACTTTGAATGAAAACGGCAGATTGATTCGCAATAATTATGTCGCAAGCTAATGCTAGGCTAAAGCCTGCTCCTGCTGCAGCTCCATTAACAGCCGCAATAACCGGTTTCTCAAGCTGTACAATGGAAGAAATCATTTCATGTCCCGTTTGCAATCTCTTGCGACCCGAAGCCGCATCTACATCTTTTAAAGCACTTAAATCACCGCCTGCAGAAAACGCAGTTCCTTCACCTGTCAAAACAATCACTTTTACGTCATCATTGTTTTGAACTTCAGTAAAAAAATCTTTTAATTCCTCTCGCATTTGAAGGCCAAGTGCATTTCTCACCTGAGGGCGATTTAATTTAACGGTACAAACACCATTTTCTGCTAATGTCACTTGAATACTTTGGTAGGTCAACGTATGTTCTTCCCTTCTTTTTAGTTTACCATTTCATACTATTTATTATTTTAAATATTCAGATATTTTATTAGACTTATTGGTAAGCTCCCGTACGTAAAACCGTTTTAAGTACCTTTCCCGAAGCATTTCTAGGCAACGACTCCATAAATTCAATAGCCCGCGGTTTCTTGTAAGAAGCAATGCTACTTTGACAAAATTGTATTACTTGTTCTTCCGTCATCTGTTTGCCTGACTTTAAGACAATATATGCTTTCACAGTCTCACCCCAAGTAGGATGCGGAATTCCCACTACAGCAGCTTCTAAAATATCCGGATGAGAGTATAAAACATCTTCCAATTCTTTCGGGTAAATATTCTCACCGCCACTTATAATCATGTCCTTTTTCCGGTCTACCACATAAATATAGCCCTCTTCATCCATTCGTACTAGATCGCCACTATGAAACCAGCCCCCTTTGAATGCTTCTTCTGTTGCCTCCTCATTTTTATAATATTCCTTCATTGTAGTTGGTCCCTGATAGACAATTTCCCCCACTTCTCCAACAGGCACATCATTCATTTCATTATCCACAATTCGTACCCTTACATTAATAGAAGGTTTTCCAACTGATTCAGTCTTCCTAAGAGCATCTTCACCGGCTAAATAAGTTGTAGAGGGACTCATTTCTGTTTGTCCAAAAGCTTCTAATATTGTTGCATTTTTAAACACTTGTAAAATTCTTTTTTTAATTTCAATAGGACAGATTGCTCCCCCTAAAGAACAATTCGTCATTGAACTTAAATCATAATCAGATAGATTCGGCACTTGGAATAGAAAATTCCACATGGCCGGAACCATAAACATTGTTTCAATTTTCTCTTCTTGGACAGTTTTCAGTACAACATCTGGTTGGAATTCACGGTGGATAATAATTGTCCCTTCTATTAGACAATTTTGTAAAAGTGAGGACAGAGCAGCAACATGGAAAAGTGGAGGAATAATCAGTTGCCTAGAGCCCTTCCTAGGTTGAGAGTGATAAAGTTTATTCATTGCATTCATATAAAAATTTTTATGGGTTAATACTGCCCCTTTTGGTTTCCCTGTTGTACCCGATGTATAAATAATGGCATGCGCGTCATCGTCAGTGAGATTCACAGGCTTGTATTCATTAGTTGTATTAAAAATTACATCATATGGGATTGTGTTTATCTCAAATTCTAAATTCTCGGCTTTAATTGGCACGATAATTTTAACTTGAGATAAGTTTTGCATAATAGAACGAACGCTATCTATAAATTCTTCTTCAACAAATAATATCTTTACATCAGATTGGTTTAGAATATATTCAATTTCCTTTGAAGCTAAACGGAAATTGACAGGAACAAAAACACCACCACTTAATGAAACGCCGAAATATAGCTCGACAAAAGGCAGGCCATTCTTCAACAAGCAGCCTACCTTGTCATCTACACCAATCCCTTGAGCTTGTAGCCATCCCGCTAAATGGAGCGAACGCGTCAAAAGTTCCCCATACGTTAATCGATGATCTCCATCTATAAATGCTTCCCGATCAGCAACATTATGTGCAGCATATTTAAGTGCTTCCCCAATCAGCAGCTGTTGGGACGTAGATAATACTTTCTGTACCATACCCATCACCTCTCTATTAATAAAGAATAGTAATCTTAAATATTCCTATCGTTTAAGCGTCTCCTTTAAATTATATTCATCTAGCATCTCTTAATATGCAGATAAAACGTCTTTTATGTTTTGAATGTAATATATTTGCCATTGTCTCTAATATATCCTCTGCCTTGGAACTATCTCCAGTTAACGAATGTGCTAAATAATCCGGAACTAAATTAGGTGTCTAATTTAATTCCGGTGAAATAGGCAGTATAAAATGAGTTCACTTTGGTAAACATTTATCTAAATATGAAGAGATTGAAAAAAAGCAGAAAAAATATATCTATGGAAAAATAAAAAAGGAGAGATTACGATTCAAGCGAAGAGTGATATATAATGAGACGTTTGTTTGATATTAAACGGATGTTGCTGGTCATATTAGTGTTAAATCTTATCGATGGCATTTTTACAGCTTGGGGGCTTAGTAACGAATGGATTGAAGAAGCGAATCCACTGTTAAGTTCACTTTCCCCTTTAATGATTCTCGGAACAAAAGTTGTTTTATCTGGTCTAGTTTGGTTTTTATGGAAATCAGATTTCCCTACAAGGTTAACAAACGTTTGGCGAATAGTTCTTTCTTTCGTCATGTTCCTCTATACTGGGATATTCGTTCTACACATAACATGGATTTCAATGTTGTAAAAAAGCACATAAATATAGGCTGACGAGAAAGTATTATTTTCTCCTCAGCCCTCTTTTATAACATATTAAATAAATTTCACACCATACATAACCAATGTAACTATTAATAATACAGGCATAGCTTCCTGTGGCAATAGCAGCTCAATTTTACGTCTAATGACAAAAGCCACAACAATGATACTGATTACTAAATACAACAAATAGCCGCCCTCTGCGAAAATAGGCATACCTGGAGATAAAAATAAAATGGTAAAAGCCATTAAGAAAAATACAAGGCGCGCTAGAACTTGTGTTGCACGAAGGGATTTCTTTGCCGCGATTATTAAAAACGGTATTGAAATAAAGATGCCACCAATTATCGCTCCTGGAATAATAGTATGTTCAATTCGCATCGCAATGTAGAGTATCAACAATAATAGAGCAGCTGTTAAAGCATCGACTACTATGCCATTTGCTCGATAAACATAAAGACATACGAGTATAAAAAGTAACATCCCAAGCATAATCAACACACTTGGCATTTTCTGAAATAATAAAATATCTCCAATCGTTAATAAGGTATACCAAGCAATCAAAACAAAAATCCATTTATGAAATGCGTTAAATTTTGTTTGCTGCACTAGCCTTCCCCATCCAATTGTAAAGACAATATAAATAAGACCCGTTAAAGCCGCCATATAGGCATCCTTTATTATGTATTCTTCTGGATTAAATGTTGTCAACGTCACTAAAGTAATTGTAACTACATATGTAAGTATCAATATTAATTCGTTCTTCATACTGAGTCCTCCTATCCTATTCATTATGGCACAATAACTTTAGAAAATATATACTTCCCCTATTTACTCCAATTACTTTTCAATTGAATGGCTCATCACCATAACATGGGGTTGCTTTTCTAATAAAATTCTACTTTGGTTGGTGGGCTACGGCAAGACAGCGCTAAAGCCACGTGATACATGTCTTTATCACTGCCTTTATTGCCGTTTGCGAGGCCCACCAATCCCAAAATTTTGCCCTCGTTATAAAGTGAAGTAAAAAAACACATAATCAAGCCGCTTGCGCTATCGCGAGGCGGCAATTTTGTCATCCCAACTTATAGTGATGAATTAATTTAATTGTAAATTATACAGGACCTAGAATTTAGACAAATTTCGACATTTCCAAATCATAGCTTTTACTCAAAAAGAACGCCAGTGAAATAAAAACTAGTACACTAGTTAAATATATACAGGAATCTTACAAGCCTTTTTTCCCCTATCAAATTTATCGATAAGTTTGTTGAAAATAACATTCTGTTTACTGCAATGTTTATTTTTATAAACTATTAACACTCTCAGTTGCTTTAATTTCTGAATTTTCAATCTAATTCACTTCAAAAGATACTTACCGCTTTTCTTCATTAAGAATAATAATTTCAAATTAGATAGATGAATAAAAAGTCCTTCTTACAACCTCCGAAAAATAAATGACCTTTAGACCTATTGCTCTTTTTTAGGTTAAACTAATCTTTTTTTAAATATGAGAGATAAATTCAATCCTTTTGCAAAATCTAAAATAACTGCAAAACCTTAATAACACTATCTCCCTCTGATATCCAACTGTGTCCCTTGGCTCTCCTTCAGGTAAAAAAAATAGGCATTTAAATTCAAATGCTTTTCACTTCTAAATTATTCGACATAATACGACAAATAAAATATTTTCCATAATCTAACATAGTACTTACATCTAGAGAATTTAATTTCACAAACCAGTCATTTCTACCTAAAAAAAGTATAGAGAGGAGGAAAGGTTGTTCTTAAAATCCTTAAAGTCCAACCTACAAGTTTCAAATTTAGTAAAAGTAAAGTTCGATTGAAAATCTAAGGGGGAATGAAAATGAAGAGAAAAAAGAATTCTAGGAAAGCATTTAGTATCCTCGCTACTGCAGCGATGACATTTTCTTTATTGACACCAAGTGTTGCTAGCGCACAAACAACTTCCAATCAACTCTATGAATCTTTTAGAGATTCCAATTCTATTAGTACTTTTAGTTCCGCACGTGAAAAATTAAATGCGCGCTTACTTGAAAATTTCAAAGAAGATAACAAAGTAACCTTTTTAGTGAAATTTAAAGATAAAGCGAATTCTGCTCAAGTTGCTACGGCTGCTCGTCAAAAAGCGGTAGATTCCAACTTATCCGCTCTAAATGCCAAGTTGATTCAGCGTTCTGCTGTTGTCTCCGAATTAAAGGCAACATCTATTGAATCTCAACAATCAGTCATGCAATTCCTCAATAAAGAAGCGGAAGTTGGCAATGCATCAGATATTACATCCTTTTATATCGTAAATGCCATTGCCGTCACAGCAACCCAAGAAGTTGCGGAAAAAATCGCCACATTTGAGGAAGTAGAGAAAGTATTACCGAATGAAACACGTCAACTCTTTACGACCAAAACTGAGGATGCCGTAGCACCAAGCGCGGAAGTTGCAAACGTTGAGTGGAATATTGAACGCGTTAATGCTCCAGAAGTTTGGGATATGGGTATTGATGGATCAGGTACGGTAGTTGCAAGTATCGATACCGGCGTTCAATGGGATCACCCAGCTTTAAAAGAAAAATACCGTGGCTATAACGCAGCAACCGGTGAAGTTTCTCATGATTATAGCTGGTATGATTCAACTTCTGCTGGACGTGCAACTCCATATGATGATCAAGACCATGGTACACACGTTACAGGTACTATGGTTGGTAGTGAACCAAATGGCTCAAATCAAATAGGTGTTGCACCTGGAGCCAAGTATATTGCCGTAAAAGCATTCACTGCTAACGGTGGTTCAGATGTTGACCTTTTAGAGGCAGCTCAGTGGATTTTAGCACCAACAGATGCTAACGGAAATGCGCGTGTTGATATGGCACCAGATGTCGTGAATAACTCTTGGGGCGGTGGTCCTGGTTTAGATGAGTGGTACCGTGATGTTGTTATTAACTGGCGTGCAGCAGAAATCTTCCCTGAATTCTCTGCAGGTAATACAACTTTCACTAACCCAGGGGGTGCTGGATCTGTTGCTGCACCAGCAAACTATCCAGAGTCATTTGCTACAGGAGCAACAGACATCAATAACTTAGTTGGGAATTTCTCTCTCCGTGGCCCTTCACCTTATGCTGAAATTAAACCAGATATTTCTGCTCCAGGTGTAAACATTCGTTCATCAGTTCCTGGCGGTGGTTATGAAGGTGGTTGGAATGGTACATCGATGGCAGGTCCTGCTGTATCAGGTGTAGCTGCCCTTCTACGTCAAGTAAATGCTAATTTAACAGTAGATGAAATGGAACAGATTCTTCTAGACACTGCAAATCCTTTAACAGATAGTCAATACACTACTACACCTAACCAAGGTTATGGTTATGGATTAGTAGATGCTTATGAAGCAGTTTCTTCTATTATTACTGGACTAGGTACGCTAGAAGGTCAAGTTACACAAGCAGGAACGGATAATGAAGCCCCTAATTTCGAGCATACCGCACCAAGTGAAACATATGCCGGAATGGATCTAAATTTAACCGTTTCAGTTAGTGATAACATTAGTGTTTCATCAGTTGTACTTAACTACAAAGATGAAAATAATGCTTGGCAACAAATTCCTGCTGGGCGTAAATCTGGTGATCATAACGCTGGTGAATTTGCTGTAGTTATTCCGGGTGATTTAATCTCTGGCAATTCATTTACGTACAAATGGACAATTAATGACTTCGGTAATAATGAAGTAATCAGTGACGAGTACGTTGTGGAAGTAAAACCAGGCATCACTGTTGGATATTTTGAAAATTTTGAAACACAACCAATTGGCTGGTACTCATTTGGTACTAATGACAGCTGGGATTGGGGTGTACCAACATCTGGTCCAGGAAATGCTGCCTCAGGTGAAAAGGTGTATGCAACAAACTTATCTGGCACATATGCAAACAGCATGAACGCGACACTTGTTGCACCTCCAATTGATCTGCCCGAAGGAAACTCTTACCTACAATTTAAACATTGGCATAACTTCGAACAAGCTAGTTCTGGTAGAGCGTATGATTATGGACATGTATTTGTGTCAACAGACCAAGAAAACTGGACACAATTATTAATGGTTCAAGGTATATCCAATAGTTGGTTAGACGCAGAGGTTGATTTATCAGACTATGCTGGACAACGTATCTATATTGGTTTCAATGCATTCTCAGATTCTAGTGTACAACGAGATGGCTGGTATATTGATGATGTAGCATTAGCTAGCGTATCTCAAACTGGTAAAGTTTCTAAAGGTAAAAACAATAATAATGGCAACGGTAATGGTAAAGGAAATGACAACGGCAATAAAGGAAATACCAATGGCAACAACGGTAATAATGGCAATAAAGGTAACGGGAAAGAAAAAGAAGCATTAAAAGAAGCTGTAGATCCAAAGACCATTAAACCTGATGTACTTTCAAAAGATAAGGCACCTGAGATTGAAGTAATCAACAATCCAACACTTCTTCCATTAGGCGCTCAAGTAAGTGTGATAGAGTCAGGACGTTCGGTTTATTCAAGCCCAGCAGACGGTTCATACAAACTGACACATGGTACGGGCACATTTAATGTAAAAGCAGAGGCTTACGGTTTCGAATCTGAGATACAAACAGTCACAATTGAGGCGGATAGCACTTCTACTGCGAATTTCACATTAGATGAAATTGAACAAAATACAATAAGCGGTACAATTACTGACGAATCAACAGGAGAAGCGATTGAAGGTGCAACAGTTATTTTAGTTGAAGACGCAAATATCACACCTGTTCAAACAGATGCTAACGGTAACTTTGCCCTTACAGCATATGTAGGAACGTATACACTTAAAGTAATTGCACGTGGATACCATGGTAAGGAAATTCCTGTATCTCTTACAGGTGAATTATCTCCTATAAGCATTTCTCTTGAACCTTTCTACACATATCCAGGTGGAGAAATCGGCTATGATGATGGCACTGCGGAAAATGCTCGTGCATTCAACGCTGCCGGAAATGCATGGGCAGTAAAAATGTCTCTTCCTGAAGGAAAAGAAAACGGAATTGTAACAGATGGTGTATTCCGCTTCTGGACAACTGAATGGCCTACTCCAGGCGGTACTGCATTTGCAGTGGAAGTTTGGGATGCTACCGGAGCAGACGGTACGCCAGGTAAACAATTAGCTGGTCCAATTGATGCAACGGCTCTTCGAAATGGTGAATGGACAGTGGTAGATTTAACAGATCACAATATTGTTGTAAATGGTGACTTCTATATGGTTTACCGTCAAACAGTTGCAAACCCGAATACGCCAGGTCTTGCAACGGATGAAGATGGTAAAAATGCAGCAAGAAGCTATCAGCATGTATCAGGTGCATGGTCTACAGCTCCTGCCGCTGAAGGAAACTATATGATTCGCGCACGCGTTAGCTATGAAGTAGTCGGTCCTGTAATCACTTCTCCAGTAACAAACTCAATTACAAATGAGCCTGAAACAACAATTACTGGAACAGCATCTCCAACAACAACTATTGAGTTAAAACAAAATGGCGAAGTAGTTACATCAACAGTAGTTGGAGACGATGGTAAATTTAAAATTAAAGCAGACTTAGTTGAAGGCGCTAATGAATTTTCTGTTCTTTCAAAATTAGATGGTCGAGTAACAGGTGAATCGACTCCGGTTTTAGTAACTTTAGATACGATAGCTCCGGAACTAACGATCGACAAACCATCTAATGGTGAAAAGGTAAATCGTGAAACAGTTACTGTAGAAGGTTTAATTACAGATGAAAATATTGACACAGTGACTGTTAATGGCTCAAACGCTACTATCAGCGATGGAAAATATTCAAAACGCGTTATTCTTGATAATGGAGCGAATGAAATCACAGTAGTAGCTACAGACAAAGCTGGCAACAGTGTTTCTAAGACAGTTACTGTAACTGCAGATTTCGATGCACCAATTATTTCAAATTTAAAACCAGATACTGACATTACAATTACAACGGGTAGAACAGTTAAAATTGAGTTTGATAGTGAGCCAGGATTAAAACCTACTTTTGTGATCCATATGCCATTAACAAACTTAGTTCAAAATGCTACTGCGTTACCAATGATGGAACAAGGAAATGGTCATTATGTAGGCTACTGGACAGTTCCTGCTGACACCGTTGCAAACGGTGCAGTTATTGAAGTAATTGCAATCGATGACTTTAATAACGAAACTCGTCAAAAAGCTGCCGGTAAATTATATATTAATTTACCAGTAATTACAGAAGGACCTAGCGATGCCCCTGCTGAGGAACAATCTTCTAAAGAAGAATTAACAGAAACACCTAATTCTTTAGAGGAAGACTTAACAGTGACACCGTAAAAAATGTAAATCATTAGAACTGCACCCCTTAAGTTTGTTTAAAAACTTAAGGGGTGTTTTGAATGACAAAATATTAGTGATTATTCATGAAAAAAATGCACGCACTTTTGAATATGTACGTGCACCCAATTAAAGCAATTTCAATTTAAGCCCCTCAAAGAAACTCAAATTCACCACGGACAGTACGACTAAGATCGATTACCTTAACCACTTGATTGTATAACTTTTCAATTTGTTCATCATTATCAACTTTCTCCAAAACCTGACTATGGTGCTCCTTATGATGATACCGATTAATTTCCATCATAAGGATTTCATTTTCGCGTAGTTCAACTGACGATATCATACCCAAACAACCATACCCTGGCTGAATAGATGTAGCAGTATATGTGTCGCTCTCAAGTGCACCATATTCTTTGTAGATACGTTCTGCTTCTCGATTAATTTTTAAAAATTGTTCCTTGTTTTCTTCAGGTACAGGATAAAGATAAATTTCTAAATACATGATTACTCCCCCTAGTAATACAAACCGCCTGATATGAATTGCTGTAAAGTCCCCTACTGACTAATTTTATCCTCTTTCCAGTTTTCACGTAATTGATATTTCAATATTTTCCCGGAAACATTACGAGGTAAAGCTTCTACATAAATAAAGTGACGTGGCAATTTATAACCAGCTAAATGCTCGCGACAATATGCTTTGATATCTTCTTCATCAATCTCTATATCATCCTTTTTAACGATAACAGCTGTTACAACCTCTCCCCATTTCGAATCTGGCAAACCAATAATTGCCGATTCAACAATGCCTGGATAACCATTTAAAATTTGCTCGACTTCAACCGAATAAACGTTTTCGCCCCCTGAGATAATCATGTCCTTTTTTCGGTCTACAAGTGTAATAAAGCCCTCGCCATCAATTGTTGCTAAATCACCTGTTAATAGCCAACCGTCACGAAACGTTTTCGCTGTTTCTTCTGGTTTTTTATAGTATTCTCTCATAACAGATTCACCGCGCATGATTAGCTCACCAACTTCACCTGGCAATATATCTTCCATATAATCATTTACTACCCGAACATCTAAAAATGTCATCGCTTTTCCACTCGCACCTAGCTTTGTCTTATGTTCTTCTGGTGTTAAATAAACGCCTCCTGGTCCACCTTCAGTTAAACCACACGCATTATAGAACTGATCTGAACCCAAATATTCTACAGCACTTTCAATCATACTTGGTGACATTGGTGCTGCACCATAAATATAGCCACGAACAGATGATAAATCAAAGGACCCTTTCGGAATCATGAAAAATGCATTATACATAGCAGGCACACCAAAGAATAACGTGACTTTATGCTGCTCTATCGCTTTTAGAGTTTCTAAAGGATGGAAATCTCGCATCATGACAACTGTGGCACCAGCAAAAAAGCAAGATGTAAGAACCATATTTAAACCTGCCGAGTGAAATGCCGGCGCTACTAGTAAATAGACGTCCTCACGATTTAATTTCATCATTACAGTTTGAGCACTATTGAGACTAATTACATTCCCATGTGTAAGCAGTGCCCCTTTTGGATTACCAGTTGTACCTGATGTATACAAAATTTGCGCATCATCATCTGCAGAAATTGGTACATTCGGGTCATCAGTTTGTGTAGTATCAAGCTCTTTTAAAGATATAACCCCTTCAGTTTCATCTCCCGTACTGTAAATTAATGGATTTGCAGAAATATTAACAATGGCGCTCTTTACTAATTCAGTTTGATCCGCATCTGTAATGACAGCAATTGAATCAGATTGATTCACAATATAATGGATTTCTTTCGACGTCAGACGGAAATTAATAGGAACGATGACACCTCCTGCCTTCATCACGGCATAAGCGCAAATCACAAACCAATGCGAATTTTTTAAAAACAAACTAACTTTATCGCCCTTTTTTAAACCTTGTTTAATTAAACCATTACTATATCGATTAATTTCATCGTTTAACTCTTTGTACGTGTACGTATAATCCCCAAAAACTAGTGCTTTCTGATTTGGCATTCTACTTGCGTGAGATAAAATCGGTTTTAATAAATCCATATTGCTTATCCTCCTAAATTGAAATTAATGGACAAACTGGCAGATCTAAAATCTCATTGCAAAAACAACAAAGAACAAGGAATAGCTAGACTGAGACGAGAAGTTATTATATTCATAGAAAATAAACTTCTATAAAATAATATATTCTTCTAAAACTGATTTATAACTTCATTTACACGTAACGTATATCAATTGTGAGTTGATAGTTTGTCTTGCAAGTTTTTAACCAGTCTGGGATAAAACTTAGAAAAATGAGCGCTAATCCTTTTTACAGAATCGCGCTCAATAAAGGAATATTAAAATGTGGTTTAACAATTAGGGCAGAAAAAATAAGCGGAGGATTTCCGCTTATTTAAAGAATTTGAGTTATAATGAGGAAAATAAGAGGAGAATATCCGCTTATCTCTATGAAAACCGATGAATTTTATGTTTTTTTAATCAATAGAAGGAATTTCTCCGCTTATTTTGGTTACTTTTCATGAAATTTTTATATTAAGCGGAATTTCTCCCTCTATTTTGGTCGCTCTCCTTGGCTCTCCCAATATAATTTGGAATAAGAGCTAGTACACTTACTCGCCTACTAAACCGTCCTTATCAGCATCATGCATGTAGGGGTATAACCAATGATCACTTGTTATTGGCATACTGAAACCTGCTGCTTTTGCTTCTTTAATTGTTACTTGTCCATTCCCGTTTGTATCAACACTCGAAATATCGCCACCACTAGTGTTGGATTGAGCTGGCTTGGAAGGCTCACCTGTTAAACCGAGTGATTCGTTAACTTCATCAGGGTTCACGTTGTCAAATGAATCAACGATCTTTTTCCCCTTTAAAGTATAGGTATACTGATAACTTGAAGGAATCTGCGTTTTAGTATTTGGATAGGTGATAATCGCTTCAAACATAGTTGCTCCATTAGCTTTACGGATTGCGTCTTCCATATAAGCTTGATCACCATGACGGTTGAGCGTACTATTTTGTGGGGTAATATTGTAAGCGTTCGATACCCCTCCGAGTGAATCAGCAATGACATGTCCTTCATCTAAAACGGAACTCTCTACACCTGGAACCTTTGCTTCATCAGAGTAGTATCTACCAGACGATAATACCGGTTCGTTATCATCATCTTGTAAAATAATTTTGTCCGCAATGACACGTACTAATTGCCCGTATTCATTCGTAAATGCCCAATAATCACGGTCCCCGAAACCAATGTTAACTACCACATTAGGTTCACGATGACCAGATAAATTACCGCCATCTACCTCAATAAGTTTATATCCTGAAAACTGGTCTTTATTTGATTGAGCTGTAGTTTCTTCTACTATTGATTCATCAACAACCGTAGTAGCAGTTTCACTATTTTCAGTTGTATCAACAATTGTTACATCTTCTGTCTCTATTTTTTCATCCGGAATAGAAACTTCTTCTACATCCGTACAACCAACCATAAAGATGGCTGTTAAAAGTAAGATTAACACGTTCATTTTATTCTTCATTTTTTAGGACTCTCCTATAATCGTTACATATTGTTCACTCAAAAAGAATGCTAACATAGTTTAACATTGTTAACCTTTCGATAATAGTATAAATATATTATAATAATATTCAGAGATATTTTTTACTGGAATCATATTTATTGAAGATTTTTAACCTAAATTTAATTTGCATTAGTAAATCTTATGCTTTATTATAAAAATTAACCACTGGTCAATAAGGGGTGTATATTATGGGACGAAAGAAAGTATCGGATGGTTTATCTAAAGAAATGATTGTTGAGGAGGCAGATCGACAGTTTTTACTATTAGATTTTCAAAAAGTTTCGATGCGTTCTATTGCAAGTGCTTTAGGATTTAGTCACGGCTCCATTTACTATCACTTTCAAAACAAAACAGAGTTATTTAATGCAGTTATCGAAAAATATTTCACGAAATTAAACGACTTATTAGATAATGCATTAAAATTTGGTTGCATAGAAGGAACAAAATATGTTTTAACAAGCTACATCGAATTTGGTTTAAACAACCAAAGCCAATATGATTTTATGTTTGTTAAACAAGATGGCTTAGATGATCCTCTTCAACAAATGGCTCCAAAAGAAAGCTTAAAAAAATTCACTCATACTTTACAATGTTTACATCAACATGCATTAGATGAAGATAATATTCACTCAGTATTTATAGCGCTTCATGGATTTGTCCTCTATTACAAAGGACGTGTCGATAATTACGAACAAGCACAAGAAGCAGCACATTCTTATATCAATTTTCTATTAAATACTCTAGTTTGCTAGAGTTTTTTTACACCATTAATTGACCACTGGTTAATTAAGCATTTTTATTTTTAGTTAAAGTAAAATTACTATATGAGGTGAAAATATGTTTAACAACAAAAAATTCCTTTTATTATTTTCTGCTAACTTTTTTAGCGCATTTGGAGATGCAATCTTATTCGTTGTTTTATTAAGTATGTTGCAAGCATTAGGAGGAACTGGTGTCGATACTTCCTATTATTTTATATTTTCAGCAATCCCTGTTTTACTGTTTGGTTTACACATTGGTGCATTTGTCGAAACAAAACCATTACAAAAAATGATGATTTCTTCAGATGTTATTCGAATAGCATTACTATTACTTTTTTATTGCATAAGTTATTTTCAAACCCACTCTACTTTTTTAATCTATGTATTAATATTTCTAGTTACACTCGTGAATGCTTTTTTCACTACCTCAAGCGCTAGCTTAATTCCACATATTATAGATAGTAAGACAATACCTAAAGCGAATAGCCTCTTTCGTATAGTAAATATGACAGCCAAACTGATTGCTTATTCCTTTACAGCAGTATTATTTAAATTTGAATTTACTACATATGATTGTTTATTGCTCGTGTCTATATTTTACTTCGCATCTTTTCTAACCGTTTTCTTTATTCGACCTACTTATCTAAATAAAGCTGATTCATCAGAAAAAATTTCCTTAATGAGGTCTATTAAGGAAGGTCTTCTCTATATTAAAAATGATCAAAAAATTTACAGGTTGTTTATTATATTTTTTTTAGGTTGGATGGTTGGCTCAGCGATTGATATTTACTTAATTAGTTACTTAAAGCTGATTTTTGGTAAAGGCGCCGAAAGCCTATTTTTATTTACAACCCCTACAATCATTGGTATTGTAATAGGCTCATTTATTAGTCCATTTTTGTATAACAATCTTAATAAAAAATATGGTTTCTTATTATCATTATTTGCTTTTAGTTTTGCCATTTTATGTTTTGCATTAAAATTGCCTTTACCATTATTACAACTTCTTTTAATAGTTGGCGGGATTTCTCAAGGAATATTAAATATCTTTGTAGTGAGTTATCTCCAAACCCATATACAGAGCACACATCTTGCTCGTGTTTTTAGTGTTTATAATATTATATGTGTTGGTGGAGGCATACCAGGTTACTTACTATTTGGATATGCGATAGACCTGATTGGTGTCATAAGCTTAGGATTCATTTTATCCGCCTACCTTCTAATTATCGGAATACTTTGCTTGCTGATACTCCCCTCACTAGAGACAAATAACTAATGATGCTACTAATTTACCTTCCCAGCTAATTTTACCCATAGAAAAACTGCACCTATTTGTTTGAATCAAACAAATGGGATGCAGTTTAGCGTATAGTGAAATTTCTTGAAATCTATTCATCCATTACGATATTTTTAATTGTTATCAATTTAGGAAGGCAATTGCTTATTTAGAATTTCTAATTGAATCTGTTTAATAAACGCATCAATAGATAATGTATTTAGTCCATCTTGTTTAAACGCTCGTACAGTTACAGTTTCATTTTGCTGCTCTTGATCACCTAATACAAGTATATACGGTGTTTTTTGCATTTGCGCATCTCGAATTTTTCGACCAAGCTTTTCGTTACGTTTATCTATATTTACTCTAATATTGGCCTGGCGTAACTGGGCTTTAACCTTTTCAATATAGTCTGTATGTGCCTCGGAAACGCCAATAACCTGTACTTGTCTTGGCGCTAACCATAGTGGGAATCCGCCGCCAAAATGTTCGATTAAAATACCTAGGAAGCGATCGATTGAACCAAATACAGCTCGGTGGATTACAACTGGGCGTACTTTCTCATTATCTTCATTAACATATGTTAAATCAAACTTCTCTGGTAGTTGAAAATCTAGCTGGATCGTTGCACATTGATGACTACGGTTAATCGCAT
Source organism: Solibacillus sp. FSL K6-4121 (assembly GCF_038002585.1). Taxonomy (NCBI): domain Bacteria; kingdom Bacillati; phylum Bacillota; class Bacilli; order Caryophanales; family Caryophanaceae; genus Solibacillus; species Solibacillus sp. FSL K6-4121. Next base: position 1,037,525 of record NZ_JBBOCS010000002.1, read on the forward strand.
CTCGAATATGAATATCAATCTTCGGACCGTAAAATGCCCCGTCTGCAGCATTAATTTTATAAGCAATGCCGAGTCGGTTTAATACATTTTCAAGTGCTTCCTCCGCTTGATTCCATAAGTCAAGCTCCCCCATATAATCTTCTGGACGTGTCGATAACTCAACTTCGTATTCAAAGCCAAATACTTTATATACGTGATCAATAATTTGTAATGCTAGTGCAATTTCGTCTTCAATTTGTGCGGGAGTCACGAAAATATGTGCATCGTCTTGACAGAATGTCCGAACGCGAAGTAGCCCATTTAACGCACCACTAAATTCATGTCGGTGTACTTGGCCAAACTCTGCCATACGAATCGGTAAATCTCGATACGAATGTAAATCATTTTTATAAATGAGCATATGTCCAGGACAGTTCATCGGTTTTAAGGCAAATTTTTGCTCATCAACTTGTGTGAAGTACATATTTTCTTTGTAGTGCTGCCAGTGTCCAGATTGCTCCCAAAGACGTTGATTCATCATCAGTGGTGTTCGCACTTCTTTGTAATCGTAAATCGCTTGCAAATTGCGTAAAAAGTTTTCAAGTTCATTACGAATGATTTGCCCATTTGCTAAATAAAACGGCATACCGGGCGCTTCTTCAGAGAACATAAATAGTTGCAGTTCTTTCCCTAGCTTTCGATGATTACGCTTTTCAGCTTCTTCAAGGAATACGAAATAATCTTGCAAATCTTCTTTCGTTGCAAAGGCTACCCCATAAATGCGTTGCAGCATCTGATTATTCTTATCGCCGCGCCAATACGCTCCTGAAATATTCATTAGCTTAAAATGCTGCATTTTATTAGTCGATGGTACATGTGGCCCTCTACATAAATCAACAAATTCCCCTTGCTCATAAATTGTTACAAGTTCTTCTGTCGGTATCGATTCAAGTAGCTCTAACTTCAAGGGGTCATGTGCAAAAATGTTAGCAGCTTCTTCTCGTGACACTTCCTTACGAACAACAGCATAATTTTCATTCGCGATTTTTTTCATTTCACGTTCAAGTGTTTGCAAATCCTCTGGGACGAGGACATGGCTCATTTCGATATCATAATAAAATCCGTTTTCTATGACAGGACCAACCCCAAATTTTGCATCAGGGTACAGTCGCTTTATTGCCTGCGCTAATAAATGTGCTGTTGAATGACGAAGTACCTTTAAGCCTTCCTTTGACGAAGCTTCATACAGTGAAATTTCAGCGTCCACTAGAATTGGTCGTGTCAAATCGGTTGTCGTCGTATTTACACTTCCCGCAATTGATTTTTTAGCTAAGCTCGAACTAATCGATTTAGCAATTTCGGTTAGCGTAACACCTTTGGCAAAACGTTTTTGTTCGCCATTTGGAAATTGAATTGTAACTTGTTGATTTGACATACTACCTCTCCTTTTTCTTTTTTTGGTAAATAAAAAAAGCATATATTCATCCGCAAAGGGACGAATATATGCTTGAATACCCGTGGTTCCACCCAAATTCCTACTGCATGTAACTCCAGTAGCTCATTGATACAGATAACGCCTGTAAACGTCACTAGTTTCCTAGCACAGCTCCAAGGGAGTAAATCGATTTGTCCAATCAGGAAACTTTCAGCCGGTGATTTCCCTCTCTTTTGACCTTCACTAAAACGATTCATATCCTCTTCATTGCATTTTAAATTGAAATTAGTAACTAATCTAACGTACCACCTAATTATTGTCAATATATATTTTCCAGTAAATAACAGGTTATATCATCCATACCCTTTGCTGTTATTGATTTTGTTGGCCTTCGAAATTTTTTTGAATTTCTATTTTTTTATGTAAACAAACAATAAAATCTTCGAGCCCAAATTCATTGGGATTTAAATACAGAAAAAAAAGAGGCGCTAATTCTTATTATAGAACCGCGCCTTAAAACTAAAATTACTCATGTAAATTATCCTGTAGTACTTTCTCTGCAAGTTTAATGTTTTCTTTTAAAAATAGAGGTAATTCTGTATGAGTAATAATCTCTGATGTAGTCATCCAAACAACACCATCCACTTCATCCGTACTTTTAGCGTAAGGTTCCCCAGATTTATGCTGACATAGAAAAACGATATCAAATACATTTATCCCTGAATCTGTCACGAAGGAGGAGCTATTAACATATTTAATACCTGTAATTTCGCAACCTACTTCTTCAAAAACTTCTCGTTTTAACGTTCTTTCCAGAATATCAGATGAATTACCTTCAATTTCACACTTTCCACCTACTAAGGAGAGGCCTCCACCAGCATGCTCCTCCTTTTCACTTCTATGTATTAATAGCCATTTGTCATTGCGACGAATTGCTCCTTCTACATTTACTACAAACATAAAATAACCCCCTGAAATTTAGACTTTATCTATCAAATCTTGCTGTTTCAATAAATCACTTTCTTAAATACATCAATCTTTTCGTATTTTTCATCAGAAACAGTTTCAACATAGATCCACCCTCGTTTTCTATAATAGTCAGATGCATCCTCTGTTCTTAAATATAGTTCATTGAATCCTAATTCCTTAACTATCTCAATCGTTTTGTCTATTAACGCTTTCCCAACACTTCTCCCCCGATATTCAGGTTTCGTATATAAAGATGCCAGCCAAGGCTTGTACTTTTCCCTTATCTTTAGATCGTTTTCAAAAATTGAAACTGTACCAATACATTCTCCGTTCTCAAAAGCAACGAGGGTTATTGGAAAAGTAGTATCCATTTCATTTGAAATATAATTCACTACATCTTCAAACTTCTTACTGCTACCCGTCTTTTCAACAAATTCCTTGAAAATCATTGTCGAAACTTCATTTATTTTAGCAGGATGTTTTTTCAAAAAATCGATTTCTATTTTTATCACCCTTTCAATTCGAATAAGTTATGCATTAACAGCGATTTTTTAATAATCCATAGATCCTCAAATTAATTCATATCTCTTTAACGCCCATGCAATACCATCCTCACTAGAATCTTTCGTTACAAAGTTAGCGGTGGATTTTAATATTTTGCCTGCATTTCCCATAGCGATGCCTAAGTCTACAAGTTCCAACATATCAATATCATTTTCTCCATCTCCAAAAGCAATAGCTTCTTCCTTTGTTAGTCCAAAATAATTTAACACTTTTTGAATAGCCAAAGATTTTGAAACATCATTTTCAAGTACGTTCACAATATATGGGTGCCAGCGTTTAAAGTGAATTGTAGGAAATTGATTTTTATACTTTTCAATTTCTACATCATCCGCAAATAAACAAAGCAAATAAATTTCTTTCAATTGTACATCCTCATTGATGGGAGGAAATTCCTGCAGTCTTAATGTTTCATAGAGAGCCTGCTGTATTTTTGGACTTTGTACCTCGTTCATATGTAAAGTATCCGAATAATAAGTAAGGGCATTTTGTTGTTCCAATGCAAATTCACTAAATAGGTTAGCTGTTTCATTTGGTAATACAATTTTATGAATACAGTTTCCTTGATGCGTAACGTAGGCGCCATTAGCTGTAATAAATGTTTCTATCCCTATTTCAGCAAGTTCATTGCACATTGATAAAGGTCTGCCTGTTGCTGCTACCACTTTAAAACCTTGATCTAACAGCTGTTTAATCGCTGTTTTCGTACTTTGTGAAATTGTACCGTCTTTATAACTTGTAATAGTACCATCTACATCAAAAAATATTATTTTATGTTTCACATTACACTCCCTTTGTTTTTTAATATTTTTCTAGGAAAATTATCATTCGTGCTTATCCCAGCTACACAAGTCGAAAATTTTCTGATTCAAGTCTGTTTAACCAGTTATGAACTAATCATTACTGCTCGTTATTTAAAATGTAATATACAAACTATTCTAACATAAATACCCATTTGTTTTGTAAAAGGTATTTCATTTAAAAAAGGCACATTTCTTATAAAAGGAATGCACCTGAATACTAAATAAGTCCTCTTTAATCAGAAATAACCATTACATTTTCAGCTACTTGTTTCTGATCTGTAGAATTTGGACTTTCAATTAAATCGAACGATACTTTTTGACCTTCTTTAAGAAAACTAAATCCATCTGGAAATCTCTTGTTATCAGGTAAGATCGAACTAAAGTGAACGAAAACATGATTAGTATCTTCACCATCAAGCATTATACGACCGTACCCCTTTTCAACTTTATACCACTTAACTATTCCCTCTCTTTTCATATCTTTTCACCCTTTCAGCGTTTATCGTTACATTTTCCGACGTAATGGTACGGTCTGAATTGATTGCTAAGCATCTTAACCAATATAGCATGGAAAAAAGAGGGATTAGTAATTTCATGTCGAATTTAACTCTGATTGGCTATAGCCGATTCTTAAGGAAGGGGTGACTTATTGAAAATGATCGAACTTCAAAATAGTATGCTAATGAGAGGGATTACTTCTTAAATAAGGCTTAACCCTCTCAGAAGTAATGGGAGGAAAAAGAAAATGATGGATTTAGGAAACATGGTAAGAGGCGTTGCATCTAATGGGTTCGCTCAAAGTTTACTTCAATTTTGGGAACATGATGAGGGAACTTTGGAATTACGGCGCGCAAGTTCAAACTTCGTATATGCTTTTATGCGTAATCAAGTTCAATACTTTTTAAGAATTAGTTTTGAACAGCATAACTCGATTGAACAAATAAAGGCAGAGTTAGAGTTTATGCACTATTTACAAACAAATGGATTTCCAACTGTAACACCAATTCAATCAAACAATCAAAGATTAATTGAAACGCTAAAAACTTCAGAAGGAACGTATATTGCTGTCGTCTTTACTGCTGCTAACGGAATCACTTTGGATGAGGAGACAATTACTGAAGAACAGATGGAAGAGTGGGGAAAATCGCTTGCCTCACTTCATTGTTTATCTAAAACGTTTAATCCATTAGATGAAAAAAGAAAAAGTTGGCTAGACACCGTACAATTCATGGAAAGCGTGTTTAAAAAACATCCAGGAGAAGAATTAGCTCTTCAAGAATTACGTAAGATGACGAATTGGCTTCAATCATTATCAACTGACCAAGATGTATTTGGATTAATCCATTATGATTTTCAATTAGATAATTTATTCTTTAAACGGGATAAAGATCCGCATTTTAATGTCATTGACTTTGATGATGCCCTCTATCATTGGTATGCACTTGATCTTGTAACAGCACTTGATGATTTTATTGATAATCCTCAATCAAAATGGTTGATTGACTCATTTTTGAATGGCTACCGTACCAAAATGGATTTAGATGATGATGTCGTGGCTCAATTCCCACAGTTTAAAAGGTATGCAAATTTATATAAGTTTGCCAGAATATTAAATTCATTGGATTACGGAGAAATTAATGATACTCCCCCCTGGTTCGAGGAGCTAAAAGTAAAGTTAGTTCGTGTTGCTGATAGATTAAGAAATAACTTTCAACAATAAAAAAAGGAGACACAAATCCTCTGAGAATTGTGTCTCTAATTCACCTTTTGAGCAGTTTTAGTATTTGTTTTTTTAACTTGTTGGCAACTAAGGGCGAAGCTTAAAATTGCTGCAAAGCTACAAACATACGGAAGTAAAGTGTAGCCCCAATTAGAAATGACGAAACCGCCAAGCATTGATCCTAACGTTATACCGACATATAAAGCTGTCATATTCCAAGCCATTACAGTTCCTCGTTCATTTGGATATTCCCCCGCTAACCTAGCAGTGTAAGATGTAAATCCTGCATATCCAATTAAAGCCCATAAGAATAAGTAGAAATAGATCCAAATACTTGAAGTAAAGAAGATGCCTAAACAAACGAGTATTAGCGCTAAGGAAATGAGTATTAGTTTTGAAATTTTCTTTTCTCCAAATCGATCTGTTAACTGTCCACCCGTAAGGCTACCTATAACAGCACCAATACCATAAAATGTTATAGCTGCAGCGATTTCTAATGATGAAAAACTATTCTCGGAATAAAGGGCCGCGCCTAAGTAAACATATAAAGCATACATTGAAATCGCCCAACTAGTAGTCACACTTACTGAACCAAATATTCGTAATAAATTTCCCCCGAGTAGATTCCTCGTTGAAAGGCTTTTCGAATTATTTTTCCATGTTTTATGATTTACTACTGCCAATATAGCGCCCATAAGAGCCAGTGCCACAAATACTGAACGCCATCCAAGAAAATGCTCTAACAAAATACCGATTGGAGCTCCAGCCCAAAGAGCTGTTAAGTGACCTGAGGCAAGAATCGAAAGCCATGTCCCTGTCCGATTTGCAGGTGCAACATCGCCAATAATTGCATAAAGCAACGGAGCAATTGAAGCAACTGATAAACCAACTAAAATACGACTAACAATTAACCAAAAAAATGTAGGAGCGAAGGCGGTTAGTATGTTAGAAACGACGAATAACACTAATCCAAATGTGATGTATGCACCCCGTCCATGTTTATCTGACAGCCACCCGAAAAAAGGAGCGAAAATAGCATAGGTAATTGCAAAAACAGTGATCATCCAGCCAGTCATCGCTGGACTTGTAACATACGCTTCCGAAATAAATGGCATTAAAGGAGATACTACAAATAAGTCAATGCCGATTAAAAACAATGTAATCCATCCAACAAATAAACTGACTCTCCCATGCACCTTCAAAATTACAACCTCATTTACATTTAATATTAAATATATATTATTCAAAGTTGTAAAAAACGGACTTCTTGTTTTTGCAGACTTTCCACTCGTTTCAATGGCAACTTTTTGAAGACCATTCCCCCCAAACCTAAATTCAAAGCTTCTAATCTTCTAACCACCAGCATTACATATTAGCCGAGATTAAAATAAGCGGAGGATTTCCTTTTATCTATAGAATTTCGTTTATTTCAGCAAAAATAAGAGGAGAATTTCCGCTTATTTACATTAAAATCATTAAATTTTATGTTTTTTTATTCAATAGACGGAATATCTCCGTTTAATTTATTTATTTTTCACTTTATTTTTTAAATAAGCGGAATTCGTCCCTCTATTCCGCCCGCTATTCTCGGCCCCCCTCTCCTCCCTGTTAAATGAATTAATATATTCCTAGTTATTTCACCTATTCTTAATTACAATATAATGAAAATGGAATATTTAAACATTTGTTACGGGTAAATTTATCATCATCATAATACGGGATTTCTTTTCTAATAAAATCTCTCTTAATTGATTGATGTGCTACGTGTCTTTATCGCTTCCCTTATTGCCGTTTGTGAGGTCCATCAATATTTTTATTTAAAAAACTAATTCTCCCAAAAAATAAAGGAAGATTTTACCTTTATTTGAATGATATAGCCCATTTTCAGGAAAAATAAGGGAACGTTTTACCGTTATTTTAAATAAAACCATGAAATTTCATCTTTTTTAGGTCAATAACGGAAATTTCTTCCCTTATTCCCCCTATTTTTCACGTTAATTTAAAAATAGCGGTAATTCCTTCCGCTATTTATCTCAATACCGAAAAGCCTGCCCCGAGACCTAGCTCAACGGGCCAGAGCTTCAAAAACACTTACTTCATCATTAGACAATCCTAAACTTTAAGTGATGAAATGAATAAATGTAAAAAGGAGCACTTTAATGCAAAAAATAAGGTTAATTGTATTCGCACTATTGTTTTTTTCTGTATCAACTGTTTTTGCAAATGAGGATAAACTAACACCTTCTGGAATTCCTTATACTGAACTAGAGGATCGTGTGGATGAATATGTTGCTCAATATATTGGGACATCAACAGCTGGAGCGAATATATTAATTATGAATGACGGCGAAATTTTCATGAGTTCGTCCTATGGCTACGCAAATATTGAAAATCTGATTAAAGTCACACCTGATACTGTTTTAGAGTGGGGTTCTGTTACGAAGCTTCTTGTGTGGACAAGTGTAATGCAACTTGTAGAGCAGGGAAAGCTTGAACTAAATGAAGATATCCGATCATATTTACCAGCCGGATTTTTAACCAATCGGCAATATGATACCCCTATCACGATGTTAAATCTTATGCACCATAATGCTGGCTGGGAGGAAGCATATATAGATTTATTTTATAAGTCCGCGCATGAAATAAATCCTTTAGAAGAAATGCTTCACATTACTAATCCTTATCAAGTGACTGAGCCGGGAAGTATCGTTGCCTACTCTAACTATGGTGTTGCACTGGCCGCTTTCATTGTAGAACAGCTCTCCGAACAACCGTTTTATGAATATGTAAATGAACATATCTTTTCTATTTTGAATATGAAATACACATCCATTCACCCTACACAGCAAGATAACCTAAGTATTGCAACAAAAAGAGATGAAGTTTTTGGGTATCGTGGTAGTGATGGTGAATTAAGTATTTCTAAAAATGGGCGTATTTTTATCGGTCTATATCCAGCTGGAAGTGCAATGGGTACTATAGGGGATTTAGCTAAATTTATGATGGCGCTTATGCCGGCGGATGGTGAGAGTAGCCCCTTATTTCAAAACAATCGTACATTAGATGAAATGCTGACGACGAGTGATTTCTATGACAATGGCTATCCGCGAAATGCTCATGGTTTTTGGGAAGGTCTTTATGCAGTAGATGTATTGGGCCATGCAGGGAATACGGACAGTTTTTCAAGCAATTTCATCTTTTCCAAAGAAAACAAATTAGGTTTAATTATTATGACGAATCAGCAAAATGAAGTAGCGCTTAGTTACGGCTTACCGACACTCCTGTTCGGAGAATATTCACCATCAAACAAATATCAAACTATGCCCAATGTACAAAATCATGAAGGAAATTATTTTTGGGCAAGGCAGCCCTATAAAGGTTTCGCCAAGCTATATGGTGCGCTAAGTACTCTAAATATTGAAGTGACAGAGTCAAATAGAATGAATACTTTTGGAGTGACGTATAAACAAATTGCTCCGTCTCTTTATAAATCTACTGATGATTCGAATGATTTTCTGCATGTGACTTTGAACAATGGTCAAATAGAAAAGATCTCAACGCTAACAAGTGATTTGATGCCGGTCTCCAAAAGTTCAAAAATCTTTAAGCTGCTCAGTTTCTTAGCCATAACTTTTAGTATTCTCTATACAGTTATTACTCTAGTAATCAGCTTAATCCAATCCATAAATAACAGAAAAAACAAAGTTCCATCTATCATTTCAAAAAAATGGGAAACAAAACTGCTTTTAGCGAATCTCATTATTGTTATAAATGTAATTACTTTATTTTATAGAGCACTTAACTACACACCTTATGCCGCACTAAAACTTCATTTTTGGATAAATTATGCGTATATAATTATCGTAGCGGTTTGCATCGTTGCTCTATTATTAGGGTGGCGGCAAATAACACTAACACGTGGTCAAAAAATTCGCTATACACTTTCTTGTGTCTCTGGTTTACTAATGGTCATCTTAATTTTCGGCTGGGAGCTTTATATATAAAAATTGTAGACATAAAATAAAGCAGTTCAAATTTTACTTAATTGCGTAAATTTGAACTGCTTATAATTTTGAGATTTTATTTTTTAATAAACATTTGCGTCCAGTAGTAACCATCTTCAACGAAACCTACACCAATGTGCGTAAATTTCGCATCCATAATATTTGCTCGGTGACCTGAACTATTCATCCATGCATCCATTACTTGCGTAGCTGTTCTTTGGCCTTTAGCAATGTTTTCACCTGCTGATTTATAGCTAATACCAAATTTTTTCATCATATCAAATGGTGAGCCGTAAGTTGGGCTTGTATGGCTGAAGTATTTTTTGTCGTGCATATCTTGTGATTTGTATTTTGCAACACGCGATAGCTCCCAATCGATTGTAAGTGGGGCTAACCCTGCTTTCGCACGTTCTTTGTTCACTAAGCTAACTACTTGCTCTTCTACTGCTTGTTGTTCATTTTCAGAAATAATAATTTTATCTCCAACATAAATCATGTCCGGATTTTTTAATGTAGGGTTTAAAGCAATTAATTCGCTTAGTCCGATTTGATTTTTAGAAGCAATCTTCCAAAGCGTGTCCCCACTTTTTACTGTATATGTAGCTGCAGATGCAGATGTCGGCAAAGCAAAAATCAACATACTAAACAACAACACGATACTTTTTTTCAACATTATTGAATCATTCCTTTCTAGTTGTCTGTTACAAGCTTACTAGAAAGTAACCCCAAAATCATTAGGGAATCAATGGCGCCTCTTTTGCAATAGTATAACAAATATTACAATTGTGACAATAGTGTTGAAAGAGGTTTCGTGGATGATAATACGCAAACTCATTAATAAGCTACTAGTTGCCCTCGCATACTTGTAATAAGACTAGTTGTGATACCAATAGAAATTATCGTTAAAATGGAGAGATAAAATGTTTCCGGAGATAATAATAGCCCCCCAATAATTATAACAACTGAATCAATCACCAAAATATAAATCCCTACATTAATACCCGTCTTATCACACAAAAACTGCGCAATAAAATCCGAGCCTCCTGTACTTGTCTGAAAGCATAACATCATCCCGATTCCTATGCCTACTAAGATGCCTCCTAGAATAGAGCTGTATACCGCTTCAACTTTTATTAGCTTACTAAGAGGTGAAAGGTAATCAATAAAAAAAGCAGATAGAATCATGCCATGTAAACTATTATAGAAATAGTTTCTATAATGAAACCATGCGTATATAAAGATGGGAATACTTAATAGGATTATTATAAGTCCGGTATTAAACCCCCATAAGTAATTTGCTATTAATCCAATGCCAACTGTTCCTCCATCTAAAATTTTATGCGGAACTAAAAACAGATTTATACCTAAAGAAAGAATAATGCTGCCTAAAATTAGCGCCAAACTTTTTCTAAGAAAATACACGGAGGCCACCTCTTAATATCAACTTTTATTAAATACTGATAAATATATGTTCTCGAAGAAAATTAAATGTATTTTTTTAAAAGCATTTTTAGTGATGCCTCGCTATATGATTATAGTTAATGGAAGTGGGAATATTATTCTTACTTACCATTAATCTTAAATGTAGCTAGGAGGAATATAATTGGATATATCATTATTGTTAGAGTATGGTTGGGTACTATTATTATTAATTGGATTAGAAGGATTACTTGCGGCAGATAATGCCCTCGTTTTAGCTATCATGGTTAAACATTTACCCGAAAAAGAAAGACGGAGGGCTCTTTTTTATGGTCTAGCAGGTGCCTTCATTTTCCGTTTCGCTTCGTTATTTATTATTTCCTTCCTAGTAGATGTCTGGCAGGTTCAGGCTATTGGTGCTCTCTATTTACTATTTATTGCAATCAATCATATTGCTAGAAAGTTATATTTTAAAAATAAAGTACATGTGAAAGAGAAGGAAAAGAAGAAATCTGGTTTTTGGGGAACGGTTATTAAAGTGGAATTGGCGGATATTGCATTTGCGGTTGATTCAATTTTAGCAGCTGTAGCTCTTGCGATGACACTACCTAATACTGACTTACCTACGATTGGTGGCATGGATGGCGGAAAGTTCCTAGTCATATTCACAGGTGGTTTAATCGGGTTAATCATCATGCGTTTTGCAGCAAACTTTTTTGTAAAACTTCTTGCAGCAAAACCAGGCTTAGAAATTGCTGCATTTGTAATCGTTGGATGGGTAGGTGTTAAACTTGCTGTTTTAACTTTAAGTCATCCAGATGTAAATATTATTTCTTATACGTTTGCCCATTCCTTTGAGTGGAAACTAACTTTTTATAGCGTATTAATTGCTATTGCAGTAGCTGGTTGGTTTTTATCCAAAGATAATACTTCTAAAGAATAATTGAGTAAAATAAGCGGAGGATTTCCCCTTATTTGCAAAATTAGCTGCATTTAATGGGAAATAGAAGTAGTTATTCCGTCTATTCACATGAAAACCTTTAAATTTTATATTTATTTATTAAATAGAGGGAATTTCTCCGTTTATTTTGATTACTTTTCACTTAATTTCTTTAATAAGCGGAGTTTCTCCGTTTATTATTGATCGGTTAATATACTTCACTCCAAAATAAAAAACCGCAGATGACTATAACCACTAAAATAAATGAAGTGGGTATGGCCCCTGCGGTTTTCGTTTAAATGTTAGAAGACTCTGCTAATTTCATTAAATAGTACTGTTCCTCCCTCGCCATGTGGTCTGCCATAGACGCAGTAAATGTTCCTAATACTTCCGCACTTAGCTCCATTTCTTCCAGTTCATTTAAAAACGTCTTAAATAAGCCCATTTCCACTTCAACCTCATTGTTAAATCTGTTTAATGCCGGGAATTTATGAACATTCGTACGTAAATAGCCCGTTAATTCTACCGCTTTCAAATAAAACTGATCAAAGTGTTTTGCAAAAGTACTGCTTTTTTCCTTCAATCTTTTTTCTACGCCATCCAATTGGTCATTAATGGCCCCCGCATGACCCGATGCATCTACCAACCAGATTAGATGGTGATGTAATTCGTGAAATATTGGTGGCACTTCACCCTGTTTGAGATAGTTTAATATACGTAAATATTCTTCTAATTCATTTACCATATGATTTATAAAAGTAGGTGTTAAATGGATTTTCATTTCACCTGTTAAGTGGCGTTCAATAATGGATAGTTTGAAGGCCCTTAATTGTTTTACTGATTCTTCAACATTATTAGTGAAAAGAATTATATTGGATTCGTTAAGTGAACTTACTTGAGAAAGAAGTTGATCGAAGTGATGGATAAAGGAAGCAGCTTTAGTAATATCCTCTATTTGAGAAGGGTATAGCGAATCGTTAATAAATCTTGAATGATCCCCAAGTACTTGAAGCCAAAATTGATGTTCAAAAACAGCACTTTCCAAATAATTTCCCACGCAATTTACATCTCCTTTTTTCACACTAGTATCCAATTTATTCGACTTAAAATCTTTTTATGAGAAAATTCACCGGAGCTCAGTTTGAACTGAAAAAAAAGAGTAATACAGATCAACTGTATACTCTTTTGAAATGTTTTCCCGGTACTAAGTACGGGATATAATTCGTAAAAGGTGCTTTTTTCTATCTGTATTATTTACTTTTCTTCACCCATCTGAACAATTTCTCCATTTTCAATATAAGCCATGCGTAATAATGGAAGGAATCCACCATCATCGTCTACACCTTTAATGTAATAAACTTCTTTGTCTTCTGGCAGGTTTTTTGCTCCTTGATCCATTGCTGCCATAATTTTCTCAGTATCATCCACAGTTCCAGCTGCTTTCATTGCCTCAACTAGAATATACAATGAAATATAATGGAATCCTGATTCAGAGCCTGGATCTTTATCGTTTTGGCTACGGTATTTTTCAATGAAAGCTTCTGTACCACCATATTGGGATGTAACTAGTGGTGGTGTCGAAATTACGCCTTCAAGTAAATCATAACTTCCGCCTAATACTGCTGCGATCTCATCCAGCTTTGCTTGGTCCATAATAATGAATCCACCTTCGAAACCTAAATCACGTGCTTGCTTTAATACAAGGGCAGTCGGTTGTGAAGGTCCACCGATGAATAAGACATCCGGGTTTTTTGCTAATGCATTGGTCATAATTGTTTGGAAGTCCGTATCCTTACTAAAGTCGATTGACTCATCAAAGACAACTTCCCCACCATTTGCTTCCCATACAGGGCGTAATGAATCTGCCCAATCCTTACCGTACTGAGTTGCTGTTGGTAAGAATGCTATTTTCTTTCCGAAACGTTCCATTTCGTATTTTGTAAATGGCTCAATATATCTGTCATAGCGAGGTGGAATACGAACAGTCATTTTATTTCCTGTTTCGGTAACACCTGGCTCACTCGTATAGGCCATAACAATAAAATCTTCCATTTCATTAAACACTTGCATTGCATATACACCGCCACTATGTGGTGTATAAATGAACTTAGTATCTTGTTCCTGTACTAATCTTTTCGCATTCGCTGCGGCTTCATTCGGTAAATATTTGTCATCTAAAGTCGATAAGTTAATCGTATACTTCTGACCATCCACTTCAAATCCACCACTATCATTAATTTCTTCCGCAGCCATTTTTAATCCTTTTAATGTTTCTTCGCCATAAAATGCTGCTGGACCACTTAAAGGACCGGTATAGCCGATTGTAGGCTCTTCTACTTTACTGCCCTCTGTACTAACCGGTGCTTTTCCTTCATCTTTTTTTGTTTCTTCCCCATCTTCAGAACAAGCAACTAGTACTATAGCCAAAATAAAAAGCAAACTAAGAAATAATCCCCTCTTAAATGTGTTCATGTTTATCTCCTTTGTTTTTTATATTTTTAGTGCGACAATACATTATTTGTTCCATTTCCTCGCCGTTCCTACATGCCCATGTCTATGCCCCAATATATGCTTTGCGAATATCATCATTATTAAATAGTTCTTTACTATTCCCTTGAAGAACTAATATGCCGTTCTCTATTACGTAGCCACGGCTAGCAATTTTCAGTGCAGCATTGGCATTTTGTTCAGCAAGTAACACGGTCGTTCCATTTCTATTAATCGACTGTATAACAGAAAACATTTGCTCGACTATTAACGGAGCAAGCCCTATGGAAGGTTCATCGAGCATAATTAGTTTTGGCTTTGCCATTAAAGCTCTACCAATCGCCAACATTTGCTGCTGTCCTCCACTTAAGGAACCAGCTGCATCATCTTTTTTCTCTTTTAAAATTGGGAATAAATCATAAGTTTCTTCCAAAGACTGTTTTAATTGTGCTTTTTTCCGTCGATGGACAAAGCCACCCATCATTAAATTTTCCTGAACAGACATCTCAGAAAATAGCTTTTTTCCTTCGGCACATTGAACAATACCGGTCTTTACGATCCGATCCGGGGCAGCCCCGCTTATACTGTTTCCATTAAACTGAATGTCGCCTGAAGTCATTTTGTTCAAGCCGCTAATTGTTTTAAATAGCGTGCTTTTCCCTGCCCCATTCGCGCCAAGTAATACAACTAACTCGCCCTCATGCACTTCTAAATTAATGTTTTTTAATGCTTCAAAACCACCAAACTTTATCGTTACATTAGATAACTTCAGCAGATGATTCACCCCCTAAATACGCTTCAATTACAGTTGGGTTATTTTTAATTTCCTCTGGTGTACCTTGTGCTATTTTCGCACCATGGTTTAGCACCATAATATTATCTGCGAGTCCCATAATCATCTGCATCTTATGTTCAATCGTACATACAGTAATGCCGCTATCAACGATTTTCTTCATTAATTCTGCCAAGCCTTCAGTTTCACCAGGATTGATTCCTGCTGCCGGCTCATCAAGGAAAATAACTTTTGGACCTGTTGCAAGTGCAAGTGCAATGGCCACTCGTTTTTTTGACTCCTGTGAAATTGTCGATACAGGACTGTTAGCTAAATTTGTTAAGCCTACGAAATCCAGTACTTCAATTGCTCTTTCAAATGCTTCCTTTTCCTCACGCTTTTCTCTTTTCGTCCGAAGAATAGCATCAAACAGCTTTGATTTAGTACGTAAGCGATAGCCTACTATAATATTGTCAATGACAGACGACGTATCAAATAAATGAGTAGTTTGGAAAGTACGGGCAATACCTAATCTCGCTACAATATGTGGCGGTGTTTTAGTAATATCCTTCCCTTCAAAAGTAATTGACCCGGATGTTGGTCGATGGAAGCCACTAATCAAATTAAAAAAGGTCGATTTACCGGCTCCATTTGGTCCGATAATTGCGGTAATTTTTCCTTTTTCAATCTCAAAATCAACTTCATCCACTGCAGTTAAACCACCAAATCTTTTCGTGAGGCCCTCTAGTTTAATAAATGTCATCATTAAACCTCCCTACTTTTCATATCCGTTGATTCACTATTCTTTGAATATGACCTGTTACTCTCTTTTTTCCTAGTCCGTAAATATCCCCTTAAGGACTGAATAGCACCTACGATCCCTCTAGGGTAGAAAATAACGATTAATGTTAATATAGGTCCAAAAATTAACATCTTATGTTCTTGGAAACTTTGTAAATATTGCTCAAGCCATATAAACAGCAGCGTCCCTATAATCGGTCCCGCAAGTGTTCCTATTCCACCAACGATTAAATACATCAAAAATGTAAATACCATTGTAGTCCCTGCAATTTCAGGTCCAATAAATCGAACAAGTGAAGCGTATAATCCACCTGCCAGGCCTGCAAAAGATACCGAAATGACAAAAGATACTAGTTTATTTATTTTTGTATTAATTCCTAGAGTTTGTGCTAGCTCCTCACTATTACGAATCGCATTATATGTTCTCCCAGTTAAAGAATAAACAATTCTTACAGTGACAAAGATAGAAAGGAGAAGAAACAATAACACTAAATAATACATGGCGATCGGTGATTCGAATTTAATGGGGCCAATTGCATTTGGTATTGGTATGCCAATTAATCCCCTTACACCACCCGTTAAATCTTCCCATTTATAAATTAATAAATAGATTAAATAACCTGCTATTAACGTATAGATGGCAAAGAAGTGCTCTTTCGTTCGGAGTGCAATTATCCCTAGAGCAAAACCAATTCCCATTGTAATAAGAACAGCTAACAATAATGCCAACCAAAAATTAAGCCCCGCTTTAGTAGTTAAAACCCCTACAGAATAGGCTCCAATGGCAAAAAAACCTGCGTGTGCCAAGGAGAGCTGCCCCGTATAACCAGCTAAAATGTTCATTCCATAGATGGCGATAATATAAATAAAGGCGAGTGTCATAATATATAAAACATATTTATTATCTGAAAAGGCCAGAGGGAAAAGAAGGGATAAAATGAGTACTGCGATAATTCCATTTCGTTTATTCAGTACTTTACTCATTAATAAACCCCCTTCGCAAACAGACCTTTTGGACGCATCGTCATAATAATAATTAGTAGTAAAAAGGCGATCATATCCTTATAATCATTCGAAATATACGTAGCTCCCAAGCTCTCTGTAATACCAAGGATTAATCCACCAATGATAGCGCCTGGAACGCTACCCATCCCTCCTATAATAACGACGACAAATGCTTTCAAAATAACAATATGTCCCATGGCCGGGAATACAAGATTAATCGGAGAAGAAATAGATGCCGCAATTGCAGCTAATGCTCCTGAGATAGCAAATGTCATCATCGCTACTGCATTCGCATTGATCCCTACTAAAAAGGCTCCTTCACGATTTTGCGCCATTGCAATAATCGACGCTCCAATCATTGTTTTCTTTAAAAAAAGCTGCAATAAAATCACCACAACGACCGCCACTACAATAACCAAAATTCTTTGATACGATGTGGCTATGCCAAAAATTGTAACAGAGTCACCATATGGAGTAATCATTCGTTGATAGTCGTTGCCCCATATAAGGCTAACAAGTGCATCGAAAAACAATACCATACCAATGGCTGCTATTTTGTCATGAATAGCAGGAGCATTCCTTAACGGATTAAAAACCAATCGTTCCATTAAAATCGCTATTAATGCAACGCTAATCATAGAGATGATGATAGCTACAAAATAATGGACGCCTAGTCCTTTCATTGCCATTAACGTGAGATACCCACCAATTAAGTACAGCGCTCCATGGGCAAAATTTGGAACATGTAAAATACCAAATACGAGAGTAAGTCCAATCGCAACTAGAATGTAAACGCTTCCAAGGGTGAGTCCATTAAACAATTGCTGCAGTAATAATTCCATATTTATCCCCCTTCGTATTGTAAGATGAATTTTGGCTTACTCTAACGTGTGGTAATTAAATATTCTTCAAGGGCCTTCCTTAATTCCATTGGTATTTCAATTGAATGCTGATCTTGAAAGTTATAACAAACAATAACTGAACTTCCATTAGCTATAAGAGCACCAGTATGTGCATCTTTAATTTCATGTTCAAGTGTATAGCTTTTTGTTCCGATATTTGATACGCCTGTTGATACTCTCAGTATTTGGCTTGCATATGATTGTTTAATGAAGTTACTTTCAAGACGCGCTACGATAAAATTAAAATTCTTTCGATCTTTCCCGCTAAATTTAATCGCTTCAAAAAATTTGGTACGTGCTTCTTCATAATAAAGAAAATAACTCGTATTACTCACATGACCTCCAGCATCCGTCTCACAATACCGTACATAAATATCAACATCCGGGATAGTTTTCATATATTTTCTTCTCCTTCATTTACGATTTTTATTATGTGAAAGAATTGACTACCCCTCTCGTTCAATGATCGTCGCAATTCCTTGCCCGCCACCGATACATGCAGTAATGAGTGCATATCTTCCGCCTGACCGCTTTAATTCGTAAATTGCTTTTGTCATTAAAATAGCTCCCGTGGCACCTAGAGGATGTCCATGTGCAATTGCCCCACCGTTAACATTTACTTTTTGCGCGTCCATGTTTAGTTCCTTATCACAAGCAAGAACTTGTGAAGCAAACGCTTCGTTTATTTCTATTAAATCCATATCCTCTAATGTTAAGCCAGCCTTCTCTAATACTTTTTTTGTTGCAGGTACTGGTCCGATTCCCATAATATTTGGATCAACCCCGGCAACTGCCTGTGCTCGAACGACTGCTAAAGGAGTTATTCCTAACTGATTTGCTTTTTCTCGAGACATTATAACAACGACTGAGGCAGCATCATTTAAACCTGAACTACTACCTGCAGTAACAGTACCACCATTCAAAAATACTGCCGGTAATTTTTCTAATCCTTCTTTGGTCGTTTCTGGACGAGGATGTTCATCCACTTTAAACTCAATTGGTTCACCTTTTCGAGTAGGTATATAAATCGGTACAATTTGCTCTTCAAATCGGCCTTCTTCCATCGCTCTAGCCATCTTTTGTTGGCTTTGTAGAGAAAATGCATCTTGTTCTTCCCTACTAATGTTATATTTCTCAACTAAGTTTTCCGCTGTAATCCCCATAGGTGGATCACCAATTTCTTTTGGAGCTAATTGAGACTTTCGGAAGCGAGGGAGTGTAGGGCTATAAGCTTTTTCTGGACGGTCCATTAAATAAGGAGCACGGCTCATACTCTCCACTCCACCTGCTACAAAAATATCTCCATCGCCTGCCCAAATTGCCTGTGCAGCTAGATTAATCGCATTAATGCCAGACCCACATTGACGGTCTACAGTTAACCCGGGCATTCCAGTAAATAGACCTGTTTGCAAAGCTGTTAATCTAGCAATATTTCCACCACCACTTAGTACATTGCCTAAAATAACGTCATCAACCATATCAGCCGTAACATTTGCACGCTTTAGCGCCTCTTTCATCACTTCTGCTCCAAAAACATGAGCAGGAATAGATGCAAGTGCGCCACCTTGCCTGCCGATTGCTGTTCTTACTGCGGAAACAATTACAGCCTCTCTCACACATTCATCCTCCCTTTTAATTCATCTGAAAATTCAGAAACATTATGACATAAAAATTTTACAGATCCATTCATAACTTCCTTTTGGTGTTGATTGATTGCTGCAACTTCAAACACCATTTCACTTGAATGATGGTCTTGTAAAGTTGCCTTTAATGTAATGCGGTCATCTATAAATACCATGCCTTTAAAACGGATGGCGAAATCTTGAATAAAACCTTCCTCAACGTAAGGTGTAAATAACTTTGCTAAATTACCCATCGTCCACATTCCATGCGCTATAATGCCTGGTAAACCTGCTTTCTTCGCCTCATCATCAATTGTATGAATAGGATTGAAGTCACCAGATGCGCCTGCATATTTAATCAAGTCAAGTCTATTCACCGGCTGTATTTCAATAGAAGGTAATGAATCGCCTGGCTTTAAGTTCGTAATATATATCAAGCACCCATCCCCTTTCTCACTGCTTCATTAATGATGAGAATACGATCTTCGCTGAAAATTAGGTTTTGATCTATATCTAAGCCTTCACGACGAATGACTAAAAAGCCCATTCTTCCATTACTCCCAGTTTTCTCATAGTAATCTTTCACTTCTGTAGAGCAATATAGTTCTTCTCCAACAAAAATAGGCCGTTCATAACGAAAGATTTGCTCTCCATGAATGAGTCCCTTTGCCGGTAGTTTTAAATTTGGAATCGTACCAAAATCAAGTGTAACTGGAAAGGTAGGTGGCGCAATATTTCGTTGATATTTTGAATTTTTCCCTGCTTCCTCGTCATAATAAATCGGAGCAAGATCATTAATGGCCTCTGCAAATTTTTTAACAGCACCTCGCTCAACTGTATTTTTAATTACAGCTGAGCGAGTTCCGATTGCTTCTTTAAACACTTAATCCCTCTTTTCTTTAAGTTCTAGGTCCTCCAGCAACATAAATAATTTGCCCACTTACAAAAGATGATTTTTCATCTGCAAAAAATAAGACTGCATTTGCAATATCTTCTGGTTTTCCGCTTCGTCCAACCGGAATTGCCTTAGTAGTAAATTCAACAAACTGATCAAAAGGAACGCCCATTCTTTCAGCAGTTGC
Source organism: Solibacillus sp. FSL K6-4121 (assembly GCF_038002585.1). Classification (NCBI taxonomy): domain Bacteria; kingdom Bacillati; phylum Bacillota; class Bacilli; order Caryophanales; family Caryophanaceae; genus Solibacillus; species Solibacillus sp. FSL K6-4121. The sequence goes on from NZ_JBBOCS010000002.1 coordinate 1,058,026, forward strand.
TTTTGTCATATCTGTTTCAATAAAGCCTGGTGCAACAGCATTTACGGTTACACCATATCGACCTAGCTCTATTGCTAGCGTCTTAGTTAATCCTTGTAATCCTGCTTTCGCCGTCGAATAATTCGCCTGTCCGCGATTACCTAAAGCAGAAGTGGATGACAAGTTAATAATTCGGCCGTAATTTTGCTTCGTCATATAAGCTTGCGCAGCTCGAGAGGCGTAGAATGCACCTGTTAAATGAACATTCATAACAGTTAACCAATCTTCATCCGTCATTTTAAATACTAAGTTATCTCGAATAACTCCCGCATTGTTTACTAAAATATCAATCGAGCCGAACATTTCATAGACTTCTTTCATCGCCAACTCAACATCTTCACGATTGGCGACACTTCCGACTTTTGTATAAACTGAATAGCCCGCTTCTCTTAATTCACTAGCTGCACCTTCTAACGCTTCTTCATTCACATCAATAATTGCGACATTAGCCCCTTCTTGTGCGAATTGCTCTACAATCGCTCTACCGATTCCTCTGCTGCCACCTGTTACAAATGCTGTTTTTCCTTCAAATCTTTGTCCCACGACTATTCCTTCTTTCTCTATAAAAGTTTTTTGATTTCACAGCTCATTAATAGAGTTAAACATATTGGCCAACCTTAACGTTTCCTTTTAAGAGATTTCTTGAAATGATCATACGTTGTATTTCGTCTGTACCATCATAAATTCTCCAAAGTCTTGCTTCACGGTACCAGCGTTCAATCGGTAACTCTCTCGTATAGCCCATTCCACCATGAATTTGCAGTACTCGGTCTACTACTCTATTGCCCATATTGGCACCATATAATTTTGCCATTGATGCCAAGTGGCGATTATCCTCTCCTTGATCGAGAGTAAAGGCTGCATTAAGCACAAGCCATCTCGCTGCTTCAATTTCAACCGCTGAGTCGGCAATCGGCCATTGAATCGCTTGATTGTCTGCAATTGGTTTTCCAAATGTTTTACGTTCCTTCGAGTAATCGATGGCCATTTGCAGTAGACGTTCTGCCATTCCAACTGCTCGAGCACCTACTACCCATCGTGCAAAGCCAATCCATTCTAGCCCCAACTTATAACCACCATTGATTTCACCTAAAATATTTTCTTCTGGAACACGAACATTATCAAACACTAAACCAGCAGGTCCCCATTCCCCCATTGTGTCGATATACTCTGATTTCCAGCCCATATCACGGTCTACGATGAAGCAAGTTACACCATCTCGACCAGTTTTTTTATGGAGCTCTTTATCAGTTATCGCAATAACCATTACGAAATCTGCTTCATTACCACCTGTAATAAACGTTTTTTCACCATTTAAGACCCACTCATTGCCATCTTTCACGGCTGTCATTTTAATATTTCTTGTGTCGGACCCTGCATCTGGTTCTGTGATAGCAAAGCACGATTTTTTGTCACCATTTATCGTAGGAATTAAGTACTTTTCCTTTTGGTAGTCGTTTCCATAATAAAGAATATTGTCTGCTGAACCGCCAAAACTAAAAGGAACAAATGTTTTCGAAATTTCCATTAGAACGAGTGCCATCATCATTTGGCCAAGGTCAGCACCACCATATTCTTCTGGCGTATTAATACCCCAAAATCCAAATTCTTTCGCCTTTAAGCGTAGCTCTTTTAATTTTTCATTTGAAAGACCCGGTTTCCCTTCACGCTCGTTTTTCAGCACTTCATTTTCAAGAGGGATTAATTCCTCTTTCACAAATTTGCGGATAGTTTCCTGCACCATTTTTTGTTCATCAGTTAATCGTAAATACATATAATCACACTTCCGTTTCCATTAGATTTATATTAAACTTGATCACTTTGAGCATTGAATTGCGTTATTAAATTTCTTTTCAGTATTTTGCCAACAGCCGTTTTCGGTAACTCTTTAACGAATTGAATTTCTCTAGGAACCTTATATGCAGACAATTGAGTACGACAGAAATCAATGAGTTGGTCAGACGTTACATCCTGGCCTTCCTTCAGTACTACAATTGCTTTAATTGTCTCGCCGCGATATTCATGTGGAATACCTATAACCGCGACTTCAAGTACGGCAGGATGCTTATAAAGAATATTTTCAACCTCAATCGGATAAACGTTATATCCGCTCGCGATAATCATTTCTTTTTTACGTCCAACTATAAAGAAGAAGCCGTCCTCATCCATTTTTGCTAAATCCCCTGTATATAGCCAACCATCTCGTATCGCGATATTTGTTTCTTCAGGTCTGTTCCAGTAACCTTTCATCACCTGAGGACCCCTAATTACTAATTCTCCCACCTCTCCAACGGCAAGGGTTTGTTCTCCAGTTGCAATATCTACTATTCTCGCATCCGTGTTTGGTATCGGAATGCCAATACTCCCCTTTTTTTGCAATCCATCAACAGGATTCCGGTGCGTAACAGGTGAAGCTTCAGATAGCCCATAACCTTCAGCAACTGAAGTACCGCTTATCTCGTTGAATTGATTAATAATCTCTATTGGTAAAGGTGCCGATCCACTCGAACATATATTAAAACAGCTCAGATCAAATTTTCTGACATTGTAATAATTTACGAGTGCAATGTACATCGTTGGAACGCCCGGAAATGAGGTTGGCTTCGTTTTTTCAATGATGTCAATGACTTGCTCCACATCAAATTTAGGCACCAAAATCAAATTGCTGCCGAGATAGAACGTGACAGACATAGCACTCGTCATTCCATATACATGAAACAATGGCGATATAGTTAAAACACGCTCTTCCCCTTTTTTCACCTTAACATTAGAAGTCGCTTCACTTTGAAGTGTGTTAGCAACGATATTAAAGTGGGTTAGCATTGCCCCCTTTGGTGTTCCGGTAGTTCCTCCCGTATATTGCAAAACTGCAACATCTTCAACTGGATTAATTTCTACCGTTTGTAATTCGCCCTCATCTTCTATTAATAATTCATCTGGCAAGTAAGCGCTTTCTACAGAAACCGGGTAAACTTCTTGAATCGGTGTTTGCGCTCTAATTGCCTCTATTAAAGGTAGTAATTGATCCATTACAATGATTGCCTTTGCTCCAGAATCATTTAAAATATGGATTAATTCTGAAGCTTGATACATTGGATTTACTTGAACTACAATTCCACCACATGCTAGTATGCTGTAAAAACTTACAGGGTATTGAGGACAATTCGGAAGCATAATTGCAACCCGATCCCCTTTGCCAACACCACTTTTTGATAGACCTTTCGCAGCCTTTTTAATGTTATCGCTCAGTTCCTGATACGAGAAAGTTTTTCCATAAAACGTTATAGAAGTATGGTTTGAATAGGTTGCTACCGATTCATCTAGCAGCTGCGGAAGCGAAATAATCGGAATTTCAATTTCTTTCGGATTTCCGGGTACAACATGCTCTAACCAAGGTCTCTCCACATTTGTTTTGCTTTGCGTCATAATGATCCACCCCCATCAATAGCTATTACTTGCCCTGTAATATAATCACTTGCTCTTCCCGCGAACAATATTGCTGTAGCCTTTAACGAATTCGTATCTCCCAGTTTATTCATTGGGTTTTTTTCCTTAATACGATCGCCGCTTCGTTCAAGAATATGTTTGGTCATCGTCGTTTCGAAAAATCCAGGCGCAATGGCATTGACAGTCACACCATACTCCGCCCATTTACGTGCTAAATCCTTTGTAAAATGATGTATTGCAGCTTTACTTGTGCTGTAACCAATGGCATTTAACACTTCAGCAGGCTCCGCTTTTAAACCTGCCACAGAGCCAATATTAATGATCTTCCCGTATCCTTTTTCAATCATGTGATTGCCGACTGCTTTCGACATAAGGAAGGTGCCGGTAACATTGACGTTTAACACTTTTTGCCATGCTTCAAGGGGCATCTTCTCAGCCTTTTCTCCCCAAGTAGCCCCGCTATTATTTACTAAAATATCAATTTGACCAAAATCCGATAAAACTTCATTTACAGTACTAATGACGTTTTCTTCGTTACCTACATCACATACATAAGCTCTTGCTTGCACCGAATACTTATTTTGGATATAGTCTACGGTGTCTTGGCAATTGCTTAATTTACGGGAACAAATCGCAATATTGGCACCATGCTCTGCAAATGCTTCTGCGATATCCCTCCCTAATCCTCTTCCTCCACCTGTAATAAGAGCTGTACGTCCACTTAAGTCAAACAAAGATTGATCCATATATTCGCTCCCATCTCATAAAAATGAGTAAATACTAATCGGTTAGTATGTCGTGCGTAAATAAAAACAATTTTTTTAGGGTGTAAGAATTAACTTTCCAACTGTTTTTCTTCCTTGAAGTAATTGGTGAACTAATGAAGCCTCTTCTAATCGATAAATACCGCCGATTGTTAATTTAAGCTTTCCGCTATCAACGAAATTCAATAATTCTGTAAAGCTACGTTGGTATAACTCTGGTTGACTCATGATTTGTGGGAGGAAGAAACCAATAACAGAATGGTTACGACGCATAAGCTGGGCTGCATCAAGTGTTGACATTTCACCACTCGCTCTTCCAAATATCACTAAACGTCCGAATGGTGCCAGGCATTTAAATGTCTTTTCAAAAATATCTCCGCCCACCATTTCAAGAGCGATATCGACACCTTTTCCTCCAGTAAATTCACGTACCTTTTCTTCCCATCCCGGTTCCGTATAATTGACAAGGTAATCTGCACCTAGATTCTTTGCATGTAAAAGTTTTTCCTCAGTACTAGCTGTTGCAATAACTTTGCCCGCGCCAAATAATTTTGCTAACTGTACCGCAAGTGCGCCTACACCGCCCGCAGCTGCATGGACAAGAACAGTTTCACCTTTTTCTAGACGTCCCATTGTCTTTAAAATGTGGTACGCTGTTTGACCTTGTAAAGGTAGGGCTACAGCATCCGAATATTCAACACCATTTGGTATTTCTGTAAGGACCCTTTCATGAACGCTAACAAATTGTGCGTAAGCCCCTGACTCTATAAGTGACACAACACGCATACCAGGCTTTAATCTTTTTACATCTTTCCCAACCGCAACTACTTCACCTGCTACCTCTGCACCTGGTATAAATGGCAGTTTTGTTGGAACAACATACTTCCCTTCTCTTCTAGCAGTATCTGCATAATTTACTCCAATAGCTTTTACTTCTACTAAAACCTCTTGATCACCAATTTCAGGCCTTTCAATATCTATGAAATTTAAAACATCAGGCCCCCCATATTCAGTGAATTGAATTGCTTTCATTGTTTTGGCATGAACTGTCGACATATAATACCTCCGATTTAAATACTTTCTTACCTTTGTAAACTTATTCCATACAACACAAAGTCCACATATTTCTCAGCTAACTCTTCAACCGATACTTCTCCCTCGGGATTAAACCAGTTATAACTCCAATTCGTAACTCCTAAAATAGCCAAGGCAATCATTTTAGGATCGATACTTTCTCGAAACTCACCCGATTTAATCCCTTCACTTAATACAGCTTCAATATTCAGGCGAAACTCTTCTCTTTTTTTCTTAACTTTTTTGGCATTCTCTGGTGTTAAATTCCGCATTTCTCGGAAATAAACGCGACCATTCGCCCTTTGATTTTTAATATCTAAAATAACAAGTGATACAATGCCAATAATCTTTTCGCGACAATTTTTCGTGCTCTCAATAATTACTTTTTGTCGGGTTAATAAATCATCAATATATCTAAGGTGAATCTCCATCAGCAGAATTTCTTTGCTCGTAAAATAATAATAAAAAGTACCTTTCGTAACGCCTAGTGCATCTACAATGTCTTGTATGGATGTTTCGCTAAATCCTTTTTCCTGAAAAAGCTTAATGCTTTGTTTTGTTATTTTTTCTTTCAACTTAACAACAAACCCTTTCTCTCTATTTACGTTACTTAAGCTCCTAGGTACTCTCTTCTTTCACCCAATTCTTTTAATACTGACCGACCAGTATTCTCCAGATAATTAGTTATATGATTGAAAAGTTGAAAATATTAATATTTTTTTATCTCTTTTTAAAGTTATTTTTGAAAGAATCAATGTAAAGCATTGTACAAGCGTGATACTTTATAAAAAATATTAATTTTAAGTGAAAAAAAATAGCTTATGAAAATCAAAAATGATTTCATAAGCTATTTTTCTTATTAATTTTGTAGCGTTAATACGCCGTCTTCCATGCGGTACACTTTATCACAAAACTCTAGCATACGCTCATCATGGGTTACCATAACGGCTGCTTTATTACGTTCTTTAACTTCATATCGAATTTGTTTCACTACTTCAAATGCACGGTTAGAGTCTAAACTTGCTGTCGGTTCATCTGCCAAAATTACGTTTGAGTTGTTAACAAATGCACGAGCGATCGCAACACGTTGGCGTTCTCCCCCTGATAATTCATTCGGGAATTTCGATAATTTTTGCCCTAAACCTAAGTCTTTTAATAACGCTTTCGCGAATTTCACTTCTTTAGTAGTTACTTTGCCTTTCATCTTACATACAAGCAGCAATTGATCCAATACATTTAAATACGGAATTAAGTTTGACGTTTGTAAGATGAAGCCGATGTCTGTTAAACGGAATGAAGAAAGTTCTTTTTCTTTCATTTGCCCAATATTTGTATTATTTACTAATACTTCACCTTTAGAAGGTTGCAGAAGCGCACCAGCGATCGATAACAATGAACTTTTACCTGAACCAGATGGACCAATAATAGCGATGAATTCACCAGGATTTACAGATAGTGAAACATTTTTTAATGCATCAACTGTTGAGTCGCCTTCTTTAAATGATTTTGTAACATTTTTTAATACTAAACCAGTCATTTATTCCACTCTCCCAATCGCTGTTAATGGATCGATTTTCGTTACTTGACGAGCTGAAATCACGGAACCTAAAACAGAAACAATTAGTAAGACAACGGCATAAATCAGTACCATTTTAAAGTCTAAGTTAAATGGCATTCCTTCAGGGAAGACTAAAGCCGTTAAATATGTCAATCCGATACCAGCGATAATGCTTCCTAATGATAAAACAAATACTTGTGAGATAATTGAATTTTTAATAAAACGGTCTGAAGCACCAATTGCTTTCATAACACCGAATTGTTGTGTTTTTTGTAAGATGAATACATAGAAGAATACAGCGATAATTACTGCTGAGATGGCAAACAAGAATGCCAGCATCATATAAATTGTTGCACTTTCTTCTTTATAACCAGGCATCCCCATAATAGCGTCTGATTTTGTTACCGTTTCAATTGCATCATAGTTACTTGCAATCGCATCTGCATCTACATTTTCACCTTGTAGCGCAATCATAGCTACTGGGCTTTCTAACCCGTTGTCTGAGCCAGGTGCTGCGAATGCATAACTTTGCCAAGTTTCAACGTTTGCAAATACTGTTGGTAAATGGTTAAAAGTTTCACCTTTTGTAATACCAACAACCTCTAACGTAATGTCAGAAGATGTTACTTCGAATTTATCACCAATTGAATAGCCTTTATCTGCTAAAGATTCGTCGATAACGACACCGAATAAATTGTCATTTGAAAGCTGTTTACCTTCAATTACTTTTGGCTCGATGAATTTCCCTGGGTCAATCCCTAAAAAGGCAACGTCCTCATTTACTTTAGAGTCTGTAATATTAGGGTTGTGTATGATAATTGTAGATTGTCCAAATTTCGCTGCTTCTTTGACACCGTATTTACCTTCGATATCATCTGCAATTGCTCCAGACACTTTCGTTTTCATCATCGTTCCTTCAGAACCCTCTTCATAAATGAAAAGATCCCCATCAATATTTTTCATCGTTGCCGCTGCTAATGTAGATAATCCATTACCTAGGCCCGACAAAATAAAAACAAGCCATGCGATTAGCATAATAATAGCGCCAATCATTGCAAAACGTGTTTTTGAATGTTTCATTTCTTTTATTGCTAAAAACATTCTTAGTTCCCCCTATTAATATGTCGAATAGAAATAGATTATACAAAAATAAGTTATCCATACTTTAAAAACTATCTTTGTATAATAAAATTCTCTTAAAAACCGAAAATAGCTTTATCGAGTTCGGATAAAAAAATTTGCGTTATCTACTTCTCTTACAGAAGTATAGCTCGCCAATATAAACTTTATATAAACTTTTCAACATTTAATAAGATGATTCTAAAATAACAACTATAGAAGGGTTTCCAACTTATTCATTATATTGGTATACTTTTAAGCGTTATATAATTATACTAATACCTTCCTTAGGGTACGAATTTAGCGAGATAAAAATAACGCTCCCCTGTTATTCAAGAGAGCGTTTGTGTGTGCTTTATTTTAAGTTGTTTAAAATTAGATTGAAGCTCCAGAACATGATTGAAAAATATATCCCCAGTATCAATAAAACAATTAAATACCGATAAAATTCTCAAAAATAATACGCCAATCCTTTACCCTTAACTGTCATAAATAAAATCCATATCAATGTTAATTAAGCAATTAGCTGCTGAGTAAAAAATAAGCGGAGGTTTTCCGGTTATTTGGTGGATTTTAAGTATTTCGGTGAAAATAAGGGGAGAGTTTCCGCTTATCTACCACAAAACCATGAAATTTTATATTTTTTTTATAAATAGACGGAATTCCTCCGTCTATTTAGGTCGTTTTTTTCAATATTTTTCAAATAAGCGGAATTTCTCCGGCTATTTTTGTCGCTTAACCTGAGAAATCCTATTCAACTATGGTTACTGTTATTTTCCTATCCAATTTTCTAATCGCATGCACCGAGTTATCCTGAATAATACCTGTTTCTACAAAACCTAATGAAGCGTATAATTCTTTAGCTATAACATTATCTTTATGATAAAAAAGGTCTACATTTTGTGATTCCCCATTTGGAAGAGTTTCAATATCCGCCAACATTTTTTCAAAGGCTAGTTTGCCATATCCTTTCCCCTGATAACGCTTATCAATCATAAAATGCCAAATGAAATAGGTCTTCTCCCCATAAAAATCTTCATTTTGAAATGATTCATGATCTGTCGTATCATAAATATACATCAAAAATCCCACCATATTATCATTAGCATAAATGGCTAGTGGTGTCGCTGGTATACCATCTGCGTTCAACATTTGAGCGTCTGCGAAACATCTAAGGTGAGTAGTTTCTAATATAAATTCCTTTTGGTTTTCTCCAACATCAAGCGCTATTACTTCATCTATGTTATCCCCGTTAATGCTTCGTAATTCAATCATTTTTTATCTCCTATCTTTTGAATCTCCACCGCTAAAGAAGAACCATTGAATTTCCAATTACCTTTCCATAAGGTACATTTTCGCCATCAAATAAGCATGTGCTGTAAAAAGTTGTGTGTTAATCTTTTTCTCTTGAATTAGCTTTCCCATATCATTAAAATCAATTAATTTAACAGTTACCTCTTCAGTATCATCTAAATCCTGTTCAAATTCTTTATAGGCATCGAGAATTAGATAAGTTATTACTTTATTATTTTGTGTGGCTGGATTCACCATGAATTCTCCCAAATAGATAGGCTTTTTCACTGAAATATATCCTGTTTCTTCTATTACTTCGCGAATGATCCCTTCCTCGTATGTTTCATTTTCTTCAATTTTCCCAGCAGGGACTTCTAGGTAAAAGTCTTCTCCTGCATAACGATACTGTTCAACAAGTACAATCTGATTCTCTTTTGTGATAACCACTGCATTTACCCAATCAGAGTATTCATTTACATAATAATCATCAATCACGATCCCATTCGGAAGCTTGCATTGGTCTTTTCTAATATTGCCGAATGGACTTTTATGTATATAATCTGATTTTATTGTTTTCCAAGTCTCCATAATTTCCCCCGCATTAAATAAAATTATATTGTACGAATCTTAATTCAACTAAATTCAATAAGAACCTAAATATTCTGTATGAAGTTCTGTCTCTATAATCTTAGTCTCGAAGGAAACACTATACGCCTTAGCATTAGTCCTTGAGCTCACTATTTTACTAATCCCTTGCTCCTTGTAATGAATAGCAACCCCATCATCTGCTGCAATACCTGATTGTATTTTTTTAGATTCAATAAGTTTGTGAAAAGCAAATCTTCTTTCTACTTCTCCATCGTAATGCGGGCAATTACTCCCCTGGATCAAGCCCAAACAATTAATTGGTTCAAGTCCATCCCCAAACGAATCTGTAACTCCTTCTTCAAACCAACAAATGGAACCTGCACTTACCCCTGCTAAAATAACACCTTGTTCCCATGCTTTTCTTAAAATACTGTCTAAACCCCATTCTTTCCATAAAGCTAAAAGGTTTTTAGTGTTTCCCCCACCAACATAAATAATGTCTTTTTCTAATATAAAGCTCTCAAGGTCCCTTGTTGGAGGTGCAAATAAAGATAAATGTGATGGCTTACAATCTAGTTGATTAAAAAAGTTATAATACCTTGATATATAATTTTCAGAATCTCCACTTGCAGTAGGGACAAAGCAAATTTGTGGGTTAGCTTTCTTTGCTTGTTTTAATATATAAAGATCTAACAATGGATTATCTGGTTCCATTGAAAATCCCCCACCACCAAGAGCAATAATTTGTCTCATTTTACGAAATCCTTTCCATTAGGCTTTGTTAATAATTGCTCAATAATTTCTTGATCCTCAGGATAAGCATGTATTATATTTGAAATTTCACTACTATTTATCCATGAAATTTCTTCAATTTCATCATCAGGATCTTGATATTGAATTGCCCCACCTGTAATTTCACATAAGAAATATTGTGTTGTGACTTTATAATCCTTGATAATGGTGTTCTTCGTATGTAATGCTTTCACTACCTTAGCTTCATAACCCGTTTCTTCTGAAATTTCACGTATACACGTTTCCTTTGCTGTTTCGTCATCCTCTACTTCACCTGAAGGAACACTCCAACTATTTGAATTCTTTGCCCTTACCATTAGTACACTATTATCTTTAATGACAATAGCGGATGCCCCATTCCAAATCTTATATTGCATTAAGGATAACCTCCATTACCTCATATAATCTTCCATCGCCTTGAAAAAGAACCCACTTCTCACTTAGTTCATTACCATAAATTGTAACTACTTTCTTTGTTTTATTCAATGATAATAACTAGCTGTACGTATGGGTCTTAATTATTGCAAAACAGCCTGCATACAAAAAAAACGAACTTCTATAAAGTCCGCTTGTAGTAGAAAAATTAATTACTTGAAATATTCTCTATACGCTGTGATAAAAGCTTCTGGTGAAGATTTCACATTATACGTATATACACCTAGTAACGTGTGTAAATAGAGAATACCACCTTGATTTCCAATTTCCCGATAAGAAAAATCCGTTACCACCTTAATCGGAAACTCTCTATACTGTGTAATAACCTTATCAATGTATAAGAAAATCATTCTTTCATGTTCAATTTCAACCTGTTCAATACCTGTTACTTTTCTTTCTACTTTTATATAAGGATGTTGCGCTATCAAGCTCATATGGTCCTCCTAAAACATAGACTTATTCCCATTATCTTATCACAAACAGAATATAGAGTTCCGATTCACATATCCAGTACTATGTCCATTAATGCAAACGAGCGCTGATCCTTGTTGCAGAATCGCGCACGTCTTTAAATTTAAAATAATTACCTATATGAATCGTGAGTTGGACGAAACAAGTCTTCTTCTGAATTTCTGACAATTGAAAAATGATCAACATTATAATGACCGTGAAGTGTAGCATTATGATGTTTTATAATTTGTTCTGCACTTAATACATCATTGCCTACTGTTGAATGGCCATCCCCAACTAATGTTACATCAAACCCACTTATAGTTGCTGTCCTCACCGCGCTATCAATACAATGCTGTGTTTCACAGCCCATAATCACAAGGTGTTTAACATGTTGTGATTTTAAATACTCTAAAAGACCCGTTCCATAAAAGGAGTTTGTTGCAGCTTTATCGAAAAACTTTGCTTCAGTGGGAACATTAATTGCATTGTGAATTTGAAATCCATCACCTATTCCCTCAGCAACATCAAGATCCCTTATAAAAACAACTGGAACATTTGTATCTCTTGCTTTTTCAATCACTTTATTAATATTCCTAACAAGTAGCTCTTTATTGAAAACCGGCTTAACTTTTTGATTTACATCAATTAATTCTTGTTGTGTATCAATAATTAATAACATTTGATTCAAATAATTACCCCTTTCAGATCGGCGAGGAAATTTAAGTTCCTACACTAACGAAAACAGCTCATTCATTTCCTCAGGACCAATCAACGCCTTCCCAAGAAGATTGCAACTTTCTCAACAGAACAATTTGCCCTAGGTGATAAGAATCATGCATCATGATATTGCTAAGTAAACGCTCAATAGAGTACCTGTTAACTTTATACGGGAGTTTTAACTTTTCATCGTCAAGCTCCATAATAACCGTTTTTAATTTATTCATGACTTCACTAAGGCGCTGCACTGTCTGAGTCCACCCGATTTCATCTTCTGGCTTCCCAGGATTTCCAAAGGTTTCTTCATTGTTTTGCGCCTTATGTGGATTCTCTGTTCCTTTAATTCGATGGATTACGTCTTCATTCCAAAATATCAAGTGGTTGACAATCTGCCAAATAGAATTGCTGATTCCTGAATTTGTCCATGCAGCCTCAGCTGCGCTGACTCCATGAAGCGCCTGATTAATGGAGGCAAACCATTCATTCCCATAACAATGCATGTCGTGTTGCTCTAAAAATATTTTGGTTACAACTTGCATAAAACCAATCTCCTCACTGTTTAGTGTAATATTCCGGAATTAAAAGATATATGAACTCCTTTAATTTTGAGAATGCATCAAAACAAAATTCACTATAACTTATTCGACTAATCCAGTATAAATTCTTTATTTCATTTACCTGACTAGTGCTCATTATTGAGATTGAATAATCTGGTTATTTACAAATGCTTTTATAAAGAACAACTCATCATCATTTGGAGTTCTGTCATTTTCGAACTTGAAGGACTCTATTGCTTCTTCTATTGAAGGTGATGCAACCGCTTCACTTGCTGCTTTTAACTCTCTCCAAAACGTCGTCATTTCCTCCAAATCGCAAATTGATTCATGACCTAACAGAAATGCTTCAGCATTATATTTTTGAATGTCTTCAATCATTGGTAATAATAAAGGTTGCTTATATTGAAACAGAGAATTGGTCGTTGTACCATATACACAATCCCCTAAAAAAAGGACTTTTTCATCTGGGATATAAATGATGGTCGCATCGTCTGAATGAGTACTATTAATTTTTTCAAGCACACAAATTTTATTGCCTAGATCAAGCGTTAACGTTTTTTCAAAAATTATTTGTGGAGAATTTAATTTAAAGCTATCTCTATTTGGAATCTCTTCTTGAATAATCTCAATACACTTAGCGCTCATCAATTTTGTCCGCGCATACGTTTGTAATGAACTATCATTAAATGTGTAACTTTGCCATGTTTTTAGTAATTCGTTTGTTTGACTATTAACAATAATGGTTGCATCAAATTCATTCATGCCTAGGAAATGATCCCAATGCGCATGGGTAATTACCGCATATTTCACTGGAGGAACATTTAGTTTCTCAATTTCTAGTATAAATTCCTTCGCATGCTGAGTTGAGTTACCACAGTCTATTATTAAACTATACTGGTCACCACAAACCAGTCCTAATGTCGGTCGGTCATTTTCATCTTGATTGGGCATATAATAAATAGTTTCGCTGAATTTATTTAACATGTTATTTCCTCTTTTCTAGATATTAGTAAGATAAAAGAGAAAATCTTCATGTTTATCTTATATTAAATAAAATAAATTAAGATTTTCTCAGATTAATTGTTTACCATCGGACTAATGCCCCCTCTCAAATATGGAAAAGTATAACATTTATAATCGTTGTTAGGTAGCCTTAAATAAAATGAGCACTGATTCTTGTTAGAGAATCGCGCTCATAAATTTCTTTGGTTCAATTATTTCTTCTTCTTAATTATCTACTATTATTTTCTTAAGTATTAATTCGTCCTTTAATGGAATTCCGTCATTACCGATTAAAGGGATCGAAGGTTTTAATTTTCTTGCCTTGTTTACAGCATCAGAGTTAACAGAAATAATTCTGTAACCTCTTTTTTGATAAAATTTTAAAGCGTTCAAATTATCATTTGTAGTGATTAAACTTACAATCTGTATTTGTTTTTGTTTTGCTATGTTTTCTACTTTCTCGATTAAGGCAGATCCAATACCTTTTCCTTCTGTATGGCTATCCAGTGAAATAATTTCTATTTCATTATCATAATCTTTAATAACGTATGTAACCAAACCAATAATCTCGTTATTTTCTTCAAAAATAAAACCGTTTAATTTTTCGCACTGATAAATACCTGATGAAATGACCATTTCAGAACTTCCCCAATGCTCACTAAAAAAAGAAACAACCTTTTCTCTATTTTCTTCATTTATTTCTCTAATGCTCAAGATAATTACCCCATATCCCTATAAAATAAATTAAATTACATATCTAAATTTCAAAAATACAAGAAAAAAAACATCGGATTTAGTAAACCTTTATTAAAAGGCTATCTACTACCAGCACTATTCCTCTATAGAGCCCATCACTTTAACGCAGATTATTTGTCTTCTACATTAACCAAATAAATTGCTTTTTCAAACCCTCCACGATTTTCCTTTTTTTGCTGCCGTACTTCATCTAGCTCTTCATAAGTCACACCTAATACACTAATTGCTGTATGTAATAACTCTAATATATCTGCTAATTCTTCAACGCTTTCATTAACAGTTTCTGTTGCACGAAACTCTTTAGCTTCTTCAATCATTTTCTCCTTAACTTCACTTAAAATCTCACTCGGCTCTAGTATTCGAGCATTATAAGCTAACCCCTCTAGTTCGATAAACTCTAAAATCCTATCTCTTACTAATTTATTATACACAGGCATTACCTTAGCTCCTTTAAATTATTTGTTCTATTGTACTCGAGAAGAATTTAATATAAGCTTTTATTAACACTATTATATCCATACTCTATCACCTTATATGTCTTATTAATGGATAAGTTCCGATTATTTACATATGTATTTAACTATTCAAATAACGTTTTTAAGTCGTTCTACATATAAGTAGTGGGCATAGGTTGGAAGGAAGGAGTGTTTTTATGGATGATCTATCGTTTTTAGATGCAAGTCTAATTTATTTATTGTTATTTTCACCGCTCTTAAGCATAATTTTAGTATTGTTCTGGACGTCTGCGAATATGAAAAATACCGCTAAAGCTCAACTATTTGGTATTGTCATTTTATTAGTACTAGGATTTTTCGCTATCAACTCACCTTTACTTTTAATAGTAGAATCAATTGCTATTATTTTATTAGTTGTTTGGATCTTTGCTTATAAGAAATTCTTTCTCAAGGGACAATTCCCTTTCATTTTACTCTTCTTTGCAATACAGGTTGCCTACTATATACTATTCTTTGTTTTCATAGGATTAGAATATAATCTAGCAATCATTTTACTTTTACTATGTATCATCCCGATCGTTTCAATGATGCTATTATATCCATGGATATTCGGGATTAAGAAAGTATTTAAAGGTCGAGTACTCATAATCATTGTTTTCATTATACAAGTGATTTATGCAGTTTTAAGTATTGTACTTTCGTTAATAGCAAAGTCCAATTTATAATTAAATATAAGTTCTAAATGCAGCACGCCTCCAGTTAATTTAATTGGAGGTTTTTGAATGCTCCTCAAGCCTTTCAATATTATTTAATTCTATCAGCAACGTTTCCATAAATTGTATTAAATATTGAAACTTTTCTTAGAGTTAAACGTAATAAGATTATATGAATTTATATTGAGGTGTTTTCATTGTTAGATATATTGCTCGAATTTATGAATCTACCCGTCACGCTTACGGTATACTCAAGTATTTTACTAAATTTTGCTCTAGTCTATATTCTATTTTCAAAGGGATATTTTACATATTTTGAAATAAGTTACCCGATCTATGATCAGCTCAATACATTAACACAAATCGTAATTAATGAAAATTTGTTTATTACTTCCCCTGTTATCGTTTGGCTACAAAGATCAACGAAAAGATACGAGTACTCCGATGAGGAGGGCGACATCTCTATACTTCCTACAATCATTTAAAGATCGTTACTAGGAGGAAATAGAGTGTTCAAATCAAAAAATTTATTTTTATATATGGGAATTGCATTAAGCGCCTTATTCTTATCTGGTTGCCAGCAAAGTAATGGAGATGGCACCTTTCAAAAAGTCTTTGTTAATCCGTTTATAAGCAGTTTAGATGGACTTGCTGGAATATTGGGTGATAACTACGGCTTCGCTATCATTATTGTTACGATCATTATTCGACTAATCATTATGCCTTTTATGTTAAAACAACAGAAGAAGCAGCAGGAAATGAAAGTGAAGATGGCGTTGGCAAAGCCAGAAATAGAAGAAATTCAACGAAAACTTAAAGAAGCAACAAATCTTGAAGATAAACAGAAGATGCAGGCCGATATGATGAAAGTGTATCAAAAACATGAAATCAACCCTTTAAATATCGGATGTTTGCCACTTCTTATTCAAATGCCTTTCCTAATGGGCTTATATTACGCCATTACGAGCTCAGAAGAAATTGCTACCCATTCATTTTTATGGTTTAGTCTTGGGCAGCCAGATTTATTTGTCACGGCAATAGCAGGATTATTATATTTTGTTCAATTTAAAGTTTCACAATCTGCAATGCCAATCGAACAGCAAAAGCAAACAAGATTTATAGGATTACTGTCACCGATAATGATTGTGATTTTTTCTATTAATGCCCCTGCAGCGCTACCGTTGTATTGGTCAGTCGGCGGACTATGTCTTATCTTACAAGTGCTCCTTGGACAAAGGCTATATCCACCACAAATCATGCAACCGGAAACTAAAGGATAAAAACCATTAGCTAAACAAATAAAGTAGATGCTTCACATGTCATATGTTGAAGCATCTACTTTTTAGTTAGTTGCATTAATCTAAATTTTTTTACTACCTACTCTTGGCGTTCTATTACGATATACAACGAATGTCATGATGTTTAACAAGAGCGTAATAACAAGGAGTACTGATCCTGCAACTACCACTCCCCTACTTGTATCCATAAGAGCAGACCAATCTTCAATTTTCACTAAATAGTTATTATATAGTAGTTGAAAGTATAACGAAATAACACAGGCACCAATACTTAGCATAGAAAGAACTGCCCAATTATTATTGTTATGGCTTCGAAAAATATTAACAACAGGAAGTATCCAAGCAATAAGCCCTAGCACAAGACTACCAATAGTAAGCCAACCCATTATATAACCCTCCCTCTTAAGTTCAAAAGTAAAGAGCAAATTCCACAATAACCCTCTATTTGAAATTTAGACGGTATATTTTGGAAAAGGTTTCAATTTATAGCACAATATTGTGACGCGCTAATTGAAAAAGAGCGCTTATCCTTAATACAGAATAGCGCTGTTAGTTGGTTTATTTGTTTAAGCCTTTTTCATGTATACGATAAATCATAGCTGCCATATGTGCTCTTGTTACTGGGTTGTTCGGGCCAAAACGGCTAATAGTATAGCCAGCCATAATTCCTTCTTGTTTCATCGTTTCAATCGCAATATATGCCCAATAGTATTTTTTTACATCATCAAATGAATTCTCACCATTATTCGCAGATTGGCTATAGAACCCTGCATTATAAAATACCTGAGCCATTTGCGCTCTTGTTAAAATAGTATGAGGGGAAAAACGACCTTCGCCAATGCCATTGATTATTTTATGTTGTGCTACTAACTGAATCGATTCTAATGCCCAAAAACTCTTCTCAACATCAATAAATGAAATAGTTTTATTTAGTGGAGTCAACGCTAAAAACTCACTTAGAATAGCAGCAGCTTGTGCTCTTGTTATCGTAGTATTCGGTTTATATGTACCATCAGAATAGCCAGAGATCCAGCCCTTTTCAGCTAAGAACATAATCTGTTCCTCTGCCCAATGTTCGCTTATGTCTTTGAATTCCTTATTGTCATACTGATATAAATCCCATTCATCCATTACCCCACCTACTTGCTTCCGATAATATTCACCGCCCAAATGGTTATATCCGGCATTCGCAATATCGTAGAGATATTCTTTGGATGCTCGCTCAAAACTCCATCCCTTTTTAATTCTTTCATCATAATTTGTTTTCGCGAAAAGATATCTCTTATTTACTAGTAAGTTTCCTGCTAAATAGTTTACCGCCTCTTTATAGGTACTAAATGCACGATACCAGTTATCTCTTCTTTTGCTTTCATCGTATATTTTGCGGTCTTCTCCGTAATCAGCTAGGACAGGTATCCGTTCATAATCTTCATCAGGCTGCCCTTGTAGCTGCCAGGCATTCTCCGGATTATATCCCCATACTTTTATTCCGAAAAGATTATTGGCATTAATCGCTATTCTTGTTGTTCCATAGCCACTTTCAATAATAGCCATTCCAATAATAGCGCTTACAGGGATCCCCCACCTTTCATTTGCTTTCATTGCATATGTAGAAATTTCTTTAATAAAGTCCTCTTTCATCTGTATCGATGGAACTTCGTATGTCGATAAATAAGCACTACTATTTCTCCCTAACGTTTCATCTTCAAACGGTAAAAGATTAGCGCTATTTGCACTTGATACCAACGGATTAATATTAAAAAGTATCAAAATTAACGCTATCAACGTTCTTGCTGAGTTTACCAATTCTACAACTCCTTTTACAAAATTTACAGACTTAAACTCTTTCATCATAGCAGTTTTTTATTAGACTTAGCGTTTATAATCACATTTTATTACTATTAATTCATGGGTGTATTTCCTAATTTATCCTCTATTTTTAAACAAAAAGAAACCACCATTCATCCCTTTGGACAAATGATGGTTTGATTCACTTTATGAAAGTTTATGATTTTCTTTTATACCATACAGAATAAAAAGCACTCCTAATAATAAAAATACGAACCCTTTGGATAATCCGATAATCGTGAAAATAACACCAGCGAATAAATAACCTGCAATGACGGGATTATTATAATTAATAGGTTTCATTTTACTATCTCCTTTAAATAAAATGTTGTTATTGTTTTTACGGATAAGTCACTGAAAAGTTACAAAATAAGGAATGAATTCTTATGTTAAACTACTTTTCAACATGTATGTATTATAAAAGCTCTGAATTATTTACTCAGAAAAATCATCAATAATTTCTATGACTTCTATCTTCCCATTAATTAAAAGTTCGGGAAGTTCGTTATTTATATTACCGTTCCAGTAATTTCTTGCTTGTTCCATTTTTTTAGAAAAAGAAATTCCGTCTTCTTTTGGTAAAAGGTCGCCATCTCCTTCAAAATAGTTGCCATTAACCTTTAATTTAACAATCTGCAATACATTACGATTGAAAGAATCAAATAATTGCTTCCACTTCAGTGCATCTTCATATGTTTTGGCAGCATATAGGCAGGATAACCTTGAAGGATATTGTGGATATTCTTTTAAACGAACCATTTCTACTATCACTTCTCTGACAGCTCTAGTTGTTTGCCCTATATATTTCATCGCTACATCGGCATTATCTTTGTCTAAATTCAAACCTTCCTTTTTATAATGACTCTGCATAATTTGAATAAAATCTTCGCCTTTAGCATTTAATTGTTCCGCTTCAAAGAAGAAACGATATAAGGTGTTATATTCATTTTCATCAAAATAAATGATCTGTTCAAGACTCATTTTATTCCTCGTAACAATATGATAAACAAAGAATTGATTTTCTCCCATAGTTAATCTCCTAATTTTTACGTTTTTTTCTTCTATATAAAATGGTTAAAATGACAGTGAAAAAGGCTAATCCCAGTGACGTCCAAATTATAATTTGATTTCTAGTTTGTTCACCACTTAAATTAACCTCTTCAATCGGTACCTCGCCTTCTCCTAGTACCGCCAAATCATTTTGAGAAGAAATCAGCACATTCGTACGACCACACATACTTGATACAAGTGATTTTGCCCCGTACATCGTAGATTCGTTGGCGTATACCAAATATTCATTTTCCTCAATAAAATTAAATCCACAATCTCCACCACCTTCACCAGTGATAATAATAATTTGGGTTTGTTCAACAAAGAACGGATTTATATGTATATCCTTTTAGACTCTTTTTCTTTTTTATATCTAACACTTTCCCGCTAAATACTGCTGCTGAACGTTCAAATGCTTCTTCTACACTTGATAATTCTGCACAGGAACAAGCACTTGTTATTGAGGGAAATGAACCTATAATAAAAATGAAAGTAAGAAGTATCATTGCTTTCCTAAAAAAAATCATCTCCATCACTCCCAAAATTATTTTATAGTACAGGTCGATACTATCAATACTTCTCCCCGTACTTACCACCCCTAATTGCTTTTTTATATTTACCTTCATCTTCTATAGCAATGGCTTAATCCGTGCTTATCCCTTGTATAGCGTAATACTTTGTTCCTTTTTCATACTCATTCGAAAAGTTTCCAGAATAAGTCCCTTCCATGTCAGAGTACTTTGTTACTTCGCCGATTTCTTCAGCTACGCTTTCTACATATTCGTCGGTTAATTGATAAATATACCCATCCCAAACAACAAAGTTATAGGCCCAATCTGCGGATGAATTGTCTAGTGGATTGAAATTGGAGCAACCTGATATAAAAACAATAGCAGTGACTATACAGATAAAGCTGTATTTTAACCTCAAAAGTATCCCCACCCCTTAATATCTAATTATAAGAATATTGTATCAATACATGGTATAAATATCCATTTGATCCCCTACATTCACAAATATTTGTAATTACATCCATTCGAGTAAATAACTTTCCTTCGTGGTTTATGAAAAGTTGTGCTATATTCATTATGTCAGGAGTGAGTTGATGAAAAAGTTTTTAACATTTACAGCAATAATTCTTGTTTTACTTGGAGCAGCTGGTTATGCTGTGTGGCATTTTGGAACAAATATCGCATCCGAAAAAATTATCGAAAAAGTGGAAACTAATTTAGATGATGAAAGTCTTAAAGAAGTAAATACCTATATCGAAAACGATCCGAAGCTTCAGGAAATGGTTAGCGAGGCAGCAACTACAAATCCAGATTCTCTTCCCTTCCAAACGAAGGAAGAAGCGACACGTTTGTTAATTAAAAAAGTGGGCGTCACTCGTTTACTGGATATTCAGCAACAAGCGCAAAATGGTGCAATTAATAAGGACGCACTATTAGCTGAAATCGAAGGTAAACTGTCCGAAGATGAACTTTCTGCTTTAAAGTATGTTATATTTCAAGAGCTTAATAAATCAAACTAGTCATAATACAAAATGCGAAAATAGAAGCAATATATAAAGGCTCGATTCCACGAATTAGGAATCGAGCCCTTTTTTACTACTCATTAAATAAAGCGATATTTACTTGATAATTGTGAAATAGCCAAAATAACAGTGAATCCAACAACCAAATACCACACTATATTAATAGAGATCACAAACATGATTAAGCCAAATAGAAGCGCTACTAAAGAGCTAATAATAATTGATTGTACACTCGTTAATTTATTTTGTAAGATGAGATACAATGCTAGTGGCAATATTAGTGTGAAAATCGGAATATAAATCATAACAAAGGTTTGGTTAAGCAAGGCTAATGATAGAACTGCTATTACAAAACCGATAGCTGTAGTAAATGTTCTTCCCGTATTCCCTTTACCTGAAAGCAGTAACAGCATAATTGTTAAAGCCGCACACATTCCTATGATTGAAACAAATGAATACCCCATAATTAGAGCTGATATAGAAAAACAAACTAAAGAAATACATGGTATCAGCAAGATAATTGGTTTTTGCTGTTTTTCTGTATTTAGTACATTTGTAAAACCTACAAGGAATAATAATGCAAATGGAATTGTTAAATAGCCTAATTCTATTTGGGTAATATAACTAACTTTAAGATTGCCGAGCAATATAATGACCAATGAAGCACTAATTTGACCTACTAACAACCAAACACTTGATAATTTCAGCTTTTCAGTAAGCTTCGTTGTAAATACAATTATAATCAAACCTAATAATAAAGATAAATATAGCAAATTTATCCCTCCTGATAATTTCTTTATAGCTGTCATTTTGTTTATGTAATCTTAATCCTCTTTATACTTTAACATAAATATCCAATTTATTCGTTTTTTTCACAAATTACATTCAAAGAACAGTCCTTAAAAAATATAAAAACCCCCAATAGGTACACTATTTAACGTGTCCGCTACCAGGGGCCAGTCCATTCATTTATTGATCTTTCTTTATGCTTTCCTGAGCCATCCTTACTAGCTCCTTAACCATATTCCCGCCAATTCTTCCGCCTACTTTACCAGCTTCTTCAGAAGTAAGTTTGCCGTTGTATCCTTCCTTAAGGGGAATACCTAATTCTTTAGCTACCTCTAATGCTGCATCTTCTGGTTTGCTAGTCCCGGATACCTTCGCTTTTAATTGATCAAGCTGTTGTCTAGATTCGGGTACTAGTATTTTATTTCGGTTCTTCTTTGCCATCGAATCACTCCTTTTATACTAGCTTAAGCACATAAAAGTAAAGTATACGATGCAGATTATGTTAATCATTTCATCAATGTAAACGACGCGATTGATTCATATTTTGGTGTATTTTCTAAATTGGATTTATATAATACAATTTCATTTACCTGAAAAGATAACGCCTTTTCTTTAAAAGGATTATGTGTGACTAAGTCCTCCATTTTAAAATCTTCATTTTTTCCCCACTTCCGCGCCAAAGTGATGTGGGGATGATAAGGACGTGTTTCAAGAGTAAAGCCCTCAGCAAGACATGTTTTATAAACCATTGCCTGAATTTGAAATAATGGCTCCATTTCGTTCACCGCTCCCCAAAATATGCGAGGAGCTTTTTGAGGTCCAAACACATTCAGTCCTTTAATATCTAACAGAAATGCTCTTTGATTTTTAAGAGCTTCCCCAACCGAGTGAATTACGGCTTGAAGTTGCTGTGAATTTACGGAACCAAGAAAAGCAAGAGTTATATGATAATCACGTAAATCCACCCATCGTTTAAATTGGAAGATCGGTTTAATTCGTGTTAGTTCATCATAAATTGTTTGTTTCACATCATCCGGAATACGCACTGCCCAAAAATAATGAGCCTCTCTTTCCATATGCTTTCACCTCTTTTACTTTGTTGATTTAGAATTGACATTCATAAAGGAATTAATGCATTTTAATGGATAAAGAAAAATAAGCGGAGGATTTCCGCTTAATTTTAAAATTGTGCTCATTTCAGTGAATATAAGGGTAGTATTTCCGCTTATTTACGATAAAATCATAAAATTTTATGTTTTATTTATCAATAAGGGTAATATCTCCTTTTATTTTCGTTATTTTTCACGTAATTTTTATAATAAGCGGAATTTGTACCTTTATTTTATTCAATTCCCGTGGCTCTCCTACCAATCAATGTTCTATTAAACTAACTTCTTCTCCATGATCCAGTAAGTATCATGCCAGCCAACATGCTCATAACCTAATTGTTTATATAAGCGGCAAGCCGGATTTCTTGGATCTACATTTAAACATAATTTCTGATATCCAAATTTTAATGCTTCCGCTTCGAGCGCACACATTAATGCATGTCCAATTCCTTTACCTCGATGTTCTTTCAGGATGGCAATTCCGATTTCGGGTGTTTCAGCATCACCACAGCCTTTTTGTGTTTCATCAAACAGTCGCAACCAAATGGCCCCAATCGCCTGTTGTTCATTTTCCGCAATCAAGCCAATATCACCGCCCTGTTTCCCCCAATCTTCTACATATTTAGATACAGACGGTTCGTTTAGTATTGTTCGAGGAAAAGGCTTCTCTCCTTCTGGTACAAACGCAGATTCATACAACATATCCCATAAGAAGGGTATATCGCGTTCTACAAGAGTTCTTATTTTAACATTCACTGTATGAACCTCCATTCGACGAAACTTTGTTAGTTGAACTAGTCATCCATTCATTGCTGTATTGGCACTATTGTTTCAAGCTGCCCTTTGTTTGGAGTTCGTTTATTCCATACAAAACTAATTAAATACTGTCGATTCTTTTCAACTAATTTAAATTCATTACTAGTTACTCTAATTTTTTGATCATTCACTACTAAATAATACTATCTATCCTCAAGAAGTTTCTCATCTATTTCAAATATTCCAGTAGTTGATACCTCAAAAGATTGATGAACTGTTATAGAAATTAAAATGACTATAGAACATATTACAACTATTGATTTAATTCCTTCTTTAATATTTAGCTTTTGTTTTCCTCTTTTTACTAAATATTTAACCACTAAAAAAATGTAGATAACCAACACAACAGGTGCAACAAATAGAGAAATAATAGCCGGGAAGTACATTATTTCATGCAGATTATAATTATAATCTGCAATAGCCTGAATTTCTCCAAGCTGTAATCCTATAAATCCCGAAACAATAATTCCTAACAGCCAATATAAAGCCAACTTTTGTGCTTTGTATAATCTGTAAATCTTTTTTTCTTTGTTATTCATCAAAACCTCCAAAAAAATACTTATACACCCAATTTTTGGACCAATTTACTCCATTTCTATAAGTATAGCATTTACTCATCTGTAGCTGATATGTAGTACTAAACCTTCTCCACTTTTTTAGATATTTAGCCCGTAATTATATTCAAAATAAATAATGCCTCGATAATTCAATATCGAAGCATTTTATAACTTTAGATTGAGTGGATGTCTATTCTAAATGAATCTCCTTCTTCATCACGGGTGCATTTTTCCCTACTATTACACTGCCCACAACGATTATTGCTAAACTAATTGTTAACCAACTAATCGATTCTCCTAAAAATAATACAGAAAATCCAATCATTAAAAAAGGCTGTAAGTATTGGATCTGCCCCACTCTCGCAATACCTCCAACAGCCATTCCGCCGTACCAGGCTACATAAGCTAAAAACTGACTGACAATCCCTAAATATAAGAGACTTATCCAAGCTTCTACAGGTGCCTGTAGCATACTGCCCGATATGCTGAGTCCCACAGGAATAATAAAAAATGGAGCGCCAATTAATATTGCCCAAGCAATTACTTGCCAACTACCAAGCTCTTTTGATAATTTCCCACCCTCTGCATAACTTAATCCAAGTACAATAACAGCTGCGATTAATGCTAGATCTCCTTTTTGCAATTGCCCAAATCCTACATAGATGGCATATATAATAACAGTTATCGCACCAATAATACTTGCAATCCAATATCGTTTCGAAGGTCGCTCACCACCGCGCCACATAGCGAAACCCGCTGTCGCAAGCGGCAATAAAGCTAATTCAATTGCACCATGTGAAACAGGCAGTGATTTCATAGCAAATGTCGTTAGTAATGGGAAGGCAAGAACTGCTCCTATCGTGACTATCAACAAACTTTTAAATTGTGATTTATTTGGTAAAGATTGCCTTTTCATCATAAATATAGCCACTACGATAATAGCTGCAATAACCGTTCTCCCTAATCCAACAATCACCTCGCCAAAATAAGGAACAGCAATACTTGTTGCAGGTAATGTAAGACTGAAACATACGATTCCGATAAAACCTAATATCATTCCTCTTTTTATACTATTCGTCATGTAAATCCCCCTTCTCAGTCATAAAGAAATACCCCATAATCATAGTTAAAAGAACTAAGCTAATTAAAATGATTGTAATGAATATCAGCTCTTTATAAAACAGGAGAAATCCCCATCTGTCATGGGACAGATAGCGAAGGAGAGGATTGAGTGAAGACTAAGTATATGGCCATTTTAGAATGGGTGAAACGGCAAATTGAAGAGGGGAAATTGAAGACAGGCGATAAATTACCTTCGATTCGGCTGCTCGCTGAACAATTTCATTGCAGTAAAAATACGGTGGTTAAGGCATTGCTTGAATTGGAAAAACAGCATATCGTCTATGCGAAACCTAAAAGCGGCTATTACGTTGTGGATGATTATCAAACATCTAATCTCGATGCCATTGCTATTGATTTTTTATCCGCTGGTCCAGATAAAAGAATCATGCCGTATGAAGATTTTCAGCATTGCATCAATCAGGCAATTGATCATTATAAGGAACAATTATTTACCTATAGCGACCAACAGGGCCTTTTATCTTTACGAAAAGAGCTCACGAAATATTTACAGCAGCTACAAGTATTCACAATACCCGAACGCCTTGTCGTTACTTCCGGTTCTCAACAAGCGCTTCATATACTTTCCACCTTGCCGTTTCCAAACGGAAAAAAGAATATATTAATTGAGCAGCCTACCTACTTTGGTATGATCGATGCGTTACAGTTAAATCAGATTCCAACGTTGGGTATTGAATTAACAATGAAAGGGATTGATTTTCAAAAACTTGAGAATTTGTTTCAATCGAATGATATTAAATTCTTTTACATCATTCCAAGATGTCACAACCCATTAGGACATCACTATTCCAATGAGGAAAAGAAAAAAATTGTAGCTCTCGCAGAAAAATACGATGTGTACATAGTAGAGGATGATTACTTAGCTGAATTAGATACAGATTCAAAAGCTGATCCGTTGTTTGCATATGAACCAAACGGCAGAGTCATTTATGTAAAAAGCTTTTCGAAAGTATTTTTACCTGGACTAAGAATTGCTACAGTTGTTCTCCCTGAAAAGATGATTACTGGGTTTGTCCACAAAAAATTTAGCGTTGATTTCAATACATCGCCCCTTTCACAAGGTGCATTAGAAATCTATTTAAAAAATGGGATGTTTCAATATCATTTAGAAAGCGTAAAAAAATTGTATAAAAAGAAAATGAACATATTATTAGAAGCTTGTTCAAAGAATTTACCTGACTATGTTCAATACACAAGGCCTAAAAGTGGTTTTTATTTAACCCTCTTCTTGCCTTCCGATATGAATGTCGATAAATTAATTGACCTACTCCATGAAAAACAGATCTATATAGATAATGCTTCGAGAATGTACTTAACCAAAAACAGCCAGAAAGCAATTCGACTAAGCATTTCTCAAGTAAACGAAAATAAAATCCATCTCGGCATTCAACATTTAACAGCAGCGATTATTGAACTGTATGAAAAAAGGAAATTTAATTCCTTTTCATTTAAATCTCATTAATTTAGATGACAACTTCATTACTGGAATAAACTCTAAGTACGAAGTTGCATCAAAAAACCCCTGAAAACTAGTATCCATCCATACTAATTTTCAGGGATCACGATATTATGCTGCATGTTCTTCTTGTAAATTTGAAACATGCACACGTTGATAAATGACACCGTATACAATCGTCATTAACACCACACTTGCCGCCATCACTGTAATACTCGGAAAAATAAATGCTTTACTCATCGCAAATAATACATCTGTACGGAACCAGCTTTGGAATGGTATACCGACACTTAAAAGAGCGGCAAAGAATACCACTTTGACACCAATATGCTTTCCTTTCATTTTACGAATCATGCCATTAATAAATAAACGTAATGCTGCTAATCCAGCCCCAACGAAAAAGAAAATCACTAAATAACCTTTCACCGCTTCATCTAAAATAAACGCTTTACTCATCATTACTATAATAATTGCAGTAGCAATAGACATCATCATTTTTGCTGTTTTACTCATCATTGTCTCCTCCTCAAAATTCAACATATTGTTGATTTCTATTTATAGTTTAAGTCGAATCAATAATGATAGCAACGAACAAAATTGAACACATTGTTGAGTTTTGAATAAAATTATTAAATGTCATTTATTAAAATTGGCTTTAAGTAAATAAACAACCTCATATTTTTCTATTTCATTAATATGACCATTAACATCCTGATAAAATTCCGCGGTAAGGGAATTCATTCTTCCATCATTTGAGTAACAAATACTGCCTAATACCACTTCGTCTGCTATAGATATATTATCCCCACGGAAATTCCCCCACACACTTGACATGTTATCTAAATTTTTTGAGTTTGTATCAGAGGCATAAATTGAACTAACACTTTCATTATTGCTAATTGTAATACTGAATGGCATTTCCTTTGAGCTAGAATTTGTTTTGGACGTTGAGAATATAATTGAACCCTCCCCCTCTACCTCCATCGTTAATTCCGCTATTTTATTCTCAGCTAGATTTCCAGATTCGTATCTTTCTATCCATACAGATACTTCTTTGTATTCTTTTTCTGTATTGAAATCGTATACAAACGATTGATCTGTAATACTTGACAGAATTGCATTTTCTCTGTCTGTTAATGCAGCGACAGAAATTGTATTCTTATTTGAAACAAATAAAAAATAATTTAGTATTAATAAAATTAGCGCTAATGAAGAAAAAACAAGACTAGCTATCTTGGTTTTACTCATATTCTTTTTACTACTCATATAGTCCACCTACTTTTAACGGTTTTATATTCAAAAATCACCTTTATTTATTATACAGTAAAAAGTTCATCTAACCGATGGCATATTCTTTTTCTCTGATTTAGAGGATTATATTTAAGTAAGATAGAAACTAGTTACGACGTAAGTAAATAAAGTTAGGTGGTTATTATTATGGTAGAGAATTTAAAAGAGCATTTACAACAATTAGAGGAAAGTCATACAGGTATGGAAGTAAGAATGAGTAGAGAAAGGCTCGATGAAATTTTAGCTGATGATTTTTTTGAAATTGGAAGCTCTGGTTTTATGTATGATAAGAAAGAATGTCTTGAAACAGGTGTTGTATTGACAGAAATGAAGCTACATAATTATGAAATCTATCCGCTTGTTCACGACGTTGTCTTAGCTACATATTTTCTTGTAGATACTACAAGGGAAAGAAATACACTTCGTAGTTCCATATGGAAATTCATTAATGGGAAATGGCAACTTTATTTCCACCAAGGTACAATCACACCACTTCAATTAAATAGTTTTATTAAAGAATCATAAAGTAACTAGATGAAATTAGAAAAGGCCTTTCCTTTTTCTAGGAAAGCGCCTGTTTTTTATATGAATTTATCTCTTTTTTGATTGAATGTATTTTTCCGACAATAATCCCGCATTAAACACCGAAAAAATCATGATTAAGAAAAAGATTACCCGTATGGCTGGATCCCTCTTATCTTCTATAAACTCAATAGTAGAAAAATTTATATACACAAAGCCAATAGCAACAAGTATAGATACGATAAACTGCCATTTCAAAGACTTAATTATAAAACTTCCTCCTAAAAGCTGATTTAACTCAATATATTCAAGTCTATTTGGAAATATCTTGATTACCATCCAAATAAAAAGAAGATGCAAGCAATGAAAGAAAAGATTCCTGTCCCCAATGCAATAGTTCCTGAGACAACGTTATATTTGTTTTTCTTTTTCAGCTTAAACAAAATGAGTAGCCCTGTGGTCGTTGAAATAAGAAAAAGTATAAAAAAACCCATTGGCACAATATACACTTCATTCCCCCACTCATATTATTTTATATATCTATAGATAAATCTAACCAGCGATTCCTCTAGCTAGCACAATTAAATATACAAAAATCAAGACTCCTCCGTTTAATAAAACACCCAATATTCCTGACAACCACTTCTTTGATAAGACTGCAAATATAATACCGAATAGCGAAAGCGTCCCAAGTACGATAATAGCCATCAGCAAATTCGCGTTAGGCCCTCGTATAATTAAAAATGAAATGATACTCGCAATAACCATTACTAAAGAAAGAACTCCTAGCTTGTTCATCTTATCCCCCTTTCAATTTCGAAATATCCTTGTAGAGCGTTTTTTTTAATCTAATTTTGTGTATTACTAATTACTCCGATTATGTAAAAAATCTAATAATCCATCAAAAGAATGAATCTCAGCAAACGGAAGAATTGTTGTATCATTTTTTGTCATATGTGGATTGAACCATATACCTTTTATGTTTACATTTTGACAACCGTTAATATCCTTTGTACTCTTATCATATTCTTTGAATTTTTGTAGCATTATATTTTTGGTAGAATCGTTAACAACTTCATAACATTTTTCTAATATCATTAAAAACATTCGATCCACTGCGTTTTCCCTATCAAGCAGTGTATCATCTAGATCAAATACTATTGCCTTATAACTTACCAATTAATTATCCCCCCTCTGTTTTTCCTTGGACAGAAATTTAAAGTAAAAAGGTCGCAAATTCATTCTCTAAAAACGCGCAAGTATGCGGAAGAATAAATCTCTATTTCTTGTTTATTTTAAATATTAACAATTACAAGTGATAGTAGATATTAGAAGCTATAACCTATATGCAATTCAATTTAATTAGAAGTATTAAAGGACTATTTATTTTACCTGTCGAATGTAAAAAAGTGGATAAAAAGATAAAACTATTTGAAGTACTGAATGCCGTTATGAAAGGAAGAAGATAAAATGGTTTATTTAGTGTTAATACACATTATTTCAGCAATTCTTTTTATTGGTAATATTATTACGGCTGCTTTTTGGAAACTAAAGGCAGAATTTTCAGGAGATGAAACCCACATCAACAAAACAGCAAAGAATATAATGATTGCTGATTATGTGTTTACTATACCTAGCATTATCACATTATTAATTTCCGGATTTATATTAGCAATAAAAAGTAACTATCCCCTAGATGAAATAAATTGGTTAACAATTTCTCTAGCTTTATTTGCAATAACAGGATTTATTTGGATTATACTTTTGATACCCCTACAAAGAAAAATGATTAAATATAGTGAAGAAATATTCAGTAAAAGTGATTATAAAAAAGCCTCGAGAACTTGGGATATTATTGGGACAATATCAACAATAATTCCCATCATTATTCTATATTTAATGGTTGCCAAACCTTTTTAAAATTTTACTAACTGGGTGCGCTAAGGATTTAGCATTTCATAAACGTGTAGAACAAATACTAATTTTAGGCTGTCAAAAATCCAATTAGAACTCGAGGTCACATTATTATTTTAGTTCTGATAATTTTTCACCCGTAATTATTTCAAATAGTTCTGCTGACTTACCCGTATCTAATTGAATATATTTCATTTCAGCGTCTATAACGAGTGTCACTTTATCTTTGTTCCGACTTATCCAAAGTTCATATAACGCCGCTTTTGCTTCAATTTCAGGATTTTTATATTGAAATATAAACCTGAAATCCGCAGGGCGAATCATATTTACTGTTGTAATTTCCCAATCAATATAGTTTAAAATATCTTTCACTTTTTGAACTTGCTCATTATCAGTAATTTCTTTGAAGTCTTCATATTCATTTTGATCACCAATACGCTTTTGAACTTTTATATATTGTTCTTCATTTTCTATTAAGTTTGAACAACCTACTATAAAAAGTGAAATTGCTCCAATAAAAGCAATTAAGTATTTAAACTTTTTCAAGGACATCTCTCCTTAATAAATTAGACATATTAGAGATTGGAAAAGTTTCAATTCCCCCTTATATTTAACAACACAACAAACTCCTTGTATTTTATTCTGACCAATCTCCGTAGTGAATGACTTTAAGTGACTGATCATCTTCCAGCAGTTGTTTCAACAAATAGTTATGTCCGCCGCCATATAAAATAACAGCACGTTTTGTTTCAGGTCTGATCGATCGTTTAATGTTTCGAACGATTCGTAAGTTACGGTAATACCAATATTTCGACACCCACTCAAAAGCAACTTCATCGTCTAGCTGCATTAAATCTAGATAGACTTTATGATCATTTAATATGCAATCCCGAGAATTAATATATTTGTACAATTTGATGATATCATATTGCTGAATGATCGAAGAAAGAGTCTTCATTACTGCCTTTATTGGTTCCATAATTCCCTCGTACTCCGCCTTTGATTTACCTTCTGCCACTAGACCTAAATTGATTGATTCCTCTGGTTCCTCATGCCAATCGACTGCGTAAATAGAATTATGTCCCAGCATTTTGGCTAATCGAAAGCCAATATGATAAATTTCATTTTCTTTAAATTCTTCGTTTACTTCAGCCGAGCGATAAATTACATTTAACTGTTTCTGTAATTCAAAAGGATATTCAACAAAAACTTGATCCGCTTGAAATTTTGCGATATCTTCAGCCAATTGTTCAAAATGGACATCACTATATTTCTTTTTATCGTTTTCCGATAAGCTGTTAATATCAGGTGTTTCACCTAGATGAATCGTTCCAACTAATAGAATTTCCATATTAAAGCTCCTTTTCAATCGTATCTTAACTAAATACTAACATAAATTTTTACAATTATTGAATTTTAGAACAAAAAATAGACGCTGACTCTAATATAGAGTCACGCCTTATTAATCAAATTATTTTTATATTAGGTTCATATCAACCCAATTTAGCAAAAGAGACTAAAGTGCCTTGATCGCATGAAATAAATCCATTCTTCTCATAAAAGTGCCGAACGTCTGGTGCTTCTTCTGTTAACAAAACTTTTTGTCTGACATTTTTATATTTATTAAGAACATGTTGCATTAGTAATGTTGCGATGCCCTGGTTTTGATATGCTTTTAAAACAAGTATATCTTGAATATAGATAATCGTTAACCCATCACCGACAACACGAACTAAGCCAAGTAGCTTTTCTTCCCGCCAAACTGAGATAACATCTAGTGATTGTATACACGCTTGCTGTAATAAATCTAAATCATTGGTATACGCATACCATTCAGCATCTTCATATAAAGCCTTTAACTGACTGATGGGAATGTTTTTTTCGTCTTTTATTTCAAATTCCATTTTTATCCTCCTAAAATATTATTTAGAAGAATTTTTTCGTAATTTATCCATAGGTATGACCACCTTTTCTTAAATTCCTAATATTATAATCTGAAAATAAATAATTATCAATATTTTAAACATTGAAAGGTGATGTATCCAGTTAATTTTTCCTTTGTTTTTCATTCACATATTCCAGAACATTTCGAGCATTCATAAACGCTTCTCGTAAATCTATTGGGACCATCTCGATTTCTGGTGGTGAGGAGACACCGGTTTTAGCCATAACCGTTTCATATGTTATTAAAGCCTGAATGTATTGTTCAAATTCTTCAGCTGTCAAAACCTCTTTACTAGATAGTTCATCGTTTAATTTATCAAAGTAAGGTTGGATGTCATAGAGAGCTGCTTTAATTTCCTCTAGATTTTCACTAGGGACTAGAGAATAATCGATATTTCCATTTTTATCGCCAAATTCAAGTTTTGCATTTGTAATTACATATAGTACTTCTTTAAATTGTTCGTATTGCTCTTTTCCTAATTCACCTTTTGCTTGAGATAATTTGGCATCAAATAATAAATAACTTTTCATTGTGATATTTGCGATATGCTTTTTCACGTTATCGAATGAACCATATAAATCATCCGCAAGTAACGACTGATACGCAAATGCTCCCGTAGGCACCATTAAACAAGCTGCCATGACGGTAATAGCTATACGTTTTTTCACAAAACGTTTCACTGTTCCACCCATTTCCGATTTAGCGTCCTGGATACCTTTCTTACTTCTTTCATGAAGCTGATATGGGATTTCAATTTTTTCTATATCTTGTTTAAAATTATTTTCCAAAGTTCTCTACCTCCTTTAAATTTTGGCGAAGTTTATTTAAGGCACGGTATAATATGGACTTTGCGGTTCCAAGTGGTATTTCTAAAATCTCCGAAATTTCCTTTAACGTCCGGTCATTATAATACTTTAGTAAAATCACGCTTTTCTCATCTTCATGCAAAGTATCCATAAGTTCTCGTAAAGATAAAGAAGTTTCAATATCTTCAACTTCCGCCCCTGTATGTACTTCAAATTGAGGGATTAGTGGAACCACTTTTTTGTTTTTATCAACTACGTTCAGTGAACAATTAATCGTAATTTTCATAAGCCATGTCTTGAAATATTCCGGTTTATTTAAAGTGCTAATATTTTTGAATGACTGATAAGCTACTTCTTGAACGACGTCTAAAGCGTCATTTTTATTTTTCACATAGACATAGGCCATTCGATAAATATCTGCTTCATATTGTTGGAAAAGCTCTAAATACGCTTTGTCATTTCCTTTTTGAGCTTTTTTTACTAAGCGTCCAATATTCATCGCAATTCCTCCTTTCATTTTTGTCTTACACTTATTAGACAAACAAGAAGAGCATTTGGCTTAAAAATTTTCATTATTTTTTCAAGTTCAAATTTCCCTCTATCATTGCATGAAGAAAGACGCTTTTCTTGTTACAGAAAAGCGTCCGTTACATCTATAATTTTTAACCTTATAAATACAATTTTTTCTATTTACTACTATACTTTTTTACAGTAATTTCAATAATATATAGGGTTACTAGTTCAATTGTTGTCCAAAATGAAAAGAATAGTGCATCCTGCCACATGGTTTCTTGAACCGTTTCGTAGTCAAAAATAAAATAATCCTCTTTTTATGTATCTTACTCTTTCGCTCATCACCCGCCATGTTTTAAAGTAAATTTTAATTCGTTTATGTGATGGATATCGTGTTCCATTAATCCTTTTAAATATTCATAAAGTGTTAAAGTAGAGTCTTCAATCTGCAGTTTAATCAACCATTGCTCTTCAGGTATTTGGTCTAACTGATTTAATAGGTCTTCCCGAATACGTATGCATTTTTCAAATGTTTTTCCAATCGTCTCAGTTCTAGCAATGAAGGAAGAATGAATGTTTACATCCTCGGCACTTGGAGCTTTCGGTAAGCTTTTACCTGCTAATATATATGGAATTCTGTGTTGTAAAACAAATTCATCCCAAGGGTAAAAATGACCAACTATTTCGATGATGGACCATTTTCTTTCTCCAATTGGTTTTCTTAGGAGACTTTCATCTAAGGTTTTCATTCTTTGCAACAATAGAAGAAAGTTTTGATGATGTCCTATTATTTCTGATTTTTCTCTAAGCAATTTTTCCACCTCGATTTTGACACCCTATCACGCATTATATTTACCCAAATTTTAACATACATTTACTACTGTTTGATGTGTTTTAGTAGGAATATAGGATATAAAAGGCGAACTATTTAAATATCGGATTAAATAAAGGAGAGAAGACTTTGAGCGAATCATTTATTGAACAAGTACATTATGTTCGAATTCCTGTTAAAGATTTGGAGCTTTCTGCACAATGGTATCGAGAGGTTTTGGGACTCCAGTTGCTAAATAATACAGAGGAACTTGCCATTTTAAAAGTCGGTGAAGGACCATTCTTACTTATTCTAGTCCCTACCGACGATGAAACCTTTGCGCATTTTACTATTAATAATAAACAAGAATTTAGTATTGGCTTTACAAGTCGGGAATTATCTAAGTTTCATCAACACTTAATTGATCATCAAGTCAAGGTCGAGGATATAAAAGAAGATAATGGTCATTTCTTTTTCCACTTTTATGACCCAAATGGTAATAAACTTCAAGTACACTGGTAAAATGGCTATAAAGCTTAATGGGGATGACAAAATTAGAAATCCTAAAGTTCCACCCCTCAATTGCAAATAGATACTTATTTATATAATTTTTTTTATTACTCGAACGATATATTTTGCAGCAAAGTATGAAAAAGGAATACCTAGTAACATTGTAATATTGAACGTAAAATAACTGAACCAAAATAAATTTGACAAGTATGCACAAAATTTAAAGTATGGGATAAAAACGATTACCATTAATGCTATAAAGCCCACTTGTCTCACCATTAATCTATTTTCCTTAATACTCAGTTCTTCCTTCCGTTTTTCATCCATACATAATTCCACATTTGTATTCCCTACTTCATCTGATTCTATTTCCTTTATCTTTTCACGTAGTCTCTCCATTTCCGTACCTCCAAAAACTACTTTTCAATATTTTAACATAAATATCCAGTTCTAACTATGGATCACGTGTTGAATAGGGAGAAGTTAAGAAGCGCATTCACTCCAATTTAAAAACACAAAAAAACTGTGTCAAAAAATCTGACAAGCCAGATTTAACACAGTTTTTCTGTTTTATTTAATTAACTTTAATTTATCTAATGGAAAGAAAACAATATTTGTTGTACCTATTATTTTATCCTTTGAAACAAATCCAACGTTGGGGTCTCTACTATCTATACTTTTCCGGCGATTATCTCCTAGCACAAAAAAGTATCCATCTGGTACAACTGACTCACCTAAATACTCTTCTAACGTAAAATCTTCAGTGAGTGTACCATTATCGTTCAACGCCTTTTTATATTCCTTTAAATATGGTTCTTCATATTTTTTACCGTTAATAAAAAGTTCATCGTTTTTATAGGCGATGTGGTCACCAGGAATACCAATAATACGCTTGATATAATTTGTATCTTCCTTTGCTTCAAATACAATCACATCAAATCGGTTATACTCTGTTAATTTTGGCCCAATCTTATTTACGATTACTTTGTCCCCGTCTTCAACTGTTGGCATCATAGAAGCACCATCCACCACAATAGGTGTTAATATGAACATCCGAATTCCTACGGCAAATAAAAGTGCGATACCAATCACTTTTACCCATTCCAAAAACTCATTTTTTTCTTTGACTGCTTTCAAAGTCATCACATCCTTTCAGCAATTTGGATAATCTTTTGAATAACTACATTAACTTCATCATTGTCTTTAATGACAAATAAATAATCTGCTTCATCTTCTGATGGATTAACTATATCTTCCTTTTCGGCCTGTTGTCTAGCAAGTACTTCTTCAAAATTTGAATATGCTCCCCTAAATATATTCGTACTTCTTTGACTTTGAATAACTCGAGCTTTAAGAACATCATCTGGAATATCAAAGTAAACTAAGATACGGATAAAATCTTCGGCTTTAAATAATTCTTCAAGCAAATACACGCGTCCTTTTCGACTTCGATTGGCATTGCAAATAATAAAGTGAAAATTTGTGTGCTCTTTTGCATAATCGACGATCAGCTTTGAGATGGCGTGCTTAAGTATATTAGGGCCTTGTGTCGGTAGTAAATTCTTATAGTATGTATTAATAAATTCGGCATGGTTATCTTGATCCACCACAACAGAGTTACTTAACTGTTTTTCCAAAGCATGGGCAAATGTCGTTTTTCCAGAATGGGTTTTACCTACTGTAATAATCGCTAACTTTTTCATAACCCCGTCTCCTTCTAGCAAAGCTAAAGTTAAGAAATAACCTTTGTCCCTTGATGAAAATGCATTTTCCAACGTCCGTCGATTAATTTCCAAATCGAGCTACGTAATGAATGCTGGTTATTTATCTCATTATGTATTCGGTAGGTCGTTAAAATTATTTCTTCAGTTAATGAATGAATTTCAAAATCACTTATTTTCATTCGCACTAAACTTAGTGTCATTTCACCAATATTCGCATCTTTGTACAATACCTGCCCTGAACTTCCAAATTCAAAAAAAGTTTCTGCAAGTAGATTCGAAAGCTCTTCTTTAGATGTCCTAATTTCTGGTTCTAACAATTTTTGCTCTAGTGCAAATAACTGTTCTTTTAACGAAGATTTACATTCCATTCTATACTCACCTTTTTCCGTTCATAGAATTGATATTAGTGAAACTAACTAATTGAAGATCGGACGTTTATGTTTGTTCTTTCTTAACGATAGTAAAACTGCACCTGCTATAAATAATAGTCCGCTTATTGAAGTAATCCAGAAGAAAATACTACCCCCAGTAGTTGATGAATTAAAAGTCAAACTACTAAATAATATCATTATAAAACCTATAAATCCCCAAAAACCAATTGCCCATTTAGATTTACTTTTGATGAGATAATAGCCAGTTACACTTAGAATATAAAGTATACTCACTATCATTAAAGTGGGAAATAAAGGTTGAAATTTTACTGCATAAACAAAATAATCAAGTTGGCTAATATCCTGTCCAGTTGTTATCTCTATATTAAACAATTTGGTAAACGGTGTGGAATACTTCCATTCGATTGAATTATTTATAAGTGCACTTCCTTCATACCATGCAATAAAAGTTGCTACCATAAAAGTTAAGATTCCTATTATAATTTGCAACGCATACTTAAACAACTACACTCCCCCTCTATGATTATTTAACAAATCACTGGTAATTTTGACGGAAATAAATAACAAAGGTTCCAGAGATTTTGTCGCTTCAAAATTGAGAAAGTAAATAGTTAATTGTTACACTCAATAATTTGGTAAATAGTTTTTATATTGATCCCATGCTTCCAAATACTCCGGCAAATCCTGTGGATGCGCTTTAATACATATCCCTATACGTGTATATAATTGAAAAATCACCTCATCTAAAAGTCTTTCTTCAGTATAGCTAAGATCACTGTTCCACATCTCAAACAATGTAAGTAACGTCTTAAAATCTAGATTGTCTGGTGATGAACAAAATGCATATGTAAAATCATAATTTTTCGGCCCAATTATTGGTGAAGGATCAATCACGCCCTTTAATTGGTTATTTAAATAAACAAAATTATGTACACCAGTATCTCCATGTAAATAATATTTTTCTTCCAAATGGCTATATCCCTTTAACTTATTTACTAAAAGTTCTACCCTTTTATGATCCTCTACTGAAAGAACATTTCCTATATTTTGCTGCGCATATTCCAGACTACTTTGATTAAAATCAGACCAACCGCTTTTAGAAGTACCATTAATTCTTCCCCAAGGGGTATCTTCATCTACCCTCCTATATTTATCAAATAGTTCCTTTATTAAAATTGTCATCCAGTCTATTTTAGTGCCACGATTAACATGTGTTTCTCCAGCAATATAGTCATACACAATAAATAGTTCTTCTGGATCTGTGTAAATAATATTAGGAAGTAAGCTCGTATCACTATAAGCAGTAAGAAATTGCTCCGTAGGCTTAATAATATTTGCTGTATCCATTTTCACTACATATGTTGGTTTTTTATCGACAAGTAGTAAATATAAAACGCCATTTGTAGTGCCGCTATTAAGCTTTTCTGCCTTTAAATCTGTACTAATTAAAAAATTACTTTTCAATAAATTTATAATTTCATTTATTTTTTCCACATTTGAGCCCTCTTTTGCTAATTAATATCATGCCTGATAGTTATATTCTTTCCTAAATGTTGAAACCCTTTTATTTAATCAGGTCTCTCCAGAGGAATTAGCAAATAACCCCTTCATTATTTTACACTAATTAGAAAATTTTCAAAATAATGTTTACAAATAAAATCGAAATGGGTATACTTATGCAGTAATCAAAATTTCTTAAGGAGGTCGGATAAAATGATCGTTATTAATAAATTAATGTCATTAGTTGTTTCAATTTCAGCAAAAACAAAAACCACACATTCGACCAAATTGGAATGGATTGCTTAAAGTATTTTTATAATTAAGTATACCCATACCTTAGGGAGAAGTGTGCCCCTACGGTATTTTTGTGTCTTTTTTTACCGTAGGGGAATTCTCTCTACGGTTTTTTTCTGTTTGGGGA
Organism: Solibacillus sp. FSL K6-4121; assembly: GCF_038002585.1. Lineage (NCBI taxonomy): Bacteria > Bacillati > Bacillota > Bacilli > Caryophanales > Caryophanaceae > Solibacillus > Solibacillus sp. FSL K6-4121. The sequence goes on from NZ_JBBOCS010000002.1 coordinate 1,097,733, forward strand.
TAATTTTAAGGAGGTGATAATCCATGATATTAAACATTTTTTCTGTAACGATAGCTATTACAAAACGTGAGCCTACGATCTCATTTGAGAAAGCACAACATGATAAACATGCGAAAAAAGTCTTTGAAGAGAATCGAAGAAAATTAGAAAATTACGCACGTCATCGTCAATATTAATTTTGTTAATTAAAAATATGAAAGGTGGGAATTGAAATGATTTATATGTTTAAAAGAAGTTATGCAGTTTTATGGGTGGAGAAAGACTCCACATAGCTAACTGATCTAGTAGTATCCGTAAGTAAAAAAAGGATAGATGTAAGCAGGAATTTATTCCTGTTCATCTACCCTTTCTTTTTCTTCTATATTTGTAACAAGACCTTAAATTATTTAGCCTTTTTTATTCGCTTTCCTAAACGATAAACGCAAAGTATGAAATGAATAATAAACAAAGCACGTACATTATTGGATGGACTTCTTTAGAACGCTTTTGTGCGATTAAACAAATTGGATATAGAACAAAACCTAATCCGATTCCGATAACGACACTAGAAGTTAATGGCATCATAATAATTGTTAAAAATGAAGGAATCACGATTTCTAACTTCGTCCAGTTAATTCTACGGATCTCCATAGCCATTAGTGCACCTACAATAATTAATGCAGCTGAAGTTACTTCCGCTGAAATAACACTAACAAGTGGCGAGAAGAATAACGCAACAACAAAACAAGCAGCAATGACTACAGATGTAAAGCCGGTCTTCCCTCCAACAGCAATACCTGCAGAAGATTCAACGCTTGTTGCTGGTGTTGATGTACCTAAAATTGCACCAATAACCCCCGCTGCAGAATCGGCAAGTAAACCTTTACCGATATTCGGAATTTTATTGTCCTTCATCATGCCTGCTTGACTCGTTAATCCAATTAATGCACCCGCTGTATCAAAGAAGGCAACAATTAAAAACGTGAAAATAACTGTAAGGATTTCTGGTGTGAAAATCTCATCTAAATGACCAAACACAACACCAAATGTCGGTTCAAGACTTGGGATACTACCAACAATTGAAGATGGTACTTCGATTTTACCGAACAGCATACCTACAATTGTAGTAATGACCATAGCGTAGAAAATACCGCCGTTAATGCCTTTTACTAACATAATGATCGTAAGGAAAATACCTAGAATGGCTAATAACGTCATCGGTGAAGTTAAATCACCAATCTTAACAAATGTATCTGGATCTGCTTGTACAATGCCACCATTTTTTAATCCAACAAATGTGATAAAAAATCCAATACCAGCAGCGATTGCGAACTTTAAATCACTTGGAATAATGTTAATAATTTTTTCGCGAATTTTAAATAAACTTAAAATCATAAAGATGATTCCGGCAACAAAAACACCTGTTAATGTAACTTGCCAATCAATGCCCATTCCAATACAAACTGTAAACGTAAAGAATGAGTTCAATCCCATACTTGGTGCAATAGCAATTGGGAAGTTCGCAAGTAAGCCTATAAGTAATGTTCCGATTATTGCAGTAAGCGCTGTTGCAGTAAATACAGCACCACTATCCATCCCGGACTGACTTAGAATAATTGGATTTACCACTAATATATAAGCTATCGATAGGAAAGTTGTTATTCCTGCGAGTGATTCCTGCTTATAGGAAGTGTTCCGTTCTGCAAATTTAAAAAAGTTTTTCATGTTGTAATCTCCTATTTGCCAAAGTTAAGAATGAACGGAAATCATTCTGATATTAGTATTCAGCTATTGCATTTTTCTATTAATAAAAAAAAAACTTTGACCACAATCGGCCAAAGTTTTTTCTACATTAAAGCGGAATAAAAAATCAATAATTTCCCATTCCTTGTAGTCAGCTAATATCGGTAGCTGGTAGAAACTTTCAAGCCGTCTTCTTGAATTTATACAAGGTAAATCTATTCTTTTTTAAAAACATTAGGAGAATAATATCAAGTATAATTTGAAAGGTCAATAGTATAAATTGGAATAAGTTCTCCCTATAAAATATGTAAAAATATTCTAAAAAGAGCGAAAAATCAACTAATATAAAACCTATAAAAAAATATAATGAAATCACTCAAGACTTATGTAGGATAAAATGGATATAAGCAGCTCTGTGAGCACGAAAGCCTGTAAGAACTATCTTAATTTATAAAATCGAATATTTTCAAATCTATTTCATCTATAGGACCAAGCTTTTGTTCTAAGTCCCATAATAAAATTTCGGATGTCTCATTATTTTTCTGAAATGGTTGGAGTTTTTCAAGAGTAGTAAAGTAAACAGGATTATACTTAATTTCATTATTTATTGCGTTTTTTACTTTTAACAAACCCTTAAATTCTATATCCAAAACTCTTTGCCCAGTTTCTTCGTAAAGTTCTCTTATTGCACAATCTTTTGGTGTTTCATCCATCTCCCTTTTCCCTGCCGGTAATTCCCATTGTTTTCTTAAAGTGTTATAACATAAAAGATATTTGTCATCACATTTAATTACCGCATATGATCCAGCCAATCGGTGATAATTATATATTTCAGTCTCTTTTACGATAAGGAATTCAAGAAATTGAAAGCCATTATCCTTTGCACATTCCAATTATTTTCCCCCATCTTTTTAACCAATCTCACTCAAATGTATTAAATAGTAACTTTATCTAAATGCGCTAAGTCTCCTTCAGATAAAATACAATATTCCCCATTTTTTATTTCCATTATTGAAAGACTTGTGTCGTGTATAAATGGTGGGGCCCATAAATCTGTAATGTCCATTCCTTTTGCATGCATTAATAAGGATTTTAGAATAACAGAATGAGTAATAACCAATATATTTCCAGCTTCATGTTCTGAAATAATGAAATTTAATACATTAATAGCCCTGTTTGTAAGCTGCTCAAAGGTCTCACCACCAGCTGGTTCATAAAGGGCTGGGTTCTCCCCAAAATTTTTATATTGCTCAGGGTATGAAACCTTTATTTCTTCATGCGTTTTACCCTCCCATTCACCCAAATACATTTCTCTCAAGTTTTCATTCGTACTAATTGGTAAATTTCTTTTCCCAATAATTAATTTAGCTGTTTCAATTGTTCTTTCACTCGTACTTGAATAAGCAGCAACAAATTCTACCCCTCCTAGCGTTTTTCCTAATGCAATTGCGTTATTAACCCCTTGTTCAGTTAACGCTGAATCTTTCCAGCCTTGCATTCTTTTTTGAATATTCCACTCTGTTTGACCATGTCTCACTAAATATAATCTAACCAATGTGCGTTCCCCCACTCTATTTCTCTAAAATCGCTTTACATTAAATTATAGCAGCCAAGAAATATTGTTTCTCAGCATTTTTCAACTATTTGTGTATCCCTAAACTGCATATGCCTCCCTTAGAAAATTATAATTTGTTTTTATCTATTTTATAAATCCCTTTCCGATCACGGAGTTCGCATCCATTTCCCTCAAAGAATTTAATCATATTAGAATTATGTACGTCGGTGCTGCCGACGTAATAGCTGGCATGGAAATTCTTGAGTAATGCGAGAGTAATTTTATGAATAGTTCTCCCTAGGCCTTGCCCTCTAAAATTCGGGACTACACCAAAATAAAATAATCTTCCTTCGTCATCTGTTCCCATTTCAATATGAGGAATACTTATCCCTATTAAAGTTTCATTCTTCGTGAAATAATAGCAATACTTACGCCAGTCAGATCCCAACTCATTTTTTATAGATTGCATAACTTGATCAATGGGCTGCTTTATATTTTTATTGGCAGAACCCATTCGACATAGATCATACAATTCCGCATATTCTCGTTCATCGAGCATTCCTTCAGAAAGTGAATGCCAAACAATTTGATCATCTATTTGTGGTAAACTCTCAAGTTTCCTTGTGTACTCGACAATACTGGAAATCTTGCTGAAATTTTTTTGAAGCAGCCAGCTTTCAAAATGTTCATCCATAAGTAAAGATAAGTAGCCAATTCCCAGATGGTCCCATTCCTCGAGAATTTTTGTGAATTGCAACCTGTATTCTTCTTTTGAAACATTTTCATTATTGATTTGATCAACAAGCCAATATTCCGGGTTGTTTTTAATGATATTGAATAAGTTCAAGTTGTTGCTCCCCCTAATACACCAATTCAAGAATTTTTTTGAAATGATCTTCATTTTCTTCTATACTAACTTGCCTACTCAAATATTTATTCAGTCTAAGAATTTCTGGAAACATAGAAATCAACGTCTTCATAATTTGATTAGCATTCCGACCACAATCCCATTCTTCCAAACGAGCTAGCTGCCAAGGACTTAATTTACTTCTTTTTCCCTCAATTTTTGACCAGACACCGTATGGACTATCTAAATGTTGTTCCATTTCCATATACCAGCCAAAAACAACAAGCCATCGCACTCTATCTAAATTAGAGATAGCATAATATAATTCTTCCCGCATAACTGCTCTGTACGTTTCATGGATAAAAGCAAACAGCTTTCCTCTCCAAAAAACAACTTCATCCGATGACGGTTTATATACTTCGAATGAAGAATCCTCTATGACCTTAGTGATTATATTATTAGGATCGTAAAGAACTTTATACCCCTTAAGCCAAATCGAAGGTACAACTTCGTCAGGTGTATGATACCAGCTATCCACTTTTATAAAAGATTCATAGTGGGTAACTACGAATGGAGAAAAAGGATTAAGGTCTTCGAAAAATAATACTTCTCCCCAATTCTTTGCTCTATTCTGTTTGTTTTTTATATATTCAGCTTTCTTTTCAGGCGCAACAATCGTATGTATGTCAATATCAGAATAATTGTCAAAGGTACCTCTTGCTAATGAACCCGCTAGGTAAATTGCTAAAACATCCGAATCAGATGTTAAGTCTTTTAAGATATTTTCCAATAGTCTTTCACGATATTTTGGTAATAATGTATCTCTTTCTATATGTCTGTTTTCAAGTTCCATGCACATAAACCAACCCCTCTACTTCTTAAGAAGATTCTTAATAAATTTCCATTAGTGGTATTCTCCCCATCGGAAGCCTTATGAAACTTCCTTAGTATAATAATTTCAACAAAAAAGGCATTAATCCTTGTTGGATTAACACCTTTTTTTGAAACGGGAAACTTATACTTTTTTTATAGTAAGTAACTATTTTCTAGTTTATCGCTTCGCCACCAGTTACCCCGTAAATTTGTCCAGTAATATAACTTCCTTCATCGGAGGCTAGTAGAACATATACCGGTGCAAGCTCTACCGGCTGTCCAGCACGACCAAGTGGCGAGTCTTGGCCAAACTCAGGGATACTACCTTCCAATTGTCCGTTATCCAACTGCAACGGTGTCCAAATCGGTCCTGGCGCTACCCCATTAACACGTACACCCTTAGATGCAAAGTATGCAGAAAGGTTTAACGTAAAGTTGGTTATCGCACTTTTTGTAGCTGCGTAATCTAGTAATTGTGTGGATGGATTGAACGATTGAATAGAAGAAGTAGTAACAATGGCACTTCCTGGCTCCAGATGATCTTCGGCAGCTTTTACAGTTTCAAACATACTAATAATGTTTACTTTGAAAGTGTCCTCCACTTGTTTGATTGTTATTTCACTTAGGGAAGGTTGTGCAATTTGCTGCGCCGCATTTAATACGAGCGTGTCCAAACCGCCAAAAGTTTCCACTGTTTTTGTTACAATCTCAGTCGCTGCGCCGTCTTCACGCAGATCATACGGTAGCAGTAATGCTTTTTTGCCTTCTTTTTCAATTAATTCTTTCACTTCATTAGCATCCTTCTCTTCACCAGGGAAGAACTGGATCGCTACATTTGCCCCTTCACGTGCATAGGCAATAGCAGTGGCACGGCCAATTCCGGAATCACCACCTGTAATCAAGGCATGGCGCCCTTCTAGGCGATTATGACCTTTGTAAGATTGTTCTCCGCAATCTGGTTCTGGGCTCATATCTTTTTGGAGCGCTGGAGTGTTCTGTTCTTGATCCGGGAAGTTTCCTGTATGATATTTTTTACGTGGATCTGTTAGATGTTTGTTTCCCATCAAAAATCATCTCCTAATCTAGTTTTGATAGTAAGGAAAAATCTAAGAATCTATTCCTTTACTAATTTATGTTACATTCCTTTGAATACCCTGTGATCATTCACTTTAAACAGTTGAAAGCTATTCTACGCATTGTATTGAAATTATATTATCCTTATAAGTGAAGTGGAGACCGTTCATTCGATCACCACCTCTTGTTAGTTCGTTTCCGGGAAGAATACTTGGGCTGTACGAACATCTACCAACGTAGGCGCATTTGTATTAAGTGCCTCTTCCATTACCGATTCCAGCTCAGAATCTGAAGCGGGGCGTAGTCCTTTCCAACCGCAAGCTTCTGCCAACTTCACAAAATCTGGGTTGGTTAAATCAACACCTACTTCTTCCTTCTCAGCTACTTTTAATTTGTCTCTTTCCATTTGCAGACTCTCATTATTTAACACAACGACCGTAATATTGAGTCCATATCGAGTAGCTGTCAATAAATCTGCAAGTACCATTTGGAGTCCGCCGTCCCCGACAATTGCCACTACTTGTTTATCTGGTTGGATAAGCTTGGCCGCCATCGCTGCTGGAAGTCCAAAGCCTAATGTCCGCCAGTAGCCAGAGAATAAAACAGATTGCCCCTTTTGTCGGAAGTTCCGATTCATCCACACTGTATTATCTCCTGTATCCAGTGCAAGAATGGCATCCGGTTCCACTGTTCTGTCCAAGGCATGCATAATTCGTGAAGGATGGACCGGATAACCTGTAGTACTGCCTTCCTTCTTATTTTGCTCCGCCCATTTTTCTTTAACTTTCTGACAACTATTAACCCAATCTTCAGAGCGGGAGAATCCTTGCATGCTCTCCAATAAGAATGGTACAACTTCTTCTGTTTTTCCCATGATGCCAAGCTCAGTTGGAATTTCTTTTACAAACTTATCGAATTGGCGGTCAATCTGTATAATCCTTGCATTAGTTGGCACATACCCTTCAGGCCACCAAGTCGTGCCCGCAAGAAGTACCACATCTGCCTCTTTAAATAAATCAGCAGCATAAGGATTACCGCCTTCGCCTATTCCTTGAAGAACGAGCTCTGAAGATTCATTAAATAAGCCTTTGCCACCTAAGCTTGTCAGTATTCCAGCTCCCCACAGATTTGCTAGTGTTTCCAACTCCTCTGATACGGATGTGGCACCTAAGCCTGCCAGAATCATTGGCCGCTTGGCTGTTTTCATAATTCCGATTGCATGTTCTAAGCTTTCTTTCGTAAAATTGGAAGCCCCTTCTATTACATTAGGCAATGGACGTGGCTCACCTTTAGCCGGCATCATGAAAATGTCCTTCGGTATAGATAGATGTGTGACTACCCGCTGTCCGAGTGATGTTCTTGCCGCTTTTTGCAGAACCTCAATCGTCGCATCTGGATTAGCCAGATTAGCAGAATAAGCAGCAAAGGGCTTCATGAGCTCCTGCTGGTCCACATATTGTGGATATTCCGTCCCAATTTTATCGCTTTGGGCCTGTCCTGTAATGGCTAGTACCGGTGCTCTATCAGCATGCGCATCACCAAGTCCATTTAAAAGGTTAGCTGCACCAGGTCCCATCGTTGCGGTGCATACTCCAAGCCCTCCTGTCAATTTTGCTTCTGCAGAGGCCATAAAAGCAGCAGTCGACTCATGCTTAACTGCAATGTATTGTATTTTATCCTGCTTAGCCAGTGCATCTATGAGTCCGAAAGTGGTATCTCCCACTACCCCGTATATCCGTTTAACGCCAAACATAGATAGTTGGTCCAACATCAATTCACCAACTGTTCTCTCTTTATTATCCATAAAATATGAACCTCCTTGATAGATTTTCTAACTTGCCAGTTAGAGAGCCTATTTATATTTTCCGGTCATACTTTATTACTTTCCCAAAATAGCGAGAGTTAACCTTTGTTTTTTAATTACTTTGCAAAATGAGAGTTAAGTTAACCCTGTTTGATAGAGAGGTAAAAAAGCTCATTTAGAGCCTGGATGAATGGGATGAGGAAAATGGATTTTTAGTTCAGACATATGATTAAACGTTTAGAGATATTTCAGTATATATTAAAGGACATAACTTATTTGGAGAAAAAGTTATGTCCTTTATTGAGTTTTTATATAAAAAAGCAGTACATCAACATGAGTAAATTCATGGGAATATGTGCAAGCATAGCTAGCTCTAGATTGTACCTCCAATAAATCCACCAAAAGATTAAACCGGCAAAACCATTCCAAAAAATGAACTGTCCATATTTATTAAATAATATGTAAAGATTCTTTAGAGCTATTTAATCCTTTTCGAACCATATCTAAGAAGTAATCCTTATTGTCTGGATGGCAAGCAATTAAGTAAGGTTCATTGCTCATGCCTGTGAAGTCATTTCCTTCAAAGTCAATGACAATTCCCCCCGCTTCTTTTACCATAAGTATGCCGGAATACAAGTCATCCCCTTCAGAGTTATAAAGGATAATTCCGTCTATATCGCCTTTTGCAAGCATACACCACTGCAGAGTAGGAGCCCAAAGTCTCATCATCCTTTTACAATTCACATCGATATATTGTCGTAATATTACAGCCTTTTCATCATTCTGCACTTTGTGACCCTGTATCCAAGCAATCGTAAACTTTTTCGGATGATCTCTCTTCATAACTTTTAATGCTGTATCATTACAAAATGAACCACCGTTAACACTAGATATAAATAACCGATCTACCATCGGTTCATAGATAACACCAAGAACCGGTTCATGTTTATGTAATAGTGTTATAGAAGCAGTAAATACAGGAAGCCCAATGGCAAAATTATTCGTTCCGTCCAATGGATCCACTTGCCATAACCACTCACTCTGTAAGCCATTATCCCCTGCTTCTTCACTATGTATTTTATGGTCAGGAAAAGCACTCGTTAATGCGTTTAATATTACAGCTTCAGCTAAATGATCTACTTCAGTTATTATATCCCCAAAATCATCTTTTTCTTCCATACTCGTAACTTTACCAAAACGCTCTTTTGCTATATTCCCCGCATCCATTACAGCCTTAGTTGCTACTAACCGCGCTTTATTTAATAATTCTTCCATATGAATCTCCTTTTGGCATTAAGAATTCAAACTTTTACTATCATACTTTAGGGGCATAAATAAATTAGGCGTCAGTTCCTTACTTTGAATGACTATAGCCGTTAACCCCTCATCCGTTTTCGTTTCGTGCCATTCGTCTTTCTCCCAAAAAACAGCATCCCCAGTCGAAACTTTAAAATATTCCTCTTTTTCATTCCGAACATAGCCCTCTCCGTTCAAAATTAAAAGGAGTTGAGGAACTACTGCTTGATGATAGCCTATAATTCCATTTTGATTTAAGTGCATACACCCAATGTTCGTTTCTTTAGTTGTTTCAATAATACGGGAAATAATAAAATCCGAATTAAATTGTGAAATCCTTTTGCCACTCTCTTTATTAAATGTATAAAATTCCATGATGACCTCCTAGAAATTTATAAAGCTAAATATGATAAACTGAAAAGCCCTTACTTCTTCTCCTGCTCAATAAACCGGATATTATTTGCTTTAGCTACCCTATAAATTTCACTTTTATCTTCCTGAAGATACTGTTTAGTTACAGGAATGCGAAGTGATCTTCCATCAACTGAAGTAAAGATATATTCTTCATGTGAACCGATGTCGTCAACGTAATATTCGAACACTACCTCTTCAATTTCAGACCATTGAAATGTTTTATCATCGAATAATTTATTTGAAACGACCTGTTCTTTTCCTATATAGGTATAAGTTAAAATCGATAAATAAAAAACAAAGAGGCCACCAGCTATAAAAGCAGTCATGAGGCTAGAAGTAAATTTATTCTGTTTAATGATAGGAATCATCAATCCAATAATTAATATTAAACAAGCAGCCATTACTATTCTATAATTTGTACTACCAGGATAGAGTACAATTGTCGATGGATCATAAATAAATGTCTGAACATAGAAAATAGGAAAGATTAGTCCGAAAACAGGTGTACTGATAAGAATTAATATGGCTATTATTGATAAAACTAGACGAGGCGAGTAATTGGTCTTCATTCTAATTCCCCCTTTAATTTAAATATAGATCTAGCATTGTTTCATATAATCACTAAAATTTAACTTGAAATTAGCTAAATGCCCCGAAATAACTTATGAATTTCCCAGTATGTGCATCTAACACAATAGTTGAATTCATTTCAGGTGATTTTATCGACACTTCCCACTGCATTCTATTTAATAATTCATTCCAAAATCCAGATTTTTGTGAAAGATTTACACCTATATTTTCTTCCGGAATTCCTTCCAGCCCATTGAATATTACCGTTCCCCATACTTCTTCATTAGGATTTAATAAATATTTTTCTGCATGAAATAGAGCTGCGTCTGAACTTAGTACGGGTGATTTATAAAAATATATAAAACAAACAGCGACGGAAACAGCTAAAATTAATAATATTTTTTTCAAAAGAATACCACCTTACGTTAACTCTTTATTAGTCCAATGTCTCCCTTCACTATATCTACGGAAAGAAATAAATAAAGTTTCATAAATTTTTACAAAAATGAAATTTATAAGGTGATTCATTCAGCGGATTTTCGTCCCCTTTTTTGTAGGTGAAGGTAGTTATTTAGTACATGACAAAAAAAGTCCTGTACATCGGATACAGGACCTTTCTAGTTATTCTATTTTCAAAATATGTAAGTATAATATGGGAGTGATTTAAACAGTTACTCGAATTACATAACGGGAGAATGTTATAGGCAAGCCTCTTTCTGTAGCATGTTGTTCAAAAATTCTTGCAGTTTTCTGTAAGTCTTTTTTTCTTAATGTTTCATAAATGGAGGGATGCTGCCCAAAACACCGTAACTTTAATATATCTATTGGAGTATGAATAAACTCTGTACTGTTTATAACTTCAATACTGAAATATGAAAAATTACTCAGCTCAAGCCTTTGCTGAATATTATCTAAAATAGGCGTTCCTATTGAATTTTCAAATAGATTAGGGAATAAATTTGGGAGTTCTTGATTTGTATCATCTCCAGGGTGTAAACCTATTATTTTGCCGCCTTTTTTTACGATGTTAGACAGAAGTGGATATGCTGAGGTTGGACCTTTTCTAATATAGGCACAATCAAATTCATTCATTTCAAATGGCAGACTTTCTTTTGTACTGCCTAAAACAAAAGAAACATTTGTTGGTTTATTTTCTAGACCAGCTTTAATGAAATTATTTGTTACATCAAACCCTATTATTTCTTTTGCGACTAAACCATTTTTTTTAGTGAAATCACCATGCCCGCATCCTACGTCTAAAACTTTTTTATTGGTAATTATTTTCGTTACTTCCTCATCAAAAATTGAATCTCCGTTAGGCTCTGAAAGTGTTGATTCCCAGGAGTATGTGTACTTCCCTTGAATATCACTTAATTGTTGGTACCATTCAATGGAATGAGGCCGTAGCCAACTTGAAATTGTTGTGGGATCAGTTAATGACATATTTAATTCCTCCCTTTATAAATGTTGATATATCTATCAATGGCTCTAAATCCAATAAATTCGTCATTACGCTTTATTAAACAAATATATTCCGGCGAACATTAACGTAAGGGCAATGAATTTAGTGATATTTAGCGGATATACTTCCCCACCAAACAGTCCAAAATGATCAATAATTGCACCGACCACAATCTGACCAATAACAACTGCCATAAGGGTAGCGACAACACCAATAAGGTTGACAGAAAAAATATTTACGACAATAAATAATGCACCTAGTAATCCACCGATTAATTGCCATTTTGGTACATTAAATACATTTAAAAAATTTCCTTTTCCAAAAAAGAAAGCTAAAAAGAATAGTGCAAGCGCCCCCACTAAGAATGAAGTAGTCGCACCTTCCAATACGCCAACTTTTTTACTTAACTGTGCATTTATCTGACTTTGTATAGCAACTGCCGCACCACCGATCAGTGCTAAAAAAGCGATTATTAATTTCATCCTCAACATTCCTCCATTGTCTATATCATGTTGATTTCAATTAAACATTTTAATATTCCTTTGTAATTTGGAATACCCATTCGTGTTAAATAATAGTATATTTCATTCAAACTAAGCCATAATAAGATCTATTTCCAAAAATGGAGGACATAAGTGCAAAGGAATAAAAAAATAAACAAAATGCCATATGTGTTAGCAGTTTGTTCTTTCGTTGTATTCTGTATTTTATGGGGTACGTATCAAACATCATTCATTCAAGCTTTTGACAGTAAAGCATCGGATTTATTATTCGGCAATAAATTTATTACAATGTTTCATTATATAGGTGAAACTAAGTTTATTTTTACTGTTACAATCGTTTTATGGATTTTTATTTTGCTTCGTAAAAAAGACCTTAAATTAATAGTCTTTGTCATTTTCTCTGTAGGTGGCGGATATGCATTATATCATTTATTAAAACGCATAATTGAACGGCCCCGTCCGGATATTGTGGATCAATTCTCAACTTATAGCTTTCCCTCAGGTCATGCAGTGCATGGTTTGCTGTATTTAATTACCATCGCATATGTATTAAACCGAGTTATCACTTCTAAGAGCTCGTCGCTTATCATTTGGATCATAGCAATTGTATTGGCAATATTAATTGGGCTTTCACGTATAGCAGAGGCTCGTCATTTTGCTTCTGATGTGATTGCAGGCTGGTTGCTTGGCTATAGCTGGTTTATTCTTTCCTTATGGTGGCTTAAAAGTGAAAATCCTTATTGGGGAAATAATAAAATTAAAAATTAGTTATTACAAAGGGTCCTAATGGATTCTTTTTTTGTTTATAACCTAGTTCAAAGTCGATTTTCATTTACTTACAATAACTGCATCATCATCGCTCTATATAAATAATATCATTTTCATTTGAAGGTTCAAGATACTCTTTATCACCTAACGAGAAAGTAGTTTTTAAACGCTCAATTTCTGCATATTGAACTGCTTTACTTTCATTAACAAAGATCAATAAGTAAATATCATCTCTTAAACCAATATTACTTGGATCCTTGAAATTAACACCCAGCTGCTTTTCAATATCTGCTTGCGTTGTATAAGGTTGAATTAAATAAGCCTTCTCCCATTTGAAATCTGTAAAAGTATTTATATAGTGTGCGCTAGTGCTATTATCAGATACCATCACAATGGATGAATGAAGTTTTTCTTCAAGTTCTGTATTTCGTCTTACACTGCTGTCGTTGCATCCCATTAGTAATAATAAGGTAATCAAAACGACTCCCATTTGTTTTATCAATATATTAATCTCCTTTTATGAAAATAGACGCTAATTCTTGTTTAAGAACCGCGCCCTTTATTTTAGTTATGGAGCAAAATTCGCTAGACCTGTAAACAACGCTAAAAGAGCTATGATCCAAAAAATAAAGAGAGATGAAGAAAGAATTAAAGAGAGCACGGGAATTATTTTTTTCTCCGTTTCTTTTGAAAGTGCCACAAGCGATAATAGGATCCCTATAAATGTAAGGAAGTAGGTGATATAATCTCCTATCATATTTCCAGTGTGGGCTAACCTTGTCGGTGTTACAAAAACGATAAAGAAACAAATGATACCAACTAGAAGTGAACTATAGCTTATTAAACTATGCTTCTTTGATACACTTTGTTCAATATTATTCAAATAAACAACCTCCAAAATTTGTAATTAGCTTTATTCTACTTTTTTATACATTGTTAAGCAAACTCTAAATATAAATGAGCACTTTTTCTTTTCCAGAACGCAAATATATTAAAAGTTGTTCTCACTGAGGTTGAATAACCAATTAGTGCTTGTGAAATGTTAGATCGTTAAATGTGGCGGTGGAAATGCATGATCTTCATTTATAATTTTAATACTTGTACACCCTTTATTGTATGCGTTTTCAACAAATTGCTGAATCATTAACTCATCTTTTAAATAAATTGAAACAAAACCTGTGTCCATTATGATTATGGCGAGTTGGCAAGAACTAATCTCAAAATCATGAAAATCTAGAATATCTACTATATCTTCTTTTACAAGGAAAGCTTTAAGAGCTGCAGTGATTACATAATGCCTCGTAGTAGTTATACGTTCTCTGAACTCTTCCCCGGTAAGTACCAACTCATCTACACTAAATAAAGGGGTTAAAATTCTGTTATACCCTTCCCCCTCTACTTGATAATTTTCGCCGCCATCACTCTGCCAATACCAAGTTGGATCAATTACGTCTAATAATAAATCAGATAACAAGTAATCTGAATGAATGGCATCATTCACAAAAAAACTTACACCTATTTGCTTCATTATAACCTTCCCCCTGGTTATCTTTCCTGTGTATACTATTTAATCGTTGTCCACTCTTCATCCAAAATCGCGTAATAATACTCATCCCACCACTCGGCTCCGTTCGGAATACACTTTTTGTAATGCCCTTCTCTTCTCATGCCGATTTTCTCCATCACACGGTATGAAGGCGTATTTTCAGGCTGACAGGTTGCGATAATTCGATGTAATTTCATTTTTTCAAAGCCATATGCTAACATTGCTTTTGCAGCTTCTGACGCATAGCCCTGATTATAAAATTTCGGATTGAACACCCAACCAATCTCATATGTATGATCACCAAAATATTTGCCAAAAAAGATATGTCCAATCAAAATGTTTTCTTCTTTTAATACGACAGCGTATTTTTCAGCTTTCTCCCCTATATTTTGCGTAATAAATTCTTTTGCAGCTTCTTTTGTAAAAACGCCTTCAGGTATATATTTCATGACAAGGTTATCGGATGTATATTCAAATACTGCCTGTTCATCCTCCCGCTCAAATTCTCGTATATACAATCGTTCCGTTTCAATCCACATTTTTTTAACCTCCTTACCCTCTACTCTTTTAATTATTTCGACATGTAAATAATGATTACCTCTTAATAAAAAAAGTGAAGCGCAAGTATACGCTCCACCTCCTATTGTTGAAAAATATCAACCCATATTTTAATTGCAGTTGCACCAATCATCACTGCAAGTAGCCATTGTAGCATTTTCACGTTCATTTTCTGCCCAACTTTTGCACCTAATGGAGCAGCGATAATACTTGCAATAATCATTATAAAAGCCGGCCAATATTCGACTTGACCAGTCATCACTTTCCCGATACTGCCGCCGATTGACGAAATAAAAGTAATCGCTAAACTAGTCGCAATTGTCACGCGTGTTGGGATTTTAAGGATCGTCAGCATAATCGGCACAAGTAAAAATCCACCTGCTGCTCCGACAATTCCTGAGCCTACTCCGACAACAAGTGCAAGCGAGCTGGCTAATACCTTATTAAATGTAATCTCTTTACTATCTTCAACCGTTTTCCGTGGAATGAACATCATTATAGCTGCGATTCCGGCTAATATACCATAAACGATATTGACGGCATCTTCTGATAAAAAACCAGATCCGTAACTACCGATAAAACTACCAATTAAAATCGCGGCACCCATGTATATGATTAAGTCCTTGTTTAACAATCCGCTTTTACGATAAGCCCAAACTCCTGCAATCGAAGCAAATAATACTTGTACAGCACTTATCCCTGAAACTTCATGAGCAGTAAATGCGACTAGACCAAACATTGGTGGGATATAAAGTAACAATGGGTATTTAATAATCGAACCGCCAACACCGAGCATGCCGGAAATAAATGAGCCGACAAACCCGAGTGCAAAAATGACCGCTATAAATGCGAACGATAAATCGATTTCCATATAAATGCCTTCTTTCGAAAAAAATATAGCGAGTAGAACTTCTCTCTACTCGCTATTTTTTTATGCTTTTTGGATGTAGAAGTACAGTACGCCTGCTTCTTCTTTTTGTTCTACGATTGTGTGACCACCAGCACCAGCCCATGCAGTAAAGTCATTCAGTGCACCTTTGTCTGTTACTAATACTTCTAAAATTTCACCTGAATTAATTGTGTCGATAGTTTTTTTCGTACGTACGATTGGCATTGGGCAAGCTAAGCCTTTTGCATCTAAAGTTTTTGCGATATTCATATTGGTTTCCTCTATTCTTAAAAATGATTTTTGTAAGCGATTTTCTTATTTACCGTACAAAACGGTTGCTTGCCTCTTGAGCACGAGGCAAGCGATAGGTATAACATTTTATTTATGAATGAATTAACGTACTGCGCAACGATTTGGTCCAATTTCCATTTCCGTTTGCTCTTCATCACTAGGTGTCACTTTCCCCATGTTTACAATACGGATTTCCTGATAAGCATTTGGCTGTGGCGGTAAGTTATCTGTTACCATTGAACGGAATACTGCTTCGTCCTCCACATTTAAACCATGGTTTTCAGCGAATAAGTCACCAAGGCGTTTTGCCACTGTACCATCTTCATTCAGCTCTTCAATAATCATAAAGTGAGCAGGTAATACGATTAAGTCCTCTGCTAATGTGCGATAGCGTTTATATAATGTTTCGCGTAAATCACCAACCCAGTCCTCAGCTAAACCAGCTAAGTCCGGACGACCGATTGAATCGATGAATAAAATGTCACCTGTTAATAAATATTTACCATCAATTACGAAAGATGTTGAACCGATTGTATGACCTGGCGAATACATCGCGCCTACTTCAATTTGTGATGCACCTAAATGTACTGTTAATCCATCTGTTAAAGGTGTATAGTCAAACACTACTTCTTCCGCATCTTTTGGCGGCAAGTAGTATGTTGCACCAGTTTCAGCTGCGATATGACGTCCACCGGAAATGTGATCAGCGTGCAGATGTGTATCGAATACATGTTTAATCTCTACACCTTTTTCTTTTGCAAAGTCTGTAAATACATCTGTAAAGCGTACCGCATCGATTATTGCAGCTTCTCCGCCATTAATCGCCATGTAAGAAAGACAGCCTTTACCTAAACGGACAAATTGGTATAGCTCGCCACCATTTTTTAGGTCGCCCACTTTGATTGGCTCAAGGTACATTGACCATGATTTCATCCCACCTTGAAGATAAGCCACTGTAAGGCCTGCATCCGACAGCATTTCCGCGATCATAATAGAAGAACCTTCCTTCGCACATACGACTAAAACTTCTTTATCTTTAGAAATCTTCGGTAAAATCTCTTCTACTCCATCCAAAAGATCGAAGTAAGGAATATTTAAGTATTCGAATTGATGTCCTTCAATTTTCCAATCTTCAAATGCATCTGTATTACGTACGTCTAAAATAAATAATTCTTTGTTCTCGATTACTTTGCGTGCAACTTGTGCCGCTGTCCAAGCTGTTACTGTCATATCAAGTACCCCCATAGGTATTATTTTATTTAAAATTTTTTAGGCTCTAGTAGCAAGTTGCTACTAAAACCTTAAGATTAAAATGTTAAAGTTGGTGCTGCATCCTTCGCATATTCCAAGAATGTTACAGCGCCACCTACACTAATTCCATCTACGAAATCTTCTTTTGTTAAACCCATTACGTCCATTGTCATTTGGCATGCGATGAATTGTACGCCTAAATCTTGTGCCATCTCCACTAATTGTGGAATTGCTGGGACATTTGCATTGGCAAACCCTTGTGCAAAGTGCTCTTTGCCAGCTGGCATTTCAAGTGCATGCATACCTTGTTTATGAATTAGATTCAAGCCTTCAAATGTAAAGAAAATTTGAACTTCTTTTTCTGACGCTGCTGCTGCAGTGGCAATATTAAATACTTTATATGCATCGAAAAGTCCACCG
This sequence comes from Solibacillus sp. FSL K6-4121, assembly GCF_038002585.1. Classification (NCBI taxonomy): domain Bacteria; kingdom Bacillati; phylum Bacillota; class Bacilli; order Caryophanales; family Caryophanaceae; genus Solibacillus; species Solibacillus sp. FSL K6-4121. The sequence goes on from NZ_JBBOCS010000002.1 coordinate 1,115,576, forward strand.
TTTGCTGCGATAATCGCTACTTTGTTTGACATATTATTCAACCTCTCTCTGTAGTTCGCCTTCATACCCTGTCATACCAGGTAAGACGTTATAAACTTTTGTAAAGCCTGCTTCAGATAATTGCTGAGCTGCTAAATCTGAGCGTGTCCCTGTACGGCAAATAACATAAATAGTTTGTGCCTTGTCCAGTTCATTCATACGCTCTGATAACTCACCCATTGGGATTGATTTTGCGCCTGGAATATGACCGAAAGCATATTCCGCTGCTTCACGCACATCTAAAATAATGCCATCTTCTTTTATAGCTGCTTCATTTGAAATCGTTTTTTCATACGACTTCTCCGCTGCTTTGCTTACATCTGGATTGCATTTTCGGATATAGTGATAAAATACGCCATTTTCTTCATTAGTCCCAATGTATTGATGACCAACTGTTTTTGACCAAGCTGCTAAATCCGCTACAGAACCTTTATCTGTTGCCTGAATTTCCAATACTTGACCTTCTTCTAAATTACCCATTGCTTTCTTTGTTTTGACAATAGGCATCGGGCAAGCTAAGCCCTTTGCATCGAGCTGTACATCTGATTTAATCATATGAATCCTCCATCCATACCTAACAGGGTATATTTTCGTTTAAAATTTTTTATTTTACTTCGCCAGTCCACTCAAGCATACCGCCAGCCATATTCGTTACATTAAAACCTTGAGACTCTAAATATGCTGTAGCTTGACCACTGCGACCGCCAGAACGGCATACCATAATATATGGTGTTTTTTTATCCAATTCATTCATGCGGAATTCAAGTAACCCTAAAGGTATATGTTTAATCCCTGGAATGTGACCTGACTCTACTTCATCTACTTCGCGAACATCGATTAAATGTACCGACTCGCCTGCTTCTAACTTTTTCTTTACTTCTTCTGGTAAAATGGTTTTCATGTTAATTCCTCCTAATATGCGCTCATACCGCCACGGACATTCGTCACATTTTCAAATCCTTGTTTTTTTAATTGTTTACAAGCCTGACTAGATCGCATACCACTTTGACAAATCACAACAATTTCCTTATCCTTTGGCAATTTAGAAAAGTCAGAGCCTAGTGGGATGTTTTTAAATTGCTTGATATTACGTGCTTTGTACTCACCTGGTGTACGAACATCAATAAATACTTTATTACGATCATTAATCATTGTTTTAAGTTGAGCTGTCGATATAGTATTTACTCCTTTTGTCGGCTTCATACGCCAAACAAAAAATGCAACAATTACTGCAATTAGAATTACTATTTCCATAAGTCACCTCTTAAATGAATAGATTTACGTTTCCTTCTTCCGCATCTGCTAAGTATGCTGCAACACCCGCGTACTCTATGCCATCTAATAATTCCTCTTTTTGAAGACCTAATAAATCCATTGTCATCGTACATGTAACAAGCTTAATATCCTGTTCTTGTGCCATTTCAACCAATTGTGTCAACGTTAACGCATTATGCTTTTTCATAACATGCTTAATCATTTTCGGTCCCATACCTAGCATTTGCATTTTTGATAAGCCAAGCTTTTCAGCGCCACGAGGCATCATTTTTGCAAACATTTTTTCTAAAAATCCTTTTTGTACGGCTACTGGCTCTTGTTTTCGTAAAGCATTGATACCCCAGAACGTATGGAATATTGTTACCTCATGATCATATGCTGCTGCACCATTCGCAATAATATAAGCTGCCATTGCCTTATCATAATCACCGCTGAATAAAACGATGGTTGTTCTTTTCTTTTCCAATTTATTGTCCCCTTACCCCTATAGGTATATTTTATGTTAAAAATAAAAAGTCTTATCGACTTTTTACTAATAAATCTACTGCCTGTTTAACGATTGCATTTTTATCTACTGTTTCTGCATCTTCCTTTGAAAGACACTCCACTAGATTATCTGTTACAATAACACCAATAGTTCGGTCAACAGCAGAACGCACAGCACTTAGCTGAGTGATGACATCTTTGCAATCCTTCTCTTCTTCCATCATCCGTAAAATGCCTCGAAGCTGACCTTCCATCTTTTTCATGCGTGCCAGCACCTTTGGATCGTATTGCATATGCTCACCTCTTTTTTAAATGTTTTTATTAGCTTGACCTCATCTTACTACCCCACAGGGTATGTGTCAACTGTTTATATATTTTAATTTTGTAATGGTTTTTTATTACACTATACATATTGTTCCAATATATCAACCAGTAAGTTATAATTCTTTTAGATTTTCTATTTTGATAAGACGAGGTGGAAGATGTTATCTTTATTCCAATATAACTGGCAAGTACGTGAAGACTGGCTGCAGTGGTGTGAGACACTACCTGTAGAAGAGTTTCATAAAGAGCGTACAGGCGGAATGAAAAGTATTCGGGAAACATTAATACATATAGTAGATTGTGAACTATTATGGTTAAATTCAATGCTTGAATCAAAAATTGTTTTTGAAGCACGTAAAGAAATTGACGATTTAAATGCAGTTAAAGCTTACTCTACTTTTGTGAAAGCACATACGGAAAGATTCATTAAACATTTACCTTCTGACTATGAGAATGTAATTGTTAATGTAACACGGCGCGACAAAACTATTCTGCATTTTACTCAAAAAAAGATATTGGCCCATATCATCACACATGAAGTCCACCACATCGGTCAATTATCCATCTGGGCAAGAGAAATGCAGCTAAAGCCTGTTTCTTCAGATTTGATTATGAGAAATTTTGAGTAGTCTTTATTAATAAGCATAACGCGCAATAATACATTGTAGTTGAAATAAAAGATGGGGGTAGTTAAATGGGTACAATCTTTTTCTTGTTTTTGCTTTATATCGTTATATTTCTTGCAGTAAAACATGGAATCAATTATTCGTATATTGGTCAATTAGCTAAAAATAAGTTTCCCGATGATATAGAAGCTAAAAATACAGAGGTAGTAGAAGTAGTAAGTGATGAGGAAATCGAAAGTGAATTGGAAAAGCAATCGGATAAAAATTAAATTTTGAAAAATCAATTCTCACTCATTTTGAAAAAACAAAAAATATGGAGGAATAAACTTATGACTAACAGCACATCCAGCGGAGCAACTGTTCTAAATATAGGAGATATATTGGCAACACTCCTTATGTTGGGGGCTATGGCGCTTTCTTTTATTTTTGTTACTTTCTTATATAAATCGTTTAAGAAAAACGCGAATCGGGCAGAGGAACGATTCAGTGCTGAAAAACAAGAAATACTTAATTTACAAAAAAAAATAGATGAATTGAATGAACGTATAGGTAAAATTGAAAATGAAAATACGATTGATACTAACCAAAGGAGATAACCTTATTGAATTATGAATTAGAGCTGACTAAAATCATAAAATCAGACGATGTATTTATGTCAATTTTAAAAAACGTACAGACCTTACAATTAAACGATTGCTGGGTTGCAGCTGGTGTTATTCGAAATAAGGTTTGGGATTATTTACATAACTTACAAACAGAAATAAACGATATTGATGTCATTTATTTTGATAAATCCGATCGTTCAACAGAGACGGAAAAGTTCTTGGAATCCAAGTTGCAACATATAATGCCCACTCAACCTTGGTCGGTAAAAAACCAAGCAAGAATGCATATTAAAAATAAAGTCTCTCCTTATTTATCTTCATTTGATGGTGTAGCCCATTTTCCTGAAACACCTACAGCAATTGCTGTCCGTCTAAATAATGAGAAGATAGAGATTATGGCTCCTTATGGATTGGGCGATTTATTTGAAGGCATAGTTAGACCTACCCCTCCATTTAACCGAAACTCCAATCTACATACTATTTATTTAAATCGAATACAAAACAAAAATTGGTGTTCGATTTGGCATAATTTAATTATAAAATCAGAATAGCGTTACCACAGTCAATGTTTTCCCTGACACGCGTTATATAAAATTCAGCTCACACCTAGGCTACACAAAGCACAAATTGCTTTATAGGTGATTTGTGCGCACTTCTAACTTGCTTCATCTTATAAAATTCCATGAATAACCATAAAATTACACCATTCTCCCTGAAAATACATGATTAAACAAGCACGGGATTCATTATTTTTATTTCTTAACATACACTTAAATGATACACACTACCCTGAGAGGAGCGTTTTGTGTTTACACAATATAAATACTGGAAACCGTATATTAGCCCGAACGACCCGTGCAAACCTATTGAAGTGAAAAGCTATTCTACTCCCCCACAACTTTACATCGGATTTCAACCTAGTGGATTACCCCAATTTCAAACAGCTAAAGAAGCTTTAATGCATGGTACCCTATGGCCTCAGCTATTTAGTCCATATCCTAATCCTGAAAAAAGGAATGAATCATCGTGAGCAAACAAATGCCCCCTGAATTTTATACCCTTCTGGAGGAAATTCAGGCAATTGATTTTGTCATTGTTGAGTTAAACCTTTATTTAGACACCCACCCTGATGATTTTGAAATAATTCAGCAGTTTAATGACTTCACGGAACAAAGTATGAAATTAAAAATCCAATTTGAGCAAAAATTTGGTCCTTTAATGAATTTTGGCAGAAGTTATTCCAATTATCCATTTAACTGGGTGGATACCCCATGGCCTTGGCAAGTTTAAAAGCTACTTTTATTAGGAGGAAGATGTGTGTGGTATTATGAAAAGAAATTGCAATACCCGGTAAAGGTTAGTACGTGTAATCCAACGCTTGCAAAGTATTTAATCGAACAGTATGGGGGAGCTGATGGGGAGTTAGCTGCCGCACTCCGGTATATGAATCAACGCTATACACTTCCAGATAAAGTAGTCGGTCTTTTGACAGATATTGCCACAGAAGAATTTTCTCACCTTGAGATGATCGCAACGATGATTTACAAGCTCACAAAAGATGCTACTCCTGAACAAATGAAAGAAGCAGGTCTAGCTGACCATTACGTCAATCATGACAAAGCCCTATTCTATCAAAATGCTGCCGGAGTACCTTTTACCGCTTCCTATATCCAGGCAAAGGGAGATCCGATTGCCGATTTGTATGAAGATATCGCTGCAGAAGAAAAAGCCCGCGCTACGTACCAGTGGATCATTGATATGTCGGATGACCGTGACTTAAATGATAGTTTAATTTTTTTAAGAGAACGCGAAATTGTCCATTCGCTGCGATTTAGAGAGGCTGTAGAAATTCTAAAAGATGATCGTGATACAAAGAAGATTTTCTAACTGCTAACAGTAACCCATCTGAGCCTTAAACTCTAAGATGGGTTTTTTTATATAAAATTATCACCTTTATTGTATAATAACCCCATATATTAAATTAGTGAGGTGAAGTCATGTCCTGGAAACTACAAGTCGCAGAAATGAAGAAAACTTATGTAACCGACCAGGAAGCCTGGAATACACTTCACCATTTCTTTTATCATGGGAAAACGACAACAACCTATAAGTATGGATTTTTTAAAGCTTTATTAGAGGCGTGTATAACTGCCAATGAACATAATGAAATTTCCTATGACTCAATTTTTTATTCGTTTACGAAAATTTATTGGAATCTTGTCATTGATCATGGTCTTTGGCAATCCAATACTCGTACCCAGCCATCTAGTGTTCAAAAAGAAATCGATAAATTTGCCCAACAAAATGCTATACCACCCCATTGGAATTTTGAAAAGCTGACAGATACACAGAAAATTGAGCTCATTCAAAAAGTGAAGCAAGTAGGGAAAAAATATGTCATTGGTGCACTCTACGGAGACTTTAACGGAGAGATCTATACGTTTGATTTAAAGCGGGAATATTTACAGCTTCACCCTAAATATTTATTATTTCTACAAACGTATAAACGCATTTTAACGAATGTGACAAATTATCAATTGGCTCTATTCCTTGAAAAATTTAACGAACTCGAAAAAGTACAAAGTTTATTGACGAAAGTTGAATTCATTACAGAACGCCAGTCATTAAAGGCTTTTGAACGTTTATTGCAACAAGCAGGTGTGACGGCTTGCTTTTATTGTAATAAAACACTGCACTCGAAAACACATGTCGATCACTTTATTCCTTGGAGCTATTTCCAAAATGATTTGCTCTGGAACTTTGTTCTCGCTTGCCCCACATGTAATACACGAAAAAGCGATAAATTGGCCGCTCCTCAATATCTTAATAGCTTAATCGAAAGAAACGAGGCATTACTTAATCAAGAAATTTTAAAAGACAACTTGAATCATTACAATGCAGCTAAGCTTGAACAGCTGTATACGTTCGCCGAGAATAATGGGATTGGAGGCGGGTGGATGCCTTAATTGAAAATGCCGAAGCGCTAATATTACCGGCTTTGGCACTTCATTATGTGCTATGTAAGTAAAAGAGAAGACGGTTTCCAAGCACTTATCCATTACAAACTATTTAAATACTGTTTCACTAAGTATAAATGATGTTCATGGAAAAGGCGCTCCTCCAGTTCGTTAAAAAATACCCAGCGCACCGGTTCAATTTCAACAGGTTCCGCAACCTTTTCCAATAGTTCACAAGCATACAATATGCCGATATTATGCTGAGAGTCCTTTGGATATTTTGTTGAAACCCAATGTCTTTCGGCCTCCCCTATATATTTTACAATTTCGACTTTATAGCCTGTTTCCTCTATACACTCTCTTAACAGTGCCTGCTCTGAAGTTTCACCAGCCTCAATACCTCCACCTGCCAGAAACAAATACCCATTCACTTCTTCCACACATAAAAATTGCCCTTTTTCATTTTGAATAACAGCATAAGCTCCCGTTCTTTTACAATAATTTAAATCATCATTTCGTTTACCAAAAGTTTTCATTGTACCCCTACTCTCTGCATCTATTTAACTATTGAAAACATATTTACATCGTAAGCTATATTATTTTGATATATATATTTTTTTAAAATACCTTCTTTTTCAAAACCATTTTTCAGCAATAATTGAATCGATGCATCATTTTCGATAAAGACAACGGCGCCCATTCTTGTTAAACCTAATTCATTAAAGCCGTAATTAACTATTTCCTTTAAAGCCTCTGAAGTATAGCCAAGTCTCCAGAATTCCGGATGCATTTCATACCCAATTTCAGCTCGTTTATGAGCTGGTGACCATAAGTTGAAACCGATCGTACCTATTAAACCTTTTTTATCTTTTCTTTCAATCCCCCAGCGAATGCCTCTTTTTTGTGTGAAATTTGAAGAAAAAGTATTAATTAAATTCTCAGCTTCCTCTAATTTTGTAAAAGTATTCATTCCATAAAGTTTTGTTACGCGGTCATCAGAAAAATTAGAATAAATAGCTTCTGCATCCTCCTGGAAAATTTCCCTTAAAACTAACCGGTCTGTTGATAACGTCGGAAACATTCTTTCACCCACTTTTTTACAATTTCACTTATTATATAATATCTTTAATTCTTCTCATAGAAAAAAACCGAAACGCACATCTAAGACTGCGATTCGGCATTTCAATATATTTATCTATTCAAAAGCAGGTGTAGCCGTTTCATTGTAGTTTTCCTTTAGGAAATCGCGTACTACATCACTTGTCATTGCTTCAGCAAGTTTTTTGATCGCTTTGTCGTCCTGATTGTCCTCACGAGCTACTAATGTAATCGCGAAGTCGTTTTCCACACCTTCTGTCAGCAGTGCATCACTTTTTGGCGTTAAACCAAGTGGTGCCGCATAGGCTGGTGTCATGACAACTGCATCGGCATCATCATACATCCGCGCCAGCATTAATAGATCAACTTCTTTAAACTGAAGATTTTTCGGATTGTCCTCTATACTCGCTAACGTATAATACACATCTGTTTTTTCCTTTAATGTAATGACATTATGCTGGGCAAGCAGCATTAAAGAACGGTCAACATTTGAAATATCATTGGCAATCGCTACGGTCGCACCATCCGGTAAGTCATCGATCGAATCATGATTTTTTGCATAGACACCGTAATTCGCAAAGTAAATCGGTTGAATTGGCACTAAATTCGAGCCATTATTCCGATTGAATTCTTCCATGTATGGGACGTGCTGGAAGAAGTTTGCGTCCACTTCCTTCGCAGCGAGTGCACTGTTAGGTTGTACATTATCACCTAAAACGACAACTTCCAAGTCGATGCCGTCTTTCGCTAATTGCGGCTCAACCAACTCTAGAATTTCAGTCATTGGTGCAATTAAAGATGCGACCTTTAATGTTGTTTCTTCATTTCCTGAATCTTTATTGTCCTTTGCTTCCTCTTGCCCTGTGCAGCCAACTAATGCAAATGCTGCTGCTAAGCTTAATAACCATCTTTTTTTCACAATCATTCTCCTATCTTTTATCCAACCATCTTGCTACAGTCGTTCCAAGCAATTGAATGAGCTGTACCAAAATAATCATAATCAAAATCATGTAAAGCATTAAATCTGTTTTGAATTGCTGATAGCCGTAACGAATGGCAAAATCACCAATCCCACCACCACCAACAACCCCCATTATTGTGGAATACGAAATAAAGCTGACAATCGACGTTGTTAAACCAAGTACAAGCCCCGAGCGCGCCTCCACATAAAGAAAGCTAAAAATAATTCGTTTAACTGATGCTCCCATTGATACCGCAGCCTCGATCACACCTTTTGGTACATCCAGCAATGATTGCTCGACAAGCCTTGCATAATGGGCGATGGCAATAATCGATAGTGGGATTGTAGCTGCAACCGTACCAATTGCAGTCCCTACAATTAGCCTTGTAAAAGGTATCAAAAATACGACGAGCAATAAAAATGGAAACGAGCGGATTGTATTTACAGCTAAGTTCAGTATATTGTAGACGATGCGATTTTCTAGTAACTTCCCTTTGCCGCAAAGAAATAAATATGTACCAATTGGCAGTCCGATAAGTACAGCCGCGATAATGGATACGCCTACCATGAAGAACGTTTCGCTTACCGCCCGCCATATCTCGGCTTCATATTGGATGAGTACATTAGGCATGTCCATCTCCACCTTTCACAAGCTGATTAACAAAGCTTTGGGGGTGATGGTCCGTTTCCTTTATGCCTGTCGGTACTAAATCCACTGTTTCATAAATTTGACCGGCATCCATAACCGTTGCGCGATGGCAGATGCTTTTGACTACATCAAGCTCATGACTAACGAGCACAATCGTTACACCTAGCGTTTCATTTACCTTTTGTAGTACACGCAGGATTTCCGCTGATGTATTCGTATCGAGTGCAGAGGTCGGCTCATCGCAAAGCAATACTGCCGGTTCATTTGCAAGCGCCCTCGCTATTGCGACACGCTGCTTTTGCCCGCCGCTTAGCTGTGCAGGATATTGCTGAGCAAACTGTTCAAGCCCGACAAATTTCAGACATTCCAAAACACGCGCCTGACGTAATTGTTTTGGATAATTCGCTAATGAGAGGGCAATTTCTACATTAGCGAAGACGGTCTTATTCGCTACTAAGTGAAAATGCTGAAAAATCATCCCAATCGATTTTCTCGCTTCCCGAAGCTGTGTACTATTTAACTCGGTCAGCTGCTGGCCATTGATAATAACAGCACCACAATCAGGAACTTCCAACAAGTTCATCAAACGTAGCAACGTCGATTTCCCAGCTCCACTAGCTCCAATAAGACCGTGAATTTCCCCATTTTCAATCGTTAACGTCACATTATGAACAGCCTCAAACGTACCAAATTTTTTTGAAATTTGCTGTAATTGTATCACTAGAAAAACACCCCTACTCCTTACCCAATCGATTTCTAATTATAGTAGATATTTCATCAATGACCAAGGGAAAGATATTTTAAACAATCTGTATATCTACAAAAATAGCATGATATCAGGGAAAGATGGGTCAATAATGCAAATTATACTATTCCGAAAAAATATTCTAAATTTTTAATTTTTTGATAGATTTTCACTCCTATTTACTATATATTTTGATAAAGGGGGTGATTAAATGTTCCATCCTGGCATCCTGCAAGAAACAAACCCATATTATGAAATCGACGTTTTCTTCGGTATTGAACAGAATCCATCGTTTGTTTCTATTATTTTGGATAAGGAAAAATATTCTGTGACTATTTCATTAAACGAGCCTGAAAATGAATTCTCGGAGATAAGATTGGAGGATAACGTAGAAATAATAAAAGTAGTTTTTGAAAGTTTAGGTGCTGCCAGCAATTACTACACCCATGTAAGAAACCCCATGAGTATCAATAACATTGTAAAAAATTTCAAAAGCAAGGAGCAATAACTGCATCATGAATATACATAACTAAAGCCATCCACAAATAATGAAGTGGATGGCTATTTTTCTGATCAATTTGTCTCCCATTACTGATGCCATTCAAAGAGTAAAATGCGATTTTCCTCTTTCTGATAAATTGCCGTAAATGTATCGAAATCACCATTTTCTGATCGATGGAAGTAATAATCACCCGGTTTTAAATTGGTAGTATATGCTGCAATCACATTTTTGAATGCTTCATCTTGCTGAATTTTATACATATTTTGAACTCTATTTATAAAATTATTAACAAGCCGATTAGCCGCAATTAAATTTTCATCAGTTACTTCTTCAAAATCACGTAGTTGTTCTGGATTAACAACAAGATCATATCGCAATTCATTCACCCACTCCCCATCCCCACGTGCGGGATATTTAGTAGACCAAACGCCGATTATTTCATTTGGAACTGGTAGCTCCACATCCCAGCGTTCCTTATATTGCACCACCATTTCTTCAGGTGTTACAGAAACCCGGTAGGAGGCAATATAGATGAACAAAATGACAAGCCCAATAAATAAAGAAATGATAATTTTCTTCATAGTGTCTCCTTTTTACTTCATGATCAACGCTTTTAAAAACGATTCAAGATGCATGTTATCGTCATGTTGCAGCACCTTTATTAATTCATCCGAATCCGCTATATTTTTATCCATCAGCTTCCTCAGTAAAAGGCCTAAACAATCTCTTGTTATGAGCTGACTATTTGTTTGCTCATAGGACGCATCGAAATAGTTGGCAATGGCTAAATATTCAGCATTGTCATATAAATTAAGCATTGTCTGTGGGGACTCGTCATGTTGAATCAAAATTTGTAGTGATAAATGAATGCACCGTTCATATTTGGCAATTGTATCCGCATCTATAAAAGGCTCGTGAGCTTCTGGGGTTGGTTGTTCATTGATAAACTGCTGATCGAGTGCCCAGCGGTATATGTCATTTTCATTATCATAATAACTCGGATCGCCAAATTGTATAACAAAGCCGCATTGCTGACAAATGGCTGTATTATGTACAAATGTAACTTGAATTCCTGGTTTTTCAACATCTGTAAACGTTTCAATAGGGATAAAAATATCGTGGGAGCAGATATGACAAAGGATGGGCTTTTTAAAAATATATAAACGGCTCTCTTCTGATACTAAGTGATCTACCATTTAATCACCCACCTGAACATATTCAATCGTACTTACCCCATTAAGTTCTCGTTCTTCAAATTTCATTTCATGAGCGCATGTAATACAGGAGAAAGATTGCAGTGTTAATTTCTTTCTTTGCACACCCGGCTCATGATTAGTCAATTTCACAAAGACTTCCCGGTGCCTAAATCTAGTTTCTTCGCAAAATAAACAAACTAACGGCTTACCTATTACGTTCACCTCATATATACCTCTTCTTCTCACCATTTACTAGCACCTCTATCCGTAGTGAATTTGTAATTTACTACCATTATATAGTAACTCTAACGTATTCTAATAGAGATGAACTTTATTATTTATAGTTTTATCCCAAAATTTTATGAGTCATTACCAAATTGAGAGTCGTCTAATTAATAAAGGGAGGTGCAATGCGTGATAGATCTTGAAGCAGATTATTCAGAAGCTTCATCAGATGAAATCCTAAATCAACTGATGGAGGACTATGCAACTGATTTAAAAAGAATCGCTTTCTTATATGTAAATGATCTGTCTGAGTGTGAGGATATTATTCAGGAAGTCTTTATTTCTTGTTATCAAAAGTTACCCAGCTTCCGCCATGAATGCAGTTATAAGACTTGGTTAATCCGTATTACGATTAATAAATGTAAGGATTACAAGAAACGGTGGAGTATTAAAAAGCTTATTTATAAACCCATTATTTCAACGGTTTATACTGTACCCTCTGCAGAAGAACAATTTATGTATGAACAGAATTCTAAAACTATGATAGAACAAATAGCCAAGCTACCAGCTAAATATAAAGAGGTGCTCATCCTTTATTATTATCAGGAATTGACGATGACTGAAATAAGTGAAATCCTCAACATAAATATTAATACGATTAAATCAAGATTACTTCGCGGAAAGAAAATGCTACAAAACAAATTGGAAAGGAGTCATACTAGTGGACAACTTCGATAAACAGGTGAAAGAAGAGATTCAGGGATACTTAGATAAACACGTACACTTTTCTCGCGAAGAAAGTCAGCAAATTCGCAGTAAGACAGTAAATAAAAGCTCAACTAAAAGCTTTCATGGAGTTTATTATACCGTTTTGGCTGCAGCCATTATTTTAATTTCTATTCTAAGTGTACCGCTATTTAAAACTACAAACTTTAATAGTAATACCCCAGCCGATTATATTGCAGTAGAAGAAAAGGAAACAAATGACAATAAGGAAATAAAAGCTTCTTTAGATCAACGTGTTAATGGAAATGCATTTAAAAGAAGTAGGCAAATGTTACCAAATGAAATCACAGACAAATTACAATTAGCCGTAATTAATGCTCCGGAAAAGTATAGACTTACAAAAGCAAGTTATAATTACTGGTCAAATAGCGGGGAATCAATCGATATTACCTTAGCCTTAAGTTTTAATAGCCAACAAAATTCTTACTTCACACAAATTTTTAAAGGGCAAGTTAAACTTGAAGACAACCATAAGGTAATAGAAAAATCGGGTAACTGGAAACTCATTCCCGAATCTGAAACTTCTAGTGGTGATAATAAATACATCATCGCTGTTTCAGAAATCGTAGTGAATCAAGAAAAGTATACAATAATTGTTCAAACATACGACATCCATGATGATTTTTACGAAAACCCTTATTCTAAAACGGATATTGTAAATTTTTTAGAATCTTTACAACTAAAAGTTGCAGTAAAGAATTTGTTAGAGATAAATACCGAGGATTCCATGTAATTTAAATATGTATGATATCTTCTGCTATATAAAGATTTTTCACATAAAAAAGGACATGCTTTCACCTCTTCGATAAATCAGAAGCATTCTCCCTCATCTCTTTAAAAAAGCTTAGCAAAATTTCGCTAAGCTTTTAACGTGTATATTGCCTAATGGCCCCATTCCTAATCGCATCTCTTGGCAAATGCCGCCCCTGGAACAGTTCTATAAACTAACTCTGCTAGCGAATTACCGTTTTTTCATTCCTATTGGCAAATAATAAGAAAGATTATTTGTAATCATCCCACCTACCCGTAAACCGTTTGCTGCAGGCTTTCCACTTATTAGAAAGCTGCCGACTAATAGTTCTCCTGTTTGTGTACCCTTCTCACTTTGGAAAGTTGTTTTTGGCTGCTCGATATATTGCTGATAAACTTTCGGATATTGAAGATACGATTTTTGTTTATCCTCTTTTAGGAGCTGCCCACCTGCGTCATATATTTCGACCGTATCCCCTTCACGTCCAAATACCGGTTTCTTTACATAGCGCATCCCTTTTTCAATAAAAGGTTGTTCTTCCAAATAGGTCGGCAGAAAATATTCAGCAATCCACTCATGCTCATCCGCTGTAAAAAAGGCATTTCGTTCCTCATGTAATCCCCAAATGACCGCCTGCACCGCCTTATTTTGCAGTAAAAAAGCGGACGGCGGGTTAAGTATGGTCAACAGGTTTTGCTCGACAAGCTCTAATAGCCACAATCCGATTTTGTTCTGTTCATCATCTTCGTCCATTAGCAGATTTTCAATCGGGAAAGTAGGACGGTAAAGCAGATCAACCCGCTTACCGTTCTCGTCAAACAACCCAATACCTCTTTGAATTTGTAGTTGTGACAGTGACGTAAATTTCGCGTGAGGTACAAATTGCATTAAGTAAAGCGTTGTATAATAGTCTTCTATATTTTGGTCATGTGCGGTGAAAACGATATGGGCATTAGGGGAAAAGATGCTTTGGGCTACACTTTTCCGGATTGTGCTTTTTAATAATGGTTCCATTCCAGCATTCGGATTTTCCATGCCAAACGCATTGCATATATGCTCATTTACAACAAACAATTCCTTAATAAATGTTGGCGTATCAGCATTCATTTCGATGCACTTATAGCTGCCTTCATGCGGAATAAAATCAAAGCGGGCAATGACACTTTCAGCATCCAGGGTTTTCAAACGGAGAAAATGCAGTGTTTCTTTTGGGTAGCCCATTTCAAGTAATGCCTCATCCGGAATGTTTCGCAACAAGTGAGCCACCTTAAAAAAGATTTTCCCAACACATTCCGTCGCCAACCGAATTTTTTTAACTTCTACCTCTTTCACTTCATATAGATCGTAAAGTGCGTATTCTTCATTATATAAATCCGCCCAAAAATGTTCTATATTCGAATAAAACTGTTGTCGCTCCCTGTTAGTCATGAAATTTTTCAGCCCACTTTCAACTCTGTTGCGTAAATTACATACACACCGCGGTCTTCATCAATTTCGGTAGAAGTAACAAGCATTTGCCCGATTTCGGGAATATCCACAATATCCTTTAGTAAATAGCGGATCACTTCAAAGTGCGTATCACAAGGAATACGTCCGAACAAACGGTAATTTTCACGTTCGTTCGGGCTTCTGAATTCAATATGAATGCCCCGTTCGCGGAAACTTTGCTCATCCTCGCCTGATAAATTGCGCCCGATCTCTTTTAAAACGAGCACTTCCATTTCATCTTCCATTTCATTCGATATAAGTTCATACTGTGTACCGCGCATAATAAAATAAGAGCAAAGCTGGCGCGCATAAAATTCATCCGGCCCAACATTAGTTTCCGTATATTCATAAAATGGCTCGAAATGTCCATTTCCTCTATCTATATAGTAAATTAACCGCTTCAATATTTTCTCTCCTCAGACTAATAAGATATACATTTTGCTACAATCCAGCCAACCGCTATGGATAGAGATAATAACATCGTCCCAACTGCACGATTGTCTTCTTCAATCGCCTTTTGAATACTGAAGCGAATTGTTATTAGTTCTGCAACAAAGAATACAATTACTTGCGCCACTATTCCGATTGCACCCCAAATCGCCATATCCAATAACGAAATCGAATATTCGGCAGCTGCACCTAATACAATCGCTAGTCCTACTACTTTCCCGCCTAACAGCATAGCGGCTGCTACATTCTTTTGTGAAATCAACTGAAACTCTTTAATCTTTGGCGTACTTAACGCAAACAGTACCATACCGATTATAAGTAAACCCAATGATACACCGAGATATGATAAAAAATTCAAATATCCATTCATGCTTTTTTGTCTCTCCTATCCACCGAAACTTTTTGTACCACTACCAAACCCAGAGCTGGACTGAGTGGCTTTAAAACTTGAACTGTTTTTATAACTGTTATAATTACTGTTACTATGTAGTGCCGATTTATTGTTATAGTACCTGCCGCCATAATAGTACGCCCCATAATAGCCTGAGCGACTTTCATCACATCGCCAAACACCATCTTCCTCTGACCAGTCCCAATCATTACAGCTTTTATCAGTAGGCTTTGGCGGTAAACTGTTTGTCGAAGTCCCGCACCCAGCCAAGGTTAATGAAAGTGCTGTTGCGGAAATACCGACCATCAATTTCTTTGTTTTCTCCATTTTGCTGCCTCCATTTCCTTTCCACTTTTAATGTACGAAAAAATCGTTAAAAAAGATTCCAAAAATTAATATATTTTTATATTGATGTAATTCTAATAAGGAGTATATTTGCAGAACAAAAACCCTGTTTAAGAAAACAGGGGAGACTGAGACAAACTCTTAAAAATGTTTTTTATAATGATATTAATATTAAACCGTAAATTTCCATTCCGGGACCGATGCTTTCCCCGGGCACGGATCCAGCTAACTAAATTGTGCCTACAACGGCAGGCACAATTTAGTTAGTGGATCTTCCGCGCGGTGCTCCTGCGGTTACTCGTCGCATAAATAATTGCTCCTGCGGTTACTCGTCGCAAAATAAATTTTGCTGTTCCCAGTGGAGTCACGGTCCCTGCATTCCAATCAACTTATTCACCGCTTTAAATAAAGTGAGATACGATATCTACGATGACTAGTAATTAATGAACGTGAACAACTTGTTCCTGCTAAGCACCTATTTAAAATTTATAATAAAAAGACATAAGGTTTCTCGGACCTTTTGTCGACATTCTGCAGGATTCTTCTTTAAGTAATATAGAAATTTTCTATCTTTGGATAACTATAATAGCAACCTTAAACCTGTGTTCTGCTAATTCATTCCGGCATATTGTATCGAGGGAAAAAATAATACATTAAAAATACTCCAAATAGTAAGCAGATGGTCGGACCAATAATTGTTCCATCTAGATAACCTAAGATTCCCATAATAAAAGATATGAGACCAAACCACGCAGCAAGAGAATTCACAATATAAGAATAAATTAAGCCAATAAACAATAATATCCGTTCCAAAAAATGATCTAATTTAGGCTCTTTAACAAATCGGATAATACTTAAAACAATGCTCCAAATCAATAGGATCGGGATCCCCCATAATAAAATCCATCCCAATAACTGTATCATTTTTATTACATCCTCCAAATTTTTTTAAATTCTCTATAGGATATTTTAATATATTTAAGATTGCTATTTGAAAGAGAAATTTACGTATACATACGAAAGTATTTACTTTATAAATATTAATACAAAGAAAAACCACCATTTCGGTACTGTACCTTAAAATTTAGAACAGGTTTCTAAATAAAAGTCGACACTATCTATATGGTGGGATTTTATTTGTAATGGAGACTTATTTATAACAGTAATTATAGAAAGATAGTTTAACTCGGCTTCAATATTTCCCCTTGAATAAGGTCAGATTCATCCGAAAATTGAATGCGCAATAATTTTGCTTGCATGAAATTAGCATGATTCATCACTTGAAAATGGATATGAGCTTCAGAGGAGTAGCCTGAGTTCCCGCATAAACCCAATAGGTCCCCAGTCTTTACATGGTCCCCTATGTTTACACAAATCGAATCCTTTTTTAAGTGAGCAATCATACTAAATTCATTCTTTTCATGTGCAATAATACAATAGTTACCTAGAATATTCTCTTCATCTCTTTCGCCTGGTATATTGTCTTTTATCGAATCCATTACTTGGACAACAGTTCCATCAGCAGGAGCTACAACTTCAGCTCCGAAGGCAAAATAATTTTCGTTTTTTAGTGGGCAACCTCTGTATGTCTGATTATTAACTAATTTCGCAAAACCATATGCATATCTTATTTGTTCAAATGAATAATGGTAGTTCAAATATTCTTGCGTGCCATTCCAAAAAACAAACCATTCATCCGTAATCGGCATCCTGTATGTATTCTTTGTCCTTATTTGTTCACTCATTGTATATGTTGTCTCAAACAGTCTAAAATATAGTCCCTGAATGATATCGTATTCATCAAAAGCTATTATTACCGCCTTCGTTTGTGCGTCATCAACCCATATATATCGGTACAAGCCATGAATAATATTGGATGCGATACAATTATATTGACTCACACCATTATTAAACTTAATAGATAGTTTTAAAAATTCTTCAAAAGATACAAGTTTCTGAAATGTAATGGAAGTATTTTCATAGATTATTTTATAGTTCCTTTGTAAAAAAAACTCACCAAACCTTTCCTTTAGTTGATAGTCCATATACAAAACAACACCCCCAAATTTATTCTGAATTATAAGAATATTTTAACAAATAATATTGTTTTTGTCATCGTATTTTAAGGTTTAAGAGTAATAAAAAAGCTTAAAAAATAGCGGCATTCGTAACAAAACCGTTTCACTTTAGCAATTTTATAAATTTACAATTTTTGTCATATATTTGATATTAACCATTTCCTCTATAATTAAGTAGTTTATAAAAAAAGTACCCAACGGAAAGACTTTCTACTGTCCCTCCGATTGAGTACATTTAAGATATTTTCTGTTAGTACGTAACTATCCAGCTGATAAAAAGCAAAACAATAAGCAAAATTTTATACTTTTCCACTTTTAAAATATTCAAATTTGTAATATGCCGTTTCATCGGTAGCCACATACTAAAGCCGTAACCAACTGTTAATAGTATTAAAAGCGGTTTATACAACGGTCCGATTGTATTATGATACCAAAAAAGCAGAGCTAAAATAGTTAAATTAATTGTTAAAGAAACCCCTAAGCCCCGAATTTTAGTTGGTCTATAAAGTTTTCTGCGATTATAATAAATGGCAGTAAAGCCATTCATCAGAAGCACTGCTACAGCAATCCATATAATCGGAAACTGAATTTTATAATGCGCATCAAATAAATCTGAATAAATCGCCGTTGGATACTCTTCATATCCGGGGTAATACAGTTCTTGCTTAATATCATATAAATAATTCCCTGCCAATTCATATTGATGCTGTTCCCCGTTTTTATATAAAACGACAATATCATAATGATGATGATTATACTTTTCAGGAGCTGTGATTGTCGGAAGTTCCTCTAAATTTTCAAATAAAGTCACAATACTGGGGGTTGTTATATTTTCTACACCCATATAATTTGAAGATGATTTCCCTCTAAATTGCGATTCTCCAAGATATTTATACGAGGTGATTTTAGCAATTTCACCTGAAGCTGCCTGATTTATTTGATTACTGGATGTATAAAATAAAAATAGGGCGATGAAACAAATTGATGCAATGACGAGCAATTCTCGCAGAGGTTTCAATGAAATAGACTCTTTTACTGGTTGATCTTTTATTTTGTTTAATATCGTTTGTTTTAACCGTTCATTTTCGGGGATTTTGTTTAACTCTTGTAATCGTTCATCATGCTTCATCGATTTCACCTCCCAAAATATGCTGCAATGCTTTCATTGCACTTCTTTGTGTATTGGCTATTTTCATAGCTGTTAAACCCATAATGTCACATGTTTCCTGAATCGAGAGCTCTTCAATTTTGCGGTAAATAATCACTTCACGCTGCACGGGCTTTAATTGTTGAAGTGCTTCGTATAATTGCTTCCTTGCTTCCTCCTGCACTAGCCATTCATGTGGCACATAAACGAACTCCTGCTGTTCCGGAGCACTTTTAAATGGTAGCCATTGAATTAATGCTTTTTTCCGGTAATAGTCATAAACAAGATTTCGGGCGACTTGCCTTATATAGGTTTGAAAATTAGCGACGTTTTCTGTATTAGATTTATAAATCCGTAAAAAAGTATCCTGCGTCAAATCCTCAGCCAGTTGTGCATTGGATACCATATACCGTATGTATTGATATGTTTTATGAAAATGAAGCCCATACAACTCATCAAAGTCCATGTCTTTCACCTCTCTTATTTATATAGACGAACGAAACGATGAAATTTGTAATTAATTATAAAAAAATTATAAAGTACAAAAAGGTTTACATTAATCATTGTAGACTTAGTGAAGAATGGCCCAACATGAAAAACTGGAGTTGATCTAAATGGTAAATAAAATCAAGGATCTATTTACACCGAGACTACTCATCTGCACAAACTGCGCAAATAAAATTGAAGAAGGTGACCGTTTTATCGCACATATTACAATGCCTACTGAAAAGAAAATGCTTGTGTCAAGAATGGATCATGCCATTGCCAGAACGGCAAACCGTGTAATTTGTGAAAAGTGTCAATAAAACAGCAAACTAGCAAAAAAGCGTATTCGATGACTAAATCGAATGCGCTTTTTTAAGTTTAACCCTTTTAGGAGCATAACATTAGAAACTATCATTTTATCTTACTAGTTTTGATCATCTTCCAAATTAGTACGATGAACAGCACAATCAGAATTACAAAGAACGGCCAGCCAATTACAGCGTCATCACCTAATGCAATAGCAACGCTCCGGTATACGATGTAGGCAAATAATATATTAATTATATTTCGCATATAATTTAATGTTTGGCGACTGTTTTGATAGAAGGCTTCACGATTGGATTCGTTCAATCTTTCAGGGTAATTATGTGACTGAGGAAATTTTTCAAATACCATTAAAAAGAAATGCAATGCAATAGCAATGCCTGGTAATATTATAAGTTCCATTTTAGAGCCCCAACGATCAACAGTCCCGCTGCCGTCAAAATGAGCCGGAACTTCATTTGGCATGTCACGCCAGTTCATCACTAAAATGGCAATCATAACAGCCAATGCCACATAGCCAATAATATCCATTACCCATTCCGATCTCGTTTTTGGTATGTCTATTTTAGGTTGCTTTGGATTGTTCATCTTCTCTCACCTCACTCATTTATTCTCCGATGCTTTTTATAACATAAAAATGCCTGTATCCGTTATACTTGAATTTACTAATCCTATTGATAGGAGAACAATACATGCTACTTGATATCATTCAATTTTTACGGGAAATCGATCAGGTCATTTTTTATTACATAAAAGAACTCGGCTTATATATTTACGTACTATTATTTGCGGTCGTTTTCTCAAAAACTGCCTTTGTCATATTAACGTTCCTGCCGGGAGACAGTACGGTTTTTACGAGCGGTACATTAGCTGCGATTGGAAAGCTTGATTTAATTACATTACTGATTATATTTATTGTCGCAACAACACTTGCAGATAGCAACAATTACTTAATCGGTAAAATCGTTCGGACAATCCCGGAAAGGCGTAACCTTTTTATGCGATTCATTTCTGAAGAAACGAACGAAAAAGCGTTAAAATTTTTAGAGGAATATGACCGTGTTGCCATTACTTTTTCCCGGTTTGTTCCATTAATGCGAACGATGACTCCTTTTATATGCGGTTATTCCGGGTTATCCTACTCCACTTTTTTACGTTACAACTTTATTGGTGCCACACTTTGGACAGTCGTCTGGCTCGGTGGAGGTTTTTTACTCGGAAACATTCCTTGGGTAGAAGACAATATCGTGCTAACGTTGGCCATTATTTCGATTATTGTTTTCGGCTTTGCGGGATTCGCCTATTTAAAACAATTTAAAAAGAAAAAGACCATTCCCTTAAAGTGAAAAAAGGAGCTATCATTATATTTGATGATACGCTCCTTTTTTCGGTAAAACATGTACTTTCATTTATACGTTCGTTTGTTCGTCTGCGAGCATCTTTTGTAAATAGTCAATAATTTCACGCATGCCCTCAAGTGAATGAACGAGAATACTTGGGTCAACACAGGAAATCATGCGGTTCTCCAAATTCGCTACAGCTGTAAAATATTTCGTTTTATTATAATTAACAAGGCCTAGCTGTTTTAAAACGCCCTCTTCAAAATCAATAATTTCCTTCGCATCTACTACTAAAAGACCGTAGTTTATCATTTCCGTTTTTAATACGATAACTTTTGAGTTTTTCGTATCTGTTGGACGGTTGTATAAGATAGTCTGAAAATCAATGATCGGTGTAAGCTCCCCACGAATCCGTGAAAAACCTAATAAATAATTCGGTAAGTGCGGTATAGGTGTTACGCGCTCCAATTTTTCAATAGAGACAACTTGCTCAACTGGTACGGCATACTCTTCTGTCCCGCATAAAAATACGACTGCTTTTTCAAATCCCATATATGCTCACCTCTTATTTCGACGTTTCGATAATAATGGCTTCTAATAAATCGGCCAGCTTTTCCAGTTCTTCTATCGGCATTCTTTCGTTCGTTGTATGAATTTCCTCATAGCCTACCGATAAGTTTACTGTCGGAATTCCAAAGCCTGCAATGACATTCGCATCACTACCGCCTCCTGAAATACCTAACATTGGTGTGCGATCAACTGCCTCTACTGCAGCTTTTGCAATTTTCACCACTTGATCATCTTCTGTTACACGGAAACCAGGATACATTAATTTTACTTCCACTTCTGCACGTGCACCGTTTTCTTTTGCGACACGCTCGAATGTTTCTTTCATATGTGCTGTTTGAGCATTTAATTTTGCTTCATCGATTGAACGGGCTTCAGCTAAAATATTTACTTCATCACATACGATATTTGTCGCCTGTCCACCTTCAAAGCGACCGATATTTGCTGTTGTTTCTTCGTCCAAACGCCCAAGGTTCATTTGAGCAACAGCTTTGGCAGCTACCGTAATTGCTGAAATTCCTTTTTCCGGTGCAACACCTGCGTGTGCCTTTTTACCGATTACTTTTGCAAAAACTTTTGCCTGGAAAGGAGCTGCTACAACGATGCCGCCTACTTTTCCGTCACTGTCTACAGCAAAACCGTATTTCGCTATAATTTTCGATGGATCCAGTTCCTTTGCACCGACCAAGCCGCTTTCTTCACCGGCAGTAATAATGAATTGAATCGTACCATGTGCGACATTCTTTTCTTTTAAACGACGTGCCATTTCAAATAATGCTGCCATACCTGCTTTATCGTCCGCGCCCAAAATAGTCGTGCCATCAGAATAAATATAGCCATCTTCTCGAATTTCAGGCTTAATCCCTTTCCCTGGTACAACTGTGTCCATATGTACTGTGAAATAAATTGGTTCGATTGATTCATCGCCTTTTAATGTAGCGATAATATTGCCTGCCCCATGACCATTGCGTGTATGCGCATCATCCTGGTATACTTCAAAGCCCATTTGCTCCAATTTTTCTACTAATACAGGTGCAATGATTTCTTCGTGCTTTGTTTCCGAATCAATTTGCACTAATTGTAAAAACTCTTCTACTAAACGATTCATATTCCATAACTCCTTTTAACTAAACAAGTTTACGCTTTATTTTACGCCTCTATTTTTGAAAAAACAATGAAAGATCATCGGCATTCAGTATTGCTTCTTTCTGTTTTATGAGCGCTGCTTCTTTTCGTGATGCGATATCCAGCTTTTGCTCCAACTCACTAATTGTATTTGCGACATCATCCTGTACGCGTGAAATTTGATTCATAGATGTCGTAATTTTTGAATGGATCGACCAATCGGTGAAAATATTATCGAAGAAGTAATCGGTAAACATGACAAAACCGTCCGTATCAATAATGAGGGCATCCTGGCGTATTTCCTTCACATCCAGGAGTTCATTTTGGAAACGTTGTAAAGCAATTTGCGCACCATGTAAATAATTATTAGATTCTTTCAATTTATCGTGCTTCATCATCGTAGCCATAAATCCTCCGCCTAAAAACGTATCCCAGGTAGAATAGCTTTTCGCATCATTTAGCGCATATCCGGCGTCTGTTAGCTTTGTTAACGCATGGTTCCCCGCGTCAATCGCTTCC
Organism: Solibacillus sp. FSL K6-4121; assembly: GCF_038002585.1. NCBI lineage: Bacteria > Bacillati > Bacillota > Bacilli > Caryophanales > Caryophanaceae > Solibacillus > Solibacillus sp. FSL K6-4121. The sequence continues at coordinate 1,139,061 of NZ_JBBOCS010000002.1, forward strand.
TTAATTTCTTTCATTAGCTGTCTGCATAACAGCTCCTGTTCGGTAATACTCGTAAGCTCAGCTGCGACATGTGCTGCATGTTGCTGTAGCCATTGCTGCTTTTGATCATTAATTTGCTTTAACTGCTGCCCCACATAAGGTTCATTAATCCCATTTAATTTATCAATCAGTTCGACGTGATCGTCCTGCAAATCCTCATATGTTAATTGAGCTTCTGTAAGCTTTAATTCTATGACTGCAACACGGTCAAGATTTTGCTCCATCAACTCATCCTTTTTCCCTGACCAACCACGGAATAAGTTGATAAAAGAAAAGTTCTCTAGCTTATTTAATTGTTGGCGTGCGTTTTGCAGATCCAGCTGATGTCGATCTATTTCCCGTTTCGCATGGGAGAGAAGTTTTTCCACATTTTCGATTTTTTTATGTAGCTTATCTGCTTCAAGCAACTGTAATTGATACTCTTCCGAAAGTTGGTGCAATTGCTGCCATTCCATACTTACCGCCTCCTATAATATAAACTTACCTTCTAGTCCTCTTCCTCTTCAAAAAGCTCTTTCAGCATTTTCTCCCGGTGTTTCAAAAAGTAGGATGTAATTTGATAATGCTCCGTTTGTTCATATTCAACCTGCTCGATGCCGTGTTCGTCAAATTGGTATATAACTGCATTCGGAAACCCTAGTAAAATCGGAGAATGTGTCGCAATAATAAACTGTACATTTCCCTCTTTAACTAAGTCATTTAATAATGTCAAAAAAGCCAACTGTCTGGCTGGAGACAACGCGGCTTCCGGCTCATCTAGTAAATAAATGGCCTGTTCTGTAAAACGATGCTGAAAAAGTGAAAAGAACGATTCCCCGTGAGATTGATGATGAAGCGATTTCCCCCCATATGCTTTATAGCCGTTCATATCGGTTTCATCTAAGTGGGAAGCAAACTGATAAAATGTTTCGGCACGCAGGAAAAAGCCGTTTGTCACTTTTGGCCACCATGAAAGTTTCACAAACTCTCCAAGCGCAGATTCAGCTTCATGCACCTCATATGCCTTATAATTTTGTGTACTGCCCCCTGCTGGATTGAAGCCGACTTGATCTGCAATCGCTTCGAGTAATGTTGATTTTCCTGCACCATTTTCGCCAACAAAAAAAGTAACTGGTACATCGACATCCAGCTCATTCATATGACGAATAAATGGAATGGAAAAAGGGTACTCACTATAATTAGGGATTTGATCTTTTTTTAATTTGATCGTTTTTAAAAACATAGGTCTACTCCTTCGAACATTGCTGTAAATTTTACTTCGTTAACTTTCTGACGACAAATACACTTCCTCAAACGGCTGAATAATTACAAAACCTTCTCCTGAAAACGCCATTTGAATTGATTCACTGCTCCCTCTGCCAATTAGCGTACGAAATGTAATATCTGTTACAAATTCCGGCTTTAAGTTACCAGACCAAGCTACTGTGGCGTTCGGATCGGTATAAACCGTCTCACCAGGCTTTACAATCAATGTTAATGGTTCAAAATGGGTAGTAATCGCTACTTTCCCTTTACCTTTTAGCGTCACATTAAACAAACCGCCTGCCATCATTCCGGCTATTTTACGCATTAAATGAATATCCCATTGAATAGTAGGTTCAAAAGCTAGCAAGTCGTTGCCATTGACACATAAACTTTCATTTTGTAAATCAAAGATTGTCACCTTTTTCCCTTGGTCCGCTAAATAGAGGCGCCCCTTACCTTTTGCCTTCATCAGCTGTGTACCCTCACCCGTCAGCGCCTTTTTAAACATTTTTGACATACCATGCTCAAGCATCCGCTCACGCTCAAACTTAATGGAACCAACATACGCAATCATCGCGCCCATTTTTGACCATACTTCCCCGTTCAAATTCACCTCTAGCACGCGCTCTGTTTCCAGTTCAAAAAAATCATTTTCCAGCTGGTCTTGCTGTGTTTTATTCACAAAATCACGAATGGAATAGTTCCCCATCAAAAAAAACCTCCCTTTTTATGATCTACGGATTGAAAGTGGTATAAGTTTCGAATTTTCTGCATTTTATATTTTTAATAGTATGATTTCATTTTGTTATTACTACCACTTCATTAAAAAATCCATTACAATGAAAAAAAAGAGGTGACAATGATGGAGTATCGACGTGAAATCGGGTTAGTATATTCAGTTGACGAAGCATTGGCAAAGCTTAATATTATTCGTGCGCATGGCTTTTCTGAGCATGAAATCCATCTATTTGCTAAAGATATCCGTCCTCTTCATTCTTTAAAAATGTATACCGAAATCAACATACACGCTGCCGGCAATTGGATGGATCAGATGATTAGCTTAATTACAGGTCAAAATGTATATGAAGTGAGCTTGCGGATTTTGCAGCTTACACAAGAGGAAGTCGCGCATTATGGTCACGGAATTGAGCAAGGGGCCATTTTTCTATTTGCTGAGCACGAGCATCCTTACGAAAAAGAACCGGTAAAACAAAGAGTTCCAGTCAATATCCCGAACGTTGTGGACTAGCCTTACAAAAAACTGCCGTTATTTATAACAAAATTATATATTAATGAACCAGCTATCAAAATACCGACAACTATATTCAACAGAATAACTAGTCGTTTCGGGAAAGGTATTTTTAGTAACGATGCAATGGACCAGTGAATAACACTATAAACAAATTGCACAAGTAAAGTACCCAATGTATAGAATGCAATATAAAACAGCCGTCCACTATTCGATATATCTCCCGGTGGTGCATCTGCTGCAATGAATAAAAGCATGCCCATAAACAGTTCTGATAAAAGATGGCAAAAGTAGCCGATAAAGCCGATCATCGCCGAATACAACAAAAAATTGATAACCTCTTTTAATTTCAATCCATCACCCCAAATTGTGCTTTTTTAATGATATTAACGGAAAATAATCCGCATGACCTCGAATGAGCAGTTTCCCATCATCCGGTGTAACCCAGAAAAAACGGAATACCTTACCATCTTCTGCTCCACCACCAGTTGGTTCATAGTTCCATTCATCTTGAGTCTCATCTATATTTAACCGATAAAAGTATCGGTGATGAATTACGCCATCATCATTTTCCCAGAAATCGTCAATCAGATAATGAATGTCGGGGAAATTGCTTAACCCCGTTTCCTCCTCCATTTCTCGCTTCACTGCATCAACAGGCAGCTCCCTATGCTTTACGGTTCCTTTAGGAATTTGAATACCTGCTTTCTTTACCGGATGCTGAAATACTAGAATTTGAGTCTCTGCCTCTGTCATTCTTGTTATGTATCCATAGGATTTTTTAATAATCGACCATTCCTGTGCTTCTTCCATTAGCCCGGTTACGAAACTTTCTTTAGCTTGTTGGTAACTGGACGTATCATCTGGAAATTTAGTTGCAAGTTCTATTTTCAATTGTCCGTATTTTCGTGCTTGCTCAGGATGATTCATTAAATAATATTTAAATTGTAAATGCTTATTTATATTTTCATGACCAGCACGATAAATATGCACATGATGGCTTCGATTATGACCACCTTTTGTATAATAACGACGGTCTGTTATGCCGTTTTCACCTCGTACTTCATAGCCAAGTTGACACATTTTTTCATCATAAAGTACAGTCTTATCAATATTTGAAAGTCCAATCACAATATCGATAATCGGTTTTGCATAGCCTATAGTCGGAATAGCTGTACTTCCAATATGATAAATTTGAATTAACTCTTCCTGGAAAATATCCTTTAGCCGCCTTGCTTCTTCCTCATATAATTTATTCCAATCACTTGTCCATTTACGGATGATTGTATTTCTCATAAATTAACTCCCTTCTTCAAAAATGGTAATCAGAGATGCTTGGAAAATAGACGACCATAACATGGGGTTGCTTTTCTAATAAAATTCCACTTGATTGGTGGGCTGCGGCAAGACAGCGCTAAAGCCACGTGTCTTTATCACTGCCTTTATTGCCGTTTGCGAGGCCCACCAATCCCAAAATTTCACCCTCGTTATAAAGTGAAGTAAAAAACACCTAATCAAGCCGCTTGCGCTATCGCGAGGCGGCAGAGAGCAGAAATGCTAAGTTTTATTATCTTCATTTTTGCAGAAATTTACGTTACGCCAAAGCAGAGTGACATGGAGCGAAGGGTGAGCCGCCCAAAATACTGGACTCCTTAGCGATTAAGCGTGCGCGGAAAATAGTTGCTCCTGTCGCTGCCGCTTTCGTCGCAAAACTTTTTGACAAAAGCTTTGGAGCCACGCCGCCCGGAACGGAGTACAACGGACGCGCGCTTCAAAAACACTTGCTCGACGCGTTTTCCCCGTAGAACAGCAGAACGCAATTCATTAGAAAATCTTATTTTTTCAATTTTGTCATCCCCAACTTATGGTGATGAATCTAATAGACGGAGAATTTCCGCTTATTTGGAAAATTATATACTTTATCGCTCAAATAGAGGGAGTAATTCCGCTTATTGTTCTGAAAAACATAAATATAGGGAATTTTTCACTAAATAAACGGAAAACTTCCCCTTATTTAAGCCAAAATCAGTGCCATCTTTAAAATAGCCGGAAAATCTCCGCTTATTTGTTGGTCGGAATCCTTGCTCGGTCATCTCACCCACTTTAAACAAAAACACCAGCCCTCTATAAAATAAAGAGCTGGTGCCATACTGTTTTAAACAGTCAAAATTATAGTGGAATGTTGCCGTGTTTTTTATACGGACGGTCTTCTTGCTTCGTTGAAAGCATATCCAATGCCTGGATTAGCTTAATACGCGTTTCACGAGGATCAATTACATCGTCAACCATACCGCGAGATGCGGCAACATATGGGTTAGCGAATTTTTCTTTATATTCCTCGATCTTCGCTGCACGTGTAGCGTCTGGATCTGCAGATTTCGCGATTTCACCTGCGTGAATGATATTCGCTGCACCAGCAGCACCCATTACCGCGATTTCAGCATTCGGCCATGCAAACACTAAATCTGCGCCAATTGCTTTTGAGTTTAATGCTACATATGCGCCACCGTATGCTTTACGTAAAATAACCGTAATTTTCGGTACAGTTGCTTCTGAGTATGCATAAAGAATTTTCGCGCCGTGTCGGATAATTCCGCCGTGCTCTTGCTTAACACCTGGGAAGAAACCAGATACGTCTTCGAATGTAATAACTGGAACATTAAATGCATCACATGTACGAACGAAACGAGCTAATTTATCAGATGAATCGATATCAAGTCCACCTGCTAAGAACTTCGGCTGGTTACAAACTAATCCTACTGATTCACCCGCGATACGTGCAAAACCAACTACGATGTTTTTCGCAAATTCTTTTTGCACTTCCATGAATGTTCCTTCATCTACCACTTGTTCTACTACTTTACGAACATCATAAGATTTCGTTTGGTCGATCGGAACGACATCAACAAGCTCTGAACGGAAGTTGTCGCCTTCTGGAGCTGGCTGCTTCGGTGCTTTTTCCTTATTGTTTTGCGGTAAGTAAGATAGTAATTGCTGAATTTGTGCAATGGCTGCTTCTTCATTTTCAGCGCGGAAGTGGGCATTACCTGAAACCGCATTATGCACTTTTGATCCACCTAAACCTTCAGCAGAAATTTTCTCACCTGTAACTGTTTCAATTACTTTTGGACCTGTAATAAACATTTGAGACGTTTTATCAACCATTAAGATGAAGTCCGTAATTGCTGGTGAATAAACAGCACCGCCAGCACATGGTCCCATAATTACTGAGATTTGCGGAATAACACCTGAATAAATTGAGTTACGGTAGAAAATGTGGCCATATCCATCTAAAGAAAGTACACCTTCTTGAATACGCGCACCGCCTGAATCATTAATACCGATAAATGGTGTACCGTTTTTAGCAGCTAAATCCATAACTGCAGCGATTTTTTTCGCATGCATTTCACCTAGTGCTCCACCAAATACAGTAAAATCTTGCGCGAATAAATAAACATTACGACCATTAATTTTACCGAAACCTGTAACAACACCATCACCAGGTCCCTCTAATTTCCCCATACCAAAGTCAACAGTACGGTGTGTAATGAATGGGTTAATCTCAACGAATGATCCTTCATCCAATAACATTTCGATTCGCTCGCGGGCAGTCATTTTACCTTTTTCGTGTTGCTTTTCAATACGTGCATCGCCGCCACCAAGCTGGATTGCTTCTTTGCGGTCATATAGCTCATTAATTTTATCAAACATATCCATCGTAATTGTCATCGTTATTTATCCCCTTTTCCGCTTTTATCACATAATTCATAAAGTACACCAAATGAGTCTTTAGGATGTAAAAACGCCACTTCTGCGCCACCAGCACCTGGGCCTGGCTCGTCCGACAGCAGTCTTACACCTTTTTCACGTAATTCTGCCATGCGCTCGCGGATCCCCGTTACACCAAAAGCAACATGGTGAATGCCTTCTCCACGCTTTTCCAAAAAGCCGTGAATCGCACTCTTTTCACTCATCGGTTCGAGAAGCTCAATTTTCACATTTCCTGCATCAATGAACGCTACTTTCACTTGCTGAGATTCTACTTCTTCCATTTTTAAAAGCTTTAAACCTAGCGTTTCTGTGTAATATGTAATACGTTCTTCAATATTGCGTACAGCAATACCAATATGATCAACTTTTTCCACGATGTTTGACTCCCTTATAATAAAATTTCTATGAGGTAATTCAATAGTACTTGAGAATTCCTTCAGATTTGTTAAACTAAAATTAGTTCATTATGAAGGAGCGAAAACAATGAGCAACAAAAAATTCCAAAAGATCGTCGTTTATTCAATGGTTGTAATTATGTTAATTTCAACTGTGGCAATGGGCGTAGCAGCAATCATGTAATGGATGTTTCGTACATCCATTTTTTTATTTCATACCTTTAAATGATTGCTTTATAACAAGATAAGCATCCATTTCCTCAATAAACTGATACAACGATGCCATCGCAATAAACGTCTCATGGTCATTAGGCAGCGGCATTTTTGCAAACTCTTCCTTCACTTTATCCAACTTCTCCAAAAAATGACTTGCTGTATTTCCCGAGTGAACATGCTCACTAAGGTCTTCTATAAATGCTGCAACAAGTGGCGCCTGCTCGGTCATAACCGGTAGTGTTGTTATTTTAGGCAACACACGTTCAATAATTTCGAGCTGCTTTTCACGCATATCAAAATACACATAATATATATTTTCTTTACGTGTTAAATGGTTTTCGACATCTTTGAACGCTAGCGCTTTCCCCGCCTCAATCACCTTTGCTGCTTCAATAATTTCTTTACCATCCCATAACGTATCACCATTTCGTAAATACACGGCAATTTCCGCCAGTATTTTCTTTAATAATGATTCAATCTTTTCACGATTGTAAAACAGGCCATGCTGTATATCAGGCATGTACATATTAATAACTACCCCGACGCCAAAACCAATTGCCATTAATCCCAATTCATTTAATAGTAAATCGGTTGTAAAATCAGCAGTTAAAAAAATATGCATCATAATGACAGAACTCGAGATAAAGCCTTCCACAACCCGCAATGATACGATCGTAGGTATGAATAGAAGTAAAACAATCCCCAAAACGATCGGTGAATAACCGAATATTTCGAAAAATATGAATGCATATGTCATACCAACCAATGTGGAAACGACTCTCGTATAAACTGCATGGAGAGATTTTCGTTTAGTTGGTTGAATACATAAAATCGTTAAAATTCCGGCCGCCGTAAAAAACTGTAAATCAAAATACTGGGCAATTGCTATCGCGATAGAAGCTCCAAGCGCTGTTTTCAGTGTACGATAGCCGATTGAAAATTTTTTCATATCGGTAGTACCCCCTTTTTATAGTAAGTGTAACGGGTGCACATTATGACACCCGTCCACTTAAAATAATCGCTTAGATTTCTTCGCAGTTCTCTTCGAAGTGTCCTTGTAGGTTTGTTACAACACTCATTGGATCATGACCTTCGATTTCAAAACGACCAACTTCTCCAACAACTTGACCATCTTTTAATAAGATAAATGATGGTGATGATGGAATGTGATCTTCACCGAAATAATAACGAGCAGCTGCTGTCGCTTCTTTATCTTGACCAGCAAATACTGTTACTAAATAATCCGGACGTTTATCATAATGTACAGCATGTGTTGCTGCTGGACGTGCAATACCGCCTGCACAGCCACATACAGAATTCACCATTACAAGTGTAGTCCCTTTACGAGCAAACGCTGCTTCTACTTCTTCCGGAGTGCGCAGTTGTTCATAGCCAGCTGCTTCCATTTCCGCACGTGCAGTCGTTGTAATTTGTTGCATAAATAAATCATAATCCATGTTCATAAGCTTTTTAGCCCCTTTCAATATTCCTTTTTACTATAGCAAGGTTACGAAAGATGTGCAAAGACTGTTGATTCATTTATTATTGTCTTCTTCACCAAATAATGCATTGACCCCTTGTGTAACGGTTAAACGTCCATGCAAAATTTCATCCTCAAGTGAACGTACTTGCTTTTTTCGATCCGAATTTTTATAAAACGAATCGATTAAATGGTCGGTAATCATCGAATGGAACCAATCACGTGTTTGTTTATGTCGTCGGAGATTCCAATAGTTGGACTCCTTCACGGTCTGCTCAAATTCCATTAACATCGCCCAAACGTTATCCAGGCCTTTTTTCTCCATTGAAGAAACAGTTAAAGCTGTACTTAACCAGCCTGGTGTGGATGGCTGCAAGAAGTGAAGTATTTGTTTGTATTCCTGCATTGTCCGACGTGCCGGGCGAACATTGTCACCATCCGCTTTATGGACGATAATGCCGTCCGCAAGCTCCATGATGCCCTTTTTCATACCTTGCAGCTCATCGCCTGCACCCGTCAATACGAGCAGTAGGAAGAAATCGACCATGCCGCGTACATACGTTTCACTTTGTCCGACACCGACTGTTTCTATTAAAATTACGTCATAGCCAGCTGCTTCACATAAAAGCATTGTCTCTCGAGATTTTTTATGGACACCGCCTAATGTCCCGGCACTAGGTGATGGACGAACAAATGCGTTTTCTTGACGCACTAGTTCTTCCATCCGCGTTTTATCCCCTAAAATACTACCACCTGAAAGTGACGAGCTAGGATCTATCGCCAACACGGCTACGCGCTTCCCCATTTTACAAAGCATTGTACCAAACGCTTCAATAAATGAGCTTTTGCCTGCACCTGGAACACCCGTAATGCCAATACGAATCGCATTGCCTGTATGCGGCAAAAGCTCTTGTAACAGCTTTTGCGCGTCTTCTTTATGGGTATTGTTCGAGCTTTCGATAAGCGTAATGGCTTTTGCAAGCGATGTACGGTCACCTGCTCGAACTTCCCCTGCTAACTGTTGAATATCAAGCGCTTCCTGCTTTTTTTTCCTGAATTTCTTTGGGTTTGAATAGCTCATACCATCATGACCACCCTTCACGCCATCCATGACAAATAAAGCACTTTTGTCTTGATGTGGCATCATTATTCCGCCACTTCCTCATAGCCTAGCTTCTTGTAAATTTCTTCAATGATACGCATTGCTGAAACCGGAATTACTGAACCTGGACCGAAAATGGCTACAGCACCTGCTTCATATAGGAAATCGTAGTCTTGAGCTGGAATAACCCCGCCGCAAATAACGATAATATCTTCGCGACCTAGTTTTTTCAGTTCCGCGATTAATTCAGGCACTAATGTTTTATGTCCTGCTGCAAGTGAAGAAACACCAACACAGTGAACATCGTTTTCGTTTGCCATTTGAGCTGTTTCTTCAGGCGTCATAAACAATGGAGAAATATCTACGTCAAAGCCTAAGTCGGCATATCCCGTTGCAACAACTTTCGCACCGCGGTCATGTCCGTCTTGTCCCATTTTCGCTACTAAAATACGTGGGCGACGGCCTTCTGCTTCTAGGAAGTCTTCTGTCATTTGTTTTACTTCAGCAATCATTTCATCATCTGAGAAGTTTGCTGAATATACCCCTGAAATTGAACGGATAATCGCTTTATGACGACCTGATACCGCTTCAATCGCATCAGAAATTTCACCTAATGATGCACGTGCGCGAGCTGCATCTACAGCAATCGCCAATAAGTTTTCAGAGCCATCCTCAGCTGCTTTTGTAAGACGGGCTAAATGTTTTTGCACTTCCGCTTCATCACGTGTTGCCTTCATTTTTTCAAGTCGTGCAATTTGTGCTTCACGAACGATTGCATTGTCGATATCTAAAATATCAATCGGGTCTTCTTCAGCAAGACGATATTTGTTAACCCCAACAATCGTTTCTGCTTTTGAGTCGATTTTTGCCTGGCGTTTTGCCGCAGCTTCTTCAACTTTCATTTTTGGCAGACCTGTTTCGATCGCTTTTGCCATACCGCCTAGCCCTTCAATTTCCTCGATTAATTCCCATGCTTTTTCTGTCAGTTCTTCTGTTAGTTTTTCAACATAATACGAACCGCCCCATGGATCGATTACTTTCGTCATACCCGTTTCTTCTTGCAGGAATAACTGTGTATTACGTGCAATACGAGCCGAGAAGTCTGTTGGCAAGGCGATTGCTTCATCGAGTGCGTTCGTATGAAGTGATTGAGTATGCCCCATCGCTGCTGCATTCGCTTCGATTAATGTACGCGTTACGTTATTGAATGGATCTTGCTCCGTTAAACTCCAGCCTGATGTTTGCGAGTGTGTACGTAGTGCAAGAGACTTTGAATTTTTCGGGTTAAATGTAGACATCATTTGTGCCCAAATACGACGTGCTGCACGCATTTTCGCGATTTCCATGTAGTAGTTCATACCGATAGCCCAGAAGAATGATAATCGTGGTGCAAATGCATCGATATCAATACCTGCTTTTAATCCCGTACGTACATATTCCAAACCGTCAGCCAATGTATAAGCAAGCTCGATATCATTCGTCGCACCAGCTTCTTGAATATGGTAGCCCGAAATAGAAATCGAGTTGAATTTTGGCATGTATTTCGCTGTATATTCGAAAATATCGGCAATAATTTTCATCGACATAGCCGGTGGGTAAATATACGTATTACGCACCATATACTCTTTTAAAATGTCGTTTTGAATCGTTCCTGCCAATTTGTCTGGTGAAACGCCCTGTTCTTCTGCAGCCACAATATAGAAAGCCAATACAGGTAGTACAGCACCATTCATAGTCATAGATACCGACATTTGATCCAACGGAATTCCGTCAAACAAAATTTTCGCATCTTCAACAGAATCGATTGCCACTCCGGCTTTTCCGACATCCCCTGTTACACGAGGATGATCTGAGTCATAACCGCGGTGTGTTGCTAAGTCGAATGCTACAGATAATCCCTTTTGTCCCATCGCAAGGTTACGACGGTAAAACGCATTTGATTCCTCTGCTGTCGAGAAGCCTGCATATTGACGAACTGTCCATGGACGAGCAACATACATTGTAGGGTATGGTCCACGCGTATTAGGCGCGATACCTGCCACATCATTTAAATGTTTAGCTTGTTGATTATCCGCTTGATTGTATACCGAATTTACTTCGATGCCTTCATTTGTTAAATATGAGCCTGTAGAAGTAAGTTGTTCCGCCTGTAGCACATCTTCAATTACAACGGATTCGAAATTTGCTTTACTCATTGTTGTACCTCCTTCACACGCGTCACGACATCATTTAGTTTCTGAACAATATTTTGACCTGCAAAAATAAAGCCGTTTAAGCCGTTCGCAGTCCATGCTGCTTCATCATCTTTGAATTTACCAGCAACATCTATTACGACATTTGCTTTTTTACTTTGTAGCAGTGTCGGTAAAATGGCCTTTGTATCATCATCAGTAGCTGCAACAACCACATAATCATATTCCGCGCTTTCTAACCACTGCACAGCATCTTCAATTGTTTGGAACCCGGCAGTTTGATGTGCCACAATTCCTGCTGTTGCAAAGAAGCCTTGTACGAAATCAGCACGCGGCTTATAGTTTTTCAGCTCACCAAATGTTAAAATAGCTGGCTTTAATCCTGCTTGAGCAAAATTAGCACGCAAATTTTCAAATGGAAGTGCAATGCGCTTCACATCAGCAAATTGAGCATTTACAGCTGTAGGGATTTCATCTACAGGATTTGCATAAATATTTGTACCAATTAAAGAATGCTTACGTGTTTCCACTTGCGCGATTCTTGTATTATAAACTTCTTCAATTTTTGCATCGATTCCGTAAGCGTGTAATCCGCCTGCTTTTTCGATTTCTAAAAACAGTGCCCATGCTTCTTTTACATAATCAGCTGTCAATGATTCGATAAAGTATGAACCACCAGCTGGGTCGATTACGTTTGTTACATGAGACTCTTCTTTTGTAACAAGGGATACGTTGCGTGCAATACGGACAGATTGGCCAGTCAGTGCTGTTAATGCGTCATGTGGATGCACTGTAATTACATCGGCACCACCGATTGCCGCTGAGAATGCTTCGTTTCCTGCGCGTAATAAGTTTACGTATACATCATACTTTGAGAAGCTGCGTACAGATGTTTCAGCTACTACCGGTACTGCACTTGCTTCATGACCAAATGCTGAAGTAAACGCTTTCCATAACACTTTGAATGCACGGATTTTTGCGACTTCTGCAAAGAATTGTGTATCGACAGCAAATTGCACGAAAAATTTATTTTCAAATTCTTTGAAATCATCCATATCTTTAGCCAGTTCAGCAGCTTGTACTAATGCAATAGCAACCTCTTGAACTGCATTTGCGCCATTATTGTGGAACGGAACTGTGTCGGCCGCATATGTACGGACGTTTGGATAGTCAGCCAGCAAAATGGCTTCTGGTGCAACAATGAATCCTTTTACAGCTGCACGTTTTGATTTATCTATATAATCAAATACACGTAACACGTCATCTTCAGAAGATTTCACTGTAACTTTAAATGAATTTTCAGAAAAATAAGTAGCGAGTTTGCTTAAATTTTCTTCTGACCAATCAAAAGCAACAGGGCTGTAGATAGTAATCATTTCGTTGCCGCGTAATAAGCTTTCTTCTAGGTTTGCAAAAAAGCTTGCAGCATCTGCCCCATTAATTTGCTGTGCAACAGTAAAACTTGCTGACTCAGTTAGCGAGCGAATCGTTGATACTTGCTTTTCTAATTGATCCCCCAGCTTCTCCAATAATGTTTCTTGTGTATATAGTGGCTCAAGCGTAATGTTTTCAATCGTTTTTGTGAATAGGGATTCAAACGGTTTTCCTTTTAAAGCTTTTACCGCTTCTTCCTTCCACTGATTGTAGCTAGCAGACTGAAATTCAATATCTTTCATATTCATTGACATGTGGACGCTTAGTAGCTTCCCCCCTTGTTATATTTCTGTACTATATTTTACACGAGAATGTTCTGACAATAAAGTAAAAAAAAACGCGAAAGCCTTATTTTACAGGCTTTCGCGGCACTTTTAGTAGACTGACATCTTCTTTTTATCTACGTTTTCGAGAATTTCCTTCACACGAGATAGGAATTTACCACAAATCATACCATCCAAAATTCTATGATCTAATGATAAACATAAATTTACTATGGACCTCGGTGCAATCATATTACCCTGTACTATTACAGGCTTCTTTACAATACTTTCCACCTGCAATATGGCTGCTTGTGGATGGTTGATAATGCCCATTGACTGAACAGAACCAAATGAACCCGTATTGTTGACCGTAAATGTACCACCTTGCATATGCTCGAGTTTCAGCTTCCCATTGCGTACAAGATGTGCATATTCGTGAATTTCTCTCGCAATGCCTTTAATCGATTTTTCATCGACATTTTTAATAACCGGCACAAACAATGCATCATCAGTAGCAACTGCGATTGATAAATTAATATCTTTCTTTTGAATAATTTTATCTTCAGCCCATACAGAGTTGATGATTGGATATTCTTTTAATGCCTGTGAAACAGCTTTTAGGAAGAATGCAAAATAAGTCAGGTTAAAGCCTTCTTTTTTCTTAAATTCCTCTTTAATGCTATCACGGTATTCAACAAGCTCGGTTACATCCACTTCCATCATCATCCATGCATGAGGAATTTCATGTGTACTGCGTAGCATGTTTTTCGCAATCGCTTTACGTACTTGTGTTACCGGAATTTCAATATCTCCTGCAGCCGTCACTTGTTCGTTTGGACGTGGTGCAGCTGGAGAAGGTGACGAAGGCTGTGGTTGAGGTGTCATTTCATCCTGTGGCTCAACAAATGCTACTGGTTGTTCATCATTTGAGATTGCTTGATTAGTAGGCTTTCCAGCTGCCACGTATGCTTCGACATCTTTTCTCGTAATACGGTTGCCCGTTCCTGTACCTTCGATTTGGGACAAGTCTACATCATGTTCGTTTGCCAATGCTAAAACTGCTGGAGAAAATCTGCCCGGTTTTCGTTCTGTACGAGCTGGCTTCTCCTCTTTTTTTGCAACAGGCTCTTCTTCTTTTCGCTGTACTCCTGCATTTAAAATCGCTGAGCTGACATTTGAGCTTTTTTCTACAGGTGCAGCTGGCAGTTCAGACCCTTCTATTTCAACCGTACATACAACTGCTCCTACTGGCAGAGTTTCCCCTTCAGAAGCGATGAGTTCCTTAATAACACCTGCAAAAGAAGAAGGGATTTCTGCATTTACTTTATCTGTAGTCACTTCTGCCAACGGATCATATTTATTTACTTTATCGCCCACCTGGACAAGCCAACGTTCGATTTTACCTTCTGTTACACTTTCGCCAAGTTGTGGCATGACAATATTTTGAATGGTCATTTAACAATCCCCCTTTAACTAATAACACTTTGGTGAAATAGTACAAATTTCCACATATAAAATAATTCTTCCGCATAATGTTAGAGTTGATTTCCATTCCGGATCGGACGCTTTCCAGGAGGACGGATCAAGCTTGTAGTCTCTCCCTGGTGCTATTCCCCTAGGAGTCGCCTCCCCTCCATTCCAATCAACTCTTTCCTTTACAAAGTTGTGGCTTACTTATTGCGAAATTCTATATAATTCTTAATCTATTAACTAAAATTCAGCGAGTTCGCGAATGGCTTTTTCCACTTTGTCAGGATTAATCATGAAAAACTTTTCCATTGTTGGTGCATATGGCATCGCGGGAACATCAGGTCCTGCCAATCGTTTGATTGGAGCATCTAAATCAAATAGACAGTGCTCTGCAATAATCGCTGCTACTTCACTCATAATGCTACCTTCTTTATTATCCTCTGTTACAAGCAGGATCTTCCCTGTTTTCTTTGCGGCTTCAATAATCGCTTCTTGATCAAGAGGATACACTGTACGCAAATCCAGAATATGTGTTTCAATACCATCTTTGGCTAAACGCTCTGCAGCTTGTAAGGCAAAATGAACAGCTAATCCGTACGTAATCACTGTGACATCATCACCTTCACGCTTTACATCCGCTTTGCCAATCGGCAATGTATAATCATCTGCAGGTACTTCCCCTTTAATCAGTCGGTAAGCACGCTTATGTTCAAAAAATAATACTGGGTCCGGATCGCGAATAGCCGCTTTTAATAATCCTTTTGCATCATATGGCGTTGAAGGAATAACGATTTTTAATCCTGGTGTCCCGGCAAACATTGCTTCTACCGATTGTGAATGATATAGTGCACCGTGAATCCCACCGCCAAATGGAGCACGGACAACTAACGGACAGCTCCAGTCATTGTTAGATCGGTAGCGGATTTTTGCTGCTTCTGAAACAATTTGATTCACTGCTGGCATAATAAAGTCTGCAAACTGCATTTCAGCAATTGGACGCATCCCATACATCGCTGCTCCAATCGCAACACCTGCTATGGCACTTTCAGCTAAAGGTGTATCAAGCACACGCGCTTCACCAAACTGGTCATATAAACCGGTTGTCGCTTTAAATACCCCGCCTTTTAAACCAACGTCTTCTCCTAATACGAAGACACGCTCATCACGTTCCATTTCTTCTTTCATTGCTAAATTAATTGCATCAATATAAGAAATTACCGGCATTACGCATCCTCTCCTTCCGCATACACGAAACGCATCGCATGTTCCGGTGAGGCGTAAGCTGCATTTTCTGCATAGTCTGTCGCCTCGTTAACCGTTAGCATTACGCGATCATTTATTTGTTCAAATAACTTATCATCCGCAATTCCGCGGTCTTTTAAGTATGCTTCAAAAAGAAGAATCGGGTCTTTTGCCTTTCCTTCTGCAATATCCTCGGCTGTACGGTATTGACGATCATCATCATCTGAAGAGTGTGCTGTTAAACGGAAAGTAACCGTTTCAATTAAAGAAGGGCCCCCACCGCTGCGTGCACGATCTGCTGCTTCTTTAATAACTTTGTACACTTCCAAAGGATTTTTGCCGTCTACTGTTACTCCAGGCATGCCATAGCCAATTGCACGATCAGATACTTGTGCACAGCCCAACTGACGTTCTACTGGAACAGAGATTGCATATTGATTGTTTTCAACCATGATAATGACCGGTAATTTATGAACGCCTGCAAAGTTGGCTCCTTCATGGAAATCCCCTTGGTTTGACGAACCTTCACCTAATGTCACGAATGTAATAAAGTCCTTTTGCTGCATTTTTCCTGCAAGTGCCACACCAACTGCATGTGGTAACTGTGTCGTTACAGGCGATGAGCCCGTAAGAATGCGGTTTTTCTTTTGTCCGAAGTGTCCCGGCATTTGACGACCGCCTGAATTTGGATCTTCAGCTTTTGCAAAGGCAGATAGCATTAAATCCTTTGCTGTCATACCGAAGTGAAGGACAACCCCCATATCACGATAGTACGGAGCAATATAATCCTTAGTATGGTCCAGTGCAAATGCAGCCCCTACTTGAGCTGCCTCCTGCCCTTGACATGAAATTACAAATGGGATTTTGCCTGCACGATTTAATAGCCACATACGCTCATCTATACGCCGTGCCATTAGCATCGTTTCATACATTTCAATTGCATCTGCATCCGTTAATCCTAACTCTTCGTGTGTAATATTTGTTTCAGTCATAAAATACCCCCTATCATTTATCAATTATTTCTTTGCATAATTGAATCATAACGCTAAAAGTTATTAGAAGTTAAAAATGGATTGCTTTTCCTTCAATTGCAAGTGCTGCTTCTCCGATAATTTCACTCAACGAAGGATGCAAGTGCACCATTTGTCCAAGTTCCCAAGGAGAAGCATTTAAAAATAGCCCCAGTGCTGCTTCAGATATTAAATCTGTCGCATGAGGACCGATTAAGTGTACACCTACTAAATCATTTGTTTTTTCATCCGCAATGACCTTTACAAATCCTTCTGTTTCCCCATAAACAATTGCTTTACCTATTGCCTTGAACGGGAAAGTAGTCGATACGACACTATAGCCGTTATCTTTTGCTTGTTGTTCTGTAAGACCAACGCTTGCTACTTCCGGATTACTGTAAACACCTCTTGCAATGTTGGCGTAGTGAAGTGGATTCGAATTTCCGCTAGCAATATGTTCCACCGCCAAAATGCCTTCATGTGATGCGACGTGTGCCAACTGCATTCCACCAATAACGTCTCCAATAGCATATATATGACTTTCTTTCGTTTGGAAATTATCATTTACTGAAATAAAGCCATTTTCGACTTCTATTTCCGTGTTTTCAAGTCCAATATTTTTTGTATTCGCTATTCTTCCGACTGACAATAGAAGTGCCTCTGCCGAAATTTCCTTATCATTGAGCTGTAGTGATACATTATCCTGTACATTAATTGCCGAAGGATCAAGCTTCACATTCAAATGGACGTTTACACCACGCTTTTTCAATGATTTCAGCATCTCAGCAGAAATCGCCTCATCCTCTGTCGGTAATAAACGGTCACCTAGTTCCAAAATCGTGACATCGACATCAAAATCAACAAGCATCGAAGCCCACTCAACGCCGATCACACCACCACCGATGATAATAACGGACTTAGGCAGCTTTTCAATTGTTAAAAATTCATCCGATGTGAAAACTTTTTCCCCATCGACTTTTAACCCATCCAGATGTCTAGGACGGGAGCCTGTCGCGACAATTACGTTTTTTGGGACAAGCATTTCATTTTCTGTACCGTCATTCATTTCTACTGAAATGGTTCCTGGCATCGGTGAGAATATAGAAGGACCCATAATACGTCCGAAACCGTCATATACATCAATTTTTCCTTTTTTCATTAAGTGTTGGACACCTTTATAAAGTTGCTCTACGACGTTTGACTTTCGCTTTTGAACTTGTTCGAAGTTAACCTTTACATCATTAACTTCCACTCCAAAATCAAGCGCTTTTTTTGATTGTACATATACTTCTGCACTGCGGAGCAATGCTTTCGTAGGAATACAGCCCGCATGTAGGCATGTGCCTCCAAGCTTATTTTTTTCAACGATTGCCGTTTTCAAGCCAAGCTGTGAAGCACGTATTGCAGCAACATAACCGCCTGTGCCACCGCCTAAAATCACAACATCATAATCTTTCGCCATTTCCAACACCCCTTTTTGCATTTAAAATCCAATATACCTCTGCATCATCCGGATGTGGCATTTTGTTGCAAAACCACATCCGTCACATTTAACAAAGGCTTTTTCTTTCAGTGAGAAGCTAAAAGAAATCTATTAACGTCCATTTAATATGTTTTTTTCATTTTGCAGGAACTGACTGCGAGATTTTGCTACACGGGCAATACGCTCTTCAGCCAAACGATTCGCTGCTAAGTATGTTGGAATATCTTCCTTTTTCGAGATCGCAAAAATTTTCTCTAAACTTGTGTAAATCGTTTCAACCCGCTTCATCGCACGCTCACGGTTATAGCCGTATAATTCGTCAGCTACGTTAATTACACCACCGGCATTAATTACATAGTCCGGTGCATAGACAATACCCATTTCATGCAATACTTTACCGTGTCTAGATTCTGCCAGCTGATTATTCGCCGATCCTGCAATCACTTTTGCTTTTAATTGTGGAATCGTTACATCATTTACAATAGCGCCAAGTGCACATGGTGAGAAAATATCGACTTCCTGCTCGTAAATTGCATCCGGTGCAACTGCGACAGCATCAAAATTTGATACGACACGGTCAATCGCCTGCTGATTAATATCAGTTACGATCAATTTCGCGCCTTCTTTATGTAAATATTCACATAAAGTATATGCAACATTTCCAAGCCCTTGTACTGCTACTGTACGACCCGACAGTGAATCATCGCCAAACGCTTCCTTCGCTGCTGCTTTCATCCCTAAAAATACACCATATGCTGTAATTGGCGACGGATTGCCTGAGCTACCGAATGCTGGCGAAATACCTGTTACATAATTTGTCTCTTCGTGAATTAAATCCATATCGGCCACTGTCGTACCTACATCTTCTGCTGTAATGTAACGGCCGTTTAACCCTTGGATAAACCGCCCTAAAGCACGGAACATTTCTTCATTTTTATCTGTGAATGGGTCCCCGATAATTACGGTTTTACCACCGCCTAAATTTAAACCTGCCGCGGCATTTTTATATGTCATTCCACGGGCTAGACGAAGTGCATCTTCAATTGCCGCTTCCTCTGAGGCATAAGTCCACATCCGTGAACCTCCTAGAGCTGGACCTAATGTTGTATCATGAATTGCAATTACCGCTTTTAACCCCGATGCTTCATCTTGGCAAAAGACAACTTGCTCAAAATCATACTTCTGCATGTACTTGAAAATCTCCATAATACTCTACTCCTCCATTTAAGAAAGCGCTTACTTTCTCGTATATTATTGTTTTTTGTTAATTAAGATAATAAATACTTAAATTTGTATAATTTTATTATCGTTATTTTTACAATACTTATAATTTAAAAATGATGCAACTAGAAATCTCCAAATTTAATTAAATTAGAAAATTCGGACAATTTTGAGCGTTAATGAGCACTAAAAAAACAATATTTTCTATGAGACTTTTATTATGCTAACATAACATGTTGATGTAAATTCGACATATCTTTTAATTGAATTCGTTAATTTGGATTGATGTTATTGACATTCTTTTGTGTCATTGTAAAATTAAGTGAAACTTCAATAATAATGACATTAGCCTGATTATACGGTGGGCTGTGCAATCAGTCGGTAGGAGGTCTTTTAATGGCACGTATGGCTGCATTTATCGTTTTAGTTATTCCAGCAATTTTAATGGCTGCTGGTATTAAATTTATGCGCGATACTCTTTTTGGTATATTAATTTCACCATTTCCATGGATTTGGTTACAATTCATTGTAGGCGCCATCTTTTTTGCTGTAGCGTTTTTGTTTTTTGCAGGGTTTTTACTACATCGGGATCGCAAGCGCGGTAAAGTATCGGAGCGCTGGCAAAAATAATTGAGTATACGAAAAAGGTGCCTAGAAAATATTCTAGACACCTTTTTTACGTTGTTGAGCTTCTAGTACTTTATGTGGAAAATCGGTTATCCAGCCAATCACCGCTTGATGGGGAGTTTTTAAAAATGGTTCGTTCCCCCTAATTCCGTAAAATCGTATACCCATATTTGATGCTGTACACAATTCCAAGTACTGCATTTTATAGTATTTCCTATGTGCATGAATAGCATCAATATAATCGCATTTCCCTAATGAATTCCAATCGAACTTTTTCGTTATAATGATGGCCGTTTCAGCTTTCGGCAGGACTTCTTTCACTGATTTTAATAATGATTCATGAAATGACGAAAAATGACTGTTTGCCGGCAATTGTATATTATGTAGGAATGATTTTAGTACATTCTCTTTGGAAATAAGTGATTCTTTTAATTCTATGTTGAGTGATATATTTTCTTTATTTGCCCACTTCAGCACATCCTCAAAGGACATCATCCTCTCTTGAAGAAAGAACCGTTTAAAGCGGGGACCTAAATTGTATTTTACGAGCTCCTTGTAATCACACTGTGAAACAAGTCTATTCTTTCCTGCCAGCCTTTTCAAATCGAGATCATGGAACACAACTAAAATGCCGTCTTTTGAAATTTGTAAATCAAGTTCAATTCCATCTGCACCCAGATCTTTTGCCTTTTTAAATGCAGAGAAAGTATTTTCCAAATAAAAACTCGATGCACCACGATGAGCAAAAACAGGTATATCATTCATTATACATTCAGCTCTCCGTTTTCAATTAAAAATCTTCCATTGGTCATCGTCGATAAAAACGAAGACTTTTTACCAATTTGAATATACGTTCCGGGGTAAGCTTCTTTTTTCACTTCGATTTCTTCCTTTCCGACTTTACGTAAATCATTCATTAACTGCTTAATTTCCCGATCCAGCTCCATTGCCGTCGATTTATTATATTCAAGCTTCTGCTTTGTTTGCTCAAACACTGCAAGTTGTGGCTTCGTCAATTTCTGGACGACCGGCATTAGACGATTTATTTGGTTTTCCAACTGCAAGATATCCTCCTGCATCGTCTTCAGCAATGCGGCCTTCGATTGAATGAGCTCAAGCCCCTCTGCTTTATTTACGCCATTTATAATTAGTTCTGTTCTCCGTTCCAGTCGGTTTCCAGTAATGGCTGTAACGATTTTATTTTTGGCAATAGCTGTACCACCTATAATTTTACCTTTTCGTTCATCCACAAAAATCGACTGTGCTGTAATGATAGATCCTAAAGCATAAAACCCAATATTAACATCTTTCCCTGCTACCAGATGGGCTTCATTTACATGTTTTACGAATATACTGCCACCTGCTTCAACACGGGTTTGACCTAATCCAAAAATGCCACCTCGTATAAAAACATCTCCATCTGTCGATTTAATGAGTTTCGCACCAGATACACCTTCTGGACCTTCAATCGAAATATCCCCTTTTGCAATGACGGAGTATCCTGGCTGAACCGTACCTCGTATAGAAATTGATCCATTAAAATCAATATTGCCAGTCTCAACGCTAACATCACCATTAATCGGTAAATGATGATTAACACTTATCATTCCTTTATGGTTTTCAAACACACCGCTAATTTTTGAAAGAAGAACTGTTTTTCCGTCTTCTTCCTTTTCATATGCTGATTTACGATCATATTTTAGTGGCAGATCGCGCCCCCATTGTGCAGGAATTGACTCTCCGTACACATTTATTCCAGGAGTACCGGGTTTGGCATGAATCTTTTCGCCTAACCATGTCCCTTGTTCAATTTCAAATATAAAATTCATATCGTAATAATCCGCTGTACCATCTTCTCGAATAACGGGTTTTCGATTAGGCAGCTGTAAATAGGTGATTTTTGCATCATCTCCTTTAATAGGAGGTGTTCCTTGGGCGATCATTATAGCCTTGCCACTTACGATTGATTCGATTTGAATATCGATAACACCATACCTAATATTATTTTGAGATAATATATTTTTTACATCATCCAAAAATAATTGTGGATTTACTCGAATGGACTCTACCGTTTCATACACGAAAAGAGAAGCAGACATTTTATCTCGTGATACTTCAATCGTAATTGCTGGGAGCCAAGTACCTATTTCTACGGGGGTAGATGTAATCTCCATTAATACTTTTTTCAATACTGCGAAATTGGTTAATTTGATGCGAGGATTTAAACGTACAATCATATCAAAGTCTTTTAATAAAAAACCTGGTTGAATTGTTTTTATATATACTATTTCATTATTTACTGTAATCTCAAAAAAACTATTTTCAAAAATAACCACGAATATCAACCTCCGATACATTCAGTATATACAAAGATTTGATATTTGTTTAGTTAAAAATTTTCACAAAAAATGGTTTTTTAGCCTAGTTAAAAAGTTAATTATAAAGCATTATAATCAAAAGGTATTATTACCTATCTACTATTAATATAAAGTATGATGGTATTGTAATAAACTATGATATATTTCTGATACTCCATCTAAATAACGTTCATCATTAGTCTCTATTGCCTTGATAGTATTGTTAATAAGCATAATGTCTAGTTCAATAGACTCGTTAAGGACTTTATTTTTAACCCCCTTCAAAATTATGACATTTTTCAAACTATTTAGTTCATTTAAGTACTCCTGCATTTTCTCATTAGCCAATTTTAGTTCTGAATTGTTTAATGTCCCTAGTAATAATATATCACTATAACATTCTTCCCGTTGAGTCTGTAATCCTTCTATATAATTTCTTTTAACATCCGTTGTAAAATCCGCTGGTGCGGAAGCTGTCCTAAAATTAAAAGGAAATGTTAAAAGAAGAATGAATATGATTATAATAAGTACAAATATGGGCATTTTCAATCGCTTCATCTATCATCTCTCCTATAATCATTTTCTATCATTTTACCTAAGATTAATGTGAGAAATGTAAAATTAATGTTAAATTCACATAACAGATTGAAACACGATGAAATAAAAAAAGTGTCCAGTACAATTTCTGGACACAAAAGTGAGTAATACCGAGCATGGTATTATTCTTTGAAAGGAGGTAAGGGAGACTTCTAGGCCTTACTTGCTTTAAATATTCCCCGACTTTTCCTGTCTTAAACTTAATCGATAAAAAAAACACCTCCATATTAGCATTTAAGCTGAAAATGAACGTGTTAAAATCTATTATATTACGAAGCTACCATTTCAATACGAATCTTGTCTGCGATCATAGCAATGAACTCCGAATTGGTCGGCTTTGACTTCATATGGTGTACCGTATAGCCAAATAGCTCTGAAATGTTCTCATAGCTGCCTCTGTTCCATGCTACTTCAATTGCATGACGGATAGCCCGTTCTACACGAGAAGGCGTTGTGCTGAATTTCTTGGCGATTTCCGGATACAGAATTTTCGTTACGGAACTTAATAATTCGATATCATTGTACACCATTTGAATTGCTTCACGTAAATAAGCATATCCTTTTATATGGGCAGGTACACCGATTTCTTTAATTATACCTGTAATTGTTGTATCTAATAAACGCGTATCTATTTTTGTAGGTGTGTTTGTTGCTAAAATTGGTGTACGTTTTTCCTGTTCAAACTTTTTGCCAGCGCAATGTAGAATTTTGTGCACAAGCTGTTCAAATTCGAATGGTTTCAGCATAAAGTAAGATGCGCCAAAATTCACAGCCTGCTTCATAACATCCTCTTGTCCAAAAGCAGTAAGCATAATAACCTGAGTATTTAGATGACGTTCATCATTGTACATTTCTTCCAATACAGCTAGTCCATCTAAATGTGGCATAATGATATCCAGCAGCAGTACGTCGATTTTATGCTCTTCCAACATTTTAATGCACAATTTTCCATTTGAAGCAGTTGCCACAATTTCAATTTGCGGATGGTTCGCGAAATAAATCTCCATCATTTTTATTAATTCGCGATTATCATCAGCAATCGCAATTTTTACCTTTGTCAATCAAAATCCCCCTTTTATTTTGTCCAATTTCTCCCATACAAAAACAAACTTTGCCGAGTTTATTAACAAATGCCCCTAATTATTTGTCATAAGAATATAACAAAAATGATCGACAGTTGATACCAATCCCTTTTGCATTGTCCTGTAGGGAAGTTTCGACAGAAATTCTTTAAATCCTTCTTCACACACAAAAATGAGTAACAAGTATTATGTTTTCTACCTTTATCGACAAGGAAATATATGGTTCTGTTTTTGTCGAATTATCTCTAAGTACTATTGTAATGAAAAAAGGAAAAAATGACTACACTTTATTAAAAGTGTAGTCATTTTTTTTTATTATGGACTCTTTTTTAACATTTCTATGACAAGAATTCCGGCACCCTTTGTAGGTTCTTCAATAAACATGTGCGTTACAGCTCCTACAAATTGATTGTCTTGAATAATCGGACTGCCACTCATCCCTTGAACAATACCGCCTGTTTTATCGATTAGACGTTCATCGACAACATGGAACGTAAAAGTATTATCCGTTTGTTTGTCAATTTTTATATCAAATAAATTGACCTCTTCACCGTCGATTGCTGTTAAGATTTGTGCTTTACCTTTTTTTAATTGATCGGCATGTATAATTTCAAGCGGTGGATGCAAACTGTCATGTAATGATTGTTCCCAATTTCCAAAAATACCGTATACATCATTACTGTTAACAGTTCCGAGTGGCGTTTGAGATTTATCTACAATTGAAATTTTGTAACCTGGTTGACCCGGAGTACTCTTTTTCACCTGTGAAATGGATGCTTCATAAATAGCACCTTCACTGAATTTTGGAGGAAGTTTCATCGTGGAGTCTACAATTTGATGGCCAAGTGCTCCGTATTCCATCGTTTCGGGATCGATATACGTGAGTGTTCCTACACCATCCGTTTCGCTTCTTAAAAATGGCTTTAAATGTACCAGTTCATGGGCAGATACACTTATTTCTCGCTGTTGCTTTCCATTTTCCAATGTTAGGGTAAACGATTCATCTTGACCGGATAAATCTTCTAGCTGGCTAATTGTTTCACCATTTAATTTTAAAACCCGCTCTCCCTTTTTCAGCCATTCACTACTTTCTAATAAAACGTCCTGAGCAACTATAACATATGGCATTTGCAATTGTACTCCGATTGAATGCCCCATCGGAATTAAAGATTTCCCAAAAACCTGCATTGGCGACAATATTAAAAGCATTGCAACGAGTAACGACCATTTTTTTATCATCATTCACCTCCTCTATGCGCTTACTATGTGAAGAAACGAAGGAGTTATGAACGGAAAAATTTTGTTGATATGAGGAAAAATTAGAATGTATTCAATTACATTTAGCTTAACGAAGCGATTCCTCTAATAAACAAAACAGCAAAAGCCGCCTAAAAAATTTTTTTATTTTTAGACGGCTCTATAATTTATTATTTCATGGATTCTTTACGTTCATTTGCCATTTGTATTAGTTCTGAAGCATGTTGTAATGTAAGCTCTGTAATTTCAGAGCCACTCATCATGCGGCTAATTTCTTCAATGCGTTCTTTTTCTTCCATTTCAGAAAGTGTTGTAAAAGTACGATCATACTCAACTTGCTTCTTTATATAATAATGATGATCAGCCATTGCTGCTACTTGTGGTAAATGCGAAATACACAATACTTGGGAATTCACTGAAATCGCAGCAATCTTCTCTGCTATGGCTTGAGCGACTCGACCACTTACACCGGTATCCACCTCATCAAAAATGATGGAGGTAATGCCATTGGATGTTGAAAAAATTGTTTTTAAAGCAAGCATCATTCGTGAAAGCTCTCCACCTGATGCCACTTTAGGCAACGACTTTGGAGGTTCTCCGACATTTGTCGAAATATAGAATGCAACGAAATCTCTACCATTCGCATCGAATTGTGCCAATTGATTAAACTGAACGATAAACTGCGCTTTTTCCATATGCAGCATGCGTAATTCATTCATTATTGCTTCACTTAGCTTTACGGCATTTTCTTTTCGAATTGCAGTTAATTCTTTTGCCATTTTATTTAAGTTTTCTTCCATGCTCGCTAATAATTGCTCGTTTCGCTGCAATGTTTCGTCGCGGTTCATAAGCTGGCTAAGCTCTTCTTCAATTTTTTCGTAGTAGTTTAAAATTTCTTCTACAGTCGTACCATATTTACGTTTCATATTTTGATATAATGCAAGACGCTGTTCGACTTCATTTAAACGCTCGGCATCATATTCCAAATCATCGAGCACATTTTTAATTTGGTACGCGGCATCCTGAAGTGCATAAAAGCTTGTTGTAACAGCTTCGGAAGGCTCCTTAAAGTTCGAATCAAGATCTACAATATCTTCAAGTGCATTCATAGCATTACCGATAAAATCAAGACCATTCGCATCACCGGAAATTGCTTCATATGCCATGTTTGCCCGTTCAAAGATTTTATGGAAATTCATTAAACGAAGTCGTTCTTCGTTCAGCTCATCCTCTTCATCCTCTTTTAATGCAGCCTGCTCCAGCTCCTGAATTTGAAATTGATATAAGTCGATACGCTGTGCCATCCGCTGCTCGTCCATACTTAGCTCCGCAACTTCTTTTTTTAACTGACGGTACGCTTCATACGCTTCACTGTATTGTGCTTTTACAGAATGAAGTTCATGATGTGCAAAATGGTCCAATAAATGTATATGGAATTTCTCATCCATCAGCTCTTGATTTTCATGCTGTCCATGAATATCGATTAAACTACCACCAATATCACGTAAAACAGATAATGGAACAAGTTTGCCATTAACTCTGCAAATACTTTTTCCCGAATCATGTAAATCACGACGCAGTATGATGGTCCCTTCTTCTGCCTCTACCCCATGTTCCTCGAGTTTCATAAATATCGGATGTTGACTATTATTCACTTGGAATAGTCCACCCAACTCTGCTTTTTTTTCACCATGGCGAATAAATTCGGTTGATCCTCGACCACCGGCTAATATATTAACTGCATCAATAATAATTGATTTCCCGGCACCAGTTTCACCTGTTAATACAGTTAAACCTCCAGAAAAACTTACCGTTAAATCATCTATAATAGCAAAATTTCGAATACTTAATTCTCTTAACAAACCACTCCACCTCGGTTTACAGCATGTCTAATAATCGGTTTTTTATTTCTTCACGATCATTTTCTGTGCGGCACATAATTAAGATTGTATCATCACCACAGATTGTTCCTAAAATTTCCGTCCAATCTAAGTGATCCAATAAAGATCCGATTGCATTGGCATTTCCCGGCAATGTCTTCATTACTAAAAAATGTGAAGCTCCATCAATCGATACGAATGCATCTGACAATGATCGATGCAATTTTTGAATCGGATTGAATCTCTGATCGGCTGGTAAACTATATTTATAACGCCCGTCCTGCAGGGGAACTTTAACTAGATGCAATTCTTTAATATCACGGGATACGGTAGCTTGTGTAACATTGTAGCCCGCGTTTTTTAAATGATCGACTAAATCATCCTGTGTTTCAATTTCATTATTTGTAATAATATCGCGTATACGAATATGGCGCTGTCCTTTGTTCACAAAAGTCACCTCATTAAAATAGTTAAGAATATATGTATATTTACACTAACATTTGCATAAAAGAAATACAAGAAAAAATCGTACATATGTTCAATTCCCCTTTTTTTATCAACATTCATTCTATTTTATAAACTTGAAATAGGAAACGCTCTTCGTATAATTTGTGCAGACAAATTAACGAAAAGCGTGTGAGTTATCTTATATGTTTTTATTTCTTTTACGTTTCCGCCATACATAAACAATCAACGCAATTACTGCAAACAGGAACAGGAAAAACAGATAGAAACTATTGCTGTCAATCATGTTAGTTGTTAGTTTTTCTGTCAGGTTTTTATCGGTAACTTGCGCTTCATTTGTATGAACTCTGCCACCACTTCCGTTCACTGCAATATTGGCATTATCACCCAACATTTTCAAACTAGCTGCAAAATCCTTTGGCACATATTGGTCTGTGCTACTAACGACATCAAACACTACTAATGCAAAATCCTTATTCCAAGGGTTGTTTTGAATAAAGGCAAATTCTGATACATTGAAAAAACCATGCTCCGTTAAATCAGGAATATTATTATTGTAATGAACTGTCAATACTTCATCCTGTAACAGTTTATGCTGTTTTTTACCGCCTATAAAAATAACATGACTTTTTTCTAAAATGTCTTTTTTAATATCCTCTGTTCGGATTAGCGTAATTTCAGGTAACTTATTATTAATCGTAAGTGCCTCATAAACAGCTAATAAATCTGACCAGCGAAATTGATCGGGTACTACAATCGTGATTGGCTCATCAATTTTAGGGAATGGGAAGAAGCGGAATGTATATTGTGATACTTCCTGTTCCTTAACATTAAAGTTTAACGAGCTTACATCGGCAATATATACCCACTTGGCTTGATCTGACTGTATACATTCTTTACTTTCATGCAACCCATTTGCCATCAGTTGAATACGCATCAAGGTAGAATGTGTAAAAACAGCACTACTCATCGGTACTTCTACAAAAATATCGCCATTTTCATCTGACTTCACTTCATTTAAATTAATACTGTGTGGAACATCATTTATGAACAAAACTAATTCATGCTCATTGTTGGATTTATTGGTTAAAATAGACTCTGACACTTTTAAATGTAGTTGAATACTTGCCTTCATATCATTAAATGGATAATAAGGCATGTAGTAAAAATACATTTTTGAAGTTGTATTGCCAAAACCTAACGTCGTATTTGGGATCCCCATTTTTTTAAATGCTATCTTATTTTCCTGAACAGGTTGCTGTAGGATAGGCTGATTTACAATCTTAATTTGTTCTCCATGCAGCTGTTTAACGAATGAATCCTCGGTTAATACCTCTATTTTATTGAATTCCTCATCATCTTTACCTGTTATGACAAGTACATTTTTCACGGCAGATTGTTGCAGTGCCAATGTCTGTACCGATAAACTAAGACCATCTTCAGCATAGCTTTTGGTTACTAGCTCATTGAAGGTTGGGTTTTTAAACTCATCCTTCAATCCAATGAAAACCGTCGCATCTGTAATTGCCTTTACCTGTGATTCCTTTAAAAGTTTAACTTTGTTCGGAGTTGAACTATTTGAAAGGTAATTTGTCAGCTGTAAAGCGGCATTAAGTGTTTTCAACGTAGGCTCATCAGATACAACAATTTGTGTGTTTCGCGTATCCGTTCCGATAAAATAAGCTGGATATTGATTGAGATTTTGAAGTTCAGCGTCTAACTTTGCGCGAATATCTATAAACGAGGAAATTTGTAATGTTATCCAATTCCCACTTGTATTTTGATTAAGACAGATTCCTTCTTTTAAAATACCTACATATTTAATAGTAATTCTATGTTCACCTTTTTCCAGTGCATTCCCCACTAACGGGATAGTCATTTGCGATTGCATTTGGTCTAGACCAATCGTTTGGACTGGTATGCCATCAACCTCAACTGTTAATGAGGAAGGCGCAATCAGTAGGCGAGAATGATTAAAAAATAACTGTATTTTTTGCCCCTGCTCTTGTTGTGTTTCCAATAATTCGTAAACAAATTCAATTTCGCTTGATTCACCTTCTAATGTCACTTCTTCAGTGAATAAAGGGCTTCTTGTAGTTTCACGAACTTCTTCTGGCAGCATATTTAATTCGTTTGCGAATACTGCTGTTTGCCAAACAAGAAAAGCGATGAAGCTTATTAATATAATCGACAGATGCTTCATTTTACTTATCCCCCTTTACCGAAAACCGCTCTGTTTTATACCATTTGTGGTCTTCCTTTTTTAAAATGCGTTTAAATTCCAAAAATATAGAATAAACAACTAACATGATCCACATTTGCGAATACGAAAAATACATTGATACTACATATAATATATTCCGCCATGTAAGCTGATTCCGTTCAATGCTTAATGTTATCATGACTTCTGTTAAAAACAACAAAAAGGCGATAATCCAAAGGAAGATTGCTATATTACCGACAGATAAATTCAAATCAACGAAAAGATTGACGATAAAAATGATATTCGACATGATGACTCCAAAGAAAAATAAAAAATACGTAAAGAAGAAATAGAAAATATCAAACATAATCCGCTTTTGTTTTAAGCTGAATATTTTCCCAATAAACTTCAATACAACATATTGGTTACCACGAGCCCAGCGAATTCGCTGCTTCCACCAAACCCTCAACACTTCAGGCTCTTGTTCCCATGTAATGGCAGCAGGGAAAAATCTGATGTGATAGCCTAGATCATATACACGAATAGTCAACTCCGTATCTTCAGCCATCGCATTTGCATCCCATCCGCCAAGCTGCTCAATTACATTTCTTCTGATAGCAAAATTAGTACCTGGTATCGTAGCTACCCCAAACCAAAACCATCTCCCCGCCTGTGCCATCCATTGAAAACAGATAGTTTCGATATTGATAAAATGGGTTAACCAAGTATTATTTGCATTTATAACACGAAACTTTCCAACCATTGCAGCAGCTTTTTCGTCATTCACAAGTCCCATTACCAAATACCAGAGTGCATCCTTTTCAGGTGTATTGTCTGCATCATAAACTACAATAATATCATCTGAAGAGTTCTGCAAAGCATAGTTTAATGCGGTAGCTTTCCCGCGCCCTTTTAGTGGATCTTCGGTTTCAATAACCTTTAAATATTGAAAATCCTGTGCAAAAGACTCTCCGATCTCTTTTGTTTTATCAGTGCAATTATCACATATTAAAATAATTTGAAGACGATCCTTCGGGTAGTTGAGACGGACCATCGCTTTTAATGTTTGTGCGATAACCATTTCTTCGTTATGAGCAGGAATAAAAACCGAAACTTTAGGAACTTTTGGAAGTGAACGCATTTTTTTATCCCAAGTAGGGATTTGCTGTCGATAGCGTTTATAGTGCAAATAACCACCTTGCGCAAGAAACATATGGTAGAGCAACATAACCCAAATTAAAAACAGCGACATATAAAATAGGAAATTTGCCACTATGTTCTCTCCTCAAATAAATTTTTTCGATAGCGTAACCTTAAAAGGAATATATTAATTGTAAACAATAGAACAAATGCAACCGGTAAAAAAACAAGTACCCACAACACCATCTCCAATGGCCGTTCCTTAAATCTCCATTTCAGCTCGTCTATTATAGTCCATTCTGATTCTACTCGATAATCCCCATCCACATTATTGACTTCGAATTTATTGGTCTTTATGTGGAATGCTTCTCGATTAAAATCATACCAATACATCTCCGGTACGTTTTCCAATGTAGTAATTATGTCAGATAGTACGGATATACCATCATACATAGAAAAAGTTGTACTTAAAACTGTATTATTGACGAGTTCTAAATGATCTACCTCATTTTTCAAAATTAACAAAGGATCTTCATAATTATATTGCGGAGAACTTAAAGTAATAGGAAACAACTTTTGGCGATTTAATAGACTAGGGTTACTGATTACTAAAGGTGCTTGTGTATCAATAGAGTTATCATCAGATAGCGAAAGCTTACCAAAAAAAGTAGAGGTTTTCTGTGACATCTCGATATAGTGTGCCAGTGGGATATTGCTTTGATCATTATAAATTGCTGAGGGAATCAACTCTTCATTAATTAATACTTGGACCGCTGTTTCGAAATTATCATAAAATATTCGCTCACTATCTGTTCCATCTTCCTCGTAATCAATTGAATTACTAGTGATAATTACTG
Organism: Solibacillus sp. FSL K6-4121; assembly: GCF_038002585.1. Classification (NCBI taxonomy): domain Bacteria; kingdom Bacillati; phylum Bacillota; class Bacilli; order Caryophanales; family Caryophanaceae; genus Solibacillus; species Solibacillus sp. FSL K6-4121. Next base: position 1,171,338 of record NZ_JBBOCS010000002.1, read on the forward strand.
CTCCTTGCTGTTGAAGTTCCCGCAATAGTGAAACTAGCGGTTTTGCATCAATTAGGGATGCACTAGTACTTGTTTTTTCATCATAATAATTGGGTGACACATTTAGAAGGATAGGTACTCTTCTTTCAGTCAGTACATTTGCAACTTCAGCAAGTTTATCTACATTCGTCAACGGATTAATATGCTCAATAATGATAAACGATGGATGCTCATTATAAGCATTTGGATTACTAACCGAAGCTATTAATTCATTCAATAAAATTTGTGCTTCTAAATGATTATACTGTTCTAAAAACAACGACTGGTGCTCTTTATACTTCACAAGCAAAGGAACTATCTCATTGTAACCTTTTGCATATTTTAGTATTTGTGATTGCGGATCAATCTGTACATTCGAGAGCAATCTCAAATTTTTCATTGGCATTGTTGCGAGCGTATGAATAGGGATATTCTCTTTATTTATCCAATTGGGAAACTGTGGGGCAACTTTATAAAACTGACCGAGGGCAATTACTGGGCCAGCAAAAGCCTCTAACTTATTTATTATGGAACTATTTCCGGCTAGATCTGTACTTCCCTTATATCCTACTAATATATCGGATTGAATTTTTTTATTTGCTATCTCGTCAAAGGAATACATGATAACCTCATCAAAATGTCCCGTTAAATTTGCCTCTATATATCGTACCATTGTGAATTCCTGTTCAGTATTCGCCTCATATAAAAAAGTGACGGAAGAATATTCAAAATTAAATGCATCGACAGGAACGGCCATTATACTTAAAATCAATACGAGCGACGACATAAAGACTAATACTTTACATCGCATAGAAGATAATCTCTCTTTCTAAATTGTTCATTAAAGTTTTATATTCAATATCCCCTGACTTACTACTACATTCTTCAAAGCTCATATGAAAAGTTAACGTCACTTTTTTACCATTTAATAACTCATGTTCCTGCAAGCCAATCGCTAAGTTATTTAAAATGATTTCAATTGAGGACTTTTTCGTTTCGATAAGCAAAAGTGCGAAACGATTGTCTGACACCCTAAATTTACTATCCGACGTTCGTACGATATCATTTACTCTTCTACCAATAGTTTTTAATAGATGCTGTACTTCCTTTTCACCATATACTTGCTGAAACTCTTCAAAATAATCAATTTGAAATAGTAGTAATGTAAATCTGCCTCCGTGACGTTTTATCCGGCTAAGTTCTCTCTTTACTTCCACTTCCATTCGCTGAGCTGAATCAAATGAAGTATCTAAATCGATGGATACAAATTGTTGAAGGTCTTTTTTCAGTTTCTCATTTACCTTCATTAACATTGTAATTTTTTCCTGAATGGACCCAGCAAGCAAAATACTTATAATTAAAATGACACCGAACTGAAGGAATTGATTAACTTTAATTGTTTGCCAGTTTCCAATTAACATTGTCGTTGACTGTAAAAGTAATATTGTCCCTGCTCCAAAAATTATAAAAAGACTAAACATAAGGCCGCCAAGTGTGCTTGTAAAAAGTGTCACGGCAATAACTATTACTAATAGAACGACAAGCAATAATTGTTCAAGTTCATTTGGGTCGATAATATATAAAAACAGCAATTGAATACAGACCAAACAAAACACTTGAATTAATAAATCATAATTTTTTTTATTTTTCATGGCCAGTACCTGCCTCTGCTAATAATGGTAGAATATTATCAAAAAAATGTGTTTGCCTAGTAAAAATATCTATATAGCCACCTTTATAATTGCTTACACTATCTTTTACTCTTAACTTCAGCATTTTTTCAAACAACTGTCGAGCTAATTCCTCTTCACCTGCCCGTTCCATCGCCATAAAGGCTAAGGCATACACAGCCGGTGATTCATAATTGACCGTAAACTTTTTCGTTTTAGCATTTATGCGTCCGTATAACTTGCCATGTTGAGATAGCATTTGCTTCGTAAAGCTTATTAGTTCATCATTTGGTGCATCGATAAATGTCCGATGGTAGGCAATATAATATTGATCGATTAAATTTACCTCTTCATCAAATTCATATCGTTTTTCTTTCGGAAAATATCTTTTGGCAAACCACCCATTCTGAATAGGTATTTGCTGTAATAAACTCATATTCCAGTCCATCTGCTTTTTGCTCAGTAAGTTTTCTTGTTGTAAAAAACGTAGAGCTGACGGCTTTAAATAGGACAATGTCAAAGAATCATTAGAAGATACACCGTCATAGAAATCCACTAAAGTACCGTTTTTTAATTGTAGTTTCACAATGCTATTTCCGATTGCAACTGCCATTTCTTTGTACTTTTTATTCCCCCACAAGTTGCCGGCCTCATTTAAACCCGTCATTATGCGAAAATCATCTATTAATGCATTTGTACCGAAATGCATCCCATCCTCATATCGCCAGGAAACGAGAGAATCCTTCGTCATAAAATATTCCGATAATATTCCTACCTGCTCGTCAAATCGCTGCTCATCCCCTATCAAAAGCAGATATTGCATCCATAGACCTATTGATTCAGACAAGTAAATTTCTTGTTGATCAGTTAAATCTGTTTGGAGCCACCCGTCCTTAATAAAGTACTTGTCAATAAACTGCGCATTTTCCTCCATTGGCTGAAAGGGAATTTCTTCTTTCTTCTCCTTTTGGCAATATGCGAGAAGAAGTACGAATATGATCACTGCAATTAATCTAAAAAAATTCGATACCACACTTAAGTCATCCTCTAGATTGTTATATTTTCTATAGATTATACTATATAATGCCAATAAATAGTTCAATAGAAATCGTTCTAAAGATAAATTAATGTGCTTTTGATTTTAATTAGTATTTTATGCCTAAAAACTCTCTTAATGCTAAATTATTCAAAAACATTTTTTACAGCAATTCAATTACCCATATTCAAAAAATAATAAAAAAAGCACAAAATAAGTCAAATCGACCCATTTTGTACTTTTCATTATTTTAAACTAGTATGTGCATCATTTACGACTTGATCAAAACTTGTAAATGCTTCTACTTCTTCACCATCATGAGGGTTATACAAATGGAATAAAAATTCGATATTGCCTTCCCCACCAGTTATCGGTGAGAATGATGCATCCTTAACCACAAAGCCATTTTCAGTCGCCATTTTAGCAGTTTCCTCTAATACAGCTAAGTGAACTTTAGGATCCCGGACAATTCCTTTTTTTCCTACGTTTTCTCTACCAGCTTCAAATTGCGGCTTTACAAGGGCCATTACATCGCCCCCTTGCATTAATACCGTTTTCAAAACAGGTAAAATAAGCGATAAGGAAATAAAGGAAACATCAATTGTTGCAAAATCCGGTAAGCCTTCTACTAAATCTTCCGGTTTTGTATAACGGAAATTCGTCTTTTCCATAACCGTTACACGTTCATCTGACCGAATTTTCCATGCTAGCTGATTCGAACCTACATCAAGTGCATAACAATGACGGGCACCGTTTTGTAAGGCGCAATCTGTAAAGCCGCCTGTTGACGAACCAATATCAAGCATAAGCTTGCCATCTACGGATAAATCAAAAATTTCAAGTGCCTTTTCAAGTTTTAATCCACCGCGTGATACATATTTTAATTGCGACCCTTTTACTTGCAGCGGGGCGTCAACCTCAATTTTCTCCCCTGCTTTGTCGATACGTACTTCATTGGAAAACACAAGTCCAGCCATGATTGAGCGCTTTGCCTTTTCCCGAGTTTCGCACAACCCGCGCTCTACAAGCATTACATCTACCCGTTCTTTTTTTTGCTTTGTCATTCTATATTAAACCCTATCCGACTGTTTATTCGGTACGAGCTGTGTAATGCGTTTTACCGCTTCTTCAGCCGTCACGTTAATTTCTTTTAATAATAGATCTACTTCACCATGTTCGATAAATTCGTCCGGAATACCGATACGTTCAATCTGCACATTTCGGTATTGCTTATCGAAGGCAAATTCTAATACTGCGCTACCAAATCCACCTTGCAACATCGTTTCTTCAATTGTTAAAATTGGTAGATTTGCCTGCATAATTTCATGCAGCATTGCTTCGTCCATAGGCTTGATAAAACGCGCATTGACAACTCGAACAGAAATGCCTTGCTCAGCCAATAATTCTGCCGCATGTAACGCCATTGGAATTGTTGTACCGAAAGTTAAAATAGCGGCATCTGATCCTTCACGCAATACTTCCCATGATCCAATCGGCAACGCTTTCATTTCCGCATCCATTTCTACTCCATAACCATTACCGCGAGGATAACGAAGAGCTATAGGCCCGTCATTATACTCTAGTGCTGTTTTCACCATATGTTGCCCTTCATTTTCATCCTTTGGCATCATTAATACGATGTTCGGGATATGACGTAAAAATGAAACATCAAATACACCCTGATGTGTTTCACCATCTGCTCCAACTAAGCCTGCACGGTCAATTCCGATAAATACGTTCAGGTTTGGACGGGCTATATCATGTAGGACCTGGTCATACGCACGCTGAAGGAACGTAGAATAAATCGATAAAAACGGTTTCATATGCTGTGTGGCAAGACCCGCAGCCATTGTCGTTGCATGCTGTTCGGCAATTCCGACATCATAGAAGCGATTCGGGAAGTCACGTTGAATCCCTTCAAGCTTTGATCCAACCGGCATTGCTGGTGTAATAGTCACAATGCGGTTATCCTCTTTCATGCATTTACGAACCGATTCCGCTACTAAACTACTCCATGCAGGACCTTTAGAGGCAGATTTTACGAATGCACCTGTTTCCATTTTATATGGACCAGTTCCGTGCCAAGTACCGACTGTATCATCTTCTGCAGGTTTGTAGCCTTTACCTTTTTTCGTAATGACATGCACAAGAACAGGACCTTGAACTTTCTTTGCATATTCTAAAGTTTTTTCTAATGCTTCAAAATCATGACCATCGATAGGACCTAAATATTTGAATCCTAATTCTTCAAAGAAAACACCTGAAACAACCAAATATTTCAAGCTATCTTTTACACGTTCTGCAGTCGCTGCCAATTTGCCTCCGACCATAGGAATTTTATTGATTAATGATTCCAAATCCTCTTTAGCACGAGAATATTCCTTTGCAGTACGAAGTCTGCCCAAAACGTCATGGAGTGCTCCGACGTTTGGTGCAATCGACATTTCATTATCGTTTAAAATGACAATCATATTTGTTTTTTCATGCCCAATATGGTTCAGTGCTTCTAGCGCCATACCACCTGTTAAAGCACCATCACCGATAATCGGAACAACAAAGTTTTTATCTCCTTTAATATCCCTAGCTGCTGCCATACCCATCGCTGCAGATAAAGATGTGGAGCTATGACCCGTCTCCCACATATCATGTTCACTTTCGACAAGCTTCGGAAAACCGCATAACCCTTTAAATTGACGTAAAGTGTCAAATTGGCTCGCCCGACCTGTTAAAATTTTGTGGACATATGCTTGGTGTCCAACATCCCATAAAAATTTATCCTTTGGACTATTAAAAGCTTTATGCAATGCAATCGTCAGCTCAACTACGCCTAAATTAGGGCCAATATGACCACCAGTTATTGAACATTTTTCGATTAGAAAAGCGCGAATTTCGCCTGCCAGCGCTTCTAGTTGCTTTTTATTCAAGTCTTTTAAAAAGGATGGACTAGAAATTTTAGTTAAATCCATCTCTACACGCACCTTTTCATCAGTTTATTTACCTTTGTGATTTTTCTATTATATCAATGTACAACCCAAGAAAAAAGTTTAACACATTTTAGTTATTACGTCTCACAATATATTGCGCAAATTGTTGAAGTAAGGAAGTATCAATGTCGATCTTTCTTAATGCTTCAATAGCCAGTTCATAGTGTTCATTAAGTTTGCTTTTTGCACCTTCTAACGTTAGTAATGCAGGGTATGTACTTTTCTCACTTACAATATCTTTACCTGCTGTTTTACCTAGCTGCTCTGAAGTTCCCTCAATATCTAAAATGTCATCCTGGATTTGGAACGCTAAACCAATATGGTGTGCATATTCGACTAAAGCTTGTCGGTCTGACTCACTAGCATCTGCTAAAACTGCACCCGATTCAATGCTGAAGCGTAATAATGCCCCTGTTTTATTTACATGAACTGTTTCGAGCTCCTGTAAATTTAATAGACGTTTTTCGCCATCCATATCCAAAATCTGTCCGCCAACCATTCCTTCTGCACCTGCAGCAACACTTAATAAATTAATCAGTTCAATTCGTTTTTCTGCAGGAATATCGTTCAGTCGAGCAATGACACCAAATGCAATCGTATTTAATGCATCGCCAGCCAAAGTTGCTAATGCTTCTCCATACACAACATGGTTAGTAGGTTTACCACGACGTAGATCATCATCATCCATACAAGGCAAGTCATCATGAATTAAAGAGTACGTATGAATCATTTCAACCGCTGAGCCAACTGTATAGCTTGCTTCCAGTGGTTGATTATACATTTCACAAACCGCTGCAACAAATAATGGACGAATTCGTTTTCCGCCTGCTTTTAATGAGTAAAGCATTGATTCTTTTAAATGGGCAGGTGCCTGAATTTTTTCAACAAGCTCATACATCGTCGCTTCAATTTGTGGAATATTTTGATCAATAAATTGCTTTAACGCGTTTTCCATTAGTTAGTCTTCTCCATTTCCCTGTTGGAAAGCTTTCTTTTCACCATCTTCTCCAACGATTGAAATTAATTGCTGTTCTGCATTTTGAAGTGTGTCATGGCATAGCTTGGAAAGTTCCATACCTTTTTTATAAAGATCAATTGCTTCTTCTAAAGGTACGTCTCCTTGCTCAAGCTTGCGTACTACTTCTTCTAGTTCTGTCATTGCTGTCGCAAATGTTGGTTTTGTCACTTTGCTTCCCCTTCCTTATTCACATGCTTTTTTTCGACCTTTGCTTCTGCAAATCCGTCTTGAAACGTTACATGAAGAGTGTCGCCCTTTTCCAACTCATGAATTGATTTTACTACGTTTTCCTCTTTATATGCTACGCTAAAGCCCTTACTCATAAGCGCAAGTGGATTCAATGCCTCCAGCATGCGCAATTGGTTAGTAAAAGCCACTTTGCTTTGTGCTAACTGTTGCTGCATTCGTTGCGTCAATAGCTCTGTTCGATGGCTCAATTGCTGTTTCGCTGCCGATAACTGATGACTCGGCGAATGTAGCTTCATTTTACTGTCGATCGTTTGTAGCTTTGATTTTTCATTCATCAAATATAGCTTTGTTGCATTTTGCAGTGCAGCATCCGTTTGCGCCAGCCTTTCAATAAAAGGACGATATAATCGCTCAGGTGTTGCAAGTGGATAGGAATTTTGCATTTTTGTTAATCGATTACGTTCAAAATTAAGACGGCTTGTCAAAATTTGATGGAGAATTGATTGATGATGCAAAATTTGCTGATACAACTGCTGCTGATTAGGAACAGCCAATTCTGCTGCTGCTGTTGGTGTAGGCGCACGTAAATCCGCTACAAAATCCGCAATTGTCGTATCTGTTTCATGTCCTACAGCACTAATGATTGGGATACGGCTTTCAAAGATGGCCCGCGCCACAATTTCTTCATTAAATGCCCACAAGTCCTCTATTGATCCACCACCACGTCCGACAATAAGAACATCACAAAGAGCATGCCGATTCGCCAAATAGATATTTTCTGTAATTTTTGGCGCTGCCCCAGCCCCTTGAACAAGCGTTGGGTAAATTAATATTTCCGCCTGTGGATAGCGTCGTTTAATCGTCGTACAAATGTCCCGAATGGCTGCACCGGTAGTAGCTGTTAAAACCCCGATAGTTTTTGGGTATTGTGGGATCGGTTGCTTAAAATTTTGATTGAACAACCCTTCCTTTTGAAGACGTTCCTTTAATTGGTTAAAGGCAACGAAAAGACCTCCAATTCCATCTGGCTCCATCGTTTGGGCATATAATTGATATACACCGCTTGCCTCATATACGTTGACATCCCCACGTATGAATACTTTCATACCCTCTTCAGGTTTAAACGAAAGTTTGGAAGCTTGTGTACGGAACATTGTGGATGTTATACGTGCACTATCGTCTTTTAACGTAAAATATATATGGCCTGAACTATGTACTTTTACATTCGAAAGCTCCCCCGTTACATACACATCACGTAAATGGGGATCGGCATCAAATTTTCGTTTAATATATTTCGTTAATGCTTTTACGGATAAATAAGAAGTCGAAGTCATATACGTACTGCTCCTTTACGATAGGATATTTCAATAATTTTGTTTTATTATGCCTTTTTTGGACAAAGTTTTTCGCAGAAATGAGTCTACAAAGTAACATTCAACTCATTATTATCTATAATTATTGCCTATTTAAGCGAAAAAACACGATTTTGATCTACGTCAAAATCGTGATTTTTGAAGTTAGATTATTCCGCTTGACGTTCTAACTCTTTTTCAGCTGCCTGCACCGTATTTTCCAATAGCATTGTAATTGTCATTGGACCTACACCGCCTGGCACTGGTGTAATATGAGAAGCGATTCCCTGAACATCATCAAAGTTCACGTCTCCGCATAGATGATTTTCTTCATCACGGTTAATCCCAACATCAATAATAACCGCGCCTTCTTTAATGTGCTCACTTGTAATAAAGTTCGCACGGCCAACTGCTGCGATTAAAATATCTGCTTGTTTCGTGAAAGATGGCAAGTCAGGTGTTTTTGAATGAGTATATGTAACGGTTGCATCTTTTTGTAGTAGTAGTTGTCCCATTGGCTTCCCAACGATATGGCTACGACCTACGATGACCGCATGCTTTCCGGCAACATCAATTCCGGAGTGTTCAAGTAATTTCATCACCCCGTAAGGTGTACATGGCAAGTATGTATCTTGTCCTAACATCATTTTCCCTACGCTAATCGGCGAGAAGCCGTCGACATCTTTTTCCGGGGAAATTGTTTGAATAACTTTATCTTCATCGATATGCTTCGGTAATGGGAGTTGAACAAGAATACCGTGAATATCTTTACGATTGTTTAATTCACGAATTTGTTGAAGTAAAGCTTGTTCGGAAATATCTTCTGGGAGTTTGATTAGGTCTGAAAACATACCAATTTGCTCACAAGACTTTTGCTTGTTGGCAACATATGTTTTCGAAGCCGGGTTATCCCCCACTAAAATAACTGCCAATCCAGGTGTTATCCCTTTTGCTTTAAGCACTTGGACACGTGCCGCAACTCCTGTGCGAATTTCCTGACCGATTTCTTTACCATTGATAATTATACTTGACATGTTGTTACTCCTTCCAGTGATCACGACAATTTGGAAGGTCACCAAAATTATTGATAACCAACCAATTTAAATCTCATATATTAATCTTTATAGATTTGAATACATTTATTGATTTATTGCTCAGTAAATTTCGAAAGTACACCATTGACGAACTTGCTTGATTTTTCATCACTGAATGTTTTGCAAAGTTCGATTGCTTCATTCATTACAACTTTATTTGGTGTTTCTGCCTCATACAATAATTCGTATACGGCTAAACGTAAAACAGTTCTCTCAATTTTTGGTAGACGGCTTATCGTCCATTTTTCCAGGTTTTTTTCTAGCGCTTGGTCAATTGCTTCCAAGTTTTCAGTTGTCCCACGAACTAATTGTTCCAAAAAGGCATTCGATTTTTGTTCTTCTTCAAGAACATGACCAATCGCCTCTTCTATTGAAAGTTCTGTGCTGTCTAACTGAAACAAAGCTTGCAACGCTTTTTGGCGCGCCTCTGTTCGTTTCATAAATTAAAGCTCTCCTTCATAAGTAGCATTACTTGTTATCATAGCATATTTTGCAAGGCATAGCACAGTTTGACGGAAATTTTTTGGCGGTAAAAAGAGATTTGTGTAAACTATCTTAAAATGGTGAAATTTGCGCTAAAAAAACGACATGTTTAAGTAAAACAACATGCCGTTCCTATACTTTATATACAAGATTTTAAATTACTAATTGTTCTGAAGCGGAATCATCAGTGTGCCTGTTTCGCGCTTGTCGTTTTCCGAACCCGGGAATTCAAATAGGTACGTAATTTGCTCCATCGATTCCTTTAGTACAAAGAACTGAAAATGCGCCATATTTTCCAGGAAATATCGGATGTCCTGCATCGCCATTAACTCCCCTACTTCTTCATAATGCGCTAATGCTTGTTTAAAGTAAGCTGTAATTAAGGTTAAATCCTCTTCATTTGCCGTACGAATATAATCTTTGCTCATGTTTATTAACTCCTCAACTAGACTATGACATATTATAGCATAATTCGGAAAAGGTATGAGACTGACAGCCTCCTATTTAAATGCTTGGGCAGCTTTTATTGCTTTATGCCAGCCGGTAAATAACTTTTCACGTTTTTCTTCATCCATTTTTGGTTCGAATTGACGATCTAGCTGTCTATGTTGTTGGACTTCGTCAGTATTTTCCCAGAACCCAACAGCTAAACCGGCTAAGTAGGCTGCACCAAGTGCGGTAGTCTCATTTATTGAAGGTCGCTCAACCGGCACGTTAAGTATATCGGATTGAAATTGCATTAAAAAGTCATTCATTACTGCGCCGCCATCTACTCGTAGCATTTTAAGTTTAATCATTGAATCGGATTCCATCGCCGATAGTACATCACGCGTTTGGTACGCTAGAGATTCCAATGTTGCACGAATAAAGTGCTCCTTCGATGTTCCACGAGTTAAACCAAATACAGCTCCGCGCACTTCGCTATCCCAATACGGGGTTCCCAATCCTACAAAAGCGGGTACGACATAGACACCTTCCGTATCTTCCACACGCTTGGCATATGCTTCGCTCTCAGCAGATTTCCTGAACATACGCAGACCATCGCGTAACCACTGGATAGCTGAACCTGCCACAAAAATACTTCCTTCCAGTGCATATGTTACTTTCCCGTCGTAGCCCCAAGCAATCGTAGTGAGCAGCCCATGCTCAGATTTCACCGCTTCTTCCCCGGTATTCATAAGCATAAAGCATCCAGTTCCGTATGTGTTTTTCACCATTCCCTTTTCGTAACAGGCCTGACCGAATAAAGCCGCCTGCTGATCACCCGCTATACCCGCAATGGGCACTTGATGACCGAAGAAGTGATTACCGGAAATTACTCCGTATACTTCAGAGGACGGTTTGACTTCAGGTAGCATCGATTGTGGTATACCTAATATTTCAAGAAGCTGTTCATCCCACTTCAGTTCATAAATATTGTACATTAACGTACGGGAAGCATTCGAGTAGTCGGTTACATGAACTGCACCTTCTGTAAGCTGCCATATAATCCATGTATCGATCGTTCCGAATAATAGGTCACCCGCTTCTGCTTTTTCCCTTGCACCTTCTACATTATCCAAAATCCATTTCACTTTTGTTCCGGAAAAATAAGCATCCAAAAGGAGTCCGGTCTTATCACGGAAAAGAGTATCGTGTCCGGCTTCTCTTAATTCATCGCAAATCCCAACAGTTTGGCGTGATTGCCACACGATCGCATTATAGACGGGTTCCCCTGTATGTTTATCCCATACAACAGTCGTCTCACGTTGGTTTGTAATGCCGACCCCTTCAATTTGGGTAGATTTTATATTGTTTTCGGAAAGCACTTTCGCAATTACAGCTAAGATTGAACTCCAGATTTCTTTTGCATTATGTTCAACCCATCCTGATTTCGGAAAGTACTGTCTGAATTCTTGTTGTGCTACATGAACAATATCTCCTTTTTTGTTGAATAAAATAGCACGCGAGCTTGTCGTACCCTGATCCAATGACATAATATATTTTTCCATCATGTAATCTCCTTTGTAGTGGATTTCGGTTGTGTAAGAAACGCTGCAATACAAATAACAATAAACAATGCAGCAAATACCCAAAATGTCACTGTACTTTCATTTAAAAAGAATTGTTTGTAAAATAATGCGCCTGTTGCCCCTCCTATAATCGGACCGATAATTGGTACGAAAGCATACGACCAATCTGAGTCTCTCTTATTTGGAATAGGCAGTAAAAAATGGGCAATACGTGGACCTAAATCGCGTGCCGGATTTATTGCATATCCAGTAGGTCCACCTAAACTCATACCAATAGCCATAACTATTATCCCTACAAGCAGTGGATTAATCCCATCTGCTAGTGAGTTGCCCCCGAGCGCCAAAATCCCTAACAATAAGATGAACGCGCCAATCATTTCCGTAACAGTATTTGATAAAGGGTGACGAATAGCGGGTATTGTTGCGAATACGGATAGCTTGGCATCCGCATCCTCTGTTTTTGACCAATGCGGCAAATATGCAAGGTACACAATTACTGCCCCAATGATAGCTCCTATTAATTGGGCAAGTATATACATCGGAACATCTATCCATGGTAATTCGCCAATTGTCGCGAACGCAATAGTTAATGCTGGATTTATATGAGCACCGCTAATCCCTCCAACAGTGTATGCTGCAATTGCCACAGCAAAACCCCAGGCAATCGTAATGAGGACCCAACCGCCATTTTCGGCTTTAGAAAATTTTAACAAAGAGCCGGCAACAACTCCACCACCTAATACAATTAATATCATCGTACCTACGAGTTCAGCTAAAAAAGTCGACATTCACTCCACCTCTATTTGTTGGATATTGTTACGTTTTTTAGTTCGTTTTCGAGTTGTTGTATTTGATATTGCTTTTGATTTTCTGTCCAGTTCAAATATTCGGCCATTTCATTTATTACGGTTTCTTTATACCGTCTTACCAAATCGATATTAAATAGAAGCGCACCTGTTCTGCGAATGAAGAAGTCTGTAGGAGTACATGCAAATTCCTCATTCATTGCATAATAAAGCTGACCATATACAATGGGCGGTAAATCTCCTTTAGCCTGTGAGATATAATGAAATACCTTGTCAACATTCGTTCCGTAAAACTTCGCTAAATAGCGGCTTTGATCTTCCGTTAAACCATATTGCTGTCCCGTTATAGTACGCTTACTGACAAACCGTTCAAAATATTTAGAGCCACTCATATCTCCGCCTGAAATAGGGAGGTTCTTTGTAATGGACTTCCCGTATGACTGCTGATATTCATCATTTAACTGTGAAACAACTAAGTCCACAATTTTTTCAGCCATTTTCCGGTAACCTGTCAGTTTCCCACCGGCAATTGTAATAAGCCCGCTTTCAGACTGCCATATTTCATCTTTCCTTGAAATTTCGGAAGGAGCTTTCCCTTCTTCATGAATAAGTGGTCGGACACCTGCCCAAGCGGACTCTATTTTTTCTTCAGTTATTTGCAATTGAGGGAACATATAATGAATCGCATCCAAAATATATTGACGGTCTTCTTTTGTAATATCCATATCTTTTGGATCACCATCATAAAAAGTATCCGTTGTCCCTACATAAGTTTTTCCATCACGAGGAATCGCAAAAATCATTCTTCCGTCTTTTTCCGTATCAAAATAAATGGCCTGCTGTAATGGGAAATCTTCCTCGTCAAAAACAAGATGGACACCTTTTGATAAAATAAGGTGTTTATTATTGAACTCTCCATCTAATTTTCGTACGTCATCCACCCAAGGACCGGCTGCATTTACTACCTTCTTTGCTTTAATAGCATAATGTTCACCCGTTAATTGGTCTTCTACCTTTACTGTGGAGAAGGCTAAATTAGTTGATTCAAATCCAACCACTTTCAAATAATTCATTGCCATTGCTCCATTAGCGGCTGCCGCCTTCATCACTTCAATTGTAAGCCGGGAATCGTCTGTTCGATATTCCACATAGACACCACCTCCAAGTAAACCATCTTTTTTAATAAGTGGTTCGCGGGCAATAGTCTCATCTGCAGAAAGCATAAATCTTCTTTCATCTTTTTTAACGCTCGCTAAAATATCGTATACTTTCAAACCAAGCGCCGTTGAGAATGTACCGAACGTCCCACCTTTGTGAAACGGCAGCAGCATCCATACAGGTGTCGTCACATGAGGACCATTTTCATATACAATTGCCCTTTCACGTCCTAGTTGTGCCACTTCTTTAATTTCAAATTGCTTCAAATAGCGCAATCCCCCATGTACAAGCTTCGTTGAACGGCTACTCGTTCCTTCTGCAAAATCCTGCATTTCTGCCAATCCTACCTTCAATCCTCGTGTTGCAGCATCAAGCGCAATACCTGCTCCTGTAATGCCGCCTCCTATCACAAAAAGATCAAACGTTTCTTCTTGGAATACTTTCTTCATTCGTTCTCTAGCTGTTGCTGAAAAGTTTCCCATTTAACGTTTCCTCCTAACTATACAAAACTGTTATTCTATACCCTATTTTTACCCTGTCCCTACACATAAATTCATAAAAGCAGGAAAAAATGAGTTCAACAATGCATATTTGAACTTACACAACAAAAAACCGAGCTTTATGGAAAATAAGCTCGGTCACTTGGTTCATATTATTATTCTGCGTCTTTTGTATTTTCGAACTGAACACCCGTAATATGGATATTCACTTCACTCGTTTCAATAGCTGTCATATTTAAAATAGCTTGACGAATCGTTGTTTGTACATCTTTTGCTACTTTTGGAATCGCAAAGCCATATTTAACCGTGCAGAAGACATCGATAACAATATTACCCTCTTCTGACATAGCCGATTTAATCCCTTTAGAATGTACTTTTTTACCGAAACGCTCGGCAACACCTGATGCAAAATTTCCGCGTGTTGCTGCGATTCCTTCTACTTCCGTTGCAGCTATACCTGCAATTACTTCAATTACTTCTGGCGCTACTTCAATCTTTCCTAGCTCTTCTTTGCCAACTGGTGTAGGTTGAACAAATGCTACATGTTGTTTCTCAGCCATTTGCGATACATCCTCTCTTATGTAAACTAATGGATTTCTAACGCTTTTACTTTAAATCCTTATGTTCAGTATACTACAATTATACACTTCATGTAGAATGGATACGCCACTTTTTCTAACAGGAATGTTTATTCTCAGTCATTCCAAACAAATTGCCCATGGTTTGGATCTACTAGTTTAACGTCGTACTCCTCACAATAATGCTTTGCAGCAAATAATATATCCTGTCTCACTCTCAACATAATCTCCGAGTCATTCGTATCGACAAAATAACGGATAAGAATACGACAACTATTTGGCCTAAGCTCATCCATTGCTACATGGATGACATTTTTTGACGTCTTCGGATGCAGTGAAATCTGCTTACGTAATCTTTCAATAAACTTAACAATTGTCTCCTCGCTATTGTCATTTGAAAGGAACAAGTAATGCTCTACTTTTCGCTGTGTACGCTTTGATAAATTGTATATAGGGCGATTCACCAAATACGAGTTCGGTACATAGACCAGACCTTTATCGGACGTTTGGATAAGGGTACTTCGTAAATTAATATCTTCAATAGTCCCATCAATTTTTTCATCACCGGACATTATCCAATCGCCAACTTGAAATGGTTTATCAAGTGCAACACTCATCCCGCCAAAAATATGAGCCAGTGTATCACGAATACCAAAAGCCAGCGCTACCCCGGTTAATCCAAGTGCTGTTAAAAACCCATTTAAATTAAAATTCCACAATGAAGCAATTGTAAACATTGCAATAGTCATAACGGCAACTTTACTAATCCGCAAGAAAAATGGTGTTAAAATATCCTGGTCTTTCCCCGTTTCAAAACGATGTGGATTTTTCAAATAAAAACTCAACACATCATAAAGTGCATTAAATGCAAAAAATACATAAACCGAATCAATATAAATACTTAGCTTTTCATTGTCAAATAGCCATACTTCCACTAAAAGCGATACTGCTATTACAATTAAACTGAAAATAAGCGCATTACGTAATGATGGATATACGCTCTTAGCAATATCACTCATTACCGGATGACCTTTTTTATTTAACAAATCCGCTATTTTAAATAGAAGCGGTCGAATAATTAATCGGATGATAAGTATACCAACGATTAAAATCGCAGCAGCAGCTAATGCATCTGGTAATGTAGGTACAGTAACAGATGGTATTAACCATTTAATCGATTCCCACATAATTTCACCTTCTTTACAACATTAAATCAAAATCATACCATGTAGTGAAATGGTTTGACTAATACAATAAGATTTCCGGAATTTTTAGTCTTTTCTCGTTTTATATCTTGATTATTGGTTCATAAATTCGTATTATTTCCTTACAAACAATATGCACAACTATTGAGCATTAAAACGGAGGTATCGTAATGAAATCAATAAAGGAACAGTTTTTACAGTTAGAACAACAGCTCATGCTTTACCGTAAACATGATTTTATAGCTTTTTTAAGCGAAGATTTCAAAGAATTTGGTTCCTCTGGCGGCATTATGGATAAAAAATTTCTACTTGAAAATGTAACCGAAAAAGGAATTAACGAAATCTATTATGACGTCACTGACTTTGAAGCACTACTACTTACGGACGATATTGTACAAACAAGGTTCATCACAACAAATTTAACTAATGGTAAACAACAAAATCGAAGCTCACTTTGGCGCAAAGAAAACGGAACATGGCGTATATTTTTTCACCAAGGTACACCGGCGGCAAATTAAAAAGCTACTCCCAGTCGAGAGCAGCCCATTTATTAAGACTTTTTTAATACTTCCTTATATTGATGTGTAGTCCGTATTTCAATAGTAAGCGTGTTTTTCGAATAAAAGGTTCTAATTAAAAACGGCGCCCCGCTATTATTTTGGAATTTAAAATCCAATGTGTCATATGAAACCGTTGCGTCTCTACCGGTTGGAACATAGCCGATGTTTAGAGAATGATGGTGTCTTTCTTTCATTTTAACTCCAAGTTGATCCACCGCATTAAATAAAGTAGATGACGTTTGGCAAATCCCTCCGCCTATACCCATTACAAGCTGCTTATTAATAATTTCCGGAGCCGGTTGGTAGCCTTTTGACACCGATCGTTCACCAACCATTGTATTGAATGAGAAGGTGTCCCCATCCCCTACTATTATGTTATTGAGCGCATTTGCGGAAAGCTCGATATTTCTGCTTCTCCCTGTTTCAGACGAGGAGAAATATGTTGTAAATGAAGCAACAGTAACATCATTCATTGAGGGAATGTCCTCAGCGTTATAATTACTCTCTAGCAAATATAAGGGCAAAAAAATATCTTCACCTTTATATGAAGAAGCAATTATTTTTTCCACTAATTCACTTTCCTTTAAAAGGATTCCGGGATTCCCTTTGACAATATCACCGTTAACGTCCACTCTATCCAATTCCATTTTTTGATCATATCCAGGGATATCCTTTGTACCTCTAGCCAACTTCCTTGCTATTTCTTCAACTTTTGTTTGGTACAATTTATCATCCACCCCGAAACCAAGCAATTGAGGCGAAAAGGATTTTACAATTTGTAAAGTTCTCGGATCAATTAAGGTAATCACGACGGGATAGATGAATTGTTGTTCTGCCACAGCGGTTTCAGAAGTAGATAACTGGAAATCAGTTACTACGTCCAAAACTTGTTCATTTTTTTCATTATCTCCCTTATCCTTTGCCTGCAAATTCGGTTGGCAACCCGATAAAATGCTTACACTTATAAAAAAGTAAATAATCCATTTTTTCATTTTATTTCCCCTATCTATAAAAGCAAAGATTGTCTAGTCTATTCAGAAATTTTCTTTTAGTACCGTTACTTTTATAGGTAAGGAAGGGTGTAAATAATAAGTATAATGAACTTCCACCGCTTTATTTTTTGGCGTTTTTCGCTTCTTTTTCCCATTTAGTAAGGGCAGGATAAGGATCAAACGCCCATTCTGTCCGCCCATTGAATTTATAAATTCCATAATGGAGATGCGGAGGAAATTTCCCTGCTGTACCTTCTTTTCCGTACCCAGTACTTCCAACATATCCTATAACTTGTCCAGTTTTTACAATATCACCTTCCTGTAAGCCTTTTTCAAAAGAGCCTAGGTGTGCATAGTAGTGATATGAATTATGATTATCTCGAATTCCAATACGCCAACCTCCAAATTGATTCCATCCCATCACTTCCACTACACCATAGGAAGCAGAAAGTACAGGGGTATTGTAAGGAGCGAATATATCCGTCCCTTCATGGTTGCGCCTTCCACCCCATCCTCGGTTGGCTCCCCATGTACCTCTATAACTATATTGTGCTCCAAGCATGATTGGAAACGTATGCTGGTCAAGTTCAATTGTTCTAAACTTCTCATACAATTTCGCCATCACAACGATTTGATTGACCGATATTTCGTTTTTATAGTAATCCCATAAAGCCAATTTAAAATTATCCTCACCGTAGCCATACTGTCTTAAATAGTTGGCCATCGATAACAATACATCCTCATCGTTCTGTTTATCCGCAATTCCATCTCCATCTCCATCAATTCCCAACCCTTTAAAATAGGCAATGGATAGTGGTGATATATCATTTTCGGCTGGATTTAAGGCTCCTGACCAAAATTCATCTGAAAATTGAATAGCAATGACCGATTCGCGTTTCGGTATATCCGTTCGAACCTCCTGGATATTGCGCTCAAATTGGTCAACGGCCGCTAAATAATACCATGGCATCAATACATTTTCGTGCTTCATATAATAACTCATTCTTTTTTGAACCAATTCCTCTTTCGTCGGTGGATTACTGGCTTCCGAAGATGCTTGTGCTATTGGTGTAAAAGTCCATAAGAATGCGGTCGTGATTATTATTGCAAGTCGGTACATATCTCCCTCACTCCTCTACGACATGGTGTTTTTCTTCATTTTGTAAATGAAGCATTTGGGAAATCGTAATAAATTTATATCCGTCTTCTTTAAGTTCAGGCAGGATTTTCTCTAATGATTTTACCGTCTGCTCCCGATTTCCTCCACCATCATGAAACAAAATGACATCGCCATTCTTTAGTCCTTTTAATACTGTGTTGACAATTTTATTAACACCTGGTTCTTTCCAGTCTTCTGTATCTTGATGCCAAGACCACATCACAATCTTATAGCCGTTTTTTACGACTTCATTTACAATATCCTCCGTATAGTAGCCTTCAACTGGTCGAAATAAATATGGCTTTTCTCCCGTAATACTAAAAATAACATCCGATGTTTGATTAATTTCCTCTACAATGCGGGAGACTGATTTTGAATTCGGATGGGTAAATGTGTGATTTGCAATTTCATGTCCTTCTTCAGACATGCGAAGCACAACTTCGGGAGTTTTTTCAGCGTGCTGTCCCACGATGAAAAAAGTTCCCTTCGCTTCATATTGTTCGAGCAAATCCAAGATCTGCTCAGTATACTTTGGGTGTGGCCCATCATCAAATGTAAGTGCAACAACTTTTTCATCTGTTTTTATATCCCAAATAATATGTCCTGTCTCCTCATAATACTGGCGTCCTTTTTCTAAAGATTTTGCATTCGTTGCCCCGAGACTATGGAAAACATAGAATGCCGCAAATAAAAATAAAAGGACTAAAAATGTAATAAACACAATTCTTTTAATTCTTTTTCTTGACACATTATCACTTCCTTCATTAATTTACTCTTTGTTAGTATTTAGAGAAACGTAAAAAAAATGTACTCAATTTAAAGTGAATTAAATCCAATTAAATAATGGTAAGAAATTGTATTTCAAAAACAAAAAAGTGTTGTTTCATAAAGAAACAACACTTTTCTTAAATTTAGTGTGGTAAATAAGCTAACTGTAATACAAATAAAATCGCAAATATATAAACAAGTGGATGTACTGCACGTCCACGACCTTTAATTAGCATAATAAGTGGATAACTGATAAATCCTAAAGCAATCCCTGTTGAAATGCTTGAAGTTAACGGCATCGATAAAATAACTAAAAACGCAGGAAATGCATCTTCTATTTCATCCCAATTTATATGCTTAACAACACTAATCATTAGACTTCCTACAATAATCAGCGCCGGTGACGTAATTGCCGCTACACCAGATAAGGAACTGACAAGTGGACCGAAAAATGAAGCGAAGATAAACAGTACAGCGACTGTTAAAGCAGTTAAACCTGTACGACCACCTACCGCAACACCAGAGCCTGATTCTAAATACGCTGTTGATGGACTTGTCCCGAACATCGCACCAGCAGTGGTTGCAAGTGAATCGGAAATAAGTGCTTTACGTGCACGAGGTAATTTTCCATCCTTCAATAATCCTGCCTGCTTTGATACGCCGATTAATGTACCTGTCGTATCAAATAATGTAACTAAAATGAATGAAAAAATAACGCCGTATAAACCATATTCTATTACTTCCTGAATCGCTGTAATCGGATTGAATACAATTAGGCCTTCCGGAAGATGCGGTAGCGCTACAACTTTATCAATCGAAAGCTGTCCAGTGAACATCGCAATAACAGCAGTCACAACCATACCGATAAAAATTGCCCCGTTCACTTTACGTGCCATTAACGAGACTGTTATGAATAGCCCGATAAACGTAAGTAATGGTGCCGGTTCTGTAATATCTCCAAACTTGACTAAATTGGATGTATCCGCCACGACAATTTCAGACATACGAAGCCCGATGAAAGCAATAAATAAGCCAATCCCTGCTGTAATCGCCAATTTCAAGTTTTCCGGAATGGCTTTTATCAGCTTCTCACGGAATGGCGTTAAACTAATAATAATAAATAAAATACCAGCAATAAATACTGCTGAAAAGGCAGTAGTATACGTAATCTCACCATTTGAGGCTAATACCACAGTATAAGTAAAATATGCGTTTAATCCCATACCCGGTGCAACGGCAATCGGATAGTTCGCACAAAGCGCCATCCAGCCTGTCCCGATAACTGCTGCGATAATTGTTGCCATAAACACTTGATCAACCGGAACTCCAGCAAATGATAAAATAATTGGATTGACAATAATGACATATGCCATCGTTAAGAACGTTGTCAGTCCAGCAAACAATTCACGCCTTACGGTAGTCCCATTTTCTTTCAATTGAAACATTTGCATAACCTTCTTTCAAACACGAACATTTTTAAACAACTCATATATAATATTCGTTTATAGATCGAATTGCAATCTTTTAACATAAATATGGGTAAAGTCTCAATTTTCTGTATTGTAATAATTATCTAAATTATCTGTATGTCATTGGAATGAACTGTATATAAGTATTGTTTCCGCTTATCTATTCATCCATTCATATCTTTTTAAAGCAAATTTCGAATTACATTTTTAAATTATTCCCCAATATCTAACAGTAAAATCATCGACCTTTTTCATGCCAAACCCCTACGTTTTAATAACGCATTGAGTTTTTACTATTATTAATTCGCTAAATTAACGTGATTTGAGACCGATAACTAACTACCTGTCTAGTCAAATTTTACTGTACACGAATGAATTTTTAGTGTAAATGTATACTCAGTGTGGTAATGTTAACCAAACTAAATGAGGTGCTAACTTGGATGAACTCGAGAGAAGGAAATGTTTAGACGATATTCGGCTCCATAAAGTACGCTCAAAAAAATTACGGATTTTAATCGCTAATACCGTTGATGCTGACGTTAAAAAGCACTTAACTAAAGGATTGATTTGGCATATCAAGTCCAAACGAAAGTTAAAGCAAATGTTAATCGACGACATCGAGGAGCATTGATCGGCTAGTTTTAAAAAACTGTAGCGAAATTTTATAGGGGATGCGTCAGTTTTCCGTAATGCTGTATCCTGGGTAATAATTGTCTGTCCATGATCGTCTACTTTCACTTAACGAGCATTTGTCGGTGAATTTTCTATATAAAAACCGTGGATTTCTTTTTTGACAAGAAAAACCCCCTAACAATTTCTTGTTAGAGGGTACAAATTTATGGCATTCCGATATTTCTAAATCCGTAAGACAACCTAATATCCTTCCCGCTCAATGAACGATTAGAATAGCGTCATATCCACGATTAAGCCTTCACATTCACGCCTAAAATATCATTCTCTTCAAGGAACTTCGTGTTGAATTTCGCTGATTTGAATACGTCGTTGTTCATTAAAGCTTGGTGGAATGGAATTGTAGTGTTAATTCCAGGTCCAGCTACTTCGAACTCTGATAAAGCACGATCCATTTTGGCGATTGCTTCCTCACGCGTGTCAGCATGTACAATCAGTTTTGCTACCATTGAATCGTAATATGGTGGGATTGTATAGCCTGCATATACAGCAGAATCAATACGAACCCCATATCCGCCTGGTACAACATAAGTTTCTACCGTACCTGCTGAAGGCATGAAGTTTTTGTATGCATTTTCAGCGTTAATACGACACTCAATTGCCCAACCGTTGATTTTAATATCTTCTTGCTTGAATGGCAGTTTTTCACCAGAAGCAATTTTTAATTGTTGCTGAACTAAGTCAACACCTGTGATCATTTCTGTTACAGGATGCTCTACTTGGATACGAGTGTTCATTTCCATGAAGTAGAATTTATCTTCCTGATAATCATAAATGAACTCAATTGTACCTGCACCTTCATAGTTACAAGCAAGCGCTGCTTTCACAGCTGCTTCACCCATTTGTGCACGACGCTCTTCAGAAAGTGCCGGTGATGGCGCTTCCTCAACTAGCTTTTGCATACGGCGTTGTACCGTACAGTCACGCTCACCAAGGTGAACAACATTGCCAAAACTATCTGCAAGCACTTGAATTTCACAGTGACGGAAATACTCAATGAACTTTTCCAAGTAAACACCAGGGTTGCCGAATGCAGCCGCAGCTTCTTTTTGAGTAATCTCAATACCTTTTACAAGATCCTCTTCAGTGCGTGCTACACGGATTCCTTTACCGCCACCACCAGCAGTTGCTTTAATGATGACTGGGTAACCGATTTTCGCCGCCCATTGTTTACCTGTTTCGATATCCGGTACAATACCAGTACCAGGAACTAAAGGAACGTTTGCCGCTTCCATTGTGTCACGTGCAACGTCTTTAATCCCCATAATTTTAATCGCATCCGAAGAAGGACCGATAAATTTAATACCCGCGTTTTCACAAGCCTCTGCAAATGCTGCGTTTTCCGCCAGGAAGCCATATCCAGGATGGATTCCGTCAGCACCTGTTTTTTGTGCTACCCCTAAAACAGCCGGGAAACTTAAATACGAATCTTTCGATAATTTAGGACCGATGCAGTATGCTTCATCCGCTAACTTTACGTGTAACGCATCTGCGTCAGCTTCTGAATATACTGCAACAGTTTGAATACCAAGCTCTTTACATGCACGGATAATACGTACCGCAATTTCGCCACGGTTTGCGATTAATACTTTTTTCATTGATAGTTACGCTCCTTATTCAGCTTTTACTAGGAATAAAGGTTGACCATACTCTACTAATTGGCCATCTTGTACTAAAATTTCTACAATTTCACCTTTAATTTCAGCTTCGATTTCGTTGAATAACTTCATTGCTTCTACGATACATACGATTGATTCATCGCCTACTTTGTCGCCTACTTTTACGTAAGGTGCTGCTTCAGGGTTTGGAGATTGATAGAAAGTTCCGACCATTGGAGAAGTGATTTTATGTAAATCAGCTGCGTTTTCCACTGGTGCTGGAGTTTCTACTTTAGGAGCCGGTGCTGGGATTGATGCTACCGCTGTTGGAGTTGGTGCTGCAACTTGCGCTACTGGTGCCTCCTCTACTTTTTTAGGAGCTACTACTTCTGTTACACCATTCTTTTTCTTTAATTTAACCTTTGCGCCGTCCGCTTCATAAACAAACTCGTCGATAGATGATGCGTCTACTAATTTAATAATTTCTCGGATTTCTTGAACTTTGAACATTCTTAACTCTCCCTTTAAAAAAGTAATAACAATACAAACCCTATTTTATAATTTTTCCGACTATTTTGAAATACTTTATTTTAAATTACATAAAAATAGGCATAAAACAGAACAAATGTATATTAAAACAAAGAAATAAATAACCATCTGCTATATAACACAGCTTTGTAATTTACATTAATAGGACGATCAATTAATTAAAAGGTTCAAACTTTACCTGTACATTTACATAGTCATTAAATTCAGAACGTACGATGTACATAATTTCACTCGCCTGCTGTTTTGAAATCTCATCAGACATAACTGTTACCATTACTTTTTCTTCGTCAATCCGAACAAGTGCATCGGAATATCCGATTGATTTAATAAGCATTTCCAACATTGCCTCTGAAGACTCTAACTTAATAAGCTCATCCATTTCATTGAATGCCGTATTCTTTTCTTCCGCGCTGTATTCATCAGATGCAATTTTTTGTGTTAATTGCGCTTTCAATTGGCTTCGTTTGTTTGCTTGCTCTAGGCGCACTTCCTGGAATAAATCACTTTCTGAATTAACTGGTTGAGTTAGCTCTTTGTTAACACCTAAAATATCCGTTTCATTAATAGCTTCATCAGAAAAAATAGTTAAGATATTCGGTGTATTGTCTTCAAAAATGTAGAATACAGAAATTACCGCAACTAGGCTTACTAATGTTAAAAACCATACTGTTCGCTTTTTCACTTTCACTTATTTTCCTCCTTAATTTGCATTGGTACCACTTGAATACGATGCGCCGGAATTTGAAGAACATGCCCCACTGTTTCCTTTAGCATGATTTTCACGTCGGCCCTGTTTGCTCCTTGTGCCACAATAATGACACCTGATAGTTTCTCTTGTTGTGTCACAGCTAAAAACTGTTGTTCCTTTTGTTGATCATAGTGAAAATAAACCTGTACTTGTCCGACTGAATCAATTTCACTTAATAAATTTGCGAGCTGTTCTTCATTTGAGCGATTTTTTTCCCCTTTCTCTGATTGTGGTAGAAGAAAGAATAAACAAAGAATAAATACAACGGCAATGAAGATTAAAATGATAGGACGATTCGCTTGTTTCTTTTCCACATTATTAAGCGTATGCGCCCCCTTCTCTACTAGATTTCAACATAATGTATGAACGAATGAACTCGGTTATGCAAAGAATGAAAGAATTGTGCTTGTCACAAATAAATATAGGGCAAGCTTCACATAGACTTGCCATTGCTTTTCATCTGCAAACACAAGCAAACTGCTCCCCAGCAAAATAAATAGAAATAATTGAATCACGTTTTTCCTCCCATGGACATCTGCATAAAGAAAATAAATAATAGCACGATAAACATAATGGCAAAGCCGAGCAAAAATGCGACTGCACATAAAACAAACAGCGTCTTTCCGACATCATCAAATAAACTGCTTAATCGCATATTTGTAAAAGGCTCGGTAACTGCGCCCATCACCTTAAATAGCAGGGCATGTAAGAGCAATACGGTTGCAGGATAAAAGGCTGCCCCCCAAACGATTGTTAAAAAGGAGAGTCCAATAAAAGTCGAAACAGTTGATTGGGTTTTTTGGAAAAAGGACAATCCTTCAACAATAAGACTTCCGATTAAAGGGATATTTTGTTCTATTAATTTTTTTATAGGAGATTTTAATGCATCGTTTAATTGGATAAATGCAATGCCGGATAATGTAAGAATAGATGTGAGTGCCACGACAGAAGCAATCATGACGCTCAATATGGAAGAGCGAATAAGGTCTGCAGCTTTAGTAAAGGAAATTGCCGGATATATTTTCGTACATACATCGAAAACTAGGGCGAGGACAAGAGCTGGTATTAAAATGTTCGTACTGACAAATAAAATAATTTGAACAAATATAATAATAATAGGATTCCAGGCGATTGCTGTAAAAACTGTTTGAATCGTCAACAGCATGAACGTCATAATCGGTAATATAGCCATGAAAAAATTTTGAAGCAATGCGATTAATTCATATAGTACGACAAAAGCATCGACTACATTTTGCGCAAATACTACAATAAAAAGCAGGATAAATAACTGCTCTATTAACACGACTTCACTCGGTACTAGGGCAATTAACAGTAAATACAATAAAATGTAGATTGCAACGAGCAATAACGAAAATAACAAAGATTGAAATGGCTCGGTAAAGATTGAAAAGAACGTCTCCATTACTGTAGCCTTTCTAATAGTTGGATTAACACCTGAAACTTAGGTTGCAAAAGATTGATCCAATATAAAACTGCTGTCATGCGGACGGACAATGTAACCAGTGTTGCAAATGCATCATACTCATATTGCTCCAATAGCTGGCAGATCAATTCATTCATTAGGAAAAGCAATGCCGTAAACAATAGTCCCTTACTATAGGGAACACTATTAAAAATAACGGCAAGTCGCTGCCAAAGTGGGATTAATTGTTCGCGAATAACAAATTGGAAAAAAATAAAAAATGCGATGACGACGATAATCGAGTGCAACTTGTCCATTGTCTGTTTTAAAAATAAAAACAGAACTAAGTAAATGACACTAGCAAATAAGGCAATCATTTAGCTAGACTGCTGTCAACCATTGAAAAAATACGACAATCTCTTGAAAGAACAAGCGCAAAAATCGGATTAATTCAATCGTCATATATAAATACGCAATAAAGAATAAGAAAAATGAAAACTCTTTTTTTCCTAAATGTTCGAAGAATAAATGAAGAAGTGCAATAATCAACCCAATCCCTGCAACACGAAGCACATCTTGTAATTCCAATAAAGCCCTCCTTCCTTAACGAAACTATATGCAATTCATAACGAAATAAGCACAAAAAACGCCAATGAGAAAGATTTTATCCTTCGTCATCAGCGATCTCCTGTTAATGATATAAATGTCCGATAATCTCTTTTATCGTTCCTTCTTTAGCCAAATAGCTATTTTCCCCCATCCATAGAGACATATATTCAGGGTTATTTTGATTGGCACTCTCTTTCCGAATATGTAATGTTAAATAATGTTGGATAGGATACGGCGCCACTATAGCATCCTTTAATTGCTCAGTAAATTTATTTTTCAGGCCACGTGCATATTTTCCTGTAAATGCCTTAGTCAATGTTGTGGACTCCTGTGAAGAATGTAATATGGCATTTTTATGGGTTTTTGCAGCACCACACTCATGAGTCGTCAATAATACCGTTCCAACTTGTACAAACGAAGCACCTAAGGATAGCATGCTAGCTACATGCTCTTTTGTCATTATGCCTCCAGCAGCAATAATCGGAATCGATACTTTGTCCCGTACAGTCTTCACTAAATAGGCTGTTGCAATGAGTTCGATTGGTTCAGTAAATGTGCCGCGGTGACCGCCTGCTTCACGCCCTTGTAAAACAACAGCATCTAGCCCTGCCTTTTCAACCGCAACGGCTTCTTCGATTGTTGTCGCTGTGCCAATTAAATACACATCATGCGATTTCAAATTCTTAATAGTATCTTCATCCGGAATGCCAAATGTAAACGATACGATATTCACACCTTCATCAATAATCGCCTGAACTTGCCCTTCGAAAACTTCTGTTGAAATAACGCGTTGTATTTTGGGTATGCCGAGTTCATCATAAATCGGCTGTAGTGCATCACGTGCATCTTGAAGAACACTCACATCAATTCCAGGCTCCTCCTGAATGAACAAATTCACACTAAATGGCTTATTCGTTAATGATTTCACCTTTTTAATAAAGTCCTTCGTCTCTTCTCCATTTAAATAGCCTGCTCCTATTGAACCTAATACTCCTGCTTCACAACAGGCTGCCACAAATTCAGGAGTTGTAATACCTGCCATCGGTGCTTGTATGATTGGTTTTTCAATCGAAAAACTTGATTTCATAATTGTCCCACCCCCTTTTTTAATTATACTAACCCACCCCTTAATTATCTATAATTTCTAGAGAATGGAAGGTATATTTATATTCCCTCTAATATAAATTGTCACAAAAAAATAGAGATACCGCATAAAATGCAGTATCCCTATACAAAGATTCAGGTACACGTGCAGATTATGCGCGTGAAACGTAAGAACCTTCAGTTGTATTAATGATTAGTTTGTCACCTTGGTTAACGAAGAATGGTACGTTTACCATTAAGCCCGTTTCCATTTTAGCTGGTTTAGTACCGCCTGAAGCTGTATCACCTTTAATACCTGGCTCTGTTTCAGCAACTTCTAAAGTAACTGTATTCGGTAATTCAATACCGATTAATTCGCCTTGGTAAGATTGGATGTGAAGCTCCATGTTTTCTAATAAGTAGAATAACTCATCTTTAATTTGCGCTTCAGATAGAGTAGTTTGATCATATGACTCTAAGTCCATGAATACGTGCTCGTCACCTTGTGCATATAAATATTGCATTTTACGGTTGTCGATCATCGCTTTTTCTACTTTTTCACCCGCACGGAATGTTTTTTCTGTCACGTTACCATTACGTAAGTTACGTAATTTAGAACGCACGAATGCAGCACCTTTACCTGGTTTTACGTGTTGGAATTCAAGTACGCGGAATAAGTTACCGTCAACGATAATTGTTAAGCCTGTACGGAAATCGTTTACTGAGATCATGAATTATTTCCTCCAAATTATAAAATAATTAATTCTTTTGTCGAATGTGTTAGTACTTCATTACCCGTTTTTGTGATTAAAATATCGTCCTCAATTCGAACGCCACCAATTCCAGGAATGTAGACACCCGGTTCAATTGTTACAACCATATTTGGCTCTAGCACAGTATCAGATCGGAATGATAACCCAGGTCCTTCATGCACTTCCAAGCCGATACCATGACCAGTTGAGTGACCAAATGCATCGCCTAAGCCTTTTGATTTTAAGTAATCACGTGCCACTGCATCTGCTTCGATCCCTGTCATGCCTGGACCAACTTTTTCAAGTGCTAGAAGCTGAGACTCGAGTACAGTATTGTACATTTCAACCAACTTCTCTGAAGGTTGTCCTACAGCGATTGTACGTGTTATGTCCGAAATGTATCCATTATAGTAAGCACCAAAATCAAGGGTTACAAAATCGCCCGTTTCAATAATTTTATTTGTCGCGACACCATGTGGCAATGCTGAACGCAAACCACTTGCAACAATAATATCAAAAGAAGAGCTTGTAGCACCTTGTTTACGCATGTAAAATTCTAATTCATTCGAAACCTCAAGCTCTGTTATTCCAGGCTTGATGAACTTTAAAATATGTGTAAATGCATCATCTGCAATTTCACAAGCAACCTTAATAATATTAATCTCTTCCGCAGTCTTAATCAAGCGAATTTTTTCGATTAAGCCTGAAACTGGGATAAAATCAGTTTTTACTGTAGATTTATATACTTCATATGTACCAAAATGCATCGCATCCTTTTCAAATGCCAATGATTTCACACCCATTAACTCTGCTTGTTTCGCTACTTCTTCAAAAATCGGTCCTGTATGTTGGGCAATTCGGAAATCTTTAATTTGTTCTGAGGCCTGCTCAGTATATCGGAAATCAGTAATAAATACAGCGTCGTTTTGTGAAACGATTGCCACTCCTGCAGTTCCAGTAAAGCCTGTCATATAACGACGGTTATATTCATTTGTAATTAATATTGCATCTACATTATGTTCGATTAATGCCTGTCTCAATTTTGTTAGTTTCACGATTTCTCATTCCCCTTTTTATTGTTGTAAAAACTTGCGCATGGCCAGCTCATAGCCAAATGTACCAAGTCCGCAAATTTGCCCTATACATTGTGCAGCCAATTTCGATTCGTGACGAAATGCTTCGCGTGCATGGATATTGGAAATATGCACTTCGATTACCGGTACATTTACAGAAGCAATTGCATCCCGTAGCGCGATACTTGTATGTGTATATGCACCAGGATTAAAAACAATACCATCAACTTCTGTGTCAGCCGCCTCATGAATCCAGTCAATGAGGACCCCTTCATGATTAGACTGCCGGAAATCGATTGTAGCATCAAACGAACTTGCCAGCGCTTCGCATTTAACCTTTACATCGTCTAATGTTTCAGCTCCGTAAATTTCCGGTTCACGCATTCCTAAACGATTTAAATTTGGACCATTTAAAATAAGTAGCTTCATCAATATGCGCTCCCTTTTTTCATACTGCCCCTATTTTATCACAGACTTTTCAGACATCAATACTTTCGCCTAGCGAAATATATATAACTTCTTATACTGGGCAGTTTCAACAATAAAGCGCATGATTGTTAAAACAACAATAATAAAAGGAATGGATAACTTTTTCAGCGATGAAAATTCAATCGGAAGGTCTAATATCAGCCATTCCAAAATTAAAGCAACAACCAGCCCTAAAATAAGCGAAAATAAAAAAGGTGGAGCCTTGAAAAAATACTGTGCCAGAAGCGTTATCACATATACACATACTACCAGGATTAAAAACAGAACAGCCCATCGTTCAAAGGCAGTCCATTCAAACCATTCATATTTTTTTAAAAAAGAGACAGGGTGCCATGAAATGAGATTGAAAAAGTGCAACCCTTTTAAACTAATTGTCCCTAAAAGTGCTGCGACTATCGCTGTTACTAATAAATGCATTCTAATCAAAACTCCTCTTTTTTTGTTTCAGTATTGCCGTTTGCAAAAAAACTATTCGAATCGATAGTGCTTTTCCCCAAAATTTAGTACAATATGAAAGTGAAACTTTACATAGAAAAGGCTAGATTCATTTCTATATTAAAGTGTAAAAGTAGAAATTTAATTAGAGAGTGGTGTGCAGCAAGTGAGTAATAATGCGCCAGTATATGGTGGGCAAGCCCTTTTAGAGGGTGTCATGTTTACCGGGCAAGATCATATGGTAACTGCGATTCGTCGTAATGACGATTCAATTGACTATTTCCATGTTAAAAAAGAGAAAAAGCCTATATATCAAAAACTGAAAAAAATTCCGTTCGTTCGTGGTGTTGTGGCATTAATCGAATCGGCAGGCTTTGGATCGCGGCATTTACAATTTGCTTCAGATCGCTATGACGTTACTCCAGGTGAAGAAGAAGAAAACGCTGGTGAGGAACCATCTAAGTTAATGATGATCTTAGGGGTAGCCGTTATTGGTGTATTATCATTCCTATTCGGGAAATTTGTTTTTACATTGGTACCTATGTTTCTGGCGGAATTTCTAAAACCTTGGTTCCCCGGCAAAACAATACAGATTTTTATCGAAACAGGCTTTAAATTAGTTTTATTATTGGCCTACCTTCAAATTATCGCGATGACACCTTTAATTAAACGTGTATTCCAATATCACGGAGCAGAGCATAAAGTAATCAACTGCTATGAAGCCGGTCTTGAATTGACGGTCGAGAATGTACAAAAGCAATCCCGCCTGCACTATCGATGTGGATCAAGCTTTATTTTGTTCACAGTAATTGTCGGAATGTTTACATACTTCTTCGTTCCAGTAGATCCTCTTTGGGTCCGCCTTGTAAGCCGTATATTATTAATTCCTGTCGTAATAGGCATCTCATTTGAAGTATTACAGGCTACAAACGCGGTACGTGATATTCCTGTTTTACGTTACTTAGGGTATCCCGGTTTATGGCTACAACTATTAACAACAAAAGAACCAAAGTATGAAATGGTTGAAGTGGCTATTGCTTCATTCAATAAGCTACATGAAGTGGAAAAAAATCCAGCTATTGCTCAAACTTTGGTGCATGATTAAGGAAACAGAGGAGATTGGGACATAAGTAGAAATTTCTTAGGATAAGTGAAATACTATTATTAAGAAATTGATATTAGATGAATTGATTGGAGTGAAGGGGCGACTCCTGGGGGAACAGCACGACGCCTGAGACTACAGGCTCAGGCCGTGCCCCCGGAAAGCGTCCCCGTAACGGAAATCAATTCTGGTAGAAACAGAAACCTATCTATTTTTTCTTTGAAAAAATAGATAGGTTTCGTTTTGTCCCAGGCTCTTTTTTTCATTATTATTTAGACTCTCGAAATAATTTTATTGAGTTCATTTACATGAAATGGCATAATAGATATCAAATATGCAAGATTCAAAAAATTTAAAATCTATATCTTCTGCTATAGAACTTAACTTCTAATGAAAGGAGATTGCTCAGTAAAAGAAGTTAAAATCCAGTAAATTCAACATGAGAGGTTATTACATGAAAACTATTTTTCAATTTATGAGGCGCTATAAATGGCCTGCCGCAATTGCCTTTTTCCTAATGCTTTTAGAGCTAACAAGCGACTTGATCCAGCCACTTTTCATGGCAAAGATGATCAATGAAGGTTTACTAGAAGAAAATTTGTCCAATGTGGCATTCTGGGGTGGCTGTTTATTTGTATTGGCACTGTTTTCCTTTATAAGCGGTGTGTTAAACTCCTTCTTCTCCGCACATGTCGCCCATAGCTTCGGCTTCGACTTACGTAAAGCACTTTATAGTAAAATTCAATCGCTGACAATGGCTACATATTTAACGTTCCCGACATCGGGGCTTATTACCCGCCTGACGAGTGATGTGACGCAGACAATGAATATTGTCTTTATGATGCTACGCATTGCAATGAAAGCACCATTAATGACAATCGGTTCACTGATCATGGCATTTATCATCAATGCCAAACTAGCCTTGATTTTATGTGTAAGTTTTCCGTTTTTACTCATCTTCCTCGTATGGATGGTATCGATAGGCATCAAATTGTTTGCACGTGTTCAGCATAGACTTGATTTTGTGAACAGACAGCTTCAGGAAGGACTTCAGGCCGTAAGATTGATTAAAGCATATATGCGCGGACAGTATGAAGAAAGTCGATTTTTGACAGTCGCAGAAAATTTAAAGTTCGATACGATTAAAGCGACGCGTGTCATGGAAATTGCACTGCCTGTTCTCCAATTTGTAATGAATATTAGCTTACTTATTGTGATTTGGGTTGGTGCAGATGCGATCCGGGAAAATGAAATTCTTGCCGGGGACTTGGCCGCAATTATTAACTATGCATTCCGTATGACCGCATCGTTTTCTATTTTTTCATTTATTATTATTGCGTATGCCCGCGCAAAAGCCTCTGCTGAGCGTATTGAGGAAATTTTAAATATCAATGAAGGTACTGAAGAAGTAGAGAAAAATGAAGCTCCAATTCTTGAAGACTTCTCAATTTCTTTTGATAATGTTTCTTTCCATTATCCAACAACGGAACAATATACGCTTCAGAATCTATCCTTTACAATTAGCAGCGGTGAAAAAATTGCAATTATGGGCGCAACAGGCTCAGGAAAATCAACTATTTTGCAGTTGGTCGAACACTTTTACGAGCCGAACAATGGCGCGATTTATATCAATGGTCGCAATATAAAAGACATTCCGCTTCAACAATTGCGTAGCTCCATTTCCTACGTACCGCAGCAATCACTTCTGTTCTCTGGGACAATTGTAGACAATTTACGCTGGGGGAAAAATGATGCGTCGATTGAACAAATTATTGACGCGACGAAAAAAGCACAAATCCATCAATCCATTGAAAGCTTTGATGAACAGTATGAGACAATGATTGGACAACGCGGCATTAATTTATCAGGCGGTCAAAAACAACGCCTTGCCATTGCACGTGCCCTTCTAAAGCCAGCTTCGTTACTCATTTTGGATGATAGTACATCTGCGCTCGATGTCGCGACTGAGCAAAAATTGTGGGAGGCGCTCGACGGTGAACCTTTAACGATGCTCGTTGTCACACAGAAAATCCAGACAGCACAAACGGCTGACCGAATACTTCTTATTAATGAAGGGGAGCTCCATGGTTTTGGCACACATGAAGAGTTAATGGAAACAAACGATTTGTATGCAAAAATCGTTGCTTCACAGCAGGAGGTGCTTGCCGAATGAAGTTTTTCAACTATGAACCAATCATTACGAAAGAACAGATAAAAAATGCAAGTGGAAAAAAGAAAAAAGGTGAACGTGCCCAAAACTGGACATACACTTTAAAGCGTATTCTTGATTTTGTTGCTGAGCAAAAAATACTGCTATTTGCAGTGCTATTTCTCGTCGTATTAAGCTCTGCGCTCGCTTTAATCGGACCATTTATTATCGGGAGACTAATTGATCAGTTTATTGATGGCAGTTCGTTAAGTCAACTGCAATATTGGCTTTATGGGTTAGCGGTCATTTATTTGCTCTACAGTTTAGCAAGCTATTTCCAGAATTACTGGATGGTCAGTATTGCCCAGCAAACAGTATTTCGTATACGTACGCAGTTATACGGGCATTTCTTCAAGCTTCCCCTTCGCTTTTTTGATAAAAGAAAGCACGGAGAATTGATGAGCCGCGCGACTAATGATATCGAAACAATCAGCGCAACATTAAATAGTGCCTTTATCCAAGTCGTGTCCAGTATATTAACATTAACAGGTACTGTGGCAGTCATGCTTTGGCTGAGTCCTGCCCTTACACTCATTACAATGTTGATCGTACCACTCATGTTTTATAGTATGCGCTGGATTACAAAACGGACGAGCCTGTTATTTAAACAACAGCAAGCAGCCATTGGAGAAATGAATGGTTTAATTGAAGAATCTATTACAGGTCAGCATGTCGTAAAAGCTTTTTCACAGGAAAACGAAATGCTGCGTCAATTTGATGAAAAGAATACCCGCATTCGCACTGTTGGTTTTTGGGCATTAACCTATTCCGGCTTCATCCCAAAAGTCATGAACACATTAAACAGCTTAAGTTTTGCAATTGTCGCATTTGCAGGAGGTCTATTTGCATACTATGGACATATTTCTATCGGGACGATCATTATTTTCACAGAATATGCCCGCCAATTCACCCGTCCACTGAATGATTTGGCAAACCAGTTTAACACCGTCCTATCTGCTCTAGCAGGTGCTGAACGCGTCTTTTTAATCATGGATGAGAAAGAAGATAAAACCGTTGGAGAAGATGTTGAAATACTTGGTAATGTCCGTTTTCAAAATGTTTCATTCCAATATGATTCACAGGCATCCTCCCCTACATTATCGAATGTGTCTTTTGAGGTGAAAGCAGGACAATCAGTTGCATTAATTGGGCAAACCGGTGCTGGTAAAACGACAATTATGCAGCTGTTAACAGGACTGTATGAAAAGACAGATGGGAAAATCATTTTTGATGATATGGATATTGAAGAGATTTCCAAGGCAAGTCTGCGCAGCCAAATGGCATTCGTCTTGCAAGATCCGTTTCTTTTTGAAATGTCGATAAAAGAAAACATTCGATACGGGAAACTCGATGCTACGGATGAGGAAATTTACGAGGCAGCCAAAAAAGCTAATGCCCATTCATTTATTGATAAGCTTCCAGATAAATACGACACAATATTAAGTGCGGATGGTAGCCAGATTTCACAAGGACAAAAACAGCTGCTATCGATTGCACGTGCCTTTGTGGCAGATCCAAAAATTTTATTATTAGATGAAGCGACGAGCAGTATCGATACTGTGACTGAGCTCCATATTCAAGAAGCCCTTGAAAAGCTGATGGAAAACCGTACTAGCTTTATTATCGCGCATCGTTTAAATACGATTCGCAAAGTCGATTATGTCATCGTGCTGAATCAAGGAAAAATTATCGAACAGGGAAAGCGCCAACAGCTTATTGAAAAACAAGGCGTGTTCGGACAAATGCTGAACGTGTAGGAACAAAAGAATTTTTTGCATAAGAAATACAAAACCGCCCATGTTGCTAGAAAAGCAAACAGAGGCGGTTTTTTGTGTCTAGTTATAGCTTAAATAGGATCAATTTCTTCTTGCTCCACAACTTTCGGTACGGGATTTTTTAATTGCCGGAAACGCTTATAATATTTAACAAGCAAAATTATAATAACGACTGCCAATACTATAAACAAAATACCGTTTATAAACAGTTCACGCTGTGCTGCTTCTGTCGAAGGTAAATTAAGTTCGGCCGTTTGATTTGTATATACATATTGAAGGAATGCAAGAAAATTACTGAAACTATGTAATAACATCGGAACAAATATATTTTTTGTTTTTAAATACGCATAGCCGAGCACACAGCCTAATGCAAAAGCAAACACTACATTAATCGGATTAAGATGAATAATCCCAAAAATTATTGATGAAATTATAATGCTTTTTTGCGGACTCCATCTTAAAGTAAAGCGACGAAGTAGGATCCCTCTGAACAAAAGCTCCTCATAAATAGGTGCGAGAATGCAAATATTAATGAAAAACAAAATATAAACGAGTAATGATGGTTGCACTTCTTCCAAATCGATCATCGGATCAAATAAAAATAAGTTGCGTAA
This sequence comes from Solibacillus sp. FSL K6-4121, assembly GCF_038002585.1. NCBI lineage: Bacteria > Bacillati > Bacillota > Bacilli > Caryophanales > Caryophanaceae > Solibacillus > Solibacillus sp. FSL K6-4121. The sequence continues at coordinate 1,207,538 of NZ_JBBOCS010000002.1, forward strand.
AAGTTCTTCAAACATGAGATACAGAAGTGTTACAACAATCGCTGTAAATACAACGGTAATTAACTGAAAGCAGGCAGTTATCGATAAGTACCTTGCCCAGCGTCCTTTTGACATCATTGTATTCATTGGCTGTTCATTATAAGTAAAATTCCATTTCTTTGTTTGATATACAATATACAACAAAAGACACATGGACATAATAAATGTAATCCATTGCTCGCTTTCCGGGAAATCGACTGCAAACACCAATACAATACTCGCTATAAATAAGAAAACCGCAAACAAAATAAAATAACGCATTTTAAATTTTTTCAACTCGGTATAGTCCATAAATTTGCACCTCCTGCTTTAAGAATAGCATAATATGACAATATTATCCTTTTTTAGGCACGTAAAGATTACCCGCCTCTTACACATTATGATATCGTGTATGTTTTTAGCAGTTATCAAGATTAGCATGGACGAACAAACAGCGCAGTCCACTTACCAAATATATTAGTAAGGGACTGCGCTCTTTGTTTTCTAGTATTTTGTCATTAAACGTCGCTTGATCCGTACCGAAATAAACTCTAGAATAAGCGCGATAATGAGTGCACAATATGTAATCATGCCTACTTCGTGCAAGTCAAAGTAAAAGTTTGATGCCATAAACAGCTCGAATCCGATACCACCAGCCGCTGCTGCTGCCCCCATTGCAATCGCAATATCAAAATTCGTCTCAAAACGTAAAAACGTCCATGAAACAAGAAATGATGAAGATTGCGGGATGACGGCATGTCGAATAATATGCCACCAGTTTGCTCCAGCAGAACGTAATGCTTCAATCATTTCGTCACCCAGTTCTTCAATGGATTCGGAATAGGCTTTCGTCAAATAGGCTATTGTATGCAGCATCATCCCTAGTACACATGCTACTGCACCGAGACCAGCCACAATGGCAAAAATGAGTACCCATAAAACAGTCGGTACTGCCCGGATAAACGAGTTCACCGCAATAATAATATGTGAAACTTTTGCATTGCCTAAATTTTTTGCGCAGGCAATTGCAAGGAAAAATGAAATGACTGCACCTAGTACTGTAGTCAGAAATGTAAGAGCGAGCGTAATCAGAATTTGGCTCATCGCTGTTGCAAAAGTAATTTGATTGAATGCCGGTTGTAAAAACATCATTTTCAAATTACCTAATGTCATTGAAATAGCAGTCGACCATTCAATTGCCCCATAATCCAAGAGGAATGGACAAATGCATGTAAAGACAAGGAGCGAAATCCAAACGGTGCGCATCACGATCGAAGCTTTTGAAACCTGCTGAATTTGGATCCGACCCTTTTTTACTTTAACATTTTTAATAGATGGTACTGCTTGCATTATGAAATCGCCCTCCTTATTTTGTTCGATGCAAATTCAATTGCAAATACTACAAGTACAATCGTAATAGTAATAAGGCCGACCATTTCGTAATTTAAGCTTTTATAGTACATATCGAATAAATAACCGATCCCCGTACCTGTTAGAATTCCAACTAATGTAGCACTTCGAATATTCGTTTCAATCATATAAAATACCCAGCTTAGCATTTGTGGCATCGTATCCGGTAAAACCCCTTTAAACACGACTTGCAAATAAGTCGAACCCGTTGCTTTTAAAGCTTCCACACCATCTGAACTCGCCTCATCAATCGTTTCAATAAACATCCGTACTAGAAAGCCAAACGTTGAAAAGAAAAGCGCGAAATACCCAGTAATAACATTATGTCCAAATGAAATAACCAACATTAGCGCCCACGCTACAACCGGTATATTTCGGAATATGGATGCAATAAAGCGCGCTGCAGCCCCTACCAAATGCTGGACTTGCGTCGTTTTGGAACCCAACATTGCAAAAAACAAAGCACAAATCGTGGCAGTCATTGTCGCAAAAATTGAGAGCACAATCGTTTCCCATAATCGATCAAGCACTTTCGGTAAGTTTTCCAATGCTTCACTACTAGGGATTAAATTGACCGCCATCCATATTACTGTACCTGGAATGGCTGCAATTCCTTCGATTAAGCTAAACTCCGTTATCACAGCCGAACTATAAGTTAAGAGAATTAATAAAATTAAGATTATAGTTGTTCGCCATTTCTTCTTCCGTAAAATATCTGTATTCACAATCATTGCCCCCGTCTATTCCGTGATCAATTCATCTACATTGGTCCCATAAATTTCGTGAATTGCAAATTTCGTGAGTTTCCCTGGTTCATCATCAAATACTTTACAGCCTTTACTCAGTCCTATAATCCGATCGGAATACCTGGTGGCTACTTCAACTTGATGTAAATTGACTAATACAGTAATGCCCATTGTTTCGGAGATTTCCTTTAAATGATCCATAATGACTTTTGAGGCGTTCGGATCGAGGGAAGCAATCGGCTCGTCACACAACAAAAGTTTTGGTTCCTGCACTAATGCACGTGCAATTCCGACACGTTGCTTCTGACCACCACTTAACTGATCACAGCGTTTATAAATATGTTCTTCCATTCCTAGCTTCTGCAATATATTTAAAGCAAGCATCTTCTCTTCTTCTGTATATACATTGAATAGGCCTTGCCATGTATTTTTATAGCCGAATCGACCATGCAGGACATTCTCAAATACTGTTAGACGGGATACGAGATTATAGTGCTGAAAAATCATTCCTATTTTCGCACGTGTACGTCGAAGCCTTTTTTTATCCAGTAGCACAATATTCTGGTCGTCGAAAATAACTTCCCCGCTCGATGGTTCGATCATGCGGTTGATGCAACGCAATAAGGTAGACTTCCCTGCACCGGATGGACCGATAATGGAGATTAACTGCCCTTCCCCTAATGAAAGACTAATATCATTTAGCACGCTATTTTTCTGATCATAACTTTTATGGATATTATTTAGTTGTAAAATGGTTTTCGATGATTTTACGACTTTCGTTTCATGGAAGGCAATTGGTCTAGATATTTCTTTTACAGTTCGTTCCAATACAGTTTGCATCACTCATTCTCCTTTATTGGTGTTTTAAAAAGGGTGCCCAGGAAGCCATTGCGATAACTTGACTCTTATGAAGGAGGGCTGTGTTTAAAGCAAAATTTACTTTAATCACTGCCCCCACAAATTATTTATTTCGATAATTCACGAATCGGGTCGAACCATTGATCATCTACTTCCAAAAACCGCTCATTTCCTGACGTATAGAATAATGATGGTTGTTCTTTTTCCTTAGGCATAAAAATTTCTTCGTTTTTTGCCGTCGCATCGGAAGTTAATGCTTCTTTTAATTTTGAAATTTCCTCTTCGGACAATACTTCTGTATTCACAGCAAACGGTGCATTTAACACAGGTGTAACTTGAATTAATGTAAATTCCTCGCCTGGCATTGTATTAAATGGTGGTGCTGCATTGTCTCGTACACGGTAAACCGTTCCTGGTTTGTTTGCTTCTCCTTCAACTATTTCAATATATGGATCCACACATGTATCACAGAAGGAAGCAATATCTGTTCGCCCCATTAACATATTGACTGCTGCACCTTGATGTGAACCGCCAAACACTACACTTGGATACACAGCATTGCCTTCCATCAAATCTTCTTCCTTCAAGCCTTTGTCACTGAAATGTGAAATAATTGTACTTGCCGGCATTTTAAAGCCTGATGTAGATGATGGAGATACAAATGAAATGCTTTTCCCTTCTGTCGTATCCAAATCAAATTCTTCATTCACTTTGTAAGCATTGGCTTTTTCTTTAGGTACAGCTAACCAGCTATAATAAAGCGCATCATCAAGAGTACCTGATTCACCTGAAGTTACTACCAATGGTTCAACTGCCTCATTTTTCTTATTTGCTTCGATATAGCCCTGAGCGCCCATGAATGCTACTTGTGCATTTCCATTGGCAATTGTTTCGATTGCAATTGCGTAGTCAGTCGTTAATTTATGTTCTACTTCTCTTCCTGTCGCTTCTTCAAATAGCTCTCCGAAAGCATCACGTGATGGGCCCATTTCAGAACCAGATTCATTCGGATACCATACGACCACTAATGGTTCTTTTGAGTTTGCACTTGCCGAGTCAGTTGATGATTCATTATCGGATGAATTGCACCCTACTAAAAGCAGTGCACTTAGCATACCAACAACAGGTAGTTTCCATAGTTTTTTCATTACAACTCTCCTTGTTTTCGTAATAGTCCAAATTTTTAGAGCATCCTACTTCCATTCACATTTAATCATGTTTCTGTAGTAACGAATAGGGTTCTTCAACGATCTTTATAATGTTTTACAAATACTTTACAGTTAAGGACCTTTGTAAATCGTCCATTATATAGCTGCCCAGCTTAACAGCAGCACCATATGTGCCGTGATAGTCGGAACCCCCAGTTAACAACAAATTATACTTGGCAGCCAATTGCTTCACGCGGTTCTTGTCCGTCTCGGTATGATCTGGATGCACTAACTCAATCCCATCTAAGCCTTGTGCAATTAATTCCTCTGCAACTTCATAGCTATCGAGCTGTCCAGGGTGGGCTAATACCGCAAATCCTCCATCGGCATGAATTGCTTTAAGTGCCTGAAAGACATCGATATAAGCAATATCTCCAGCCGCCACACCTGACCCTTTAAATAACGATTGATACAGCGTTTGATAATTTTTATTATCATACGATTCTTCCAATAACGCGTTCATAATATGTTGCTTATATAAAGTACCGCTCGTATGGGCATAGGCAAGCGCATCTTCAGTATTTATCTGAAATCCAGCATCTTTTATGCACCTCGTTTGCCAAATGGAATGTGCATGACGACGGGCTAATAATGGCTGGCAAAGTGCTTCAATTGCTGGACAGGATCCTTTAAATCCGTATCCAAGCAAATGGACTTTCCGTCTGCGTTTAAAGTCAAAAGCAGAAATTTCAACGCCAGGTATAAACGTCATATCATATTGCCTGGCCAGTAAATGACCTTCGTTATGATGCGCCACTGTATCGTGATCAACAACACCTAAGTGGGTAATTCCTGCCTGTTTTGCTTTCCAAAAAAGCATTTCTAATGTATCACTGCCGTCGGAATAGTGACTATGTGTATGCCAGTCAATTATCATGCAATCTCATCCTTAACGTATTTTTCCATTGTAAATACTTCATCGCATAAGCCTTCCATAAACTCCAAATCGTGAAAAATCCCGACTAATGTAGTACCTTGCGCTTTCAGTTTTTCAATAGATTCCTTCACTTTTATTTTCGAAGTTTCATCTAAACTGGCTGTCGGCTCATCCAACAGTAATAAGCGTGGTTGCTTTACGATGGCACAGGCAATATTAAGACGGAGCTTTTCACCACCGGAAAAATTATTCGGATAACTATTCCATAATGTTTCTTCCAAATCAAAATGCGTCAGTGCTTCTTTTGCACGTGTAACTGCATTATGACGTTTAATCCCAATATCAAGTAGTGATTGCGTTACTAATTCGAGTGCCGTTGTACGTGGCATTACATTTAAAAACTGTGATACATAGCCAATCTCATGTTTACGTAAATAAACAATTTGTCTGGGGCTTGCCTTTAATAGATCTATCATTCCAAATGCTTCTGAATGAAAAAGGATTTCTCCGCTTTGAGGCTCGTACGTACGATAAATGCTTTTTAATATAGTGGACTTCCCGCTGCCACTTTTACCGACAATCCCTAAAAATCCCCCTTCTTTTACGTGCAATGAAATATTATTTAACGCTGTGAACGTATTTTGTAGATGATGAATAGTAAAAGTCTTTTGTAGCTCGTTAATTGTCAGCATTGTGCCACCCCTTATCGATAATTTGTTTGCATAATCACTTTGCCATCTACCATCGTATTGGTTACAATAGGATAACCGTCATCCATTTTACCGATGATAATGATGTCCGCTTTCTTTCCGGCTTTAATTGACCCGATTTCTTGATCCAAATTTACAGCACGAGCAGGATTAATCGTGACAAGCTGGAACAATCGATGCAAATCTTCTTCATATTTATCAGCAAGTTCAAAAATGCCCTGTAGCATTGCTGGTGGATAATAATCACTGCAAACAATATCAATGACACGAGCTTGAATAGCTTCACTCGCACTTAAATTGCCAGAATGCGACCCACCCATCAAAATATTTGGAGCCCCGGCAATTGTATATAGACCCATACGCTTTGCCTCTTTTGCAACATCCAATGTAATCGGAAACTCGCTAATTGTTGTACCGTATGATTGAGTAAGCTGCAGCTTGGCAACATCATCGTCATCATGGGACGCAACAGCAATATTTCTTTCAATCGCAAGACAGCTCAACCGCTCAATTTCTCCATACGTCATTTTTGTTTTATCAATTTGTTCTTTAATGAGCACATCGGCTTCAGGTTCCGAAATAGACCGGTAGCCACGCATTGTCTCTTTATATATTTCTAGATTGCGATATTGCCCTTGTCCTGGCGTATGGTCCATAAATGAAAGTAAATGTATTTTTCCATCCAAGATATTTTGTTCAAGTGCCGGGATTTGATCGATTGAATCGATTTCAAAACGTGCATGCATCCGATGACGAATTAAGTGTTGTTCTGTATGTGTACTATGAATGGCATCAATGCAGCGTTGCACATTTTGCGGTTCGCGGATGGCCTTATGGGAATATTTATCATCTCCATAAAAGGATAACGAATGGAAGATTGTCGTAATACCATGTGTCATTAAAATACGTTCGCTCTCACGTAAACCAACTTTTAAACTCATAATGGATGTAGGTCTTGGGCTGATAATTGTCTCAATATAATCCGAGTGAATATCAACAAAACCAGGTGATACATACCCTCCGTCTGCATCAATTACCTGAACTTCAGCTAAATCCAACTCCTTCACAGGTACAATTCCTGCGATTAAAGCGCCATCAATAAGTACGGCATGGTCACTTAAAAACTGCTCTTCTGTTACGATAATACCGTTAATAATTGCTTGCATTTATATGCCCCCTACAATAATGAATAGACTAATTGCTGTGTATAAGAATGCTGCGGATCTTCCAGTACTTGATCGGTTAGGCCATGCTCAATAATTTCGCCATTTAGCATAACAATCGTGCGGTCTGCCAACATTCGAATAACAGCTAAATCATGTGAAACGACAATCATGGAAATATTAAATTCGCGCTGAATGGACTTGATTAAATCCAATACATCCGCCTGTACAGATAAATCGAGTCCTGTCGTCACCTCATCGAGCAATAGTAATGGCGGATTATTCGATAGTGCCTTTGCTATTTGAATACGCTGCTGCATCCCACCGGAAAAGTTTTTAGGCGCTTCCTTACTGCGATGAAGCGGAATATTAACATGCTGTAATAAGTCATAGCTTCTTGCTTCCATATTCCCAACATGACGATTCCCTGCGGCGATTTGTTTTTCTGCAATATTGCTTAATGATGAAAAGTCCATTTTTAATCCAAGAATCGGATTTTGGTACACCATCCCTAGCAACATATTGCGGATTTGACGCTTCATTTGGGAAGACTCCGTAAAAATATTGACCTTGCCATCTTTATAATCTTGCAAATAGCCTTCACCTGTTGTGACGTTTTCATCAAAATACAGGCTTTTCATGAAGGTAGATTTACCACTACCGCTTTCCCCGACAATCCCTAAAATTTCACCGCGATATAAATCAAACGAAATGTCACGGCATGCATAAACCGTCTTGCAAACTGGACAATAATTCTTCTCTAGCCTTGGGTTCGATTGTTGGCAATGCAAGCAACCTTCCCCATATTGTTTCGAAAGATTCCGAACAGATAAGATTGGCTGTTCTACCATCATTTTGCCCCCACCTTTTGCTGTAAAATTTCTTGCATATAGCTCGTGTCATTGCACATATAATACGTTTCACCTGTTTGTTCATCTGTTAGTTCATCTAAAAAGACGTTAGATAGACCCGTTTCTTTACATGCTTTACCGTCAAATTGCTCGACAACAAACGGATAGTCTTCAAATGCCAATGAAGCCACATTTGTATAAGGGGGAACGGCATAAATTTTCTTTTCCCGGCCAGCTCCAAATAAAATTAGTGCTTCGCTATTATGGATTTTCGGATTATCATAACGCGGAATCGGGCTTGGATTCATTACATACCGATCATTGACGAGCACCGGATAATCAGCACCTTGGGATGTTTGGTTATAGCGCATAATTTGTTCAAATAACATTAAATACGCACCACTATATTCTTTTTCCGCATGATGGCGCTTTGTTTTGAACTCACTCCGCTCTATTTTCCTAAGCGGCTCCGGCTCTGGCACTTGGAGTACCAGCACTTGATCTTTGCGTAATGGCACTTCCGGAATTCTGTGCCTTGACTGGATGAGGCTCGCTTCCTGTGTCCGTATTGTCGTTTCGACTCCGGTCGTTTTTTTTACCAGATTTTTAATATTCACTGCGTTAACGGAATCATCCGCACCTTGATCGATTACTTTTAACACGTCCTCTTTGCCGATAAGTGCAAGCGTTAACTGAAGACCGCCTGTACCCCAACCACGGCCAATAGGCAATTCGCGGGAAGCAAATGGTACTTGATAACCGGGTATGGAAATTCCTTTTAAAATAGCGCGTCGAATTTCACGCTTTGATTGTTCATCCAATAATGCAAACGGTAAATGACTCATCGTTTCCCCTCCTTTTTAATCGTGCGCATTTGTTCTAATTTCGACTGGAATGTAACATAATGCGGCATTTTCAAGTGAGAGATAAAGCCTGTCGATTCAATAATATCAACATGCAGCAATACAAATTCCTCATCATGGATCGGTGTATTACCTCCTGTTTCCAGTGCATGGTCAACAATCGACATCGCAATGGCCTTCGTTTCGTTCTGTCCAAAACATGCCCCATACCCAATATCGAATTCCAATACTTGCTGCTGTTCATCATCGACATTTACCGGTATAAACGACTCTACTTCAGTCAGTTTAATAGAACCAATGTAGTATGGATCGTCATCACCATCGATTTCAACATGGATTGGCTGCATACCGACACGTACTTCCCCTACATTTGGATGTGAGGCACCATATCCGCGCAAACCTGCATAACCAAATGATGTAACAGTTCCAGTTTGTCCTCTTGTTAATGTTTGCAGACGCTGCGAGCGGTTCGTCGGAAATGATAAAGCCTGCTTTGTTACATCACTTGGCTCCTCATCATTCAATGGGAAATTTCGAATTAAGTTTTCTTCCCGTAAATAATCCATTACTTTTGGTAATTTCTCGAGCTGCAGCTTACTTGTCTCAGGTTTCTCGAGGGCATTAAATTGTTCTATTTTCCGTTCCACATCCTCTTTTGTTTCTGTCATTAAACTGAAATCCAATAGACGATGCAAATAGTCATGTGAAGCACCTAATAGCTGACCTCCGGGAATATCTTTGAAACTTGAAGATATTCTTCGCAACACAAACATATTTCTAGGATCGGTTATAGTTGAATAGTAAAGTCTCGGCAATGTGGAGCGATGGGCACGCAATAAAAATACCGCTTCCTCCTGATTCCCTTCACTTTGCTTCATAGCGAGAGCAGCTAATTGTTCGCTGTACAGGCTACTTTCCGACATAATTTGATCAAGGAATCCTCGCATCGTTCCTAGTAATTTTTGAACGGTAACATGCTCTCCACTCTTAATACGCTCATATTGTAAATGTTCCAAAGAAGCTTCGATTGCTTCGGATCCGCCTCTAACTGCTACGTATGCCATGATTGCTTCACCTCTTGAATTTTAGTTGTTCGTGGCAATGCTATAATGTCTGAATTGGAATTGATTAGAAGAACATCTACTCCCAATGGAAACTCATTATTTTTCATTTCTCTTAACTGCAGCCATTGTTCAGGAACATTAAGTTCCACCGCCTTTGTATGTTGAATGCCAGGTCCTTGTATGTGAACGATATTGCCAATGTGATCTGTCATTTCATACAAAATGGTTGCCGATAGCTGTGGATCAATAAGATTGCCTACTTTTGCATGCTGTAATGCAAGCTGTGCCTGCTGTTCCGAGCAATCTGCTGAAATAATTATGAAGTCGGCCAAATCCACAGAGGCTAATTTGGCACCTGTCCAAGCCCGAATTTCACTTTGGATTACTGGACATTGATTCGCGACATAAAAGCTCACTTCCCCATCAAGCAATGTAAGACAAGTTGAGACGGTTGCTGAATATAGCCCCGTAATTTCCTGTGACTGTTCTAGCCGTTGCTGATCTCCTGGGCGTGAGAAGCATTCCATTAATGAACGAAAAGTTTGCTGAGTAAAATGTACTGTTTCCATCATGTGCCTCCTTAAAGCGACATCGTGTTAAATTGAACTTTTGTTCCTTCAATCGAGCGTTTAATAGTCTGCTGTTCTTGTGACAGTTCCATTTTCAATTGCTCCATAACAGGAATCCATTGTTTCGTTTCAGGAAAATCGCCTTTAAAGGCAGCATCAATTATCGCCAATGCCCTGCTTAATTCAGGTTCCATTTCACGGACTATTCCTGTACCAAATACATTTTGGATTTTTACTTTCGTCTCTGTAACAAGTACCTCCCCTATGTAGAATAAAGACTGTTGGGCAGATTCCCTTAATTTCACCATCACTAGGCCTTCTCGTGGTGGCTGTACTTCAACGATTTCATATGTGTTCGCAATTTGATCAGCCATTTCCAGAGCTTGTTTTCTTCCAACTTCGATTAATAATTTTGTACGTTCTGCTCTATTCAATTTGATCGCCCCTCTCTAACTACACCTTAACTTGTTGCCAAGTTGCGTAGTGTCAAGGTTTCGTAAAAAACGTGTAAAGGCGCTTTACATAACTGGCGCCAGGTGGGCATGTAGTACCCCCCAACAAGCCCGAAAACTATTAAAAATACAAATTAGCCCTCAGCATAAAATGCCGGGGGCTAATTTGTGTCGTCACTATATTTGAAAATAGAAAAGATCTGTGCGGTAAATGATTTCAGTATATTCCAGCAGCACATTACGTTCTGCATCCCAGTTGTCGGATTCTACTTTTACTATAGGCACGAGCACTTCACAATTCAGCATCTCCCGTTCAATTTCATTTACATATTGCACGGAAAGCTGAGAAAATGTACTCCGAAACTCATTCACACCAAAACGTTGATAAAACTGATACATTGATGTTAGACGGCTATCAATTTTCTTTATTTCCGGCATATTACTAATGACAACATACGAGCGATGAATGGCTGCTGGTTCATCATCGATATAGCGCAATCGTTCTACTAAATAAAGTGGCTCTTGTCCAATATCAGCTTTTGTATAGATGGCATGATCCTGTGCCACACGCTCAAATTTTGTAAGCTTCGATTTATAATTGGCTGTTTGACTTTTCATTTTTTCACTAAAGCTAATATTACCAGTCATCACAACATCCAGCGGTTTTTGCTGATGTTTAATAAATCTGCCAACACCTTTTTTGGAGTAAACAAGACCCATTTTCTCCAATAATGTATACACATTTCGCACTTTAATTCGAGGGATATCAAATTGTTCTACTAATTGATATTCACTCGGTAACTTGTACTCAATATGAAATTTTGTAGCTGAAATTGTTTGCAGCAAATAATCTTTTAACATTAGTTCCTGCTTGTCCATAAAAAACCACCTCTTTATAAAGAGGTTACACAGTAACTATTAATGCTTTGTTAGGATTGAGTGAATAATTGTAAAGTTGTGAATGGCAAAAATTAATTAGATTTATATTTCAGTTTTTAGTAAGATTTATAGATGGAGGTGAGTACGTTGAAAAATGTTAACCGTTTATTTGTAATTATCGGCCTTATTATTCTTATTATTGTCGGGCGCTTCTTTTTAGCCCAAAATGAAGTAACCGAAATTCCTACTGCAACGGTTGTAACGAATGAACAAACAATTGATTCTATTCGTGGAAGCTATTGCTGGCATTCTGCTGGCGAAGCTACATGTGTGGATACTGCAGCGCCTCATAAATTGGTACAGGAATCGAATATGCCTTATATTAAAGTTCAACCGAATGAAGAGATTGAATTTAAATATGATCAGCAAATTACGAGTGTTTCGATTCAGCTGTGGCTGGAAGATCATAATTATGAGGAAATCGCAACGACCGCTCGATTTACCGCACCAACTGAAAAAGGTACATATATTATTTCTAGCCTGACCCGTTTTAGTAATGGAGATGTCAGCGATACAATAGCAATAGAAGTCGAATAGCAGAACGATACACAGCATGGTTTTGTACAAAGCCATGCTGTTTTATCTATCTAAAATAATTAGTATATTTCCTATAATAAAAAAGAAGCACCACGCTGATAATACGTGTGCTTCTTTTCATATTATTATTTTTTTCGAACAACAGCCCGTACCGGTGACCCGTCAGCGCCATCTATTTTTAATGGTAATGCAATTAAATCATAGAGCCCGGGCGTTACTTCTATTAAATCCAGCCCCTCTAAAATATGAATCCCATTTTCATAGAGCGCATGATGGGCTGATACTTCCTTACTATCTAAAGGATCAACTGAAGGATTATCCACACCGAGTAAAATAACACCGCGCTCCTTTAAAAAGGATGCTACATCTGGAGAAATAACAGGTATCTTTTCCGGAAATTGTTCTGAAGGCTGATTCACCGTTTTCAACAGAACACGTTTTGCTCCAAGAAAATCAATGGATGATAGCATTTCTGCTGTAATGACTTCCTCTCCGACACAAGATACAATATAACAATCCCCAATATAAGTATTGATGTCTAATTGTTCGATTGTCTCGGCCTCACTATTAAAATGAAAAGGCGCATCTACATGTGTGCCGGTATGCAAGGAAGTTGTTATTCTCCCAATATTGACCGAGCCCGTCTGCTGCTTTGTATACCCTACTTCAAATGAAAACGGTGTATCCCCCGGCCAGTTCGGCATCCCTTTTTTCATCGTTTGTGTTATATCAATCCACATAGCATCACCTCTAATATTGAAATACTAAATAGCCGAGAACGAGTAAAATTACTGCCGGTACAACAAAGGTCATTAAAATTCGATAGGTTCTGTAAAAGCCTTCCCCCATTTTACTGCCCTGTAACAACTCACTTTTAACAATATTTTTATCCATAATATGCATAATAAAAATTGCTATCAGTAAATTGCCGACCGGTAAAATTACATTCGACACAACAAAATCTGTAAAGTCAAAAATACTTCGGCCAAATATTGATACATCACCTAATGTACTGTATGTCAGAGTAGATGGAATCGAAGCGATAAATACAAGTACACCAATAATCATCGTAATTTGAGCGCGCGTAATATTCCACTTCTCGATTACTGCCGCTACTATAATTTCATACATACTGAAGGATGAAGTTAAAGTCGCGAATAAAAATAAAATTAAAAACATCGCCAGGAAAACTTCGCCAAATGGCATCTGTGAGAATGCTGCCGGCAATACCATGAATAATAATGGCGGTCCGCTTGCCACTTCCATATCAAAAGCAAATACGACAGGGAAAATGGCTAAACCTGCTAAAAAGGAAACAAAAATACTCAACCCTACAACTGAGCCTGCTGAATTCGGTAAGCTTACATCTTTCTTTAAATAAGAACTATATGTAACTAAACAAGAAAACCCAACTGCGAGCGCAAAAAAAGATTGCCCTAAAGCATATAGTATTGATTCACCTGTAACGTTCGAAAAGTCCGGATACAGGAAAAACTTGATTCCTTCCATCGCACCATCAAGCGTAACAGCTCTAATTACTAATATAAAGAACATAATAAATAAAAGCGGCATCATAAACTTATTGGCTTTTTCAATTCCGTTCTGTACACCAAGTGCAATAATAATTACATTGGCAATTGTGAATAATGCTAGTCCTAAGAGCGCAATCCATGGTGTACCTGTTACTTGTCCGAAAAATGCACCTGGATCCAAAGTCGGCTCAATCACATTGCCAACTATAGATACGCCACTATATACGAATATCCAGCCACCTACAACACTATAAAACGATAATAATAGGAAACATCCTAATATCCCGAGTTTTCCGATCCATGCCCAAACTTTTGGATTTGGCGAAAGCACTTTATACGCAGTAACCGCTTCTTTTTGTGCGGCCCGCCCGATAATATATTCTGATAATAGCATTGGTAAACCAATAATTAATGTGAGTACTACAAAAATTAAAAAGAATGCGCCGCCTCCACTTTGACCGGCTACATAGGGCATCTTCCATATCGCCCCAAGCCCTATCGCTGCACCAGCTGACGCTAATACAAATCCTAATTTACTTGACCACTGTCCTTTACTCTTCTCCATTTGCCTCACTCCACTCATACTAAACTAAGCTTAACTAAACTATAACACTGTTCGTAAATCCCATAGCTCCGGGAAAAAACGATGATCAAGCACTTGACGTAAATAATTGACTCCGGATGATCCACCCGTGCCTACTTTAAAGCCAATAATACGCTCGACCGTTTTCATATGACGGAATCGCCATTGCTGCAATGAATCTTCTATATCGACAAGCTTTTCGCCGAGCTGGTATAAATCCCAGTACTTATCGGTATTTTCATAGACGGTTTTCCATGCAGCAGCAACAGAATCGTCACCACTATATACTACCGAAAAATCTCGATTTAGCAAAGCCTCATTAACTGGTAATCCAGCTTTTGCCAACGCTTGGATGGAAACGTCATAAATACTCGGTGCATCGTAAGCTTCCTTTAATCTTGCTAAAACGTCCTTTTCTTTCTCATAAATTTTTAAAATATGAGGTGTTTTATATCCAAGCGAAAATTCAATTAAACGATATTGATAGCTTTGGAAACCGGATGCTTTTCCAAGATCATCTCGGAACTGCAAATATTCTGCAGGAGTCATTGTTGCCAATACATCCCACGCCTGAATAATTTGCATTTGTATTTTTGAAACTCGTGCCAGCATTTTAAAAGCCGGCTGCATTTCCCCACGTTCAATTGCTTGAATTGCACCTTGCATTTCATGAATAATTAGCTTCATCCAAAGCTCACTTACTTGATGAATAATGATAAAAAGCATTTCATCGTGATGATTGGATAGGCGGTTTTGATTGTTTAAAATTGCGTCTAAACTTAAATACTCGCCGTATGTCATATCCTCCTTGAAATCGGTATGAATGCCATTTTCACTTTTTAGCTTTTGCTGTAAATCTGAAATTGAACGTTTTTCCATCGAACCACTCCTTATGCAATGATATCTCGCTTATTCTCATGATTCTCATAAGTTTTATTGATAACAATATCTTTTAAACCTTGAACAGCCCGCCATACTTCTTCAAAAGAATTATATAGCGCAACCGGGGCTAAGCGGATACCATTTGGTGCACGGAAATCCGGTACCACTCCATTTTCCTTTAAAGCTTTACAAATCCTAGCCGCCTCGTCATGCACTAAAAACAGATGCCCCCCTCGTGTTTCATCAAGTGGGTTACCGAATGTAAATGTATTTGGCATTTCGTGCATAATGCATTCCATCATATATGCTGTTAAAGCAAGCGACTTTTCACGTACAGCATCAATCCCTACTTCTGCAAAAATGGAAAGTGCGCCTTCAATAGGTGCCAGACTTAATATATGAGGTGTCCCGATTTGATAAGCCCCTGCATGAGGCGCTGCCGAAATCGTTGTCGTTAAATCAAATTGTTTTTCCTTTGCCGAGCCGAACCAGCCGGCTAAACCAGGTACTGTACCAAAATGCTTCTCATGGACAAACAAACCTGCAACAGATCCCGGGCCCCCATTTAAATGCTTATAATTGCACCAAAATGCAAAGTCTGCACCAATTTCATGAAGCTGATGTGGAATCGAGCCGATTGAATGGCATAAATCAAAGCCAACGATAATGCCTCGTTCGTGAGCTGCTTTCGTAATTGCCTGTAAATCCAGCACTTGCCCACTGCGATATAACACAGCCGGTAAAACAGCGACTGCTACATCATCAGTCATTGCTTCAATAATTGCTTCAGTTGTAATTGTTTGCCCATTCTCACTTTTTACGAGCTTCATATGGCTTTCCGGTAAATTATGTAGCGCAATTTGACTGGCAATCGCATATAAGTCAGACGGGAAATTCAGCTCATCTGCCAAAATTTTATTCCTCTTCTCGGTAGGTTTGAAAAATGTAGCAAGTAGCTGATGTAAGTTCGTCGTAGTTGAACCGGTTAATACGACTTCCTCACTTTTTGCGCCAACAAGTGGTGCACAGTATTCACCGAGCTTTTCAGACAAATAAAACCACGGATGCTCCCCACTCGTCCAGCCATCAATGCCGTAGTGCTTCCATGAGTCAAGCAGCGTCAGTACCGATTGTTCAGCACGCTTTGAAAGCAGTCCTAGTGAATTGCCGTCTAAATAGATTTGACCTTCTTTTTTATAAAACTCGTCGGCATATTTTTTTAGTCTATCCTGTTGATCTAGAAGTCTTGCTTTTTCAATTGTAGCCATCCTTTCACCCCTTCATATTTCCTTACTATTATCGTACGAGGGAAAGAATAGGTTGTCAAAGTATTCTGAAATATAATGAGGTTTAAAAGCTTATCCTTCTCTAAAAGATAAAGGCTGATGTACTTATTAGACGTTCCATAAAATAGAATATATATAAACACCTGCAAATATTTTCCATAATATAAACTGAACCATGCGCCATTTATTTTTGCCATGCTTTACTTCTAATAGAATATTAATAAGTGCCGACAATATTAAAAATGAAATGAGCTGAAACAGATGAAATTGTGGTATGGAGATAAGTGAAATCATGATTAACAATGACAGGATTTCCACTACACTTTGCCAATAAGTAGAATGCATCGGTATGTGACGTTTCGGATCCTCTGGGTCGCGCATCTTTTTCTTCACCTTGCTCGTCGCAAATAATAGCAACGTAATGAATACTATTCCCATGTATAAGGATGAATTTCGACCGGCCTCTGGTTCATGTAATTCAATAATTTCCTGCAACGAATTTTCATTTAATAAATATACTTGCCCTGTATCGAGGTCTCGGTAATACATTGATTCGCTTCCTCGGTATTCTTGAAGGCGCATGATTCTGTTATCTTCAAATTGGAATCGATAGCTTTGGTAAATAGAAGGATCTTCTATTTTAATATCAGTTTGCTGCAACTTTTGCAGTAAATTTTCCATTTCTTTTAATGTCTTTTCTTTTTTCACCTTTTTCACACCTCTTTGTAGTGTGGACTTAGGATCCCCTTCCCATTGCATATAATAAACCGCTTGCAATACGCTGCTATCCATATCGTCAGAAGTATTTTGTTGCTGAATCGGAAAGGTCCCAACTAAAAACAATGTAATACACGCAATCGCTATAATTACTACTGGGATTTGCCAGTGAAAAGGTTTCGTTTGGAGGCGTTGTTGAATTTTATTGAAGTCCTCTTCCTTTTTTTCTGTTTGGACTTGAATTTTTTTAAGCTCACTTAATTTTTCTTTTTCAAACATCCTCTTCCCCTCCTAACAGTTCCCGTAATGCCTTCAAACCCCGCGCCGTATTATTCTTCACTTTCACCTCACTACAGTTCAAGATTATCGCCGTCTCTTTTACCGAATATTCTTCAATATAACGTAGGATAACTATTTCTCGATAGTTCCATTTAATTTGTTGTAACGCGCCATAGAGCTTTTCGATTTCCGCATTGCGCTCAATTATTTCTTCTGGTAAAGCTTCCTTTGCAATCGGTTCTGACTTCAGTTGAAAAAATCCAATAATTTTTTTCCTGCGGTAATGATCATATACAAGATTTCGTGCAATCTTCAGCAAATATGTACGTTCAAAATCGGTATAATTTTTATGATAATAACGGTAAAAAGTTTCCTGCAAAAGATCATGTGTTAACTCTGGATCATTCGTTAAATAACGTATGTATTTATAAACGGCATCGTAATTATTTTCAAAAACTTCATGTCGCAAATAATCAGCCTCCTTCCTCTATAAAGACGAGTGACATACAATTTGGAATCACTTTGATTCACCACTATAAGTTGCGGTGACAAAATTGGAAAAATAAGATTTTCTAATGAAGTGCGTTCTGCCGCCTAGCGATAGAGCAAGCGGCATGGTTAGGTAGTTTTTACTTCACTTTATAACGATGACAAAATTTTGGGATTGGTGGGCCTCGCAAACGGCAATAAAGGCAGTGATAAAGACATGTATCCCGTGGCTTTATCGCTGTCTTGCCGCAGCCCACCAATCAAGTGGAATTTTATTAGAAAAGCAACCCCATGTTATGGTGATGAGCCATCACTTTGTTTCTATGTAAAAAATTACAAAAACAAAACCCTGTGCAATTTTTCGATTGCACAGGGTTTCAAATTGCCTAATTAAACGCCCATTTTACGACGTGTGTTGCTCGTTTTTTTCGTTTGTTGACTTTTCATCTTTTTCGTTGAAGTGTCACCTTTTAAATTACCCTTGCCGTTATTGGCATTGTTTTTCTTAGCTTCTAATTGTTGTTTCACAAGTTCCTGTAAACTTAATTTCTTTTTCTCTTGCTCAGACATATTCATACCTCCTCATTTACCTTCTCCACTTAGTATAAATCGAGGTTCACTCATTTGTAAAAGAAATGATGCATTTTCCCAATTTAAATTTAAACCAATGAAGAATACTCATAAAAATAGTCTCCTACTAATTGTAAGAGACTTCATGTGTCGGGGAATTAAAGTAATACCCAATTCCGCTTTTAGTTTTTATCCATTTAGGGGAGCTTGGCTGTTCTTCAATTTTTTCTCGTAGTCTACGGATATGTACATCGACTGTACGTCGATCACCTTTAGTAAAATCCAGTATATCAATGATTTCCTCACGTGATTTAATATTTCCCGGCTGCTCGAGTAAATGCAGCAGCAATTTAAATTCACGCTTCGTCAATGGAATTTCCACATCATCTTTATATACTTTAAATGTTACCAAATCAACACGGAATGGCCCGATTAACAGTTCTGATATACGCTCCTGCTGCCGAATTTCTTTTTCATGCCGCTTTAAATGAATTCGAAGACGTGTGAGCATTTCACGGAATCCAAACGGCTTACGAATGTATTCCGTTGCCCCTATCTCAAGGGCTAGCACAATATCCAGCTCATCTGTCCGCGCGCTTATCATAATAATTGGAAAATCATGCTCGTAACGAATTTGACGGCATAATTCAATCCCCTCAATGTCGGGAAGCATCCAATCCAGCAGCATGGCATCCGGCTCAAACGTTTTAATTACTTGCATAATGTTTTTTCCATTTTTAACGCAATGAACTTCATAGCCGTCCTTTACTAAATAAATACGCAGTAAATTTACTAAATTTTCGTCATCTTCAACGACTAATATTTTTTTCGTCATTAATGATTCCCCGCTTCTCTAGTTAATTTAGATCGAATAACTGCCCTTTAATAAAGTACGCTGTTGATTCCGCCATATTTGTAATATGGTCTGCTGCTCGCTCAACAAAGCGATTAATGAAAAGCAACTGCAGTGTTTGCTCTATATCCTGTGGGCTTTCCTTTAAATACTCCGTCAGTACTGCATAATTTTCGTGGTTCTTCTGATCGACTTTATCGTCAAGCTCCCCAACTGCTTTTGCTAATGCGATATCTTCCTCTATGAAAGCAGTCATCGATTTTTTCAGCATATCCATTGAGATATTTTTCATTTCAACTAAGGATGTTTTTGCCAATATAGAATTGGTTTTACTGATTCTGATCGTCGCTTTTGCTGTATTTACGGCAAAATCTGCTATACGCTCGATGTTGGAAGACATTTTAATCATACTAATAATACGACGTAAGTCACGAGCTACAGGCTGCTCTTTCGCCATCAGCCAAATTGCCATTTGATTGATCTCATTTTCTAGGTCATCTATGGACGAATCTTCTTCAATAACAGCTAACGCTAATACCATGTCCTGTTCTTCTAGGGCTTTAAACGCTTTTTCCATAGCTACAACCGTTAAGTCGACCATTTCACCCATCTTATTTTGTAACTCGAGCATGTTCTTTTCGAAATTTTCGCGAATCATTCGTAAATCCCCCTTTTATCCGAATCGTCCTGTTACATAGTCTTCTGTACGCTCGTCTTTTGGTGTCGAGAAAATCACATTCGTATCATCATATTCAACAACTTCGCCATTTAAGAAGAATGCCGTTTTATCACTAATTCGTGCTGCTTGCTGCATGTTGTGCGTTACGATAACAATTGTATAGTCTTTTTTCATTTGCGTGATTAACTCTTCTACTTTTAATGTAGAAATCGGATCAAGTGCTGAAGTTGGTTCATCCATTAAAATTACATCTGGCTTCATTGCGATTGCACGGGCAATACATATACGTTGCTGTTGCCCGCCGGATAACCCTAAAGCAGAAGATTTTAAACGATCTTTTACTTCATCCCAAATGGCAGCACCGCGTAGAGATTCCTCAACTATTTCATTAAGAATTTTTTTATTTTTAATCCCTTGCATACGTGGGCCATATGCTACATTATCATAAATGCTCATTGGGAATAGATTCGACTTTTGGAATACCATCCCTACTTTTGTGCGCAGTCTGATGACATCATTCGATTCGTATACATTTTCACCATCAATATGAATATTACCGATTACACGTACACCGTCAATCAGGTCATTCATCCGATTTAAAGTACGTAAAAATGTTGACTTACCACAACCAGATGGACCGATTAATGCTGTTACTTCCTTTTCTTTTATATCTAAATTGACATTGTATAATGCCTGTTTTTCACCGTAAAATAAATTTAAGTCATTTACTTGTATTTTCGTGGCAAAATCGTCCGTCGTTGCAGTTGTTGTTGAATTGAAGATTGATGCCTCTGATACGATCATAGTCATGTTAGTTTAGCTCCTTTTAATAATCTGCTTTGTTTAATTTTTTTGAAATATACGTTGCCGATAAATTCAGCACTAAAATAATGACAATCAATACGATACCAACAGCAGCTGCAAGACCGATATCGCCAGCCTCCTGCGTAACTAAAAATGAATGTACAGTTAATGTACGGGCAGATGAGAATATACTAGTTGGCATAGCCGCTACTGTACCTGCCGTTAAGAAAATTGCCGCCGATTCCCCTACGATACGACCAATTGACAGGATAATACCTGATAATATACCTGGCATTGCACTTGGCAGGATTATTTTAATTAGTGTCTGCAATTTTGTCGTTCCTAATGCAAGTGAACCTTCACGATATGTTGTCGGTACTGTCTTTAATGCTTCTTCAGTTGTTCGGATAATAACAGGTAATACGATAATTGTTAAAGTTAGTGATGCTGCGATAATTGACATTCCGAGCTTTAAAATCGCTACGAAGAAAACGGCACCGAATAGACCATAAATAATAGATGGTATCCCTGTTAAACTTTCCGTTGCAAAACGAATGATGCGGACTAGACGACCTTGTTTTGCGTACTCATGTAAGTAAACAGCCGCTAAAATTCCGATTGGTGTTGCAATGGCCAATGAAATTAAAATTGTTAAAATTGTTGTAACAATCATCGGGAAAATCCCACCGCCACCTGTTGGTGAATAATCACCGAATATAAAATCAAAGCTAATGTATGAAAAACCTTTATAGAATATATAGCCCACGATTATAACTAGGACAGCTACCGAAACGAATGCGGAACCCCAAAGTAATCCACGGAGCATATTATCTTTAAATTGTCGCATGTTACTGAGCTCCCTTCGCTGTTATACGAGCTAATACAAAGTTTAAAATTAAAATGAATGAGAATAAAACAATCCCTGTAGCAAACAGCATCTCCTGGTGAGTCCCTGCTGCATAGCCCATTTCAAGCGCGATGTTTGTCGTTAATGGACGCACACTATCTGTTAAGCTTGTCGGAATAATGAGTGAGTTCCCAGCCACTAAAATTACGGCCATTGTTTCTCCTAATGCTCGGCCTAATCCTAGTACGATTGCCGCCATAATCCCTGATTTTGCAGCTGGAACGACTACTTTAAAGATTGTCCCGATTTGCGAAACACCAAGTGCCAACGAACCTTCTCGATATGTTTTTGGTACTGCACGAATAGCTGTTTCTGCTACTGTTACGATTGTTGGCAGCATCATGATCGCTAGTACTAGAATTACTGCAATTAAACTTTGTCCACGTGCTAACCCTAAATTGTTCTGTAAAAAAGGTACGATAATTGCCAATCCGAATATCCCGTACAATACAGATGGAATACCTGCTAAAAGCTGAATGGCCGGTGATACGATTTTTGCTACTGATTTCGGCGCTATTTCCGCTAAAAAAATTGCTGTCAGTAATCCAATCGGTACACCAATGATAAGAGCTCCTATTGTTGCATAAATTGATGCAACAATCATTGGGAAAATACCGAATTTATCTTCCGAAGGCACCCAATCATTGCCGAAAAGGAAATCAAAGAAACTGTAGCCGCCCGTTATAAACGGGTTTGAGCCTTTATAAAATACAAACCCTACAATTAGTAGTAGGCTGACAACTGATAAAAGCGCACATGCCAGGAAAATTTTTGATGAAAGACTTTCTAAAAAATATTTTCGTTTATTGCCTTTACTAATTTGCTGTTCTAGTTCATTTTTGTCTTGTATATTCACAAATTTATCCTCCAGCACTGATTATTTCGTTAATGGAATTGCTCCAGCAGCTTCCACAATTTTCTGTCCATCTGCACTTAATATATAATCCATAAACTTCGTTGCTGCTTCTGGAACGTCTTCTTTATGAACGAATAAGAATGGTCGGGATAATTGATAGTTCCCATCTAATACATTGCCTGCTTCGGCTTTTACCCCATTAATATCCATAGCCGAAACTGTTTCATCAATGTATTCGAATGATATAAATCCAACAGCGTGTTTATTTGTTGCGACTGTTGTTTTAATGTTGCCATTGCCGCTTGCAACAATTGCATTGCGAATTAACTGACCTGATTTATAGCCTACGATTTCCTGGAAAGCATCACGCGAACCAGAACCATCCTCACGCGACACGACTACAATCTCTAAATCTTTACCGCCAAGTTCTTTCCAGTTCGTAATTTCCCCTGTGAAAATCTGCTTTACTTGTTCCATCGTTAAATCTTTTACAGGATTGGAAGGATGTGCAACAACTACAATCCCATCATAGGCAATGATTAGTTCCTCAATGCCCGAATCTATTTCTTCCTGTTTAAGATCACGCGATGACATACCGATTTGTGAAACATCCTTAATTGCATTTGTAATACCTGCTGATGAACCAATTTGATTAATTTCTATTTTTACATTTTCATTATCTTCATATTTCTCTGCTAACTTCTCAGCTAAAGGTCCAACCGATGTGGAACCTGAAATTGTGATTAAATCTTCACTACCGGAATTTGATTCCGATGTTTCTTCTCTATTGCAGGCTGCTAATACTACCATTAGAATTGTTAACCCAATGAAGTAACATGTTTTTTTCAACATACTTCAATCCTCCATCAACTTGCATTTTTTCTATCTGCCTTAACAATACCTTTATAAAATTAATAACATATGTGAATCATGTAAACCTTCTGTAAATTATGAAGAGAGTAATGCATATTTTTGTAAAACTTTTCAATAAAATCTGAATATTTTGTATTAATAGTTCTATTAGCCTTAACTTTTTATAATTGTGGTTGAATCGGGCAATTTATACACCAGTAAGAAGCAATATTTCAGATAGTTCTGAAATTAATAGTTAAATTACGGTTATATAGCGTTAATATTTCTATTAAATTAGATGTAAAGAGCGTCTTTTTTTGAAAATGAGATGAATTTTCCTTAAATCTCATTTACAAAACCTTAACAATGGCTAAGTTTTTTATTTTACATAATAAAAAAAGCCGATTTTCATCACAAGAAGTTGTGAAAAATCGACTTTACTATTAATTTGCATTCCTTTTAGCTTTCCTACCGCCTTTGGATAACATATTTTTTCGTCAGTCCGAAAGTAACCATAAAATAAAGGAAGTAAATCATCCCTATAACTACTATTATTGAAACGGATACTACATTAAAATTCAGCATTGCGCTAAATCCGGCTAGTTCAATAAATTGATTGAGAATGATTGTAATTGGTATGGATAAGCAGATTGGAACGACTATTGGAAACGTAAAGAACACAAAAATTTGCTTCGCTAATGTCTTTCGCTGTAACTCCTCATTAACACCCAATCGATTGAGCAGTCTATACTTTTTCTCATCATCACGTAGATTCGATAATATTTTTAGTGCTAGAATCGCCATAGCTAGCAAAATAAAGACGACCGCTAAGTATAATGCTCCGACTATAAAGATAGCTGAGAATGCTGCAGCATATAATCGACGCTGCTCTTTAACCCGGTAGTCACTCGATAAAATAGAGTAATTGTTTTCTTCTATTTTATAAGTATAACTTAATGCATCTTGAAGTTTTTGTGCATCAAATGGTCCTTCTTCTAGAGTAATGGCTACCGCTGTTTGACTTATTTCCATACCTTCTACTACTTCATCCGGCACGACAATGACAAAATAGCTCCATAAAAACATCGGCATGGATTCCACTATATGACTTAATGTATAAGTTTGACCTTTATGATTAAATGATGCCTCTGAAAAGTCTGCCCCTTGAATTCCCGGCATATCAGAGAAAATTGCAAATTGATTTTCTAGATTCAGTGGTTTGCTGCCAAGTTCTTGCAATAGCTCATTTACATCCGATTCTTTCATGAACATATCGACGTCCTGATATTTATCGCCCTGCCAAATTGTATGCTTATGGAATGTCCTTTCATTTGTGGAATAGCCGTTATACACCTTCGACCAATCTATAGGCATATTAGATTCAATCGTTTCCTTTGCTTGTTCCAATGGAATACTGCCCTCTTGCTCCGCATTAATATTGGCTATAATATCAAACGGATATTGTTTATCTAAATTTGCTTCTTCAATTTCTTTATATAAAAAGCTGAAATTAGCAGCAATCATGGCAAATACGATTAAAAAAGACAGCGCCCCAAGTAGAATAGCATTAGAGCTTAACATCGCACTCAATTGACGTAATAAAAATTGATTTGTCCCACGTTGTGTAAATTGTTTAAACCCTAATAAAATATACATTAAGCTTTTGGCAAGTCCAATGTGGAATGTCACCAATGATATTGCTAATAATAGCATCAGCCATACGAAGTTCCCTGGATTTGAATCGACTTCTAAAAAGATATGCTTTAATTCCCGAGAAAAAAAGATAAATGATACAATGATTCCAAGTAAGGATACGCCTGTCACTAGCATGGTGACATACGGATGCTTTACCCCCTGCTCCACTTTCTTCTCTCCATGTATGAGTTCGTAAATAGTAACACGGTTTAAATAAAAACTTGATACTATGGATGAGAATAGGAATATGCTACAAACCATTCCGATCGTTAATAGCACACCTTTTAATGAAAACATCGAAAACACAAATGGAATATCCAGAAGCTGAGTCATTAACAGCATGAGTCCCTGATAAAAAAGTGAACCCACAAAAAATCCAACAACCATCGCAAAAAAACCGAGTAAGCTATTTTCAAATAAAAACAGTTTCACAATATGCTTTCGTTTCATTCCGACTGTTAAATAAGTGCCAAATTCTCTTTTTCGCAGTCGTAGCATAAAGGCATTCGCGTAACCGAGTACAAAAGCTATAATGATACAAATTATAATCGATAGAAACACTAATCCTAATGCCAATTCCGCTATGGATTGAGCTTGAGTTTGTAACTGTTCATTAAATATCAAGTTATTCATTGCAAAAATAAGGGAGATCGTTAATGCAACGGTTATAAAATAAATTAAATAATTGCCAATTTGTCTTCGCACATTGCGTAAGGCTAGCTTACGATACATGCCCCTCACCTCCGAGCAATGCCATCGTCGCTAAAATATCTTCATGCATCGCACGTTGACTTTGATTCCCTCGATACAATTCATTCCAAATCTTTCCGTCCTTTAAGAACAATACCCGCTTTGCAAAGCTACCAACAAGAGCATCATGTGTCACCATTAAAATTGTGGAATGCAATTGTTCATTCATAAATAAAAATGTTTCCATCAGCTTTTTGGAATTGGCTGAATCTAATGCCCCCGTAGGCTCATCAGCTAAAATTATACTTGGATTTGTAATAAGTGCTCTTGCACAGGCAACACGCTGACGTTGCCCACCAGAAAGCGCCATCGGAAACTTCTTTAGCTGCTCCTGAATTCCTAACTTATTTGCAATGTCTATTAAGCGCTTCTCCGTTTCTTTAGGAGATACTCCTTGTAAATTAAGAGGGAGTGTAATGTTTTCTTCTACTGTTAAAGTATCGAGTAAATTATATTCCTGGAAAATAAATCCTAGCTTATCGCGTCGATAATCTGCTAACTCCCTTTCCTTCTTATTCGATATTTGCTCTCCGTCCAATAAAATGTTCCCTGCGCTAATTCGATCAATTGTCGCAATACAATTTAAAAGTGTACTTTTCCCCGAACCTGATGCACCCATAATCGCTATAAATTCTCCATCCCCAACTTCAAAGGAAATGCTATCAAGTGCCTTTGTTATAATGGCTTCAGCACCATAATATTTTGTTACCTGTTCAATTTGTAATCTTTTTTTCATCGAAACACCCTCCGCTTCGACATTATCATATCACGCTGTGCACGGTTCTTTTCTAACAGACTGGTAGCAGAATTCTTACATTTCCGTTAGATTTGGAAAGATTAACTGAAATCGAGTATAGCTGTTATGTTCTGATTTTATATTCAACTCGATATGTAACTCTTTGCACAGCTGTGCCACAATATATAAGCCCATTCCAGTACTTGTCCCTAATTTACGACCGTTTGACCCTGTATATCCCCGTTCGGTAATACGCTCTAATTCGTGAGACAAAATACCGATTCCATCATCTTCATAAATTAGTTCCTTACCCTTTACACGCATTGTAATCTTCGCACCAGGGCAATATTTGGCACTGTTCGTCAATAGCTGATTGACGATGAATTGTAGCGCTTTATTATCCGTATAAATATTGGCATCCCCATCAATTTCAACCTTCATTTTTGATGCAATTAATAAATCCATTTGGTTTTTCACCACATCATTTAAAATGGCATTCAGTGAATGCTCTTTCAGCTGCTTGTCCTTTTCGATGGAATCTAGCCGCGCATAATGTAAAATGTTATCAGTTAAATTATCCGCACGCTTTAGTTCCCGACGCAATTTCCAAACATCCTGCTCATTGGCTAAAATTAACGACATCGCAGTTAGAGGCGTTTTGATTTCATGAATCCATTGTTCGACGTATTCCTTATATTCTTTCGCTGAACGTTGGCTTTGTTCTACACGGGATATAGCATCTTGAGAAACAGCTAGCATTGCCTCATAATATTTATGCTCTACTAAAGATTTTGGTTTTCGTAAAACTTCACCTAATAAATATGTTTCCTCGAGCTTTTCCATCTGCTGCTTCATTTCTTCATAACGCTTCTTTTCATAAAAAAAGCTTGTGATAAGCCAGCTGACCTGTATGAAGATGAAGGCTAACGATATCATGGCAATCGTTCCAAATGGTACATCAATTAACATAAAAATTAACAGGAATAAAAGATAACCAATCCATAAGAAACCTACCGATATGAGTTTAGATTGAAGAAATCCTCTGATCATAGACGATATCCTACGCCACGTACTGTTTTAATAAAGTCTGTCGCATTTAGTAGTTTTAGCTTTTCGCGCAATCGGTTAATGTTGACATACAATGTATTTTCATCAATATACAGCGAGTTATTCCATAAATCCTCTATAATTTCTTCCCTTGTAACAAGTTCTTTTTTCATTAAACAAGCTAAAATACGTGTTTCATTTTTGGTAAGCTCAGTAGAATTGTTTTCAAAGCTAACCATCATATTCCCTACATCCAATGTTAATCCGCGCACTGACTGATGACTCGTTATTTTTCTCATCAATAATCGTGAAATGCGCGCTAATAGGATCGAAGAATTATAAGGTTTGCGAATATAATCATCCGCACCAACGCCAAAACCAATAAGTTCGTCCTCTGTAGAATCCCGTGCCGTCAAAAAAATGATTGGCACATCTGAAGATTCTCGGAGCTTACGGCAAATTTCAAAGCCACTTTCTCCTGGAAGATTGACATCTAACAGTGCTAAGTCACATGGGGGTGCATCCACGGGTAAATAGCCATTACTTTTTAAGAGCTGTTTTAATTCTTCCAAAATTACCGTATCATCTTCTACTACATAAATTTTTTGCACAAAAAGTACCCCTTTAAAGCATTTTTCCTTATTATACACAATGTTTATTCATGAAAAAAACAGCCTATTTAAAGAAATAGCCTGTGAAACAAGAAAATTAAGGTAAATATATTTCAGAAATGAATACTACTTCCCCATCTTTTTCATATAATTTCAGAAATCCGCTCATTGGAGCAAATTCCTCCCAAGTTACTTGTACTGATTCTCCCGGGTTTTCGAGCATCCAGATTGGCACATCCTTTTTTATACTTATCTCTTTCGTTCCTTCTGTGGATTCAATTAGTCTATAACCATTCGGCGCATCCTCATCGATGAGTTTATTCGTATACGTAATATTTATAACAAATGATTCTTCGTTAATATCGAAACTATTTAAAATAGCTGTTTTATAATTAGTTGTTTCGTTTATAACGGCTTCTTGTAAATCAAGTCGATTTTGCAAATAATAAGTGGACTCTTTGAGCAACGATAATTCATTCATGACTTGCTCCCACTCATCCAATGCTGTCAGTTTATTTTCATGGTCTACAATCGTTTCCTGCTGATCCACCAGTTTTCCATACTCATTATTCAAACTAAACACTGTATTTTCATCATTAGTACAGCCTGCCAGTAAAAGAATAGCCAAAAAACATCCGAAGAATAACGAATATTTCTTGTTGCCCAATAAAATCCCCCTTCCTTTTTATCCTATTAAATTACGATATTCTTAAACATTAGAAAGTTTACCAAAATATACAAAAAAGGTAAGCCATTACTGATGTAATAGCTTACCTTTCTATTATTATGATGTTGGTTTTTTATGCTTCCAGTAACGCAATTGCTTCTTCAACTTGTTGCTCAGATAGCCCATTACGTACAATATAACGGTTACGTTCATGTTTCGTACACTCTATTGTACAGCCGCCTAAATGCTTCGCTTCGTTTTCTTCTGATGCTAAAACTTGCTTGTTGCATTCAGGATTTGCACAGTTAATATAGCGCTCACATGGTGTACCATCGAAATGATCACGACCAACTACGACATGCTCTACCTGGTTGATCGGCACTGTTAAACGCTCATCGAATACATACATTTGGCCGTCCCAAAGTTGACCTTTTGTTGCTGGGTCTTTACTGTATGTTGCGACACCACCATGTAATTGACCAACATCCCCAAATCCTTCACGCTTCATCCAGCCGGAGAATTTTTCGCAGCGGATACCGCCAGTACAGTAAGTTAATACGTTCTTACCTTCAAATAGTTCACGGTTTTCCCGTACCCATTGCGGTGTATCACGGAAATTCTGTACTTCTGGTCGAATCGCGCCACGGAAATGGCCAACATCATATTCATATGTGTTGCGCACATCTAAAACAACCGTATTCTCATCTTGCAGTTCCTTCATAAATTGCTCAGGGGATAAATAACGGCCTGTCAATTCATGTGGATTAACATCTTCCTCTAAGCCTAAGTTAACAAGCTCTGGTCGAGGACGGACATGCATTTTTTTGAATGCATGGCTTTCTACCGCATCAATTTTAAATACGATACCTTCAAATAAAGGATCTGACTTCATCTTTTCCATGTAGGCTTCTGTTTGCTCAATTGTTCCAGAAACTGTCCCGTTAATGCCTTCATTAGCGACTAAAATACGTCCCTTTAAACCGATTTCTTTACAGAAAGCTAAATGCTCCGCTGAGAATACTGCCGGATCTTCAATTGTTGTATAATGATAATATAATAATACTTGATAATTCATGTTTTCCACCTATCATTCATATATTTGCAGGATATACCTGATAGTTTAAAACTACCTTACAATGATAAGGTATTGCACAATCATTTCCTATCAGTATTTAGACTGATATTTTAGGACAATTTTCCCTTTTCCCACCCTTTTTACAGAGAATATATAAATAGTGATATATTTTATATATAAATAATTTAGTGCAAAGGAAGCGAAATGCGGTGAAAGAACAGATGATAACGGAAAAAAATAAGTGGGATGACAGTCATCGTCCATGGGCACTACCAAATTTACCTTGGGGTATGAAGCAGACATGGAGTGATCTTTTGTTTGCCCATTACCCGATTAAATATGAAATGTTAAGAAAGATAGTACCGAAAGAGCTGGAACTGGATTCATATAAAGGAACTTATTGGATAGGAGTTGTTCCTTTTCTTATGTCAGGAGTTAGAATGAGGGGGCTGCCGCCAATTCCCGGAACTGATCGCTTTCCGGAACTTAATGTACGTACATATGTGACGATGGATGGGAAACCCGGCGTATACTTTTTTAGTTTGGATGCTGACAATTGGCCGGCTGTCAAAGGAGCCCGAACATTTTTCCATTTACCGTATTGGTATTCTAAGATGAAAATTATCAATCGTGGCTCATCCATAGAATTTGAAAGTAAAAGACGCCATGACTTGGAAATTGAATTTGCTTGTAGCTATAGACCAATTTCAGATCCCTATTTAGCAGCAAAGGGTTCTTTTGATGAATGGATGTCGGAGCGTTACTGCTTCTATACTTTAAATTCGTCAAAGACCCCTGTCCGCTGTGATATTTTGCATAGACCATGGATTATACAAAAAGCTGAAGCCAAGATTACGATAAATACGATACTGTCAAAGCAAGGCATTGTGGTGGAGGATTCGGTTCCTATCGTCCACTTCGCAAAAAAAATTGACGTGCGTGCCTGGCCATTAGTACACCATGCTACGAATCGGTTAAGGATTTAGTGACAGATGAATCTAAGGCTATATGTTATTGCCAACAAAAAAATCATCCCTCCCCTAATAAACTCTTAGGGGAGGGATGATTTTAATTTATTTCAAATTCACTTGGAAAAATTTACAGTCCGCATTTCAGCTGTGCGCCACAGTTTGTACATGTGTTGCAACCGCCCATTTCCTCTACCGTACCTTGACGGCAAACAGGACATGTATTACCTACTTCCGACCCGATTGTTACGTCAGTATCTGTTAATGGTTTAATCGTATCCACTAACACAACTTGACGTTTTACTTGGTCTTCCATTTGTTTGAACTCTTCAAACTCTAATTGCTCATCTGAATTTGCCTCTTCAGCTTTTAAAGTTAATACTTGTGTATCACGGGAACCGTCAACATACACCGTACCACCTTTTGCACCGCCGCGGTATAGACGCTCGTACACTTGTTGTACTTGCTCTACTCCATAGCCTTTTGGTGCATTTACTGTTTTGGAAATCGATGAATCAATCCAGTTTTGAATAATACATTGAACATCTGCATGAGCTTCAGCAGAAAGCTCCATTGAAGATTTGAACCAGTTTGGTAAGTTATTTTCATCCACACCTGGGTTCGCATCTAAATATTCTTTTACGATTTCGGCTTTTACTTCAATAAACTTCCCTAAACGACCTGAACGGTAGTAAGTAAAGCTGAAGTAAGGTTCAAGCCCTGTTGCAACTCCGACCATTGTACCAGTCGATCCAGTTGGTGCAACCGTCAATAAATGCGAGTTACGAATACCGTTTGCCACAATATTTTCGCGAATATGCTGTGGCATTTTTTTCATGAAGCCTGTGTTAATAAATGCTTCACGTAAACGCGCTGTTTCTGCTTCTGTTTGTCCTTCTAGGAACGGGAAGCTTCCGCGCTCTGTTGCTAATTCAATTGACTGCTCATAAGCTGCAACCGCAATTGTTTTGAAGATTTGATCAACAAGTGCATTGCCTTCTTCAGAACCATATTCTTTTTCGCAATAGATTAGTAAATCCGCAAGCCCCATAACACCAAGACCTACACGACGTTCACCAAGTGCTTGCTTTTTATTTTCGTCAAGGAAGTAAGGTGTTGCATCAATTACGTTATCCTGCATACGTACGCCAACTTTTACTGTTTCACGTAACGCCTCAAAATCAACTGTTTTTGATTCCTTATTTGCAAACTTCGCTAAGTTTACTGCAGCTAAGTTACAAACAGAATATGGTGCTAATGGTTGCTCACCACAAGGGTTTGTCGCAACAACTTGCTGACCGTATGCTTTAGCGTTCGTCATGTCGTTTGCGTTATCAATGAAGAAAATCCCTGGTTCTGCAGCATATGTTGCACAAATATTAATCAAATTCCAAAGTTCTTTTGCTTTAATTGTACGGTATGTGCGCACTGGGTACCCAAGCTTTTCCCATTCGCGAACATCGCCAACTTCATGCCATTTTTCATTGTAATCTTTCATTTGCTCTGGCGTGTAGTTTGCTACATCCGGGAAGCGCAGTGGAAATTCTCCGTCATTTTCTACTGCTTCCATAAATTCTTTAGTTAATGTTACCGAAATATTCGCGCCCGTTAAGAAGTCTGCATTATGGACTGAATACGTTCCGCCATCACGTAGCTTCGTTTCAGCGTCACGGATAATCGCTTCATTAAATCCACCAAAACCTTCAATATTTTTATAGTTCACAATACCTTGATACATCGCATCTTCCTGCTGTGATAAAGGCTTGAATTTTAATTTTTCTTTTGCTAGACGAATAATCGATTCATCATCGGTATTCTCGATTAAATAACGTAGAATACGAGGGTTTTGCATTTTTGAAATGATAAACTCTACGATATCTGGATGCCAGTCTGCCAACATAATCATTTGAGCACCACGGCGAGAACCACCTTGCTCAACAAGATGTGTCAGCTTGGCAATATCATCAAGCCAGCTCACAGAACCACTTGATTTACCGTTTACACCGCGCGCTAATGTGTTACGTGGACGGAGCGTTGAACCGTTTGTACCAACACCGCCACCACGGCTCATAATTTCCATTACTTGCTTACGGTGGTCACTGATTCCTTCACGAGAGTCTGCCACAAATGGCATAACATAACAGTTGAAGAATGTTACTTCAGTTTCCGAACCTGCTCCATAAATTACACGGCCTGCTGGAATGAAGTTCATTGATACAAGCTGTTCGTAAAACTTTTCGAACCATTCTTTTCGCTTTTCTTCAGTTTTTTCTACAGATGCTAAGCCTGTTGCATTTCGCTTTGCAATCTGCTCATAGAAAATTTCCAAAGGCTTTTCAATAATATCTAAAGAGCGCTCAATTATTCCTGTTGTCTGCTCTTCTCCCTCTAGTACGTGGCGATAATCCTCTTCAATTTCAATAAGTGCACTCTTCTTATCGAGATCAATTGATTTGATAATACCTAGTCCACGTGCCGGGAATTTTGGATCCTGCTTTACTGTCAGTACAACAAAATCTCCTGCTTTTAATGTTTTCTTTTCTGTATCCTTAAAAGAATACCGGTCAATCATGACAAGACGCGACACACCTTTATGCGTAATATGCATATCTGGTGTAATCGGATGAACTTGAGGAAATTGCTTAATATCCTGATTTAACTGATTGAATGGGATGGATTGTTCTAAAACACTTACCACCATGCAAGCCCCCTTTGAACGCTATTTAATAATGTTAACATTCCCAACAAAAACGAGAATCAAACACCATATCTTGTGTTTGATTCATTAGGACTATCCCATATGTTGAGTTATATATAATTCCTTAAAAAAGATTACACCAAATATTTATTTCAATCAAGGGTTGATTTTTTTTAGTTTATGTTAAATCCCTGTATATCAACGTTTCGAGTATCAAAATTTTTTTCGTAAAAATAAAAACAAATGTTCGTAATCTATTTTTTGAAATTCCACTCATCGGTTAAATATTTTTTTTGCATTAATTGATCCACATATTGCTGTTGTTTTTCGTTTAATTCATAAAGAATCAATTCAATATTTAGCGCATCTTCAAATCCTTTTGAAAATGCATTTACACATTGCTCAATAGTAAATGGGACATCGACAAACTGATTCATCGCTACGGCCTTTTCAGGTAATTTTTTTCTCATTCTTTCTTTTGCCTCAGCAGAATCGAAATTAAATACCGATAATAACAATTCTTCATTTAAATCCAATAATATTGCACCATGCTGTAATATGACGCCTTTTTGACGTGTTTGCGCACTGCCTGCCACTTTTTTTCCTTCTACAACAAGCTCATACCAGCTTGGCGCATCAAAGCAAACTGCACTTTTCGGCTTTTTCAGATCATCAAGTTGCTCCTTCGTTTCAGGTACACTGAAATAGGCGTTTAACCCTAGCTGACGGAACCCCTGCAATATCCCTTCGCTAATAACACGATATGCTTCTGTTACCGTCTCTGGCATATTTGGATAACTTTCTGATACAATCACGGAATATGTTAGCTCCTGATCATGTAAAACAGCACGTCCACCTGTAGGACGGCGAATAAAACCTAAATTTTGCTTTTGGACTGCTTGTAGATTAATATCTTTATGTACTTGCTGAAAGTAACCGATCGATAAAGTTGCAGGATTCCATTCATAAAATCGAATGACAGGGGGGATTTCTCCTTCACTGTGCCAATCCAGCAAAGCTTCATCTAATGCCATATTAAATGCCGGGTTACATGGACCGGAATTAATAAAATACCATTGTTTTTTCATAATTTCTCGCCTCCAATAATACATTTTAGCAAACTGGCTCGACTAACTCTAGTTCATCTCTTATAATAGAAAGTACAGAAAGAAAGGGGCAATATCGCTGTGACAATTTTATACACGATTCTAGCAATTTTAGTCGTAATCGTTGCTTACGTAGTAATCAATTCAATGCGATTGAAAAAAGCGGTAACAAATTTAACGCAAGAACAATTTATTGAAGGTTATCGTAAAGCACAATTAATCGATTTACGCGAACCGAAAGAATTCGAAGCAGGCCATATTTTAGGCGCTCGAAACATTCCTATGACGCAATTCAACACACGTCATAAAGAAATACGTCCTGACCTGCCTGTATACCTTTACTGCCAAAATTCCGGCCGTAGTGCACGAGCAGCGCTATCTTTAAAGAAAAAGGGTTATAGCCAGCTTTATCAATTGCAAGGTGGCTTTAAAACTTGGACAGGTAAAGTAAAATCAAAAAACTAATCTTAAAGGCTCTCTAATTCATTAGAGGGCTTTTAATTTTGAGTTTCTACTATATATAAAGTGAATTGTAAGAAGTCTAACTTCTCCATTAGAAAAAGGGTCAGAATATCTCTGACCCTTTTGGTAATATTAAGACACTGTTACTTGTTCTTGTTTTTTATAACGTAATACTGGCGTTCTTGCAGCACGTGTCTCGTCTAGACGGTTAACAACTGTCGTATGAGGGGCTTCCTGAACTAACGCAGGATTATCTATTGTTTCTTGTGCGATTTGAATCATTGCATCACAGAATGCATCTAAAGTTTCCTTCGATTCTGTTTCAGTCGGTTCAATCATAATTCCCTCTTCAACATTTAATGGGAAGTACACTGTTGGTGGATGATATCCGAAGTCAAGCAGGCGTTTTGCAATATCCAGTGTTCGTACGCCTAATTTCTTCTGGCGACGCCCCGATAAAACGAACTCATGCTTACAATGACGGTTATAAGGTAAATCAAAATGCTCTTCTAAACGGCGCATCATGTAGTTTGCGTTTAGTACAGCATATTCTGTTACAGCCTTTAAGCCATCTGGTCCCATTGATCGGATATACGTATATGCACGGACATTAATGCCGAAGTTTCCGTAGTAAGGTTTCACACGACCGATTGATTGTGGACGGTTGTAATCGAAGTGGTATGTACCATCTTCTTTTTTCACTAATACTGGTTTTGGCAAGAATGGAATTAAATCCGCTTTTACCCCTACTGGACCTGAACCCGGACCACCACCACCGTGTGGACCTGTAAATGTTTTGTGTAAGTTTAAGTGAACACAGTCAAAGCCCATGTCGCCAGGACGTGCTTTACTCATAACGGCATTTAGGTTTGCACCATCATAGTAAACTTTTCCGCCAACACCGTGAACGATATTCGCCATCTCAATAATATTCTCTTCGAATAAGCCTAATGTGTTCGGGTTTGTCAGCATAAGCGCTGCTGTATCAGGACCGACAACACGTCGTAAATCTTCAAGATCAACTAAGCCGTCTTCACCTGATTTGATTGTGATTGTTTCAAAACCTGCAACTGTAGCAGAAGCCGGGTTTGTACCGTGCGCTGAGTCCGGTACGATTACTTTGTTACGGTGCCCTTCTCCATTTGCCTCATGGAATGCACGGATCATCATTAATGCTGTCCATTCACCATGTGCGCCTGCTGCCGGCTGTAATGTTACTTCATCCATACCTGTAATTTCCTGAAGGGATGTTTGCAGGTCATATAATAATTCCATTGCACCTTGTACTGTTGACTCATCTTGTAATGGGTGAACATTGGCAAAACCAGCATAGCGTGCAACCGTTTCATTGATTTTCGGATTGTATTTCATCGTACAAGAACCAAGTGGGTAGAAGCCTGAATCCACACCATGGTTACGACGGGAAAGTGCTGTATAGTGACGCATAATATCTAATTCAGAAACCTCAGGTAGCTCAGCTGCTTCTTGACGTACTAAATTTGATGGAATAAGCTCCTCAAGATCAAAATCAGGCACATCTAAAGGCTCTAAGTTGTAACCAATACGGCCTGGTTTTGTAATTTCGAAAATGAGTGTTTGGTTTTCGTTATTCATTATAAGCCCCCATTTCTGCAACTAGTGCATCAATTTCTTCTTTTGTACGTATTTCAGTAACAGCGATTAGTGCATGGTTTTCTAATTCAGGGTAAACTCGCCCTAAATCAAATCCACCGATGATGCCTTTTTCGATTAATGCTTTATTTAACTGTGTCACATTATGTTTTGTGTTTACTACGATTTCGTTGAAGTGTGCACCTTGATATACAACTTCGAATCCAGCTGCTTCAAACGCATTTTTTGCGTAACGTGTTTTCACGATATTTTGTTTTGCCATTTCCTGCATGCCTTGCTTTCCAAGTGCTGTCATTGCAACTGATGAAGCAAGAGCAAGTAACGCTTGGTTTGAGCAAATATTTGATGTCGCTTTATCACGACGAATATGTTGTTCACGTGCTTGTAATGTCAATACGTAACCTCTGCGTCCATCTTGGTCTACTGTTTCCCCAACTAAACGTCCCGGTACTTTACGCATCAATTTAGTCGTAACAGCGAAGTAACCGCAGTGTGGACCACCAAAAGCTTCGGAAATGCCGAATGGCTGTGCGTCACCAACTGTAATGTCCGCTCCTAATTTTCCTGGAGGTGTTAAAACGCCAAGTGCTAATGGATTTGCAGATACGATAAATAATCCTTTTGCATCATGTGTAATATCTGCAAGAGGTTGCAAGTTTTCAATTTGCCCGAAGAAGTTTGGATATTGCACGATAACGCCAGCTGTTTGATCGTCAATTAATCCTTTTAACGCTTCAACATCTGTTACACCGTCTTTTGTAGGGATTGTTACCACTTCAATTGATTGGCCGTATGCATACATCGTTACTACATCTTTATACTCTGGGTGTACTGCACCGGAAACTAAAAGCTTTTTACGGCGAGTATGGCCTGCAGCAAGCATTCCTGCCTCTGCTAACGCTGTACCACCATCATACATAGAAGAGTTTGCGATATCCATACCTGTAAGCTCGGCGATCATCGTTTGGAACTCAAAAATTGCTTGTAACTCACCTTGGGAAATTTCCGGTTGGTATGGCGTATAGGCTGTATAAAACTCTGAACGGGAAATAACATGATCAACAATTACAGGTTTGTAGTGATTATATACACCAGCACCTAAAAACGATACATTGCTAGCAGTATCTTTGTTTTTTGACGCCAGTTGCGATAATTCCTTCATTAAAGCTGCTTCTGATTTTGCAGGTTTAATATTGTAGTTTCCTTGGAAGCGAACTTTTTCCGGGATATCTGCAAAAAGTTCATCGATTGTAGCAACTCCGACGCGATCTAACATTTCTTGCTTATCTTGTTCCGTCATTGGTAAATAACGATGTTTCATTGTTAACCCTCTTTTCAAAAGTATTATTTTGTACGTTTATAAAACGGTTTTTCCACAATTACTGCTTTCGCTCTATTTTTACGAATTTCAACTTCTAACTCAGTTCCGACTTCAGCGAATTTTGCGTCAATTAAAGCTAGACCGATGTTGCGTTTTGTCATCGGAGATTGTGTGCCAGTTGTAACTTCTCCAATTTCAATACCATCTTTAAATACTTTATAGCCGGTACGTGGAATCCCTTTATCAATCATCTCAATACCTACTGATTTACGAGCTAGGCCTTTTTCTTTTTGATCAATTAATGCTTGTTGTCCGATAAATTGTGGTTCTTTAGCTAATTTCACTGCAAACCCAATCCCAGCTTCAAGTGGTGTAATCTCTTTAGACAGTTCCTGTCCGTATAATGGCAGGCATGCTTCAAATCGTAATGTATCGCGGGCACCTAAACCAGCTGCAACAACACCTTTGTCTTTACCTGTATCTAAAATTTTATTCCATAGTTCAATAATAGCTTCTGGTGTACCGTAAATTTCAAATCCATCTTCACCTGTATAACCAGAGCGAGATACGAGTACCGATTGTCCAGCTACATCGACATTGTCTTTAAATTTGAAATATTTAATCGCTGCTAAGTCTTCCGTCGTTAACGATTGCAGCAATTCCTCTGCTAATGGACCTTGTAATGCAATTTGAGCATAGTCATCTGAAGCGTTTGTTATTGTAACATTGCCTTCTACATGTTTTTGCAACCATTCGAAGTCTTTTTCAATATTAGAGGCATTGACACAAAGCAAATAGCGCTCATCTGCTAAACGATATGTTAATAAATCATCTACAACTCCACCGTCTTCGTAACATAGTGCACTGTATTGTGCCCCGCCAATTGCAATTTTGGAAATGTCATTCGTCAGCATTTTTTGTAAATATGATAATGCATCTGAACCTTCTACAAAAATTTCTCCCATATGTGAAACATCAAAAAGACCAGCACGGTTACGAACTGCATCATGTTCTTCTTTAATAGAAGAAAATTGTACAGGTAATTCCCACCCACCAAAGTCAATTGTTTTCCCACCATATTTTGCGTATTCATCAAATAGCGGTGTACGTTTTAATTCATTTGTCATGTCATTTCCTCCTTAAATTTTTTATGTTTTAACCATTGTAAAAATGTGACGGGGAATGATTAATTTGTACGGTACAGCTAGCTGCCTCTTTTTACTTTTAAATTGGAAAACGTATTTTTTTCCATAAAAAAAAGACAGACGAATCCCTTTTAATGGGATTCTCTGTCCTTGCACCTGAAAGTTACACCTAAATTTGATAGTCTATCACATTTTAGGCTTTCCCCTTTGGTGGCTGCCGGTAACTTGTACTACAACAGCACTCTCCAGAGTTGCGTCAAATACGAGTCTTTTTGCCTGAGAGATTCATAGCACCGCTATTTGCTCCTTCGGCGACGTGACATCACGTTCTCTCCCCGTATCATCATCCGCGCTAGTTTTTCAACTAATTTAAATTAACTGTACTCTTAGCAATATCCTAACATTGAATGTGTTGTAAACGCAATCTTTTTTTAATTTTACTTAATAAGCGAACATTTTTGCGCTTTTTTGAAAAATTATTCGCCTTTTAATCTATTCACTTGAAAAGCAATGTATTCAACTATTTGTCTTAAAGATCTACCTACTGTCAGTACTTGTATATGGCTTGCTTCCCGATAAGCCTTTCTACGGCTATGATACAGTTCTTCCAACTCTTGTTCTGTCTTTATTTGTACTATGGGACGATTTTTATCATTACGAATTCGCATATATATATCTTCGAATTTGGCGTCCAGGAAAAAGACTAGCCCTGTCTTTCGCATAATTTTACGATTTTCTCCATTAACGGCTACCCCACCGCCAGTCGAGATAATGCATGCTTCATCACGGAAGTTTTTTAAAAATTCCGTCTCTATTTTTCGAAAATGTGCTTCCCCGTATTGTTCAAAGATCTCTGGAATTGACATTCCTTGTTGCCGAACGATTTCATGGTCCATATCATAATAGGGCATCTTTAAGAAATAGCTTAATCTTCTGCCAATCGCACTTTTTCCGCATCCCATAAATCCAACTAAATATATTTTTCGCATGCTGTTCACCTTCTTCTAATTACGAACTACTTTTCCATAGCACCTCTATTTCAATATATTGAAAACTGGTTTTGTACTTAATGTGAAATTCCAATTTTTAATGCATTATTTACTACTACCTATTAACGATGCATAGGTGACTTTCACTTTAAGTATTTCTTACCCAACTTTTAATAATTGCCGAGATATTAACTTCTTTCATTTGAATTTTACACTGTCATTCCCCTCTATTTTGAGATATAGAAGACAATTGTTGAAAGAAGTCGAAACTTCAATGAGTATTTAGTATGTTTATCGTAGCACGAACGTAAATAGATTCCAATGAATTATAAAATTTTAATTGTGCAAAATACGCATTTGTATATAAAATGGCAGCTCCAGTAACGATGAATAATAAGAGAATTGCCAGCAAAAATAATGCCCCTTTTTCATTTTGGATCCAATGGTAACACGAGGGATCGTTCTCTTTCCGTTCCATCCTGCATCACCACTTTCATATTTAGATCATTGTCGATTCCTTCTAGATGCCAATTATCAACGAATGGCAATAGAATCTCATTGCCCCCTTTATTCGACCTTTTCCGTAAATGCAGCTCTGATTTATCAAATACAAATAACCTATCATTTGGGTCATTTAGCATTTCAAGCTGCAATGTGCTGGAATTATATAATCTTCCGGATGCCGAATTCATATTATATTGATGTAAATCATAGACGAAAAACTCCCAATTCACTTCATCCTTCATCTTCTGTATTTGCTGGATATCGTTTACCCAAATTAGGATTAGTAAGCTAATCGAAGCGAACAAACCGAAAACAGTTAACTGGAACAGACTTTCCAACAGTGTAAATCCTGCCTCATTTATCCGAGCTCGTTTCATATACATTGCTCCTCTTCCACCCCGTTGTTATCGAACAGAACACAAAGTTGCTGGCCATTATAGGTCCAATGAAAAACGGTTTGATCGATTTCTTGAGTACCGGCTGATTGACTGTATCTTTTATATTTTAACGCACCCATGAAGGCGACCTCAGCGGCATGGGTCTGCAATTTTTGATCTGCTATTTGCTGTTTCATATTATAAGTGAGTGGAATCATGGTTGAAGTCAGGAAAAATAAAATGACGACTGCCAACAGTGTTTCTACAAGCGTTAGGCCTCCCTGTGTCATGAAAAACCTCCTTTTCCAAAATTCTTGCTTTCCCAATATTCACAGAGTATTGATAACTCACATTTTCAAAATGGTACATAATTCGCCCAAACGCATGCGCATTTCCTTTCGTATTAAAGCTGAGCCTTGAGTTCGGGGTCGTTATAAATATTTCAATGTGACTAGGCACCATCTGCTCGTATATAACGCCCTCTCTATTCATTTCCCTTATACGAATTCTACGGCAATTGACGATTTCAAAACTATGTGGATTCTCTTTTTCAATTGAAATCAACTGTGTCATTCTTATTAATAGTTCATTTTGATTCATTAATTGTTTTTCGGTAAAATCCAACAATGGTTTATGTGAAAAAAAGAGAATTGCTGTACTTACCACCATAAAGATCGAGAGGACAACGAGCATTTCCAATAAAGTAAACCCTTTTTCATTCGTTAAAACTGTTCTTATTTTTAACTTCATTTATTATTACCGTGTTAGCTAGCTGCCCGAAGTCGAAGCTATCACTTTGCCATTCTCAATTTTAATTTGCGTATTATCAGGGCATCGTAAATCTTCTTCCATAACATAGTTCTCTTCTATTAAGTCTGATATGGAACTTGGATATTCTTTATGGTTCAACTTATACGCCTCCACTTGTCCTTGAAGCATTAAAACATAGGCATCACAGCCTTTTTCATCAATTGACGCGAAATGTTTGGAGACATTAGGAATGGTTACTAGAATCAATATAGAAATAATTAACAATACAACAAGCATTTCAACTAACGTAAATCCTTTTTCATTTTTCATCATCTCTTCCACCTCTTCTTAAATAAAATCAATTACATCATACATAGGAATTAAAATACTTAAATAAGCAG
Organism: Solibacillus sp. FSL K6-4121; assembly: GCF_038002585.1. Lineage (NCBI taxonomy): Bacteria > Bacillati > Bacillota > Bacilli > Caryophanales > Caryophanaceae > Solibacillus > Solibacillus sp. FSL K6-4121. Next base: position 1,250,026 of record NZ_JBBOCS010000002.1, read on the forward strand.
CAATGACACACATGGCAATAATGATAAAAAGTAATGGTTGAACAATTGCCAGTAACCGTTCTATAACTTTCTGCAGCTTTTCATCAAGAAGCTCACAATATAAAATCAGTTCCCGCCCCAGTAAACCACTAGCCTCACCGTGGGCAATAAAATGTTCAAACTTAGGATAAAAATAACCGACAAGTACAACAGAATGAGATAAAGAATCACCGATAAGAATACGTTCCTGTAACGTTTCGGCAATATAGGCTATTTGTTTCTGATGCTGCTGGGATTTCAAATGGTCAAATGCATCTTGAAGAGAAATTCCCGCGACCAAAAGATTACCTAAATGTCGTGAAAATTGTCTTGTTAATATCAATCGCCAAATTAGGCTGAAGAAAGGAAGCTTAAATAGCAGATGGAGTTGTATGTCGATGCGTTTCTTTCTTACATAAAAAATAAACGTTATCAGCAGACAGCATAAAAAAATACTAGCTGCTACGATATAGTCGGGCAAATGGAGGAAAAATGCAGACCATTGGATACTTGCTGATTCCTCAACTTGACCACGCGAAGCTACGACGGAAGCCATATTCGGCAAAAAATACGTACGGAACGCAAAAAACAGCAGTATTAAAAAGGAAAATAACACTATTGGATAAGAAATTACTTTTAACAATTTCAGTTTCGCTTGTTGTTGGAAGGTAAGTTGCTTTGATACTATTTCTATTGCTTCGCTCAATCTGCCGGTTACTTCGGCCATTTCTATTGATACTAAATACTGATTGTCCAACCGGAGGAACTGAAAAACTTGTGTCACATTCCCTCCATTGTGCAGGATATTTGATATTTCCTGTTGTACCGGTTCATAATGTTTCACATGATAAGGAAGCAGCATTTCTATACTATGGGCAAATGTATAGCCTTCATTTAATAATGTTGAAATGCGTTGAAGTAATGTAGGGAATTCGGAAGGCTTAATAATTGTTTTGTGAAATAACGGGGTGGTCGGTAGGTTTTTAATGAGAGATATATTCATAGCCTTCTCCTTTTAATAGTGCCTTTTGTCCAGCTATTGTTTGTTCATAAGGCAGTGTAAAACGATTGCCTTCTATTATAGATTCTATCGCCCGCTGTAATTGTTTATCTGTCAAAAATTCAAAAACTGCTTTATAGCCCTGTTCATCAGTTTCGATAAGACGCTGTGAAATGACGGCTTTAAGCATTTGCCTCATCTCTTCCAAAGAAACAGACAAATCCTGAAGCCGATATAAACAATTAACAGTATCTTTCGCATGAATTGTTGAGATAACTAAATGCCCTGAAAATGCGGCTTCCATCGCAACCTTCGCTGTTTCCTGATCACGGATTTCTCCAAGCATGATGACTTCAGGTGAATGTCTCAATACTGCCTTCAAACCGGCTGAATACGTAATACCAGCCCGTTCATTAACTTGAATTTGCAGCAGATGATCCTGTGTACTTTCCACCGGGTCTTCAATTGATATAACATGTCGTGAAAGATGCTGAGCACAGTATTGCAACATTGAATATAAAGTGGTCGTCTTTCCACTGCCAGTCGCCCCACTAATCAATATTAACCCGCTATCCATACGGGCCAGCCTATCTAGCTGTCGAACACTCTCATGGAAATGACATAATGTTTTTAAGGGGACTGTGTGATTTTGACGCAATAAACGAATTGCCAAGCTCTCTTTGTAAAAACTGGAAGGTAATGTAGAAATTCGGAATGCATACATCGATTGGCCGATAAATTTTTGAAACGCACCACTTTGGGGTTTTCGCCTTTCACTAATATCGAGGGATGACAAAAATTTAAAGTAGGAAATCATTCGTAAGGCGAGATCATTGGGAATTTCATTAGTCTTTTCAAACCGGCCATACTTTCTGAGCAATACATCAAAACACTCTTCTCTTGGAATTAAATGAATATCCGTTGCATCAAGCTTTGCTGCATTCGACAATAGCTCTAAACATTTTTGTTCAATTATAGATTGCTGTTCGATAATAGTCACCTCTTTTAACTTGATATCTTTTATCTATTTATATTATAAAACCGACTATACAAAATTAATAGAAATGGTGAAATAATTTCTTTTTAAGGTATTTTTTGTATGAATATTAACAATTTCAATGGCATTTCATGTAGAATAATAGAAAAGTAGGCAATTTTATATTATATTTAGCTTGATGGAGGTGGAAAAATGCTACATCCTATTAAAATTACTAGTACATTGGCAGATGAAACTCGCTTTTCCATTTATGAGTATATGTTACAGTACAAACAATTTGTATCGGTTCAGGAAATTGCTGAACAGTTTAACATTCATTCAAATGTGGCACGTTTACACTTAACAAAGCTGTCGGAAATCGATGCAATTTCAGCGGAATATTTAAAAACTGGAAAAGGTGGACGGCCTGGACGAGTTTATAAAGTTAATGATGAAGGTATTAACCTAAGCTTCCCTAGACGAGATCCTGCTTCCCTCATCAGATGGTCACTCGAACTTATATATGAACTAGGTGACGAAGCATTGGGCAAAGCGCGGGAAATTAGTTATGAGGATGGAAAACAGTCTATGCAGGAAATGCTCGATGATATAAAAAGGAAATCCCCTTTAACTTTCGAAGATAAAATTGCCTTGTTAACAAAAAGCGCAAAATTAATCGGCTATGTTCCTGAAGTTATTGAAAATGAACAAACAAAATCAATTATATTTTCAATTTTCAACTGTCCATTCCATAACCAATTAGAAAAACACGGAAATATTGTATGCCAACTTCACGAATCTTACTTAAAAGGACAAGTTGATATATTGTTTGGCAAAAATGAAATTTCTCAAGTAGAAAGTATGATGAATGCGTGTTCGTTCTGTAAATATAAAATCTCTGTTCACAATTAATGGCAAAAATCACGCGATTGTCACAACTCTTCCATAACTTCCAGTTTACATTATTAAGAAACTTGATTTATAATGGTTAAGAGATTACTCTATTTTTTTGCAAAAGGAGGGAAATTCATGAGCAATATGTATAAAGTTATGGCATTCTGGACTGCTATTTTCGCCGTTATGTTCTACCTTGGTGGTATGAACGAGGTTTCGCTATTATTCGTAGGTAATACAGGTTTATTCTTATTATTAGGCTTCTTAAATCTTTCAGAACGCATGTACATGTACATTTTCGGAGCATATTTAACAGTATTCTTCGCCGGATTCACATATTATACAACTTTCATCCACACACCTGGTGGTGGACACTAAAAAAACGACCTGCTCTTAGTTTAAGAGCGGTCGTTTTTTTATATTAATTTAAATCGTACTATATATAGAAAATACGCTTAAAATCCGTTTAAAAAAGGATTCGAACTCATTTCTGCTGCAGGAGTTGTATATTCTCCATGCCCCGGATATATAATAGTATCTTCAGGTAAAGATAATAATTTCTCATGTATTGATTTAAGTAATACTTCCATTGAACCACCAATTAAATCTGTTCGACCGATACTTTGCTCAAATAACGTATCCCCTACAATAGCAAAGCCATCTTCTTTAAAAATAAAAGAAATACTACCTGGTGAATGCCCTGGTGTATGTACAACGTCAATTTTAAATTCGCCAATTGCCAGCTCACCTTCTTTACGAATAACGTGCGCTTCATCAGGTTTCCCCACTATATAATTTGGTAACTCCGCATATTTTCCTGAACCGTTTTTCAACGGATCTGCTAACCAATCAACTTCCTTTGCGTGTACATATAGCGGTATATTGTACATTTCTCTTATAGCATCCACTGCACCGATATGATCAAAATGTGTATGTGTCAATAAAACCGCTAAAGGTCTTAATCCGTTTTTTCGTATCTCACCAATAATACGTCCTGCTTCTTCACCAGGATCAAAAATCAGACAATCTTTCTCCTTATTGCTTACAATGTAACAATTTGTTTGAACTGGCCCTAAACTATATTTTCTTATATTTAACATCTAATCACCTCAATTCTCATTATACATTTTTTCTTCTTACTAGATAGAGAAAACTAACGTTCAAACAAACGTCATTTTTAGTTCTCGACAAACGAATTGGAAACCTTTACAATAAAAGAGGAATATTGTTGCGACATTTTTTGGAATGTCTTAAAGGAGTGTCAATTTTTTATGAACTTATTAATGGTTATTTTTGGTCTAGTTGCAATTCTTGGCGTAGTTGGCATATTCCAATCAATCAAAGAAAAAAACCTTTTAGCTGTAGCATTCAATGCTTTAGCAGCAGGAGTATTTGGTTGGTTTGTTATCATGACAGTTTTAAATCAAGGCTATCCACCAACACACTAATTGCAATGGAAAAACGTGTCGCTGTTTTAGCGATGCGTTTTTTTCATGTAAAGTAAAAAAGCTGTTCTTGAGAATATTCAAGAACAGCTTTTTGTTATTTATAATTTTGATCTGTTAATAAATTACCTGTTTCAGAATCATAGAAGCGTAATAAATCGCCATTGATAATCTGATCGGAATACTCTAATTCCTGGGTAGCTCTGTCGATATATGGCTGACAAGCATCAATTTCAATTGATTCGCCTGTAGCACGGTCATAACATACTTCCCCTGCGTAAACTACTTTATCCGTAATAAAACGTCCATCACGGAATATAACGAAATCTTCATGTTCCTCTGAAAACAAATCTGCACCAAGCTGCATATCTTTAGATGTCTCGATACCTAGAAGGTGCAATAGTGTCGGACGAATATCCAGTTGCCCAGATACATTATCCATCACTTGTCCCTCATTGTCGCCCGGAATGTGAATATATAATGGTACAGCCTGTAATAATGCGCTGTCATAAGGTGTAATTTCTTCTTTATTTAAATACTTTGCCATCGCCTTATTATGGTTTTCCGAAATTCCATAGTGGTCACCATACATAACGATAATTGAGTTTTCATATAAGCCCTGTTCTTTTAAATCATCGAAGAATTCCTTCACGGATTCATCCAAATAGCGAACCGTTTGGAAATAACGATTCAATGTACCAGAGTTTGAATCATATTCTGGAATCATAACATCTTCCGGATCCAAGTAGAATGGATAATGGTTTGTTAATGTAATTAATCGACTATAGAACGGCTGTGGCATATCCTTCATCAATGCTGCAGATTGTTCAAAGAATGGAATATCTTTTAATCCCCAGTTTACTGATGTTTCTTCTGTTACTTCATATGACTCAATATCGTAAAATTCATTTAAATTAAACGATTTGTAAATCATATCTCGGTTCCAGAATGATTTATTGTTCGCATGCATAACATTCGTGAAATAGCCATTTTCTCCTAAACGCTCTGCAAAGGAGTTATACGTATTTTCACCATGCGTAAAGAATACAGCTCCACGACCTAGACCATATAACGAGTTTTCAAAGATAAACTCAGAATCGGATGTTTTCCCTAATCCTGTTTGGTGATAAAAATCGTTGAAGTAATACGTATCTTTATCCTGTGTTAATGAGTTCAGGAAAGGTGTAATAACTTCCCCATTCATTTCATTATTAATAACAAAGGATTGCAATGACTCCAATGATATAGCAATGACATTACGTCCTTCATACTTGCCGAACATTTGGATGTTTGGCTCTGCCTGATTGGCACGTATATAGTTATTCACTTCCACAAGTTCACTACCATCTGCTAAAGCACGTTGAGCAGATGATTTAGATTGTACATACACATCATATAAATGGTAGTTATACGTTCCGATATTCTTAACTAATAGCTCACGGTCAAACGCACGCGTCAATAGCTGTGGACGTTCTGTTTCCGCTAATCCCAAATTCAAAAATAATACAGCAGCTGTCATAACGAAATATGCTTTGCGTGCATCTTTGCGAATTGGCGTGAATTCAACAGATTTAGGCATAAGCTTTAGTGCAATTAAAATAATCGCTACATCGACGAAATATAAAATATCCGTCCAGTTGATAATTGCAGCCGCAGATGTTCCAAGCTCTCCGAAATTGCTTGTTTGAAATAATACCGGTAATGTAACAAAGTCATTATAAAAACGGTAGAACGCTACATTTCCATATAAGACAAATGCCAGTAATATACTACCGCCAACGATAAAGCGATTTCGTGCCTTTGGAGATTTTAAAAATAATGCCAATCCATAGAAAAATAGCAAAAAGCTTAATGGATTGATGATTAAAATTAATAATTGCATTGCATTCTCTATTTTCATATCAAAACTTGTTTCATAAACAATTACAGTTTTAATCCATGTTGCTATTACGGCAATCGCTAATATCGAATGTTTAGGCCATTTAAAATCTTTCATATCCTATACATCCTCTCTTTACATATTCAAATTTTTAAATATATTATTTTATTTGTGTAAATTCCAAGTGAAACAAAATATATCTTAAAGCTTTTCAGTCTAATACGCAACAGTATTCTGTTGGAAAAATTATGAAAACGCTTTTTGAAAATACACTATTAGTTAGTACGTATTACAAACGAAAAGGTTTCGTAAAATATGAAAACAGCGGTTAACTTCCGCTGTTTGACTAAGGGTATAATTGATTAGAACGTTTAAAACCCTAGTTACACAAGCAGTCCCGTAAACGCTACCTATTATTATACACTAAATAAATTTTATTTTCCTGCTTTTAACCTTTGCTCTTCTTGACGTAAAATTAACAACGCCATCTGAAAATCTTTTATATCCAGAACGTTCGTTTTATATAATTCCTTTATTTCATCTTCCATCAAATATAGATCACCAATACGATCCTTTGTATAAATGTAGATTCCGTATTGTTTCAGTAATCCAATTATGTCTAACATTGACTTCATTTGTCGTTCCTCCAACATTTATCCGCAAATTATGCGCTCTTTGTCTGTAAGTAGTATATGTACCGGAAGATCATGTGATTCTCTCGGTACTTCATTTAAAAGCTGTTCTTCAAAAGCGAGGGAAATGCGTTTTCCGCTGTACCCCACCAAAAAGCGGTCATAATAACCACCACCAAAACCAATTCGGTAGCCTTGACGATCAAATACTACCCCTGGAACAACTATCACATCTATTTCCTCTTTATCGACTTTTTGATTCATCTCCGGAATAGGTTCTAAAATGTTTTTGTATGCCCGTTCCGTTTCAGCAAAGCTATCTATTTTATAAAATTGCATCGAACGGTCTTTCGGGTTGCATTTCGGAACGACAACTTTCTTATTTAATAGCCAAAATTGCTCGATTATAAACGTAGTATCTACTTCAGGTTGATTTGATAAAGTGAGTGCAATAGTACTAGCCTTTTTAATAGAAGGTTCTTGTAATAACTGCCGGGCTATATTGAATGAGCGCTCACGATATGTTTGATAAGTCATTCGTGCCAAATTTTCCTGCACTTGTTTACGATAATCCCTTTTATCCAACTAATCCTCCTACTTTCCCCATATAGGTTAACAGTTATTATCATAGATCAATTTTAAATCCATCTATCATAAAAACGTTCAACAATGTTCATATGTTCCAAGTAAAAAGCCAAAACCCACAAGTGGTTTTGGCTAACTGAGCGATTATTACTTTGTTTCACGGTGAAGAGTGTACTTCTTCTCGCGAGAGCAATATTTTTTAAGTTCAAGACGCTCTGGATTGTTACGCTTGTTCTTTTTTGAAATGTAGTTACGTTCGCCGCAGTCTGTGCAAGCTAAAGTAATGTTTACGCGCATCATTAACCCTCCCACTCTAAATTAAGAATATAAATTTATTTGAGCATGATTTATACGACTTACCTATTATAACACACTCTCTCAAAAAATCTAGTATGATTTATTATTAAGTTTTACTATGCTAAAATAAAGGTAATTTGTAATGAGGTGGGAAGTTTTTATACGAACAATACACGTTTCATTACATCTTCAATAAGATTAGTAATTAAAATGGAGGACTACATATGGAACTTTCTTCGATATTAATGATTGTAGGAATTATCGTCATTATCTTATCGTTATTTTTAAAAGATAAGTCCGTTCAGGTTGAAAAAGATGTAGAAGATTTATCAATTAATATTTATCAAGAAACAAATGCTTTAAAACGCCGGATTAAATTACTAGAGGAAGAGTTGCTAGTAGAACCTAACTTCCAGGTTAAGCATCCTGAAGTTGATAAATCCGATCCTTTTACTTCTTTTCAGAAAGTGGCGGCTCAAGTCAAGACAGGTCAAAGTAGTTATACCCAATCTAGCTTGAAATCTGAAAAGAACACTAAGCCAATTAATGGCATTTTAGTAAGCCAGGTTTTGGCATTAAACAATCAAGGTTTATCAATTGATGAAATCAGTAAACTTTCTACTTTATCACATGCCCAAATCCAGTCGATATTGGCAAATGGAGGTAAACAATGAAAACCTCGTTGCGAGCATTTGGAATCGGTCTATTTGTCGCGGGTGCAAGCATCGCTTTAGTTGATTTATCTTCTGGTGAAACCGAATCCAAACATAAAGACATAGCACTATATGAACAGCAGTTAAAAGATTATGAAAATCAAATAACTTTGTTAACCGAACAATTGGACAAGCAAAATTCTCACACAGATGTAAAATCTGAAAACCAAACAGCTGAAAAAACAAGTGATTCCTCTTCTATAAATGAAGAAAAATCGAATACTAAGAAAGTTACCGAAGCGACGATTTTTATATATGAAGATGTTTCCATTTATACAATCGGACAGCAGGCAGAAGATTTGGGCATTGTTGCAAATGGACGCGAACTTGAGCTGTTTTTATCTAAGCCGGATTATGCGCGCTCTATTCAAAAAGGTGCGTTTGATTTAAGTTCTGACATGACAATTGAACAAATGGCTAAAGTATTAACAGGACAACCAATTGAATAGCGAATACGAAAAGCTGTTTTTGACATTCGGGTCAGCTATTCATGAGTGGGGGGTATTATGGATTACATAAAAAAAGGAACGAAAGCATTTACAATGACGAATATCGCTCTATTTTCCGCGGGCTTTATTACCTTTGCAAATCTTTACGTTACACAGCCACTTCTGCCTCAGTTTTCGAAAGACTATAATGTTTCCCCCGCTACAGCAAGTTTGTCGCTATCTGCAGCTACTTCAGTCCTAGCATTTAGCCTCATACTATTCGGTTCATTATCCGAAGCATGGGGACGGAAAAAGTTGATGACGATTTCGATTTTTGCAGCATCTTTCCTAACTTTCGCATTGGCTTTTGCACCTAATTTCGAGGCAATTCTTGTCCTGCGAATTCTGCAAGGTTTTGTATTTGCAGGTGTTCCAGCTATTGCGATGGCTTATTTAGGAGAGGAAATGGATCCCTCAAGCTTTGGAGCTGCAATGGGGCTTTACATAAGTGGAAATGCTGTAGGAGGATTATCCGGTCGTATCATTATTGGTACCATGTCCGATCTGTACAGTTGGCAAATAGGAATGATTGTTCTTGGGGTATTAAGCATCATTATAAGTTGTTATTTCGTCTGGGCACTTCCGGAATCGAAGCATTTCAACCCACGCCCATTACAATTTAAACTATTATCAAAAACATTATTTCAGCATATTAAGAACAAAAAGCTCGTTTTATTATTTGGAATTGGTTTCACATTAATGGGCAGCTTTGTCACAATGTACAATTATATTGGATTCAAATTAGTCGAGCCTCCTTATTTATTAAGTATGACAATTATTAGTTGGCTTTTTATCGTATATCTAGTCGGGTCATGGAGCTCTGCCTGGTTCGGCAGCTTATCCGATACATATGGACGTCAAAAGGTTTTATACAGCGGTATTCTTATTATGCTGACAGGGGCACTTTTGACATTTCCCGTGAGTTTAACTTTAAAAATTATTGGTCTTATTATTTTTACATTTGGTTTTTTTGGGTCCCATTCTATAGCGAGCGGTTGGGTAAGCCAGTTGGCAGAAAGTGATAAAGCACAGGCCTCTTCCTTATACTTATTTGCTTATTATATGGGCTCTAGTATAGGAGGGACAATTGGAGGATTATTTTGGTCTAAATACGGCTGGATAGGAACGGTAACCTTTATGGTATCTTCCCTATTAATTACTTTGATTTTCGCTGTCTTAATTCATTATTTATATTTGAATAACAAAAAAATGCAGGGCATCTAAATGGATGCCCTGCATTTTACTTATTCACGTACCCAAGTTAAACCTAATGTCCCTTCACCTGCATGAACACCTACACATGCAGATAATAGCGTCGGCGTAAATATAATAGTAGGAAACTGCTCTTCCAGTTCCTTTTTCCACTCATTTGCTCCTGTAAGATTGTTACAATGTATAACTGCTACTTCTTTTACAGGTGATTTCTGAATGGCGCGTTGCAGTTTTTCAATTACGGCTTTTTTCGCACGCTTATCTGCACGAACTTTTTGCGCTACCTCTACGCCGCCCTCTTTATTATATTCAATGACTAATTTAATATTTAATAAATTACTTAGAAACATAGCTGTCCCTGAAACTCGTCCACTTTTATGCAACTGTTCTAAACTCGCTGGTATAAAAGCTAGTTCTGCATTTCCACGCATTGCTTCAATTTTCTTCACGATCTCTTCTGGTTTCAGGCCGTCTTTTTCAAGTTCCAATCCTAACTCCAACATATATTGCATTGGGTAGGAGCCAATTTTTGCATCAATAACAAAATTTTTAAATCCTGCCTGCTCAGCTGCCATAGGAGCACTTAATACTGTTCCTGATAATTGCTCGGATGTATGAATGGCAATTGCACAATCATAGCCTTCCTGTTTTAATTTTTCATATAATGCTACATGCTCACCAAAAGCAGGTTGGGATGTTTTCGGATGTGCTTTTGCATTTTTTAATTTATCGTAAAATTCATCATGTGTCATATCAATTGTTTCGCGTAGTGCGCCTTCTTCAAATACAATATTTAATGCAAGCACATGTATGTTATGCTTCTTTATAAACTCCGGCGATAATAGTGCTGCTGTATCTGTAACCCATGCAATCTTTTTTGTCATTCTAAATCCCCTTGATGTATAAAATTATTTACTCCACATAATGTAAGCGCAAACATTATTCTCACACAGTGACAACTGTCACGTTTTACTTAATAAAATTTACCGTTCGACATTTTTTCGACAAGAATTTTATTTTATTTTTATACTCCGGTGAAATGGATTATTTTACATAATGGCATTTTTTCCGTACGATAATAATACAAAATTTAATATGAATAGTTTTTTAGGAGGAGAATATGAATGAATATTTATGACATCCCGGTTAAAACAGAAAAAGGGGAACAATATGAATTAGACCGCTATAAAGGACAGGTAATGATGATTGTCAATACAGCGAGTAAATGCGGCTTTACAAATCAATTTTCACAGCTTGAGGAACTTTATGAAAAATATAAAGAAGAAGGGTTTGTCGTCCTCGGATTCCCATCCGATCAATTTAAGCAGGAATTATCTTCAAGTGAAGATGCTGCCGAATTTTGTCGCATGGACTACGGCGTAACTTTTCCAATGCACGAGATTATTAAAGTGAACGGTGCGGACGCTCACCCATTATTTAAACATTTATCTTCAGAAGCAAAAGGACTTTTAGGCCAATCAGTTAAATGGAATTTCACGAAGTTTTTAGTCGATCGGGATGGAAACGTCATTAAACGTTATGCACCACAGGATTCCCCGACAAAAGCAGAAAGCGATATTGCCAAATTACTTTAACGTGTAAAAGCAGCCGAATATTTGAATTCGGCTGCACAGATTGTCGACAAATGGTCTCGAGAGTTTTGTCTTATTATTATAAATTTAACTAGATGCTTAGCAGGAACAAGTTGTTCACGTTCATTAATTTGAATTGATTACTAGTCATCGTAGATATCGTATCTCACTTTATTTAAAGCGATGAATAAGTTGATTGGAGTGGAGGGACCGTGACTCCACCGGGAACCGCACGTGCGGAAGATCCACTAAATGGTGCCTGCCGCTCTTGGCACCATTTAGTTAGCTTGAGCCGTGCCCGGGGAAAGCATCGGTCCCGGAATGGAAATCAACGGTTTTAAGAGTTTGTCTACAGTCTCAGCAGCCGAATATTTGAATTCGGCTGCAGTTTTTTTAAAACAAAAACTCTTCTTCCTTTTTTAAATCCAGATATAATGGCATAATCACCAAACACATTACGATTATAAAAATAGCAACACATAGAATATTCAATGGAAGCGGTAAGCCCAAATAAGGCGAGAAGATTAAAGTTGCCGTTGTTTGCATCGTTAATACCCCTATTATTTGACGGTATTTTTTTGTGTAAAACAATTTTTCATTACATGAGGGACAATGCAATTCCATTTTAAAATGCCATACCATTTTAATTTGCTCCTTTTTTGAAAATGAATGGCTACAATGCGGACAGGATACAGTACCGGTTGTATTGCGGGCAAAATAAAATGAAAGTAAGATTTGAAAAATAATAATTAGGATGAAAATACTAAACTTCAGCCACTGAATGTCCAATTCTAACATCTGAAGCATTCCACCTATTGCAGAGATGATAAATGGCGCAATAAAGATAAGCACATATCGCCAACTATAAACCGTTTTTCGTAATTTAAGTATTTTCGGTTTTTGCCATCGCTTCATCGTAAAAAATACAATTGTCGTGAGGATAACATTAATAATTAGCAATACACTAATAATGGCTACATGTTTGCCTCTTCTTATTAATTCAGTTAAATGTTCTGTTTCATAACTATCTGTTACTGGCTTAGATGCTTGATTGATAGGTGAAACAAAATCATCATTACTAATTAGGTACAAAAAAAACAATGCTGTAAAAACAAAAATCGGTGCAATCACCATTGTCCAATTCATCTGACGTTTCGGGCGTTTTGAATGAATAATCGTTTGTTTTATATTCATCTTCTGTTGTTTTGTTAGTTGCAGCTTACTTAACTCTTTTTGCCATTTTTCTTTATTCATCATTCATCACCTCCATACTTAACGTTGGCTTTAACTTCGCCCTTGCACGCTGTAAACGTGATTTAACCGTCGATACCGCCAATTGTAATAACTCTGCTATCTCGATAACTGTCATCTCTTCATAATAATAGAGCAATAATACTTCCCGATCTTTGACGGGTAAGGCAAGAACTGCAGCAGTTACTTTCCCTTGTAACTCCTTCTCTACATAAACCTGCTCTGCACCCTTTTCATATGGCTGAAACAACTGAAAAACAACAAATTTCTTGTTCTTCCAGCTTCTCAAATAATCATAGCTGCGGTTTATCGTCATTTTTACTAAATATGTTTTAATCGACGCCTTCTGTTCAAATTGATCTGATTTATGATAAAAATTTAAAAATACGTCCTGGACAACTTCTTCTGCTGCTAAGCGATCCTTCGTATATATAAAGGCAATTCGGTACAAGTAATCACTATATGTATCAATAAGCTGCTCAATATTCACTTGCCGGCCCCCTTTCCACCTTATAGACGGATCTAATTTAAAGTTGGACTCATTTTCCTTTTAGTTTTTTAAAAAAAATCACCTAACCAGATGTCTGATTAGGCGAAAGTTTTAGGGTTCGAAACTTTGTAATGCTTCTTTTGCAGCTTCAATATTATCTTCATTAAATGGGGTTTCCTCCATTGCAGCAATCTTCTCTACTGCATCTACCAATACAAGCTTTGAATAAAACGGCAGCTTCGGGACAATTCTGACTAAGCACCAGTAAATCCACATATCATCGTCTCCACGAAGAACCTCTTCAACAAGTGGAGTTATCTCATTTGGGTACTGAAGCAATAGTTCGACCATTGGCTCAGCTACCGGCCAGTTCATATCCTGAACCCACTCAAGTAGCTGTGGCAATATTGGGATGATCAATTCAGCATCTGCTTCTTTTAACTGTTCAACTGCGGCTAAATCATGTTTATCTTTTGGAATCATACACGTACCTCCACCTCTTCAAGAAATTTCCTGATCATATCGGAACCAAGCTTAGTTCCGATAGACTCAGGGTGGAACTGTAAACCGTATACAGGATACTTACAATGCTGAATTGCCATTATTTCTTCATCATCCGCGCTTATTGCAACAATCTCAAAATCCTTATGCAATGTTTCTTTTTCGATAATAAGCGAATGATAACGCATCACTTCAATTTCCTCTTCAAAATGTTCAAACAAACCTTTCTTTTCAAATCGAAGCTTGCTCGTTTTACCGTGCATTATATTTTTCGCCCTGCTCACTGCCGCGCCAAAAGCTTCTCCAATAGATTGATGTCCTAAGCAAATACCTAAAATCGGAAACTCAGAGTATAACTGTTGAATCATTTCAATTACAATGCCCGCTTCCTTAGGCTCACCCGGGCCAGGTGAAATAACAATGGCTTTCGGTTTCATAGAACGAATATCATTAACTGTTACGGTATCATTCCGGACAACTTTTACATCTTCACCTAACATTGCAATTTGGTGATACAAATTATACGTAAACGAATCATAGTTATCGATGAGTAAAATCATTTGCGCACCTCCAACAATGCCTTTGCTTTATTGAGCGTTTCTTCGTATTCCATCTCTGGCACTGAGTCATACACGATCCCGGCACCTGCCTGGACATAGGCTTTTCCATCCTTTACAATCATCGTCCGAATCGCAAGTGCCAAATCCATATTTCCTGAAGTGGATAAATAACCAATTGCTCCAGCATATATGCCCCGCTTACGACGTTCCAAGTCATTAATAATTTGCATCGCCCGGATTTTCGGAGCTCCTGAAACCGTTCCAGCTGGCAGGCTTGATGCAAGAACATCAACTAAATGTGCATCATCTCGCAATTTACCAGACACTTCAGACACGATATGCATAACGAATTTATATTTTTCGATTTCCATATATTTAGTCACTTGCACCGTTCCGATTTGTGCAACACGTCCAACATCATTTCGCCCAAGATCGACTAACATTTTATGCTCAGCTATTTCCTTTTCATCCTGTAAAAGAGCTGTCGCCAATGCTTCATCTTCTTGTGCTGTTTTCCCCCGAGGCTTTGTTCCTGCGATTGGATTAGTTGTCACAATCCCATCCTGAACTTTTACCAGGCTTTCGGGTGATGTCCCTAAAACTGTATAATCATCAAAATCGATATAAAACATATATGGAGATGGATTGGACGTACGTAATTTCCTATATAGTGTAAATGGATTTTCATTGTATTCCGCCTCAAAAGTTTGAGATAAAACAACTTGGAAAATATCACCTTTACGTATATGTTCTTTCGCCGTTTCCACCATTTCGATAAAGCTGTCCTTTTCAATTGTTGGAGTGAATTTCACTTCAACCGGGTTATTCGGTGTTAACTGCGTCGCTTTAGTAATCATCTGTTCAATTACATCCACTTTTTGCTGCAATTGTTCAGCAGAATAGCCTTTTTCAAAAAGATCGAGGGCAATAATCGATATCTCCTGCAATAAGTGATCAATTACGATAAATGTTTCGTAAAAATATACATGAACATCGGGCATATTATATTTATCGCCTACAATTTCTCCTATGTTTTCAAAATGGAAGGCTGTTTCATATCCGAAGTAGCCAATTGCTCCTCCGAAAAAGGCAAACGGAAATTGCTCATTACAAATCGGCAGTAATTGTTTTAACTTTGCCAGCACAGGCAGCCGCTCGGTTTCCAATGGCTCGTCATGAATCTGGAATGTACTTGTTGCTCCATCGCCTTTTAGCTCCCCTACAGGATTGAACGCAATAAACGAATAGCGCCCATTATGTTTAAATTTAGCATTTGATTCAAATAATACTTTTTTCGTTCCCTGCACAGATTCATAAATGGAAATCGGTGTATGCGTATCTCCATTTATTTTCTTTACTACATAACTTCTCATCTCAACTACCATGCTCATCTCTCCTCAACTCAACTAAAAATGCATACAAAAAGGCCCTTTCGTTATTAAAGGACGAAAGAGCCGTGGTGCCACCTTTATTGACTAAAAAGTATTTAGTCCACTCAAATCTCGTAACGTGAGAGCTACGGCACGACATTTCCTTCGTGCAGCTAGAAATTCCATTCATAAAGTGCGTTTACTAACTTCCACCGACCGTTAGCTCTCTGGAAAACAAAACTTTACTACTCTTTTTTCATCATCGCTTTTACTATACGTTATATTGTAATGCTTAACGATATTTTTTTCAAACTATTTCGAATTAATTATAAATATATAATTGACCATGTGACTTTGCATAATATAGATTGGCATCAGCATAAGCGGCCAATTGTTCATACGAAGCCTGATCTTTAGGTAATTGGTTTGAATGAATAAATCCGAAATGTACAGGAATTTCCATGATGCCCATTGTAGAATGTACAACTGAAGATTGAAGCTTTTCTTCCAATTCCATTAACAGTTCAAAAAATTTCGGTTCGGATATATCTTTTATAAAAGCTTCCCCTTCATTCTTTGAAAGGACATTTACTTCTGCATCATGTTTAAAAATGAAATGATAAATTGTTTCAAACATTGTAAACAGCAAATGTTCAACGAATTTATCACCAAATAAGCTTTCAATTTCCGTTGTTATGAAGCACCAATGAATACAATACAATGATTCATTATTTTGAAGTGCCTGTTCAACATGTTGTACGATTAATTCTTTTGAAATGACCTTCGGATACTTTATAGAAAGGGCGGAAACATCCTCATCAATAAATAAATCAGATAACAAACTTTTTACATTATTTGCGTCCAATGGTTCACGGTTAGAATTTTCAATGATTTCACGCAGCTCATTTGTATATTGAAATGTATCATACAGTTTAAAGGTTTTAATATGGTAATCCACCGTTATTAAAAACATAATATTTTGCTGATTTTTGAATTCAATGTAAGCCTGTTCAAATAATAAAGTGCTTTTCTCTTTTTTCCCCATATTGAATGCTAAAATTGCATCAGCAAATAAAATCTTGGCGTTATATAAACTGTGTTTGTTCTTTAAAAGTTCTACAAATTCCTGCTTCACATTTTGATACCCCTCATTATCTGCTATTGTAGCAAAATAATAGAGCGCACCTATATAACCTTTAGCAATTGTTAAATCTTGTTTCGGAATCTTATTTTTATAAAACTCCGCTAGACTAATCGCTATTCTTGCTTTCTCAAATTGGTTTATATGGACTAATTGGGCAGCAAAATTATAATAATTAATAGAAATTAGCTCATAGGAGTTTAAATAATACGCATATTTAATTGATTTTTTGGTCGCATCAATTGATTCATCAAAGTTTTTAACAACTACTTGTAAAAGACTGTATAAATAGTAAAAAAACATTTTATTTTCATCTTTTCCATATGTTAAACATAGCTTTTCATAGTCATTCATAACGACGAGGAATTTCTCATATTTACCTGTTTCATAATAAGCTGAAGCTAAATACTCATAACAAATAAGCGCCTCATCATAACGTTTTTCTTCAAGTGAAATCGGTAATGTTATCGTGCCAAAGTGAATTACTTCAAAATAGTTCAGTTCTCTATACAGACTTCTTAAATGTTCTACTTGGTTTGATATAATCATGGCACACGACCACCCCAATCATTGATCAATCCGAATACAGCTTCATACATTTTACTAGCCTCATCAATTGCCTGCTCTAATGTCCAAGCCAATGGTATATCGAATTGTTGTTTAATTTCCTGCAATTGCGTTACTACATTACTTTGCAACGTAGCTAATTGTTTTGGATAATTTTCATATTCAATATATTTTGTATCATAAAAAGGTCTTAAACTTTTATGGCTGTATCTTTTTAATTGATTAAAATTTTGTAATACCTCTTCATTTAATGCCATTTTTTCATTAATAAAACTATCTAATGTATTATAAATATGTATTGCACATATAAATGCTAATTTCGTATTTTCATAAAGAGCTAGCTGAACATAGCGTTTTATTTGAAAGTTTTTAATAATTTCCAATAAAGAATTCCGATAAGCATATATCATCGTATTTTCAGGATTGGATATACGGTTAATCTCTTCATTTGATATTAAATACCAAATATCCAATATAGAAACAGATCGTTGATAGGATTCTTCAACAAACGGAAGGATTAGTGTAAATAAATCAAGTTCATCTATTAATTGTTGAAATTCATACAACTTCTCATCAGAAATTAAAAACATACAATCTGCTTTATCTATTTTAGCCTGCATGTCAAATCCCCACCTCAAATTGTCAGTTTAATTCATCATATCATATATGTATTATTAGTATATATTTCATTTATTTATCATTATAAAGTCAAAAAAAGAGCCTTGGACAAAATGAAAAACATCTATTTTTTTAAAGAAAAAATAGATGTTTTTCTGCTTCTGCCATAATTGATTTCCGTTACGGGGACGCTTTCCGGGGGCACGGCCTGAGCCTGTAGTCTCAGGCGTCGGTGCTCCTGCGGTTACTCGTCGCAAAATAAATTTCGCTGTTCCCCCAGGAGTCGCCCCTTCACTCCAATCAATTCATATAGTATCAATTTCTTAATAAGTGTATTTCCTTTTTACAAAGAAATTTCTACTTATGTCCCAACTCCGCTTCCTTATACTTTATATAAAACTAAATATGATTAGTTTGAACGTTGGCAAATCATATCATATAAATATTTTGCTTGGTCGAATTCAGGCTGTAATGTATACGCTTGTTTTAAATGATATTTTGCTTTGTCTGTATCTGTTGTTGAAACTGCATATAATACACCCAAATTATAGTGTGCATCGGCATTATTCCAATCTTCTTCAATTACATATTCCAGTTCAGGTTTTGCAAAGTCAAACATTTCTAAGGAACATAGTAAAATACCATATGATAAACGAATTTGCAGATCATTTGGGGCAAGCTCAGCAGCACGTTGCATGAAAGGCAATGCCAACTTAAATTGCTGTTCACGCTCAAAAGATTTCGCCAACATATAATACGCATCTGCTCCTTCAATACCAAAATCAATCGACTTTTGATACAGTTTTGCAGCTTCCGTATAACGCTCTGCTTCATAATATAGATTTGCTAAGCCATAATATGCCGTGGCCGCTTTTTCATCAACCGTTATCGCTTTTTGGAAAAATCGCTCTGATCTTTCGATATCTCCCATAGCTGCAAGGAGTGTACCAAAATTCACATAACCGATTGCATCATTTGGATTTGATTCAATTGCTTCGGTAAAAGCTTGTGCAGCTTCTTCATAACGCTTCTCCTGGAATGCTTTAATTCCAATTTCATTATAGTTTATATCCATTATTCCACCTCAAAACAAAAGTATAGACGCTCAATTATTATGAACGTCTACCGTAAATTACCCTACATATGTTAACTTTTCGCTATTTTTAAACACGCCATCGATTGTACCGCCACCTAGGCACTCTTCGCCATCATACAGAACAACAGCTTGTCCTGGTGTGATCGCTCGAACCGGCTCGGCAAATTCAATATAAGCTGTACCGTCTTCACGCATTGTTACTGTTACCGGTGAGTCTTCCTGACGATAGCGGAATTTAGCCGTGCAGTTAAATGTGCCCGTTTTTGCTTCCCCTGTAAAACTCATTTTTACGGCAGTCAATGCATCGGAATACAGTGCATCGTGATGGAAGCCTTGGCCAACATATAATACATTGCGTGTTAAATCTTTACCTACAACAAACCAAGGTTCGCCGTCTCCGCCGATTCCAAGGCCGTGACGTTGACCTAATGTATAGTACATTAAACCATCGTGTGTACCTTTTACTTCACCATCAAATGTTTCCATATTGCCTGGCTGTGCAGGAAGGTATTGGCTTAAAAATTCTTTAAAATTACGTTCACCGATGAAACAGATCCCTGTTGAATCTTTTTTCTTCGCTGTAGCTAAACCTGCTTCTTCCGCAATTTTACGAACTTCAGGCTTCGGTAAATGTCCGATTGGGAACATAACCTTTTCAAGTTGTTCTGAAGTTAACTGATTCAGGAAATACGTTTGATCTTTATTATTATCAATGCCTCGAAGCATTTTCACACCGTTTTCGTCATGTGCTACACGTGCATAGTGGCCTGTCGCTAAATAATCCGCGCCAAGTGCCAGTGCATGCTCTAGGAAGGCTTTAAATTTAATTTCTTTATTACACATAACATCCGGATTTGGTGTACGACCTGCTTTATATTCCTCCAGGAAGTACGTAAATACTTTGTCCCAATATTGTTTTTCAAAATTGACCGCATAATATGGAATGCCGATTTGGTTACATACTGCGATTACATCATCATAATCTTCTGTTGCAGTACATACACCAAATTCATCTGTATCATCCCAGTTTTTCATAAAAATACCGATTACATCATAGCCTTGCTGCTTTAATAAATAAGCGGCAACTGATGAATCTACTCCACCACTCATACCGACTACAACTCTGATTTGAGATGGATCTCTTGTTTCTACCATTTACTATTCACCTTTTCTTAGACAAATCGCGTAAAAGGCGCGAAGTCTTCCTTATATATTTACGAAGTTAGTCGTTTCACAATTTCAGCAGTACGCTTCCCTGCTTCTCGCACTAACTCATCTGTTAATCCTAACCCAAAACTGAAACGAATGGAACTACGAAGCTCAGGCGCATCTTGTCCAAACATTGCCACTAGTACATGAGAAGGATCAATCGAACCTGCTGTACATGCCGAACCACTCGATACAAGTACTCCAGCCATATCCAGGTTAATTAAAAATGACTCTACATCTGTCCCTGGGAATGTCACGTTAAACACATGTGCCAACACGTCTGTTTGATGACCATTTATATGGAAATCGATATTTGCCTCCCGGAACTGTTCAATTAAAATATTTTTAAAACCATTATATTTTTCTTTGCGTTGCTGAAGCTCTTCTTCCACTATATCCGCTGCTTTTGCAAACGCAACAACAGCAGGTACATTTTCAGTTCCTGCACGACGCTTCTTCTCTTGGGAGCCACCATACAGTATACTCGAAATTTTCACACCTGTTTTTGCATATAAAAAACCGATGCCTTTTGGACCGTTTATTTTATGTGAAGAAACACTTAATAAATCGATATGGAGTGCTTCGACATCCAACTTTTCTAAGCCAAAAGCTTGGACTGCATCAGTATGGAATGTTGCTATATGGTTTTTTAAAACCTCTCCAATTTCAGCGATTGGCTGAATCGTACCAACTTCATTGTTGCCATACATAATCGTTACCAATATCGTATCTTCACGTAAAGCAGCCTTTACTTGATCTGCACTTACTCGACCTGTGCGATCGACAGGTAAATAAGTCACTGTAAAGCCTTCTTTTTCAAGCTTTTCACATGCATGTAAAACGGCGTGGTGTTCGATTTGAGTCGTAATAATATGCTTGCCTTCATCTTGGCGGGCATAGGCAGTACCGAAAATTGCCATATTATCGGCTTCTGTACCCCCACTTGTGAAAATTATTTCCGAAGGTTTTGCATTTATTTTTTGCGCCAAGCTTGTTCTTGCCTCATCCAATGCTTTACGCGCACGTCGTCCTACTGCATGAATACTTGATGCATTTCCACTTTCCTCCGCCATTGCACGGGCCATCACGTCAATAACTTCCGGTGCTACTGGTGATGTGGCTGCATGATCGAGGTAAATTGTATTTTTCAAACTAACTAACTCCTTTAAATAAAACTAAATGTAAAACATATAGCCATCAGTTACTTCATTATTTGTATATTTCGCTAAATCTTCTATTGTAGTTGTGTCCAATACATTTTTTACAGCATCCCGGATGCGCATCCATAATTCACGTTGGGGAGCCTCTTCATTTTCAATTCCTTCGACCGGTTGGATCGGACCTTCCAATACACGAATAACATCTGCAGCTGAAATTTCGTTTGGCTTATGTGCCAGCATATAACCGCCGTAAGCGCCACGAACACTTTTTACAAGTCCTGCATTACGGAGTGGTGATACTAACTGCTCCAAGTATGCTTCAGATAACTCTTTGTCTGCTGCAATTTGGCGCAATGGAATCGGTCCTCCTCCATATTGTTTAGCAAGTTCTATCATTATTGTTAAACCGTAACGACCTTTTGTTGAAATTTTCATTGTTACACCTCTATTTTCTAGTCCATTTATAACGTCTATTATACCATAACTCCTTTTAAACCACTCGGAAATACTTTATTATAAATGATATAAAGTTTAAGTTCTATAAAAAAGTAAAGGAGCGAACAATTGTGCAGAACGAACCGCTCGCCTATAAAATGAGACCTCGCACCATTCGGGAAATTGTCGGACAACAAAATATTATTGGTCCACATACTCCACTTTTTAAAATGATTGAAAAAGACCATATTCCGTCTATGCTGCTTTATGGTCCTCCAGGAGTAGGAAAAACTTCTATAGCAAATGCTATTGCCGGTAGTACTAAGCTACCGTTTTTCGCTTTAAATGCAACTCATGCCGGGAAAAAAGATATTGAACAAGTTGTGATGGACGCACGAATGAGCGGAAAGGTTATTTTGTTTCTGGACGAAATTCACCGCTTCAACAAACTACAGCAGGATACATTGTTGCCGCATGTTGAAAACGGCTCAATTGTCCTTATTGGTGCAACAACTGAAAACCCATTTCACGATGTCAACCCTGCCATTCGCTCAAGATGCGGGGAGATACTTCAGCTGGAACGGCTTACTATAGAAGATGTGAAACAATTACTTCACATGGCACTGGAAGATAAAGAACGTGGGTTAGGGAATGAAACAATAGAAGCAACAAATACACAAATCGAGAATATTGCAAATGCTTCTAACGGTGATGCGAGAAAAGCTTTAACATTGCTTGAATCTGTATATTATGCATCAGATGAAGTTGATGGCGTAACAAGCTTAAATGATAATGCGATAGAAGCGCTCGCTAAACGCATTGGGGTTTTTGGTGATAAAGGTGGCTCAAATTTCTATAATTTATTATCAGCCCTTCAAAAGTCCGTGCGAGGTAGTGATCCAAATGCAGCATTATACTATTTGGCCCACTTATTAGAAAGTGGAGATTTAATTGCAGTATGCCGACGACTCCTCGTCATGGCATATGAAGATATCGGCCTAGCAAATCCAAGCGTAGGTGCACATGTACAGGCTGCCACTGAGGCAGCGGTGAAGCTCGGTTTACCTGAAGCCCGTATTCCACTAGCAACAGCTGTAGTGGAAATGTGCCTTTCCGACAAATCAAATTCAGCATATAAAGCACTTGATAAAGCAATCGCTACAATACATGATGGCAAGACAGGCGCCATACCAAACCATCTTAAGGATGCACATTACGCGGGTGCGGCTACGCTTGGCCATGTCGGATACAAATACCCGCACGACTCCCCGATTGGTACATTTGGCGGCTGGGTTCAACAGCAATACTTGCCGGATGAACTAGTCGGAACAGAATTTTATCAACCTGTTATTGCAGGGGAAGAAAAAAGAATGGCTGCCATATATGAAAAATTAAAATCATTTCGCAATAATACGAAGAGTTAATTTAAAAAGAGCCATTTTCAGTTTAAGTGAAAATGGCTCTTCTTAAGTTGTTTTATTGGTAGGTCTTTGTAAAAGTATAGAATTTCTCCATGCAGTTTTCTAAATTTTCAGCAACTTGCAAATCTACCTTTTGTTGACCATTTAATTGTTGGATACTCTTTTTAATTTCGGAAATCAATTCTTCGTTATTTTCTAAAAGTGCATTTGGAATACAGCCTGCGCTAATATGATAAAGCTCAATAACATGTGCGCGTGCGTCCACATCATCTTCTGCGATTAAATTCGAATGAGCTAAACCAGTAAAATAGAGAAGTTTTGAAGTAATGTCCATATATAATGTCCAATAAGTTGTTGATGATGGCATTTCTCCATTATTTTTTTCAATATAATTATTAAAATTGAAAGCTACCTTCTGTAATAATTCATCAAGCTGCTCATATGCCTTAGACCAGTTTGGCTTTGTATCAATATTATCAAAAACGATATTATCCATTTTTAATTGTAAACTCGGTAAGTTTAGCAATTCATTCTTCATTTCGATTGTCATTCTAATGTCCTCCTTGCATCCCCATGCATTATAATCAATACGTACCTTAACTATAACAAAAAAAAGGTATTATACGGCAAAAACGAAGAATTAACGCAAATCCTGCCATAATTTTGCCATAATTAACCCCTTTAATAGAATATTATGTCATTTGCCACCCAAAGATTCATCCTTCAAACGGGAAAAGTACTTTTCATACAATAGCATATCTTCTGCACATGATGATATAGGTTGTATTTTCATCTTTCCTTCTTCAAATACTTTAATTGTTTGATTTGAACTATAAAAAACCCATTTAAAAGGTGTAATCCACAAATTCAAGTTACTTTCATCATTTTCAAGAAAAAGTTGTTTTTCTTTTATGATTTTTGCCATCTTCCAAAACCCTTCACTTAATATGTAACTTTTCGATAAGAAATCATACTCGGGTTCTACAATATGTTGCGTATCATAAATATGAATCTGCTTCAAATCGGCGTCAATCGCAACCTCCACTGTTCCCACCACATCGTATAGATTAAGCCCGCGGTACTCCAATTGTTGAATTGGCATTGTGTTAGCCCCCTTTCACCCATCTTCTCATTATTTTATCACAATAATAATACCCTAAAAGTATTAATGAATAACGATTCAAAAAGACGTGACATTGTGAGGAAAATACTGTATAAATTAATAAAAGCATGTAATATGTTACAAAATAACGACATTTTATGGAAAGGTGATTGTATGATTCATCAATTATATGCAAAAGATTTACATGAAAAAAACACCATTTTAATGATTGTCTATGGCATGGCTGCTTTCTTAGGCAGCATTGCACAACTTTTTATTGATCGTCCCATTGGAGTCGCCTTATCGTTAATTATCCCTTTGACAATTACACTTATATGTTACTTTATTCAAAGAAAAATAGTTGCATTGCATCCATATTTTCCATATGTCGTTATTATCGCTTCAGTCTTGACTGTGTACGGTACAATCATTACCAATAAAGTAACATTAGCCACAATTATTTTAAGTGTTTTTGTACTAATTTTAAGTAGTGTCCACAATCGGATAAAAGTTCTGTGCGCGGGATATATTGCCTCTACTCTTGGTTTGATATTTAATTTCACTATGGATACTGGTGGTTTTGCCGTTGATCCTGCAAATGTTTTTGTAGTTCAAACCTTAATGTTTGTCGCTATTCTTCTACAAGTGCGACAAAACAAAAAAATGTTCAATAATATTGAAAACTATATGACTCAGGCGAACGAGCGTGCTGTTCACGAAGAACAACTGCATCAGCGTCTGGAATCTTCCGTTCAAGGTATCACTTCAAAACTTGAGCTTATAACTGACAGCACTAATCAATCAAGTGCTGCACATCAACAAATGTTGGCATCACTAAAAGAAGTGAGCATCGGGGCACATAAACAATCCGACCACGTGCAATCTATTGTTGAAAGTACAGATTTAACGCATAGAGAGCTACATTCCATCGTTTCCGAGCTCAACAAGATTGTTACTGAAGCGGAAGATGGAAGTGTGAGTGCAGTAGAGGGAGTTAATTCCATGACAAAGCTCAAACAGGAAATTGATCAGTTTACTGCATTTTTCAATGAACTCAATACAACTTTTATGTCTTTATCAGATAAAATAAATGAAACAAATCAGTTCGCTTATTCAATTCATAAAATTACTGAACAAACAAACTTATTGGCGTTAAATGCCTCAATAGAAGCTGCACGTGCAGGGGAACATGGAAAAGGGTTTGCGGTAGTTGCCCAAGAAATTCGTAAATTGGCAAGCTTGACAGATGATACGGTACTAAAGATTGATGAAAATTTAGCACAAGTCAATTCATATAATAAACTTGCGCTTGATCGATTAACGCATGGCTTAAATCATGTAGAAATACAAGTGCACATGGTTGAAAGCTCGAATAATACTTTTACAAATTTATTTAAAGCTATGAATAATTTACAATTGAATTTAACCCAGTTTTCAACGAGCGTAAAATCGATCGAAAAGAATGGGGAATCAGTACAAGTTGCGACAAACGAATTTGCTGCAATAATCGAGCAAAGTACAAGCTCCATCGATCAACTATGCAACGTCTTAGAGAAAATTACTAAAGACCAAACTGATGTAACAAAAAATATTGAAGAAACTTATCAACAAGCATTAAAAATAATTCACTAAGAACGAAAAAGGCAGTGATGAAAAGTCAAATTGACTTCATCACTGCCTTTTCCTTATATTACCCTTGAACGCGGTTAATTTCCACATCTTTCAAAATGGTATTAATCACCCAGCTTGCTGAAATTAATCCAGCAACAGAAGGTACGAATGCATTTGAAGAAGGTGGTAATTTTGCTTTACGAATTTCTGCTTCCGGCTTGCCTACATATTGCGCGACATCCGGACGCACAACAATTGGTGATTCATCTGAAAATACGACAGTTATACCCTTTTTGATCCCCTCTTTACGGAGCTTAGTACGAATTACTTTTGCAAGCGGGTCTGTATGTGTTTTCGAAATATCAGCAATTTTGAAACGTGTTGGGTCCATCTTATTAGCTGCACCCATACTCGAGATAATTGGAATATCACGTTTTAAACATTCTTTCATAATATGAATTTTGTACATGACAGTGTCCGATGCATCAATAACATAATCAATCCCCTGAGCAAAAAACTCTTCATACGTTTCTTCCGTGTAGAACATATGCATATCAATAACTTCGCATTCCGGGTTAATATCTGCGATACGTTCTTTCATAACAGCCGATTTGGACTTCCCTACTGTTGATAAATACGCAACTAATTGACGGTTTACATTTGTTATATCAACATTATCTTTGTCGACTAAAATAATTCGGCCAATCCCACTCCGTGCACACGCTTCAGCTGCAAAAGAGCCAACCCCTCCTACACCTAAAATTGCGACTGTTGTATCTTTTAATTTTTGTAAACCTTCTGTACCAATAGCTAGCTCATTTCGTGAAAATTGATGTAACATCTAATTTTACCCCTCAATCTTTATCATTCTACTAGGCATTATAACGACAACAATTCTTATATGCAAGCAACATATTAAAAGTGTAATAGTGTTGAGGTTGTTTTAATTTACATTCTTGATAAATAAGATCGAGACTTTTTCAACAAAAAAATACCCTTCCAACTTATTAGTCGAAGAGTAGATAAATTAAATACGAATCCCAAATGTGCCGTCTTGCTAAAAAACATCGTTTTGATCCCGCATGAATAGCAAGGGGGTGCACTAGTCGTAGCTTTAAACGTCCCGCTCCAATGGGGCATGTTTGCGGCTACGGTAATAAGTAGCTCCCAACGATTTAATGTTCGGTCAAAAGTGTTAAGTAACAAATTTAGCGACGAACACTTTAGGATTCGTGTTAAACAAATATTAACACCTAATTTCTGATAATTCAATTAAAATGTCATTTTTTAAGTAAAATATTAAAAATGTACTATATTAATTGAAATATTTAGAAAAACTCGACAGCTTGAAAGTCCTTTTCAAACTGCCGAGTCCTATTTTTATTTTTTTAAAGCTACTCGAAGACTTAACTCTTCAAGCTGTGCATCTGAAACTTGTGATGGTGCCTCTGTTAATAAACAGCTTGCCGTTGCCGTTTTAGGGAATGCAATTGTATCACGTAAGTTAGTACGGCCTGCAAGCAGCATTACTAAACGGTCAAGTCCCATTGCTAAGCCACCATGTGGAGGAACACCGTAATCAAACGCTTCCAGTAGGAAACCGAATTGAGCGCGCGCCTCTTCTTCAGAGAAGCCTAGTAGTTCGAACATTTTTGCTTGTAAATCTGGCTCATAAATACGTAATGAACCACCACCAAGCTCATAACCATTTAATACGATATCGTATGCTTGTGCACGAACTTCTTTAGGGTTTGTATTCATTAACTCTAAATCTTCATCGAATGGACGCGTGAATGGATGGTGTGCTGCATAATAGCGACCTTCCGCCTCATCGTATTCGAATAATGGCCAATCAACTATCCATAAGAATTCAAATTTCGACTCATCGATTAATCCTAATTCTTTTCCTAGTTTTAAACGTAGTGCGCCTAGTGCATCTGCTACTACAGAAGATTTGTCTGCAACGAATAATAATAAGTCGCCAGCTTCTGCTTCTGTTGCAGAGATAATGCCGTTTGCCGCTTCGCCTTCAAAGAATTTCGCGATAGGACCATTTAAGCCTTCTTCAGTTACTTTTAACCAAGCTAAACCTTTTGCTCCATAACGACCTGCAAATTCGCCTAATGCATCAATGTCTTTACGAGAGTAATTAGTAGCTGCGCCTTTTACATTAATCGCTTTAACTTCCCCGCCATTTGCTACAGCATTTGCAAATACACCGAATGCAGAATTTTTTACAATGTCAGAAAGCTGTTTTAATTCTAGTCCAAAACGTACGTCTGGCTTATCTGAACCGAAACGATCCATTGCCTCTTTATAGCTCATACGCGCGAATGGAGTTACAACATCAATTCCCTTAACATCTTTCATAACTTGAGTTAACAAACGTTCGTTCATTTCGATAATTTCATCCATCGATAAGAATGAAGTTTCGATGTCAACTTGTGTAAACTCTGGTTGACGGTCTGCACGTAAATCTTCATCACGGAAGCAGCGAGCAATTTGGAAGTACTTTTCAAAACCACCTACCATAAGTAGCTGTTTAAATAGCTGAGGTGATTGTGGTAACGCATAAAATTCACCATCATGCACACGAGATGGCACTAAGTAATCACGTGCACCTTCTGGAGTTGATTTTGTTAAGATTGGTGTCTCCACTTCAAGGAAGCCTTCATTTTGTAGGAAGTTACGAATCGTACGTGTTACATCTGAACGCATTTTGAATGTGTCATACATTACTGGACGACGTAAATCTAAATAGCGGTATTTTAAACGTAACTCTTCCGAAACTTCTACATTGTTATCAATGGCGAAAGGAGGGTTTTTTGCTTCATTAATAATTGTTAACTCAGAAGCTACCACTTCAATTTCACCTGTTTGCATATTTTTATTTACTTGGGAAGCATCACGTAAAACAACATTCCCTTTTACTTCGATTACATATTCATTACGGATTTTTTCCGCTATTTCCAATGCATCCTTTGCCTGATCACCGAAAACTACTTGTACGATGCCTTCACGGTCACGCATATCCACGAAAATTAATCCGCCTAAATCACGTCGTTTTTGTACCCATCCTTTTAAAACAACTTCCTGCCCTGCTTCTGCAGCTGTTACTAAGCCACATGCATGTGTTCTTTGTGCCATTGTTATTCCTCCACCTATTTGTTTTCTAAAACGTATTGTACTAGCTGACCAAATTCAACTTTTGTTTGATCACCAGTTGCCATTGTTTTTACATTTACTACTTGCTCTTCTATCTCAGTCTCACCTAGCACAATAACAAATTTTGCTTTGGCACGGTCCGCTGCTTTCATTTGTGCCTTCATTTTACGATCTAAATAATCCATATCTGCTGAAATGCCTTTAGCACGGAATGAACTTACAAGCTCAACTGCTTTTAGTTTTGCCTCTTCCCCCATCGCCACTACATACATTTCCAGATCATTTTCCGTTGGAAGTTCAATATTCTTTGCTTCAAGCGCTAATAATAAACGTTCAATTGAAAGTGCAAATCCAATACCAGGTGATTCCGGACCACCGATATCTTCAACTAAACCGTTATAGCGACCACCACCGCAAAGTGTCGTAATTGACCCAAAACCGTCACCTGTAATCATAATTTCAAACGCAGTATGGTTGTAATAATCAAGACCACGTACTAAGTTTGGATCCACTTCATACGAAATACCCAATACATCTAAATATTGTTTTACTTTTGTAAAGTACTCCGCTGATGAATCTGTTAAATAATTTGTTAAAGCCGGTGCAGTTGCCATTGCCGGGTGTTTTGCATCTACTTTACAATCTAAAATGCGTAAAGGATTTTTCTCTAGACGGCTTTGACAATCGCTGCAAAGCTCTCCAATAACCGGTGTGAAATGCGCGATTAATGCACTACGGTGTGCATCACGTGTATCTTTATCACCTAATGAATTAATAACTAATTTTAAATCTTTCAAACCAAGTGTTGTATACACATCCATCGCAAGTGCCATTACCTCTGCATCTATTGCCGGATCAGCTGAGCCGATTGCTTCAACACCAAACTGTACGAACTGGCGATAGCGCCCTGCTTGTTGACGTTCATAACGGAACATTGGACCTGTATAGTATAGCTTGACCGGTTGATCTACTTGTCCAAACATTTTGTGCTCGACATATGCACGTACCGCCGAAGCTGTTCCTTCTGGACGTAATGTTAACGAGCGATCTCCTTTGTCCGTAAACGTGTACATTTCTTTTTGTACGATATCTGTTGTATCGCCTACACCACGTTGAAATAATTCTGTCGCTTCAAACATCGGTGTACGAATTTCGTTATAACGATATTTATCACATAAATCTCGAATGACACGCTCTACATACTGCCATTTTTCTGATTGACCCGGTAAAATATCCTGTGTCCCTTTAGGTACTTTAAAATTCATTAAAAGCACTCCTTTCTTAGTTGACCAAACAGTTCGCGAGCTGAACAAAGAGAAAATAAAAAAAGCTCCCGCCCCTTGCAAAAATGCAAGGGACGAAAGCTTGTATACTCTTCCGCGGTTCCACCCTAATTGATGTATTGCTACATCCTCTCGTATTCGGATAACGGCCGATTCCGTCTTCCCCTACTAGAAAAAATTTTTCGAGGAAACGCCTCTCAACTGTTGTTCACATGTTACTTACTGTAGGAAAGATTACAGCCTAAGTCTCTCCCTCTCTTTTCAGCATTGGCAACCGCTACTTTTTTGGTCATTGGCAATGTTACTTTTGTTAAATTAACACTAATCTTAATGATGTCATGACAAGTTGTCAACCATTTTCAATAAAACGCTATATTTTTTGTCATATTTCCTTTTATAATAGAGGATATATGTGAAAGTATTGTAAAATTACAAATCCCACTAAAAGGAGGAAGCTATGAATAAAAGAAAAATATTAATAGGTCTATCACTTTTAATACTATTTACAAGCATTTTTCCGTATAATTTTTCCACTAGCCAAGTGGCGGCAAATGGCGAGCAATTATTTGTAAAAGCAGAAAAATTATATTTGCGTGAAGGTCCTGGTCTTTCCTATCCTGTGCTTGAAACATTAAAAGAAGGAACAGAGCTGCTGTCGATAAAGAAAGAAGGAGATTGGCAACATGTCAAATATGGTGAGATGGAAGGTTGGGTTGCAGCATGGCTTGTCAAATCGGCCGACAATAGATCTGCTGCCAAATCCGAAAAAACTGTTATTGCTCAAGTAAATGATTTAAATCTTCGAGCTGGTCCATCATTATCTTCTCCGGTATTAACAAAGCTTTCTTCGGGGACAGAAAGTAAGTTTTTACATCAAGAACAAGATTGGATTCAAATTCAAAATGGAGACCTGGTTGGTTGGGTATTCGAAAAATATGTGACGATTAAAGAAGAAACAATATTGGAAACACCCTCTACTCCTTCAAATAACAATGAAGAGTCGAATGTAACACCTCAGCAATTTGATCCAAATACATTCACCATCAATGTAAATGCTGTAAATATTCGAAAAAAGCCTGATCTAACCGCAAAAAAACTTGGGGTTGCAACAAACGGTCAGCAATTCAAAGTAATTAGCCGTGATCATAACTGGGTTGAAATTGAATATAAAAAAGGCGCTAAAGGTTGGATTTATAGCTTTTATGGAACATTTACAAAACAGCTGAAGTCTGAACAATCTTCAAAAAAAGAACAAACAAATAACTTTGTCACTGTAATTTATAACGGGACAAATCTACGTGAATCTGCATCAACATCTTCAAATGTTGTGACTCGTGCAGATGCCGGTAATACATATCCGATTATAGACAACGAAGGCGATTGGTATAAAATCGCATTAAATGATGAAAGAACAGCCTACGTTGCAAACTGGGTTGTAACTGAGAACAACAATGCAACAGGTCAAACTTCTCAAAACCATGAAAATCAATCGGAAGATCGGAAAAAAGGGACTCTAAAAGGCGTAACAATAGTACTGGATGCTGGGCACGGCGGAAATGATCGCGGAACTACAGGTGTTCGCGGAACAGATGAAAAAGATATTAACATTATGACAACAGAATTGCTCAGGTCTAAGCTTCAGGCTGCTGGTGCAAATGTTGTAATGACACGTGAGTCGGATGTGTTTGTCGACTTGCGAAAACGTGTTGCTGTATCACACCAGACAAATGCCGATGCATTTATCAGCATTCACTATGATGCTATTGAAGATAGTTCAGTTAGTGGTTTTACGACTTATTATACGAATAGCTATCAGCAGGAGCTTGCCGAATATGTACATGCAGGACTCGCATCCAAAGTTGATCTAAAAGACCGTGGAGCACGATTTGGTGATTACTTAGTGCTGCGTGAAAACCGTCAGAATGCTATTTTATTGGAGCTGGGCTATTTAAGTAATCCATCCGAAGAACGTGCAATCACGACAGATTACTACCGGGAGCAAGCAACACTGGGAATTTATCAAGGTTTACTCAACTACTTTGATGCCCAGCTTGAACTGTAAAAAATTAAAAATAGCTGTGTTATAAGTCCTAGTGACTTTAACACAGCTATTTTTTAATTATTCCTGAATTGTTTGATACAAATAAAACAATTCATCTTCATTTAAAATTCGTGGTACAGGATACAAAGGGTTCGCCTCCTGTATAGCACGCTCGACCATTACAGGAACATCCCTATTGATAATCCCCTTTATTTTTGAAGGTATATTCATTTTCCGATTTAATGCTTCTATCTCTTCAATAAATAGCTGGGCTTTTCTTTCATCATTATCGTTAATGGTCCCGATCCCTACAATATTGGCAAGTTCGGCTAAGGGCTTTGTTGCACTTTCTCCGTAAAATCGAAGGACGTGCGGTAAAATTACAGCATTTGCAAAGCCGTGGGGAATTTGATAAAAACCACCTAACGTATGTGCAATTGCATGAACATAGCCAACATAGGCACGAGTAAATGCTAACCCTGCTAAATAGGAGGCGCGTTGCATTTCCGCGCGCGCTTTCATATCTGAACCATCTTCATATGCCCTTACCAAATATTTAAAAATAAGAATAACAGCTTCACGGGCATATTTTCTCGTTTCCGCTGTATTACTTTTCCCTATATAGGCTTCTACAGCATGTGTTAAGGCATCCATCCCTGTTGTAGAAGTAATATGTGGCGGTAAATTAACCGTTAAAACGGGATCCAGAACGGCATAATGCGGTATAAGTACAGGATCCATAATAGCAAACTTTTCATGTGTATCACTATTTGAAACAACCGCTGCAATCGTTCCTTCACTTCCGGTACCGGCCGTTGTAGGAACAGCAAAAAATGGTGGCATTTCTTTTCTTACTTTAAATAAGCCTTTCAAATCAGGAATAGACTTTGTAGGTTGTGCGATACGAGCCGCGACCGCTTTTGCACAATCCATCGGCGACCCCCCTCCAAAGGCAATAATTCCCTCACAATCATGTAGATAATAAAGTGCCAATGCTTCCTCAATATTAGTGAATGTCGGATTAGGCACAGTTTTACTGTAGATGACGAATTCAATATTTTGCTCATTCATTTCTTCTAATAATGAATCCATCAATTGGAGCTTATTAATCCCTTCATCTGTAATAATCAGGACAGTCTTCAAATTTAACTTCTGGATAAGTACCGGTAATTTTAATATACTGTTTTCGCCTTGCAGTAAATCAGGCTTTCTCCAGTTCATCAGCTTCATACCCATACGCATCGAACTTTGAAATGTTCTACAATAAGCTGTATACATCGTAACACTCCATTTCTCTCTATTTATGTATCCCTCCATTTAATATTCCGCATTTCTGCTGGAAATTCCTTGATTTTCACAAAAATTCCCAAATAAAAAAACGAACCCTTTTCGGATTCGTCATTTCAATACTTATTCATTTGCAAAAAATACTTTATCTGCAAATGGTATAGGCTGTACTTCAAAATCAGCTTCACTCATTGCTATAACAGAAATATCTACAGACAGTTCGTGTAAGCGCTCCGTGAAATCAGTTTCAATGAAAGGTTGGAAATCATTAAATTGATTGTCTGTTATAATCATTAAATCACGTTGATTATTGATACTGTCTTTTGTGAATAGTTCTAGTACCTTTTCTAAAGCAGGGACGATTTGTGCAGTTCCATTTAAGTGTTTGTATAAAAAGCGTTCAAATAACGAAACATCCAGAGCTCCATTATTAAACAAAAGAGGTTCAGCAGTTGTATGACTGAACGGAAGAATGATTAAATCTCTCTTTTGCAAAGCACAAAGATTAAACAGGGGCATAATGGTACCTTTACTAAACGCTTCATATTCACTCATTGAATCAGATTGCTGGATCATCACAATCATAGGTGAATAAATTTTTTCAAGTTCCTCAAACGGTACAAACAAGACATTACCACGGGACACTGTTCGATTTTTTAATAGTAGTTTTTGCTGTTCTTGTGAGAATAAAAAGTCTTTATCCTGTATTTTGGGCATTGTTGCCTCTACTTCTTCAATCATTTCTTCAAGCGCGATGGATATTTCAATTACTTCTTTAAATAATGGTTCGTTTTTAAATTTAGCGAAAAGTATTTGTTGCTGCTCTTCTTCCAAAGCTTGAAAAGATGCATTACGATATAAAAAATGAAGAATTTCATCGGTTAAAATAGGCCTATGTTCTTTTGTCATGCGAAACTCCTCCATCTGTTTTCAAATCAATATCGATAGTATAGCGAAAAACAAAATGAAAAAGTAGTAATTCAAACTGACAAAGTCCAACAAATTTTTGGTTGTGTGAACAGCCCATGTCCATAAAAAAACGACATCCATAATTGAGGATGCCGCGCCATACATAAAGTATGTAATTATAATTTTTGAGTTAAACCGTGTAATGTATCTTTTAACTCGCGATCATGATTTGAAAGCTCAACTAAGTTAGCTAATCGTTCATGCAAAATTGGACGCTCAATTACTAATTGCTCATCTAACACTTGAACTAATAATTCAAGAAGCATACGGTTTTGAATTAATAATGCTTCTTCCACACGATCAGGATTAATTGTATATTCTTTCACTTTTTTTGCCATTTAAAAACAGCCTCCCTTTTGTTTATACAACGTTATTTTAGCATATGCTTGTTTAATTTTGTGTATTTATTTCAAAATCATAGAGCCATTCAGACATTTTTAGTAATTTTACAGCAAACAATACATAGGCAATTTATTCCTAATGATATTTATACATATGCTATAATTACTTTTACCTATAAAATAGGTATTTCTATTAATCGGCTTTGGCTTGATGAAAGGAAGATTGATTTGCTACCAAATATTCCTCAAATGGATTACGAAATTCGTTTAGTAAAACAGTTATTATCCATCCGTTTTTTACGACCATTTAACGGAAAACTGGCAACTTCCCGGGCCATTTCAGATGATACGTATGGCTTTGTAACTGAAGATAGCCTATGCCGGGAATGGTTATTATCCATTTATAAAAGTTATTCATTTTACGAAGGCTTTGAGACAATGGAAGATTGTCTCTCATACATCTACTCAACAAACTATGACAACGAATTATATCGTGTCATTAAATTCTATGATCAATATTATGCCGTTGTTTATGAAAATTCGCAGCATCAACAAGTGATTGGGAAAGATATTTCCTATTATGCGAAAAATAATTTATTTTTATGTTCAAAACGTCCCCCATCAAACTTAATGGTAAGAGATCGCAGTAAATCAACACCTATTCCACTCATATATTATGAATTGAATGCCTTCGATCCCACGATAGCAATTTACAAATTAATAAACAATCATCATACAGGTTATATTGAAGTTCCAATTGATGAAGATATAGAGTATGCTGTTTTGCTAGGGATAACCTTTAAAGATGTTTGGTATCGATGTGATACACCGCACGCCATTGCTCATAATCGTGCAATTTTAAATCTTTATTTTATGAAGGGTCATAATTTGACTTTGTTCGGAAAATATTCGAAAGCAATTGCGATTAATCCCTTTCAGCGTCTCATCTATTTGCAAAAGGGACGAATTGAGCCTTTCCAGATGGATGTAGAGGATTTTCGAAATCAACAGCGGCTCCTACCTTACCGTGAAGTTCGCAGATTTCAAGAATTTATAAGAACAAGACCTGTTGATTTAATTTAGAGTTCCGGTATTAAAAAAGATGAGTTGATTGAATGACCAATCAACTCATCTTTAAAATTTAACCTTCTATTTTCTTTACTTTTTCAATTATCTTTTCATAAATAGGTATCATATGCTGCTCAGAACATTTTTGAGCAACTTCATCGATGGCAATCCATCCTACAGCACTGTTTTCATCGGGTTTTGATTGGAGAGTTGCTTCATCAGACACTTCAAATACATAGGTTGCATTAAAATGTAAATGCGCTGCCACATATTTTCCATTTTTCATATGTCCAATTACCGGCAATATATCCAGGGAAATCATTTCTTCTTGAAGAGGATTTACTTCCGTAAGGCCCGCTTCTTCCATGAGTTCCTTTTTTGCTACATGAAATAAATTCGGATCCCCATCTGCATGACCGCCAGTCCATCCCCATGAATTATAAATATTATGATAAACCATTAAAACATGTGTACGGGCAGGATTAAATACAAAGGCGGAAGCAGTAAAATGCAACACTTCATTATTTCGTGTGAGTACATCCGATAACGTAACCATCGCACGCAACATAATATCCTTATCGGTTTCTTCCTGTTCATTAAAAGGTACATATAATTGTATTTGGTCATGTAAATTCAAAATGGTTTCCCCCTATTAATTTCCCTTTTCTATATTGTAAGGGATGAAAATATAAAAACATAGTGAAAAGGAGCGCCTAAAATAAAATTTCAGACACTCCAACCTATATTTTTAAATTAAGAAATCAGTGATTTAACAACTTTTGAAATTGTTGCGCCATCTGCTTTACCGTCCAATAAAGGCTTCGCAATTTTCATTGCATCCCCCATATTCATACCTGATACAATACCGGCTGCCTGAAGTTCTGCAACAATTTCATCTTCTGATAATTGTTTTGGTAAGAAGCTTTTTAAAATCACTAATTTTGCTTCTTCTTTTTCGATTAGGTCTGCACGGTCCGCTTGCTTTGCTCCGTCTAGTGACTGATTCGTCTGTTTAATCTCACGGTTAATAATTGCCGTTTCCTCTAGCGGTGTTAATTCAGAACCTTTTTCTTTTTCGGCTGAATCCAATGCAGATTTTACGAGTGTTAAAACACCTTTAGCCAATGTGTCCTTATTTTTCATCGCTTGTTTTAATTGATCAAATACAATTGTTTTTAACATGTTGTCAAACTCCTTTAAATTTATAAGCAAAATTCCGCTTATTCGTATTGCCTTTATTGTAACATGTATCCAAGTAATACATGAATTATTTAGCTAGGTATGGCTGAATAAACTCTTCTATTTTTTCGGTTCTCCCTTGAGTAACTTTTGCGATTTTTGCTTCACCATAAGGTACGATTAATAAATTCTTGTAATCATTTTTGAAAATAGTATATTTTTTTTCACCTTCCTCGAGAATGAACATTGGTTTAGAAAAGTTATGAACAAAATCTTGGGATTCCCACGATACACCGTTTAAAAGCTCATTCCACTGTGCACCGGCTATTTGTTCTAATTTTATTTTCGGGATGGTACTCGACTCTTCCACCGGTAAAATTACTTCCAACCCTTCACTCATAGCATTCGCTGTATTTTCCCCATCAATCCAGCCTACTCCACCAATTGAAACTTTTACATAATCTCCAATTTCGACAGGAATTTCATCTATATTTACAATCCAGGATTTAATTTTCCCCTCTTCTAAACGGAACTTTTCCTCTTCAGACAAAACTTGTAGTTCTTCAAATGTACTATTTTGAATAAAAAACAACATATTGCCTTCAATCGCAGCAATTACGCCTGACTTAGGCACACTCATTCTGTTTTCATCAGTGACATTGTACCTTTTTTGAATTGCAAAATATTGTTCCTCAAAGTGTTCCTGCAAATAACGTTTCGCTAACTGTTCCGTATAGCCCGCAGCAAATTCAGAAAACATGGACGGATTTTCCTTTAGCCAAATTTTATTTAACTTCTCTACCAAAACATAATTTTTGATTAACTTAGGTCGCACATATTGTTCATATTGTTCAAATGTTAAATTTACTTTAGATAAAACTTGCTGGAGCTGCTGTTTATTCATTATCTGATCAGATAGAATTTTTCTCTCCGACATTTCCTGTTTTGAAACCTCTACCTGATAACCTTTTGCCAATTGCTCTACACCAATTATTCTAATATATTTAGTAAATGCTGCTTCTTTATGAAACTGTGTTATTTCATCCTCGGAAGTAGTCATCATTTCTATGGCAACAAAATAATCGTATAAATAATCATTGTAAAACATATTGTCCGCTTGTCTTTGTTCAACTTCATTTGGAACTAGCAAAAGGGCTACTGTGAAGAAAAGTACAACGAGAAAAGCCGGGATAATGATGATTTTACTGTATTTCTTTTTGCTTTTTTTATATAGCACTGCATTTTTCACAGCCTTTTCACTTTCGGATAAATCTCCTGCAACTTTAATTAACGCTTTTTTAAAATCATTCATGACGTAGTACCTCCCATTCCCCTTCAAGTACAGGTCGTAACTGTTCCCGCCCACGCTTTAATCTAGTTTTTACTGTGTTTTCGTTAATTTGTAATAAATCTGCAACTTGTAGGACCGACATTTCTTCATAGTAATACAAAATAAGCGGTTCCCGGTATTTTAGTGGTAGCTTTAAAATGGCGGCACCAATGTTAGAGCGCTCTTCTTGTTGTACGATATGATCATGGTCAGAAGTTTTCATCCACCATTTCGTTTCAAATTGTATTTTTCTATACGCCCAGCTTTTTAAATAATCTTTGCTGCGATTCACCGTCATTTTTGTTAAATAAGCACGGAGTTGGCCTTGCTCTGAATAGTCGGATTGCAAAAATTTAATGAAAACATCCTGCACGATATCCTCTGCTGCATGACGGTTTTTAGTATAAAAATAGGCGATTCGCAATAAATGCGTACTGTAATCATCTACAATTCGCTCGATATTCTCATTCATTTTACGCCCGCCCCCTTTCTAACATTGTAAACGATTGCCAAATAGTTGACGTTTCAAAAAACAAAAAAAGTATAAGGAGTTTTTATCTCCTTATACTTTAAAATTAGTTATTCAATTCATAGTGCTTGCCTTTTAAGAGATAGAATAAATGCTCTGCAATATTTGTTGCGTGATCTGCTGAGCGTTCAATACAACGGCATACATAGGATAGGCTCGTTATTTGGGCCACTTGCTCATTGGAAACCGTTAGTTTCATTAAATTGCTGATTGTATTGCCGGTCAACTCGTCAACCTCGTCATCAAGCTTTGCGATTTCTTTAGCTTTTGTCGTATTTTCTTCCAAAAATGCGTCGGTAATTTGTTGCAACATCGATATCGATTTATGGAACATTTCCTCTATTGGTTCAATACTCGATACAAATGGTTCTTTGCCGATTCGAATTGTTTCCTTTGCAATATTGACCGCATGATCTCCTATTCGTTCCATATCGGCTGCTGCTTTAATCACTACAATTAATCTGCGTAAATCAGTCGCAACAGGCTGTTGCTTTGCAATGAGTAAAATTACACGATCATTGATTGTTTCTTCTAACCGATTGATTTTAAGATCTGTTTTTATCACTTGAAGGGCTAAATCGATATCTTTGTTCACAAAAGCTTTAAATGCAGTTTGCAATGAATCAATGCTTAAATCGCAAATTTCCATTAAATCCTGTTGCACAGCAATTAAATCATGTTCAAAACGCTCCCGTATCATATTCACTTTAAACCCCTTCCCCTATCCGAATCGACCTGATATATAATCTTCTGTACGCTGATCTGACGGCGTGGAGAAAATCGTATCTGTTTGATCGAATTCAATCACTTCTCCGTTTAGGAAGAATGCCGTTTTATCTGAAATACGTGCTGCTTGTTGCATATTATGTGTGACAATTACGATTGAATATTGTTCTTTCATTTCCTGCACAAGTTCCTCTACCTTCAATGTAGAGATTGGATCAAGTGCTGACGTCGGTTCATCCATTAAAATTACATCTGGTTCAATCGCTAAGGAACGAGCAATACAAATACGCTGTTGTTGACCACCCGATAGACCATATGCATTTTGATTTAAACGGTCTTTTACTTCATCCCAGATGGCTGCACCTCGTAATGACTTTTCTACAATTTCATCTAAAATCTTTTTATTTTTTATACCGTGAATCCGTGGACCGTAAGCAATATTATCGTAAATCGATTTTGGAAATGGGTTTGGCTTTTGAAAAACCATGCCAACTTTTGTCCGTAGTTCTTCCACCTCATATCCATTCCCGAAAATATTACGTCCTCTATAATTGATTACACCCGTTGTACGAACAATAGGTACAAGCTCTACCATTCGATTTAATGCTTTAATATAGGTAGATTTCCCGCACCCTGAAGGACCGATAATCGCTGTCACTTCATTCTCCTGCATATTTAAATTAATATCTTTTAAAGCATGATGTCCACCATACCATAAATTAAAATTATTCGATTGCATAACAATAGATCTGTTATTTTTTTCATGCACCGCATGCTGTGTTCCATTATATTTAGTTAAAATTTGTACCATTCTACTTCACTCCTAATAACGTTTTTGGAACTTATTCCGAATAAAGATTGCGACCGAGTTCATCGTCAATAGCACAACCATCAAAACAATAATGCCCGCTGATGCGACATATTGGAATGCTTCCTGTGGACGTTTTGCCCAGTCGAAAATTTGCATTGGCAATGCCGTAAACGTATCCAAGTATCCTGTTGGCAAGAATTGTAGAATTACAGGAATACCAATTACGACTAATGGAGCCGTTTCCCCAATTGCACGAGATAAGGCCAAAATACTGCCTGTCAAAATACCAGGAATCGCCGCCGGGAGGACAACACGGGCAATAGTTTGCCACTTTGTCGCCCCCATTCCAAATGAAGCTTCCCGCTGCTCATTCGGTACTGCTCGGATTGCTTCTTGAGCCGCAACAATAATAACTGGCAGAATCAATAAACTCATCGTCAAACCAGCAGCTAATATACTTTTTTCAAAACCGAATAATCTAACGAATATTATTAATCCAAGTAAACCGAATACTATCGAAGGAACACCTGCTAAATTGGAGATATTTATTCGAATAAAATCATTTAGTTTATTTTGCTTCGCATATTCTTCTAAGTAAATTGCCGTACTTACGCCTAAAATAATCGATACAGGCGCCACAACGCTCATCAGCCAGAGCGAGCCGACTAAAGCAGCTTTAATTCCTGCATTTTCGGGAATGCGAGAAGCAAAGTTTGTGAGAAAATTTAAATCTAAAAAGCCGATTCCTTGAGATATAATCCGGTATAACAGCATTCCTAATGAAACGAGGGCAAAACTTGTGGCAATAATAAAAATTACCTTCCACATTTTATTTGAAATGAGACGTTTATTCATTCGCTTCATAACTAGGTCTTCCTGTATATAGCGCATTTTAATACTCCTCTCTGAAGCGTTTTGAAATGTATGTTGCAAGCAGATTCATCGCCAAAGTGAAAATAAATAATGTGAATCCTACTGCGTAAATCGAGTAGTAAATTGTCGTTCCATATCCTGCGTCACCTGTCGTAACTTGAACAATATAGGCTGTCATCGTTTGAATGGAATCTGTAAATCCAAAGTCGAATTTTGGTGTAGATCCACCTGCTAAGGAGACTATCATTGTTTCCCCTATTGCGCGGGAAATACCAAGTACAATCGAAGCGATAATTCCAGATAATGCAGCAGGCAGTACAATTCTAATTGCCACTTCGAACTTTGTGGCACCTAAGCCTAAAGCCCCTTCGCGAATTGAACGGGGTACTGAGCTCATCGCGTCTTCCGACATGGACGTAATCATTGGTAGAATCATAATTCCAACAACAATACCTGGACTGATAGCATTGAAAATTTTAAGATTCGGAATAAGTGTTTGCAGAATTGGGGTAATAAACGTTAAAGCAAAGAACCCGTAAACAATTGTTGGGACACCTGCAAGAACCTCCAAAATTGGCTTAATAATTTTTCGTACACGTTCTGATGCATATTCACTCAAAAAAATTGCTGCACCTAACCCAAATGGTACCGCTACTAAAATTGCGATAAATGTAATTTTAAAAGTCCCTATTATTAACGGTAAGATTCCATACAATGGTTCCTTTCCCGAAAAAGGCAGCCACTCTGTACCAAATAAATAGTCATTTATCGACACGCGCGTGAAAAACTCTATCGTTTCAAAAATTAATGTAAATACAATCCCAAACGTTGTAAGAACCGAAATCGTCGCTGCCAGAAATAATCCTATCGGCACAATCTTTTCAATTACTTTCTTACCTTTACGATTACGTGAACGCTCAATTAATTGTTGGACACTTACTTGCTCCTGTTGTTTAAGAGCCATGAGCGATAATTCCCCCCAGTCATCTATACGGATAAACTTTTTTCTATAGTGGTTAGCCTCATAAAAAAGTGCGGGGCATGCGATCCCCCACACTATTTAAATACTTATTTTAATCCTTCCAAAACTTTTAAACTTTCATCATACTTTTCGGAAGGTAAACTTACATATCCAACAACTTCCGCCATTTCCCCAGCATTCTCTAAAGTAAACTTAATGAAATCATAAGTTGCTTCCTTATCTTTTACCGCACTGTTTTTCACGTAGATGAATAACGGACGGGACAAAGGAGAATATTCACCCGATTCAATCGTGTCATTTGTTGGCTCAACACCGTTCACTGTGACAACTTGCAACTTGTCTTTGTTTTCCAGGTAATAGGCATAACCGAAGTAGCCAATCGCATTTTTATCCGCTGTTACCCCTTGTACCAAGACGTT
This sequence comes from Solibacillus sp. FSL K6-4121, assembly GCF_038002585.1. Lineage (NCBI taxonomy): Bacteria > Bacillati > Bacillota > Bacilli > Caryophanales > Caryophanaceae > Solibacillus > Solibacillus sp. FSL K6-4121. Next base: position 1,293,292 of record NZ_JBBOCS010000002.1, read on the forward strand.
ATCATCTTCGGATAACGTTGCAGATTTTACGATGTCCTCTCCATCTAAAATTACTTCATCAAAGTAATCGAAAGTTCCTGAATCGGAGCCTGGTGAATAGAAAACGATTTCTTCTGCCGGCCACGATGGATCAATATCAGACCATTTTTTAGTCGACCCATCTTCAATCCAAATTTGCTTTAATTGTTCAATCGTTAAATCTTTCGCCCATGTATTTTCCGGATGTACAACTACCGATAAACCGTCATATGCCAATTCAAATTCCGTGTAGTCAACACCAGTTTTTTTTAGCTCTTCCACTTCCGACTCTTTAATTGGACGGGATGCGTTAGAGAAGTCCGTTTCTCCATTTATGAATTTTTCGAATCCGCCGCCTGTACCTGATACACCAACTGCCACACGTACATCTTTTTGTACTGCTGCGTATTCTTCAACTAATGCTTCTGTAATCGGAGCAACTGTTGACGAGCCATCGCCTACTACGTTACCGGATAATTGTGCACTGCCCGACTCAGCCTGTTCTGTTTGAGTTTCTGCTGATATCGAAGCTTCATCTTCTTCCTGGCCACATGCTCCTAAAAGAATTGCTGAACTAATTAAAGCTGTTGATGTTAAGTACTGCCACTTTTTCATTTGTTATTCCTCCGCTTGTTTAATAAATGTTTTTTCTTACAATTCCAACTATAGTGAAAATTTGTTGAGCGCATATATTTCGTTCGTTAATTGACCGTAAAGCTTTGTAAACAAAAAAGACAATTTGCGGTATCTTTCCGCAAATTGTCTCATTTTCTTATTATTGAACTTTTTTTACATTCTTTATGTTAATTAGTTTAACAGGATGTTCCGTAAATGTAGATTTATCCTTTTTTGTCTTTACAGTATGTACATGCAATAAAATTGTTTTTGCGTCTTTCGGATTCGCATAGCCTTCAAACGTTACATTGTAAAGTACTGTGCCGTCTCGTAATGTAACAGTAGCTTTTTTTGCATCCACTAGCTCCTTTAAAAAAGGATATGCTTTTACATTTCGCTCTCTTTCTGCTCGTACTAGTCTAGGTTCTAATAATAGTAGAAGCCCTTCAAAAATAACGACGTAAATCACAGACATTAAAATAATTAACCAAGTCGGCATGTCCATAATAGCTAAAATAACTGCATTACTTAATGCACCAATAATAACTACTGTATGCATAATCTTTTTTTTCATTTTATATTTCTCCTTTAAAAAATCCCGTAGTATTTAACTACGGGAACTTTTTTTATTCATTTACTGTTTCAACTTCTTCATCTTCATCCAGCTTTTCGTCCGAATGCTTAATAATCGATTTTTCTACTTTACTTGAAGATAAACCCTCTTCCGCATATTTTGTTTTTAATTCAAAATAGGAATCGACTAATTCACGAGCTGTTAAATTTGCATGTGGTAAGTAGTTATTTTCAAAGATTGTAGTTGCCCATGGGAAAATTATAGCATAGGCAATTTCAGGGTTTTCAAATGGTGCATAGCCCACGTGTACAATATTAATCGTGTTGGTTCTCCATTTATCTTGATGAGGCCCGTAATAAACTACCTCTGCTGTACCAGTTTTACCCGCTCCTGTATAATCGGCTGTTGCAAATTGACGTTTAGCCGAGCCATTTGCTCCAAAGTATACCCGGCGCAAACCTTCCTGGACATGAGCAATTTCTGATTCACTGTTCTCTATTTTATTTAATATCGTTGGTGAAACTTCTTCAACTACTTGGCCTAAGTATTTACCATCTTTTGAAGGGTTACGAATCTCTTTCAGCATTCGTGGTTGAATACGGTACCCACCATTTGCAATTGTGGAAATATATTGCGCCAACTGCATCGTTGTGTACGTATCAAACTGTCCAATAGCTAAGTTCAGCAATTTCACATCCGTATCCGGCTCTGCCTGATAACCAACTGTTTCTCCTGGCAAGTCAAGACCTGTTGGCACGCCTAAACCGAATTGTGCATATTCATTACGAATCGTTTGCAGCGTTCCTGGAGCTAGACTAAAACGCATACCAGGTGAATAAGTACGCCCGCCAATCCCCATCGCAATTTTGAACATATAAATATTAGAAGATCGCTCTAATGCTGTTAAATCATCTAATATGACACTACCATGCTTATTAAATAATGTATTTAATGTAATATTCCCGATACGCATTGGAGAATCGAGCATTCTTGTTCCTGGTTTTATAACTCCTTCGTTATAGCCCATTAATACAGTTGCTGCCTTTACTGTTGACCCTGCTTCATAGGCAGTTGTAAACGTACCATATGAATAATCGACAATATAAGGTTTTCCTGTTTCTTTATCTTTTTCTATTTTTTTACCAACAACAGATAATAATTCCCCTGTTTTTGGACTCATCGCCACTAAGAAGGCACGATCTAATAATTCCGACCCTCTTTTTGATTTTAAATCCAGTAGCTGACGTTCTAAAATTTCATCCGCTTTTTGCTGAAGTTCTACATCTAATGTAGTGACTAAATCCTTCCCTGGCAAACCATCGAAAGTCGTTACAGTTTCTACTACTTGACCTTTTTTGTTCGTAATATTTTTTACTACCGACTTTTCACCTTGTAAAATTTCCTCATATTGGGCTTCAAAATAACTCTCTCCTACACGATCATTTCGAGAATAGTCCCGTGCCAAATAAAAGTTCAGCTTTGATTTTGGAACACCTTTACTTGGGACAGTTGTACGCCCTAAAATAGCTAAAGGTGATTGGCGAACACGCTTCCAATCGGTTGTTGTATTCACACCAGGTAAATCAGCCAATTGTTCAGAAACTCGTGCAAATTCTTCAGGTGTAACATTTTCTCCTTTAATAATTTGTGGAGATAAATTATACCCTGTCATCATTTCACGGTAAATCGCCAGAACTTCTAAATCAAACTCAGTTAATTGCTCAAGCTCTTTTTCTGTAATTCGATCACGTATTCGACGGTCGAATTCTTGGTTGATTTCTTTTTCTTCTAGCTCTTCATTTTCGTTTCTGAATTTTGTCATTTCCTCTTGTGATACTTTTTTGAGTGCAGCTTCCTGGTTACGTATAATCCAAAAGTCCAATTTATCTCGATGTGTTACTTTATCAGTAGGCTGCTCGATTAAATGTGCAAGCTTTTCTGCTATTTCAAGCATTTCAGGAGATTTTGTTGTTTGCATTTTTGTATAAGTAATTGCGTTTTCAGGCTGATTATCAACTAATATGCGGCCATAGCGGTCAAAGATTCTCCCGCGCGGTACACTTGTATTAACACGCACTTCCTCAGTGCGTTCCAATTCACGCACATAATCCTCACCTTTAACAATTTGTAAATATCCTAGACGAAAAATTAGTACAGAGAACAGAACAAATATGGAAAAGAAAAGGATGTTCATCCGAAACGTTAAACTTGACCGTTGCTTTGCCTTCGGATTTTGCTGACGATTTGGCATAATTTTGCGCAACTGAAACTCCCCTTTCTTGCTTTATGTAGATTATACATGAATGCTTAGTCATGCCTATTAGTATAACACTGAAAACCTATTGAAAAAAGACTTCAGATTTATATCATTCATCTTTTAGACGGTTCTGTTGTCGTAAAGTTTCATAGGAAAAGATGAAGGCTATGCTAAAGGTCCAAATGACATTTAACACAGCCTTCATTCATAAGAATTATTAATAAGTTACGAGGTATGTAAGGAAACCCTGTCCTTACATCACCTCGCTATATCATTTATTGATTTCTCACAACAAGTACATCACATTTTGCAGTTCGTACAATTGCTTCAGATACGGAACCTAGGAAGAAACGCGCTACATCACCTTTACCAGTGGCACCGCAAATAATCAGATCGATTTGTTTTTGCTTCGGAATATCCCTTGCTATGATATGCTTTGGTGTCCCATACTCCATTATTTTATAAGTCCTGTCGAATCCCAACTTTACTGCAACTTCTTCATATCCTTCCAGCATATCCTTTTTACTTTTAGAATATCGATCTGCTAAATCGAAATTATATCCTTCTGAAAAAGCAAAGGAACGAGTATCTATTACATGAATGATATAAAGCCAACTACCTACATTGTTAATTGCAACTTGCACAGCTCTTTTAAAAGCAATCATCGATTCAATCGACCCATCCACAGCAACCAATATATTTTTATACGTCATGCTCATCTAATCCTCACCTCTTTACACTTTATTCATGAACAATTGCTTTATATGTACTTTCTTCTCTAAAAGAGCGCTTTTAAGTTCAAAAAAAAACAGCTCTGAAACCGAAGTTCCAAAACTGTTTAAATAAAAACTATTAGTAAGTTGTCCAACCTGCATCAGCTGTTATAATCTGACCATTAATGAAGCTTGAATCCTCAGAACCTAAAAATACCGCTAAGTTTGCGATTTCTTCCGGATTACCAACACGTGGAATTAATGCAGAACCTTTTTGCTGTTGCCCAGCACCGTACTGACTTATATTTTGCATTGATTGTTGGATGTTTGTCATTACTGCACCAGGGGCAATACCATTTACTCGAATGCCTGATTGAGAAAACATGAACGCTGTATTTTTTGTTAAACCTACTACAGCATGCTTTGAAGCAGTGTAAGCAGCTCCTGCACGGCCACCATTTAAACCACCTGCAGAAATATTGTTTACAATGACACCATGACCTTGTTTTAGGAACATATCTGTCGCAATACGCATCGACTTCATAACAGATGTTGTATTTACGGCAAAAATCATATCCCAACGAGCATCTGTAATTTCAGTTACTGGCTCAAAACCATCCATGATTCCAGCATTATTTACTAAAATGTCTAATTGACCAAATTTCTCAATTGTTGTATCAAATAATTGTTGTAAGTCTTCATCTTTAGTAACATTTGTCGCAATGGCAAATGCCGTACCACCATTTGCAGTAATTTCATCTGCAACCGTTTTTGCGCCTTCTTCATTCATATCGGAAACAACTACTTTTGCACCTTCTTTAGCATATGCTTCAGCAATTGCCTTTCCCATACCAGATGCAGCTCCTGTAACGATCGCTACTTTATCCTGTAATTTCAATTAAATCTCTCCTTTAAAATTGAGTTATTGTACAACTGTTCAATAAAAATTATAATTGAAAGAAAAAAAACGTACAAACGACAGTTATATGAACTTCAGTTTATTATTCAACACTTTTTGAAATTTATGTTCATTAAAGGGGAAAATATTATGGATTTACGTGTAAAGAAAACACATGACAATCTACAAAAGGCATTAATAATACTATTAAATCAAAAGTCCTTAGAAAATATTTCGGTTGCAGAATTATGCCGAATTGCCGAAATTAACCGTGGAACATTCTATTTGCATTATAAAAATGTCCACGGTGTATTCGAACGCTATTTTAACGAAATTGTAAAAGACTTAAAATTTTCTTATGATTTTCCATATGACATTACAAAAGATAATTTAGCCATGTTAACACCTGAAATGATTCAAATTTTTCACCATGTCAAAAAATATGAAGCATTTTACCGCATTGTTTTTGATGAAAAAACACCGATGCTTTATTATCATAAATTGTTAGAGACGATTCGCTCGTTCGTTTTGGAATCACATACTGAAGAGACGGATCATATGTCCAAACAGCAGCTTGAATATTTAGCAAGCTATACTGCAAACTCCATCATCGGATTGCTCCTTCAGTGGCATAAAGAAAATTATATTCTCTTACCGGAAACGTTGAATCAATATATTTATGACTTTCATCGTTTAAGAGAGGTATTGCAGAAGAAAATAAAAAGTTAACTAATTTGAGAGAGAAAATAAAAAACACATGGGAAGATTAATTCTTCCCATGCGTAAATTTCTAGAATATTACTGCACCTGTCGCTTTGCTTTCGGTGCAGTAATAATTAAATTTGAGTGGTCAAATTTAATTATTTAGCTGCTTGGAATTTTGCTTCTACTACGTCCCAGTTCACTACGTTCCAGAATGCACCGATGTAGTCTGGACGACGGTTTTGGTAGTTTAAGTAGTAAGCGTGCTCCCAAACGTCTAAGCCTAAGATTGGTGTTTTACCTTCCATTACTGGAGAGTCTTGGTTTGGAGTTGAAGTAACAGCTACACCGTCACCTTCAACGATTAACCAAGCCCAGCCTGAACCGAAACGAGTTGTTGCAGCTTTAGCGAACTCTTCTTTGAAAGCGTCGAATGAACCGAATTTAGCGTCGATTGCTTTAGCAACTTCGCCTACTGGAGTGTTTGAACCGCCTGGAGCGATTAATTCCCAGAATAATGTGTGGTTGGCATGTCCGCCACCGTTGTTACGTACAGCAGTTTGTTTGTCAGCTGGTAAAGCATCAATGTTAGCGATTAACTCGTTGATGTCTTTGTCAGCATATTCAGTACCCTCTACCGCTGCGTTTAAGTTTGTTACGTAAGTGTTGTGGTGTTTAGAATGGTGAATTTCCATTGTTTTTGCATCGATATGTGGTTCTAATGCATCGTAAGCGTAAGTTAATTCTGGTAATTTGAAAGCCATGTTTTTATTCCTCCCTGGAACATATAATTAATGTTGATTACAATACTAGGTTATCAAAAAATGATTCGTCATTCAATCAAAAAAAACAGTAATAATAACATTTCAGCCTTTTGACCGACAACCATCTATTTCTTGCTTCACCTTTGTCTGTAACCTCTTCATTACTAGTGTAAGCGATATAAGTTTGTATTTACAAATATTTGCTCTTCCTTAAATCGCAATAATAAATAATACAATCATGACTACTTGTATAATTCCTTTTGTAACAACAGAAGTTAAAAATCCAACTACGGAGCCAATACCTACTTGAATGGCCTGCTGTAAATTACTGCGTGTAACAATCAGCTCTCCGATAACAGCTCCGATAAACGGTCCTGCTATAATTCCCGCGAATGGAATGACGAATGGTCCTATTAATAGACCGATTGTGCTCCCCCACATCCCTGCTTTAGAGCCACCAAATTTTTTAACTCCCACTAAATTAGAAATTGTATCGGCGACAAATAATAAAGCTACAAATAATAGTTCAATTAACCAAAACCACCAAGGCAATTCACTGAAGCCGTAAAATAAACCATAAACAATGAATCCTCCTAGTAAAAAAATTACAGAGGGGATGATCGGATATACCAAACCAATAAAAGCGATGACAAATAAAGCTATAATAAGCACCCATGCAATGATATCCATATGTTCACATCCTTTTAAAAGTATATTCACAAATTATACGAAAAAAATAACGAAAAGATTCAATTTTACTTTAACAAGTTCAAATAACGTTTTGTTCATGATAAACTACTGTTTAAAGGAGCCTCATACATATGAAAATTTCTCACATGCAACTATTTATTCATAGCTTAACTAACCCTAAAAAACTAGGACCTTATCGTATTCTTTCCATAGGTAAAGTAATGCAATATGCCTTTTTAATGATTGCGCTAGTAACGGCATTTTCTTTCGGTCAGTTTATTAATGGCGGAACGGACGAAATTTTCAGTTATTCTGAAATCGAACAGTATGCCCAGGATGTGCAATGGATTGTTTACCCTATTGCTATTATTTTTTTATTCGTTTTAAATACTTCAATCTATTTTGTTAAAGTAAGTCTATTTGCCCTTGCAGGACAGTTCTTTATTAGACCGATGAAGCGTCGCGGTGAATATCGACAAGTATGGCGGACAGCTGTATTTGCCAGTACTTGGGGAACATTTATAACGATGTTCGGTAACCTATTCCCCATTTCCCCTACAATTGCTACCTTAATTAGTATATTTATTACAATGCTGTTTATTATAATTGCCCTAACGAAATATCCGATTGAAAAATAATAAATTCTCCTTATGGATCATATAGTTTAACAACTTGTTTTTGTGAGTTAAATTGTAGAGATAAGGAGGATTTTTTTGCGCTTTTTAATAGCTTCCATTGTGCTTTTATTAATTGCTTTTGTCATTAAAGTAGATTTGCAAGAAGGCTCTCTGCCTTTAGCATCCTTTTATGCTTCTTCCATACCGTCCTGTGATGAAATACCGCAAGAAAGCTATGTTGTCGTAAAAATCCAACAAGGCGATACAATTTACAGCCTATTCTCAGCAACGCCCTCTCCCGTAAAAACAACTTTCCCTGAACGACTTGCACATTTCTATAAATTGAACCCACATTTGAACCTACAGCCACTAGTTCCGGGTGATACAGTATTTGTTCCAATAATCTCAAATGCGAAAGAAAATTGTACAAATTGAATTCGTAACGTTTCTTCCTTGTTCTTCTTTTCATACACTGATAAAATAAGGAACAGTGACGGCTTACATATCGTTATATCTTTTAGGTGATATAACAACATTAACAAGCCTGAGAAGGAGAGAATTTTTCATGAGTGAAATCGTTCACCGTACGAAAACGCGTCCTGTACGTGTCGGTAACTTAACAATTGGTGGGAATAACGAAGTCATAATACAAAGTATGTGTACGACAAAAACACATGATGTCGAAGCAACTGTTGCTGAAATTAAACGTTTAGAAGAAGCTGGGTGTCAGATCGTACGTATTGCAGTACCGGATGAGCGTGCAGCTGATGCAATACCGGAAATAAAAAAACAAATCAATATACCTTTAGTTGCGGATATACACTTTGATTATAAATTAGCATTAAAAGCCATTGAAGGTGGTATTGATAAAGTTCGAATCAACCCGGGTAATATTGGGCGACGCGAAAAAGTAGAAGCCGTAGTAAATGCTGCTAAAGCGAAAGGGATTCCAATTCGTATTGGTGTAAATGCCGGTTCTTTAGAGCGCCATATTCTTGAAAAATACGGCTACCCTACTGCAGATGGTATGGTTGAATCTGCGTTACACCATATCAAAATTCTAGAAGACTTAGATTTCCATGACATAATCGTATCAATGAAAGCGTCTGACGTTAACCTTGCGATCGAAGCGTATGAAAAAGCTTCAAAAGCATTTAACTACCCACTACACTTAGGCATTACTGAGTCTGGTACATTATTTGCCGGAACAGTAAAATCCGCTGCTGGATTAGGCGCGATTTTATCTAAAGGTATTGGTAATACTTTACGAATTTCTTTATCAGCTGATCCTGTTGAAGAAATTAAAGTTGCTCGTGAATTATTAAAATCATTTGGTTTAGCTTCAAATATGGCAACATTAATTTCATGCCCGACTTGTGGTCGTATTGAAATCGACTTAATCTCGATTGCCAATGAAGTGGAAGAATATATTTCTAAATTAAGTGTTCCTTTAAAAGTAGCTGTACTTGGCTGTGCTGTTAACGGCCCTGGTGAAGCTCGTGAAGCGGATATCGGTATTGCCGGTGCACGTGGGGAAGGACTTTTATTTATGAAAGGTAAAACAGTTCGTAAAGTACCAGAAGAAACAATGGTGGAAGAACTGAAAAAAGAAATTGATAAATTAGCTGCTGAAATGGTTGCAAAGCGTGAAGCAGAAGCAAATGCCAGCGTGTAAAGGAATGGAGCAATGGAAATGACAAACTTAAAGCATCGATTCGGTATTGATATTGACGGGACAGTTACATGTCCTGCCACATTAATTCCACATATTAATAAACAATATAATATTAATATGACGCTACAGGACGTAACGGAATATGATTTTTTAAGCGGGTTTCCATATCCAGTTGATCGAGCTCAATTCCAGTCCTGGTTTCAGGAAAATGAACCTCGTCTTTATGAAGTGAGTGAACTTGCTGCTGATGCACATCGTATATTGTCAGCCTGGCAAAACCAATATGAACTTTATTACATTTCGGCACGTGGGGAAAATGTTTTCGATATCACAAAAAAATGGTTTGAAAACTACAAAGTACCTTACGACCATATTGAATGTATCGGTAGTCACAACAAAATAGAAGTGGCAAAAAAGCATCGCGTAGAGGCCTTTTTCGAGGATAAACATGATAATGCTGTGGAAATTGCCGAGGAACTTAAAATCCCTGTAATTCTTTTTGATACACCCTACAATCAATTGAGCGTACCGAATAACGTTATTCGTGTTTATAATTGGACAGAAGCAAACGAATGGATTCAAAAGAACTTTTAAAATTAACACATATAAGAGGCGAGTTAAAAGTATCTGCTTTTAACTCGCCTCTTATTGATTTTAAAATATACTCCCGTATTCAGTAATCGTAGTGGCCAAGTCGTGGCGGTACTCTGAATGCTGTGGGTTTAAACTATTAACGTTCACTTCATTGCCACCAAGAGAAGAATGTATATACAAGTCTTCGCCGATATACATCGCTACGTGGCCAGGGAACATAATTAAATCGCCGCGCTTTAGTTCAGCTTTTTCTATTTTGCGAATTGGGAAGCCATCCAATATTTTCGCATCCCGGTAAATGTACGCACCGTTCAACATATATGCCATAGACACAAGACCTGAACAGTCGATGCCTAAAGGAGTTTTCCCACCCCAACGATACGGTGTGCCAATATATCGAAACGCATCCTGGACAACTTGTTCACGGAAAGCTACTTCATCTATCGTATACACTTTCTTCCGCTCCTGAAGCCAATATGAACGTACATAGCCAACCTCTCCTGTAACTAGCTGTACCTTTGTCCATTCTGCATCCAAATCAGCTTCTATCACAACTTGAATAAAAGCACCGCGCGTTAATGTTATAATTTTACTGCTTTGAATTTTAGGTCGAGCCAGCACATCGGCAAAGTTTTGAATTACTACATAATTAGCATCAACCCATGTCAGTATATCTTCACTTTCCATGTGTAAATTCGCTTTTAATGTATAGCCTTCATAGCGATAAAACGTTCGAATTTTTACCCAATTATCATCAATATCTTCTAACACTTCAACTGGCATCCCATATAACGCTTCATCGGTTAACTCCGTACTTATATCTGTACTCTCGTGCAGATTTGCAATCATTACTTTTACTATCGCATTCAAAGTTTCCCCTCCTCGCTATTTTGTATAATGCTCATACACCACTTTTGAAATTGCTCCAATATATTGCTTAGCCTTATCGTTATCTTCCACTTCCGTAATAAACACACCGATAAAATAGTCCCGGTCGTTTGTATATACAATTCCAGCATCATGATCAACTGTATCAAGACCACCTGTTTTATGGGCCATTTTTACATGATCGACAATATAACGCTTTAATGATTCATGACTGCGCTGACGGCATAATATATCGATGGCTATGTCATTCCACTGTTTTGAAAGTAAATGACCGTTATAAATTTGCTGGAATAAATACTGTATATCATAAGCACTTGTTTCATTATCCAATCCAAGCTTTTGTCGTTCAAAATCCATCATCTTTCGTTGTATTCGTGTACTCTTTAGTCCGATCTCATTAAAATACTTATTCAGCGTATCCATGCCCAAAAAATCGATACAAGCATTGGTGGCAGTATTATCACTCGTAATAATCATCCACACTAATAACTCATATAATGTAGAACTCGTTTGCTCTTGTTCTGTGAGTACGCTAAAGTCGACAATATTCTCCTCCGCGATTTTAACTATTTGCTGCAGGGAGCCATTAGTTTCTTGTAAATGTGCCAGAATAGCGACCAAAATCGGTACTTTTATTACACTTGCGCTGCTAAACACTTCATGTTCCCGTAATTGAAAAACCGATTCGGTTGTTTTATAATCCTGAATACTGACATGCACTTTATAAGGACATTGTTCAATTATTTTCTCAATTCGTTTTTTCATCATTTTACCCGATTACTCGTATCGTTTTATTCGTTGCGTCCATCGTAATTGTTTTTCCCAATGGCAACGACATTGTCGGCAAAACATGCCCACATGTGACATTCATTAAAATGGGGATATTCAATGGTACTAAAATTTCTTCAAACACGGTTTTTAAATCCAAATTATTTTCAGGATTTTTTGTATCCATTGGTCCACAATCTGTCCAGGCTCCAAGTAGAATACCCTTCAATTCCTTCAGATTCCCGGACATTGAAAGCTGTGTTAACATTCGGTCAATACGCTGTACATTTTCATCGATATCTTCAAGGAATAAAATCTTTCCTTTTAAATCAATTTCAAAAGGTGTCCCTAAAGATGCTGTTACAAGTGTTAAATTACCACCTGCCAATTGTCCAGTAGCAGTACCGGAAACAAGTGTATCCAGTGGCTCGCCTTTTGAATTTTCAAGTAAATAATCGCACCACTCGGTATTTGTAACACTTTTAATGAAATAATCCCAAGTATATTCATCCATTTTATCTTTAATGAATTCGGTTGAAGGCATTGGCGTGTGGTATGTAACAAACCCGCATAGCTGATTAAAGACAATGTGCAATGCAGTTACATCACTATAGCCTGCGAAAACTTTCGGATTTTTGGTAATCATATCTAAATCAAGCATTGGTAAAATTCGTGTAGCGCCGTACCCCCCTCGGATACAGAAAATGCCGTCAATTTCAGGGTTGGCAAACATTTCATTCAGTTCTTTTGCACGTAATGCATCATTTCCTGCGAAGTAGCCGTGACGTGTACGGCAAGTTTCACCTACTACTACACGAAACCCTAACTTTTCTACAGCTTCAATAGCAGGCTGCAAACGCTCAGTCGGTGTAGCACCTGATGCACTTATAAGCGCAACAGTATCGCCCTTTTTTAACGCCTTCGGAATCTTTAATCCCATTGATTAATTACACTCCTTTTCCTACAAGAACAGCTTTATATTGTTCCTGCTCCTCATTATTTGCTAATACGAAATGACCTTCCTCAATTTCAACAAATTCAGGTGGATCCATGTCGTATTGATGAACGGATGGATCGTAAACTTGCAGCTTTTTTTGACGTTCCTTTAATGGGTTCGGCTCAGGTACAGCAGCTAAAAGCGCTTGAGTGTATGGATGGAGCGGATTGTTAAACAGCTTTTCTGTCTCTCCAAGCTCTACGATTTTCCCTTTATAAATAACAGCTGTGCGATCTGTAATAAAACGCACGATTGATAAATCATGAGCAATAAATAAATAGGTTAAATTACGGTCTTCCTGCAAGTTTGATAATAAATTCAAGACTTGTGCACGAATCGAAACATCCAAAGCGGAAATCGGTTCATCCGCCACGATAAATTCAGGCTCCATTACTAGCGCACGGGCAATACCGATACGCTGACGTTGACCACCAGAGAACTCATGAGGAAAACGAGAAGCAAATTCCGGTAGGAGCCCTACTTCCATCAATGCTCTTTTAACTTTTTCGATACGTTCTTGCTCACTGCTGTATTTTTTATTATTTATTAATCCTTCTGATACGATATAATCCACTTTTGCACGTTCGTTTAGCGAAGCACCCGGATCTTGGAAAATCATTTGGATTTTTTGTGTAATTTCACGGTCCCAAGCACTTGGAATGCGACCATTAATCGGTTTACCGTGGAACAGAATTTCTCCGTTCGCAATTGAGTTGAGGCGCATAATTGCACGCCCTATCGTTGTTTTACCAGATCCTGATTCCCCTACAAGACCAAATGTTTCTCCTTTATAAATATCGAAGCTAACATTATCAACCGCTTTAAATTTTTTCTTTCCTGTACCGAAAATGATGTCGATATTTTTAATTTCTATTAGTTTTTCTCTAGTACTGTTACTCATTACTATTACCCCTCCCCTTTGAAAAATGCCTGCAACACTTCTGGAGGACTTACTTTTGGTGCTTTCGGATCGAGAAGCCACGTCCGTGCATAATGTGTATCGCTCACTTTAAAGAAAGGTGGGCGCTCGACAAAATCAATTTTTAAAGCATATTGATTTCTTGGGGCAAACGCATCTCCTTTAATTTCCTTAAATAAATTCGGTGGCGTTCCTTTAATCGAATAAAGCTCTTCCCCTTTTATCCCTAGCTGAGGCAATGACGAAATTAGAGCCCACGTATAAGGGTGTTTAGCATTGAAAAATACTTCATTCGTTTGGCCAACTTCGATTATGTCTCCTGCATACATTACAGCAATTCGATCAGCAACTTTTGCGACTACACCTAAATCATGCGTAATGTATATTGTCGTCAATAAATACTTTTCCTGTAAGTTAGTCAATAGCTGTAAAATTTGCGCTTGAATAGTAACGTCTAAAGCAGTTGTCGGCTCGTCACAAATTAAAATCTGTGGATTGCATGCGACGGCAATTGCAATAACGATCCGTTGACGCATACCTCCGGAAAATTCATGCGGATATTGCTTATAGCGTCTTTCTACCTCGTGAATCCCAACATCGCGTAGCAGCTGCAACGTTTTTTCATAGGCGTCTTTTCCTTTTAATCCTTGATGTAAAATGACGCTTTCTTCAATTTGTTTACCAATCGTTTTTAGCGGATTTAGTGAAGTCATCGGATCTTGGGTCACCATCGCTATTTTTTTACCACGCACTTTTAGCCAGTCGTTCTCTGTTTTAAATTTTGATAAATCATGTCCTTCAAAAGTGATTTTACCTGAATCAATATAGCCGTTTTTATCGAGTAAGCCCATAATTGATTTTACTAAAACGGATTTCCCTGAACCTGATTCCCCTACAATTGCAAGGCTTTCCCCTTTATATAAATCCAGTGAAATATCACGGATGGCTGTTAATGTTTGACCGCGCAATTTAAATTTAATAACTAAATTTTCGATGGATAATATTTTTTCTTGTTCCATTTAACGCCCTCCTCCTTAAACGTGATTTTTCGGGTCTGCTGCATCTGCAAATGCATTTCCGATAATATAAAAGGCAATTGTAATGACACTCAGCACAATACTTGGGAAAATAAGCTGGTAACGTAAATCAGGTGACATCATCAAGACGCGTCCTTCATTAATTAAATTCCCTAAAGATGGCTCACTTACTGGTAAACCTAAACCGATATAAGTTAAAAATACTTCCGCACCAATTGCAGCTGGCACCGCTAAACTCATACGCAGCATGATTACCGAAATTAAATAAGGAAGCAGGTTTTTAATAATTATTTTATAGCCTGGTGTCCCTAACGTTTTTGAAGCTAAATTATACTCTCGATCTCGTAAAATAACGATTTGGTTTCTTAAAAATCTTGCCATTTCTACCCACCCAGTAATACACATTGCGATAATAATAGTCGAAATACCAGGTCTTAAAATGTAGGCCATTAATATTAATACAATTGTTGTAGGTATGTTATCTACGATGTTGTAAAGCTGCGTAATCGGCACTTCTAGCTTTCGAGAGTAGCCCCATAATGCTCCGACGGAAAAGCCAATGATCACTTCAATGATTGCTACAGCAAAGCCGATAAATAAAGACGTTCGAGTTCCTTCCCAAATACGTGACCATAAATCTTGACCAATTGAATTTGTACCAAATATATATTCTTCGTTCGGTGCAACATTCCGATCCTGCATTCCCGTTTCGGCATTTATATAAATTTGTGTAGGTGATTTTTGGTCCGGTAAATACGGTTGAATAAATGTAAATGCTATTAATACGATTACAAATATCAATAAAAAACCAGCTATTTTATTTTTCCTGAAGGAACGGAAAGTAGATCGCCAATAGGAATAATTTGAATATGCTGTCTCCTCTGCTTTTGCATCATCAACTGTCGCAAACTCAAATAAGTGATCATTCAACTGTTCATTCGACTTTTCCGAAATATTCTGAATCTCTTTCGTAAATAATCCCATTAGCGTACACTATCTCCTTTCCCTAGCTTAATTCGAGGGTCGACAATCGCCATTAATATGTCCCCAAAAATTAACCCTATGATACCTAGCGAAGAAAATACTAAAACTAGCCCTTGTACAACATTGTTATCTTGACGCTGAATCGCATCAACTAACAAACCACCCATACCAGGGATTGAAAATAACGATTCAATATAAATCGAACCTGTAATTGTAAATAAAATGGTTGCTGGTAAATACTGAGCCATTGGGATAAAAGCATTTCGCATTACGTGACTAAACATAATTGTGCGCTCCGTAACCCCTTTTGCGCGAGCAAGTTTAATGTAATCTTTATTCAATTCATCTACCATATAACGACGCATCCACATTGCATAGGATGCGATCGGTCCCAACGCTAAACAGAATAACGGTAATATAAAACTCTTAGGATTGTATTCATCAAATAGCATCGGTAAATTAAACCAATCAGAAATATACATTTGTATCATTAAGAAATAAACCATGGCTGGTACGGCTACAACAAAAACGATATATCCTGTTCCGAGACGATCAAGCCATCGTCCTTTAAACTGAGCCATAAAGATACCAAGTGGCACACCGATAAGAAGAGATAATGCAACGGCTCCTAACCCAAACATAATCGAATACATCATTTTATCTTGTATAATGTCCAAGACTGGTACATCAGTACGATATGTAACCGATTTTCCTAAATCCCCTTGAAATAGACCGATATAGAAATTTTTAAGTTGAATTAATAAAGGATCCCGTAAACCTAGATTTGTTAAATAAACTTCTTGTTGCTCCAGCGACATCTTTTCCGCTGCTGCTCCTAAATAGCCCTCATCAGGCATTAATCGTAACAGGGAGAAAACAATTGTAACAATAATGAATAATGTCAAAATTGATTGTGCTAAACGTTTAGCAATATACTTTATCAAACGTGTCTCCTCCTTATAATATAAAATAAGAAAGGAGATGCAGAAATATTCCTGTCATCTCCTAATCTCCATGCATTTGAAAAGCGCTTAAATTAATGACTTATTAATTAGAAGCATTCGCTAAAGCTTCAGCACGTTCTTTTTCCCATGCTTCCTTAGCAGACTTAAATTCTTCATTACTCATTGGCTTTTCTAGGATAGACTGACCTTTAAATTTCTCGGATGTTACACCAAATGGTGAATATTGTGATTCAAATGGATTTAATTTTGAAGCAACATAGCCACCGCCACCAACAGCGTATGGAATGACAAATGCTTCATCAATTAAAAATGCTTCTGCTTTTGCAAAAAGTTCATATCGAACTGCCGGATCTATTTCCGCTTTTGCAGCAGCAACCAGCTTATCGTACTCACCGTTGTAGCCTTCAGCCAATTCCGGTTTGTTATACGTACCACCTTCAGTAAATGGATCTGTGTACGTAGATGGATCTGCAAAGTCCGGACCCCAGTTTGCTTCAATCATAGAAAACTTACCTGGACGACGAATCTCCCCTAAGAAGCCTGTCGCTGGTCCTGCATATAACTCAACATCGATATAATCTGTACCTAATAAGTTTTCAAGCTGCTGTTCAACAACTTGTGAACGGTTTGCCCATTCAGGCGAACCCGAGTTATATGGAAGTACAACTTTTACCGGGAATGTTGCTTTACCATTTAAAGCTGCCATAGCTGCTTCTTTATGTTTCATTGCTGAATCTTTATCAAATGAATCATTTTCAGTAATTGCTTTTAATGGTTCTAATAATGTGTAATCAACACCTTCAACGTCTACGAAATTTTTCGGTGTAATTGTGTTCGATAATAGATCTTGAGGGTTATATGGCTCAATCGTTAACATTGCTGATACACGATCTAGCGCATGGTATAGTGACTTACGGAAATCTTTATTATTTACTGCTACTTTCCAGTTTTCTGGCTCATACTCTGCATCATATTGTGGATCAAAGTTTAATGCATAGAAGTACGTATAGAAGTTGTTGTTGTTTTGACGAACTAAATCCTTTTTGTCCTCGCTGTTTAACCATTCATCTAAAATTGATGTCGGAATAGCTGCACCGTCGATTTCACCGCGTAAAAATAGTTCTGGCGCTACAGTAGCGGCTTCTTTATTGTACTTATAACGAATTCTGTCGATTTTAACCGTTTCTTTATCCCAATATTTATCATTTTTCACAAGTACGCGCTCATTTTGAGGCTCAAACTTGTCTAAAACATATGCACCGTTGTATAAAATGTTTTCACGAGTTGTACCGAAGTCTTCACCTTTTTCAGCTAAAAACTCCCCGCTGACAGGGAAGAAACATACGTAGTTTAACATTGATAAGAAGTATGGCGTTTGACCTTCCAACGTATATTCCACTGTCTTTTCATCAATTGCTTTTATGCCGACTTGCGAGAAATCCGTTACTTCTCCGTTGTAGAATGCATCACCGTTTTTTACAACAGTTGCAATCCATGCCGTAGATGACTCATTTTTAGCATCAAGCACATAGTTTAATCCGTCCACAAAGTCCTGAGCGACTACATCTGCCACTTCTTTCCCCTCGTGATCTACCCATTTCACTCCGTCGCGCAGTTTGAATGTCCAAACCGTCGCATCATCATTGGATTCCCAACTTTCAGCCAAGCCAGGTTTAACTACTCCGTACTGATCGTATTCTATTAAGCCTTCTACAAGATTTGCAGATAAAGCAAACTCATTTGTTTCAGCCGTTTTTAAGTAGTTTAGCGTTTTAATCTCGCCTGAATAAACAGTTCTATATTCCGACGATTCACCAGAATCTGCTGAATCATCACCGCATGCTGCCAACAATAGAGCAAACATACTCACTACAATGAATAAATATTTTTTCATGTAATTTCCCCCAATTTTCTTTTTTTATTTGGCTATAAAAGCCTCTATTAAAAATCCAATCCCCGAAGCATCGCTCATTTGAATATTTTCCCCTTCAAAGAACGGTCCCCCTTCGATAGGATCCTTAACACATAAGCTCGGTCCGTCTAAATCCACCATTGTGACATTTTTGTTTGCTGCTGCAAAATGTGCTGCGGCACCCACACTGATTTTTGTTTCCAACATACAGCCAATCATGCATTCCACCCCATTAGCTTCTGCAATAGCATTAATTTGCTGTGCTTTTGAAATACCGCCAGTTTTCATCAGTTTAATATTTATTAAATCCGCAGCACGCTTTTCAATAACTTCGATTGCTTGCTTAGGAGAAAATACACTTTCGTCCGCTAAAATATTTGTATACGTTTGATTCGTTACAAATTGCATTCCGGAAATATCACTATAATGAACAGGCTGTTCAACCAGTTCCATATCAGCTCCACGATCTTCTAGCTGACCGATAATTTTAACAGCTTCTTTCGGTGTCCATCCTTGGTTCGCATCGACGCGTAACACGATGTCTGGACCGACAGCTTTTCGAATAGCTAATATACTATTAACATCACTATGTGGATTTTTCCCTACTTTAACTTTTAAAATGGAAAAACCGCGTTTAATAGCCTCTAAGCTATCCTTCACCATTTCTTCCTCGTCATTCACACTGATTGTAATATCTGTCTTAATCTTACTTCGATAGCCACCGAGCAATTTATACAAGGGTGCTTCGTATTTTTTGGCCCATAAGTCATAGAGGGCGATTTCAACAGCTGCCTTTGCACTCGTATTTTGATACATACATTTATCAATCAGTTCACAAAGAAGTGCAATCTCATCAATTTCGATTCCAATAATGAGTGGGGTAATCACTTCTTCAATCGCATAGCGAATTGAGTGAAGTGATTCTCCCGTAATAACATGCGTCGGTGCTGCTTCCCCAATTCCAATATATCCATTGTCCGTATATATAGTTACGACGATGTTTTGTATATTATATACAGTGCGTAATGCTGTTTTAAAAGGTGTAATAAGTGGTGCTTCAACTAAGCCAACATCTACTTTTGTAATTTTCATAAAACCATCCACCTTAAGTTAAAAACTGTAGCAGTCGAAGTACCTCAAAATAATCTGTCGTTTCAAACTGCACGGTATTGTGCGCCTTATATTTAGCGCCGGGATAAAATGAATTACGATATGCTTTTATATGGTCTTTATAAATAATCTCAACATTAAACTGTTGAGGTAATTCGATTTGAAGCTTACTGCGTTCAATCTTCATTGCTTCTTCAATCAGTCTTTTCGTTTCTTTTAACGTCGTTTGTGGACTTACGCTAATTGTTGCATGACCAATTCCTTCTTTTGTTGCAAACGTTACGATCTCGTCATTATAGCGGGCGATGTGCTCTGTTAATGCTTTATCGCCACTTACAAATGCTACTGGCACCCCATGCAGTGCTGCGGCATATGTATTAATTAGAAACTCACTTGCATATTCGCCGTTAATTTTGACATCTGCCAGTAAGCTTAACGTATGGGCAAGCGGGTTTTTTTCACTTCCGCCCTCACTGTGATAGCCGATAAAAATTGCACGGTCAAAGCTTTCATCCAATCCAGCAACCATACACATTGGCTCTTGTGTCCAACCTCGAATTATTTTTACATTTTCCGGTAAGTTCTCAATTAAAATATTCCGCCCAGAATCATGTGCATCTTTCAGTAATATTTCTGTCGCCCCCCCGGCGGTTGCACCCTCTATCGCAGCAAGCACTTCTTTTGTCATTTGCTGCTGAAATTGTGCATAGTCGGTAGTATTTAGTTCTGTTTCACTCCAAACAGTCGTCCCTGTAATTCCTTCGATATCTGCGCTTATATATACTTTCATCTGAATTGATACTCCTTTAATTCATTCTGTTCGATAGTGGCGATAATCGGTCCGTACATGCATTGGTCTTTATATGATTTTCGCGCCCATGCTCTATTTCCATAATCATAATGCCACCACTCTTCTTCGTAATTTTGAAATCCTGCTTGCGTCATGCAATGAAATAAGATTCGCCGATTAATATGCGCTGCTTCATTTTCCGAACGATGTTTTTCAAAATAAGTGGTAGCCGATTTTTCTTCAGTCGCATCAAATGCTGTACCTAAATCCAATGGACGTCCCTGCTCGTCGCCTAACGTTAAATCAATTGCCCCGCCAGTTAAGTGCGGCGACGGAGAACTGTTTTCCGTGCTTGGAAATGCAACATACTTCAACGTCTCGTGTTCAAGTTGTTCAGCCGTCCAAAGCGGGTATTCTAATCGTATTTTATTTTTAATTTCGCTATATAAAAACGACTGAACTTGTAGTGGGCGAAACCCATCGTATAAAATAAAGCTCATCGTTTCTGGTAAAAGTTGAAGTGCTTTTAGTAATTTACTAGCAGCTTCCCGACGCAAATATAGCTTATTTAGGCTATCCGGAATACCTTTCAAAAAATATTGCGGCTCGATATACAATTTATTTGCAATCGGTTTAATTTCCACTAAAGGCTCCCCGTTTTCCATTAAATCTGGAATCATTTCCGATGCTGCCTTTATGGATATTGGAAATGAATAATAATATATCTTAATGGATACCTCCTACCTGTTAGGACTTCAAATGATTTCCTAATATAATTTTGATGTGGAAAATATTTTCTAAAAATGATATCTAAAAATTTAGAGTTTTCAAACTTTTAAGTATAAATTTAAAATATCACATATATTTCGATAGTGAAAGTTTTTTCTTGAAAATTTGCTAGTAGTTTACTAATCATGCAAAAGATTCCCCTTCATCTGACACTTTTCGTCAAATTTCTTGTTTTCTTTAAAATAAAATGCCTTTCACAGAATAATAATGTGAAAGACAAATCATTGTAGGAGTATTCCCATTAGAAAACTTCAATTAAATATTTATTAAAATATTAACTTTTTTACTATATGATTATTTCTCCCAGTAGTTGTTTCAGCCTGTGACATTGAATTAAGAATCGCCTCTTCTGTAGCTTCGGCCGCTGCCATAAATAATGAGTTCATTACTTCTCGGTCATCGCGTAATTGCAGGCGTGTTTCTAGAGTATCATCGTAATGGTGCTGGATTTTTCTCGCAGTTGTAAATCCTATTACGATATCCCCACTCCCGTTTGAGAAATGGCTCCCTGTTCGTCCTAATCCAATACCGCAACGTTTAATTACACGTTTTAGCTGACGGCTGCTAAGAGGCGCATCTGTTGCAAGTATTATAATAATTGATCCATCAGTGGGACTCATTGTAGGTTCGCTGCTGTTTGCAGAAGTGGTATAGCGTTCCTTCAAGAATTCGTTTGCCTTTCCAAAATTACTTAATACGAGGCAGCCAACCATATATTGCTTTTCATCAGTATCATTTACGACACGTGATGAAGTGCCAATGCCCCCTTTATGACCAAAGCATATCATTCCTTTGCCTGCCCCAATTGCTCCCTCTTCAGCGCGATTATTTGAAGCGCTATATATCGCCTCTATGGCATGCTCAGGTTTCACAGGAAAGTGACGAATCGAATTTAAATGACTATCATTACATTCACCAACTACTACGTTCACCGTCCCGGTCGTCACTCCAATTTCTTCATTATTTTCAAGTAAATATTGGAGTGTACCTTGTGTAACGTTTGCCACACCAAAAGTGTTTGTGAGCATGATTGGAGATTCCAAAACTCCAAGCTCGTCCACTTGGACTAGACCAGTTGTTTTTCCATATCCATTTAATACATAGCTTGCTGCCGTTACTTTTTCGCGATATAAATTTCCTGGATGCGGTAAAATTGCGCTTACCCCTGTACATGCCGCATCTCCCGAATCATTTATCGGATAATCCAGTGTAACATGACCGACCATTACTCCTTCGACATCCGTAATGCAATTTTTATTGCCTGTATGTAATTGCCCGATTTTAATACCCATATCACGTACTTTCATTATCATTGCTCCTTTGTATTGGAATTTTTTATAAATCTATCGTAATAATAATTTTCTAAAAAGGATAGCAAAAATAAAAATACACTCCCTATTCTTAAGTAGGGAGTGTATTTTAAAGTCCATTCAAAATGAATACGCTATTATTAAGAACAAACGTGTATTAAGTTTTTATAATTCAAGAATCCCTCTCGTCCAACGATCTACAAAAGTTTCAAATGTAATGCCGTACCGGTTATACACTTCATGATAAACAAAATAACTACCAAGTTTTTCAAGTAACTCATCGTCGATTCGCATCTCCAACACTCACTTTCCACTTTTTTCAAAACTACCTATTCGAAATACTATTCATTTATAAACTATTGTGACCCAACTTTAAGTACCGTATACATGAACAGATATTGAAATAAAAAATTTATATTTCCATGCAAAATTCCTCTTCAATTTCTAATTACAATCTGTTGCAAATATTTCACATTCTACTACAAAAATGATGCGTTTCCTTGTACACATTTTAGTAAAATGATAGTAATGACAACATTGGAGGGACTCTAATGAGAAGTTCTATATTATTTTTATTTGCAGCAATTTTGTTAGCGGGTTGTGGAGATACGATTGGTGATATTAAACAGGCGGCAGCTGGTATTAATTCTAAGGCAAATGAAGCCGCTACTGCCATATCAACTGATGTGCACTCCATCCGGGCAGTCGAAATGGAGTTCGACAATCAGACTTTTACAATTAATGACTTATTTAAAACTATATTACGCGATGTGCAATGGTATTATGACGAAAATGGGAACGAGCAACAATTAAAAATAACAGGTACATGGCAGGATAATGGGCTATTTGCAGAAGAAAACTTCTCGGAAATCGAGAAACAACAATTAATTGAAATTAGTAAAATTGAGGTCATTTTGTTTTTCCACAATGGTGTGTTAGATGAGGAAAAAACAACTGTCAGAATGTCTCAAAATAGACAAACAATTATTGACCAAAAAGGCACTGAAGCCCTTCTCCATTTCTACACGATCTACACGAAAAGTTAATATTTTGTTTACTCTTTCATGTTAAGGGAAATAGACATATGTAAATACTTTTAGGAGGTTTTACTATGTCAAATGGATTTTCAGATAAAATAAAAGGTACAGGCAACAAACTAAAAGGGGAAGTAAAAGAGTCAGTCGGACGTAATACAAACGACCCATCCCTACAAGCTGAAGGAAAACGTAACCAAGTAAAAGGTAAAGCACAAGAAAAAATCGGTGATGCAAAAGAGAGTATCTCAAATAGAATGGACAATAGAAAATAAGGTCCTAATTCTAGAAACTAGTAATTTTCCATTACTAGTTTCTTTTTGTTTTGCATCCATTTGTTTTATTCAAACAGGAAATAAGGCTCAATTAGAATAAAGTTTTTATATATTACAATAATCATACTTTCTATTTATAGGAAATTTGTTATACTTTAAGTAAATCTTATAACTAAAAAGGGGAAGTAATTATGACAATTGATCAATCTATACCCCTATCAAAAGATCGATTATTTAATTGGTTAAAAACCTTAAGTAACCAACTTTCGAAAGGAACTCTCATCATTGACATTAACGATGAGAATCTACCCATTCTACATGCGAACCCATATTTTTCAAAATTAACTACTTTTGAAAACAAACAAGTCATTAATCAAAATATCAACATTTTAAACGGCAAAAGAACAAACGAAAAAACAATTGAAGATTTAAATTTACATTTAAAATGCGGTTCTCCAAAAAAATTAACAATTTTACATTACACTAAAGAAGGTTCTGCCTTTTGGAATTCGATTACCCTTCATCCTATCAGGAATGATGAAAAGATCATTCAATACGTTTTATTAACATGCGAAGATACAACAGAAGAAACATTAAATAAAATGATTTATAAATTGGAGCACGAAGTATATCAAGCGATCGATAATGAGAATAACCTGCAATCGATTTTGAATTTAATTTCGGAAAAAATTGAACTATTTTATATTCGGGATGTCTATTGTACGATTCATTTATATAACAAGAACTATGAGATTAAATCTATGGGTTCTTATACATTACCAGAGTACGTAATTAATAAACTAGATCTTCTTGAGATTACACCAAATTCCAGCTTTAATAAGAGCGCTGTTTACTTAAAAGATTTTACGGCTACTCCACAGTACGCCGATATTTCAGAAAATTACGAATTGGATGCGATTAAAGGTTCCTGGACAAAGTTGATTTTGACATCACAAAACGAAGTTAGCGGTATCTTAACATTATTTAATCAGGACAGTACTGAATTAAAACAAATTGATATTAATTATTTAAATCGTTTGACGCTCCTTATTCAACTTGCCATTAAATATGCAGAACAGAAAATACAATTGCGACATTTAGCTTTTTATGATTCAGAGACTAATTTACCGAACATACACTATTTTAAGACACAATTATCCGAATGGTTAACTACAGGTGAATTAGGTTTTGTAGCAATTATCCACCCTACCGAATTTAACAAAATCGTGGATTTATATGGGCGTAACGCAGGTGCTGACCTATTAAGTCAATTGGCCAAACGATTACGCGAGTATTTAGCTGTAGATGATGTGCTCATTTCACGATTCTCAAATTCCATAGTTCTAGGGATAAAAGGAGAAATTTGTTTCACAACTTATTACCAAAAGATTGATCTACTTACCCTTATTCCTTTTTTAATTGATAATAACGAAACTTATATTACATTAAAAATTGGCTATACAACTTTCGATCAATCGTTGACAGTAGATCAAATTATCCATCAGTCAGATATTGCCTTATCAAAAGCTCGTAACCGAAGCGGCAATAGTTTTGAAATTTATGAAGAAAACAGTACAAAGCAACTGATAGAGGAAATGGAGATTATTAATCAATTGGCATATGCGCTACACCACGAAGAGTTTATAGTATATTTACAGCCAAAAATTAATTTTACTACGATTGAAGTGGAAGGATTCGAGGCATTGTCTCGTTGGAATTCAAGCAGACTCGGTTTTATTTCACCAAATAAGTACATTCCGATAGCTGAAGAAACCGGAAAAATAAAAGAGATCGATCTGCTGAACTTTAAAAATATACTCATTTGGCTACAAAATCGGCTGAATAAGAGCAAAAGAATATTGCCTGTCTCCCTTAATATTTCACCGGATCATTTTTATGATCCACAATTTTTGGAAAACATTCAGAATACGTTTAACCAATTCCATGTTCCACCACAATTTATTAAACTCGAAGTAACAGAAAGCATTGAATTAGTTGATTTCAAGAGAGCAAAGGATATTTTAGATCAATTAAAGGCACTTGGTATTGAATGCTCCATCGATGATTTTGGTGTAGGTTTTTCTTCCTTAAGTTATTTACCTCAATTGCCTTTTTCTGAAATAAAAATTGACCGTAGCTTTGTTAGCTCAATGGATGAACCAGGCATGTATGCAATAGTACAAACGATTATTCTACTTGCAAAAAATATTAAAATGCGAGCGATTGCTGAAGGTATTGAAACTAAGGAACAACTGGCTATGCTTCAACAACTCGGCTGTCCTGCCGGTCAAGGTTACTATTTCTACAAACCGATGTCGATTAGTGATGCCGAACAATTATTAGACACAAAAAAAACAGCTGACGAGAAATAGTTTTTATTTCCATCAGCTGTTTTTTTAGTTTAAATTATTTGGTAAATCTTCAGATAAAAATGCGATTAAATCGTGTATGTTTTGCTCACTGACACCATGACCTACCGGATATGATTTAAATGTAACTTTCGTGCCATAGTCATTAAAGAAACGTACTGCATGCTCAGCCCATTCAAACGGATAGTCATAGTCATATTCACCATGTGAAATGAAAATTTTAGAACGATCCATCGTTTTTTTACTATATTCAAGTGCAGCAAACTCAGGTAAATAGCCACTTAACGCTGCTGTACCACGAATCGTATCTCCCATTACCATTGCAAGGGATTGTGCCAATGCTGCTCCTTGATTAAATCCAACGACATAAAGTTGTTGTTCATCTAAATTATATTCTTGAACAGCTTCTTTAATAAATGCTTCAATTCCTTTTAATACTTTATCAAAAATAGCACGGTTTGGCTTACCTTCTTCTTCAAATGTATAAAAAGCATAGCCAGGTCGATGTTGAATAGGGCCTTGCAAACTAAAAATGTGACATTGCGTAGAAAACGAATTAACTAATTGTAATAAATCGTTTTCATCACTTCCTAAACCGTGCAATAAGAAGATAGCAGGTTTTTTCTCTGTATTCATCACAGGGACTTTGTGTAAATAAGTAAATGGTGTATTCATTTTTATATCTCCTTTTAAGAAAGCGTCATTTTATTGACGATTTGGTCGGTAAAATAAGCAATATAACCGTCCATCGTTTTTAACGTTTCGTCAATGTCACCTTGTGCTAAAAGTGTTGCTTTATTCGCACAAATTAATGTTAAAAAATCGACGCGTAATCCATGCTCCACAGATGCATATGCATAATCATAAATTACATCTGCATCTTCTACTTTTAATGCTTCATATTGCTGATGGAAAGCTTTCGTATAATCATCCATCTTTTCTGCTACACTGTTACGAATCTGCATTTGGTGTACCATTAGTTCATTTTCAATATACGATACAGTCGGTAACTCCCCAGCAGTAAATGTAGCACGAACAAGATCTGTCCATGCCATTTTATTTTCAACGAAGTAGGCCATGTTTAACATAAGACGATCATAAAAGTCTATTGTTGAAGTGGACGATTCTCGTTTATCATTAATATTTTGTTGGATAATCGTTTGAAATTTTTGGGGATCTGCTTTACTGGATAATAAAAATAATGCTTTTTCTATATATGTAGCAATGTCCTTTTGTATATTTTCGGCTGTCATAATCAATCACTTCCTTAATCTATTGGCTTCTTTTTTCATTTACTATCGTACCATTCCTCATATAATATCGCACGTATCCAATACATAATACCTGGGCAGTTTGCATCGGAAATATGTAATTTAGTATGTTCTTCTTAAATAACCGGGAATGCACACGATAAGAAGTTAAAAAAATGCCACTTGGTCTAGTAGACAAGTGACATTTAAACTTTAAATTAAAGTGCTTTTACTTTAGCAACTATATTTTCTACAGTGAAGCCATATTCTTTTATAACAATTTCTCCAGGCGCTGATGCACCGAATTTATCAATTGCTAGTACGTCACCTTCAAAGCCAACATATTTATGCCAACCGAATGATGAACCCATTTCGATTGCTAAACGTTTTGTCACAGCTTTTGGTAATACAGACTCTTTGTATTCTTTAGATTGCTTTTCAAAACGGTCCATTGACGGCATTGATACAACAGATGCATCAATTCCTTCTTCCAGTAGCGCTTTTTTCGCCTCTACAGCTAAGCCAACTTCAGAACCCGTTGCAATTAAAATAGCATCCGGTGTTTCTTTTACTGATGCAGCAACGACATAGGCACCTTTTTCAACACCTTCATATACAGCATCTTTCGCTACGTCCAACACCGGTAAATTTTGACGAGATAAAACTAATACAGTTGGAACTGACTTACTTTCTAAAGCTAATTTCCATGCTGCAACAGATTCATTTGCATCTGCCGGGCGAATAACCGAAAGATTTGGCATTGCACGTAATGATGCTAAATGCTCGACAGGCTCATGAGTAGGGCCATCTTCCCCTACTGCAATAGAATCGTGTGTAAATACATACGTTACAGGTAAGCCCATTAATGCTGATAAACGAATTGCAGGACGAACATAGTCTGAGAATACGAAGAATGTACCGCCAAATACGTTTAATCCTCCGTGTAATGCCATACCGTTCATTGCAGCACCCATTGCAAATTCACGTACACCAAACCAAATATTACGACCTTCTGGAGTATCAGCGAAGAAATCTCCAGCGCCTTTAATCGTTGTTTTGTTTGAACCTGCCAAGTCTGCAGAACCACCAAAGAATGAAGGAGTAGTTTTTGCAATGGCATTGATTGCATCACCAGAAGATGAACGCGTAGCTACAGCAGTGCCAGCTTCGTACACTGGTAATTCAGAAGCAAAGTTTTCCGGTAAATTGTTTTCCATTGCATTTACAAATTGTGTAGCTAGCTCCGGATATTCATTTTTGTAGCTTTCGAACAGTTCATTCCAAGAAGCTTCCGCTTGTACACCCTGTATTTCGCTTGCCGCTTTAAATGTTTCGTACACTTCATTTGGTACGAAGAATGACTCATGTTCCCAAGCATATGCAGCTTTCGTTAAAGCAACTTCATCAAATCCAAGTGGCGCACCATGGCAATCCGCTTTACCTGATTTATTTGGAGAACCAAAACCGATGACAGTCTTAACTTCGATAATTGTTGGTCCGCCAGTATTTTGTTTTGCTTTTTCAATCGCTGTATTAATTTCAACAAGATCAGTGCCATCTTGAACTTTTAAATAATTCCAACCATAAGATTCAAAACGCTTTTGGATGTTTTCTGAGAATGACTTTTCCAGATCACCATCAAGTGAAATATCATTTGAATCATATAGCACAATCAACTTATCCAATTTCAAGTGTCCTGCAAGTGAAATCGCTTCTGCAGCAACACCTTCCATTAAATCACCATCGCCACATAGCGCAAATGTATAGTGGTCTACAATATCTAAACCTGGCTTATTGTATGTTGCAGCTAGATGACGCTCAGCCATTGCCATACCTACTGACATCGCAATACCTTGCCCTAATGGACCTGTAGTTGCTTCAACACCTACTGTATGACCATATTCCGGATGTCCTGGAGTTTTAGAATTCCACTGGCGGAAATTTTTTATCTCTTCCATCTCTAAACCATATCCACCTAAGTGCAATAAACTATATAAAAGCATTGAGCCATGTCCAGCCGATAATACAAAGCGGTCACGATTGTACCAATTTGGATTTTGTGGGTTATGACGTAATTGCTTCGTCCATAAAGTATAAGCCATTGGAGCTGCACCCATTGGTAAACCTGGGTGACCTGAGTTTGCCTCCTCTATTGCATCGATTGATAATGTACGGATTGCGCTAATTGCTAACTGATCCATCTGTTGTGTCATTGTGTGACATCCTTTCTCGTACGATAATTCTACATCCTATAGTTTAGACAAATTCCCCTAAGAAAACAATCTTTTCTAATTGAGTTTATTAAAATATGTCATACTTTATAAGAAATGTGTCATATTATTAAACATTCTAATTTAGAAAGTTTTTTTGCGATTTTATTTGTTTTAATTTTTCTGGCGTTACATCATTACCTTCTTCATCAATAACTTTCATATGCTCTATCGTATCGCGCATAGTCGAACGGAATGTGTCTAAATATTCCTTGCGCAGTGCCGTACGTTCCTTTGCTAATTCTTCCGTTAACTTTCCTTCTTTTGCTAATTTTGAAAGCTCATTAATTCGAGCTAATTTTTCTTTTGATAACATCTTAATCTCACCTTTCTACATACCAATAATACAAAGGTATAAAAAAAAGACTGGAAGGGCAAGTAAAAACGCTTTGAAAGTAACTACTCTTACAGCCTAAAAACATTGAAATAATAAGGTTTGAGCTAAAAACACGACATAAATTTTACTATGGAATGCAATTAAACTTAAGATTATATTCACTAATTTATTCATCATCGCTATAAAAAACGCTTTTTCTGATGCGTGAAAAATTGGTATCCGATCCGGGAACACTTTCCATGGGAACGACTTGAGTCTGTCGTCTTAGACGTTGGTTCTCCTGCGATTACTCGTCGCAAAATAAATTTCGCTGTTCACGTTGGTGTCGGCCCCTTCCCTTCAACCAATTTAAATGTTTTTATACATATTATGCTCACTACAGAGCCTTTCTACTTAAGTCCTAGTCGCCTCATCTAAAATAAATGCAAATTTTTCGGTATTGTCATCTGCTTCAATACTAATTCCAAATACAGTAACGGCATCATTCTTAACTTCAACATCAGTAAGCTTGTTAGTCATCCTTTCAAAAACCTTAGAATTCATTTTAATTTTTTTTACGTGCTTACCTTGTGAATTTAAATAGTCCAGATCTTTACGAATTTGTTCTAATAATACGTCCAAAATTTCTCCTCCTAATACTTTAATACCTTCTGATTCATATCATTCCACAAACTAAATAAATCATAATAAAAAGCCACGCTCAAATGAACGTGACTCTTCTGTATTTACTTTATTAAATTTTTATAATTGCTTTAGAATTCCTATAATGATGTTGCGATATCTTAAGGACAATTTTCAATCTTCAAGATGCTCCATATATTCAATATATCGTCTATGTACTGTTGCTTTACTTATGGGTATACCTAATCCTGATATGGTAGTGGCTATTTCAGCAAACGTTAAGCCTTTTTGACGAAGCTGTACAATTTCTTCAACTGGTACATCTTTTCGTTCGCGACCTTCAATATTCCCACGGTTTTTTAAATTATTTTGGGGTTGATACCCGTTTTCTACTGCTCGACGCATTCCCCGACGAATTTTAGCATTGTGCATACGTCGCTGATACTCTTCAACTACAGCCAATATTTCAAGCAGCATCGTATCCATCTCATTTAACACTACAGGACCAGCATCATTCAATGTATAAACAGTCGCTTCGTATTTTTGTAATAGATGGAGAACTGCCATTCTTGCATTCCCTCGCCCTAAACGAGTTTCGTCCTGAACAAATAATGCTTTGATCTTATTTTCCCTCATATAATCGAGCATATCCAGTAATCCATCACGTTCCACGTCATAGCCGCTATGTTGATCCGTAAAAATCTCTACTTCTTTAAAACCGAATGCTCCTGCATATTTCGTAAGTTCCTCTTGCTGGCGCTGCAACGATGTTTCTTGCGCACTTTTTTCGGTACTGACGCGGCAATAAATTACTGCTTTAGTTTTTTTCATTATTATCTCTCGCTACCTTAATTGTCGACACATCGGATGATTCATTCAACTGAACAATATATTGGGCTTCCTTTTCAACTGGTACAACCAATATTTGTCCTGAAACAACTTTTCCATCTCGTAGACCATTTTCTTTTTTCACTTTGTTTATCCAATCATGCGTTGCCATTTTACCACGATAATGGTCTGCAAGCGACCATAAAGTATCTCCTTGTTCGATAGATACTTGTTCGTATAATTCTATATTATTGTCTTTATGGAATATTAATACCAATAATAGAATAGAAAACATGAGAAACATTGATGTGAAGCTGTTTAACTTAATTTTTTTCATAATAAAAACCCCTCTTTTCGAATATATGTTCGGAATGTTTGTTCCCATAATAATACGAACATATGTTTTTGTCAACCGTTTTTTCGAACTTATGTTTGCATTCGTGTTCGCATACTGCTATACTTACACTAAGAAAAATAGCATGATAAAGAGGTGAGTTAGTTGACACAAAAAATTTCCAAGCGACAAGAAGCTATTCTAACTTTTATAAAAGAGGAAGTTCGTTCAAAAGGCTATCCGCCTTCAGTTCGTGAAATTGGAGAGGCAGTAGGTTTAGCTTCTAGTTCAACTGTCCACGGGCATTTAGCTCGATTAGAAAGTAAAGGGCTTATACGTCGCGACCCTACTAAACCGCGTGCCATTGAAATTTTAGATCAAGAAGAGCTATCAATAGCTAAGCAAGGTGTAATTCACGTACCATTAATCGGTAAAGTTACAGCTGGTTTACCTATTTCAGCTATTGAAGATATCCAAGAATATTTCCCGCTGCCCGATGCATATGGATCATCAGAAGATGAGTTATTTATGCTTGAAATAATGGGTGAATCAATGATTGAAGCAGGCATATTAAATGGGGATTACGTTATCGTCAAGAAAACTTCTACTGCAAGCAATGGAGAAATTGTTGTTGCAATGACCGAAGAAGATGAGGCGACTGTGAAGCGTTTCTACAAAGAAAAAACTCATTTCCGTCTACAACCTGAAAACAGTTCAATGGAGCCGATTATTGTTAATCAAGTATCAATTTTAGGTAAAGTAGTAGGGCTATATCGAAATATTCATTAATTAAAAGCTTGCCATTCTAATAGAATCGGCAAGCTTTTTCTTTTTCAAACAAAAAACCCAGCCGAAATCGACTGGGTCCTCCTTTATTTTTTACATGCATTTATAAAACTACTAAATAAACGTTGTGCATAAATATCACCGTTTGGTGCCAACTCTTCAGGGTGCCACTGTACAGCCACACAATATGGATGGGATTCGTGCTCTATTCCCTCAATTATACCGTCTTTTGCAACAGCCGATGTGATCAGACCTTTCCCTAATTTCCCTACTGACTGGTGATGGAAAGTATTCACACGAAATGATTCTTCTCCAAAAATAGCTTTAAACTTTGGTGTTTTCACATCAACAGTGTGGGCTAATTCTCCGCGCTTGGATGGTTGCTTAT
This sequence comes from Solibacillus sp. FSL K6-4121, assembly GCF_038002585.1. Classification (NCBI taxonomy): domain Bacteria; kingdom Bacillati; phylum Bacillota; class Bacilli; order Caryophanales; family Caryophanaceae; genus Solibacillus; species Solibacillus sp. FSL K6-4121. The sequence continues at coordinate 1,326,370 of NZ_JBBOCS010000002.1, forward strand.
GTTGGACTATATTTTCCACCTGTGATGGAATATCCTGAATAATCGTACCTCCAAAGGCTACATTCATAATCTGCTGTCCTCGGCAAATACCTAGAATGGGCATTTGTCTTTTAAATGCTTCATTCATTAATAAAAGATCACTGTCATCACGCTTTCGTACTACACTCCCGATATTACGATGCGGCTCTTCATTAAATAATAACGGATCGATATCCGCACCACCAATTAATACAATACCATCAACAATATCCAATAAAGCCTCAACATTTCCTTTCGTCGCATTCGGAATACAAATCGGAATTCCCCCTGCTTGTTCAATTGATGTTAAATAGACATTATTAATATCCATTTTCTTGTCAAAGTCATACATCGTTAATCCAATAATCGGCTTCATTTTCTATCCCCTTAAAGTTAAAAGATAATTCAAATATTTTAAATTATACTATTATATCGCCTTAAATGACTACTAAAATTTACAAATAAAGGGGCTGCTAAATGCAGACCCTGTTTGACTAAACAATTTCAAGTTGTTTTATAAAATATTCCTTAATTTCTTTCCAATTATGGACGCGTGTATATCCTTCTTCTGCCCGATTGTATGGCATTGAATACAATAGTCCTGTTCCTTTAAATGCCGCAAGTTGTCTTGGACTGTCGTCAATTAAATAATCGGTATGTATAACTGCTTTATTTCCGCAAAATACAATATTTTGTGTTTTAATGAATGGAAAATGCTTGATTAGCCAATCATATTTGGCTGTGAATGATCCCGGTACATCCATTGCAGCAGTAGCTATAAAGATTTCATAATGCTCCTGCAGCTCCTGAATGACTTCAATTGCATCTTCATCCAGTAAGTCCAAATCACGGAAATAATCTGGCTCATTTAATAGTGCAAATAGTTTCTTCGCATCTTCACGTGGTAAATCACGCTGCGTAGTTAATAAAAATTCCTCGTCCGTAAAGGAAGTGCCAAAATTCTCATTGTAAGTAATACGTAACTTAGAATAAAAGTCAGCTAAAACCTGGTCCATATCAATCGCAATACTTTTCTTCATATAATTTCCTCCTTGAAATTTCCTAATTTAAGTTTATACAATTATATCGTGAAATAACAAGGTATTACTCTCCACAACTAACAACGAACATATTTGCGTTTAAATCCGATACGCCCTTTTTCAACTTGCTTTACAATTTCTGCATACGCGTGTACTTTTCCAGGCTTTTTTCCTTTATGCTTAATTTCTACCTCACCAATATCCTCTGCAATTTGCAACGCCTCATTATGTAATGGCTTAAAAGAAATACCGACAGTCATTACAAAGTTATTCATCGCAACTTGTGTACGTGGTGGTACTAGGTGGATATTTTGTTTTACCTGTTCAAGCATTTCCTTCATTTTCTGAACTGAGAACTCCTCATCTTTTCTATTACCGAGGAGCCAGCAATAACAATGCCAGCCAGCAGACATTTTCAGCTCTTCTCCACTTGCAATCCATTTATCGCTTACTTGTTGGGCAATCTCAGATTCCGCTAATGTAACTGCAACAATATAATCAGATATCATATAAAAATAGGCCTGCTCAATCCATCGATTATAATCTGCTTCCGACATTGCTTTTGAATCTGCGATGATTCCGGCAAAATACATCGCATCATAGTTCCCAGTTGCATATAATTGTTCCGCAAGTTCCTGGTCTATTTTGATTTGCTTAACATATGGTTTCATCGAGCCAATCGTTACACCAAATAGCGGTTCCTTTGCTCCGTTAGACATGTAAATTTTTTTCGTTCGTTCTTTTCCTAATTTTTCTAGTTCATGTATTATCATATTGAAATCCATATTAATCTGCTCCTTTAATCTGGATGTAAAACGGTTTTTTAACCCTTATATATATGATCTGCAATTAAATGTACATAATAACCATTGTATAGTTTTTACACTCATTTTGATCTTCTAAAAAATGTTTTATAACTGAATTTCCAACAAATCTTTATAGCTCTCCTCTACATCTTCACGAGTATGTAATATGAATTCAAGATAACAGATAAAATCCCTTTTATCATTTAAAAGTAAATATATTCCATAGAATAATAAAACAACCTCTGAACAGAATAAATTCAGGAGGTGATATTCATGAAAAACAAAAACATGAATACTGAATTTGGGATGGAAACAGACGTTAACAAGGTTATTAAGCAAAACCAGCAGGCTGAAGCTAAAAAGCAGCAAGCTTCTGGTCAATTCGCTAATAACGGTTTACAAAAAAGCCCTAGTTCAATGAACGCGGAATTTGGAATGGAGACCGATGTGAACCAAGTTAAAAAGCAAAACCAACAAGCTGAAGCTAAAAAGCAGCAAGCTTCCGGCTTATTTGCTAATAGTGGTTTACAAAAGAAACTTAGTTCAATAAACGCGGAGTTTGGAATGGAAACAGATGTAAGCCAAGTCAAAAAGCAAAACCAACAAGCTGAAGCCAAAAAGCAGCAAGCTTCTGGATTATTTGCAAAGAATCGTTCCCAAAACGGTAAATAATTGAATATCATCCCCATACCGGCAATTAATATTGCCGGTTTTTCTCCTTAAAAAAGAAAAAAAGCGTTGGGACAAAACGCCCCAACACTACTATTAGTACATCTTCATATATTGATCGCGTTCCCACTGATGAACAGTTGAACGGTACATATCAAACTCGATTTCTTTTGCTTCTTTAAAGTTTGCATAAATGTGGTTGCCTAATGCTTTTTGCACAACCTCGTCTTTTGATAGTAATGTTAAAGCGTCGTCTAATGCTGCTGGTAAATTATCGATACCGTTTGCTTTACGCTCTTCTTCGTTCATTACATAAATGTTACGGTTAATTGCTGGTGGTGGAGTTAACTTTCTACGAATACCTTCCAAACCAGCCTCTAAAATAACTGCCATCGCTAAATATGGGTTTGCCGATGGATCCACTGAACGAACTTCTATACGTGTTGAAACTCCACGAGAAGAAGGAATACGGATAAGCGGAGAACGGTTTTGCGCTGACCATGCTACATAACATGGCGCTTCATAACCCGGTACTAAACGTTTATAAGAGTTAACTGTTGGGTTTGTAATTGCTGTAAAACCTTGTACGTGCTCAAGTATACCTGCCATAAACTGCATTGCCGATTCAGATAGACCTAATTCAGTAGATTGATCATAAAAAGCATTCTCTTTTCCTTTAAATAAAGAAACGTTAAAGTGCATTCCTGATCCAGCTTCACCGAATAAAGGTTTTGGCATGAATGTAGCATGTAAGCCATGCTTACGAGCAATTGTTTTAACAACTAATTTGAATGTTTGAATATTGTCACAAGCCGTAATGGCATCAGCATATTTAAAGTCAATTTCATGTTGGCCAGGTGCAACTTCATGATGTGAAGCTTCAATTTCAAAGCCCATTTCTTCTAACTCTAACACGATGTCACGGCGGCAATTTTCACCAAGGTCTGTTGGTGCTAAGTCGAAGTAGCCACCATGGTCATTTACTTCAAGACTTGGTTCACCTTTTGAATCTAACTTAAATAGGAAAAATTCTGGTTCAGGTCCTAAGTTGAAGTTAGTGTAACCTAACTCTTCCATTTCCTTCAATACACGCTTTAAGTTATTACGTGGATCACCCGCAAATGGAGTACCGTCTGGATTATAAATATCGCAGATGAATCGCGCTACTTTCCCTTTTTCGGCAGTCCATGGGAAGATCATAAATGAATCATAATCTGGGTATAAGTACATATCAGATTCTTCAATACGTACAAAACCTTCGATTGAAGAGCCATCAAACATCATTTTGTTATCCAATGCTTTATCTAGTTGGCTTACTGGAATCTCTACGTTTTTAATTGTCCCTAAAATGTCTGTAAACTGTAAACGAATGAATTTTACTTGTTGTTCTTGTACGAGTTGCTTAATATCTTCTTTTGTATATTTACCCACTAAATTCCACACTCCTATAATTGTTCAGTACCGATTTTTATCAAATTTATATAATTTACACGCTATTGATAAAAGCGTGATAAATCCCCTTGTCGAAGAGATGTCTTTTGCATGCGCTGAGCTTGTCGCATCTCTTCACGCAAAATTTTACGTAAATCTGAATCCGAAATAACTTCTTTACTCGCCTGTTGTATTGCTGGGTCATTTTTCATGTCAAATACTTTCTTTATACCTGCCATATTAATACCCTGTTCGAGCATATCCTTAATTTCCAATAAGATATCGACATCGTTTAATGAAAACATTCGACGATTACCTTCTGTACGGTGTGGCTGAATTAAATCATGCTCTTCGTAATAACGGATTTGTCTGGCTGTAAGATCCGTTAATTGCATGACGATACTTATCGATAATAGTGGCATTGAACGTCGAATTTCACTACTCATTTAATTCACCCCCTTACCGCTATATTACGACTTGTTACGTACATTGTCAATTATATGTTAGAAAAACTGACATACGTTGTATAAATCAGCATTTTACATACTAGACTTAGAGAAGTGACCATCACAAATTGAACAGACTATATACTATTACCCTAAATTCTATAAAAACAGCGTGTATTTTAAATATTTTCCTAATATTATTATTTAATTAAAAAAATCGTCCATAAAATAGACGATTTTTTTTAAAATTAAGTTAGTTTTTGGACAGCTGCGCAAATCGCATATTTAACATGTTCATATGTTAAGCCGCCTTGGACAAAAGCTGTATATGGAGGACGAATTGGACCATCAGCAGTTAATTCAATGCTTGATCCTTGAACAAATGTTCCCGCTGCCATAATAACGTCATCTTCATAACCGGGCATATATGCAGGTTCCGGGGCAAAATGAGCATTGATAGGAGAAGCTGCCTGAATTTCACGACAAAACGCTACCATTTGTTCTGGAGTCCGGAATGCTACAGATTGAATTAAATCTGTTCGTACATCCGTATAATGAGGAGATGTCGTCATTCCGATTTCTTCTAACATTGCCGATGTAAAAATCGCACCTTTTAAACTTTGCGCAACAATATGCGGTGCCATGAAAAACCCTTGATAAAAATCTGCTAACGTATTCAATGATGCACCCGCTTCAGCACCAATACCAGGTGAAGTCATACGGTATGCGCATTTTTCTACTAGATCTGCGCGTCCTGCAATATAGCCGCCTATTTTTGCAAAGCCCCCACCAGGATTTTTAATTAAAGAACCAGCCATTAAATCTACACCTACTTCTGTAGGTTCAAGCAACTCCACAAATTCACCGTAACAATTATCAACAAAAATAACTGCATTCGGTGCAATTTCCCTAATTTTTAAAACCATTTGTGAAATTTGTTCAATTGTAAAGGATGGACGTGTTGCGTAGCCTTTTGAGCGCTGAATTGCAATCATCTTTGTATTTTCGTTAACTGCATTTTTCACACCTTCCCAATCGATTTCCTTATTTCCGATTAGATCAACATGGGAATAGCCAATTTTGTAATCCTTTAATGATCCCGTATCTTTTTCGCCGCCGTCGACGATTGATTGAAGTGTATCGTAAGGTTTCCCGGTAATATAAAGAAGTTCGTCACCAGGTCGTAGAATGCCAAATAAACTTAATGTTATAGCATGTGTGCCAGATATAATTTGCGGACGTACAATTGCTGCTTCCGCTCCGAAAGTTTCCGCATATACACGCTCTAAATTGTCCCGACCCTCATCATCATAACCATATCCTGTAGAAGGATGCAGATGAAAATCACTTACTTGATTATTTCGAAAAGCAGCTAGTACTTTTTGTTGGTTAAAAAATGCGCGGTCATCTACTTGTTGATGATAAGTACGAACCTTTTCTTCAACTTTCGTCGCTAGCTTTATAGTTTCTGGTGTTAATAATGATTGAAATGCCATGATTTACTGCTCCATTCTGTTCAAACTGTAACTATTATACCTTAAAAAAATTAGTTTTGACGAATGTTTGAAAAACTGCTATCCTCATGGCGATAGTATTAGTTGGATTGGGAGAGATGAATATGGCTTGGGAGGTATTCAGTGTTATCGGGACCATAGCATTTGCAATATCAGGCGCAATTGTAGCTATGGAAGAAGAGTACGATTTATTTGGAGTTTATATATTAGGAATTGTTACAGCTTTTGGTGGGGGTGCAATCCGTAATATATTGATTGGTTTACCAGTTTCGACTTTATGGAATCAGGAAATGATGTTTCAAATTGCACTAGCTGCCATTACCATTTTCTTTTTAATACCGAATCACTTTATAAAACATTGGAATCGTTGGGGAAATGTAACCGATGCAATTGGATTGTCTGCTTTTGCAATTCAGGGCGGGATGTATGCTGTCCATTTAGATTTGCCCCTTGCCGCTGTTATCGTAGCAGCAGTATTAACAGGAGCTGGTGGTGGTGTTGTACGTGATCTTCTTGCTGGAAGAAAACCGATAGTTCTACGTCATGAAATATATGGGGTTTGGGCTGCATGTGCCGGTTTCTTACTTGGGCTTGAAATCTTTAAAGGTGATATATTTTTGTATATCTTATTTGTCCTAATTACTGCTTTGCGTATTTTATCGTATACAAAGGGCTGGGGATTGCCTTCGAAAAAAATAAGCATAGTAAAATAAGCAAAATAAAAGCTGTATCAAAAGTCAAATTTACTTTTGATACAGCTTTTTTAGTTGGAAAATATGTGCGGCTACAATTGAAAGAGGGCGTGTCCTAAATGACTGCTAAACATTCCCCTGTCAATTATTACTTGAATTCCAACTCTCCGTCATAGGCCATCATTCCGCCTTCGAGATTCGTTACATCAAAGCCTTTTCCCTCTAAATATTCACAAGCATTCGCACTACGAACGCCACCTTTACATACAACTATATATGATTTTGAACTATCCAATTCATCTGTACGTTCCGGAACAGAACCAAGTGGAATATGTACTGCACCCGGGATCATTCCGTGCTCCACTTCAAAATCTTCACGTACATCGATTACATTCAAATCTTCATTCGCATCCAATAAATTAATCAGTTCATCTGTCGTCATTGTTTTCATTATAATTCCTCCAATACTAGTACCATCTTAGTCATTATAATCAAACAATTAATATTGCGCTACCGTTTAGCCGGATTACTCTTCTTCATCAAGTAATGCAACATTTTTGGCAGGAACAAAAGTAGAAATGGCATGCTTGTAAATTAATTGCTGCTTCCCTTCTGATTCCAGTAAAACAGTAAAATTATCATAAGATTTAATTAAGCCTTTTAGTTGGAAACCATTCAGTAAAAATACCGTTACAAAAGTATTGTTTTTGCGTAAATTATTTAAAAACGTATCCTGCAAATTCAGTGATTTCATCATCGTCTAATCTCCCTTACCATAGTATACATGCAATAGTTAATTATTCGTTATTCATGTAAGATTTACCTTTTAAATTTAAAATATTTTAGATTATACTTCTAACGGCATCCCAATCATTTCCAATCCAAGAGATATCCATTTTATTTCGGAAGTATGTCAATTGGCGTTTAGCGTACCTACGGGAGTTTTGCTTAATTTGTTCGATTGCTTCTTCAAGTGTTACTAAACCATCAAAATATGCATACAACTCTTTATAGCCAATCGCCTTAATCGACTGTACATCCCGGATACCCGCATTATATAATGCTCGCACTTCTTCAAGCAGACCAGCTTTCATCATCAAATCTACACGTAAATTTATACGTTCATATAATTTCGCACGGTCCATGTCCAGTCCGATAATTAAATGATTGTATAGGGGAATATTACCGCGGTTAAATTGCTCTTCTGCGCGGGATACACCGGCAAGCTTTGCCATTTCCAATGCACGAATGACGCGTCTCGTATTATTCGGATGAATTTCTGCTGCAGAAGCTGGATCAATTATTGCTAATTTGGCGTGCATCGCTTCTGGACCTAATTTCTCCAATTCCTCATAATATTTAAGACGCGCTTCTTCATCGACTTCTTGTTTTGTAAATTGAAAATCATAGAGTACTGACTGTACATAAAGTCCCGTTCCCCCTACGATAATTGGCATTTTACCGCGGGCTTGAATTTCTTCAATTTTCCCTCGGACTAGCTGTTGATATTCTGCTACGGAAAATGCTTCTGTAGGTTCTTTAATACTTAACAGATGATGTGGAATCCCTTCCATTTCATCAACAGTGATTTTTGCTGTACCGATATCCATATGGCGATAGACTTGCATTGAATCCCCATTAATGATTTCCCCATCTATTTCTTTTGCTAAACGTATGCTCAACGCTGTTTTACCAGATGCTGTAGGGCCAATAATGGCCACTACATCAATTTTATTATTCATCTTTTAACCACCGTACTATTATTTCCATTACTTGATCCTTCTTTTTTTCATTTAATATTTCATGTCGCATTCCTTCAAGCAAATGTACCTTCACATGCTCCAGCCCAGCGTCCACAAGCTGTTTACCTGTACGCAGAACACTTTTCCCATTTTCATCTGCAATCGGGTCAAGTGTACCGCTTATGAGCAATATTTTTAAATCAGGACGAATGCGTGCATTTTGATTTTTGTTTTTTAACGTAAGAATCCCACCGGTTAAATCTGAAAAAAATTGGTGAGTCGCGATAAAACCGCATAAAGGATCCTCAATATACTTTTTCACTTCGTCTTCATCAGTAGTGAGCCAGTCAAAGTTTGTTTTTGGATTTTCTATGTGCCGGTTAAAACCTGCGAAACTAAGCTTATGCATTAGGAGACTTTGTTCTTTTGCGCCTTGCAATTTCACTAATTGACCTGCAATGGCATGACCAGCTTCATGTAGTAATTTTGCAGAACCTGTACCGCTCAATACTAAGCGTTCAATCATTCCGCTATGTTGCTGTATGAAGCGTCGAGCAATAAATGAGCCCATACTATGGCCAAATAAAATTGGACGACCTGTTGTTTTTTCTGTTAAATTTGCGAGTATTTCATATACATCCTCCACTACACGTTCAAAACCATTCTGATCACCATAATAACCGGGCATACCATTTTTTTGTGCTGTATATCCGTGACCTCGATGATCATGGGCTGTTACGAAATAGCCTTCTTCACAGAGTTTTTCGGCAAAAGCTTCATAGCGTTGACTATGCTCGGCCATTCCATGCAAAATATGAACATGCCCCATCGTTACTTGGTTTGGTTTAAAAGTGCGCACAAATATATCGTGCCCATCTGACATTGTTATAAAGAAAGATTGCTGTTCCAAAAACTCCACCCCTTTTAGGAATTTACATTACTCGTTTGAACATTTTCTCGACTTCATATGATGTAAAATGAATTAAAACAGGGCGTCCGTGTGGACATGTAAATGGATTATCTGCATTTCGTAAATCCTTAATCAGTCTTTCCATTTGCTCTTTATTTAAAAAATGATTTGCTTTAATGGACTTTTTGCAGCTCATCATAATCGCTGCATCTTCACGTAATTTTTTGATATCTGTTTTTCTAGCTTTTAAAACCTGTTCGATCAATTCTTCAATAACTTCCTGTTCTTCCCCTTTTGGAAACCAGGTCGGATATTCTCTTACAACAAATGAAGAAAGTCCAAATTCTTCTAAATAAACGCCCACTTCCTCAAGCGCTTCTTTAGATTCTTTTAAACGCAATGCCTCATCTGCAGCATAATGGAAAGTTAAAGGCATCAGTAATGTTTGACGTTCATTTGCATTTACTTCTCCCACTTTATCACGGTAATATTCATACTTAATTCTTTCTTGTGCAGCATGCTGGTCGATTAAATAAAAGCCGTCTTCCATTTGTGCCACTATATACGTCCCGTGAATTTGACCGACAATTTCAACATCCGGAAAATGACGTTTTATTTCAGGTTGAACAATTGGCCGTTCTTCCTCGGAAGGTACTGATTTCATAAATGGTTCTGCAGGTAACTCCATCTGGGACATCACTTCATGGGCATCTTCGTATTGTATGGAATCCTGATTTTCTACTGAAAGCGGAGCATACGGTTCTTTTACTACGGATGTATCACCTGATAATCTTTCCACAATAGAAGTTAGCTTATCCTCATCAAATACTGGCTCCGATGCTTTTACAGGATTCCAAATATTCATCTGCTCTTGTGCGGGACGAATTGGCTTTTCCTTTTTTTCTGCCAGTGGAATGCGTATTTCTTCCCGAATAGCCAAGCGGATTGTATCTTCAATTAGCTTTAATAGCTCTGGTTCTTTACTTAAGCGAACTTGATGCTTTGCAGGATGGACATTGACATCGGTTAACTGCGGGTCTCCCTCAACATAGAGAAGGACAATCGGGAATCGCTCAATCGGTAAATACGTATGGTACGCATTAATAATCGCCTTTTGAATAACAAAGTGCTTGACCCATCGCCCATTGACGAATAATGACATATAGTTTTTTGATGCACGGGTAACTTCAGGCAGGCTGGCAAAGCCGTGAATTTTATAGTCATTATTACTCGCTTCAAACGGCAGCATTTTTTTTGCATGATGTGCACCGTATATTGCAGCTAATACTTGCTGTACTTGACCCCGTCCATTTGTTTGAAGCAATGTTTGATCATTATGCACCAATTTTATCGCGATCTTTGGGTAGCCGAGCGCTATTCGGTTAATAAAGTCAATTGTATGACCGAGTTCCGTTTGAATGGTCTTTAAATATTTTAGTCGAGCCGGTGTATTGAAAAAGAGCTGGGCTACAGTAATATCTGTCCCACGACGAAGTGCAGCAGGTTTATGCTCTTTTAAATGTCCTCCTTCTAAATATAAATGCATACCACCCTCACCATCGGATGTCCGTAATGTTAATTTAGAGACAGAGGCTATTGATGCTAATGCTTCACCGCGAAAGCCGAGTGTTCTGATTCTAAATAAATCTTGCTCTTTTTCGATTTTTGATGTGGCATGCCGAGAAAAAGATTTAAGTGCATCTTCTTCATCCATTCCACTACCATTATCTATTACCTGAATGGAGCTAAGACCAGCTTCTTCAAGAAAAACTTCAATCGATGTACTACCGGCATCAATTGCATTTTCAACTAATTCTTTGACGACGGACGAGGGACGTTCCACTACTTCACCGGCGGCAATTTTATTGGATAGCCACTCATCCATTATTTGAATTTTCCCCAAAGCTGTTCCCTCCTTATTTATTTCCTAAAAGCTTTTGTTGGAGTTCGTATAGTAATGTCATTGCCTGCATTGGTGTCGTTCCCATAACATTTAATTTTGTTAACGTATCAAGCACTTCTTGCTGCTCTGGTGCTATAGCAGGCTCCTCAGAAATTGAAAATAACGAAAGCTGCAATTCTTCGTCTGATTGTTTTTGAGGGGGCTGTTCCACAACGGCTGGAGTCTGTTTAAGATCACTTTTAGATGATTTTTCCGCAGTATGTGTCGCTTCAAACTGCTCAAGTAAAATACGGGCACGCTGTAAAATAGCTTCAGGCATTTCTGCAAGTTCTGCTACATGTACACCGTAGCTTTTATCAGCCGCCCCTTTTTTTACTTTGTGCAAAAATACGACCCGTCCATCTTGTTCTGTTGCACTCACATGAACATTTTGCAATCGAACTAGTTCGTTCTCTAAATCAGTCAACTCATGGTAGTGGGTTGAAAATAAAGTATTTGCCCCTATTTCTTCATGAATATATTCCATCATTGCCTGGGCCAAACTCATACCATCATACGTTGAAGTTCCGCGTCCAATTTCATCAAACAGCAATAAACTGTTCTTCGTCGCATGTGTAATAGCATGCTGTGACTCGAGCATTTCAACCATGAATGTCGATTGTCCTGCGACTAAATCATCCGCTGCCCCTATACGTGTGAAAATTTGATCGGTAATTGGCAATATCGCTTCATCTGCAGGTACGTAACATCCAATTTGCGCTAATACTACAATTAAGGCAACTTGACGCATATACGTACTTTTCCCCGACATATTCGGTCCGGTAATAAGCATCATATTTTTATCATCTGTCAATATGCAGTCATTTGGTACATAGCTTTGTTTATTAAGCATCTTTTCTACGACAGGGTGTCGTCCTTCAATAATTCGCAGTCCGCGCCCTTCATGGAATTCAGGCTTTGTAAAACGATACTTGTCTGTCACCGCTGCAAAGCTCATCAAAACATCAAGCTCACTAATTTCTGCGGCTAATGCCTGAACACGTGGAATAAATACCTTCAAACGGTCACGTAATGCAACAAACAAATTATATTCAAGTGCTAAACTTTGTTCTTCTGCATTTAAAATGAGTGCTTCTTTTTCTTTCAGCTCTTCCGTAATAAAGCGCTCTGCATTTGCTAAGGTCTGTTTTCGTTCAAATCGGCTTAAATCCGTATTATTTAAATGAGACTTTGTGATTTCGATATAATAGCCAAAAACACGATTATAGCCTATTTTTAAATTTTTAATGCCTGTTATTTCACGTTCTTTCTGTTCAAGCTGCGCTATCCAATCTTTACCGTTGCGTGATGCATCGCGATATTCGTCCAACTGCTTATTATATCCATCACGAATCACATCACCTTCCTTAATCGAAATCGGAGGATGATCCGTAATTGCCTCTGCCAATAGTTGCTCAACATCATCACAAACATCCAGCTTTTGCCCTAGAATGCTACATTTTTCAAGACCACTATTAATTAATTTTTCCTGAATTTTTGGTACTTGGCGTAAAGATTCCCGCAGTTGGGCTAAGTCACGCCCTCCAACAGAACCAAATGCAACACGTCCCGCTAATCGCTCCAAATCATACACATTTTTTAATAATCCCGTTAATTCATCGCGTAAAAAGAAATCCTCTAACAACTCGGTCACAATTGATTGTCGCGATTCGATTGCCTTTTTATTAGCCAATGGTTGGTGTAGCCATTGCTTTAATTTCCGTCCACCCATTGCTGTAACTGTTTCATCCAACAGCCATAATAACGTGCCTTTTGAATCTCCGCTACGGATTGACTGTATAAGCTCTAAATTACGTTTGGAATTAGTATCAATTCGCAAAAAGTTGTTTGCCTCCGTATAATTAAACGGCTGGATATGGGATAAAGAGCGCATTTGTGTTCGTTCCACATATTGCAATAGCCGTTTAGCCACTCCTTGCAGATTGGCCGGCAAATGATTTACATATTGCGCAGCACGTACTGCTTCCATTTCCTCCATCTCCAATGATAAAACAATACCCCCTGCCTCGGCATATTCCGCCAACAGTAACTGTAGCTGCTCTGTAACAATCACTTCTTTAATTGCATAAGATTGTACTTGCTGAATTAATTGTTTCGCACTGCCTTCAATTATGGAACAATTAGATTCACCTGTAGAAACATCTAAATAGGCAAACGCAATTTCGGTCTCCCCTATACTTTCTGCCGCTGCAATAAAATGATTTGACTTGCCATCAAGCGCTTTTCCTTCTGTAATTGTTCCTGGCGTAATAACTTGGACAACTTCACGTTTTACAACACCTTTTGCATGTTTTGGATCCTCTGTTTGTTCACAAATAGCAACTTTATAGCCTTTTGCTACGAGTGTTTCAATATAGCCCTGTGCAGAGTGATGCGGAACCCCACACATTGGGATCGGATTATCCGTATTGCCTGCACGTGCTGTTAATGTAATTTCCAATAATTGTGATGCATTTATAGCATCATCAAAAAATAATTCATAAAAATCCCCTAAACGATAAAATAAAAAAGCATCCTTATAATCCTGCTTTACGAGCATGTATTGTTGCATCATCGGTGTATATGTAGTCATGTATATTTCCCTCACTTGCTAAAACTTGTACAAGTATTATACCATTAGCCTCGTAATTTTCCTTGTATACGCAATGAAAAAAGGATTGTTTGAAAGAAATCTTCAAACAATCCCAAACTGCCCAGCTTATAATGCTGATAATGTTCGCTCTTTAATAAGTGAGTTTTTTAATTAAATCGTTTATGAGAATGACGAGGATTCATAGTCTCCACTAGACGAACTAGATGAACTAGACGAGCTGGAAGATGACGAACTTGATGGCTGCTGTGAGCTTTCCTCGTAAGACCAATCTTCCTCATAGTCAAGTGGGTGCACATTAATGACTACAGTTGTTTCACCGATAATTTCCACTAAAAATTCGCGTTCAATTGTTACTTGGAATTTATCCCCCTGCTTCGTAATTACAGCCTCTATACAATTTGGTTGCTGTAATACACGAGTTTTCACATCATTTGAATCGACTTCTTCTCCATCACGGAATGACAGTTTAATACGATCCTTATAAGTGATTGTTTCTGTATGAACTGCCGTTTTTGAATGGTTGCTATAAGCATACCATACATTCACATCGAACTTCCCTGTCACATCAACAAATTTACCATTACGCTTTGCTTGATAATGATGATTGATTACCCAGCAACCTAAAATGCTTGTTGGCGCATTCGGTGGACTGAGCGTTTCAACACATTCGGTACGCTTTTTCCCTTTCGCTATAACTGCTTTTGTCACAATTTGGCGTAAACGCTTCACCGAACATCTCTCCTTTCTTCAACTACTCGATTTATTGTATGCGGCAGGTGCCTAAAGGGTGAAATGAGTTTTTACAAAAGAAAAACAGCCTGAGACAAAACGAAAAACATCTATTTTTTCCAAAGAAAAAATAGATGTTTTTCTGCTTCTATCAGAATTGATTTCCGTTACGGGGACGCTTTCCGGGGGCACGGCCTGAGCCTGTAGTCTCAGGCGTCGTGCTGTTCCCCCAGGAGTCGCCCCTTCACTCCAATCAATTCATATAAGATCAATTTCTTAATAAGAGTATTTCCCTTTTACAAAGAAATTTCTACTTATGTCCCAGCCCCATCTTTCACTAGTGTACGGTCATTTGGTCTGCCAATAAGTTATTGATTTGCTCAATAGGCATTGGTTTATAATAATAATATCCTTGACCAATATTGCACCCTAACTTTTTTAATTCGTTATGTTGGTCTTCAGTTTCAATGCCTTCAGCTACTGAAATCATATTCAAGTTGCCTGAAAGTTGGATAATCGTTTTAATTACTGCATTCATCCGTGGATTGGATAAATTATCGACGAAACTTTTGTCGATTTTAATTTCTTCAAAAGGCAACTCTTGCAAATAACTGAGTGATGAATACCCTACCCCAAAGTCATCAATTGAAGTTGCGACTCCGTAATGCTGCAATTCATTGATGATTTTTTTTGCACGTAAAACGTTGTCCAACTCGACACTTTCGGTAATTTCAAATTTTATATATTTAGGATCAATACTATATTTTTTTATGAGCGCTACTGAACTTTCCACAAACGATGCATTATAAAAATGACTCGGCGAAATATTGATCGATACTTGATACAATTTAAGCCCAGCATCAAGACGGGTTTTTTGCCACTGCAATACTTTCTGGAAAATTACCAGATCTACTTTATAAATATTGCCTGTATTTTCTACGACAGGAATAAACAAAGCAGGTGAAACGAATCCAAGCTCTGCTGACTCCCAACGCGCCAGAGCTTCAAAACTTTCAATTTCGCCAGTTCTTAAGTTAACCTTAGGCTGGAGCACCGGGAAAAATTCACTGTTCTTTATCCCTCTTGAAAAATGGGATAGTACATTCATTTCCTGCTCTACTGACTCGATTAAACTTTGGTCAAATTTCTTAATTGCTGTGCCATTTACTTTCAGAGCACTCGATAAAGCTGTGTCCGCCCGGTGAACTGCTTCTGTTAACGTTACTTTAGGGCTATAGATAGAAGTTCCGACTTTTAATGTAACGTACACTTCTTTTCTGTCAATATAATAAGGATCCGATAATATTAAATCGACTTCCTTCTGTGGAATACTCATTTCCCGAAGTGATAATCGTGTTGCCACAATAATAGTAGAATGTGTATAACGTGCAATTATAGAGTCCTCAAATGTCGATAAACTTTGAATTCGGTTTGCCAACTGACTTAAAACTTCATCTCCACCACGTCGACCATATAAATCGATTATCGTTTGATATTCACCCGGCTTCACAATATATATATGACCTGCATTTCCTTCAGCAATCATTTCATTTAAGATGATTTTAAATCTTTCAAAATTGTTTAACCCTGATGCAACGTCCTGATAGGCAAGTCGACGAATCGCTTTTTTTTGGTCAAAGTATTTCATTGCTAGCGTTGCAATTGGTGCAATGCGATTTAGGAATTTCAAATCGATATCTTTAGGCTCTATATATTGTTTAAAATACATCGTAAATATTCCGATGATTTTGCCTTCCATATTTAAAATAGGTTCGCCCCACAATGATACTATCTGGTATTTCCCCATTAAATCGCGATATGATTCATAATATACAGACTGTACTATGTCTCCTAGAATAATCGTTTTATGTAATCGCCCCATGTCTCCAGTTCTCATTCCCATTAACAAGGCATTTTCATCAAGCTTATTTAAATCTTTGAACAGTTCTCCATAAATCTTCAGCGAGCGTTCATTGTCGTCTCTTAGAACAATGGAGCAATAACATTCTTTCCAAAAGGTTGTTGCAACCGTATCGCAAATATTCCCCATCACACTTTCAAACGTTTCGCCATTTTCCAAACTAAAATAAACATCACGCTCTAGTTTAATCAATGACTCTATATTCATTGAATCCGTCACATCTCTTAAAGTAAGCACGCAATATTGCAGTTCTCCTTGAGGATTACGCATCGCTAAGTGACTTACATCACTCCAAAATGAAGAGCCATCTTTCCTATAAAGAAAGGAAGAAGTTTTAAATGTAACACCTTTTTCAATGCTCTCCTGAATATCCTTTTCATTTAACAGATCCGTATGCTGACCATGGAGCAAAGAAAGCGTGGAACCAATCATGTCAGGTTCACTATATCCTGTCATATACATAAACATATGATTTACATATTCAATAGTAAAACCTTTTTTTGGATTAATAATCACGACCGCTGAATCAAGTTGACAAGCCATCTGACATAACCAAAAAAATAATTCATCATCACTTAAAATTCGTTTATCAAATTCATTCATAGACAATGTCCTTCCTATTAGTTACCACTTACTGAACAGTATATCAAAATATGTTAGGAATATCGACGGATTTTCTTCCCAATTTATGTTTATAATTCAGCACTACTAAATTGAATATAAAAAAAGAGGCTGTATTAAAAGCTAATTTCACTTTTAACACAGCCCCCTCATATTTAATTTAAGAACAAGAGCCTGGAGTACTGTTACGTACTTTTGAACCAGTCTCACCTTTTAATAAATCTCCGCCCGTTGTAGCAATAACTTCGTCTGTAACATTGTTCGCAATCGCATTCGACACGAGTTGCAATAAACCGTTTACCTCAGTTTGAGATTGTTTAAATTGTTGAACAACTGGTAAATCGTCAATTTCTTGTTCAATACCTGTTATTTTGCCTTCAATCATTTTTAATGCTTTTTCTTTCCCTAAATGCTGGAAGTTTACTGCCTGCTTCTGTAAAGTTTTTAAAGATGCAATTTTTTCACGAACAAATTGATTTTCATTAATTTGCTCTTCTGCTTTTTTGAAAAACTCAACTTCTTCTGTATTGGCAATCATATGGGCAATTTCTTTTGCTTTTTCAATAATTTCATCTTTAGTATACAATTTTGTTGTCATTTTACAAATTCCACCTCTTCGATTACTTCTTCTACAAACTCACCTAACAATGAATATGATTTTGCTTCTAAAATCTTCACTTGTACAAGCTTACCTATATACTTTGGATCTGCTTTGAAGTTTACAAGACGGTTTTTTCGTGTATAACCAGCTAAAACATCATCTCGTCTTTTACTGCTGCCTTCAACTAAAACTTCTACTGTTTGACCTTCCAAATCTTTTAATGCTTTTGCAGAATACTCTCCAACAACTGCATTAAGACGTTGTAAACGGTCTTTCTTTTCTTCGTCCGTTACATTATCTGTCATTTTCGCTGCAGGTGTGCCTTCACGTGGTGAATAAATATACGTGAATGCCATATCAAAACCTACCTGACGATACAAATCAAGCGTTTCCTGGAACTGTTCTTCCGTTTCGTTTGGATATCCAACGATAATATCAGTCGTTAATGTTACACCTGGAATCGCGGCTTTAATTTTATCTACTAATTGTAAAAAGTGCTCACGAGTGTATTTACGTGCCATGATTTTCAAAATTTCATTCGAACCTGATTGGACAGGCAAATGGATATGATCCACCAAGTTACCACCTTTGGCCAGTACTTCAATCAAGTGATCGTCAAAGTCTCGTGGATGACTTGTCGTAAAGCGAATACGTGGTATATCAATTTTGCGAAGTTCATCCATTAAATCACCTAAACGATAGTCGATGTCGTCAAAGTCTTTCCCGTAGGCATTTACATTTTGACCTAGAAGCATAATTTCTTTATATCCTTGCGCTGCCAGATCCCGCACTTCCTGAATAATCTCATCAGGTCTACGTGAACGTTCTTTACCTCGCGTATACGGAACTATACAATATGTACAGAATTTGTCGCAACCGTACATAATATTTACCCATGCTTTGATTGAGCCTAGGCGCTTCTTCGGAAGGTTTTCAATTACATCACCTTCTTTTGACCAAACTTCTACAACCATTTCTTTTGACATGTATGCATCGTGTAATATATTTGGCAGACGGTGAATATTGTGTGTTCCAAATACCATATCGACATGCTGGTATTGTTTTAAGATTTTGTTGACGACAGATTCTTCTTGCGACATGCATCCACAAACACCAATTAACATTTCTGGATTTTTACGCTTATATTTTAACAGGAAGCCAAGCTCACCGAATACTTTATTTTCTGCATTTTCACGAATAGCGCAAGTATTTAGCAATACAACATCAGCCTCTTCGATTAATTCAGTCGGTGTATAGCCAAGCTGCATGAAAATACCGGCCATTACTTCAGTATCATGCTCATTCATTTGACAGCCGTAAGTGCGGATATAAAACTTACGGTCTTGTCCCATACCAATATACTTTTCATCAATATCAAAATCTTTATGATATTTCACTTCTTCTTTACCGCGTTTTTTTGCATCTTTAAGTGAAGGAGCAGTAAATACTTTTTCAAAATATTTACTATAGTCTTTTTCTTCCTTAGGTTGCTTAATCTGCTGACTAGCTAGTCGTTGTTCCTCATTCATCGACCCAGAGCCCCTCTCATTTAATACATTTACTCATTTCATCATTATAGCGAATTGTTACTAGTTCCGACAAGTTAGTCCATGAATTGTTTATAACTATTTACATCATTCGTCCGCAAAATTGTAAGAAATGTGACACTTAATTTTATTACTTGTGTCCATTCCATTTCATAATTTGCTTCAAATTGGTGTTTTGGCAAACGTAAAACATCTTGAAACACTGTTTTTGCATCAAGCTCATGCTGTGCTAAATATGCCAGGAAAGCCAAAAACAGCTTATGATCCTCTAATTGTAATTCTTTATTTTCTATTAGAGCATCCACTCTGCCTGCAGGTGAATTGGCACGCTCGAACAGTTTCGTCAGTTCGCTCTCAAGTTTTTCGTTTTTATATTGTAGAAAGTTTAAAATGTCCGTCATAGCATATAGCCCCATTTTAAAAATTGGATTTCATTTCCTTCTTACTGTAGCAGATTAGTAAATATTTCTCACCCAAAAAGCAAAAGGCAGAAAGATTGCTCCATCTGCCTTTTTAAAAACATTATTTACTATCATCCATTTTCAGTACCGCCATAAATGCTTCCTGTGGAACCTCTACTGAACCTACTTGTTTCATACGTTTTTTACCTGCTTTTTGCTTTTCAAGTAGTTTACGTTTACGTGAGATGTCACCACCGTAACATTTTGCAAGTACGTTTTTACCCATTGACTTAATTGTAGAACGGGCAATAATTTTTTGACCGATTGCTGCTTGCACGGGTACTTCAAACTGTTGACGAGGAATTAGTTCTTTTAATTTCTCTACAATCACTTTTCCACGCTCGTATGCGAAGTCTTTGTGCACGATGAAACTTAGTGCATCGACTTGTTCACCATTTAATAAAATATCCATCTTGTTTAATTTCGATGGTTTGTATCCAATTAACTCATAATCGAATGATGCATAGCCTTTTGTATTGGATTTTAAGAAATCGAAGAAGTCGTAAACTATTTCAGCTAATGGCATTTCATAAACGATTTTAACTCGACTATCATCAATGTAATCCATACCCGAGAAGTTTCCGCGTTTTTTCTGGCAAAGCTCCATAACTGCCCCTACGTAATCGTTAGGTACCATTATTGTTGCTTTAACATATGGCTCTTCAATTTCGTCAATCTTTTGTGGATCCGGCATCATTGAAGGGTTATCGACTTTCAATACTGTACCATCAGTTTTTGTTACTTCATAAATAACAGAAGGAGCTGTCGTAATTAAATCAATATTAAATTCACGTTCAATACGCTCCTGGATAATTTCCATATGAAGAAGACCTAAGAATCCGCAACGGAAACCGAAGCCCAATGCTTGAGAAGTTTCTGCTTCATATTGAAGTGCTGAGTCGTTTAATTCCAATTTTTCCAACGCTTCGCGTAAATCATTATATCTCGCTGTATCAATAGGATAAAGACCACAATATACCATCGGGTTTAACTTACGATACCCTGGTAGCGGCTCTGTCGCTGCACGACTGCCGGCATAAGTTACCGTATCACCAACGCGTGTGTCCTGTACATTTTTAATTGATGCAGTTAAATAGCCTACATCGCCAACAGTTAATTCAGCTTGAGGTATTGCTTTAGGTGTATGAATGCCCACCTCGATAACTTCAAACTCGGCACCAGTTGCCATCATTTTAATTGTATCGCCTGCTTTTACTGTTCCATTTACGATACGAATGCTGATAATAACCCCTTTATAAGCATCATAAACTGAGTCAAAAATTAATGCTTGTAATGGTGCATCAGGATCTCCCTGTGGTGCTGGTACTTTTTCAACAATTTGCTCTAAAATATCTTGGATCCCAATACCAGCTTTTGCAGATGCAAGTACTGCTTCAGATGCATCAAGACCAATAACATCCTCCACTTCCTGGCGAACACGCTCAGGATCTGCAGCTGGTAAATCGATTTTATTGATTACCGGTAAGATTTCCAGATCATTATCCAATGCTAAATATACGTTTGCCAATGTTTGTGCTTCAATTCCCTGTGCTGCATCCACAACTAAAATGGCACCTTCACAAGCCGCTAACGATCGCGATACTTCATATGTGAAATCGACGTGACCAGGTGTATCGATTAAATGGAATGTATAGATCTCTCCATTTTTAGCATTATATTTTAACTGTACGGCATTTAATTTAATCGTAATTCCGCGCTCGCGCTCCAAATCCATTGAGTCTAATAGCTGTGATTTCATTTCACGCTGTGTAACTGTTTGTGTTGATTCTAAAAGACGGTCTGCTAAAGTTGATTTCCCGTGGTCGATATGTGCAATAATCGAGAAATTTCGGATATTTTCTTGACGTTTTAAACGTTGTTCTCGGTTCATGTATAATTCCTCTCCTAATTAGAAAAAACACCTGAGCCCATTATGGGTTGGTGTCACTACGTATGTAGATTATCATCCATTTACTTTTCTACTAAAATACAGCCTCTATATCCATCAAATTTGAAAGTAATGGAACAATAGAGGCTTTCTTAATTTAAATTATACTATGAATCGTAGTAAAACGACAACAGCGAACCTTCAACTGCCATAGGAAAAACGCATTTCGCTCAGACTCCTGCGAAATGCGCTTTTACATATTTGAGTAAGGAGTAGTGTTTAAGTTCCTTTTAAGAATGCACTACTCACTTTCATTTTATAAAATTCCCTCTAAAATAATTACACCGCCGCTTCAACAAATGCGAGTCGGATGGCCTGCGCTAATACAGCCATTGTTCGGTGAAGTTCTTCTTCCGTATTGTCAATACCGCCAAGTTCAATCAGCAACATATTCGGTGCAAGATCCTGGTTATAAACGCCATTCACATGATCCCCTTGTTGTTTTAATATGCCGCGTGAAATACCAGGTAACATGTTATTTAACTGTTTATCCAGCATAGTTGCATACGCTAAATTTGCTTCATATGCAGGGTGTTCCGCCCCCACGACAAATGCCACTTTTGCATAGCTTTCCTCATTCACTGTATGTGTAGTAGCCTTTTTCGGAACTGCATCACGATGAAAATCAATTACCAGTCCGTATTCACGCTCTTCCAAATATTGTTTTAATATAGGGCGAGCAACTTTGTAGGCTTGAGGTAATCTTGCATCCACTAACTTCATTTCGTTCATTACATCAACATCAACAACATGTGGTGTGATTTCGTTTAATTCGAAATAATACTGCATCATTTGCTGTAATGAGAAAATATTCATTTCCTCATCATATACTGCCTGCATCCCTTTAGTTTGTTTAACAATCGGCTTATACGACTCGTGAGAATGTGTAAACATCAGTAATACATTAAATGGATCTGGATTATACGGCGGTTCTTCGACTACTATTGGTAGCGGTTCTGCTGCAGCATAGACGACGTGTGTATTTTCAGGTTTTTTTGTGGACATTTCATTATTTGGAAAAGGGAATTGCCCAATAATGATAGGCAGTGAAAATAAAAATAAGAACAATAATGAGAAGCGTTTTAGTTTCCGCAAACACATCACCCTTTCTCCAATACAATATGGGGAAAGAGCAAAACTTAGAACGTATAACTAGTTTTTAGTGTATCTAAAATTTATTCTTTTCTAATTTTAAGTAGATTGTTTTTGCTCTATCCATTTAAACAAACTTTCCCCTAACAAAAATGCATATTGACTCAACCAAAAATCAACTTCTTTTGGTGTAACCATAAGTCGTTCAGGATGGGTACTAAATACTTCTTCAAATAATTGTCTACGATCTTCTGTCGGCCAAGTCGCCCATTGTCCGAAAATCGGCTCCACTTTCGATAAATCCACTTCTTCATTTACAGGTGTCCAATTTGTTACAGATAACTTCCCGGAAGGTTTCCCCTTTTCTTGTATTTTTGCTGCGATTGACCTGAAAGCAACATCAATTGCATCTGCAATTAATATCGGTGCCTCTACGACCGTTGGAATCCCGATAGCTGTAACAGGTACACCTAGAACTTCCTTGGAAATTTCCTTTCGGTGGTTACCTACACCCCCACCTGGATGAATACCAGTATCCGTTAATTGAATAGTCCTACATAAACGTGCACTGCCACTTGTTGCAAGTGCATCAATTATAATTACTAGCGATGGCTTTATTTTTTCTGTTAAAGCATGAATATAATCACTCGTTTCAAATCCGGTTTGTCCCGTTACGCCTGGCGCATATAAAATAAATTTAGGCTCCTGCAGTTCCGATTGCTTTTTATGCATTGCATCAATAGTATATGGACCAATTGCATCTGGTGTAATCGTCTTATTTCCTAAGCCTATGACTAAAATTTTTGATTCTGCAGTAATTTTTAAATCTTTATGCAAGTCATGTAAATAATGGATTAGTGATTCCTGTAGTTGCGAAAAGCCATGTTGGTCTTCCGAAGTCAACGTAGGTATCGATAATGTAATATACACTCCTTGTTTTTTACTAATTTGCTCTTGCCCAGCCGCATTTACTTCAACCTTTGTAATTTTTACTCGGTTTTGTTGCGACTCCTCCATATGAACGCCACGTTCATGCTTTAATTTTTCCTTATCCGCAGGCGTTTGTTGAAGCAGTACTCCAGCTGTTTCATCAATTAAATCTGTGCGATTCCAATCTACTTTTTTCATAATTGCACCTCCACATTCCAGTTTGTTCAAACTGTCAAGTAAATATTCTTTGCGTTTATGTATTGCAATTCTTTCAATCCTTTGGTAGAATGATTTTTGTTGTATTGACACATGAAACAGTGAGAAAATACTCATCTCGTACCTAAATCTAGGAGGTGAAAGAAATGCCAAACATTAAATCTGCTATTAAACGTGTAAAAGTTAACGAAAAAGCAAACGCTGCTAACGTACAAGCAAAATCTGCTATGCGTACTACAGTTAAAAAAGCTGAACAAGCGATCGCTACAGGTGCTGAAAACACTCAAGAATTAGTAGTTGCTGCTTCTAAAGCATTAGATAAAGCTGCTTCTAAAGGTCTTATTCACAAAAACGCGGCTTCTCGTAAAAAGTCTCGTTTAGCGAAAAAAGCTTAATTGTAAACTTATAAAGCCAACTGCGCATTTTGTGCAGTTGGCTTTTTTCGTATAATATAACTAGATTTATAAAACGCTACTATTATGATACATAATAAGACAGGGATATCCCACTTCAAAAAATATATAAAAAACTTTTCCTATAGCTTCTTCAATAAAAATAGTTCCAAGTGGCGTTCGCGATTGCCACCTGTAGTTTTTAGTTGAAGATCCACTTCCGCCAGACTATACAGTGCTTGAAGTAATCGTTGATCCGTTGGACGGCTTCTTTGATTCGAAATAATTTGAACACGGTAAGGATGAATTTTAAGTTGCTTTGCAATTTGTTGCTGATGATAGCCTTTTTTTTGTAAATAAAAAACCTGTGTCATTGTTCGGATATTATTTGCAAGTAACCCAACAAGCTTGATCGGTTCTTCTTTTTGACGCAATAAATCATGATATATTTTAAGTGCCTCTTCCTGATTATGCTCCAAATAGGCATTTAGCATTTTGAAAGCGTCATGTTCAAGTGTCTTCGCTACTAAATCTTCCACAAGCTCATGTGTAATTTCTAACTCTTCCCCTAAATACAGTGCCATCTTTTCTATTTCCATTTGAAGTTGAAGCATATTAGGTCCAACCATTTCAAGCAACTTTCCTATCGCTTCATCCGTAATGGCTTTCCCATGAATACTCGCTTCATTTTGCACCCAAACATTTAAATCATTATTTTGAGGTGTTTGCGCAAGGATAACCGTACATTTATCCTTCATAAGCTTCGTGATTTTTTTTCGTTCATCCAATTTTTCGTAGGGAGCTATAAATACCGTAATTGCAGTATCGGTAGGATGCTCGAGCCAGCTTTCAAGACGTTTTAAGTCATGTTCGATCTTTTCTTTTCCTTTTTCAGTGGCTTTTAAAAAAGATGTATTTTTGGCGATTATCAGTTTGCGTTCTGAAAAAAACGGGATTGTGTCCGCTTCATCAATGACATAATCTATCGGTTGTTCATTTAAATCAAAGGTCATCACTTCTGCTTCTTCCTCTTTTTGAAGTACAGATTTCAATTGCTTTATTGTTTCATCTATAAAATAAGATTCTTCTCCTACAAGCAAGTAAACCGGTGCGAAATTCCCTTTTTTAAAATCCTGCCATATTTTTGTTATCATCTGGGGAACCTCCTTTACTTTCGTATTTCTTAGTATAACATTTTTTAATTAATTGAGAATGTACAGATTCACTTACAATCCCGAAGAACTGGATAAAATAACAAGCTAATTACTTTGTGGACTTTTCTTGAAATTTACACTTATCATTATCACCAATAAAAGGAATAATTAGCATTTCATATAGCATTTTTAATTAGATTATTCTATAATGATTGGAGATTAGGAGGGATACTTATGGCAGGACATCAAGATCCAAACTATGTAACTGAAAACCCATTTGAAGGTCGTGGCCGTGCGATGAATGGTAACGACTTCCCAGATGCTGGTTACGGTTTCGTAGTTGGTGGCGGTTTCTTTATTACAATGTTTATCATTGCAATTATTGTAGAAGCAGCTACACGTATGTAATCCTAAAATGGAGTGATTTCTATGTAAATAATAGAAATCACTCCATTTTTATGGTTCATCACCATAAGTTGGGGATGGCAAAATTGAAAAAATAATATTTTCTAATTAAGTCCGTTCTGCTACGCTACGGGGAAAACGCGTTGAAGCAAGTGTTTTTGAAGCTCGCGTCCGTTGTACTTCGTTCCGGGGCAGGCTTTCCGGGCGGCGTGGCTCCAAAACTTTTGTAAAAAGGCTTTGCGACGAAAGCGGCAGCGACAGGAGCAACTATTTTCCGCGCACGCTTAATCGCCAAGGAGTCCGCCCCTACACTTCGCACAACTCTTTTCGTTGAAGCGAGTATTTTGGCGGCTCACCTTCCGCTCCGTGTCACTCTACTTGGGATAAAGTAAATTTCTGCAAAAAATGAAGATATAAAACATAGCATTTCCGCTCTCTTCCGCCTCGCGATAGCGCAAGCGGCTTGATTGGGTGTTTTTTACTTCACTTTATAACGTGGGCAAAATTTTGGGGTTGGTGGGCCTCGCAAACGGCAATCATTCAAGTGAAATTTTATTAGAAAGCAACCCTATGTTATGGTGATGAGCCATTTTTATTGCAAATAAATTGAATTCGATTTTTCTATTGCCATCTCACCTTTTTTTATCGTTACTTCTATCGTTCCGTCCATTCCAGTTGTTGCGTGTGGGATATTGTATGATTCAAAACGATTTACTACATCAATATGCGGATGATTGTACCGATTGTTTTCTCCAGCCATAAACACTGCAAATTTCGGTTTTGTCAGCGCAACAAACTCTTCAATGCTCGAAGTTTTGCTCCCATGATGACCGGCCTTTAACAAATCAATATTCCTTAGCTTTTCTGTATATAATTGAATTAATTGCTGTTCACCTTCTTTTTCAAGATCTCCTGTAAACAGTGCCTTATACTGATTATACGTTACCAGAATAACAAGCGAATCATTATTCCCTTCGTATTCAATATCAGCAGGCCATAAATACTCAAATGTCGTCGTACCAACGTTCCAGTAATCTCCTGCCATCTTTTCAATTAGTTTTGTATTTGTATGCTTCAGTTCCTTTAAAAAATCATTCATTACCGGCTTTGAAATCGAGCCTGGTGTCACATGTACCTCTTTCACAAGCACCTCTCGCAGAACTTCTTCAGCCCCTTCAACATGGTCGGCATCGGCATGAGATAATACAAATGTATCAATCGATTGTATGCCGCGGCCTTTTAAATAAGGTACTACTATTTGCCGCCCCACCTCATAAGGCGTTTGACGCTCTTTCCATTTTTCCTGATCAAATCTCAATAATCCTCCCGCATCAATCACTATAACGGATTTCCGATAAGGTAATTCAATAACAATACAGTCCCCCTGCCCTACATTTACAAAGGCAATTTTCAAATCATTATGCCAATAGGACTGGAAGTGAAAAACCAATGCAGGTAGAACCAATAGGACCATTGCCTTTACTGTTGCTTGTTTATCGAGCAAATAAAAGGTAATGAAAACGGAGCTGTATAAGAAGATCAACCAATAGATGGATGGTTTTCCCGGGTTCCACATTTGAATAATTGGCTGTTGAATGAGGAATATAAAGTTTGTAAGTGCCGTTCGCAATGGTTCATATAGGAGAAAAATAAAAGAATCAAACGGGAGTGGTAAAAAGGTAAAAATTAAAACGATAAGATTAATCGGCAGGATAACAAAAGAAAAAAGTGGCACGAAAAAGATATTCGCTATTAAAGAAGAAAGACTGATTTCAAAAAAGTGAAAAAGTAACAATGGGTAAACGAGGATTTGACAAACAAAGGTAATAAAAAAGGATTGAACCAAAAAATTAGAATACCGCGCTAAAATCCGACTAGAATAGACTAGACTGTATGTAGCTAAATAGGAAAGTTGGAAACCTACTTGAAAAATAACACCGGGCTCCAATAGGACAAAGAAGATAAAACTTAGTGACAGGGCATCATCCATTGGGATATTCCACCGGAAATACCGGGCTAGCATTATAAATTCCACAACACTTACTGCACGCCATATTGATGGAGCACCGCCTGCTACAATCGCATACATCGGTAATATAGCAAGAAGTAGAATTGTGGCTGGTTCTCTACGAATGCCCAGGCGTAATAATAACTGAAAAAATAGGAAAGAAACGAGGGCAACATGCAGACCGGATATCGCAAATAAATGTGTAATCCCTAGCTTTTGGTACGCTCTATTTAATTCATCATCGACATTATGCTGTAAACCGATTAAAAGGGCCTGTGCTTCAGCAACAAGCGAAGGAGGAAATGTCTCTTCTATATGGCGTTTTAATTGAAAACGCTGTTCATATAAAGGCTGTAACAATGAGTTCTCCTTATCCATAAATGTTAGTTGGCGAATTTCGATAATTCCCCGAGCATTTTTACTTTGTAAATAATGAGCCATAGAAAAGCCATAGCGGTGTGCGGGAATAGATGGGGATACTTGCTCCCCGACAACAAAAAAATTCGAACCAGCGAGTTGCTGGGCTTCCAGGAGTTGCTTTTCCTGTTCACTTTTTATTTCGTAGGTTACATATAGCTTTTCGCCTTCTGCATTGGTCATAAAACCTCGCAGCATAACGCCATTAATTCTGTATTCATCTGACCATGTCAAAATTGCTGGAAGTTCTACCGGCACTAAAAGCTTGTTTACCTCATGAGAGAAAAAAAGATAACTCACAATTCCCGTAGAAAAAATAAAGACGAGATGTATTTTGAGGAAACACTTATAATGACAAAATAACAACAAAATAACTAATAATACAAGTAGCCTTATCGATTCAAATGCAGCAATTGCACTAATACAAATCGACAAGGCATAAAATATCCACTTATGCTTGAACAAGTTTACCAAATAAAGCATGCATCTTCTCCTCTAAAGGGAGCAACTGTTCATTACTTGCACCTAACTCACGAAGCTTCTCGAGCATTTCAAATGTTAAGGAAAACTTTTCATCTTGCAGAAAATCTATTTTTGCTTCATCGAATGGGATGTGCTGAACATGGACATCAGCCTTCTTAAATAGTTCCAAAGCATATACATTATTTTTATAATCTTTGGCATAGTACACGTTTTTAATTCCTGCTTGAATAATCGTCTTCGAACAAGGCAAGCATGGGAAATGCGTCACATAAAGGTCCGCCCCATTTGCTGGTGTACCATATTTCGCACACTGCAACAGCGCATTCGTTTCGGCATGGACTGTTCTGACACAATGATTGTCCACTACATAGCACCCTTCTTCAATACAGTGTTCATCACCGGAGATTGATCCATTGTATCCACCGGCAATAATACGCTTCTCTCTCACAATAGTTGCCCCTACTGCAAGACGGGCACATGTACTTCTTAATGCAAGTAAATGGCTTTGTGCCATAAAAAATTGATCCCAAGTAATTCGCTCCATATGATAACCCCCAAAAATTATATCACTTATCAGTTTATACATAGTTCGAACCATTCGCAATGTATGATTTTTTGAAATTTCACTTTATTTTACATCAATAAGGTCCTTCAACTGCTCAAATGTTTTATCCCCGATGCCAGTTACCTGTTTTAAATCATCTACTGTTTGGAAATTTCCGTGTTCTGATCGATGCTGTATAATTGCGCTAGCTTTTGAAGGTCCTATACCCGGCAATTGGGTTAACTCTGATTCAGCCGCTTTATTTATGTTAATTTTTCCAGAGCTGTTACCACTGCTTGTTGAATTTGTTTCAGTCATTTGCAGAAGCAGCTCCATTTCTTCCAATGCATCTTCACTAGAATTAGGAATATAGACAACCATTTCATCATGTAATTTCTGCGCATGGTTAATAAGTATTGGATTTGCATCATCCGTATAGCCCCCTGCCGCTTGAATTGCATCGACAATTCGCTGCTCTTCTGTCAAGGTATAAACACCCGGATATTTTACTGCGCCTTTTACATCAACAATAATTGTTTGTGGAGTGTCTTCCATTTCTGTTTCCGGAATATTTGGAGTAGAGCCAATAGTAGCCAAGGCCATTTGGTCAATTGTTTCAATTGTAGCACTGTTCGAGGAATCTTGAATAAAAAAGAAATAGACAACTATTACCGCAAGTACACTACCAAAAATAGTGATTTGCTTTTTATACTTCTCCACAAATGGCTGCAAATTAAAAAACACCCTTTCATAAAGAAGGTTTTATATATGGAGCTTACTTCCACTATACAAATTTCACTTCTTTATGAAAAGGTATTTCATCTAAAACTGCCGAAACATTCTTTTTCGGGCATTTTATTTATTTTACAGCACGGATAAAAATACGTTCACTTTCTTCAGTCGGCTCGGCTTTTGTCCAATCAGCCGAAACCTCGACATGTGAGAAACCAATTTCTTTTAGCCAAATAATATATTGTTCATAGTTAAAAGTTCTTTGAAAGTGTTCTTCATCAAATCGTTCATATAAACCATTTTCTGTCTGTAAGAAAAATGTCATTTGATGATAGACTGAATGTGGATACTCCCCATGCTCTGTATGCCATACATAGGAAATATCTCCGTCATCATACGTAAATGGACCGTCTAAGAAAATAGCGTCCATCTTATATAACGAGTGCACATCAAAAAATAATTGTCCTCCAGTACGAAGACTTTCAAAAATCCGTTTTAATGTTTCGATGACTTGATGTTCTTCTTTTACGTAATTAATCGAATCTATTGGAATGATTGCCACATCCAAGTCACTGAAACCGTCTAGTTCGTCCATCGACATTGCATAAAGTGGTATTGTAACCCCATTGACATCCATACGAGCACTTGCAATCGAAAGCATTTCCTCAGATAAATCGATACCTGATACATTGTAGCCTGCTTGATGCAATAATAAAGCAAGTGTTCCCGTACCACAGCCAATATCCAATAAATTTTTATAGTTCTGTGCAGGGGCATGCGATTGAATCCACTCCACATATTCCGCGTACGGGATATCTGTCATCAATTCATCGTATACTTCTGCAAAACGCTCATAACTATTCATTGTCAGCTTGTGGTGCGTCTAATTGTGCTGCATCTCCCCATAAACGCTCCAAGTTATAGTATGCACGCTCATCTTTGTGGAAAATATGCGCAACAACATCACCCATATCAACTAAAATCCAACGAGCTGTATCAAAGCCTTCCAATTTACGAACAGTGTAGCCCGCTTCTTCAGCTTTTTCTTTAATTTCTCTTGCAATAGCCTGTACTTGGCGTTCTGAACTACCTTCTGCAATGATGAAGTAGTCAGCTAATAAAGAAATCCCCTGCATATTTAGGGCAACAATATCTTCCCCGCGCTTGTCATCTATTGCTTTGTACGTAATATTTAATAACGTTTCATTCATGTATGTTTATTCCTCTCTCATTAAAAAGTTATAGCATTCAATTGATACAGGGTAAATAGCCTGTTGTGATGAAACTAAAAAGCTAAGGGTATGAATTATACATGCCCGGAATGCATCATCCAAATTAATGTCTGCATCGGCTCTTAATTTTTCTACACCATGAAATTTACGGTTTGGTTCAATCATATCTGCCACAAAGATAATTTTTTCAAAAGTTGTCATATCCGCTCGCCCAGTTGTATGGTAACGAATTGCATTTAAAATTGCTTCATCGTCAATATGAAATTCCGTCTCTGCAATCCATGCCCCGATAGGACCATGTAAAATCTCAGCATCCCAATCAAGTAAGCGAGGATCCAATTGCTGCTCAATCACAACTTTTTTCATCCATTCGACATCTGCATATTTCGCAATATCATGTAAAATGGCTGCAATTTCTGCTTTTTTCGGATCCTCCTGATATTTTTCGGCTAAACGAATCGCCGTTTCCATAACACCAATCGTATGAAGATACCGCTTTTCGGGCATTCGCTCTTTAATTGCTGCTAATAACATCTGACGATCCATACAAACCTTCCTCTCGAATATACTGTTCAACAGCCTTAGGCAATATAAAATGCAAATTGGCCTTATGTTGCTGTAATCGGTTTCGAATATAAGTTGAAGAAAGGTCTATTTGGGGCGCATCAACCATGTGTACATTATAAGACGTTTGCGCTTCACTGCCTGGACGCTTCACTCCTACAAATGTTACAAGCCCCATTAACTCATCAATCCGATGCCATGTAGGTAATGAATCAATCATATCCCCACCAATAATGAAATAAAACTCCGTTAGCGGCTCACGCTCACGCATAGCTTTCATCGTATCGAACGTATAGGATACACCTCCACGGTCCAACTCAAAGGTCTCCACATGAAAATAGGGGATTTCTTCAATTGCCAGCTCAACCATTCGAAGACGCTGTGCATTAGTTGTAGAACTCAACTTATCCTTATGTGGCGGCTTTGCATTGGGCATAAAACGTATTTCCGCTAAATCGAGGGCAGCATATACTTCATTGGCCATCATTAAATGTCCGATATGCGGTGGATTAAATGTACCGCCAAAAAGACCGACTTTCTTCATTTCGCTTCACCTTATTTCGTAGCTACTTTTGGTAATACGATTTTTTTGTTATTGCGTGATTCTTTATATAAAACAACTGTTAAGCCAATTAGTTGAACCAGCTCAGCACGTGTTCCTTCTGCAAGCTCTTCTGCCACAACATTTTTGTCTTCTTCACAGTTATCTAAAATACGTACTTTAATAAGCTCACGTACTTCTAATACATCGCGTAATTGTGCAAGCATTGCATCATTTACGCCACCTTTCCCAACTTGGAAAATTGGATCTAAGTGATGTGCCTCAGCACGTAAAAAACGTTTTTGTTTACCTGTTAACATAAAATTTAATTTCCTCCTAATTGCGCCGTCAAACGGGCAATCATTGCATTTGTATTTGGATAATGGCCTAACCAATATTCGTAGGCTATCGCCCCTTGATGCACGAACATGCCTAAACCATTAACAATTGTCGCCCCTTTTTGCTCAGCCGCTTGCAAAAATGGCGTCATTAATGGATTATACACAATATCTGCAGCAATTGCGCCTGCAGGGAACTTTTCAAGCGAAAATGGCAAAGCAAAGTCGCCCGTAGACATTCCTGCAGGTGTTGTTTGTATAAAAATTTGGAAAGCATCTAAGTTCTTTTCTGCGTGTTCCAATGAAATAGCCCGGCCTTCAGACATCTCATCTATAATTTGCTGTGCATTTGCAACTGTACGATTGGCAATAGTAATGTCTGAATAGCCTATAAGCTGTAAGGCGAATGCGATGCCACGTGCTGCCCCACCTGCGCCGATTAATAAAACCGGTGCATCACGCTTATTTGTGCCAATTACTTGCTCTAATGCTTTCACAAATCCCGGACCATCTGTATTATAGCCCTTTAGTTTCCCTTCAGCTGTACGAACGACAGTATTGACCGCGCCCATCTTTGCAGCGAGTTCATCAAGTTCATCCAAAAAGGGAATAATCGTTTGCTTATGCGGTATTGTTACATTCCAGCCACTTGTGCCCAACAGCTTGAATGATGCTACAGATTGTTGTAAATGTTCAGGCTTCACGTGTACCGGGATATAAGCCGCATCCACATTCTCTTCTTCATACCATGCATTATGCATTTCCGGAGATTTTGACTGTGCAATCGGATCCCCAATAACCGCAAACCACTTTTTCATCATCTTTTCCTTCTTTCCAGCTACCATTTCATTTACCACAAAGTATCAGCTTCCGTCATTAAATGCCGTTGATTTCCATTACGGGTCGGACGCTTTCCGCGGGCACGGCCTGAGCCTGTAGTCTCAGACATCGTGCTTGTCCCGCTGGAGTCGCCTCCCCTTCATTCCAATCAACTAACTTTGAATAATAAAATATCAACCTTAATTAGGTGAAGAGTCCATTCTATCAAATTAACGATGGGCGGATGAATACTTCTACCCCTTTTGGCGCATGAGCGGCTACAACTACATTTGCATGCTGTACCGTTACCCATCCTAATCCTGAGATGACCACATCTGTTTTTGCTTCTTTAATTGAGAATTCGTGGCGTACTAGCGGTGGTAGTTGGTCAATATGCTTTGTAGTTGGTGGAGCCAATAATTCACCTTTATGTTCTTCATATAAGCTATCTGCACGTTCCAGCTTTGTTCTGTGAATCGGTAAATCGTTTGCTGCATGTATTGTAAATGCAGAACGTTCGCCCTGAATAAAATCAAAACGGGCAAGTGCACCGATAAATAAAGTTTGTCCTGGATTTTGCTGATATACTTTTGGTTTAATTTCTTTTTTTGGCATAATATATTTCAATTCGCTTGAATCAATATGGTGGGCCATTTGATGATGATTAATAATACCTGGTGTATCAAATAACGATGCACCGTCATCCAGTGGAATTCCAATCATGTCCAAAGTTGTTCCCGGGAAGTGGGATGTTGTTATAATTTCACCTTCCCCTGTAGCCTGCTTAATTATACGGTTAATGAATGTTGATTTCCCCACATTTGTACAGCCAACAACATATACATCCTTGCCGTTGCGGTATTCTTCTATCGCTTCGACTACTTCCTGCATGCCCATTCCTTTATGAGCCGATACAAGTTTTACGTCAATTGGTTTAAGCCCTAATGCCTTTGCTTCACGCTTTAGCCAATTAATTACTTTCTTTTCCTTCACCGATTTAGGTAAAAGATCTGCTTTATTAGCCACTAAAAGTACCGGGTTATTTCCTACAAAGCGGTGCAAACCAGGTAACCAGCTGCCATTAAAATCAAAGATATCGACGATTTTTACGATAAGACCTTCCTGTTGTCCAAGACCGTTTAAAATACGTAAAAAGTCGTCATCTGTTAAGCTGACTGGCTGAATTTCATTGTAATTTTTTAATCGGAAACAGCGTTGGCAAATAATCATTTCCTTTTCTAGAGAGGATGCTGGGGCATACCCTAATCCATTTTTATCTTCTGTTTGAATCACTGTTCCACAGCCAATACATTGTGGCATTTCGTTCATTAACTATTTCCTCCTAACTGGTATTGCAAAAACTATGCAACTTGGGCTACTTATTAGTCTTCCCAA
Organism: Solibacillus sp. FSL K6-4121; assembly: GCF_038002585.1. Lineage (NCBI taxonomy): Bacteria > Bacillati > Bacillota > Bacilli > Caryophanales > Caryophanaceae > Solibacillus > Solibacillus sp. FSL K6-4121. The sequence goes on from NZ_JBBOCS010000002.1 coordinate 1,361,284, forward strand.
GGGTACTTTCCTTTTCTTCTTAAATCATTGTAAACACGGCGTTCCACAAAACGGTTAAATTTTGTAACTAGTCCGTCTGAGTTCGCTACTGGACGTACTAAAAACGTATACAGCTTCTGACGCTTCGCTCCCATTACATCTGTTAGTAATTGGTCTCCCAACATCGCTACTTCATGGCGACGCAGACGTAACTGTACAAGCGCCGCATAATATGCCGCACCTAAAGGTTTTTTTGCCCTGAAAATAAAAGGGATACCATGAGGTTCTGCAAATTGTCGAACGCGTGCTTCATTATTATTTGATGCAATAATAATTTTGATCCCTGATTCACGCATCATTTCAAACCATTGCACAAGCTCATCTGTTGCATCCGCACGATCCCATTCCACTAGGGTATTATCCAAATCCGTAATAATTCCTTTAATGCCTAATTCATTTAATTTTTCTGGCGTAATCTCAAATACACTACGAATAAATTCATCTGGTAATAAAAAGTTGTACAAAGCCGTTACCCCTAACTCAAATTTATTTACTCATTATAACATAGTAGCAAATGCTTCTCCCATTTTTATCTTCGCACCGCTAGTAACATTCTCAGTAAATTCAATCGCATTCTGTTCAAACAGCATAACGACTGTCGATCCGAAAGAAAAATAGCCGACTTCTTCCCCTTTTTTCCACTCTGTTGATTTGTTTGTAAGTTTAATGGAATTCACAAATGTTGCGCCTACTTTAATAAAGGCTGTACAAAAATCTTTTTCATAGTTAATTTCACTTATCATACGATAATTATGACTGATTGGTTTTTTCCCATATTGTAAGCCCATTTGATTTACTGGATATGATTTCTTACCCAAAATGTATTGACGCTTAATGACACCATCAATTGGACTATGAATACGATGATAATCTGCAGGGCTTAAATAAAAGACAATATATTTGCCTTTGCTATACCTTGTAGCCTGAGTTTCATTTCCCAATAAATCGACTAATGAATACGGCTTATTTTTAACTGAAAACATCATACCATCCGTAATATCGCCAAATGCTTCTAATTTTGCATCAACAGGACTTGCAAATATATTTGTCCGTATATCTACAGGGCGAACCTCACCTTTCAGCTCACGAACAAAAAAATCATGTAAACTTGTAAAATCTTTTGGCGATTTTGAAACTTCTTGTATATTAATTCCGTATATTTCACTATAACTACGAATAAAATTTTTACTTATACGTGATTGAGCAACATGTTGTAATACTTTCGAAGAGAGCTTACCGTTTGATAGTTCTATCAAATTGCGGTATAATTTTTCCTTCATTCTGTGTCCTCCCATTTATAATAAATATGGAATAAAGATAAATTATATAATGTATAGGCGCTCAAGGAAAGGTATTATGCAGAATTAAACTATTACCTTTTTTTCTAAAGAAGAAGTATAATAGAGTATAGCCGATGCGCAAGGGAGTGTTTTACCAATGTTTTTACTTCAAAAAGTGGATTCAACATTAAAAAAGATAAAAGCAAATGCTGCAAATATTATTACAATTACAAATATGTCATTTGGTGGTGCTGCTATTATGGCAACATTAAATGAATACTATAGCTACAGTGTTTTATTAATTTTTATTGCTGCTTTTTTAGATCGTTATGATGGGAAAGTTGCCCGCAAATTTAACCAGGAATCAGAATTAGGAAAACAGCTTGATTCCATGGCTGATATTATATCCTTCGGTGTGGCCCCAGCCTTGTTAATGTATGAAATGGTATTAATGGATGCGGGGATTGCAGGTATGATGATGCCGGTGCTATTTATAGCAGCTGGTGCATTAAGATTGGCACGTTTCAATGTAATGGATTCAACTGGATATTTTGTTGGGTTACCGATAACAGCCGCTGGTACATTGCTAACGTTCTCTTATTTCTTTACAAATTCTTTATCCGAAACATTTTACCTGATTTTATTCCCGGTATTAGCACTACTGATGGTAAGTACATTTACATTAAAAAAAGTGTAAGAGCAAAAATTAGCTCTTACACTTTTTTTCATTTCTCCGCAAAATTTATCATATACTGTCGAAAAGACGAAAGGATGTTTATTGCTTGAGCGGTTTTGTGACAGCATTGCTTCAACTTTGGCTTGAGCTTCCCGCACTATTGGGCTATTTAAAAGGGCAGACATTTTATAAACCTTTATCACGTGAGGAAGAAGAAGAAGTCATTAATCGCTTTATTAATGGCGATGAAAATGCACGTATCGAACTAATCGAACGTAATATGCGTTTAGTTGCCCATGTCGTAAAGAAATTCCATCCCCCTCATGACTTACTGGACGATTATATTTCCATTGGAACGATAGGTCTTATGAAGGCAGTAAGCAGCTTTACACCTGAAAAAAAGACCCGCCTCGCTACCTATGCAGCACGTTGTATTGAAAATGAAATTTTAATGCATTTGCGAGCTCAGAAAAAAGTGCAAAAAGACGTATCATTATTCGAACCAATCGGGGTTGACAAAGATGGCCAGTCGCTGCAAATACGGGATTTACTTCAGCTGGATGAACCTTCAACAGTTGAAAAAATTGAGTTACGGGAAGATTTCGCACAGCTATATCGATATTTAGATACGTTAGACCCCCGTGAGCTTGAGATTATTTCTTATCGCTATGGCTTACAGAACTTTGACCCGCACACTCAAAAAGAAATTGCAAAACGTCTCAATATTTCCCGCAGCTATGTTTCCCGCATTGAAAAGCGTGCACTTATTAAGCTTTACCAGCAATTTAAACATAGTGAAAAAGAATAAGTTCTTTTCTACAAATATATAGGAACACGGAAACCATCGTTTTTTATTGACTGACCCCTAATGAAAACTGCCCAATCAAAGCGATTAGGCAGTTTTTAAATATCCCTGTAGTTTAGATTAATTACTTATAATTTTGTGATGGCATTTAACACTACTTCTGTCGAATGCTTTGCTGCAACAGGTAAAAACTCATCAAATGACATGCCCGATTCTTGTCCAGCAATATCGGATAATGCACGAATAACAACAAATGGGGTATTGAACTGATGGCAAACTTGCGCTACTGCTGCTGCTTCCATTTCCACTGCTTTCATTGTTGGAAAATCTTTTCGAACTGCTTCAACACGTTCAGGATTGCTCATAAACACATCGCCTGAACAGATGAGACCAACACTATAGTGATGTTCCCCTATTTCTTTTACAGCCTCTTTTGCAATTTCCATTAAGCTTTCGTCTGATTTATACGCTGCCGGCATACCAGCCATTTGACCAATTTCATAACCAAATGCAGTTACATCTACATCATGATGGCGCACTTCATCAGAAATGACAATATCCCCTACATTCAAAGCGGCATCAAAGCCACCTGCAGAACCTGTATTGATTACAACCGTCGGATTAAATTTCTCCAATAAAATCGTTGTTGACATAGCTGCATTTACTTTTCCAATACCGCTTTTTAACAGGATAACTTCTTTTCCCTCGTATGTACCTGTTGTGTATTCACTGTTTGCAATTGTTTCTGTATTCGTATTTTGTAGAGCACCTCGTAATAATTCCACTTCTTGCTCCATTGCGCCGATTACTGCAATCTTCATTAGTTAATTCCTCCAATAAAACTATTATCTTAATTATAATGTTAAATACCTTCTAGCGTGTTCAACACTTCCACTTGAGTAGGCTTCCATCCTTCATTGTCAATCCATTCAATACTTACCCGATATTTTTGTTCCTTATCCATTGATGTCACAACAGCAATTGCACTTTTAGCATTTCCGTTATTATTTACACGTAATACTATACTGTTGTCCTGCTCCAATTCAATTACACTGAAGATTGCCTTTAGCTTTTCCTCATAGTCAATATGTCCACTTTTGAATGTGGATACATGTTCACCTGTTTGTGCAGTTGGATACACCGGCCAATTTGGATTTGTAATTACTTCTTGTACGGCTGGATTATCGGAAGTACTTACTGTATCCTCAGTTTCTTCAGGTAATGAGTCCGCGTCATTAGATGTATCTTCATCCTCTTCTTTAACAACTTGCCCATCTTCATCTACTTGTCCATCTTCTGCTGTTTCTGATCCACCTGCAACCGAATTAGCTGGGGGCTCGTCTTGCTGTGCTTCATTATCAGGTGCTGGATCCCTAGAAATAATAAAAATCAACGTCGCAACAATTAATACAGCAACAATTGCGATCAGGTAGTTTAAGCTTTTATCCGCTTTTTGAAATTTCGACTGTTTTGCTTTTTGTTCCGCATACTGTTGTCGTGTTTGAAATCGCCGTTTACGTTCCATCCCAATCTCCTCCTATGCAAGATTATTTTAGCATTAGAAAAACAGATTGTGCACTAAAAACATACGAAAGAAAATCATTTCCAGAATTCCTTACATACCTTCCATTCATTGCCACAAAAGAAAAGCAGCTAGCGATTTCAATGCTAACTGCTAAGAAATTATTTTACTTCTAAAATAACAACTTCCATATCTCCGCCTGGTGTAGTTAATTTAACTACATCATCAACATGTTTTCCCATTAAAGCCTTTGCAATCGGTGAATCATTTGAAATTTTACCTTCCATCGGATCAGCTTCTGCAGAACCAACAATCGTGTACGACTCTTCAAAATTAGCACGTTTTCCGTTAATTAACTCATCGAATGTAACAGTTTTCCCTAGAGAAATAGAAGTTGATGAATCATCTTCTGTAATAATTACGGCATTGCGAAGCATTTGCTCGATTAACGAAATTCGTCCTTCCACAAAGCCTTGCTCTTCTTTTGCTGAATCATACTCCGAGTTTTCCGATAAGTCACCAAAGCTACGAGCTGTTTTTATACGCTCTACAACTTCCGGACGCTTAACAGTTTTAAGCGTGTTTAGTTCATCTTCTAATTTTTGCTTTCCTTCAAGTGTCATTGGATATTGTTTTTCATTTGACATTATTCCCACTCCTTAGTAATAACTTGAAAACGTTTACTTTTCTACGTTTTTCTCTTCTGTATTAGCGTTCATAAATAACAGAAAACCCGACTACTAGTTTACAGTATGTGTAAATTACTTCTTTTAGAAGAGATTTACACTGCAAATACTAGCAGCCGAATTTCATGAATACTTATTTATCAATCAATAAAGTTTCGGCATAAACTACGTCCAGATTTTATTCAAGTTCACTCGAATAACTTTCTAAAAAAATCTGTGACATTGCCATTTACTAACTTTTACATCCACCAATTAAAAATATGAGAGTTGTATAAAGTAAAATGTAAATATTGTAAATACTACATCATCATATTACAAGTTTGCATCAGTTTCAAGAATTGTTTTTATTTTCGTAACCATTAAGTCAATAGCAACGTTGTTATCTCCACCTTCTGGAATGATAACATCGGCATATCGTTTCGTTGGCTCGATAAACAGATTATGCATTGGACGAACTGCTGTTAAGTATTGTTCGATAACAGAATCAGCTGTACGACCACGCTCTTTAATATCACGCTGAATACGGCGGATAATACGTAAGTCCGAATCCGTATCAACGAATAATTTAATATCCATTAAATCGCGTAATTTTTCATCTTCCAATACTAGAATCCCTTCGACTATTATAACATCTCTTGGCTCTACATGTATTACATCGGCCGAGCGTGTATGTTGAACATAGTCATACACCGGCTTTTCTACCGGCTGATAAGACAAGAGCTCATTAATATGTTGGATTAATAACTGATTATCAAACGCAAGAGGGTGATCATAGTTTGTATTTAGACGCTCTTCAAACGTCATATGACTTTGATCTTTATAGTAATAATCCTGTTCGATTACAACTACCGAACGGTCTTTAAAAACATCATATATTGCACGTGTTACACTCGTTTTACCTGAGCATGAGCCACCTGCGATCCCGATGACAACTGGTCGCTTTGACATTTAGTTATTCTCCTTTCGCATCATATCAAAGTGCGATAATGAGCGATCTACTTTAAATTTTACAATTTGCAGTGGGTGTCGGGCAACATCAAGTTCATTGCCGTCTTCATCCCATATTTGACCAACTGTCATTTTGAATGTTTCCATATTTGGACCGAAAAATTCAACCGTATCTCCCGGTTTGAAATAGTTTCGTTGTTCCAGCGTAACCATTTGTGTTTCAGCATCATAATCCATTACAAATCCTGCGAAGTCCCATTTCATTTTATGTGAATGGAAGCCGAACATTTGCTGTTTATAACTTGGTTCACCTTCAAAGAATGATGAAGCTGTTGCACGGTTTGCACAGCGTGCTAGCTCTTCTAGCCACTCTTTTTCAAACTTGAAATTTTCCGGGTCAGCACAGTAGGCATCGATCACTTTGCGGTATACGGAAACTACAGTGGCTACATAGTGAATTGATTTCATACGGCCTTCCACTTTTAACGAATCAATGCCCAATTCAATCATATGAGGGATAGATTCAATTAACTTCAAATCTTTTGGACTCATTGCGAAAGGTGCTTCACCTTCGTTAAATAATGCCACTTCTTCACCGTCATTGTTCTCATATAAATCATAATCCCAACGACATGATTGACAGCAACCGCCTCGGTTCGAGTCACGTGCCGTCATATGGTTGGAAAGCGTACAGCGTCCTGAATAGGCAATACACATTGCACCGTGCACGAATGCCTCGATTTCAATGTCTACCTCCTCTTTCATTTTGCGCATTTCTTCCCCGCCTACTTCACGTGCTAAAACTACTCGTTCTAAACCTTCGTCTTTCCAGTACTTTACAGCTTTCCAGTTCGATAAAGATTGCTGTGTCGACAAGTGGATTTCTAAACTTGGAGCTGCCTTTTTACAAGTTTCGATAATTAGTGGATCTGCAACGATAATCCCTTTAACACCGGCACCCTCGATTGCTTGTAAATATTCTTCCAGCCCGTCCATATTTTCATTATGGGCAAAAATATTTGTCGTTACGTAAATAACAGCGCCGTATTTGTTGGCGAACTCAACGCCTTCCTTCATTTCCTCGATTGTGAAGTTACCCGCATTTGAACGTAAACCGAATTCCTGACCACCGATAAATACGGCATCTGCACCGTAATGTACGGCTACTTTTAATTTTTCTAAGCTTCCTGCTGGTGCAAGCAGCTCAGGCTTTTTCGTAATGACTGTTTTTCCGTTAATTGTTTCACGGATTTTTTCGTTTTGAATTAACTGTAGCATGTTGCCTTCGTTCTCCTTCCTAGTAAACTGTTTCTTTGAAGATGAAGCCAGTATCCAGTGGGCGTAACGCTGGCTGAATTGCTTCCACTTGCTCAAAAAGGGCTGATTTAATATCGTCATATGCATCTTCGCCTTGTTCAAAGTACGTATCGATTGCTTGACGGTAAAGATTTGTCACTGTCACAACATAATCAAATGATTGGAGAACACCATCAATTTTCAATGAGTCTATTCCTGCTTCAAATAATTCATTCAGTTCTTCGATAATGCACATATCATTTGGAGAGAAAATGTGCGTACCGTTTAAATCTTCATAAATCGGGTATTTATTTTTACGTTCTTTATCATGTAAAAACATATTTTTATTTTCTTTGCGATTTTCAATTTGCATCGCTTCATCACGGTATAAGAAATAGTTCCCTAATAGTGAACGCTTTGATTGGAACATACAAGTCATTCCGTGCACTTGCACTTCAATTTCATGTTTTGTATTTTCTTTGATTTCAATGACTTCATCAACAGAAAGTTCACGGGCAAGTACAGCACGCTTACTGCCACGTTCGCCCCAATAATTCACTTGGAAGTAATTTGTTGCTGTCGTTTCAGGGTTCCAATGCAATGGAATAGTAATACCTAATTCACGTACCGCTACGATAACCGCCGGATCACCAAAGATTAGTGCATCAACACCAATACGTTGCATTTCTTTTAAATATTCATCCAGTGCATCTAAACGGTCATTATGAAATAAAGCATTGACAGCTACATACACTTTTTTATCTGCAGCATGGATTAATTTCGTAGCTTCTTCCACTTGTGCTACTGTAAATTCTCCAGCCAATCGCAGACCAAATTTCTGTTCACCAATAACGAAAGCATCTGCTCCTGCATCAAGTAATGCAGCCACATGCTCTACGGATTGGGGAGTAAGTAATAATTCTGGTTTATTCACTCTAATCACCTCTTCAAACAAATTAACAATCCATCACCGACTGGGAAAAATGCGCTCGTATAATCCGGGTGCGCCATAATCCAATCTGAGAATGTTTTTAAATTACGAATCATTGTTCTTTTTCTTCTAGGCACTTCTTTTATATCTAAATTCGAAAGCCCATGCATGTACATATTATCGATATATAATACCCCACCTGATGGAACAAGTGGCGCGTATTTTTCGAAAAACTTCATGTACTGACCTTTTGCCGCATCAATAAAAACAGCATCAAAAGTAGTAGGAAGCATTCCCATTTCTACCTCTAACGCATCGCCTTCAATTATTTGTATACGGCTTGCCGCATCTGACCTTGCAATGAACTCTTTAGCATATTGAACGCGTGATTCATCCCGTTCAATTGTCACAATCTGACAATCGGGCAATGCCTTTGCCATTCGCAGTGCAGAATAGCCAATGGCCGTACCAATTTCCAAAATAGCTTTCGGTTTTTGAATACGCAATATTTGATTCAATGATTCAATTCCGGCAAGCTGCATAATTGGGACATGATGTTGTTTTGCGAAGTTTTCCATTTCTACTAATAACTCATCACGCTCAGAAATGAAGGAAGCAATATAAGCGTCTGATAATTCCATTCTTCATTCTCCCTTTACCTGGTTGTTTACGCATATCTTATATCCATAAGAAAAAAGACGAAACGAAGATGTTTGCGCCTACAAAATTGTTATATAAGGACAAAAAATCACAACTTATAATAGCATGAAAAGAAAAGGAATGCGAATAATCTTTACTAAAATCCATCTTTAGACGGATTTTAAAAGCTATCCGATTCCTTTCATTCTAATTATCGCAAATATTTCTCAATGTTTGCCAAATGCTCATCATATGATTTTGCGAAGTGATTCGTACCTTCTTTATCAGCCAGGAAATATAAATAATCGGTTTGTGAAGGATTTAAAGCCGCTTCTATCGACGTTTTCCCCGCTCCTGCTATCGGTCCAGGAGGCAATCCTACATTCTGATACGTATTATATGGGTTGTCTACTTCTAAATCTTCATACAACACGCGATCCTTATGTGAGCCTAAAGCATATAAAACAGTCGGATCGGTTTGTAATGGCATATCAATATCCATACGGTTATAAAATACACTAGCAATTGTTTCACGGTCAGTTTGCGCTGTTGCCTCTTCTTCAAGTAATGAAGCAAAAGTCAACAATTCGTGCACTGTCATTTCACGTTCTTCCAAAATCGGTGTATATTCCGAAACAATTGTGTTCATCGAAGTGAGCATTGTCTTTACAATCTCTTCAATGGATGGATTTTCTTCATAAAACGGATATGTTGCAGGATATAAATAACCTTCCAATGCATGGCGAATATTTTCATTTAAAATATTCTCGGTTAATAAATCTGGATATTCAGTCATTAACTGCTCTACATAAGCAACGTCCGTGACTTTTTTCATGAAATCTTCTGCTTTGTGAGAGGTATTTTTCTGTATGACGCTTGCAACCTGCTCAAGTGTCAATCCTTCTGGAATCGTCATTGTAAATGCCGGCTCTCGATATACTCGGCCCGTTTTCAAGCTTTCAATAATTTCATCCAATGTCATTGATTGTGTTAAAGAATAGTCACCAGCCTGGAATGCAGATTCATTTTTAAATTTTGTATAATATTTAAAAATCCTCGCATCTTTAATGATTCCCTTGTCTTCCAGAATGCTTGAAATCAAAGTAATCCCGGAACCCATTGGAATTTCAACTTCAATTTGCTTATTTGATTCTGGATCCATTGGTTCTAATGCGGATGTAACATAGTTATAACCTGAGTATCCTGCAATCGCGATAATGATGAGAACGACAAGTGCGATGATTCCTACTATTTTTCGCACAGTTTTAACTTCTCCTTTACGCTCATTCATCTTATTGAACATTTCCTTTTTTGAATTTTCATCTAGCACGGGAGCCCCCCCTTTTTCTCTTTCATATGATACATAAATTTTACTTCCGATACAATAATGAACAATGAATGTTGCATGTTTTGTATTTTATTAGCGACGTTTTAAAGAGAAAAATGTTCTTTTTCCAAATATATTAAGAAACCTCACAGCACTATAAAAAAACCTAACTAACGAATAACGTCAGTTAGGTTTTGGACTAATTTTGTGATAATGAGTTTAAAACTTGCTCGACCATTGCCCACTCAGCATCGGTTTCGATTGGTAAAAGATCTTCTACTTCACCATTTTCACCAGGAATGTACGCAGAAGCGAATACTTCTTCTAGCTGTGGTTCACCGTCTTCTAAAGTAGCGTAAAATAAATAATTTTTCCCGCCATTTTCAAAACGATGTAAAATTTGGCACATAATTTCTTCATCGTTATCATTCGTAATTGTGAAGTAATTTGTTTGATCTGCACCAAACTCAGCCATTACGGTATTCATTACTTCTTCTACCATTGCCCATTCTTCTTCTGTTTCAATATCTGAGAAGCCGCCCATCTCGCCATTTTCATCCAAAACATAACGCAATGCTGAAATACCAGCCTCTTCATCACCAACTAGCGTAAACAGTACATAAGAATGTTCATCTGAATCAAAATTGAATATGACGCGGCATTGTTGCTCCCCGCCATCTTCTGTTTGTAAAATAAAAATATTTTCTTCCATTAAATTTCCTCCTAAATAATAAAACAGAGAAGGCTCGTCACCCACTCTGTTTTTTTATAATATCGAATGAATTATTCTTCTTCGCCTAATTCGTCTTCAATTTGGTTTAATACTTCTTCGATTAAATCCCATTCTGCTTCAGTTTCGATAGGCGTTAATTCGCCATCTTCACCATTTTCAGCAGGTACGAATGCAGATGCAAAGATTTCTACTGCTCCATCTTCATCTTCTTCTGCACCTACTAAAGAATATAACACGTATGATTTACCGAATTCTTCCGAATCAAAAGTGTGTAAAATTTCGCAAAGTTGTTCATTGCCGTTTTCATCGACTACAGTAATATTGTTTTGTTGTTCTGACATGAAAGTCACCTCTTCATTAAATTTAAGTATTGCCGGTTGTTGCTTCGTATATTATACATAAAGCCATTGCATTTAAATACAAATAAGCCCTAACAAAAGCAACATTGTTAGAAAAGCTCAAACTAATTGCCTTGATTGAATAGAGCGTTTAGTTTTTACTGTCTAAATAACCTTGTAAAATCATGACCGCAGCCATTTTATCAATTACTTGCTTGCGTTTTTTTCGGCTAACATCCGCTTCAATAAGCATGCGTTCAGCAGCCATCGTCGTCATACGCTCATCCCACAGTTTGACAGGAAAACCGAAAGTATCTTCCAATAACTTTTTATAGTTCTCAGAAGCTTCCCCACGCGGACCGATAGTATTATTCATGTTTTTTGGATAACCCACAACGAATTCAGTAACATTGTGTGCCTTTACAAGTTCGTTAATACGTTCAATCCCAAACTTGCCTGCTGCTTCATCAATTTTTATTGTTTCGATTCCTTGCGCTGTCCAACCGAACGCATCACTAATTGCTACGCCGACTGTTTTCGAGCCGACGTCTAAACCCATAATCTTCATTTTTCTGCCTCAGCATTCCTTCTAATATAAAACTTCACGAGCTCCTCTAAAATTTCATCGCGCTCCAGCTTGCGGATTAAATTACGTGCGTCCTGGTGGCGAGGGATGTATGCCGGGTCACCAGATAATAAATACCCTACAATTTGGTTTGTTGGATTATACCCTTTTTCCTCTAAAGCCGTATACACCTTCAGCATCACTTGCTTTACTTCTTGTTCCATAGATTCCTCTGGAAAACTAAATTTCATCGTTTTATCGAAAGAACTCAAGACCAGCACCTCGCTTTCAGCAATAAAGAGATGGAGCATAGAAGCCCATCTCCATTTTTATCATTATAACTTATTCCCGCAAGCACTTCAAATATGCTAGTAGTAAATTTTAGATGTTTAGAAAGATTTTACTTTTTCATAGACTCCATTTAACGCTTCTTCTAGTTTTGAAGCATCTTTAGCACCAGCCATAGCCATATCAGGACGACCGCCGCCTTTACCGCCACATGCTTCAGCAACAACCTTTACAATGTTACCGGCATGGTAGTTACCACCTACGATATCTTTCGTTACACCTGCGCATAGCATTACTTTATCGCCATCTACTGCACCTAGTACAATAACAGCTGCCTGCATTTTTTCTTTTAAGTCATCCATCATTTGACGCAATTGATTATTATCTTTTGCATCCACTTTTGTTGCAAGTACTGTTACGTCACCGATTTTTTGTGCTGCATCCAATACTGCCCCCGCTTGAGCATTTGCAATTTTTTGTGATAATGATTCATTTTCACGTTGTAATTGTTTATAGTCTGCCTGTAGACCTGCTACACGTGTTGAAACATCTTTTGGATTTGCTTTTAATAGAGCTGCTGCTTCATTTAAAATAGCTTCTTCTTCTTTGATTGCTTCATACGCCGCTTTACCTGTTACAGCTTCGATTCGACGAGTACCTGCACCGATACCACCTTCTGAAACAATTTTGAAGATACCAATTTCTGAAGAACGGCTTACATGCAGTCCACCGCATAGCTCAATCGAATAATCTGAAACAGCTACTACGCGTACAACATCACCATATTTTTCACCGAATAGAGCCATTGCGCCCATTGCTTTTGCAGAATCGATATCCATCTCCTGAATTACAACTTCGATGTCTTCCCAAATTTTTTCATTTACTGCACGCTCTACTTGTGCAAGTTCCTCTTTTGTTGCTGCACCGAAGTGAGAGAAGTCGAAACGTAAACGGTCAGGTCCAACGTAAGAGCCTGCTTGTGCTACATGGTCACCTAATACATCCTTTAAGGCACGGTGCATTAAGTGTGTTGCTGTATGGTTTTTAAGGATTAATTTACGTTTTGATTCATCTACTTTCGCAGTAGCCTCATCCCCAACATTCATTTCACCTGATTCCACTACAACAGTGTGTAATGGTTGACCATTTGGCGCCTTTTGAACATCTTTAACAATGGCAGTGAATCCGTCTGCTTCAATAACTCCAGTATCAGCAATTTGACCACCCATTTCAGCATAGAATGGTGTTTCAGAAAGAATAATTAATGCCTCTTCACCTTCATTAGCCGTTGTCGTTTCTTGACCATTTACAACAATCGCAGCAATTTTTGCTGAAGCTTCTAATGCATCATAAATAAATGTTGATTGCTGTTTTAAGTTTGAAAGCACTTCGTTTTGCACTTGCATAGAATCAACATCTGCACGCGCGTTACGAGCTCGATTACGTTGTTGTTCCATAGAAGCTTCGAAACCATCATGATCAACTGTCATGCCAACTTCTTCTGCATATTCTTCCGTTAATTCGATTGGGAAACCGAATGTATCGTAAAGACGGAATGCATCCGGTCCAGGAATTACAGTTTCACCTTTTGCTTTTTGACTCTCAACTACTTCGTTAAAGATTGCAAGTCCTCCATCAAGTGTTTCATGGAAGCGAACTTCTTCGTTTTTAATAACACGTTGAATAAATGCTTCCTTTTCTTTTACTTGTGGATAGAAATCTTGCATAATCTCCCCTACAGTCGGAACTAATTCAAACATAAACGGCTTTTCAATACCGATTTTTTTCGCGTAACGAACTGCTCTACGTAATAAACGACGTAATACATAGCCTCGTCCTTCGTTTGATGGCAATGCTCCGTCACCAATTGCAAATGCTACTGTACGGATATGGTCAGCAATTACTTTGAACGGTGTATTAATATCTTCTGCTGAACCGAAGATTTCTTTTAAGTCTACTTCGTGCGGGCGTTTGTATGAACGGTTAGCAAAGCTTTCAGTTTTTTCAATGATTGGCATGAATAGATCTGTATCAAAGTTCGTTGGTACATTTTGTACAACAGAAACTATACGCTCCAGACCCATACCTGTATCAATATTTTGCTTCGGCAGTGGCGTATATGTTCCATCAGGATTGTGATTGAATTGAGAAAACACTAAATTCCACACTTCTAAATATCGCTCATTTTCCCCACCTGTATACATTTCTTCTGGAGGTGCCCCAAAACCATATGCTTCACCACGGTCATAGAAGATTTCTGAGTTCGGACCAGATGGACCTTCTCCGATATCCCAGAAGTTTCCTTCCAAACGAATTAAACGCTCTTTCGGAATACCGATTTCGTTGTGCCATACATCATAAGCTTCTTGGTCTTCCGGGTGAATAGTTACTGATAACTTTTCCGGATCAAAGCCCATCCATTTTTCGTCCGTTAAAAATTCCCAAGCGTAATGAATTGATTCTTTTTTAAAGTAATCCCCGATTGAGAAATTCCCCAGCATTTCAAAGAAAGTATGGTGACGTGCTGTTTTCCCTACATTCTCGATATCATTTGTACGAATAGATTTTTGTGCATTTGTAATACGTGGGTTATCCGGAATAATACGTCCGTCAAAATATGGCTTTAATGTCGCAACTCCCGAGTTGATCCATAAAAGTGATGGGTCATTAATTGGCACTAATGGTGCGGATGGTTCAATATGATGTCCTTTTTCTTTAAAAAAATCAAGATATAGACGACGAATTTCAGAACCTGTCATTGTTTTTGTAGTCATAATTATATCCTCCTGTAATGTTTTTGAAGTACGATGAATTGGGCACAAAAAAAGCCTTCATCCCGGTAAAGGGACGAAGACTGTTATCTCGTGGTACCACCCTAATTTATAATGCATAAAGCATTATATCTCAAGTGCTTATAACGTAAGCATACGGCAGGTATTAGCTGCACTCTGGAGTAGCTTTCCGTAATTTTCGCGGAGATTTTTTCAGCCAAGAAATCTCTTTCTGCTCACGAAGTCCAATACGTACTTGTTCCATCATCGTTTTCATTAATATATGTTCTTCATTATAGAAAATTGACTACGTGCTGTCAATCCGCATTCCTTAATAATTAAAACGATTTTTCGTCAATAGTATCAATACAATAGCTGGTCCTGTACAAATAACCATTCCTAAAAATGCCAAACTAGGTTCAACTTCATACAGAGCTCCACCTAAAAGCGTTAAGATCGCAGCACTTAAACTCATTGCAAGCGCAGAATAAATCCCCTGTGCATTCGGGATTTGTTCTTTCGGTAATGCTTGAGATATGTAGCGGATGAATGCGTAATGCGCCATTGCAAATGACAGTGCGTGAAGTGCCTGAGACACAATAAACATAGGCATATTTGGAAAAGCATATATCATAATCCAACGTACAGTTGAACCAACCGCTGCCAATAACATTAACGATGATGGCTTCCACTTCGTTAAGAACGTATCTGCTTTTAAAAAGTAAATAATCTCAAATAACACTGCGACATTCAATATCATTCCGATATAAAAGGGGTTTACGTTTAACTCCTGTAAATATATATAGCCATAATTATAGTAAGAGGCATGTGCCCCTTGAAGTAAGATCACTACAAATAATACGACAATAAAACTTTTTACATCAAATAGCCCTTTCATCGATAATGCTTTTCCAGTTTCCTTTGAAGGAGCTAAGCTCAAAACATTTGGGGCGGGCATTAGTTGAATTGCTAATAATGCAGTTAAACCGAAAATCATCGCCCATAAAATCATTTGTTCGCCGTACATTCCTGTAATCATACTAATAATTAATACAGCAACTACATAGCCAAATGAACCTAGTGAACGTGCCTTACCATAATGAATTCCACCTTGCTGCATTAATGTCGCTGCGCTGCTTTCCACTGCAGGTAATAATGCAGGATACAATGCACTAAAAAGCATCGTCATGATGAATAAGCCTACAAAAGAATCGATAGGTACATAAAGTAGTGCGGTTACTAAAGATGCCACTGTGAAGAATATAAGTACATTTTTATTGCTCATTATTTTTGAGACATACGGGAAAATAAGGATTGTCGAGATTGCTCGTGCAACTAAACCAAACCCCATAATAATACTCGCATCTGAAACGGTTAAACCTTTGTCATTAATAAGCCAGCCTGTCCAATAAGGTAAAAATATACCCCACGTAATAAAGAACATAAAAAAATTCTTTGCCAGCCAACGCTGATTGTTCATAATAATATAGCCTTCTTCCATTCTTATAATGTTGAATAATAGCACGACAATTTGTACAATAATGTGAGATATCTCATATTTTATATTAAGGAGTTGCTTTATAATTTGAGAAAGTTATCACTAGAAGAAAGTAAACCTTATATTGAGCAATACCCTATTTCTCAATATTTTTCATTTGATATTAATCCTTTTATACAAGTTTATGAATTTGATAAAGGGGAGTATATTTTTCATGAGCATTCTTTTCCCGACTATTTGTATTACATGATTGAAGGAAAAGCAAAATTATATGTTACACATAAAAACGGGAAAATTTCTCTAATTGATTTTATAACATCTCCTACATTTATGGGAGAAATGGAATTATTAAATGCAGAACGTTACTCAAAAGGCATCCAGACCGTTACAACATCCATTTGTTTTGCAATTTCCATCCGTGAAGTGAAAGAAAAATTATTAGCTGATCCGGTATTTTTAAAAATGCTCTGTCTTTTTTTAAGTCAAAAAACTATGGATATGACAGCCAAATATACTCAAAACCAGGCTTATCCATTAGAAAATAGACTGGCATCATTCATTTTACTATCGTCTGATAAACAATTCTATAAAGAAAAACATACAGAGGTATGCGAATATTTAGGGGTATCATACCGACATTTATTATTTGTTCTGGCACAATTTTGCGAAGAAGGATACTTAACGAAGAAAGATCGGGGTTATGTCCTAACAAATCGACAAGTACTAGAAAAGCTTGCTAGCGAAATTACTTACTAAAAAAAGACTGCGCTAAACTAAGTTTTAGCACAGTCTCCTATATAATAATTTCTTATTTAAATAAACATACCTGCAATAGCAGCTGATAATAGAGATGCTAACGTACCTGCAGCAACTGCCTTAACCGCAAGTTTTGCAATCATACTACGTTTTTCAGGAGCCATACCGCCAAGACCACCAATTAAGATACCCATTGAGCTTAAATTAGCAAATCCGCATAGCGCAAATGAAATGATAATAGCTGTCTTATCCGAAAATTCACCAATCACAGGACCGAAGTTAGAATACGCTACAAATTCATTTAAAATTAATTTTTGACCAATAAATGAACCGGCGCGAACTGCTTCATCCCATGGTACACCAATTAAAAATGCTAATGGAGCAAATACATATCCTAAAATACCTTCAAGTGTTACGTTATCTAAGGCTGTCCATCCTGTAAAGTTACCTATCCAGCCAGTTACGCCACCTAAAATACCATTCAGCAATGCGATTAATGCGATGAAACTTAGTAACATTGCACCAACGTTTACTGCTAATTTTAAACCGTCAGATGCCCCGGATGCAGCAGCATCAATAACGTTTGTCGCTTCAGAATTACGTTCTAGTTTGAAATCTGCTTCATCGATTTCTTCTGTTTCAGGAATCATTAGCTTTGCCATAACCAAACCTGCTGGAGCGGCCATGAAACTTGCAGCCAATAAGTATTCAAGAGGCACACCTAATAAAGAATACCCGATTAATACAGAACCTGATACCGATGCAAGACCACCAGTCATAACAGCGAACATTTGTGACTTTGTCATTTTATTTAAAAATGGACGAATTACAAGCGGTGCTTCTGTTTGACCAACGAAAATATTAGCAGCAGCATTCACCGACTCTGCTTTTGTTGTTCCTAACACTTTTGATAAAAAGCCACCGATAATTTTAATGATAAATTGCATAATCCCTAGATAGTAAAGAACAGAGATTAAAGAAGAGAAGAAAATAATAATCGTTAATACACTCATTGCAAAAACAAATCCAACATTATTCGGATCTGCTAATCCGCCAAATACGAAGGAAATCCCTTCATTTGCATAACTTATTAACTTTTGTACCCCTTCAGAAAGTTGCATTAATCTTTCACGGCCATATGACCACTTTAATACGATAAATGCGAAAATTAGTTGTACAATTAAACCTGATATAATAATTCTCCACTGAATTGCTTTACGGTTATTTGACAATGCTATAGCAATCGCTACGATTCCAACAATACCTATGATTCCCCAAACGAAATCCATGTTTGCGCACCTTCTCCTTTAATTTTGTAAACCTTTTCATTTTACATTATTTGACATCAAACTTCGGACATCATATAAGTTTTTATTATACTAACATAATCACATACATATTATTAATTAATAGTTTCTTTAAAAACTTCTGACATTTATATTTTGCGACTTTAATGTTTAAAAGTGTCATGTCATAATTCCCTTAACTTTTTATTATATTTTAAAAACATTTCCCTTTTTCGATGAAGATAAACAATCCACATATTATAAAGTATTTTGAAGTCAAACAAACTTTAATACAACAAAAAACCAGCTATTTTCATTCAGAAATGAAAAAAATAGCTGGTTTTATTATTCATTAAAATCATATGGAGAAATGTCATTCATGCCTATTAATGGATGAATATACGGTGCAGTTTCCACTGTTAAATGATTCGGTAATGATTCTCCGATTTTATGTGAGGAGGTAGTATTTAGTAGACCTAACTGTTCAGAAGATGTTTTTGATTGTTTTTTTTCACTAATTCCTTCTGTTTTTACCTCTTTTTCCGGTATTTCATTTACTTCCTGTATTTCTGTAATTTCAGGATCAAGTCGAGCCTTTAATGTTGTTAGTCGTGTTAAATCATCATTTTTGGCTAAGCCATTCGCTAATACATCCGGCTCGCCGCATAATATTAAGAAGTTTTTTGCGCGTGTTATTCCGGTATACAGTAAATTTCTACGTAGCATTTTAGAGTAGCTGCGTACTACCGGCATAATAACCGTTTGAAATTCCGAGCCTTGGGATTTATGAATTGAACAGCAATATGCCAATGTTATTTGATTTAAATCAGCACGTTGATAGGTCACTTCAATCCCATCATAACTTACGATTAATAAATCCTGCTTTTCTACTGTTTCCTTTGCTCGAATAATGGAAATCACTTCACCCATGTCACCATTAAATACATTATTATCCGGCTGATTCACTAGCTGCAGTACTTTGTCCCCGATACGGTAAATCGTATCACCGAAAACAAGTTCTTTTCTTGTCCCATCATTCGGATTGACAAGCTGCTGAATTTCTTTATTTAAATTATCGATGCCTGCAGGACCTTTGTACATCGGCGCTAAAACTTGAATATCTCGAATTGCCTGACCTTTTGCAAGCGCACCTTTTACAACTTGTGTGACAACGCTCGTTACTTGTCCGGCTCCTGCCTGAATAAACGAGCGGTCCGTTGTTTTTGTAGTCAATGAATCCGGAACTTTGCCCTTTTTAATTTGATGGGCCATCTCGATAATTGTAGATCCTTCCGCCTGACGGTAAATATCCGTTAATTCGACGGTCGGAATTTGCTTAGATGCAAGCAAATCCTTTAATACTTGTCCAGGACCTACAGGCGGTAACTGATCCTGATCTCCTACAAATACTACCTGTACATCTTCATGAAGCGCTTTAAGCAACTGATGGGCAAGCCACGTGTCTACCATTGACATCTCATCGATAATGATAAGACGACCGACAACTTCACGCTCCGTTTCCTCATCCTTTTCCTGACCATTAAATCCTAATAAGCGGTGAATCGTCATCGCTGGTAAACCTGTTGATTCGGCTAACCTTTTTGCTGCCCGACCAGTTGGTGCTGCCAGGACAATAGGAAACGGCTCTTCTTTTTCCGCATAAGTTTTTGGATTCAATGATAATCCATGAAGTTCTGCATAAACTTCGACTAAACCACGCACAACGGTCGTTTTCCCTGTACCTGGACCACCTGTTAAAATCATAACGGCAGAGTTAAGAGCGGTTTCAATAGCGAGTGCTTGCGTAGGTGCATATGTCACATCATACTGTTCTTCAATATCACCAATTGCTTTACGAATTTCATCACGCGAAAAATTCTCTGCTTTTTTATTTTTTTCTTTGAGCTCATTTATCTTGCTGGCAATGCCGACTTCACTAAAATACAGAGAAGGTAAATACATACGGGTTTCTTCACCACAAATTTTTGACTCTTCCCGCATATCAATCGCTGCCTTCGAAATTGCTTCGTATGGAATTTCAATACGCTGACTTTGCTCAAGCATTTCTTTAACCATTGGAAGAACCATTTCTGCATCCAAGTAGACATGACCTTCTGATAATGCTGCATTTGTCAGTACATGAAATATAGCCGCTTTTATACGGTCCGGGTGATTTCCCGTTATCCCTAGCTTCGCACCAAGTTCATCGGCACGAATAAAACCGACCCCTTCTACTTCTTCAATAAGCCGGTAAGGATTTTCTGTTAATAAACTTAAGGTTTCTTCCCGATAGGCCTGATATATTTTCATACCAAGCTGTGGTCCAAATCCCCACTCATTGAGGCGAACCATTACCCTCTCTAACCCTAAATTTTCTTCGATTGTTTGACGAATGAGCAACTTCTTTTCAGCAGATAAACGAGGAACCGCATCAAGTGCATATGGATCTTCTAATATTTTGGTTAACGCATCCATACCCAACTTTTCAACAATTATTTCTGCCGTTTTCCGGCCTACCCCTGAAAATAAGTCGCTTGATAAATAATGGACAATACCTTGCTCTGTTGTCGGTACTTCTTTTTCAAATGTTTCAATTTGAAATTGCATCCCGTATTTCGGATGACTTTTCATTTGTCCGGTGAATCGATAAAGTTCATCGTCTACTAACTTCGGAAAATAGCCTACGACAATAATTTCTTTCTCATCATACTGAAGGTTTGTTTCTTGTATTTTGACACGAACAATGGAGTACATATTCGTTGTATTATGAAAAATTGTTACAATAGGTCGACCTAAAATAAATAGCTTATTTATGTCAAACAAATTTAGATTTTCCGCCATTTTCATGCCACGCTTTCTAATAATTGTATGCTCATTTTATCATACACGCAGCGCCCTGTCTTACTATATAACGCATGACTTGTTGCGTCTGATTTTTCTATTAATTTGGCACACTAAAATGTTATGATAGGAATAGATTTCAAGAGAAAGTAGTGAAGAACATGAACTTTAGACCTTGTATTGATTTACATGACGGGAAAGTTAAGCAAATTGTCGGGAGTACGCTTGGATATGATAATAAAGAAGTCATTGAAAATTTCACATCGGATCAAGATGCCTCGTATTTCGCTTCATTATTCCAGCAAAATAAACTAACAGGCGGACATGTTATTATGCTTGGTCCTGGGAATGAGGAAGCAGCAATTCGTGCATTACATGCATATCCAAATGGACTGCAAATTGGTGGCGGCATTACTGCAGAGAATGCACAAAAATATATCGAATCCGGTGCATCACATGTCATTGTCACTTCATATATTTTTCACGATGGATTGCTTGATCTAAATCGATTGGAAAACTTAGTTGAAAAAATCGGGAAAGAACATCTTGTCATTGATTTAAGCTGCCGCAAGCGCGATGATAAATGGTATGTAGTAACAGATAAATGGACAAAATTCAGTGATTTTGAAGTAAATGCACAATCGATAAAAGACATTGAAGCATATTGCGATGAGCTGCTTATTCACGCAGTGGATGTTGAAGGAAAACGCGGAGGCATGCAGGAAGAATTAGTACGTGATTTGGCTGAATGGACAACGATTCCAACAACATATGCTGGAGGAGTTCGTTCGCTTGATGATTTAAAAAAGTTTGAAGCCATTTCAAACGGTAAATTACATGTAACGATCGGGAGTGCACTGTCCATATTCGGTGGGGATTTGGATTTCCAAACAGTTGTTAATTACTGCGAAGGCATAAGTGAATGACGTCATAAGACTATGAAATAACGTGAAGAAAAGGCTGTTATAGGAAGTTGTTTACTTTCCCAAAACAGCCTTTATTTTATATATTGGACATGAGTCGTTTCGCAATCATTTGAAATTCTTCCGGACCGATTCCCGGAGCAAATTCTTCCGGTAATTCGTCTAAATCCGGCATTTTTGCACCCTTTGGCATTCCTTCCTCTACAATGAGGGGAGCATTCGTCCATGGATGTGGTCCTTTCCAAATTTTATTGATATCCTGATAATCTCCTACGTAATTCCACGTAAACAGTACATTTCCATATCCTCGATCTTCATACTTCCGCGCATGATCAAATACATGATTATCAAGGCTAGGTATCGGAAGCATCTTCGTTACATCCAATCCTGTTGCCATCTCAATTGCTTTTGCATAAGCAACAACATGTGTTCCGCCGCGTACTAATAAATAGCCGATCATTTCACGTGCTGTTGGATGATCAGTCATTTCATATACACGCATTTTATGAGTACGTGCTCCACATTCCAAAAAGAAATTATGCAGTAAATCAAGCACTAAATTTCCACTTGAAAATACATATTCGCCATTCCATGGTTTCCCCATCGAATCTACAGGTAAAGATGTTTGTGCAGATGCAATAAAACTTTGTGTATTGCGCATATTTTTAGCGTTCATCATCGGAGCAAGATTCGGGTTTCCGGAAAACGTTGTATCTTTGCTTAATAAATTGATGGTAGTGGCAACGAGTTCAACATGTCCAAACTCTTCTGCTGTAATACTCGCAACTAAGTCATAAAAAGGCTTTAGTTTTTTCTTTCCTCGGAAGTTGAACGACTGATACATATAGTTATTGAGAGTCGACATCTCCCCGAATTTCCCGCCTAACAGTTCTTGTACAGCACTCGCTGCATTTGCATCACCATATTCAACTTGTGGTAAATCAATTGCTAAACGATTAACGCGTTGAAACAATAAAGCACCCCCTAATTGTCATAGTAAGCTTATGACAATTAGGGGGTGCATAGACCAAATCATACTTTATTTTTTCAAAAACGGCATAATCGATACAATTTTATCAATCCGAATATAAAACGGTGTTTGGCAAACATCAAGCACAATATAATCTGGACAGATAGCTGCTAGAACTCCTTGTTGAACTCGATTCCCATCTTGTTGTACCGCAACCATTTGACCTAAATAATTTTGAATTGCTTCCAACCAATAAGCGTTAGGAAAAGTACTCATTTGAACCAAAAAATCACTCCTTTGTATGCATACTGTACAATATGCTTTCAAGGAGTGATGCGTTCATTGATTATTTAGCTTTCGACTCAATAGTAATTGTAACTGGTCCGTCATTAATAAGTGCTACATCCATCATTGCACCGAAAACGCCTGTTTCAACATGTAAGCCATGTGCTTTTAATTGTTCATTAAAAGCATTCCATAAAGGCTCAGCCTGCTCTGGTCTTGCTGCTTCCACGAAGCTCGGTCGTTTTCCTTTACGTGTATCAGCATATAAAGTAAATTGGGAAATGGATAAAATGTCGCCGCCAACTTCCAGTATAGAACGATTCATTTTCCCTTCATCATCTTCCCAAATGCGCAAATCAGTAATCTTTTTTGCCACATAGGCAATATCCTCTTCTGTATCGCTATGTGTAATGCCGACTAACAGCACGTAACCTTTATCAATGGCACCAGTTTTCTGTCCGTCCACTGTTACCGAAGCCTGTTTTGAACGTTGTAGTATTACTCGCATAACATAACCTCTATCTATAAATTAATTAATGACACGTTGTACCGAATAAATATCCGGAAGCTGCTTTATTTTCTCCACTACTCGATGAAGCCCTGAAATATTTGTAATCGCTATTGTTAAATGGATCGTAGCAATCTTTTCACGATCAGCTCTACCTGTAACTGCTAAAATATTTGTTTTCGCTTCACTTACTGCGTGCATCACATCATTTAATATACCAGGACGATCAAACGCAGAAATCTCGATATCTACCGGATAATCTTTGCGTATTTGTGTACCATCATTTTCCCATTCCACTTCAATAAGACGTTCTAAGTTGCCATCTTCCTGAATATTAGGACAATCAGCTCGGTGTACCGATACACCTCGACCTTTTGTAATAAACCCGACAATATCATCACCCGGTACCGGCGTACAACAGCGTGAAAGACGAATTAATAAATTATCAATCCCTTTAACAATAACACCAGATTCAGTACGTTTTTTAGGTGTAGGATTGTTCATGCTTTTAACGATTTTTTCGAGCGCTTCTTCCTGTTCACGCTCTTTTCGCATCTTCTCAGCTAATCGGTTGACGATTTGTTGGGCTGTAATCCCGCCGACACCAACAGCTGCATATAAATCATCTTCATGTGTATAGTTAAATTTATCAATAACGCGTTTAATATTTTCTGGAGTTAAAACTACCTTCATATCAAACTCTTGTGCTTTTATTTCTTTATCTACAAGCTCTTTACCTTTAATTACACTTTCTTCACGCACATGCTTTTTGAAAAACTGTTTTATTTTATTTTTTGCTTGGGAACTTTGGGCAATTTTAATCCAGTCACGGCTTGGCCCAAATGATTGCTTTGAAGTTAAAACTTCCACAATATCCCCTGTTTTTAATGGAGTATCAAGAGGCACCATTTTGCCGTTAACTTTTGCACCGATAGTTTTATTTCCGACTTCAGAATGGACACGATACGCAAAATCGATTGGGACAGAGCCCGCCGGAAGTTCGATAACATCCCCTAATGGCGAGAATACATAAACCATATCTGAAAATAAATCGAATTTTAATGATTCCATAAATTCTGCCGCATTTGATGATTCGTTTTGGAATTCCAGGATTTCGCGGAACCACGTTAATTTTTGGTCTATATTTTCCTTACTTCGCTCGACTGTTTTGCCTTCTTTGTATGCCCAATGTGCGGCGATACCAAATTCAGCAATTTTATGCATTTCCTTCGTACGAATCTGAACTTCCAATGGATCACCATATGGACCAATGACCGTTGTATGCAAAGATTGATATAAGTTTTGCTTTGGCATCGCAATATAATCTTTAAATCGGCCAGGCATTGGCTTCCATAATGTATGGATAATACCAATAACTGCATAACAGTCTTTAATACTATCGACTAAAATTCTTACAGCCAATAAATCATAAATTTCATTGAATTGCTTCTTTTGAAGAACCATTTTCCGATAGATGCTATATAAATGTTTTGGACGACCATAAACATCCGCCTCAATTTCAACTTCCTGAAGTTGCGAATTAATTTCATCCATTACATTGTCTAAATAGGCTTCACGCTCATCACGCTTTTTCTTCATCAAACTAACAATCCGGTAATATTGCTGGGGATTTAAATAGCGTAATGCCGTATCTTCCAGCTCCCACTTCACTTTCGAAATTCCTAAACGGTGCGCTAAAGGAGCAAAAATTTCCAGTGTTTCCTGTGAAATGCGACGTTGTTTTTCAGCCGGCAAATGTTTCAATGTTCGCATATTGTGTAAACGGTCTGCCAGTTTAATTAAAATGACACGGATATCCTGAGCCATAGCGACAAACATTTTTCGATGGTTTTCTGCCTGCTGCTCTTCTTTTGACATGTATTTAATTTTCCCAAGCTTCGTTACACCATCAACAAGCTTGGCAACTTCTTCACTAAATTCATTCACTAAATCTTCACGTGTTACTTCTGTATCTTCTACGACATCATGTAAAAATCCAGCGGATACTGTTTCAGGATCCATTTGCAGTTCTGCCAAAATACCTGCTACTTGTACTGGGTGAATAATATATGGTTCTCCAGAGCTCCGGAACTGCTCTTTATGGGCTTCTTTTGCTACCTCATATGCTTTTACAACAAAGGTAACATGTTCTTCGTTCATATAAGATTTGACGAGCTCGAAAACATCTTCGGGCGCCAATATTTGTTCTTTCGCCATCATTAGTCCACCTGTTCTTTTAATTTTCGCAATAAGTATAACTTCAATTGTATAAAAGATAGCTACTAAATGTAAAGACACGCGGTCATTTAGTTTTGCAGAAAGTCGAAATTTGTAGAATTATTGAACAGCTAATAGCAATTAATTTCATTGAAAAAAAAACTATCTCACATAAACATGCGAGATAGTTCGATAATAAATTAATATTGAATTAATGTTTTAATCGGAACAGATCCGATTTTGTTACGGCCATTTAATTCTGTAAGCTCAATAATAAATGCAGCGCCTACAACCTCGCCGCCTAATTGCTCAATTAAGCGTACAGTTGCTTCTACTGTACCACCTGTTGCAAGTAAATCATCACAGATTAAAACCTTTTGACCTGGTTTAACAGCATCGTTATGCATTGTTAACGTATCTGTGCCGTATTCCAAACCGTAATCTGCAGAAATGACTTCACGAGGTAATTTACCTGGTTTACGTACTGGTGCAAAACCGATTTCTAAAGCATAAGCTACCGGACAACCGATAATAAATCCGCGCGCTTCTGGACCAACAATAATTTCTGCGCCAACTTCTTTTGCATATTTAACAATTTCATCAGTTGCATATTTGTATGCAGGACCGTTATCCATGATTGTCGTAATATCTTTAAAGCTGATGCCCTCTTTCGGCCAGTTTTCAACTGTTGTTACGTATTGTTTTAAATCCATTCTTCCTATGTCCTCCTCAAGAACTCAATCGTTCATTAAACCATTGTTTAAGCTCGCTGTATGTAGCATATACAAGCTTCTGCTCAAGCTCGATTTGTTGTGAACGCATTTTATATGACGGGGCTTCTGACAATGCTTGTTTTGGTACATTTTCATTTACTGTCGTCAGACCATTCTCTATTGTAACAAATCCTAGCTCAAAAAACACTGTTGTCATAAATTTAATTACTTCCATATTTAGGCCAATATGTTCCGACAATTTCTGAATGTGCTCATTTAAGTTAAAAGCAGGACGTTTTTTTAAGAAGCCATAATACCATTTGAAATGATCTCGTGTCGGCATTCCGTTAAAATAAGCAGATTGATCCGTATGGAAATGTGCATAAATCCGTTCAATCTGTACTTTATTTAGTATTTTCTCCAACAGTAAAAAGTTTTCAGGTAAATCAAGCAAAACAATATTTTTATGAAGCGTTAAGGGATTCACCTCATCTGTAAAGTGTATAATCTCTTTTGGAATCGCTTGTTCAAAGTGATCTTTCGTCTGTTTAAAAAACGCAATAAAATCCGTTTTTTCAATATTGACCTTCGCTACCCAATTGCTTGTTTGACTTTTTCCACGATAGTCATATAGTTGCCACTCATTAATACGTACATCCTGGACCATAAATTGCGGCTTTTTATTACCTTGCCACTCATTAATTTGTAAATCCCCTACTAAAGATAAAGCGATGCCATAGGATATTTCGTCATGTAAATAACCTTTATTAAAACCGATTGCATCTAATGAATTGTAAGCATCCTCCAACTCCATCTTCAAATGATTTTCAGCTGACCCAATTTTTCTAAGCGATTTTGCTTTCACATTTTGAATAGCAAAAATCGGTTTTGGAAATTCCGTACCAAAAGGCGCTAATTTACGTATTTCCTGTATTGCATCAACTGTAATTTCATTTAAATCAATAGGAACATCAATTTGCAATTTTTGTACCAGTTGCTCCTCCGATAAACATGCTTTAGCCTGTTCATTTAAACGTGTTCTCAAAGCTTCGACATGTTCAATTGGCAATGTCATACCTGCTGCCATCGGGTGTCCACCGAAATGAGGTAAAATATCGCGATTTTTCGCCAGTTCATTGTACAAATGAAACCCTTCGATACTACGGGCAGAACCTTTTGCAATTCCTTTTTCATGATTAATGGAAAGAACAATAGTCGGGCGATAATATTTTTCCACTAATCGGGAAGCCACAATACCAACAACCCCGGGATTCCATCCTTCTCCAGCAACTACTAAAACAAGCGATTGTTTTAAGTCCTCATTATTTTCAATCATTGAAATCGCTTCATTGCTAATATCCTCAACTATTTTTTTGCGTTCAGTATTTTTATCATTTAACTGTTTTGCAAGGTCATTTGCCTGCAGCGGATCTTCACTCATCAAAAAATGCACACCTGGCTCTGCACTTCCTAAGCGACCGATCGCATTTAACCTAGGACCAAAATAGAATCCTACAGTTTCTTCATTAATCTCTCTTTGATTGGTTCCTGACGCCTCACACATTGCTTTTACCCAAGGGTTTGTAGACTGTTGTAACGCTTGGAGACCTCGCTGTACCAAAAAGCGGTTTTCCCCGACTAGAGGTACTAAATCGGCAATCGTCCCAATTGCTACATATTCAAATAAATGATCAGGTATCTCGCCATATAAAGCATGCGCTAGCTTAAAGGCTACCCCCACTCCAGCAAGCTCTCCGAATGGATAATGTCCTTCAGGTATACGTGGATGAATAATAACATTTGCGTCTGGTAATACATCCCCTGGCTCATGGTGATCAGTAATGATAACATCCATCCCGAGCTCCCGTGCTACTTTCACTTGTTCGATGCCACTAATACCATTATCGACAGTTATTATTAAATTTACGCCATCTGCATATGCTTTTCGGAAAAGTTCTTCATTTGGACCATACCCATGTGTAAATCGATCAGGAATAACAAAGCTTACATCTGCCCCTATATCAAGTAAGGCATTCATTAACACAGTCGTACTTGTAATCCCGTCCGCGTCATAATCTCCATATACTAAAATCTTTTCCCCGTTCTCTAATGCTTCTTCAATACGAGTAATGGCTTCTTCCATTCCCGCCATTAAAAAAGGATCATGGTACTGACTTTCATCAATTTTTAGTAAGGAGGCTGCCTGCTCTGAATCTTCACAGCCTCTTGCAATTAAAATTTTTGCTGCGATAGATGAAATATTTAATTGTGAACTTAGTTGTTTAATAAGTTGTTCATCTTGTTCCTCTATTTTCCAAACTTTTTGTGATTGTATCATATATATTCACTTCCTCATGCAGTACATTATACCGAAAATCACGTGCGTTTCCTAAAGATAATTTCGTAAAATACCATTCTAATATAGGGTTTAGAAGAGATAAATTTACACTTAAAAAAGTGCTATCTAAAAGTTTATCACTTTTAGATAGCATAACATTGAAGAATTCTATTATTTTGTCCATTCTTTATTTGTATCATATTCATCCGGAATCTCTTTTACTTTTAATGTAGATTCATCACGCTTACGTAATTCCTCTTTTAAACGTAGAATTTCAGCATCCTTTTCATTTAACAAAACACGTGTATCATCCAGGTCTTTTTTCACTAATTTTGTTTGACGCTTGCTCCCTAACATTCGAAATGCCGAAAAACAAAAGCTAATAATAAATCCGACTAACACTGATCCTAAAACCACTAAAATTAATGGCCAATTGGCTTCTCCGAAAATATAGTTTACCGGGACACTGTCTACATTTACCGTAGCAAAAATAGCGATAATAATAGCAAAAATAAGGCCTACAACTAATGTCCATTGTATTTTCATAAAATGCCCTCCTTTAATGGTGTATCCATTAAATGTTATTCCTTATATCGTTTTAACGTAAACAAAAAGCATGCAATTTTGTCTTTAAACAAAATTGCATGCTTTCAATACTATTATACTTGTGGCTCGTCTGAACCCCATTGTTTTTTCTCTTTTTTCACAACAGATGTACCTTTTTTATCCATTTCGCGGCATTTCAGTGAATACCAAACTTGTGCTGCGATACAGATAGAAGAATAGATACCTGTAACTAAACCAATTAATAAAGCGATTGAGAAGTTCTGAATTGAAGGAGCACCTAGGAAAATAAGTGCTATTACAACAACAATAACCGTTAATACGGTGTTAACAGAACGACCCATTGTTTGACGAAGAGATTTATTAACAATTAATGCCAGATCTTCTTTCGTCGTAATTTTTTCTTGACGATCAATATTTTCACGAATACGGTCAAACGTTACAATTGTATCGTTAATAGAATACCCAACAATTGTTAATACCGCTGCTATAAATGTAATGTCTACTTCCAAACGTAATATACTGAAAATCACGACAATAAAGAATACATCATGCAATAATGACATAATAGCACCAAGACCCATACGCCATTCAAAGCGAATAGCTACATAAATGATTATTCCTATTGCAGCTAACGCTAAAGCATACATTGCATTTTTGGCAAGCTCTTTACCGACCGTTGCTGAAACTGTACTTAAGCTTGGCTCTTGACCAAATCTCTCATTTACCTGTGCTTTAAAGTCAAGTACCTCTTGTTGCGAGAAGTCTTCTTTATAACGCATTACTGCCATATTCTGTTCATCGCCAGAGATGACTACATCGTTATTTTCAAACCCAATCTCATCTAAATAATCGATAACTTCCTGTTGTGTTAATGCTGTATCTGATCCAATTTCCACTCGTGTACCTTGAGAGAAATCAATGCCGAGATTCAGCTTAAATACACCAAGTACTACAATACCAACTACTAAAATGATTGTAGATAACGCGTAAAACTTTTTACGATTTCCAACAAAGTCTAGTTTATCGAATTTCGTAGTTAAATCCAATGAAGTAATTCCTTCATCAAGTGAATGTTGTTTTGATCTGTTAATCCCAAACCATGCTGGATTGTTGAAGTAACCGCTGTTTACAAGCAGACCTTGCAACATACGAGAACCCCAAACAGCTGTAATAAAGGATAATAAAATTGAAATAATTAATGTTGTTGCAAAACCTTTTACAGAACTTGTACCGTAATAGAATAATACTACTGCAGCAAGCAACGTTGTTAATTGTGCATCAATAATTGCTGATAAAGATTGTTTAGAACCCATTTTGTAAGCATCTTTTACAGAATGACCAACTCGTAATTCTTCACGAATACGTTCAGCTGTTAAAATGTTCGCATCTACGGCCATCCCGATACCTAATACAATTGCGGCAATACCTGGTAATGTTAATACGGCATTAATACCGTTAAAGACGATTAACACTAAATACGTGAATACCGATAATGTAATAATGGAGATAAACCCTGGTAAACGGTAGTATAGCAGCATGAACAAGAAGATTAACAGTACGCCGACAACGCCTGCAAGTACTGTATCATTTAATGCGTCTTCACCAAACTGGGCACCAACCGATGTTGAGTATATTTCTGTTAATTTTACAGGTAAAGAACCTGCATTTAATACAGATGCAAAGTTTTTCGTTTCTTCTACTGTGAAGTTACCCGAAATCATAACATCTGTTGTATTTAAAACTTGCGTTACTGATGCAGCTGATTGATATTTTTGTTCGCCAGGCGGCTTTTGACTTTCTGCAGCGTATGAATCTACGCCCTCTTCAAAATCCAACCAAACAACTAATAGGTTATTCGGAGCACCCATGCTCATTACTTTTTGAGTAACTTCAGCAAATTTTGATGCATCTTTTAAAGTTAATGTTACGATTGGCTGATTTTGCTGGTCAAATGACGCAGCTGCGCCACCTTCCTTTAAATCCGTCCCATCGAGTAAAATATTATCGTTTACATCACGGAATGTTAAATTCGCTGTACTTGATAAAAGCTCACGAGCAGAAGCTTGATCTGCTAAACCTGCAAGCTGTACACGAATTCGGTCTTCTCCTTCAATTTGAATGCTTGGCTCACTAACCCCGAATGCATTAATACGATTGTTTAATGCAGTTGTTGTATCTGCCAATACACTTTGTGTAATGTTTTGTCCATCCACAAGAGATTCCACTTCATACAGTACTTCAAATCCACCTTGAAGGTCCAAACCAAGCTTTACGTCGTCTAAAACCTTCTCTACCGTTGTGCCCATCCCTGTAAATAACAATGCTACTACTAGGATAAACGTAATGATACGGTTTGCTAATTTCATTAAAAAATCCTCCTCAATATCACAAGAAAAGCACTGTGATGTAAAACGTAAAAATAACTACAAAAATCTATGTATCTATAGCACAAATTTTTTATCGCTTTTTAAAAATAACATCGATACTTTAAAAAGCGCAACACTCTCATTATGAAACAGCTTGTGGAAACTGTCAAATTATTACTAGATAATTTGTTTTTTTATACTATACCTTTTATCCCTATTCTTTAAGAGGATGAAATAACCCTTGAAGCTCTTCCTCCGAAAGTTTTAATTTTAATTCATTACGTTTAAAATCGCTAATTTGCACATAATTTAGTACTTCTGAAGCGGTAGTGCCAAAAATGCCAGACGTTAACTCATGTAATCGTAAGTTCTGCACATCTTGTTTGCGCCAAACTTTGTCGACACAATATTTCCATAAATCCTGTTCTGTTAGAGCATCATATCCATAGTAATGGAATTCCTCAATTTTGTTCGTCAATATAAGCTGAACTTTTTCGTAAAGACTGAAAAATGGAATTTGCATTTCGATCACTCCTATACTTAGGTTTTAACTGCGATTAGTATTGCATACTTTATTGTATCTGAATGAAATTAAATTGAGAAGGGAGAATATTGAAGTTATTTGGGCTCATTTTTAAAAGGAACATTATTTTTAATGTTTGTCATATTCATTTCTAAATGTCTTGGGTTTATTTACAGAATGCAGTTTATGCGTATTGCTGGAGAAGAGGCTGTCGGACTTTATATGACAGCTTATCCGACCTTTATTTTTTTCATTTCTCTTATTCAATTAGGTATTCCCATTGCAATTTCTAAGCTAATTGCAGAATACTCCGCAAAAAGAAAAGTTGAACATGTTGCAACAATTATGAAAACGGCTATAAAAATTT
Source organism: Solibacillus sp. FSL K6-4121 (assembly GCF_038002585.1). NCBI lineage: Bacteria > Bacillati > Bacillota > Bacilli > Caryophanales > Caryophanaceae > Solibacillus > Solibacillus sp. FSL K6-4121. The sequence goes on from NZ_JBBOCS010000002.1 coordinate 1,394,286, forward strand.
CTGCTATTTCTATTATTTTATTTAGTCCATTCGTTTATTTTAGCATCCCGTATATTGCAAAAGTGCTATTACATAATGAAAATTTGATTTTCACACTTTATATTAGCATATTCACAATTCCAATCGTTGTATTTTCAAGTTTGATAAAAGCATATTTGCAAGGCTTAGCAAAAATTGCTCCTACCGCATGGGCACAGCTTCTTGAACAACTTGTACGAATTGGTCTAATTGTCGTATTATTACCGTACTTCATTTCTGAATCACCTGCCATAACAGCAGCTGCAGCAATGGGGATTACAGCAATTGGAGAAATCTTTTCTTTATTATTTTTGGCTTATTTCTATAAAAGGTCCAGTAAAGCATTTAAAAAAGGCAACAGCAACGGATCTTTTGCAAAACCGATTTTTAATATTGCGCTTCCATCAGCAGGCAGTAAATTATTCGGAACATTTACATGGTTTTTAGAGCCGATTATTTTCCTGAAAGCCCTAACTGTTTCTGGTTTAGCAGCAGGTGCTGCTACAACACTTTACGGAATTATTTCGGGTGTTCACATACCGTTGCTACTATTCCCGGCATTTATCCCAGCAGCTCTGGCAATTGTCCTCATCCCTGCAGTAAGCAGTGCCATGGCCAGCGGTAATTACACATTGGTGAATAAACGGGTGACACATTCTTTAAGACTGTCTTCATTAATTGGCTGTTTAGCCGCCTCTTTATTCTTTTTGCATGGAGATGAACTGACAATGGTTCTTTTCCATTTAGAAGAAAACCGTGGCTATATGAAAATATTGGCACCAATTTTTTATTTTTATTATATTCAAAGTCCGCTTCATTCAATTTTACAAGCAATTGATGAAGCTCAGGCTGCTATGATGAATTCCATTTATGGTGGTATTGGAAAACTTTTCATTCTGTTTTTCTTGGCATCACAGCCATCCATTCAGGAAAAAGGGGCAATTATCGCCATTGGTTTTGGCGTATTAATCACGTCTTTCCTGCATATTGCCTCCATTAAGCAACAGAAGAAAATCAATGTTGGCTTTAGATTCTTTTTCCTGCCTTACGGTATTTTCATCATTACTTGTATTGCTTTGCCATTGTTCACGAAAGGCATACCGTTATTTACTAGTTGTTTCGTTACTATTGGTGTCGTAATGTTATTACTATTCATTACAAAACAAATTCGAATTAATGATTTCCATTACATCCGATCAATTTTTTCGCGCTCGTAATTGGACAAACCACTTTTCATTTTCATACGTACAATAAAAAATGTCCCTTATATTGGGATATCCATTGACTAATAATTCATGCACCAGCCATTCTTCATCTTTTCCCATTATTTTCAAATGTCTTTTGTCAACATAACCATCCAGTATTAATGGCAAAATAAATCCACCTTGATCTTTTTTATAAACGGATAATTTACCGGACTGTTCCAAAAATGCATAGGCTACATCTTGTACAGAGCAGACTCCCTGTTCACGAAGCTGCTGGAGCAGATCATCTAGGTTGTATCGCTGTTTTTTCATTTCAGATTCACAAATCCAGCCATCTCTAATGACCATTGTAGGATCGCCTTCAATAAAGTCACGTAATCGTTTATTTTTTAATATAGACCAAGAGTTTAAATACTGAATTAAAAACAATAATATAATTGGTAATATTGCTTTTGAAAACTCTCTATGTATGTCATCTAGTGCAAGTGCCGCAACTTCAGCCATCAATACAAAAATCGCCAAATCAACAATGCTTAGCTCACCAACTTCACGTTTGCCCATAAGTCGAAATACAACAAGTAAAATAATATACAAAAGAACTGTTCGTATAATAATAATCATATAATCATTCATTTTCGCTCACCTCTTTCTTACATTTTAGCTTGTACAAAAATGTAGGAAAGATACAAAAAGCTTGCGGAAAATTAACATTTCCGCAAGCTTTTTTCATTCGTTTAAACTGATTCTACACGACCAATTGCTTGGCGCTCAAATTTCAAACGAGTATTTCCGTCAACTAATAAATAAACAACCGTATCTTCAATTGCATCTACTTCTCCGTGTAAGCCACCTACAGTAACTACTTTATCTCCACGTTTTAAGCTATTTTGCATTGTTGCTGTTGCTTTTTGACGTTTTTGTGCTGGACGAATTAAAATGAACCACATCGCAACGAACATTACGATGATTGGTAAAAATTGTACTAAGCCTTCCATTCTTATATTGCCCCCTTTCTCTATCTCTTTCTCACTTACCTAGTATAGTATAGAATTGTTAAGTTTTGCTCAAAAAAACTCTACTTTTTCTAAAAAATTATATTAATTTTCGGATTTCGAACATATTATTAGAAGTTTTTTGCATTTGGTTTGTTATAACCATATTTTTCGAAAAATTCTTCTTTAAAATCACCTAAACGGTCTTCACGAATCGCTTGGCGTACATCTTCCATTAATTTAATTAAGAAGCGTAAGTTATGGTATGACGTTAAACGTAAACCGAATGTTTCTTCTGTACGTAATAAATGGCGTACATATGCACGTGTATAGTTTTTACATGTGTAGCAATCGCAATTTTCATCGATTGGCGTAAAGTCTTTAGCGTATTTTGCATTTTTGATGACCATACGTCCTTCAGAAGTCATGAGTGTACCATTACGTGCAATACGTGTTGGCAGTACACAGTCGAACATATCAATTCCGCGCATCGCTCCATCAATTAGAGAGTCTGGTGAACCGACACCCATTAAATAGCGTGGTTTATTTGCCGGCATCATTGGTGCAGTAAAATCTAATACTTTATTCATAATATCTTTCGGCTCGCCAACAGATAAACCGCCGATTGCATAACCTGGGAAATCAAGCTCTACTAAAGCTTCAGCAGATTTACGTCGCAACTCTTCATATTCCCCGCCTTGAATAATCCCAAATAATCCTTGCTCATCTGGACGTGCATGAGCTTCTTTACAGCGCTTTGCCCAACGCGTTGTACGATCAACAGATGCTTCCATATATTCATATGTTGCTGGGAATGGTGGACATTCATCAAATGCCATCATAATATCAGAGCCTAGATCATTTTGGATTTCCATAGCCTTTTCCGGAGATAAAAATAGCTTGTCTCCATTTAAATGATTACGGAAATAAACGCCCTCTTCTTCAATTTTACGGAACTTTGATAAAGAGAATACTTGGAAACCGCCTGAATCCGTTAAAATAGGACGGTCCCAGTTCATGAATTTGTGTAGGCCACCCGCTTCTTTTACAATATCATTTCCTGGACGAAGCCATAAATGATACGTATTAGATAAAATGATTCCTGCATTCATTTCTTTTAATTCTTCAGGACTCATCGCCTTCACGGTAGCTTGTGTACCAACGGGCATAAATGTCGGTGTTTCAAACGAGCCATGTGGTGTATGCACAATCCCTAATCGGGCACCTGTTTGAGCACAAGTTTTAATTAATTCATATCGAATTGGTAATTGGTTTGTTGTTTCTGTCATAATAAAAAATCCTCTCGTTTCTAAAGTAAGAACACTACTTCGAATGAAAACACCTACCACTGTTGTAGTAGGTGCACACAAATAATAATTGTATCGATATGTTACCTTAATTGCAAATTACTTCCCTGGACGAATGAACATTGCATCTCCAAAGCTAAAGAAACGGTACTTTTCTTCAACTGCTTTTTCGTAGGCATTCATAATTGTTTCTTTCGTAGCAAGCGCACTGACAAGCATGACTAATGTTGACTTCGGTAAGTGGAAATTCGTAATAAGACCATCAATTGCCTTATATTCAAATCCTGGATAAATAAAAATATTTGTCCATCCTTGTGATGCCACAATTTTTCCGTCATTTTTTGCTGCCACTGTTTCAAGGGTACGAGTAGAAGTAGTTCCTACCGAAATGACGTTTCCTCCTGCTTGCTTCACACGGTTAATTGCAGCTGCAGCTTCTTCCGATACACTATAAAATTCTGAATGCATATCATGGTCTTCAATGGAATCAACACTTACTGGTCGGAATGTACCCAGCCCTACATGCAATGTGATGAACACGATTTCTACACCCTTTGCTTTTATAGCTTCTAGTAAAGGCTCAGTAAAATGTAGTCCCGCTGTCGGTGCCGCTGCCGATCCACGTTCCTTTGCAAAAACTGTCTGATAACGTTCCTGGTCGTCTAACTTTTCACGGATATATGGTGGCAAAGGCATTTCCCCCAGTTTATCCAGGATTTCATAAAAAATGCCATCATACGTAAATTTAAATGTACGTCCGCCATGATCTAGTTCGCCAGTGCATGTTGCAGTCAACAGTCCATCACCAAATGTGACAACCGTTCCGACCTTTACACGCTTGGCTGGTTTAACTAGCGTTTCCCATTCATCCTCATTTGTTTGCTTTAATAGTAATAATTCTATATTGGCACCTGTGTCTGCTTTAGTCCCCATTAACCGAGCCGGCAGTACTCGTGTATCATTTAATACGAGACAATCCCCTGCTTTTAGTTCATTTAAAATATGGGCAAATGTATGATGCTCAACTTCCAATGAGTTTGGGTTAACGACCATCAAGCGGCTCGCTGTACGGTCTAATAATGGTGTTTGGGCAATTAATTCTTCTGGTAAATGAAAATCAAAATCTTCTACTTTCACGGTCATAACTTCCTTCTATTCTTTTTGTGCCGGTGGATAACCGAAATGGTCGTAGCATAGGTTTGTTGCTATTCGACCACGTGGTGTACGTTGAATAAAGCCAATTTGCAATAAAAACGGCTCATACACATCCTCAATTGTAATTCTTTCTTCTCCGATGGATGCTGCTAGCGCATCTAAACCAACAGGACCACCACCGAAACGTTCAATCATCGACTGCATCAGTTTATGATCTATATGGTCAAGTCCTCTTGGATCAACTTGTAGAAGCTCCAATGCTTGCTTCGCCAAATTGTGCGAAACAACACCGTCTGCTAATACTTGTGCATAATCACGAACTCTTTTTAATAAACGATTTGCTATTCGTGGTGTTCCACGGGCACGTCTTGCAATTTCATAGGCCGCTTGTTCATTTAATGCAACCCCAAACAATTCGCCCGATCGAATAACAATTTCCGCCAGCGACTGTTCATCATAATATTCCAGTCTCGCCAAAACACCAAAACGATCACGAAGCGGTGCAGAAAGAGCGCCTGCTCGTGTCGTCGCACCAACAAGTGTAAATGGCGGCAACTCTAAACGAATCGAACGTGCTTCTGGACCTTTTCCGACAACAATATCCAGACAGAAATCCTCCATGGCAGAATAGAGTACTTCCTCAATAGCACGTGGCAAACGATGAATTTCATCAATAAAAAGTACGTCACCTGCTTCGAGAGAACTTAAAATTGCTGCTAAATCCCCTGGTCGTTCAATCGCCGGACCGCTTGTCATTTTTACGTTTACATTCATTTCATTAGCGATAACGATAGCTAATGTTGTTTTCCCTAAACCTGGTGGACCATAAAGGAGTACATGGTCAAGACTTTCCTGACGTAGCTTAGCGGCTTCGATAAATATTTTAAGGTTTTCCTTCACTTTATCTTGACCTATGTATTGCACTAAACGCTGCGGTCTTAAAGAAAGCTCAAATTGCTCTTCGGCATCTGTTGCTTCACCTGAAAGTACACGGTCTGACATGTTATCTCACTCCTTTTTTATTTCAATTTCAACAATAGCTTTAATGCCTGTTTAATATAGGCATCTGTCGTCGTTAAACTTTCATCTTCACTTAATTGTGGTTTAACCTTATCCAGTTCCTTTTCGGAGTAGCCTAATGCCAGTAGAGCAAGCATTGCCTCCTGAAGTTCATGTTCATTTGGATTAACACCAAATAACGGCAGCTCATTTTCTGCGCTCGGTAATTCCACCGAATCAAGCAGCATATCGAGCTTTCCTTTTAAATCCAAAATCATTTGGCGTGCTGTTTTTTTACCTACACCAGGGAATCGGATTAAAAATGCTTCGTCTTCCATTTCAATTGCCTGTATTACGGAAGTAGGGTTCCCACTAGCTAAAATCGCCAGTGCACCTTTTGGACCGATACCTGATACTTGAATTAGTTTTTTAAATAATTCACGCTGCTCCAAACTATTAAATCCATATAAATTTTGTGCGTCTTCCCTTACCTGCAAGGACACAAATATTTGCTGATCGCTTGCTGAAATTCGGAATGCATATGGATTGGGAGTAAAGATCATCCAGCCAATGCCTTGTTGTTCTAATACAATATATTCTGGTGTAACTCTGGTTACTTGTCCTTTTAAATAATCATACATCGTTCATCCCTCACATTTCTCGATTTATTATAGCATACGAAAAGGTAAGTTACCGAACGTACGTTGCTTTTATTCGAGACTAACAGCCATGCGGATACCGATTTCGGTTTTATGCATTTTTAAATACAAAAAAGACTGTCCTATAAGACAGCCTTAAGTTTATCATATTCTTTATCTTGTATCACAGAATTATATGCTACAATTTAATTTTGCAAAATTTCAATTTGTTCTGCTAAAGAATCTTTGTATTTAAGCCACTCATACACAATTGATTGGATGAATGGATAGCAGGCAATTTTTTGTCGGTCGCTTAATTTGAGATAAAATAAACATTCCCTCAAAATTTCATTAGGGTAATTCAAATAATGAAGCTTCGGCTGAACAATCTGTAAATAAGGATGATCATTCATTGCCTGCTGTAAATTATATTTAGTTTGTGGCATTATGCGATGAAGCCATAAAATAATCTCATCTGATGCTTCTCCTAAAGAAGCTAAATCAAAATCAATAAGCTTTACTTCTTCACCACGTAACATCACGTTATGATGAACGACATCCCCATGTAAAATTGTTTTAGTTTCAGAAGGTACAGTCCTTTGCGCCATTGTATTTAACGCATTGGACGCATGCTTAACTAAATCGTCATAATTGTTTTTTAATAAGCGTCTTAGCTCTCTTTCATTTGCAATAAAGCGTTCGAAGCGCCTCATCCACTTCTCCGGCATTCGGTACAATGAAAGCATGCCTGTTTCATCCCAATTAATTTTTTCATTGGTTTCATGCAATTGTTGGAGCGCATAAATAGCAAAATACTGATGTTCAAACCGCTTATAATCAACACTTTTCCCATCAAACCACCGTTGTTTTAAAATATTTGGCTCTTCATTTTCTTCTACAGGAATATGATATGGGAATTGTATATTTTCAAGCTCACGATGAATCATTTTCACTTTTTGTGCAATAAATCCATCTTCATAATACTTCATAAAATAAGACCCTTTTTGTGTATCCCACTTCCAGCAATTCTCTTTTATGACTATTGACATGACTTCGGCGGTTGTGGCATCGGTTGCATTTGAGGCATCATACTTGCTGGATAAGGCATCATTTGTGGGTGACAGCAAGGGTTTTGTTGGTGCATCATATAATCAATTTCATTATAGTAATGGTTTACTAATTGCTCTTTATCCGGGCAATGTTTTCTTTTTACTGAAGACTCATCATGATGGATTGGCTGCATTTGCATATGCATTGGATGTTCCATATGCATAAATGGTTGCATTTGCGGATGCATATACATTGTTGATTCCATTGGCATATGCTGACATGATGGGCACACCGGCATTTGGTGCATATGCATTAGCGACTCCATTGGCATTCGATGACATGACGGACACACTGGCATATGATGCATTGGCATTTCCATTGGCATCCGATGACATGACGGACAAGCCGGCATTTGATGCACTGGCATTTGATGCACTGGCATTTTATGGCATGAAGGACACACTGGCATTTGAGGCATTGGCATTGGCATTGGGTGAATAAACTGTGGCTGATGTTCGAAGACTGGTTGCTGCGGCATTGGTTGTGGTTGTGGTTGTGGTTGTGGTTGTTGCTGAATGATAATAGGTTGTTGTGGCATCATCGGTGGCATATAGACGGGTTGTGGTTGTGTAATATTGTTTTCAAATGTTGGTTGTACATGAACATTCGTTTGCCAATTTGGCATCGGCATCGGCATTGGCTGAGGAGTAGGCTGCAAGTAAATATCCCCTTGCCAAAGCGGTTTTTGTGGTTGTGGCTGCGGCATAGGTACCGGTGTTGGAACGGGTGCCGGCATTTGAACGGGTTGCTCTTTCACAGGCTTTGGCTGCTCCTTGACTACTTTTGGCTGTTCCTTTACAACTTGCTTCACTTCTTTTTTATGCACGGAATCTGGTAAATATATTTCCATCCCTGGAACAATATAATCAGGGTTAGCTAAATGTGCATTTAATCTTTTTAAATCTTCAAAACCAATCGCATATTGCTTTGCGATTTTCCACAAAGTATCTCCCTTTTGAACAATATGAACGCGCACATCTTTCCTCCTTTTCTCGTAATAGCATATGCATAAATTGTGCTATTGCCACAATGTTCACAGTAAGTACACTATAATTATGATAAGATGTAATGTAACTGGTATGCTAATGAGGTGGAATTGATGAAAAAATTATTAGGCGAAGAACGCCGTCTCGAATTGCTTGCATTATTAAAGAATGCAACACAACCGCTAACAGGTACAGAATTAGCAAAGCATACAAATGTTTCGAGACAGGTCATTGTAAATGACATGAATTTATTAAAAGCACGAAACGAACCCATTGTCGCTACAAGCCAAGGTTATATTTATATGCATAACGTTCAACAATCGCGTATACAACGTAAAATTGTCTGTATGCATAATGCTGAGGAAGCGAAAGAGGAGCTATTTATATTGGTCGATTGTGGGGTTATGGTCGAAAGCGTTATTGTCGAGCATCCGGTATACGGAGAAATTACCGCTTCGATTATGGTATCTAACCGCTTAGAAGTGGAGCATTTTGTAAAACGAGTTCAAGAAACTAATGCCCTTTATCTTTCAGCTCTTACCGATGGCACACATTTGCACGTCATTAGCTCGACTTCTGAAGAAAGCTTGAATCTAGCCGAAGAGAAATTACGTCAGCGCGGATTTTTGATTGAAAACTAAGATAAAACAGCTTATTCAGAAGACACTTGTCAAATGAATAAGCTGTTTTTCTTATGAATAGTTCTGTTGCACGCCACTCCCGATAAATGTCTTCCGGCGATACACGCTAAGTGCAATCCCGATGACAAATGAGTTTAATAGGAGAGATGTAAAACCATAACTTATAAAAGGAAGCGACAATCCGATGATCGGCAACCAACCAAGAATCATAGCCACAGAATATCCAAACTGCATGCAATAAAAAGATACTGCTCCAATTACAAGCATTTTTCCATAGGAACGGGCTAATTGTTTTGCTTTCCAAAGTATACGAATTGCGATGGCGAATAATACCGATACGACAGCAATTCCTGCAATATAACCAAATTCCTGGATAAGCTGCACTAAAGCAAAATCTGTATGCCCTTCCGGAATATAACGAACCGTCTCTGCCCCAAACCACCCAGCTTCATTTAATGCATTTTTGATTGCCAAATATACATAGCCTTCCTGTGTAGCATAACTTTCCGGATTCAGAAAAGCATAGATACGTACAAGCTGGTAATGATGCAGCTGCGGAGCAATCAGAAACATTGTACTAGCGATTAGGCCTATTAAAGTTATACTTGTCATAATTTTCGATTTTAGTGAGTAGTCACTTAAATAAAATAAAACCGTTACTACCCCTGTATAAATAAGGGCTGCTGTCAGGTTTGGCGCACTTAAAATAAACCATAACGGCAAAACAAATAAGACGATTAACTGCCAACTTTTAAATTTTTTCTGTGTAAAAAAGCCTGCCCAAGCAATCAGCAACAATGGTAAAACGGTCCAAGCTTGTATCTGTATCGGCCCTACCATTAAATAGCTTTGCCCAGAAACCATAGCTGTCGGAAAGAAATATAATATCATTAACAAAATAAGTGCACCCAAATATATAGCGAGACTGAACCGCTCCAGCTTCCGGTAATCGATATACATCAGTGCTGCAATCAATATGGCGGCACAAACAAGGTGCACCCATTTGCTTCGAATAAAATAATCAGTCATATCTGCCCCAAAAATAACGGTACTATCAAATGTTAAAATAGGAATAAAGCTGGCCCCTAATAGAAGTGCAACTAAACTAATTAACAGCCAATCGACTTTGGGCCGGTGAATCTTGTCCATCGATTTTCCGAGTGCGGATGGTGAACCCATTTCATCAATTGCTTTTCGTTCCGCTTCATCGGGTGTATACCCTTTTTTTAACCAGGCATTTTTCGAATGCTCTATATGGTGCTTTAATTCATCATATACATGTACCTGAGCTTCTTTTGAACGAATAAAAGCTGTTACTTTATTTAAAAAACGTTCACTCTGCATGCATACGCACCCCCAATAGACGCTCCTTCAATGTCAGTTTGATTTGCCCCTCTTGCTGTAATTGTTTTTTTCCGGTCTTCGTTAACTCATACCGCTTAACGCCGTCCGTCCAATTTGCGAGCACAAACCCATTCCTTTCCTGTTCATGAAGAATTGAATAGATGATTCCCTCATTATTGATTACATCCTGTATTCCCCTTACATGCAGTAATTGCGTAATTTCAATCCCTGACTTTGCTTCAAATAAAAGTGATAAAATTAACCTTTTCAACTCGTCCATGTTTAACTGTCGTTGAACATTTTCTTTATGCTGCTCTGTGAACTTCGTGCTGAAAAATGCAGTGCGATCCATCGCTTTTTTCAAATTTTTTAAACGATCATCCATTTTCTTCACGCTCCAGATATTTTTTTAATAGCTGCTTCCCTTTTCGAAGTCTTGTTTTTACTGTGTTCTCATTAATTTGCAGTACATCTGCCATTTCCTTCATCGCCTGATCTTCGTAATAACATAAATAAATAACTTCACGGTATTTGATCGGCAGCGCCATGATCGCCTTGACTAAGTTCTCATCTTCCTGCTGCTGTATGACTTCTCGTTCAACAGAAGTACCGCTTTCTACTTGCATAAAGACTTCATCGTCTTTTGCTTCGACATTTTTGGCATACCAGCTTTTCAAATAATCTTTTGAATGGTTAATTGCAATGCGCCAAAGCCATGTTTTTAACGATGAATCATATTGAAAAGAAGGAAGTGCCTTGTAGCATTTCACGAAAATCTCCTGCGTTAGATCCTCGGCAACAGCGTTATTATGTACATATTGCATGACAAGCTTTAATATGTCTTCTCCGTAATGTTGCATTAATTCATCTATAATCGTTTCATTTGATAAGTTAGCAGTATCATTTATTAAATAACTTTCCACAGAAATACCTCCTTTCATCAATTAGACGAATCCCGTTTTTAAAAAGTTTGATTTAATTACAATTAATTAATAGGATACTGGATTAAATAGAACCCTGAAAATTCTAATATATTTATAAATCTTCTAATATAATTTTATTTTTTCTAATAAAATCCCGATTTTCTAATAAAACGTCCCATTGTGCTAAAATGCAATGACTTTTATCTAATATCTCCGTTGGATTTGCTAATATCCAATTGCCATCTTCTAATATCCCGCAGCATTGTTCTAATAAAATGACGCGCATACATTATTCCTTTAAAATAAACATAAAAAAGTGCACTCCATTGACACGAGTGCACAACTTCATTTTATAAAAATCTTTTTCGCTGCTCTGCTGATGGTAGCATGCATGCATCTTTTTTACCGAACCATTTGTAGCGGTTTTTTGCAACGAACCGATAGAAAATATCCCGCAGTGGTTTAGGCACTACAATGAAAATATAGCATAGCTTCCAGAGGCCTGTAAGATTCCGTGCAATTTTAAGCGCTGCTGTCGATTCAGTATAGTAATTATCCCCTTCAATCAATACAATGCTGTCCGTCTTTTCGGAGACACCAAACTTTTTCAACATATCAATCCCGCTATCACTTTGAAGTGAGGTAAACTTAAACAATGCTTTCGGATCACGCTTTATAATAAATTGAACACTTGCATCACAGAAGTTGCATTCTCCATCAAATAGTATAAGACGTCTCAAGATCTCCACCTCATTCTGGTGTTACATAAGTAAAATATGTGCCGAGTGACTTCACTGTGCAGCCAAGAGCCTTAAGCTCCTCCAGAGCACCTTTCATCATCGGTTCCTCTTCATCGTCTAGTATATCAATAATGAAGAAATAATTCCCGAGTCCTGTTTTTAATGGTCGTGATTCTATTTTACTTAAATTTATTTTACGCCATGCAAATACAGATAATACTTGATGAAGCGCACCGGACACATCTGTCGGTAATGTAAGCATAAATGTTGTTTTCGGCTGTGATTGTAACGGTACTAAACCATGCTTTATATTTTGCTTTGATAATACAAAAAAGCGCGTATGATTAAAATGGAAATCATGAATATTATGTTCTGCAATATGTAGGTTATATTTTTCAGCTGCTGAAAGATTTGCAACGGCTGCAATACAGCGATCTTCGGTTTGGGAAACAAGCTCGGCAGCTGCTGCAGTAGAAGCATATGGTGTTTGCTTCACATTGCCATGTGTGTAAAATAAAAATTTATGACATTGTGCCAATGCATGTGGATGTGAATATATTTCTTCCAGCATCTCTAAATTTTCAGCGAACTTTTTATTTACCAATAAATGCTGTTGAATTTTTGACATTACTTCAGCTGTTACAAATAGCTCTGCTTCATGATATAAATAGTCAATTGTTAATGGCACGGAACCTTCCAATGCATTTTCTACAGGTACAACTGCTAGCTCGACTTTCCCCTCCGATACAGCTTCAATACATTCCGGAATTGATTTATATGGAATATGCCAATCATGCGGATATAAACCCTTTGCAGCTAAATATGTAAAAGATGCTTCTGGACCTAGATAGGCAATTCGTTTTTCCCATTTATTTTCTGACATAATGTACACCTCAGTCTCAAGTTCTAAATTTTCTGTTAAATATTTTTATAAGAAAGGACTGTCCATTTGCCCTAGCAGATTGGACAGCCCTAATTATTTGGTTATTCCTTGGTGCATTTGCGTGAAATTCTAGAGGTTAAAATGCACCTGAGCTAATAACTTCAGCCGATTCAATAAATTCAAGATGATTTAAGCTGCGAATGAGTTCATCCAACTCATACGACATACTTGTAACGTCCAATGACAACGTAACATTTGCACGCCCTTGAATCGGAATTGTTTGGTGAATCGTCAGCACATTGCAATGTGCATCCGATACGGTTTCTAGTAATTTGGCAAGTGTACCTTTACGATCTTGCAGTTGAATGAACACCGTTAAAATACGTTCTTGCACAATCGAATGGAAAGGAAAAACAGCATCACGATATTTATAAAAGGCGCTTCGAGATAAATCAACCTCTTTTACCGCATCCCAAATGGAAGTAACAGAGCCTTTTTGCAATAATTGTTTTGCTTCTAACGTTTTTTGCATCGCATCTGTCAATACGTCCTCACGCACTAAATAATATCGTTGATTAGCTACGTTTTTCATCGTCATCCCCCACTTAATTAATCGACAAAGTCAAATTCGAATTCCATTAGACGTACTGTGTCGCCATTTTGGGCACCACGTTTGCGTAATTGCTCGTCAACACCCATAGCACGTAGTTGGCGGGCAAAACGTCGAATACCGTCTTCACGACTGAAGTCAGTCATTTTGAATAAACGTTCAATAGTGTAACCTGAAAGTACATATGCACCATCATCATCACGTGTAATTTCGAAATCGCTGCCTTGGCTTTCATGTTTGTACATTACTACCGCATCCGACTCTTCTTCCAATACATCATGCAATAAGAATTCTGGTGTTACTTCTAGAAGATCGGCGATTTCAAATAGTAATGGCTTTAAACCTTGACGAGAAACTGCTGAAACCGGGAAGATTTTTACGTCTTCTCCTACTTTCTTTTTAAACTCTTCCAAGTTTTCTTCCGCATTTGGCATGTCCATTTTATTGGCAACGATAATTTGCGGACGTTCAAGTAAACGTAGATTATATTGTTCTAACTCGTTGTTAATCGTTACATAATCGTCATATGGCTCGCGGCCTTCCATCCCAGACATATCAATTACGTGTACAATTACTCGTGTACGTTCGATATGACGTAAAAATTGCATCCCTAAGCCAACGCCTTGGTGCGCGCCTTCAATTAAACCTGGTAAATCGGCCATTGCGAATGAACGACCGTCATCTGTTTCTACCATTCCTAAGTTCGGTACAATCGTTGTAAAATGGTAAGCACCAATTTTAGGTTTTGCTGAAGAAACGACAGATAATAATGTAGATTTTCCTACAGAAGGGAAACCAACTAAACCAACATCAGCCAATACTTTTAATTCTAGAATAACTTCTAATTCCTGACCTGGTTCACCTTTTTCGGCTAATTCCGGTGCTGGATTTGATGGTGTAGCAAAACGGCAGTTACCACGTCCGCCACGTCCTGCTTTAGCGATAATAGCCTGTTGACCATGTTCAACTAAATCGGCAATGACTGTTTTTGTTTCAGCATTCATTACAACTGTTCCGGGTGGCACTTTAACGATTAAATCTTCAGCACGACGACCGTGCATCCCTTTACTCATCCCATGCTCTCCACGTTCAGCTTTGAAGTGGCGTTTGTAGCGGAAGTCCATTAACGTACGTAAACCTTCTTCTACTTCAAAAACAACGTTACCACCACGGGCACCATCGCCACCTGCTGGACCACCATTTGGTACATATTTTTCACGGCGGAAGGCAACCATTCCATCTCCACCGTCTCCACCTTTAACGTAAATCTTTACGTGATCGACAAACATTTCTTTCACTCCTCATGCATGTGAAGGACATATTTCCAACTTGTATTCGTTTGTTCATATGTTTCCACACCAAAAATATTCTGTTCTATTGAAAATAGCGACTGTTCCCATTTTCCCGTTAAATGAAATGAAATATTCCACTTATTTTCTTTTGTTTCGATACTTAACTGCAATTTGTGCTCTTCAT
Organism: Solibacillus sp. FSL K6-4121; assembly: GCF_038002585.1. Classification (NCBI taxonomy): domain Bacteria; kingdom Bacillati; phylum Bacillota; class Bacilli; order Caryophanales; family Caryophanaceae; genus Solibacillus; species Solibacillus sp. FSL K6-4121. Next base: position 1,409,313 of record NZ_JBBOCS010000002.1, read on the forward strand.
ATGGATCAAGCGTGTCATAAACATGAATAATTGTGTTTTCCAAGTATTGAGTAATAGCTTCATCGTACTTGCTTTCAACTGGGGCATTTACATCGCTATCCATTTGAAGCTGTATAGCTGGGAAACGCCATTGTACTGTATGAAGCCATTCCATCGTATTAGGTAATTGAAGTCGATTGATGTTCGAAAGCATCTTACAATGCTCTGACTGTTCAAAAATCACTTTTTTTGCATCGTCCACTCGACCTAAATCTAAATTCATTTGAATCAAATGAAGATGATTTAAAAAGTCATGATTTGCATAGCGTAACGCTTCAGTTACAGTTAATTTTGAACCAGCCATTTTCCCACTCTCCGTTTTCCAGTATCGTTACTAGTATAACAAGTTTCACATCTATTTTCCTTCTATTCATCTGTTCCTCAAAAGAATGACATAATCGATACTTAAGAAAATTTCAACCATTCATATCAATTATACTTAGCATAATTGCCATCGGATTTAGCTATATGACCATAGCGAATCAGTTAGCCTTTTTCTCCTGAACTATGACACCTGTTAAAAAAGGTGAAAAAGTGAAAAAAAGGACTGCAATAAATGCAGTCCTTTCATTGCAAGAATTATGCTTCTTGAGCTGTAGGGTATACAGATACTTTTTTCTTGTCGCGACCATAGCGTTCAAATTTAACAACGCCGTCAACTTTTGCGAATAATGTATCGTCACCACCGCGGCCTACGTTTGTACCTGGGTAAATTTTTGTACCGCGTTGACGGTAAAGAATTGAACCACCAGTAACGAATTGACCATCAGCGCGTTTAGCACCAAGGCGTTTAGACTCAGAGTCACGTCCGTTTTTAGTAGAACCTACACCTTTTTTAGATGCGAAGAATTGAAGATCTAAAGTTAATAATAACATCCTGTTCCACCTCCTAGATCATTTTATATTTCAATTCGATGTATTCTGAATAGCTCGCAGTCATTGTATAGAACTGTGTAACCATTGTGTTCAGAATAACTTGTAATTTAGCGTCTGTTTCATCATTCAGTTCAGCTTGTGGAACAGTTACTTTTAAGTAACCACCTTCAGCACCTTGTTCGATCTCAGGAGTAATTCCTGTAATTTGTGGGATTGCGTTTACTGCACCAAAGGCAACAGCAGAAGCACCTGCACAAACTAAATCACGACCATAGATATCCGATAAAGCATGTCCTGAAATTTCAAATCCATAAGATTTACGATTTTCATCACTATAAATAGTTACTGTAATCATGTCCATCACCTACTTATTAAGCGTTGATAGCTTCAACTACTAATTTAGTGTATGGTTGACGGTGACCTTGCTTACGACGGTAGTTCTTTTTCGCTTTAAGTTTGAAAACAGTAATTTTCTTTTGCTTACCTTCTTTAACAACTTTCGCTGTTACAGTAGCGCCAGCAACTGTTGGAGCTCCAACTTTAACTGTTTCTCCACCTACGAATAAAACTTTGTCAAAAGTAACGATTTCGTCAGCAGCCACACCTAGTTTTTCAACATAGATTTCTTGACCTGCTTCAACTTTGATTTGTTTACCACCAGTTTCGATAATTGCGTACATTAAAATGCACCTCCTCTTAGACTCAGACTCGCCCGGAATTGCAGGTGACCATAAAGGTACTTAAACCTGTTCAGCGCGGTTGCAGTAGCACGGGTGCTACAAACAATAACATTCAAATACTACCACATCTAAAATATCAAGTCAACCTATTCATTACTATTTTTTCAAATGCAGAACGGTATTTTCGAAATTTCCAATCGCCTATAACTTTGGTCCATAAAAAGAGACCAATGATTGTTAATGACAATGATTGCGGCAATAAATATAATAGTACGATAATTATTACCGTAAGTAAATAAAAAGAAGCCGTTAAATAAAATTCGAAAATTTTAGAAAACGGCCGCCATTTTAATAAGCTATAGCAAAATATTCTACCACCATCAAGAGGCCAGATTGGAATGAGGTTAATAGCTAGAATAAATAGTTGAACTTCTATTAACCTCTCACTGAGCATAGGAGGCAAAAAAACACTGACGAAGATTCCAATGCACGTTGCAAGCGGTCCCCCTAATGCAATAATAATGAGCTGATTGTAGGATAAACGCATCTCATCCTTTATCGTCATTTCTCCGCCGTACGGAACAATTTTACATTGTGTAATGTGCGCTCCGACTAATTTCGCTGCGATAAAATGACCCAATTCATGAAATAATAACGAGACAATAATAACAGTATAAAATGCAATATCCCCATACAAAACAATTGATAAGAGCAGTAACAAAAATAATGGGTGAATCGAAATTTTCATTTAGATGGACTTTTCCTTTAGCCAGCTAATCGTTTCTTCCATATTCAAAACTTGCCCATTTCGCTCAATTTGCACATACAGTTTTCCAGCTTTTTTAGTTGCAACAACCATCCCTTTACTTACAGTTGTGTAGGGTAATACATAAAAATCATCGACAAAACCAAATGTAACTGTATCCCCTGTATCATATACAATCGAAATTGCTTTCCCATTATATTTTGTATGGCCAGTAAAAACAATTAGACCATCAAACAAGGCATTTAATACAAAAGGTTCATCATAAGCGAGTAAAAAACCATCGTTAAAGCGATCAATCGTCTGGAAAAGTTGTAATTGATTGATTGATATATCTGCACTTACAGGGATTTGTGTTTCATCCTTGGACAGTATATTTACAACTGCCTTTCTCATCATGACTAAGTCATCCGAGCTATATACGATGGAATGAATAACACGTTTTGTAGATATATCCCCATAATAATTACAGCCATAAATAATCACAAAGACGATGCTCGCGATGAGCCATTTCCATTTTTTCAAGCTCACCATCCAATCTTTTTGAACTATTATATGTCATGAAAGACATTTCAATTCAAGAAAGCTACTAATAGAAAAAGCTGTATGGAATAGTTCGATACATTCCATACAGCCCACGCTTTATTTGAATAATGATTTTAATTTAGCAAATACACCTTTTGGCTGGTCATCTTCCAGACTCATTAACGGTACAGAGTCCCCTAAAATACGACGGGCAATATTGCGATAGCCTAATGATGCTTTATTATTCGGATTCATTACAATTGGTTCACCTTTGTTTGAAGAGCTAATGACATCTTCACTATCGACAATGATTCCCAATAAATCAATCGATAAATGCGTTGTAACTTCCGTAATATCCATCGCATCTCCGTTCGTCATTAAGCTTTTACGTATACGGTTAATAATAAGCTTTGGTGGTTCAATTGGCTCTTGCTCCAGCAAACCGATAATACGATCCGCATCCCGCACTGCTGAAATTTCAGGTGTTGTAACGACAATAGCGCGATCCGCACCAGCAACAGCATTACGGTAGCCTTGTTCTATACCTGCAGGACAATCAATTAACACATAATCAAATTCCCGCTTCAGCTCATCTATTACGATCTTCATTTGTTCCGGGTTTATCGCATTTTTATCTGTATTTTGAGCAGCAGGCAATAAGTACAAACGTTCATCTACTCGCTTATCTTTAACTAACGCCTGATGCATTTTACAGCGGCCCTCAATTACATCAACTAAATCATAGATAATACGATTTTCCAGTCCTAAAATCACGTCTAAGTTACGTAAACCTATATCCGTATCTACTAAACAAACTTTCTTGCCTTGAAGTGCCAATGCAGTTCCTAGGTTTGCCGTAGTAGTCGTTTTACCTACGCCACCTTTCCCTGAAGTTATAACGATTGCTTCTCCCACATTAGCGGCCCCTTCCTTATATAAGGTAGCATCTTGAGTAATTGCATCATCAATATTCTTAGAGAATAATAATTCGTCTTCACTCATTTAGCTTCCTCCTTTATATGTTGATAAATTCGGTCGTATATTTCTTAACTCTTGGATTCTATCATATGCAATTATGTCATTTTCTCCAAGATATGCAAATATTTGGTGAGTATGGTCTAATATAAATTGCGATTCGTTCGTCATGACCTCAACATGATTACCGATTAATACATGTGTTGGTTCAAAATGAGAGGCGTACACAATCGCTTCCTCATTTCCATTTACACCAGCGTGCACAATTCCTTTTAGCTTACCCGCAATATGTACATTACCGCCTGCTTCAATTCTTCCATTCGGATTTACGTCGCCCAAAACAAGAATATCTCCCGGCACGCGTAGTGTTTGTCCAGATCGAACAATTCCTACGTATGTTTCAAAGCGATTTGTTTCAAGCTGTTTGAAACTTTCTTCTATCGTAATGACATCACTTTGAATGTTTTTTACACATAACTTTTGATGCTCTTCAACAACTTTTGTAAGCTGGTCTTTTTGCTCTGGTGTACAGTAACGTTTCCCTAAGTGCAATTGTACATCTATTTTACCATCAAGATGTCCTTCTGTAACTTTTTTCTCAAGTTCTTCCACTAATTCGGAATAAGAACATTGATCATCCAAACGAAGGACCAATCCATCTTTAGTTCCTTTAATATGGATAAGTTGTTTTTTCATAGCTTTTCAAGTCACCTCGCGCTACATAATGGTGAAAAGAAACAACCGAATCCAATATTCGAGTTGTCTCTTCATCACTTGTTTTACAATGCTTATTGTGCACGTTGAAATACGCGAGCGCTAATACAATATTTAAACGCCCATGCAAGCATTATTAAAAATAATAGATTCCCTATTGTTGTAGGAACTAATCGATTTACGATAAACGGCTGAACTGCCATTGTTGTAAACTGTAGAATATAGAAAAATTCATATATTACAAATTCAAAAATAGCCATTAAAAGTAAAGCTAAAAACATTGAAAATACTAAATGGGGATGAACACGCTTCACACACCATGCTGCAATATAGCAAACCGCCGGATATAACACCATGTATAAACCAATAATATTAATATAGAATACATCAAAACATAATCCAAAAATAAGACCATAAATCATGGCTTTTTTACGACTATAATAAATGGCTAAAAAAATTAAGTATAAAATTAAAAAACGTGGAATTAAATAGTACGTTTCCTCACCTAGCTGCAAGGGGGAAAACATAGCTAATCCAGATTCAAATAAAAACAGCAAAACACCTACAAATACTATTAAAAACCGAGCGAGCATTATTCCTCCCCCTCAACTTCCACAACCGGTTCATTCGTTAAATCTTCATTTGAACCAGACCCATCTGAACCGTCTATCGAAATTGTGTTACGTTTGGCAATAATAACATGATCTAGTATTGAAAAATCCGCTGCCGGTTTTACATAAGCCATTTTCGTCAAGCCAAAGTCATCTGTCGTCACTTCTGTAATTTCACCGATCAAAATACCTTTCGGGAAAATCCCGCCTAGACCAGAAGACAATACTTTGCCGCCGACATCAAGATCTACATTGGAATCGATTCGTTTTAATAGTAATTCGTTACGCTCATCGTCATACCCTTCTATTAAACCATGAATTTCTTTATTGTCTTCATCTACTACAATAGCAGATACACGATAATTTTCATTATTTGTATAAAGTAGCTCTACTTCTGACGTATAAGGTGTAGCAATTACAATTTTACCTATTAGACCACGAGAAGTTCTAACCGCCATATTTTTTTCAACACCATGTGCTGTACCCTTATTTAATATAATTTTCTCTTCCCACTGATCAGGGTTTCTCGCAATGACCGTCGCTTGAATCGGATCGAAATCACGCAAACTTTCCTCGATTGATGCGAGTTCACGCAATGAAGAATTTTCGGCTTTTAAAGTACTTACTTCTGCCTGTAAAACGGCAAAATCTTCAAGGCGCATTTTTAGGCGTTGATTTTCTTCATACGTATTTAACAGCGAATCAATATTGCTAAAAATACTTGTTATGTAATTAGTCGGCTTTGCGACAATCGATTGTGCAAAGCCAACTGTATCTTTAATAATTTGCTCAGGTAATGTTGCGTTATGACGATCACGTAGAGAGAACCCAATCAATGCCACAAGGAAAATAACACTTACTAAAAGAATAATTAATTTTTTATTTGAGAAATGTGGCACTGCGAGTCCTCCTTATTTCACTTGTTGCGAACGAATTAAATCAATATTATCCAACGCTTTACCTGTACCAATCGCTACACAGTCCAGGGGATTTTCAGCGATAAATACAGGCATTTTTGTTTCGTCACTAATTACTTTATCAAGATTACGTAATAGTGCGCCACCGCCTGTTAGTACGATTCCGCGCTCCATAACATCTGCAGATAATTCAGGAGGAGTTTGTTCCAAAGTTTTCTTCACGCCATCCAGAATTACAACGATTGCTTCATGTAAAGATTTTGAAATCTCACTTGAAGTAATTTCAATCGTTTTAGGCAGACCTGTTAATAAGTCACGACCGCGAATTTCCATCACTTCGTCAGGACCCTCAGCAAGTGCTGTACCAATTTCCATTTTAATGCTCTCCGCTGTACGCTCACCGATTGTTAAATTATATGTCTTGCGGATGTAGGCAATAATTGAGTGATCCATCGCGTCACCACCGACACGTACCGATTCACTAGTTACAATACCACCTAGAGAAATAACAGCTACTTCTGTTGTACCACCGCCGATATCTACGACCATAGAACCTGTTGGCTCCCAAACCGGTAAGTTAGCACCGATTGCAGCTGCAAAAGGTTCTTCTATAGTAAATGCCTCTTTTGCGCCAGCTTGACGGCTTGCATCAATAACAGCACGTTGTTCAACAGATGTAATACCGTAAGGAACACAGATCATCACATTTGGCTTTTTCCAGTTAGAGCCTGATGCTTTCATTGCTTCTCTTAAATAATATTGAATCATTGCAGTTGTAATTTCAAAGTCAGCAATAACGCCATCTTTCATTGGACGAATTGCCACGATAGAACCCGGTGTACGTCCGATCATATTTTTCGCATCATTACCAACAGCAACAATGTCACCTGTTTTTGTATTCTTCGCTACTACTGATGGTTCTCGTAATACGATACCTTTTCCCTTTACAAATACTAATGTATTAGCTGTGCCAAGATCAATCCCGACATCTTTATTCCCTAATCCAAACAAATTAAGTACTCCCTTTCCTATAAAACAATTTCTATTTATGATGTTACTAAAATCATACGCTCTATTATAACGAATTACATCAAATAATTATAGTGTCATATGCTCTTAATCTCGACTTTTGTCGAATGTTTTTTTCTATAACACTACCTTACTATTGTATTTCTATTTTCGCTTTGAAACAAATAAAATTAATATGTAAGATTTAACAAAATCACCACATCCATATGACGAATATAACAAATAAAAGTTGCATAGGCGAAATATGTCGATGAATCATTAAAATATATAATAATTGTTATTGTAATGTAACATTCCTTCTATTTCTTTCTTATCATTCTCATATTAAAAAGACAAACGTGCACTTACGTTTGTCTTCACTATCAAAAATATCCTTTTTCTTTCATGCTTATGAACTGATGATCACCGATTATGACATGATCAAGCAAATCAACGCCGACAATTTTACCTGCCTCATACAGTCGTGATGTAACATCGACATCTTCCGGACTAGGTGTAGGTACCCCGCTAGGATGGTTATGAGCACAGATGATTGATGCTGCGGAACGTTTAACGGCTTCACGGAAAATCTCCCTAGGGTGAACAATGCTTGCATTTAAACTTCCAACAAAAATTGTTTGTTTATGGAGCACTTGATTTTTAACATTTAAAAATAGGCAAACAAAATGCTCCTGCTGCAATGACGTCATATCTTGCATTAAAAAGGTTGCAGCATCTTCAGGAGAGCGTATAGTAAAACGTTCTTCTAAGTCTTTTGTTGCAAGCCTTCTCCCTAGTTCAATCGCGGCTAATAACAATACTGCCTTCGCTTCGCCAATTCCTTTAATATCCATAATTTCCTCGAGTGTTGCATGTTTTAAATTATGCAATTTCTCAAAGTTTATCAATACCCGATTAGCAACCGTCAGTACCGACTCTTTCTTTGTACCTGTTCCTAAAAGAATTGCAATAAGCTCTTGGTTCGACAGACTTTTTGCACCTTGACGTATAAGGCGCTCACGCGGACGGTCTACTTCAAGCACATCATGAATTTTTAAATTTAACAACGGTGTTCCAGTCATTGACATCACTCCTAAAAGGTTAGTTTTAGTAGTTGCAATGTAAGCATTTTTTGAACTAACGATGCAATCGGCAAGCCGACGACATTGTTATAATCTCCCTCTATGCGATCCACGAGCATGGCGCCACTCGTTTGAATCCCATATCCCCCTGCTTTGTCAAATGGATCTCCTGTCTGCACATAAGCTTCTATCATTTGTGGAGAGACCTGTTTAAAAATAACTGCAGTCCTTTCAACAAATGTATGCTCTGTTCCATCCGCTAAAATAATCGCTACTGCTGTCATCACTTCATGACGATTGCCCGCCAGCTGCGTTAAATGCTGAATCGCTTCTTCTTTTGAAGTAGGTTTGTGTAATATTTGATCGTTAAACACGACAATAGTGTCTGCTCCAATAATGCACTTATTCGGGCATTTTTTTGCGACATCACGTGTTTTCAAAAGCGCTACTTCTGTTACATATTCCTGGACTGTATTTGCTTTGACACTCGTTTCCACTACATCACTTGTGACAATTGTAAAGGGAATATTTATCATTTGGAGCAATTCTTTTCTTCGTGGTGATGAAGAAGCTAAAATAAGTTGTTCGTTCGTAGTAAAATTCATTTCCAATCCTCCTATCATCTATAGTAACCGACAATAGGAAATTTGAACATTGTACTGCCGTGGATACTTTTCATTAAAATAGACTATTTCTAGCATTTTTCTATACTAAAATGTTACTTTAAGGCAATCTAGACGCTCATAATAATTTAAAAACATATGCAACCGAATAATATTGGGGTTAGTTGAAAGCTTTGAAACTTCCGATGCCAGCCCAATCCAGTCCGTTGGCACAAGTTGTTCATCAATCGAATCCATTTGTTGACCTGTAAACATTTTCGTATCTTTCAAGGTAATTGGCAGCTGGAGTTCAGCATTATTAGGACAACTGCTTGCAATTGTTATACTTTTATAAAATCCACTTGGTATTAACGCTAATGCAGCATCGACTTTCGTTGTATCAAGACGTGACCAAACAAAATACTGCTCGTCCACTTTCACTACAGCCGCTTTATTTAAAGTAGGGTAAGTCGCTAAAAATTGAGCTGCGCTATCAAAATTTGAGAAAACACCATGTTGTAATGCAAAATATTGCTGCTTCACTTGCTGTTGTTCCTCAGTTGTTTGCACTGTTGGAATGGTTTCTGCAACTTCTTTTTCTGTTGTTGGTAATTGTAAAATAAAAACAAATGCTAGGACGCCAGCAAGCCCTGTAAGACTTCCAATGAACATTGCTTGGAAAATGGCATTATTCTTTAAAGCTTTCATATTTGCTACAGCTCCATCTCTTTTTAATCAACCATAGCAAAATAGACATAAAAAAGGGCGAGACTGCTGTCGTCGCCCATTAAAAATGTTTCGCTAATATTCTTCTTTATTTTCACTCGACAACAAAGAAATACCATCAAATCGAAGTTTATTAGCAAAATCATATGATATTTTTACATTTTTGTCGAATCTCGCTTAACAAATATAATGAGCCGGTTACAATTCTAACCGTATCACCTTTCACTGGCTCCGTTAAAATCTTAACTGGGTCGTTAATAATATATTTATTCTCTGCCTGGCTCAGTTCAAAAATAACCGACGCTTTCATCGCCCGTTCATTTTGGATATCGGCAAAGTAAAAAGCATCTCCGACTTCCTCTAACAGTTTTAAAATTGATTGGACATCTTTATCCGCCAGTAATCCTACAAGGAATTCAATTCGTTTCTTAGGAAAATGCTCCCTTATTGTTGAGATCAGTGATTGAATGCTTGCCGGGTTATGTGCACCATCAAAATAAATATTTGGCAGGACTTGTTCAAAGCGGCCTGCAAGAACAGCATTTTTTATACCAATCTGAATTTTACTCTCATCAAGCTCCAACTGAAATTTTTTCGCCACTTCCATAAAGGCAGTAATGGCCAAAGACATATTGTGACCTTGATGTGCGCCTAAAAGCTGACGCTGTAAATTTCCGAATTTCACTTCGTACACCGTATTTTCGTAAAGTTCAGAGCCGTTTGTTTTTGTAACGGTAAAATGTTGCCCATAACAATATAACGCTACGTTTTTTGCTTTGGCTTCCTGTACAAAAACATCCTTTACATTACCAGGCATTTCCCCTATCACAGCAGGGCAGTTATTCTTGAATATCCCTGCTTTATGGCGTGCGATACTCGTCAATGTATCACCTAAAAATTTTGTATGTTCCAATGCAATACTCGGAACAACCGAAACAATAGGTAAAACTACGTTCGTGCTGTCTTCTCTTCCACCCATTCCTGCCTCGATTAAAACTAAATCGGGCTTTTGATCGGCAAAATAAAGAAAGGCCACGACCGTCAATAATTCAAAATCCGTTAATTTCCCGCTTAGCCCCGCCTCAGCCAAGTGCTGAAACATCCGATCCATCTGATCTGTAGAAATAGGCTTCCCATCGATTTGTATTTGATCATGCACATCTACAACGCAAGGTGACATAAACTTACCTACCGACAGTCCGTGAGCCCGTGCTATTCCTTCTACAAACGACAATGTAGAGCCCTTTCCATTTGTACCGGCAAAATGTACGACATTTAATTGCTTTTCAGGATGTCCCAATATAGTTAGAGCCGATTCAATTGCCGCTAATCCCGGCTTAATTATTTGTTCACTTTCCACTTGCCACCGCTCTTTATAAAGGTTTAATAACGGAATCATGAAATCCACCCTTTCTTTACAAATAGACTTCGTACTTCAGCGATGAAATATAACGAGCCCGTAATAACAAGCAGTTCATTCTCCGCCAGTTTTGCCTTTTCTGTTTCAATCAACTGTTGCCAATTCGAATTCATAAACTTCTTAGCATGGTTACTTTGTTCGAAAAGCTGATTCGCTGTTGCAGCGCGCGGTAAATTTATCTGAGTAAAATGCATCTCAGCAGCGAATTTATCCATTAATTCAATACTGACAGCATGGTCTTTATCTTGTAATGCTGCGTAAATAAACTTTACTTTATGATGTGGGGCAAATTCTTTTATTGTTTCGACTAATGCCATGGTGCCTTCAGAATTATGTGCACCGTCTAATATGACATTGCCGGTCACCCTTTCAAATCGGCCATCCCATTTTGCCTCATGAAGTGCTTGTTTTACTTTTTTTTCATCAACAGATGGCAAGAACAATTTCACTGCAGTAATTGCCAGTGCGGCATTTTCCTTTTGATGCTCACCGATCATAGCCATTGTTATATTGCTGATATTTATATCTGATACATAGTCGAAATTCGAGTTTTTATTGTTTTCAATATAAAATTGCTCATTTATCATATAGATTGGTGCATGTAATTGAATCGCCGTTTCTTTAATCACCGATAATGCTTCTTTATTTTTCACTCCTACAACTACAGGTTTCATTGTTTTTATAATCCCGGCTTTTTCTGCTGCAATTTCCCCATAACTTTCACCAAGCATATCTGTATGCTCTAATGAAATTGTTGTAATGACGCTTACTTCCGGTATGACAACATTGGTCGAATCCAAACGCCCTCCGATTCCTGTTTCAAGCAAAACGACATCTACCTGTTGTTCTGTAAAATATTGCAGGGCAAGGAGTGTCATAAACTCAAAGAAGCTCGGAAACTTGCCATCCAATTTTTCTTTAATTACTTCACTCAGCTGATTCGCGATATTTAGAAAATCTTCATCAGAGATTTGGTTTTTATTTATAGTCACCCGTTCATTTGCTCGTTCTAAATGAGGAGAGATAAAAGCACCTACCGTTAAACCATGCGCCATTAAAATTTCACGTGTCGCATTTAAAGTAGAACCCTTTCCATTCGAACCTGCAAAATGAATAAATTTATTTTTTTTCTCCGGATTGCCAAGTGCATTTAAAATCATTTTGGCTGACTGTAAAGGTTCTCCTTTGTATTGGCTTGCTTTTAATTGAAAAATAAAATTTGTACACTGCTCAATCGATTGAAACATTTAATTTCTCTCCCTAGTAAGGCTAATATGTAATCAATTATATTATAGCGAAATAAAAAGAAAGAGGCACCGAATTCCGGCACCCCTTTCGTATAAATTACATGTTTTTTAATTCTGCAATACGTTTTTCAACCGTTGCATATTTCGCTTCATAGTCGGCTAACTTTTCACGTTCAGTTGCTACTAATGCTTCTGGTGCCTTTGATACAAAGCGTTCATTAGATAATTTACCAGAAACTAATTTCACTTCTTTTGCCCACTTTTCAAGCTCTTTTTCAAGACGTGCAATTTCTTCATCAATATTGATTAAACCTGCAAGCGGCATGAAGATTTCTGCGCCTGATACAACTGCCGACATTGCTTGTGCTGGTGCTTCAAGCTCTGTACCGATTGTTAAGCCATCAGGGTTACAGAATTTTTCGATGTAACCTTTGTTCGCTTCAAGAACTGCTGCAATACCAGCATCTTTTGCCGATATCGTCATCGCTACTTTTTTGCTCATCGGTGTATTTACTTCTGCACGAATGTTACGTACTGAACGGATAATATCCATTAACAGCTGCATATCGCCTGCTTCTGCCGTAAAGTTGAATGCTGGGTTTACAGTCGGCCATGCAGCTACTGTAATAGACTCCCCTTCATGTGGCAAGTGCTGCCAAATTTCTTCTGTTACAAATGGCATGAAAGGGTGCAGTAAACGCATTGTATTGTCTAAAACATAGGCAAGTACTGAACGTGTTGTTAATTTCGCTGCTTCATCTTCACCGTATAATGGTAATTTCGCCATTTCGATATACCATGAACAGAAATCATCCCAAATGAAGTTGTATAGCTCACGTCCTACTTCACCGAACTCATATTTATCAGATAAAGTTGTTACACGGTCGATTGTTTCATTCAAGCGTGAAAGAATCCATTTATCCGCTGTTGAAAGGTCACCTGTTAAATCAATTTGCTCATATGTTAAACCTTCCATGTTCATTAACGCAAAACGAGAGGCATTCCAAATTTTGTTTACAAAGTTCCATGTAGATTCTACTTTTTCTGTAGAGTAACGTAAATCCTGACCAGGAGAAGAACCTGTTGCCAAGAAGTAACGTAGTGAGTCCGCGCCATATTGACCGATTACATCCATTGGGTCAACGCCATTTCCTAGTGACTTGGACATTTTACGACCTTCTGCATCACGTACTAAACCGTGAATCAACACATCTTGGAATGGGCGTTTACCAGTAAATTCTTTACCTTGGAAAATCATACGGCTTACCCAGAAGAAGATGATATCATAACCAGTCACTAGTGTGTTTGTTGGATAGTAACGTTTGTATAAATCTGCTTCTTCATTTGGCCAATCCATTGTAGAAAACGGCCATAAAGCACTTGAGAACCACGTATCCAATACGTCTTCATCTTGTGTCCAGTTTTCTTTGTCGGCTGGTGCTTCCTTACCAACATAAATTTCGCCTGTTTCATTATTGTACCAAGCTGGAATTTGGTGCCCCCACCATAATTGACGGGAAATACACCAATCATGGATATTTTCCATCCAACGGTTATATGTGTTTTCGAAACGGTTTGGCACGAAGTTTACTTTTTCATTTTCATCCTCTTGCATTTTTAATGCTTCTTCTGCAAGTGGTGCCATTTTTACGAACCATTGTTTTGAAAGGTATGGCTCTACTACTGCATTTGTACGCTCAGAGTGTCCTACTTGGTGTGTATGCGGTTCAATTTCAATTAATACGCCTGCCTCTTGTAAATCGGCTACAATCTGCTTACGGCACTCGAAACGATCCATGCCAGCATATTTACCAGCTAAATCATTCATTGTACCATCTTCGTTCATTACTAAAATACGTTCTAAATTATGGCGATTTCCTACTTCAAAATCGTTCGGGTCATGTGCTGGCGTCATTTTTACGACACCTGTTCCAAATTCCATATCTACGTAATCATCCGCAACGATTGGAATTTCGCGACCTACGATTGGAAGGATAACCGTTTTCCCTACTAAGTGTGCATAACGTTCATCGTTTGGATGTACAGCTACACCTGAGTCACCTAGCATTGTTTCTGGACGTGTAGTTGCTACACGTAATTTTCCAGAGCCATCTGCCAATGGGTATTCCATATGATAAAATGCGCCTTCTACTTCTTTATGAATTACTTCAATATCAGAAAGTGCAGTTTTTGCAGCTGGATCCCAGTTAATAATACGTTCACCGCGGTAAATGTAACCTTTTTCATACAGCTTAACGAATACTTCTTTAACTGCTTCTGATAAGCCTTCATCTAATGTGAAGCGCTCTTTTGAGTAGTCAAGACCTAAACCAAGTTTTGCCCATTGCTCACGAATATGTGAAGCGTATTCTTCCTTCCATTCCCACGTCTTTTCCAGGAATTTCTCGCGGCCTAAATCATATCGTGAAATGCCTTCACCGCGTAGTTTTTCTTCGACTTTTGCCTGTGTCGCAATACCCGCGTGGTCCATACCCGGTAACCAAAGCGCGTCATATCCCTGCATACGTTTCATACGGATTAAAATATCCTGTAATGTTGTATCCCAAGCATGACCAAGGTGTAGTTTCCCTGTTACGTTCGGTGGTGGAATAACGATAGAATACGGCTCTTTATCGCTCGTTGGATCTGCTTCAAAAAACTTACCGTTTAACCACCATTCATAGCGGCCGGCTTCTGTTGACTTTGGATCATACTTTGTTGGCATTGTAATTTCCGTCATGATGAATCTCTCCTTTTCAAATACAAGTTGAATAAAATAAAAAACTCCCTTCGCCTAAAAAAGGACGAGGGAGTTAATTCGCGGTACCACCTTTAATTCCGAAGGGTTTAGTCAAGCGATCGCATACTTTGTCACTTGCCTCTCTCAGTCGCTCATGAACACTATGTTCAATTCGCGTCTTCGCTCGGCTACGTTCCTCGTCTGACAAGCGCTTTCTTTAAACCCTGTGATTTAAATGTCAAGCGCTCGCATACAATGCGGCGTTACTATGCCCAATCGGCACTTCATTCGATAACGGTGTCAAACCGGAACTCAGCTACTGCTATTTCACTAAGTCAGCTCCTAGGCTACCTTCTGTAAGTATGATGTAGAAACTTTTCAGCTACTGTTTCCTCTCTGCACATCATGTTCATACATACTCTTCCTATTCAACGCTTCAAATATATAGTTAAAATAATTCTAAGCTGTTTTTTATGAAATTTCAAGTATCATATTCATTATCGGAAAACACTTTTTTTAATTTCTAAACATATACTATGCAAAAGGAGTTTGGAAATTGCGAAAAAATTATAATCCTTTCTTATTACCTCCATGGTTACGAAAATTCCGATTTTACATGAGATATTGCATTCTACCGCTGACAATTTTCCAGGCAATACGTACAATACTCATTCCGACAACAGGCGATATCATATTATTAGCCATACTAATTTTATTTTGCTACTTATTATTGACAGATTTTATTTAAGCTTGGTTTTTTAAACAAAAAAGCCTGGGACAAAACGAAAACTATCTATTTTTTCAAAGAAAAAATAGATAGTTTTCTGCTTCTGCCAAAATTGATTTCCGTTACGGGGACGCTTTCCGGGGGCACGGCCTGAGCCTGTAGTCTCAGGCGTCGCGCTATTCCCCCAGGAGTCGCCCCTTCACTCCAATCAATTCACACAGTATCAATTTCTTAATAAGATTATTTTCCCTTATAAGAAGAAATTTCTACTTATGTCCCAATCCCTTTTATTATTTTTTTAATTGAATTTGGACACGGCTGTATGCATCTGCTAACTGCTCCAAAAAATCAATTTCTTCTGCTGGAAGATGCTGAGCCTGTCGTTGCACTTCCTCATGAAATAAAATATGGCTTTCAACCTCTTCTTCCTGTTGGTCTGAAGTAGCCATATGCGGAATTGGCTCGACAGTTTCTTTAATTTCTTTAATTTCTTGAATTACTTCCACTTCCTTCTCCGCCTTTACTTCCTTTACCTCATCGATTTTCTTAACTTCTTCTATTGCTTGTACTTTTCTTTCCACATTACAATTAACTTGCCAGCTACATGAACAGTACCCGTTATTTGGTTCTAGTTTTATTTCATTTATTTGCAGAGAAACCTTTTCAATCTGATCATTTGGGAAATCAACCGAAAAAGGCAATGCATATTCAAAATAGCCGTAATCCTTTTCTATATCGATATGCTCAATATATATGCCTTCCTCTATTTCCTCCTCTCTCGCTTTATGGTCAAATTGTATATTTCCTTTTACTACATAAATACCTCTTATCACTACAGAATCTTCATTAAATTCTTCATGCCATTTCGGTTCAACTACTATTTTTGAATTTTGTTGGATATTCCCTAATTGCTTTGGAAATGTAAACGTTTCATTCATTTGCCATTGTTGCATAAAAATCCCCTCCCTACGCTTACATTATGCATAGAAAGGGGATTTATGAGTTTATTAAGTAAGATTATCTTGCTAATTTAGCAAATACATGATGGAATGCTTGCACTGTTTTAGCGATATGTTCTTCTGTATGCGCTGTTGAAATAAACAATCCTTCAAATTGTGAAGGTGGTAAGAAAATGCCTTCTTCCGCCATTAATTTAAAGTATTCCGCAAACAATTCTAAATCAGAGCTTTTTGCTGTTTCAAAATCAATTACCTCTTCGTTTGTAAAGAAGAAACCAATCATTGAACCTGCACGATTCACAGTATGTGGAATATTATATTTCGTTGCTGCTGCGCGGAAACCTTCTTCTAGTTGGTCACCTAGTTTACGGAAATATTCATACGATTCTTTATTTAAACGAGATAGTGTTTCATAGCCAGCCGTCATAGCAAGTGGGTTGCCTGATAATGTCCCCGCTTGATAAATCGGACCTGCCGGTGCAATTTTCTCCATTATTTCACGTTTACCACCAAACGCACCTACTGGTAAACCACCACCGATAACTTTACCTAAACATGTAAGATCCGGAGTTATACCATAGTACTCCTGTGCACAACCGTAATCGACGCGGAAGCCTGTCATTACTTCATCAAAAATCAAAAGTGTTCCATTTTCCTCAGTTAGCTTACGCAAACCTTCCAAGAAACCTGGTTGAGGTGGTACAACCCCCATATTTCCTGCAACAGGCTCTAAAATAACAGCTGCCAGTTCTGAACCAAATTTTTCAAATACTAATTTTGCAGACTCTAAATCGTTGTATGCAACTGTTAAAGTATTTTTCGCAATATCTGCCGGTACACCAGGAGAATCCGGTAAACCAAGCGTTGCTACACCTGAACCGGCTTTTATTAAAAGGGAATCACCATGACCGTGGTAAGAACCTTCAAATTTCAAAATTTTATCGCGTCCTGTATAACCACGTGCCAAACGTAATGCAGACATCGTTGCTTCAGTTCCAGAAGAAACAAAACGAATCATTTCAACAGAAGGTAGGCGGTCCATTACAAGCTTTGCTAATTTGTTTTCAGAAAGTGTTGGAGCACCAAACGATGCACCTTTCGCAGCTTGGTCCTGAATAGCAGATACTACTTCAGGATGTGCATGTCCTAAAATTAACGGACCCCATGATAATACATAGTCAATATATTCATTGCCATCAATATCTTTAATTACCGCGCCTTTGCCCGATTCCATAAAAATCGGATCCAAGTTTACTGATTTAAACGCACGTACAGGCGAGTTTACCCCACCTGGCATTAAGTCAACAGCTTCTGTAAATGCTGCTTTTGATTTTTCATAACTAGTCATATTATTTTTCCTCCAGCCAACGACAAACGTCTTTTGCGTGATACGTAATAATTAAGTCAGATCCTGCACGCTTCATACCTAATAATGTTTCAAGTACTACAGCCTTTTCATCTATCCAGCCATTTTGTGCAGCTGCTTTCACCATCGAATATTCCCCTGAAACGTTATACGCAACTACCGGCACAGGGAAGCTATTTTTTACATCGCGAATAATATCCATATAGGCTAGTGCCGGTTTAACTATAAGGAAATCCGCTCCTTCTTCTACATCTGAAGTTGCTTCACGAATTGCTTCCATTCGGTTTGAAGGGTCCATCTGATACGTTTTACGGTCACCAAACTGAGGAGCGCCCTCAGCTGCTTCACGGAATGGACCATAATAGCTAGATGCGTATTTCACTGCATACGACATGATCGGAATATGCTGGAATCCTGCTGCATCTAATCCTGCACGTATTGCCACAACAAAACCGTCCATCATGTTCGATGGTGCAATAATATCAGCACCCGCTTTAGCCTGAGAAACAGCAGTACGTGCCAACACATCAAGTGATGGATCATTCAGGACTTGCTCTCCTTCAATCACACCGCAATGACCGTGGTCTGTAAATTCACATAAACATGTATCCGCTACTACTAAAAGATTAGGGTGACGCTCTTTAATTAACCGAGTTGCTTTTTGAACAATTCCGTGGTCATGGTATGCTCCTGTACCAACAGCATCCTTTTCAGCAGGAATACCGAATAGAAGTACCGCCTGAATACCTAACTCAACAATTTCATCCACTTCGGCATTTAATTTATCCAGTGATAATTGATATACACCTGGCATAGAGCTAACAGGATTTTTAATATTTTCGCCTTCAATAATAAATAATGGATAAATTAAATCTTCTTTTTGTAAGTATGTTTCTTTTACTAGGGCACGCATCGCTGCACTTTGACGTAAACGACGGTGACGCTGGAAATAAAGTTCTGTCATTTTTTCTGTTCCTCCAGGATGAGCTGCTCAATAACAGCCTGCATCGTATAGATTTTCGGTTGTACAATTGGTTCCACCCCATATTTAGCAAGGGCGGACGTTGTCACATGACCAATTGAGCCAAATTTAACATATCGCCAGTCCACATTCGGAACAATATGCTCAGCATAAATGTCAACTGCAGATGGACTGGCAAAAATAACAATTGGTTCTTCGTGTTCAAGTATGCATTGTTCAAGGTCTTGTAAATAAGTTGTACAAGGACGTGTTTCGTAAACTGTCCATTCGTCTGCACCAGTGCCATTATGTATTGTACTTTTCGCCATCGAGCCTCGTAAAAATAATGCACGTTCTGTTGGCTCCATAACAAATTCCTTAACGAATACATCGGCACTGTAAACAGTCGGCATAAAGTGAATAGAATAGCCGTGCTGCTGTAAAAGTGTAGCTGTTTTTTCTCCGACAGCTGCGACTTTTATAGACGATGGGACCTTTATTCTACTGCGCTCACACTTATTAATAAAGCTTGTCACGGCATTTTGACTCGTAAAAATTAACCATTGATACGAGTCGAGGTTAGCCGTATATATGTTATCTTCATCCGAAACTATTTCAGCAGTTTCGATTAATGGATAATTATATACTTTCCCACCATGTTGCTCAATTAATTGCTGCACTGACTGTACAACAGCTGAACCTGTAATAATAATTGTCTTTCCTAAAAGAGCATTACTCGGCATCAAGCTCAGCCTTTACTTTTTGAATTAAATCAAAGGCGCCCTGCTCTGTTAATTTTGCGGCAACTGCTTTACCTAATTCATCAGCATTTGTGCCCGATAATGTCTC
The DNA here is from genome assembly GCF_038002585.1 of Solibacillus sp. FSL K6-4121. Taxonomy (NCBI): domain Bacteria; kingdom Bacillati; phylum Bacillota; class Bacilli; order Caryophanales; family Caryophanaceae; genus Solibacillus; species Solibacillus sp. FSL K6-4121. The sequence goes on from NZ_JBBOCS010000002.1 coordinate 1,429,100, forward strand.
TTTATATGTGACAGACGCATCCGGTGCTGCTACTAAACCTGTTAAAGTAAGTGTTTCCCCATCCGCTACTGCATAGCCTGCAATCGGAACTTGGCAACCGCCATCCATTGCCGCTAAAAATGAGCGCTCAGCATGTGCTGTATTCCACGTTGTTTTATCTGTAAGTTTCGCTAATTGCTCAAGAAGCTCTGTATCATCAGCACGGCACTCAATACCTAACGAGCCTTGTGCAACAGCCGGTAGACAAATATCTGTATCTAAGTATTCTGTTACGACATCATCGCTCCAGCCAAGACGTTTTAAGCCGGCTGCCGCCAAAATAATCGCATCAAAGCCTTCTGTTTTTAATTTGTTTAGGCGCGTGCCCACATTTCCACGAATCCATTTAATTTCTAGGTCCGGACGCACGTGTAATAACTGGGCGCTTCGGCGTAATGAGCTTGTACCGACAACTGCCCCTTTTGGTAAATCGGCAAATTTCACATGACCGTTTGAAATAAAGGCATCGCGCGCATCTTCACGCGGTGGGATACAGCCGATTACAAGACCTTCTGGTAATACTGCCGGCATATCCTTCATAGAGTGCACTGCAAAATCGATTTCCTTATCAAATAAAGCTTGTTCGATTTCCTTTACAAAAAGACCTTTACCCCCAACTTTAGAAAGCTGAACATCTAAAATCCGATCTCCTTTTGTGACAATTTCCTTTACCTCAAAATCAAAAGGAACGCCTGCAGCCTTTAATTCATTAATGAACCAATTTGTCTGTGTTAATGCTAATTTACTTCTACGAGATCCTACAATAATTTTTCTCAATATACTCCGACCTTTCTGTTAAACCCATAGATGGAAATTTGATAGTTTGCTGCCAAGGAAGAAATTAATGACGACGAGCAGAAATAACCCAACATGCACTTGTGCATAAGTCGTCCCAACTAACCTACCTCTTCGATGCAGTAAGAAAATAATTAAGTAAATAACGGATACGATGAAAGAGCCTAAAATTTTAACATCAAAAATAGAAACATTCTCTAATGTTAAAAATGCCCATTCCAACCCTAAAATTAAACTTATAAGCAGCAATGGAATTCCGATTATTGTCGATAGATTAATCCATTTAACCATTTGTTGCAAACTTGGCAATCTTGACCACAAATTATTTAATTTTTTCCGCTTTAAGATTCGATATAAAATTATATATAGTAGCGAAAAGACAAACGCCACAGAAAAAGCGGCGTAAGACATAATCGCAAAGCTAATATGGATCAATAACATTTCCGAAACTAAAGAATCACTCACAATTTGAGCGTTTGATTGAGGTGCAAATAAATGGATTGTCATAAATATAAAGCTCAATACATTTATAAAAAATACCGGTAAGTCGACACGGGCAATACAATGTAGCACGATCGACAGCGTAGTTAGAAGCCACGCATAAAAGAATACACCCTCATACAGAGACAAAATTGGGAATCGTTTTGTTTCGAAAATAAACAATACAATAAATAATATTTGCAATATCCACACTATCGAAACAAACCAAAACGCAACACGTCTGAATTTCACATTTTTATAAAGATAATCAGTAAAATACAGTACGATACAAAGCCCGTAGAGAATAATCATGAGCTCATATAATCTTGTCATTACTAGTTCTGTCATATGCACCCTACTCCTGTTTAAAACTAAAACCCACTTATGAAAAAAGCGCTTTCGGTATCTATGATTTTACCATATAGATACGAAAACGCTTATGTTCATTTGGTAAGGCTCAATGTCTATTGGCTATTGTTCAATTAATAAGTTAAACCCGGACTTAAGTTCACTTCTTCAACTTTTTTGTTGGATGTTGATTTGACAACATGCATCTGCTGTACTTCTTGCTGCACTTCATCTTCAATCCCGAAAATTTGTTGGAATAGTGCAAGCTGTGCTTCTGCATCTTTGTCATTGGCAAGCTCTTTTGCTTGAAGAATCGGCGTTTTCAGCAACTGATTAATAATTGACTTCGTATGTTTATTAATTATTTTACGCTCGCGTTCCGTTAAGTTTGGCATCTTATTTTCAATGCTCATCATCGTTTCTTCCTGTATAGATGACGCTTTTTTACGCAATGCAGAAATAACCGGAACGACACCAAGCGTATTAAACCAATCTTTGAATTGAATAATTTCGTTATGAATCATCGTCATAATTTCATTTGCCGCACGCTCACGCTCCGCCAAGTTCGCTTGTACAATTCCTTGTAAATCATCAATATCATACAGGAAAATATTCGGTACATCGCCAATACGCGGATCTAAATCTCGTGGTACTGCAATATCGACCATAAATAATGGGTCACCCTTACGGAATTTTGCAACGTCCTTCATTAGATCGTAATCAATGACATAATCTGTTGCTCCTGTAGAACTGATTAAAATATCCGCTTCTAAAAGAGTACATTGTAATTCATTCATTGCTTTTGCCTTACCATCGAATTTCGATGCTAAATTTTGGGCTTTTTCAAATGTACGATTAATAACCGTTACTTTACCTACACCGTTGCCATATAGGTTTTGAATCGCCAATTCACCCATCTTACCTGCACCTAAAATTGCAACATGTTTATTTTGTAAAGAACCGAAAATTTTCTTTGCAAGTTCTACGGCTGCATATGAAACAGATACAGCATTTTCACCAATCGCTGTATCACTATGGGCGCGTTTAGCAAATGTAACTGCTTGTTTAAATAACTGGTTGTAAACGGTTCCAGTAGTACCAATTTCTTGACCTTGTAAAAAGCTCTTTTTAACTTGTCCTAAGATTTGTGTTTCGCCTAATACCATTGAATCAATACCAGCCGTTACACGGAATAGGTGGTTTAACGACTCATCCTCTTCATAAATGAATAAATGATCCTCGAATTGCTCCATTGGGATGTTAAACCAGTTAGCCAAAAATTGTTTAATATAATAGCGGCCAGTGTGTAATTGATCAACAACCGCATAAATTTCTGTACGGTTACAAGTAGAGATAATTACGTTTTCTAATATGCTTTTTTGCTTTTGTAGCGCCTCCATAGCATTCGGAAGATCCGATTCGATAAACGATAACTTTTCACGAATTTCTACTGGCGCTGTTTTATAATTCAAGCCTACTACTAATGTATGCATGAACCTCTACACCTCACACGTTCTAATTCATAGATTCTATTGTAACATAAAGGTAGCATGACTCACGTTTAGTTTGTGAACATGCTATGAAAGTATTTGCTGAATATGATAAATCAAATCCTCTTTTCCGATTTTTGATCGATAAGAGTTGAAAATTTTTTTGCTACGATGATATATACCCTAATTTCAAAAAGTTAAATTAGAATTATTCTAATGTAAGTTTAACAAAGTTCGACATAGATTTCAATCATACAAACCGAAAAAGAAGCTCACTTATGCAATGAGCTTCTAATTTGTCACATATTATGAATTTTTGTCGCGATAACGTTTCCTGATTCATCTAGAGCTTGGAATTCAACTTCTACGTATAAATCAAATTCAGGGAATTCATATAATTGCGGTCGATGCATAAAGCGCGATGAACCACGTTCAGGTAAATCATAACGCACATCTCCACTAGGCGAAATAAATACGACACGCACCGCTTTTACATTTTCACAGCCTGTATTTACATCCGCGAGAATTGTTACACGTTCTTCTATACGTACATCTGTACGATTAAAGATTGTGTCCCCTACTAAACAACTATTATTCAAAGTTGGAGTTTTACATAAAATCGTAGTAATAATCGATTGTAACGAGCCATGTAAATTCTCGATTGTTGAAATGTTTTGATACGTACCTTTTGTTTCAGATGATATATCTTTCAATAACTTTTCATTCACAGTTGTGTATGAGCCAACTGAAACAGTATGAATCGCAATTCCCTTTTCTTTTGCCATTCGGATAACCTCATCTAGTCCATTACTGTTTGAATAGCCATCCGTTACCAATACAATTGCCTTATTTGTATATTGATTCGTAGTGAAATTATTCACTGCCGTTTTTAATGCTGATACAATATTCGTCGAACGATTCTCATTTTTATAGCTCAGTAAGCTATCAATACCTGAAACGATTGCTGCTGTATCTGTTGCTTCATGGTTTGAACGATTGCTGAATCGATACACATGACTTGGATTCGCTCCAATTTGCTTCACCGTCTGTTTCACTTTGTCTGCTGTATAATTTTTCGCATCCCGTACTTTCATCGAACCTGAATGATCCACAACAAACATAACTTCAGATTCAACTGCACATAAATTATTTTCAAAACGTGGATTTGAAAATACTGATTGTGTAACAGTCGTATTTTTCAGTCCTTGAAAAACTTTATCATAACGTGGATCCAAATCAATCAATCGTGCTTTTACCTGTGAATTGCCGTATAGAATATCATCAAAGTATACAACTGCAGACCCGCGGCTACCTGTGTTATTATTGTAGTCTTTAGTATTCGTATCAAATGATACAACACGAGTTTTCCCATTGAACGATACTTCTACTGTTCCTTTATAATCAGTAATAATAACACCACTTGGCGCTACTAAATTGACAATAACTTTTGTATATCGATCCATGCCTTCCGGACGTTGTTGTAATTCTTTCCCTGCCTGTAAAACGGCAATTTTTGATACAGCGCCTTCCAGTTTTCCGATTAGGTCTGCATAATCTTTTCGCAGTAAATTTTTATCGATTTGTCCTAAGCGATCGTACATTGCTTTTATTACTTCGACCGATTCTTCGTGCGCTAATGTAATTTGATCTGCAATCGGTAAAAACTTGCCTGTTAAATAAATAATGACAGCATGTAGCATAGAATTGAAGGGAACTGTATCTTCTTCACTCATAACGCCTTGAAGATCGTATGTTGCTCGTCCTTCATTATTTACTGTGTACATTACTTTCGCATTTCCTAGACCGCCCCATGAAGATTCATCTTTCGGTCCTTCAATCATATAATCTAAAATTTGTTCAAATAACCAAACAGAAATAATTTGGCCTTCTAATTTTAAGTCGGCATTTCCGTATTGTATTTCCTTTGAAGTGACTTGCCCTTGTGTTAATTTACCATCGGATGTCGTATAAGATTCCCATTTAGAGCCTGTCATTACTTTTATATCTTCGTCATAATCGGTAATTGTAATAATCCCATTTGGTGTATATGGTACAGTCGTTGTTCCAACTACACCTTGTGGTAAAGCTGGCAATGGTTTTACTCCAGGATCAACCGTACCGCCATTCCATTCTGTCTGCTCTGGATCAAACACTTCATACGTAATGCGAAGCTCTGCTTTTGGTACATATCGCATCGATACTTCAATGACTTGATTTTTATATGTGTGGTATTTCTCCGTTGGATTGACCATTTCAAAGCGAATCGTATCAACTACCGACTTTGTAAGTGCCGGTGCTGTCACATATACATTTAACTGAGGGCCATCTGTATATACTACTGTCGATTGTCCACTTGTACTCGTGTTCGTTTCCGATACTTTCGCTCCAGCTACAGAGGTAACTTTAAATGCAAGCGATTCATCATATGAAATGTCATTGCCATAGCTATCGCGCAAATTAATTGTAATTAAAGAGGAATCCAGACCGTTGGCAGTTAGTTCTTCTTTTGCTACTTTAATGTCTTTTACAGCTTTGTAAACGTCCGGTCTAGTCGTTTTATCATCCGGATTTTTGCCTGGCTTTGTTGGAATGGTTACCGTTCCATCTTTACTTTCAATAAAGTTTGTTGGCAACGTTATCTTATTATTGTCCTTACCAGTAGGAGCGCTTGATAATCCTTCTATCGCCATTTTCCCTTGCTGATTAATTCGATACATAAAAACGGCCATATCTCCCCGGTTAATATTGCGGGTCGGCTTATAATCTTCAAATGTGCGCTTACCAGATGTTCCAGTAGTAATTTCATTCATATATAAATATTGAACTGCTTGTACTTCCGATAAATCTAAACCATTCACTGCCGCATATAGGCGGGCAAAATGACCTCTGGAAATGTTTGCATTTCGCTTTGATGGATTGTCTGCTCCATATAGCGGTATATTCAACTCACTGTAATATTCATATAACATATCCTTATTGTTCGTATTGAAATGATAATTACTATCTAACTTCGCTAAAAACTGAAGCATTTGCCATTCCATAACGAGAGTGCCAGATTGGAATTTGTTCCCGCCATATAATTGCATATAATCCTTGTCTACTGCCCATTTAGCCGCTTTATATTTCGAATTAGATTTAGCAATATCCGAAATTTGCTTGTTTGCTGCTTCCACCTCTATCGGACCAAATGGAAAAGCTAAAGAGAGAACTAGAAGACAAGATAGCAACATCGCCATTAGTTTCTTCATTTTATTCATTTTTGCAACTCCTTAGTTAAAGAACAGAATATTGTCACGGTAGTTTTCTTTTAAATCGTTTTCTAAATAGCGTAAAAATCGTTCAATGATTGCCGAAGATTGTGCACGTGTTAACGTATCTTTCGGATTAAAATAACCGTTGCTGCCGGACATTAACCCTAACTGTGTCGCTACATATATGGCATCTCGTGCATAATCTGTAATTCTGTAGTCATCTTTATAATCCGTTGTATAGCCTGGATCTGGCGCTTTCCCTTCTAAACCAAGGGCACGTACTAAAATTGTCGCTGCTTGCTGACGTGTTAAAAATCCATCAGGGTCAAAAGTATTCGGTGTCGTCCCTTTAATAACCCCTTTATTCACTGCTGCAACTAAATAATTGTGATCTTTCGTAGTGCGCTTTACATCTTTAAAAATGGTCGGCTGTGAAGTAGGACGGCGATTGTTTTGCTCTTCCAATACACGTAGGTCTATTGCTTTACCGATTGCAATGGCAAAGTCTAAACGTTGCACTGGTGTATTAGGAGAGAAGAAGTTGGATTGATCCTCCAAAATCCCAAGTGAATATAATTTTTCAATTTGTTCACGAGCCCAATTTGTTGATAAATCACGGAATTTTGGGATCTTCAGCATTTCTAGCTTTGGCATATAGTCAATGCTACTTGCCACTCTTCCTCTTCCGGCAGGTAAATCGTATTCATATTCAGATAATGAATCTGCCGAGCTAACTGTTTTATAGTTGCCGTTAAAGCTGGATAAAGTAGCATCACTTTGATTGAAGTCCAAAGTGCGTGATTTAGCTGTAGAAACTTTGTTTTTTACCGTTCCGATTGACCCGTCTTCATATACAATTTCAAAATCGGTAATTTGAGTTTCAGTGGCACCCCAGAAGTTTTCATATCCTTCATTTCGGCTGCTTGCCTCTACTGTAATTGTTTTTGTTACAGCATCTTTTCCCCGACCTGTCGATTCGGTATATGTTTTACGGGCAATCGCTTCTCCAGAGTAATAGTCAGATGCTGGACGCTTGTCTGTAATTGTACTTTTTGAGAGTTGGTAATCCGCCAATGTAAATGTACGGTCACCAATAGTAATTTTTTCTGTAAATTTTGTTACGCTACCAGTCGCCGAACTTTGACCGACCTGGTCATAGTTTGTTACATCATATGTATACGTAAAGTTTCTCGTTAATTTTTCTCCACTTGGTCCTGATAACGTAAATTTATATGTTTCAGTTAATTTACCTTGACGTTCTGTTTTGTTTACAGAAACGTTTTTATTAGTTCCCGTAAATTTAATTGGTTTCCCTGTTAAAAAGAAATACTCTTCGTATTCATACTCATTTTTAACTCCACCTGTTAAATCAATTGACTGGGCTGAACTACTCGACGGGTGGACGAGTAGTACTATAATTAAAAATGAACATACTGCTACAAAGTTTAAGTTAAACTTTTTCCTCACAAATTCGTCCTCATTTCCTTAAATTATTCCGTAAAATAGTATTGGCATGTGAGAGGCACATCTCACATGCCTTATCAGTTTAGTTTATAAGTAGTACATATACATCAGATGTCGAACGTGCAACAGCTGTTACTTGACTTCCTTTATTAATTTCCTCAATATCAACCACTTTTCCATCTTTAACAATCATTGCTTTGGATAAGTCTAATGTAAGTGAACCGTATCGGAAATTCCAATGGCCGTCGTTCCCCCACTGGCTACTATTAATAACTGAAATCTTTTTCGTATTGAAGTTCACCGAGCTTACTCGTCCTGTCAAAGTTAACGTTGCCAATCTTTCGTTTGGAACAAAGTGAATGCCTTGAATATGTCCATCCTTTACATAGAAGTATGCATAATAAGGATTTGGCGAGTTTGTATAATTATCATATAAATCTAAGTCCAATTCAGGTATTACTTTAAATTGCTTTGTCCCATCCAGTTCAGATGCAATTGTAGAATTGCTGTATCCAAATTGGGAAATTCGATTATCTGAACTCCAGAAATGATTATCAAAACGTTGCAAATCAGATAAGTCCACTTCATATGCGTCTAAATCTGCGACATCAATTCGGCCAAAGTAAAGTTGGTATTTTGATAAATTCGGCGCTAAAAACGCATCATTTGTAACATTTACAATATGCGCATAGTCATTTTTCGCACCACCATCCGTTAATACAAAGGCTGTTGTCGAAATTGGTTTTTGTGCTAAATCCAATGCGATTAATCCTTCAGGTTCTACTAATCGACCATTGCGTAATAAAATCGATCCATTATGATAATTTAATTTCTGTGCATTTTTTAATTCCAGCATATTTACACCAATATTCACACGATTAATTGGTTGATAGAATGTACGTTCATTTTTGGCTAATACAATAATTTTATCGATTACTTCTTTATTAAACTGTTCTTTTGTTACAAAATAAATATCACTGTTGTTATAGTTTTTCAATTGATTTTTTGATATTTTTTTATTCCCTGCATAAATGGTTGTATTATTAGTAAAGTTGAAAGTAGCCTTTGTTTTTATGTTTCCAGTTCCGAAACGCCAATTCAATAAAGTATGGGCATTTTGAACATTTATTGTATTTTTATTAGTATTAACCGTATTTAAATTTGCTTTGTATAAATCTGCAACCATGTTGGCTGTACTCATAATATTAATCTCGGCAATACGAGATGTATTGGCTGTAGCAAATTTTAAACGTACACGGTCCCCTACATATAGGGTACTAATATCTACAAAAGATTTCCCTTTAAACACTTCTGTATTATTAGTTACAGTAAACGTTTTCGTCGATGCCCCATCTACCTTTACGCGGACTTGTAGACCGTTTGGATCGATTTGGGTAACTACACCTGATATTTGTTTACTATTTTCAACAATTGAACCGTCCCCGTCATTTGTAGAACCGCGTAATTCAGTGATCTTACCTGATTTTAGTTTAATCGTGACATTCATACCCGCTTTAAAACCAGCTATATTTGTCAGCGTATTATTAATATAGAATTTACCTGTATTTGAAAGGCTTAATGTTGCTGTTTTTCCAGAACTATTTTTTAAAGTGACGCTTTTTAATGTACGCGTCACCGTTCCATTCTTATCTTCAGTTTCATTATAATTTGCTTTCATAAAGGTATATGTAGTAGATGCTTCAGCTTGTTGACCTAGCGGTAGAATTGCTAAAGCAAGTGTAATTGCTGTCAACAGTGTTACTATTTTTTTAAGCAATTGTTTCTCCTCCTCATTCATTACTCCCCTTAATTTTTATTTCAAATAGTCTTACTTAACCTCATTTCTTTCAATTCATAATTAAGCACTCTTTAATTTGTATAAATTTACAAATAATACTGCATTAACTATTTAAGTTTACCAAATTACCTAAGTGTTCGCATCGTAAGTCTTAATTAATTAAATAGAGATATCAACTGAATGACCTAGAGTTGGGTGAGATACATTCGTTACTTCTATTAATTGTTCTATGCTTTGTTCTTGAAATTCCATCGATTGTTTTGTAACAGCTATTGAAACATTTTTCATTAAATCCGCTTGTTTCATCGAGATTGCTAAAGCTGCGATATCCATATGTAGCACCTCCTACAATTTTTATCGACAAATCCATATTAATATCAAGTAATTATTATAATTTTGATGAAGGTAACCTTTTAATTAAAGCGAAGGGTTGTTTGACTTTTAAAAATTTATAAACAAAAAAGAACAACTCCGAATTTAATCGAAGTTGTTCTAATTTAATTACATACGCGATTCAATTTCAGCCCATGCCTCTTCGAAGCCAAGACCTTTCTCTGAAGAAAACACGATTAATGGATCCTGTTTATCCATTTGCAGCGTTTCTCGCACATGCTTTTTATGCTTATCCCATTTACCTTTCGGGATTTTGTCAGCCTTTGTCGCTACTACGATAACAGGAATATTATAATGCTTTAAGAAATCATACATCATACAGTCATCATTAGTGGGATTGTGACGAATATCAATAATTAATACAACGGCTCTTAATTGGTCGCGTCCCATGAAATATTTTTCAATCATTTTTCCCCATGCTGCACGTTCTGATTTTGAAACTTTTGCATAGCCGTATCCTGGAACGTCAACATAATAAAGTTGCTCTTCAATTTTATAGAAATTCAACTGTTGCGTTTTACCAGGCTTTGACGAAATACGTGCCATTGCTTTACGGCCAATCATACGATTAATAAACGAAGATTTGCCGACATTTGAACGACCCGCTAACGCAAATTCAGGTAGCCCGTCTTCCGGGAACTGTTCTGGTCGGACAAAACTGCCGATCATTTCAACGTTATGGACTTTCATTACTTTTTAAAACCTCCATCTAGTGCAAGAGCAAGAACTTCTTCCGCCTGTGACACTAGTTTAAATGTGAGTTGCTCACGAATTGTTTCTGGAATATCATCAATATCACGCTCATTGTCTTTCGGGATAATAATCGTCGTTAATCCTGCACGGTGAGCACTTAAAGATTTTTCCTTTAGGCCACCGATTGGTAATACCCGACCTCTTAAAGTTACTTCCCCTGTCATCCCAATTTCGCGTTTAATTGCTTTTCCAGTTATAGCTGAAACGATGGCTGTTGTCATCGTTATACCAGCTGAAGGACCATCCTTTGGCACTGCGCCTTCTGGAACATGGACGTGAATATCATGTTGATCAAAATAATCTGAATCAAGTCCTAAATTATCTGTTAATGTACGGACAAATGATAGTGCAATTTGTGCGGATTCCTTCATTACATCTCCAAGCTTCCCTGTTAGGATTAGTTTTCCTTTACCAGGTGTTAATGAAACCTCAATTTGTAAAGTATCGCCGCCAACAGTAGTGTAAGCAAGACCTGTTGCAACACCTACTTGATTTTCAAGCTCTGCTTGTCCGTAACGGAAGCGATGTTTGCCAAGCATATCCACTAATACTTTGGAGCTAACAGTTACTTTTTTCTTTTCACCTGAAACAATGATTTTTGCAGCTTTACGACAAACAGTTGCTACTTGTCGCTCTAATCCACGAACTCCTGCTTCACGTGTATAATAACGAATCAAATCCGCAATTGCTTCGTCTTTTATAACTAATTGCGCTTTCTTTAAACCATGTTCCTTCGTTTGTTTCGGAATTAAATGGTTTTTCGTAATTTCAATTTTTTCATACTCCGTATATCCGGCAATATTAATAATTTCCATACGATCAAGAAGTGGGCCAGGTATTGTGCTTAAATCATTTGCTGTTGCAATGAACAGTACATCCTGCAAGTTATATGGCTCTTCAATGAAGTGATCGCTAAACGTATTGTTTTGCTCAGGATCCAAAACTTCCAACATTGCAGCAGAAGGATCACCACGGAAATCATTTGACATTTTATCAATTTCATCAAGTAAGAATACAGGATTTGTTGTACCTGCTTTTTTCATTCCTTGAATAATACGGCCTGGCATAGCACCTACATACGTACGACGGTGACCGCGAATTTCCGATTCATCACGTACACCACCAAGTGAAACTCGGACAAATTTACGATCCAAGCTCTCTGCAATGGAACGTGCCAAACTTGTTTTACCAACACCTGGAGGTCCTGCTAAACAAAGAATAGGACCGCGTAATGAATTCATTAACTGACGGACTGATAAATATTCCAAAACACGCTCTTTTACTTTTTCTAAACCGTCGTGATCACGATTCAAAACTTCTTCAGCGTGGGCAATATCGATACGGTCTTCCGTTTTCTCTGTCCAAGGTATTGAAACAAGCCATTCCAGATAGTTACGAATAACACCACTTTCTGCACTTGCAGCAGGCAATTTTTCATAACGATCAAGCTCTTTTAACGCCACTTTTAATGTGGAATCAGGCATGCCTGAGCTATCAATTTTTTTGCGAAGGTCGGCAACTTCCCCTGTTTTCCCTTCACGATCACCAAGCTCTGTTTGAATTGCTTTCATTTGCTCACGTAAATAATATTCTTTTTGCGTGCGCTCCATCGCTTGCTTCACTTTTGTACTGATTTTTTTCTCGAGATTTAAAATCTCCTGCTCATCATGTAGACGAATCATTAAGTGGTCTAAACGTTTCTTAATGTTAGTGATGTCTAACACTTCCTGCTTCTCATTAATTTTAAATGGTAAATGAGAGGCAATTACATCCGCTAATCGACCTGGTTCTTCAATATCGAGAACAGATTCGATTGTTTCAGTTGTAATTTTATTTGATGATTTTGCATATTTTTCGAAATAAGATAGAACTGTACGCATTAAAGCTTCTGTTTCGGAATCTTTAAATTGATCGTCTTCAAATATTTCCAAATCTGCAATTGCAAATTTTTCAGCATCTTTGTAACTTACCATTTCCGCACGGTTTAAACCTTCAACCAATATGCGTAATGTGCCGTTTGGAAGCTTTAGCATTTGTTTAACTTTCGCTAAAGTACCCATTTTATAAAGATCTGATTTTACGGGTGAATCAACACGTAAATCCTTTTGAGTTACTAAAAAGATTGTACTGTCTCCAAGCATCGCATGTTCAAGTGCAGCAATGGAACGTTCTCTACCAACATCAATATGTAAAACCATTGTTGGGTAGACAAGAAGTCCTCTTAACGGTAAAACTGGCATATTTGATAATTTTTTTGTCACGCGGGTATTCACCTCCATCCAAATCTTAAAAACAACCCGCATTATAAGTATGTGTCAGCTATTCATAAAATTTTCATCCAACCAATATGTATATCCTTTTTGTAAGAAAAAGCTGACTTTGGACTTGCTTAAGAAGTCTAAGTCAGCTACATAATTGGAAACATTCAGCAAAAATTATGCTGAGGTTTTTTCGTTATCATCTTTTTTCAATACTGAACCATCATCCAAAATTAATTTTGGCTCTGCTTTATCACGAATTGTCTCTGCCGTGATGACACATTTTTTAATGTCTTCACGTGAAGGTAATTCAAACATAACGTCCAGCATTGTTACTTCGATAATAGAACGAAGTCCACGAGCACCTGTTTTACGTTCGATCGCTAATTTTGCAATTTCAACTAATGCCTCATCTTCAAACTCAAGCTCAACATTATCCAGTTCTAGCATTTTTTGATATTGTTTTGCCAAAGCGTTTTTAGGCTCTGTTAAAATTTGAACTAACGCATCTACATTTAACTGCTCTAACGTTGCCAATACTGGTAAACGACCAATAAATTCTGGAATAAGTCCAAATTTCAATAAGTCTTCCGGAATTAATTGGGACATAATAGAAGCATCTTCATCAACACCGTTATTTATAGTAGAAGCAAATCCGATTACTTTCTCACCTTGACGACGTTTAATAATCGTCTCGATTCCATCAAACGCTCCACCAACAATGAAAAGAATGTTTGATGTATCAATTTGTAAAAACTCTTGGTGTGGATGCTTACGACCGCCTTGTGGAGGAACGCTAGCTACAGTACCTTCTAGAATTTTAAGTAAAGCTTGTTGTACACCTTCACCTGATACATCGCGTGTAATTGAAGGATTTTCAGATTTACGAGCCACTTTATCAATCTCGTCAATATAAATAATCCCTTTTTCGGCACGTTCAATATCATAATCAGCAGCTTGGATTAATTTTAAAAGAATATTTTCAACATCCTCACCAACATAACCTGCTTCAGTTAAGCTTGTTGCGTCAGCAATCGCGAATGGTACATTTAAAATACGTGCCAATGTTTGAGCAAGTAAAGTTTTACCGCTACCAGTTGGGCCGATTAAAACAATATTTGATTTCGATAATTCAACATCGTCAATTTTCGAATTTGAATTAATACGTTTATAGTGATTATAAACAGCAACTGCCAAAGCTTTTTTTGCCCGTTCTTGTCCGATAACATATTCACCTAATATATTTAAAATTTCTTTAGGCTTCGGAATATCTTTGAACTCAATTTCCTCTTCGATTCCTAGTTCTTCTACTACGATCTCTGAGCAAAGCTCGATACATTCGTCACAAATATATACGCCTGGTCCTGCAACCAGTTTACGAACTTGTTCTTGTGGCTTACCACAAAAAGAGCATTTTAAATTGCCTTTTTCATCATTAAATTTAAACAATTTGGTTCACCCCTATTCAAGCAACAATCTTACAAGATTCTAGTTGTTTTATCAAATAAATTGATTGCATATTGTTACTGTCTTAATTTATGTCTTATGAATTTCACGTTAGTGCTTTAACATTCATTGGATTTTATTGTATCTTTTTCTCCACAAATATTCAAATACCCTAACAATTATATGTATGTATTCAAATCACAAATAATTTAACCTATATTATCTTTTTAAATTTTTAAGTGATAAAACAAGGCACGGAAAAACCGCACCTTGTTAAAATTTTGATTTAATTTATTTATTACTAGCTAACTCATATATAAAAGACGGTAGCCCAGTGATTAAACTAATAATAATCGACAATGTTAATAGTTAGCCATGGTTATTAAACAAAGTACGTTTCGATAAATTAAATAAATTAGTTAGTAATTTTAGCGTTTTCAACTAGGAATTCAACTGTTTTTTGTGTACGGATATCGTTCTCAAGAACTTTTGTTCCGCCTAAAGCAGTTAAAATTTGGTCATTTGACATACCAAATTGTGCAGCCATTTTTTCAAGCTCAACATTGATGTCTTCTTCAGTTACTTCAATATTTTCTGCTTGACCAATCGCTTCCAACACTAATGTTACACGAACACGGTTTGCAGCTTCTTCAGCCATTTGAGTGCGTAATGCTTCTTCGTCTTGTCCAGAGAATTGGTAGTATAAATCTAAGTTCATACCTTGCATTTGTAAGCGTTGACCGAACTCTTGTACCATACGGTCTACTTCTGTGTTGATCATACCTTGTGGAATTTCAACTTCTGCATTAGCAGCTGCTTTTTCTACAAGTTCATCACGTAATGATGCTTCAGAATCAGCTTCTTTGTTAGCTAAAGTAGTTTCTTTTAATTTTGTACGTAAAGCTTCTACTGTTTCAACTTCTGGGTCCATTTCTTTTGCGAACTCATCTGTTAAGTCAGGTAATACTTTAGTTTTTACTTCTTTAACTGTTACTACGAATTTCGCTTCTTTACCAGCTAATTCAGCAGCATGGTACTCTTCAGGGAAAGTAACTACAACATCTTTAGTTTCGCCAGTTTTAGCGCCTACTAATTGCTCTTCGAAACCTGGAATGAATGATCCAGAACCGATTTCTAATGCGTAATCTTCACCTTTACCACCTTCAAATGCTTCTTCGCCTACGAAACCTTCGAAATCGATAACAGCAGTGTCGCCTTCAACGATTGCTTCATCTTCTTTGATTTCAAGTTCAGCTTTTTTAGCTAATTGAGCATCGATTAAAGATTGAACTTCTTCGTCAGTTACTTCTGTAGCTTGTTTAGTTACTTCTAAACCTTTATATTCGCCTAATTTTGGTTCTGGTTTCACAGTTACTGTTGCAGTGTAAGTGAATTCAGTACCTTTAGCGAAGTTTTCTGTACCAGCGATTTCTGGGTAATCAACTGGCTCAATACCAGCTTCATCCAAAGCAACTGGGTATGAAGAGTTGATAACGATTTCTAAAGCATCTTGGTAAAGAGCTTCTACACCGTACATTTTTTCGAATACATTACGAGGCATTTTCCCTTTACGGAAACCAGGTACGTTAATTTGTTTTACTACTTTTTTAAAAGCTTGGTCTAAAGCTTTATCAACTTCTGCTGCTTCTACAGTAACAGTTAATAAACCTTCGTTACCTTCTTGTTTTTCCCATTTTACTGACATATATATTACCTCCAAAGTTAACATTCGTTTGAATAAACAAACTCGTCATATATATTGTTTGACAACCATTTTAGTATAACATAGATGAACAATGTTTCAACTTTTTTCACTACTCTTGTAAATCTGATATTTTTTCTATGTTCTGTAAAAATTCCACTATTTCACCGTTGATTTCCATAGTTTCACCAAACATGGATTTAACAAATTCAATATAACTTAGTGCAACATCCTCGCTTCGGAAAATAGTCCATTCGAAAGGATAAAGGACAATGGCATGCTTAGACATTAATTGCTGCACAAACTCCAGTGTAGAGGGCTCTTGTAATAGTGTTTCCGTTATAATCGCTGCAATTTCCTCATATTGGGGCATTTTTGTTGGCAAAGGTAATTCTGCCGGATTGATCTCCCTTATCATGTTAAATTTAGCTATATTCAAATCCAGATTAACTTCCTGTTCCACCAGCAAAATAAGCAACAAACTTTGAATAAAAGGGTGCACATTTTCTGATTCAATAACGGCTTTAATTTCTGTTATATATGGACGAATATTCATTTCAGGCAGCTCATTTATCAACATCAGCTGTTCTTGTACAGATAACTTCAGGAACTCACTTGCGATAATATCAAAATTCTCTTCAATATCGACTAATGGAGGAGACTGTAACTGAGATTCCTGGTTTTCTGCTATATGCGCATTTAAGTTTTTTAAACGCTCAAACTTTTCGACTTCATGCTCTGGTATTAACTCTTCATCAAACAATGATTCAATAATTTTCTCCACTTGTTTAAATTGGCGCAATTGCATACAAATTGTTAAGTAAAGTTCCATCACTTCAAAATACATACTTGGACCAATTGCCAATAGTTCTTCACATATTTGTTTTGCCCTTTCAAAATTTTTTACTTCATATAAAGAATAGGCAAAAACACTAAGTGATAATTCATCCCCTTCTCCTAATAGCAATGCTTGCTCAAATAATTCATTCGCTTCTTTATAATGGAACGTCTCGGCTAAATGTTTCGCTTCATTAAATAGTCGATCTACTGTACCCGGAAATAAAATTACTTTTCTTTTGTTTGTGTTGTTACTGTTTTCTTTCATCGTAATCACTCCATTGATGACAAAGGTAATCTTCGCATCCTTTATCAATTGCACTTATTTTAACGTTGTTACCATATTTCAACAATATGTTCACAAAATTTATACTTATATTAATTTACAATACTAAAAAAAGTTATATACTAAGTACTAGTATTTTTGAAATTCTTGCTATTATTTAAGGTTCTAATTCAATATTCCCATTCTACTTAGTAAATAATCGTAGTAAAAAACATCCACTATTCATAAAAGGAGTGTCTATTATGGTAGTACTATCGGAAAATGTACTGCTACAGTTTAAAAATCGGTTCGAAAATTCATTGGAAAAGCTGCCGATTAGTGTAGTAAGTCGAAGTACAGCAATTGTAAACGATGTAGAGTATCCAGTAAAATTTGATTTCATAACGGAAACGATTGTTGATTATAAAGGACAAAGCGTAACTACTTATATTATTAAAATCGAAGGAACAATTCCAGGAACGATTAAAATTGGATCCATCACGGTTTTACCTCAGCACATACACCTTACCTGTGAATACGAAATTTTAACGATTACAAATAATGAACTAAAAAAGTTAGTAACAAATGATAAGCCGTTGTTATTATACAGTGAGTGGCTATTAGAAGCGATCGAAAATGAAATATTAGTCTTGGAAGTAAAAGCCGACAATGATCAACTAGTCGACTGGCCTGTCGGGATTAAAAACGCATATTTTTTATAAAATAATAGAGTACATAGCATTCACCATCTTCCTAAATATAGAAAGATGGTGAATTTTTTTAATCTTTTCAGCTGATAATACGTTCTATTTGCATTGAACTTTCAGTGCTGTATACTAAGCGCTATGCATATTTTTAATGAATGAAAGTGGGATATATTTATGAAATTCGGATTTATCGGTCTTGGAAACATGGCCAACGCGATTATTAATGGAATGATTACAAGTGGACAATTTAATGCTACAGATGTATATGGGATTAATCGTAGCATCGAAAAAACAGAGGCACTCATCAGCCAATATGGGATCCAAACTGCAGATTCAATAGAGCATCTCATGTCACAAGTAGATGTCGTTATTATTGCAGTAAAGCCTCAAATGTTTGATCAAGTAATTCCAGCAATTCAACAAAATTTAAAGAGCAATCATATTGTTATTTCGATTGCTGCCGGAAAATCACTTGACTATTTACATCGTGAGCTTGGGGCACAGACACCTATTTTCCGTGTCATGCCTAATATAAATTCAACTATTGGCGCATCTACAAGCTGTTTTTCAACAATCATAGGAAATGACGAACAAAAAGCTATTGTTGAAAAGCTGTTTGCTACAGTAGGAACGATTGATGAACTTCCTGAAGAATTATTTTCAATATTTACTACGATTGGTTGCGCCTCCCCGGCCTTTACTTACCTGTACATTGATTCGTTGGCACGTGCTGCTGTCCGCGAAGGTATGCCAAAAGATATGGCACTTAAAATTGCAGCAAGTTCTGTATTGGGTAGTGCTAAAATGGTATTACAATCTGACTCCCACCCATGGCAATTAATCGATCAAGTATGCTCTCCAGGTGGAACGACAATTCAAGGTGTCACATCCCTGCAAGTGAACCATTTCGAAAGTACAATATATGAAGCAGTTGATGCCGTTACAAACCGCGATACTGTTCTTCAAAAGCAAACAGTTAAATAGTCTATTACCTAGTGAAATCAAATTTCACTAGGTTTTTTCATCTTGCTTTACTTTTTTATCATAGTATAATTACCTTTATTTAGTAAATCATTCAATAAGAGGTGTATCATGACTTTAACGTTGCGAGTCTTAGCCATTATCCTATTCAGCTCCTTTCTTATTTCCGCTTCAAGTGAAGCAGCAACCGGTGAAAAAGGGCATGCACTTCAATACCAATATGAAATAATAGAACAAAACGATAAAATTTTTTGGAACATTCAGTTTGAAGATCAATTTCTGCAGATTAAAGAAAGTGAAAAATCTGCTGAAGCCTTGTTGCAGTTCAGAAGCTTGATTGAACAGGCTACAAGTAACGTTCTACCATTAATCTTTTATAGTTGCTTTATATTATTTACAATCGTTTTGACAGTAACATTCATACTAACTAAACCAAAGCGCTTAAAACACCCACTCTATTTGAGTTGCGTCTTCATCTCTTGCCTGTTCCTGTTCAAAAGTTATTCCTACTATGAAATCCTTCAGCATACTAAAGCTAATTTACGCTATTATTATCTATTGCTTGAAATGATTAATTCTTCTCATTAACATGTAAAACAACTATGTTTTGCATGTTTTTATAATTATCTCTAAAACTTGTAAAAAAATACGAGAACATAATTGCTAAGTCACGTACTATTCTATATAATCAATCTTGTTTCAAATTGAAACACAATTAAATTATAGATTGGGAGCGTGACAAGAAATTGGGTAAAGCATTGATTATTGGAGCTGGCGGTGTAGCTAGCGTTGTCGTACATAAATGTGTACAAAACTCAGAAGTATTCGAAGAGATTATGATCGCAAGTCGAACAAAGTCTAAATGTGATGCTTTAAAAGAAAAATTAGATGGTGGAAAAACGATTATTCATACAGCACAAGTGGATGCGGATAACACCGAGGAACTAATTGACTTAATCAATGGATTTAATCCAGATGTGGTGATCAATGTAGCTTTACCATATCAAGACTTAACTATTATGGATGCATGTTTAGCAACTAAGACTCATTATGTAGATACAGCAAACTACGAGCCTTTAGATACTGCTAAATTCGAATATAAATGGCAATGGGCGTATAAAGAACGTTTTGAAGAAGCAGGCATTACTGCGCTTCTAGGTTCAGGTTTTGACCCAGGTGTAACAGGCGTATTCACAGCGCATGCACAAAAGCATCATTTCGATGAAATTCATTACATCGATATCGTTGATGCTAATGGTGGAGACCACGGACTTCCATTCGCAACAAACTTCAACCCGGAAATCAACATTCGCGAAATTACTGCGAACGGTCGTTTCTGGAAAGATGGCGAGTGGGTTGAAACGGAGCCTTTAGAATATAAAACAGTTTATAACTTACCGGAAATCGGTGAAAAAGATTGCTACCTTCTATACCATGAAGAATTAGAATCTTTAGCGAAAAACATTAAAGGTTTAAAACAAATCCGCTTCTGGATGACGTTTGGCGAAAAATACTTAACACATTTAAACGTTCTAGAAAATGTAGGTATGACTTCAATTGAGCCAATCGAATTCCAAGGACAAATGATTCAGCCAATCCAGTTTTTAAAAGCTGTTTTACCAGATCCAGCAACACTTGGACCTCTTACAAAAGGTAAAACAAACATCGGTTGTATCGTTCGCGGTATTAAAGACGGTAAAGAAAAAACTTACTATGTATACAATGTATGTGATCACCAAGAATGCTACAGAGAGGTTGGCTCACAGGCGATTTCTTACACAACTGGTGTACCGGCAATGATCGGCGCTATGCTTGTAATGAACGGCGAATGGCAAAAACCAGGTGTATGGAATGTGGAAGACTTCAATCCAGATCCATTCATGGACGCTTTAAACAAATGGGGCTTACCATGGCACGAAACTGAAAATCCTGAATTAATCGACTTAGAATTCACTTCTAACGGAGTAACAAAATAATGGCTGATGTAAAAATGAAGAAGCCTATTATGGAAGAAGCTTTAGCAGAAGAAACGGGCATCGATTGGTCACAGGCTCCGTCTCCGGCATTCGTAGTTGACGAGCGATTACTCGAGCGCAATTTAAAGCTATTAAAATCTGTACAGGATCGTACAAATTGTGATATTTTACTTGCACTTAAAGGGTTTTCAATGTGGTCAACATTTCCGATGGCGCGCAATTATTTAGCTGGCATTACGTCTTCTTCATTATTCGAAGCACGTCTTGGCTATGAAGAATTCGGTAAGGAAGTACATGCTTATGCCCCTGCTTATGCAGAACATGAAATTGATGAATATTTAACATATGTCGACCATATTGTATTTAACTCTTTTGATCAGTTAAATAAATATAAAGACAAAGTGTTGAATCATGAGAAAAATATTTCAATCGGCTTACGTGTAAACCCGGGCTATTCAGAGGTGGAAACACCACTTTATGATCCATGCTACATTAATTCACGTTTAGGTATCCCGTATGAATCATTCCAGCCAGATGAGCTAGAAGGTGTGGAAGGTATACATTTCCACGCTATGTGTGAGCAAGGTGCGGAAGTGCTGGAACGTATTTTAGTTCATTTTGAAGAAAAATACGGAAAGTACTTACACCAGATGAAATGGATTAACTTCGGTGGCGGTCATCATATTACAAAACCAGGTTATAACGTAGAACTATTAGTGTCGTTAATTAATCGTATTCAGGAAACATACGATGTGAAAGTAATTTTAGAGCCAGGTGAAGCAATTGCACTGAATACAGGTTATTTAGTAGCAACAGTGCTTGATATCGTTCATAACGGTATGGAGCTTGCAATCGTAGACTCTTCTGCTACTTGTCATATGCCGGATACGCTTGAGATGCCATACCGCGCACATATTATCGGTTCTGGTCAACCAAACGAAAAAGCATATACGTACCGCTTAGGTGGTATGACATGCTTAGCCGGCGATATAATTGGAGATTACTCATTCGATGAGCCACTTCAGGCAGGCGACAAAATCGTCTTTACAGATATGGCGCACTATACGATGGTGAAAACACATATGTTCAACGGTGTGAATTTGCCGAGTATTTGCACTTACAATGATGAACAAGGAATAAAAGTTATTCGTTCATTCCAGTTTGAAGATTATAAAGGTCGATTATCATAAGAAAAAGCAGAAACGTTTTATTGCGTTTCTGCTTTTTTCTTTATTCAAGCGGAGTATAAATAGGCCGACTAAACGATGGTTGCCATATACCTTGCTCATTTTTTTCCATTCTCACTTTTGCAGGTAATCCATTTTCCCCAGTATAAACAACCCAGCCTTCTGTTTCTGAGCGTACTTCAAAGGATGCCTTTTCTATACCATTAAAGCCACTTGCAATCATTAAACGATTTAGTTCTGGTGTATATAACTGTTGACGCACAGCTTTTGTTGTTTCATAATACTGCTTTACTTCAATAGTGTGTTTATTTTCAACATTTGTAAAAAGGGCTTCATATGTTTCATAATCTTGTTCACTTTCACTTAATAAAAACATTTTTGTAATCGCAATGGGTGAAATACCACGCAAGCGTTCCAAATCATAATCCGTTTTAAATGCCTCATAAACAGCTTGTTCTTCAGGTGTCAATGTAAGCGCTAATTCAACTGGAGCATAAATAGCAGTCACCTTGCCGGCTAGTTGAGCATCCTTAATTTTTAATAATTGCTGATGGTCTTCTTTATTGTAAACAAGCAGCTCGTCCTTAGCGGTATCTACTGTTTCATTGGCAAAAGGTGTGAATTGTATACCCCACTCATAAAAATAATACGGGTTTTTAAAGGGATCTTTCTGTTCTGCCTCCCCTATTTTCTTTCCAAGCCCTCGGACAGTTAATATCGTACCATTTACTCGAATTTGCCCTTCATCCATTGTCACCGAATCATTCGCTAAACCGAGCACTGTTGATACAACGATTCCCTCAGGACCGTAATATGCTACATAATCTCCATATGTAATTTTGGCCTCTTCGTCTATCACCATCCGAAAGCCATGCAGCATCCATTGTTCACCTAGTAGATACGCGGTTTGGGGTTTAATCACCTCTAACGCAGTAACATCCTTAATAATTGGCAATAGTGGATTCCCTTCATTCGCTGTCTGGACACTTTGCTGTGGGGCGAACTGAGCATATACTATCATTCCAATTAAACAGCACATTGCAACAGAAACCGATAGTACTTGCCAATTGCGTTTTTTCGGCTTTCGCTTCGTCTGTAACAATCGCTGCTTGAGCTCAGTTGTATAAGGTGCATCCTGCTGCAATTCCCGCTTCAGCTGATTTTTAAATTCCTTCATAAAATAGCGCCTCCAATTCCTGATCATTTTTTAAAAGCTCTCTCGCCCGACGAATTCTTGTACGCACGGTATTTTGTGAAACCACTAGTAAATCGGCAATTTCTGATACCTCAAATTCCTCATAATAAAATAAAATAATGACCTCACGATAATGAACAGGCAAGGCGAAAATATGTTGTTTTAATGTTGTAAAAGCTTCTATCTCTAAATATGCTTGTTCACTTGAAGGCACATTTTTACGCATTGGTATTAATTTTGTTAGAAGTGTTTTTCTCTTTTGTTTGCGTAGCTCATCATGACAACAATTAATCGCTATACGAGTTAAATAGGTTTTCAGTGAAGCTTCACTACGGAAATTTTCTTTATGTAATAGAAACTTCATTAAGACGTCCTGTGTAATTTCCTCTGCAATTTGACGATCCTTTACGTATAAATAGCTAAAATGATATAAATATTCTCCATATTGTTCTACAATTTCCTCCACCGACCACTCACCTCTTTTCAATTCTACAACTTAGACGTTTGCTTTTTAAAAAATTGTTCAAAATCTTCCATAATAATTTCTTCAAGGCTAATTATGATACAAAAAAAGAGCACGGTTTCAACTTTAACGTTGTACCGCGCTCGATTTTTATGTGCCGCAATAGCTGACAAATGGTGGTTCTTCATCTGTTGGCGGCTGTGTATATTTTGAAAACTGTTCATTTGTATCATAGGGATTTGATAAGACTTGAAGCATTTCGGCAAACATTGAAGGATTGCCTGCAATAAATTCTTCTATAGCTTGTTCTACTAAATGATTTCTTGGAATTACGGAAGGATTAACTGATTTCATCACCTGTAAAGTTTCTTCTTTTGTCATGTCCTGTTGCTCAATACGCTCGAACCAAGCTTTTTCCCATTGTTTGAACTGTTCTGATTGGAATAATTTATTGTTTGGTCGTTCTCCCTCTGCCAATGAACGAAATGTATTCGTATAATCTGCATCATTGTATTCCATTATCTGAAGCAAATCGTTAATAAGCTGTTCATCCTGATCACCCGGATAGAGAAGTCCAAGCTTCTCACGCATTTCACTATAATAATGTGCTTCATAAACAGAAGGGAATTTTTCTAGAATACCTTGTGCTAAACGAACCGCCTCTTCTTCATCCTCATGAATAATTGGCAATAAACTTTCTGCAAATCGCGTTAAATTCCAAGCAGCAATTGCAGGTTGGTTACCATACGCATAACGTCCTTGAGTATCAATTGAACTAAATACAGTAGATGTGTCATACGTATCCATAAAAGCACATGGACCATAATCTATTGTTTCACCGCTTATTGTCATGTTATCCGTATTCATTACACCGTGAATAAAGCCAACACTTTGCCATTTTGCAATAAGTGCCGCTTGCTTTTCTAATACAGTTTCTAATAATGCAATATAAGGATTATCTGCTTTACGAATCTCAGGATAGTGCCGGTCTATCGCATAATCCGCTAATGCTTTTACGTCAGACAATTCTCCAAATTGAGCTGCATATTGAAATGTACCGACGCGCAAATGACTAGCCGCTATACGGGTTAAAACAGCACCATCAAGTGCCTTTTCACGATAAATAACATCCCCTGTTGCAGTAATCGCTAAGCTACGTGTGGTAGGAATTGAAAGTGCATGCATCGCTTCACTGATAATAAATTCTCTCAACATTGGACCTAATGCCGCTCTTCCGTCTCCCCCTCGTGAATACGGTGTGCGCCCTGAACCTTTTAATTGAATATCATAGCGTTCCCCATCTTTTGTAATATGCTCGCCAATTAATAGTGCTCGTCCATCTCCTAACATATTGAAATGGCCAAATTGATGTCCCGCATATGCTTGGGCAATTTGCGCTGCCCCTGAAGGCATTTCATGTCCGGCTAAAATTGCCGCCCCTTGCTCTTTTAATTCATTTGCATCTAAATCCATTCTATCTGCTAGCGTACGATTAAAAATGACAATCGCTGGTGCAGTAACTTTATTTGCCGCTATCTCGGTATAAAACATTTGTGGCAAATTCATATAACTATTATCAAAACGAAAACCAAAATTGTCTTCTTTTTCTGTCATTGTTTTTCGCCTCATTTCTTTTAGTTGATACATTTATTATAAACCTTTTAAGATTAGTTAACCAAAATCCGGTCTTTTAAAACGAAAACTGTAATCTAGTCTCACTTTAGTTAACCAAAAATAAATTTTAGTTGACACAACTCGTTTTACATTTTATATTTACGTTAACCGAAAAAATATTCTAGTTAACAAAGGGGTTAGAAAATGGAAACCGTTCACAAAACACAAACCTTTAAAACAGTAGATTTAATTTACAGTGCTTTGTTTGCAACATTAATTATGATTGGTGCAAACATAACATCATTTGCACCCTTCTTAACAGTGGGTGGTGTACCAATTACATTACAAACTTTTTTTGCTATTTTAGCAGGATTAGTTCTAGGATCTAAAAAAGGAGCCATTGCTTGTACTGTATACATGGCTATTGGACTTGCTGGTGCACCGGTGTTTTCAAAATTTACAGGTGGCTTCTCAGCAATTTTGCTACCGACATTCGGTTTTATTGTTACATTTATCGTTAGTGCCTATATTGCCGGTAAAATCGCTGAAACATACAAAACTAGACTTGCCTATATTATTGCGGCAGTTATAGCGATGGCTATTAATTATATTCTAGGAACAACTTGGATGTATTTTGCTTATACATTATGGGCAGCGGCGCCAGAAGGGTTTTCCTACAAACTGGCTTGGTTATGGATGATTCCACCGATGCCAAAAGATATTATTCTAGCTATTTTTGCAGGATTCTTTGCCTTCCGTATTCAAAAAGTTTTAAAGATCCTTCCGATTAAACACTCGTAAACAGTTGGAAATGTGGAGAGAAACTGCTTTTTGCTGGACACATTTATCCTTTTTTATACAATATTTTGGCGCCATCATTATACCGAAATCTATTTATTTGATATAATTTATCATATTGATAAAGGAGGAATTCCGTATGGCAAATCATTATCAAAATATCGTTGTGGCAGTAGATGGCTCTGAGTTAGGCGAACTCGCTTTTCAAAAATCAATTGATGTAGCAAAACGTAATATTGGCTCGACTTTACATATCATCCACGTAATCGATACAAGCTTTTCCGCATCTTTTGATATGCTTTATGATAATATGGTCGAATTAGTCCGTAAGCACGGTGAAGTGTTATTGGACCGCTATGAATTAGAAGCAAAAGAAGCTGGCATTGTAAATGTTAATAAGATTTTAACTAAAGGTACTCCGAAAAATGTTTTATCCAAAAAGCTTTCAGAACATGCGCCTGCAGATATTATTATTTGTGGTGCAACAGGTTTAAATGCAATGGAGCAAATGTTCATGGGCTCCAGTACTGAAGCAATCGTCCGACATGCAACTTGTGACGTATTAATTGTACGTACACCTATCAAATAGGAAAAAAGGTTATGAGGCTAATTAATGTCCTCATAACCTTTTTAAATTATGCACGATGCGAACTTACCTTTAAAAGCTCCTCTTACGTGAACATATGCAAAAAGTTAAATCATTAAAATTTCACGGATGTCTTGCTCGGTTAATCTACTGTTAGACTGGTCATCTCCATCCAAAATATCGGAAATGAGCAGTTTCTTTTTTTGCTGAAGTTCACTCATCTTTTCCTCTATCGTCCCATTTGTAATGAGTTTGATAATTTGTACAACTTCCTTTTGTCCCATTCGATGCGCACGGTCAGCTGCTTGTTCCTCTACTGCCGGGTTCCACCATAAATCATATAAAATCACGGTATCTGCCCCTGTTAAATTCAACCCTGTTCCTCCTGCTTTTAACGAAATTAAAAACAAATCGCGCTCTCCATTATTAAAAGCATTGCAAAGAGCTACACGCTCCTCTGATGGAGTTTGACCATCCAGGTAAAAATACGATTCCCCACGCTTGGATAGCTCAGTTGCAATCATTTTCAGCATTTGCGTAAACTGCGAAAATATTAGCACACGGCGACCTGATGCTTTCGATTGCTCCAACAGGTGAAACAACTGCTCAAATTTTGCAGAACTTCCTTTATAGCCTTCGACAAATAGGGCCGGGTGACAGCAAATTTGCCGTAGTCGGGTTATGCCCGCCAAAATTCGAATACGATTTTTATGAAACGTCTCTTTGTCTAAATGTTTCATTGTATCCACCCGTAACTTTGCCAAATACGCTGCATATAACGCTTTTTGCTCGGGAAAAAGTTCCGTTTTTTCGATTATTTCCTCTTTTTGAGGAAGCTCGTTCAGCACCTGTTCTTTCATACGGCGCAACAAAAACGGTCGAACTCTACGTGCAATATCTTTCCGTTGCATATGTCGGAACTCTTCTAGCTCCCGGAATAGCTGAGGAAAAACAACGCGATAGATTGACCATAATTCGGACAAGGAATTTTCAATTGGTGTACCCGTTAAGGCAAAACGGTTGGTCGCGTTAATTTTTTTGACTGTACGTGCCGTTTGAGTTACCGGATTTTTAAATGCCTGTGCCTCATCAAAAAATACCGTATGGAAATGTTGTCGTTCATAAAATGATATATCACGTCGCAATAACGGATATGTTGTAATTACAACATCTTGTTCTTCCATTGATCGCAGTAGGGCCCTTCTCTCTGACACATCCCCATCCACAACAATTGCTTCAACTTCTGGAGCAAATTGCATGAACTCATATAGCCAATTGTAAGAAAGTGATGATGGACAAACGATTAATACAGGTTGTTTATTCGCACGGACTATTTCTAATTCGGACAAGATAAACGCAATACTTTGAATCGTTTTGCCAAGTCCCATATCATCTGCAAGTACACCGCCAAATCCATAATTGGAAAGTAATTTTAACCAATTGTAACCATGCTTTTGATAATCTCTAAGAATAGATTGTAGACTTGGCGGAACTTCGAACGTTAGTGATGCTGGATTTAACAATTGTCCGGTAAATTCTTTAAACGATTGTTCCGCTTCAAAAATTGTACTCTCTTCAAATTGCTCCAAAAACGGCAAGCTATCTAAAATCGGCATGTTAAACGTTAATTCGTATTCATCATCTTGTGCTGGTATGGCTCTTAAAAAGCGCTGAATTTCTTCTATTTCCCTCGTTTCCAATGACAGCAATGCTCCATCTTTCAGTCGGTAATATTTTTGCTTCACTTTAATAGCCGCTAAAATTTCTTTTATCTGCTTATTCGAAACCCCATCCATTTCAAATTTAAATTCAAGCCAATTTGTCCGTTCTTTTTGTACATTTACTCGAATTTTAGGGAAGTTATTTTCCTTTGCAATACGTAATTTAACAGAATTTGTTGCATAAATTTGAGCGAGCTTTGTTAATTTCGGAAGTTGGTGAAATAAAAAATTATATTCGAGCTCCTCATTTTGCATATAGTAACCGCCATCTGTTTTCGTAAATCCACTTTCATCCATTAACGCTAAAATAGTTGACTCTTTTTCAATATCTCGAATAATTAGCACTTCATCCGATATGTCATATTCACTTAATGGTTGAATAACAAACTGCCCATATTGAAACTCCAAACCTGCAAGAAAGCGATTATTCACACGATCTAAATAAACATTCGCAACTAATGGTGTTTGCATTTGCTGTAATGAAAGGGCTCTATCCATTGTAACGTTACCGATCTTTTTCAACTTCGGAATAATCTGCTCTAAAAAGTAGTTCCAATGTGATTGCTCGATTATTAACTTGGATTGCTGTTGAAGTATTTTCTTTAATTCCAATAGTTGCGTCATACTTTCATCGCTAATTTGTGTCATTTCTCCATCAAACAGTACTAAGTGATAACTACGTAGTAAGACCGTTCGTTCAATTCCTTCTATAGTAAGCTCATAATGCTCACCTTTTTCATTGATGAAAAAATGAAGCGCTGTAGGTCGAGCTAAAAGTTTAATCCCACTATAGCTTTCATTTTGATAATTGACTGAAACATCTTTTATTTCCGAGAGTAATGAAGCAAGGTGATGCCATGATGATGGCGGAATGATCAATAGATGTTCTTTAAAATGGATTGGCTTATTTTGCGTAGTTTCTATATATAATGCATCGTCTTCTACTATTTTGATAAGGAGCTGTATCATAGCATCGTGCTGTGTTTCGAAGCAGAATCGCTCAAAGTTATAAACCGTTCTTTCTGAAATCCGATATGATTTTTTATTTTTAATATGTGTTAAAAAATCACGAATAGATAACACCCGTTCCCCATTTACTTGGAGCTGGATAGCAAAAAGTGTGTCACCTTCTATAGATTGGACTGGTGTCAGCGAAAAGTGCACATCCATTATTTCTCGCTTTTCAAAATGGCGTTGCTGACGACTCGTTTGTACTTTTGGCTCTTTGAAAATAGAAAGAAAGCTATTTTCAAAATCTAAATTCTGCTCAATAGGAATCGTATGCGAAGAAGGAGATGTTTTTTTATTACGATTTAAAATAGCAATAAGCACCGCCGCAACATGTTGACAGCTTTTACTGTAGCCCTCTAATGTAGGGCAGCTACAGGAGGTTTTAAACTTACCAGTAGTCTCTTTTTCCACACGGACAATGAATTGTTCTGTACTTTTCACAACCGCTTCTCCGAAAATATCCGTATATTGCAGGAAATTTACTTTCCCTGTTTGATAAAAAGTCTGTCCTTTTTTAAAAGAAACGGTCCCGCATAGATCTTTTATCTGATTTTCCGAAAGTTTAATATCCATGCTGATCCCCCTTTTTCTTTTTAGTTCATTTTCTCATGTACCACATTGAAATACTAGCTCCAAGCAATTCATAGAAAAAATATTCACCTTTCAATACATATTTATTGTAAATCGATAAATATAATCTTATTATCAATATAAATTTAAAATAGCGAGGTGGAATTTATGAAGCGTGAAACAATATTTTTAAAGGTTGCCGTCGTTATAATTGGTTTACCGATTGCTGCAGTGTTAACGTATTTAGCTTATGATTTGATTTTCGTTCCAAAAACGAAGGCCTTTTTATTGTTCATTCCAATGGTAGCTGTTATGTATCTCTCTGCAATACCTTATTTTATTGCTCTTTTCCAAACGACAAAATTATTAAGCTATATTGATCAACAGCTTGCTTTTTCCAATTTATCGGTAGAAGCTTTAAAAAAAATCAAGCGCTGTGCGATTGCAATCAGTGTATTGTTTATTGTAGATTTACCGTTTTTATTTCGTATTGCAGATATAGATGATGCACCCGGAATCATGTTATTTTCACTTATTATCATTTTTGCATCAATCGTCATCGCTGTATTTGCAGCTGTTCTACAAAAGTTGTTAACACATGCGCTAGTGTTTAAAGCTGAAAATGATTTAACGATATGAGGTGAAAAGATGACGATTATTATTAATATAGATGTTATGCTGGCGAAAAGAAAAATGAGCGTGACCGAACTTTCTGAAAGGGTCGGCATAACAATGGCGAATATATCTATTTTAAAAAATGGCAAAGCAAAGGCCATCCGCATTTCTACATTGGAAGCAATTTGTGAAGCGCTTGATTGTCAGCCAGGGGATTTGTTGGAGTATCGAAAAGAAGACTAATCTAAAAAAGGGGCTAACTGGATAGCCCCTTTTTACTTAAGTGAAATTTGATTTTATTTTTTCTAAATGACGGACAGTTGGCGTTAAATTTGCAAAGAAGTATGCTTCACGCAATTTGCGGGAAGGTACGCTACCAGCTACATAGCCTGCCGCACCATTATGAATCATATTTGCCTGCACTGCAGCTAATGTATCATGGACTGCCTGTAAACGCGTATTTACTACATCTTTTAGTGTTAAATTGCTTGCTAATTGAGTTAATTCCGCTTCAATTCTTTCTTGATGGTTACGTAGTTCAGTTGCCTGTACTTTCAAAAAGTCATTACAGCCGTTTTGCTTTGCTTTTACTTTCTCTATGCCATCAGCTGCTGCAGCTATAACCCCGGCACCAAGCGGAACTTGGTAGTAAATGAATGTCGGTCGTATAATATCGCAAAATGCCTTTGCATCCTCCGATATAACAAAATCATTTGGAATAAGGACATTCTCAAATTTACAAGTATACGTTGCACTTCCATTTACCCCGATAAACCCAAGTCGTTCGGTCATTTCCAAACCTGATGTATTTGTTGAAACGAGCACCATCACTTCCCGTGTATCAATTGTAGCAATCGCACCAAAATAATGGCGCTTCCCTAAATTCGATACAGCTGGTAATGTCCCGTTAATAATATAACCTGCTTCTGTCTTTTCGGCAGTTAAATGAAGCTTCTCTAATCCAGAATAGTATTTCATTGCATTTGATAAGCCTGTTGCCCCTAACTTTACGCCATTTTCTAATTGAGGCAACACATCATTTTTCAAAAATGAATTATCACTATTTCTTAAGTAAGTTAATGCGGCTAGATGGCACCAAACACAAAATGCTGTCGTCATACATACCTTTGCTGTTTCACGGACAACTGTCGCTTCATCTACTAATAAACTCGATTGATCTTTATTTGCCGATTGGAAAAATCCAGCCTCGCCTAATGCTAAAATATAGCTTTCTGCATAATGTGCCTGCTCATCGACTTTCTTTACTAAAGGTTTTAATTTCTCCTCGATGATTTGCGCTAATAATTGTTTGTTCAATGCCATTCTCTCCGCATCCTTTCCTTTTAGTCCGATAATTCCGTTAACGATGTAATCGGTGTTTGTACTGCTTCACGTGCACGTTTTACAGCTGCTTCGTCTGGTGCATCATAGAAGCATAAGCACTTTGTCATATCTTCACATACATACGTACGAGAGAATTTTACATCAGGTACTTCTTCATACTTTACAGAGTTTTTCTTTTTGCGTTCCAAATATTTTTCCATTGTAATTTCAGCAGGAATTTCCCACTCAACTAAATAATTTACTTGCTCGCCGCCAGCTTTTACTTCATCTAATTCTTTACCGATTAAACGAACTTCCTTAATTAAGTCGATGGAAACACCTTGTGATTGTAAAGCTTCTTTCGCTGCTTCTTCTTCCGTTGCTTCAATAATAAAATAGCCGCGTGAAAAATTCTTCGCTACTTGTACTTCGATAACCCCTACATTTTTTGTTGCATGCACTTTATCTACTAATGTCGAAAATGCCTCTTTTGAAGATACTTCATTAATTGTTGATTCTACTAAATATAAACTCATTTAAATTCCTCCTAGTAGTTAATATTAAATTTCTCTATATTCAAATAGGCGTCCAATTAGATCGCACTATGAATATCAATAATTAATTGCACCTATTTGTCATGAGGTACATATTTTTGAAAATTTCAAACCCCTTATAAAGTTAAAAAAATTAACTCGCTTTGCATAAAATTAATGTTTATACTAAGTACGAAGGAGGCATAAGCATGAAAACTCGTTATGATTTACCTTGTAACATTGCACAAACATTAAATATTCTCGGGGATAGATGGACACTTCTAATCATCCACGAACTTCTAATAGGTGAAACAAATTTCAATGATATTAAGCTCAAGCTACCCGGACTTTCGGCAAACGTTCTTTCCAATCGTTTAAAGGAATTAGAAGAAGCCCATATTGTCCAAAGCGAACTTTATGTTGCACATCCACCTCGTTACCGCTATACACTAACCGAAAAAGGCACTGCCCTGGAGCATGTATTTAATGCGATGATTATTTGGGGAGCTGAGCATCTTGAAACTTGTTATAAAGAAATTGTCGATCCTGATGAAAATCGGGTTGAAATTGGGTATTACTCTACTAAAACGGGTGATCGAATCGACAATATTCAAATACGACCTATAAAAACTGTCTAAAACTTTTTAGGCAGTTTTATTTTGCGCCGCCCCAAATACGATTGACCCAACTTTCAAAATAATGAATGCCTTTATCTAACGCTATTCCAAGAACCCCAATGACAACGATACAAGCCATTACTAAATCAAGACTTAAAGAATTTCTTGCATCAATAATTAAAAATCCTAACCCTGATTGCGCACCGACCATTTCACCCGCTACAAGGAAAATCCACGCAGAACCTAACGCCATATGCAAACCATTTGCAATCATCGGGAATGATGCCGGTAATACAATTTTCCGTAATGTTTCAAACGGGCTCATTTCAAAATTGGAAGCAATACGTAAATAGGTTTTGTCTACTTTTTTGACAGCAGATACGGTCGATAAAAGGACCGGGAAAAAAGCAGCTATAAAAATTATGACAATCGCGGGCATATTGCCAATGCCAAACCATAATACGATAAAAGGTGACCATGCAATTGGAGAAACTGGACGCAATACTTGAACAATTGGGTCCACTACTTTCCATACGATTGTCGATCTACCTAGTAGAAGGCCTAAAATAATGGCCACAATTACTGCTGCTAAATAACCTGAAAAAAATCGAAATAAACTAATTTGAATATGAACAAACAAAGAACCATCCGAAATGATTGCTAATAATGCTTCCCCCACTTTTAAAGGCGGAGGGAAGAGTGCTGCCTGATGTCCACCGATCAAGATGGCAAATTGCCAGAAGATAAGAAGCAGTATAAAGCCAATCGCAATCGGTGACAGTTTTTTCACTATGGCCATAATATCCCTCCGTTCCTCTATTAATTTACAAAGCTAGCATCAACAAAGTCTTCATAGGATGGTGGGTCATCAGATAATCCCATTTCCATTAATGCATCACGTAAAATAGCATAGCTTTCTTGTTCAATACTTAAATTGTCATATGAAATCCAATCAAGAGAAATATCCAACACATTTTGATCCACAGTTAAATATTGCCCGACCACTTCATGCATATGTTCGTCTTTTCCTTGTGCAAGCTCTCCGCCTGCTACATAGTCGTTAACAAATTTGTCGGCTAATTCTTTATTATCTTCAATAAATTTACCTCGTAATACTAAGCCGCAATCGATGGAATCTTTCCATATTTCTTCTGACTGATACAATACCTTACCATTTTCAAGCGCTACAGAAATCGCTCCAAATGGCTCAGCTACAACATAACCCGCAATTCGCCCTTCTGCTAAAGCTGCCGGCATTTCTGCTGGCGGTAGTTCGATTACATCTACTTCATCATAGACAATGCCATGTTTTTTCAGCATTTCATACAACAAAATATTATGTGTAGAAAACCTGCTTGGAATTGCAAAGGATTTTCCGACTAGCTCTTCAACAGAATTAATATCATTACCTGCAATTAAAACATTGCCATCACGGTGACCGAGTGCCACTGCTTTTAAATCAATGCCTTTTTCCTTTGCATTCATAGCTAATTGGATCAGTACAGATGCCCCGTCAATCGCTCCCGTATTAAGTGCATCCATTAGTTCTGGCCAAGAACCAAACTTTACTAGCTCTAAATTATAATCCTCATAGTTCTCATCATTCTGCATATATAAAGGCACTGCATGTGTAATTGGCAAATAGCCAATTTTTATTGTTGGTTTTTCCCCATCGACTGCAGAATCGTTATTTCCGCATGCAGCTAAAAATGTAACGAATAACATTGTCATTAATAAAAATAGCTTTTTCATCCACTAACCCTCCTTAAAACTTAAATATTAAATTCGATCGTCGCTTTTTCGTGTGTAAATTGAAATTCATTAAAAATTAATTCTCGATAATATTGAAAGTCTGCATCAGCACGATTTCGTTCCTTTGGTAATCTCAATACAATTTCTTTATGAATCTCCCCAGGATTTGGCTTCATTATTAAAATGCGGTCTGCTAAATAAATAGCTTCATCAATATCATGCGTTACTAACACAATTGTCATCTTTTCTCGATGCTGAATTTGTATTAATTCATCCTGTAAATAGTAGCGTGTAAATGTATCGAGCGCGCCGAATGGTTCATCCATTAAAATGACCTCTGGCTGCATTGCTAAGGCACGTGCAATAGCAACTCGTTGCTGCATCCCACCAGATAATTCACTAGGTAGAGCATTAGCCCGATCCTCTAATCCAACCATTCGCAAATAATGTAGAGTTCTTTCAGATATTTCCTGCTTTGATAAACTTATATTTTCAATCCCTAACTCTACATTTTTCCGGACAGAACGCCATGGCAGTAACCCATAGTTTTGCATCAGCATAATACATCGCTTACTCGGTTTCTTGACAGGCACTTCATCGAGCAAAATTTGGCCGTTGTTTACCGCTTCAAAACCGCCTATACAATTAAGCAATGTACTTTTTCCACAGCCGCTTTTCCCTAAGATTGCGATAACTTCACCTTTTTTTATATCGAAAGAAATATCCTGCAGTACTGTCGGCCCCTGTTCACCATAAGACTTACTCACATTCCTAATATCAATCATTACCGAAGACAATTACCTTTCACCCCAATGCCGATTATTCAACTCGGTTTTATATTATATGAGTTATATTATTATACTTACTTAAATAAAACAACCTTATTTTCCAATTTATTTTTATTTTCTAAAAAATTGTCGGTTATTTTATGAATATAATATAGAATGGAACAATATATAGTTATCTACATAGTGATGGAAGTTCATTTAAAAAAGTGAGGTAGAAATAAAATGAAAAAAGTAAAGTTAGTTCCCCATGATCTTCGTTATGCGAAAGAAATACATCGTTTATCTCAGGCACCCGAGGTAAAAAATGCACTTGGGTTACCTACTCAGTCCATAGAAGATACGGAAAATTTTATTATTAATAATTTAATAGAGGAATCTGAAGGAAAAACGGTTTCTCGTGTAATTCTAAATGAGGAAGAAAAATTAGTTGGTATTACGACACTAATGTTTATTGACCAACATAAAAAACATTGTCACATTGGTAGTTGGATTGGTTTTGAGTTTTGGGGGCTTGGCTATAATTTGCCATCTAAAATCGAAATTTTAAAAATCGCATTTGAGCAGTTGCAATTAGATGTTGTGTTTGCAGGTGCGCGTACTGTCAATATTCGTTCACAAAAAGCACAGGAAAAACTACCGTTCATCTCATTAAATGTAGAACAACAATTTCAGGAAGAGCATTCATTACTGGAAGAGAGACAAAAACAGCCTTGTGTACTAAATGCAATTTTAAAAGAAGATTACTTAAAATACTTATCCATTACACAAAACGGTCAGGAAATTTAGAGGTTTCTCTAATTTTCCCGACCATTTTTTAAATCTATAATTTAGTTTGCTGTTGCCTGTTTTGTAAAGCGCGGATGTGCCCATAGTTCACGCCATTTAATAAATGATGTTATGACAATAATTAAACCTAGCGTTAACATGATGATGGATAAAATTCCATTTAAAATATTATATCCACCAGCCATACTGTTCCAATAGACATTTTTCACCATCCAGAATCCTGCTACGTTTACTGTAATATATAAATATACTAATGGAATAAAGCATGTTAATACGTAAATGCGTTTATCTGCAATCTTCAGTACGAAAGTTACACCACATACTAAACCGATTGACGCCATCAATTGGTTGGATACGCCGAATAATGCCCATACGGATGCAATATCCCCGGAATTCAATAAGTAGCCCCACATGACACAGGCCAGGGCGCTCGCACCAATTGCACCGGGCAGCCAATCGGTTTTCTTTAATGGCTTATACACATTTCCTAAGAAATCTTGAATTAAGTAACGAGCTGTACGTGTACCTGCATCGATGGCTGTTAATATAAATACCGCTTCAAACATAATAACAAATTGATAGAAATATGCCGTTAGATGACTGAACCATTCCACCCCGGCAAATATCGATGCCATACCGACAGCAAGCGTAACTGCGCCCCCTGTACGTCCTTCTAAATCCATCCCAATTGCTTCAGATAATGCAGGTAAATCTACTACAGACATTCCTAATGTTGCAAATTTTTCAGGCGTTGAGTTAATTGCAAAATAATCTCCAGGATGTAAAACCGTTGCTGCTATTAGAGCCATAACCCCAACGACACATTCTACGAGCATTGCCCCAAAACCTACAACACGAATATCTTCCCAGCGATTTAGCATTTTCGGTGTTGTTCCTGAACCGACAAAAGCATGGAAACCGGAAATCGCACCACA
This sequence comes from Solibacillus sp. FSL K6-4121, assembly GCF_038002585.1. Classification (NCBI taxonomy): domain Bacteria; kingdom Bacillati; phylum Bacillota; class Bacilli; order Caryophanales; family Caryophanaceae; genus Solibacillus; species Solibacillus sp. FSL K6-4121. The sequence continues at coordinate 1,466,577 of NZ_JBBOCS010000002.1, forward strand.
GGCAATTGTAATTGAAACGAATGGCCAAACAGGACCCGCAACGATCGGTCCTCCGCCACCTAAAAAGTCAGGAATAATTGCTGGAAACTGAATTGTAGGATTAATAATAAATACACCGATAATCAAGGCAATAAATACACCTATCTTCATAAAGCTACTTAAATAATCACGTGGCGCTAATAAGAACCATATTGGTAAAGCTGCCGCAAAGAATGCATAAATCGGTAATAAAATTGATAATGTTTCACGGTCTAATGTTAATACCTCACCGAGCCAAGTCCCTTGAATCGATGGACCGTAGAAGACAGCCGCTACGAGCAAGACGACCCCTATAATAGTAGAGAGCTTCAAGTTACCCGTGAACTTATTAATTAAGCCCATCAGCATAGCAATAGGAATTGTCGCTGCAACAGCAAATGTTCCCCATGGATTTTCTGCTAATGCACCTAAAATTACCATTGATAACCCGGCCATTGTAATGGTGATTATGAACAGCATTGCAAGACCTGTACAAAAGCCCGCCACTGGTCCTAACTCTTCACGCATAACTTCAGACAATGATTTTCCGCCTTTTGTCATCGATGCAAATAGTACGACTGCGTCATGGACTGCTCCACCAATAACAGCACCGATTAATAGCCAAAGATAACCTGGCAAATAACCGAATTGTGCAGCTAAAATTGGTCCTACTAATGGACCTGCAGCTGCAATAGCCGCAAAATGATGTCCGAATGCTACCCATCTATTTGTCGGTACATAGTCTTGTCCGTCATTTTTTTCATGAGCAGGTGTTGGCTTGTCTTCATTAATTTTTAAAACTTTCTTAGTAAAGAAAATACCATAAAAACGATAAGCTATTACTAATATACAAATAGCCCCTATAACTAGTGTAATTGCATTCACTTCTCTTTTCCTCCTAAATTATATTTTTGTTGTAATATAACAATATCAAAAAAAACCTCTGTTGTATTACAAAAATTAAAAATTAACAGAAAATTTTGTGTAATAGTCATTTTAACTTACAAAGTTACAAAATTGAATACATTTTCCATTTTATAAAAAGATATTAAATATTTTTTTAAATAGAAGAAGAATTAATTTTTTTTTTGGCAGTCATTATTTAATGATAAATTCTTATATAACATGGCGCTGTAACCAGGCACTCTAAGGGTTCATACCATGCTCAATTAAGATATATAATAAAAATCAATCATTTACTTGTAATATATTTGAAATATAATTAATGTTTAATAAATGTAAGGGTGGGAATTAAACTAGTAAGCTTAGCAATAGGCTTAAAAAATATTCTAGGAGGATGTTAGAAATGGCTAATAACAATCGTAACCAGAACAACAATGGTAAAATGACAGTTCAAGAAGCGGGTCGTAAAGGCGGAGAAGCTACATCCAATAACCACAACCAAGAATTTTATCAAGAAATCGGCCGTAAAGGCGGAGAAGCAAGTAATGGAAACAACCAGAACAATAATGGCAATAACAATGGTGGTAAAATGAGCCGTGAAGAAGCTGGCCGCAAAGGCGGAGAGGCTAGCCGTAGAAATAACAACAACAATAATAACAATTAAGACAATCAATATGGATGAAATCAAATAAAAATGAACAGTAAAATACGCGTATTTAATAAAAAGATGCTTGCCGTTGTATAAACACGGCAGGCATCTTTTTTATGCATAAATAAGCACTATAACAAGCTTTAAGCCGATTTTTCACTTTAAAGAAATAGCATATTACATAAAATTGTAAACAAACAATTTGAAAAAATTCAATAAAAATTATATATTACTTTATGTTCATTTATAAAAACAAATATTTTAATATAACTTATTTATTAGAGAGAGGGAAATGACATTATTCATGCAACAATATACAAATCAATATCTTAAAGAAATTATTCATTCTACTATTCTAGCTACCGGCATGAATATTGAATTAAAGCAAGATTATACAGGTGTAAATATGAGTTATAATTTCATTACGCATATCGTTAGTTTCGATGCTAATCGTTTAGTAGAAGCTGCCGCAGAATTCTCTAATATTATACCTTTAGAAATATATATAAATGCTTTAACACTGCACGAGCTAGGACATGCTCTTGACAGACCTGCATTACAGGCTTCCCTTCCAAGAACAATTGATTTTTTTGAAATGAGAAATGAAAATTCTTTAAATGAAATCTATAATACACCTAGCCTTTTAAGTATGATTATTGAAGAACATATAATGAATATTGCCTTCGAAGAGACAGCATGGTTTAATGCAGAAATCCTTAATAATAAGTTACAATTAGTAAATATCGATACGTTTAAAAAAATAAAAAATCACAGTTTGTCATCATACTTGAATAATTACAGAGAAGATTTAGCCCTATTTAAGGAAATTCAAGATGAAGCAGAACTTCTACCGGCATAATAATTTAGATAATATAAAAACGTCCTGCAAGAATTTTTATCCTTACAGAACGTTTTTTTGTGGCATTTAGATTTCAATAACAATCGGTAAAATCATTGGTTTTCTCATTTTCAACGTAAATATATATTGATCTACAGCTTTCTTAATCGCCTTTTTCATAGCAAATGGATTAGATTCCTTAAAGTTCATTACTGCCGCTTTTGAAATCTCATTTATATCATTTATTAATGCCTCGGATTCTTTGGCGTAAACAAAACCTCGTGAAATACTATCCGGTCCTGAAATAATCGAACCATCATATTTACTGATTGTGATAACAATTACAAGCATACCCTCTTCTGATAACTGCTTGCGATCCCGTAGTACAATTTCTCCCACTTCATCACTGCCAACACCATCTACATACGTATCTCCTGCAGTAATGGCACGAGTTTGCCTAGCTTCCGCATTTTTAATATCCACAATTTCCCCATTTTTAAGTATAAAAGTATTGTTGTATTTAACGCCAACTGCTTCTGCAAGTAATCGGTGGATATGAAGCATGCGGTATTCCCCATGAATAGGAATGAAATACTTCGGTTTCATAAGGGTCAGCATCATTTTTAAATCTTCCTGATAGCCATGACCTGATACATGCATTCCTGTTACACTTGAATTTCCATATACAACTTTTGCTCCAAGCTGAAATAAGTTATCAACAATTTTGGAAACGTCCTTTTCATTACCCGGTATTGGCGAAGCAGCAAAAATCACCGTATCCCCCTGTATTACTTTGACATCACGGTTTCGCCCTGTTGAAAGCCTGGATAATGCTGCTAGTGGCTCACCTTGGCTACCTGTACATAATACGACTATCCTCTCGGGAGGAAGTTCTCTCATATCCCGTGGTTCAACTAACATCCAGCCCGGGATATCTAAATAACCGAGCCGCATTGCGACAGAAGTAACGTTTACCATACTCCGACCAAGCAGTACAAGTTTTCGGTTCGTCTTTTTTGCTGCTTCCACAATCTGTTGGATTCTATTTACATTGGAAGCAAATGTAGAAATAAATACCTTGCCTGTCGCTCTTAGAAATTCTTCTTCTAAATGACTGGCAATAATTTGTTCAGAAGGGGTAAACCCTGGTCGCTCAGCATTTGTACTTTCGGATATTAGTGCTAACACCCCTTCTGTACCGATTGCCGCCATCTTATGAATATCCGAAACTTGATCGTTTACAGGGGTAAAATCAAATTTAAAATCTCCAGTGTGTACTATTTTCCCTTCCGGAGTATCAAATACAATACCTAAACAATCCGGGATACTATGGCTTGTTTTAAAGAACGTTACAGACAAATGCTCAAAATCAATACGAGATTCAGCATTAATCTCATTTAAAACAGTATCGCGTAAAAGTTTATGTTCCTTTAATTTTAATTCGATTAATCCAAGCGTAAATCGTGAAGCATAAATAGGCATATTTAACTTCTTTAGCATAAAGGGAATGCCGCCAATATGATCTTCATGCCCGTGCGTCACAATTAAAGCTTTTATTTTATGTCTATTTTCTTCTAAATAACTTAAATCGGGAATAATCAAATCAACTCCCAATAAACTTTGGTCTGCAAATTTTGCACCACAGTCAATAATTACTAGCTCTTCCCCATATTCAATGACATACATATTTTTTCCGATTTCATTTATACCACCTAAAGCGAAAATGGAAAGTTTATTATCGGTATTTAGCAACTTTTATTCCTCCTGTTCGCATCATAAAAAATAGTATTGCCTATACGGTATGAACTATACGAGAACGGAGATTGAAGTCATGAAATATTTTGCGTTATTTCGTTCATACTAACTAAGAAAGGAATGATAATGATGCTAACAGAAAAACAACTTGCGAAATTAAAAAAACAGCTGATCGAACAAAAATCAGAATTAATCGGTGATGTAAATGAAAATGAAAATGAACTACTTGCCCGCGCAAGCTTACGTGATTCAACAGATGAATTATCAACAGTCGATAATCATCCGGCAGATTTAGCAACTGAGTTATACGATCGCGAAAAGGATATGGCGCTAAAAGTCCATAGTGATGATCTATTGGTACAGGTAAATGCTGCTTTTGAAAGGATGGAACATGGTACATATGGAGTTTGTGCAAAATGCCATGCTGAAATTCCTTATGATCGCCTTGTAGCAATACCTTATACAACATTTTGTATTGACCACAGTGTAGCAAAATCAGTACCAACCGATCGTCCAATTGAAGAAGATCTGCTTCATCCTGCTGTAGACAATTCATTCTCAGATAGAGAAGATCATGATGAACTGCAAGATAATGAAGATTCCTTCCAAATCGTTGCTCAATACGGAAATTCGGATACACCGGCCGATTTTGAAGGAGATTATGACCATTACAATGATTTATATAAGGACAAAGACGGTGAGGAAATGTATTCGGCTTTGGAATTCCTCCATGTTTCTAAAGAAGAACAGCTTAACGGGCAAATTTCGCAAAAGTATGCGGATGAAGCAAGCAAATATGATTATTTGGAATGATAAGTAAAATTGGCTATGGAGAGCCGAACATGGTTGGTGCTCCTTCATGCGTGAAGCTCTTCCCAGCAAACAGAAAAATACAGCCTGTTATTTTTTATAATAACAGGCTGTACATATTTAAGATTATTTAATTGTTATTCTTTCGGCTCTAAATCTTCAATTGAATCAATATCTACATAAGACGGTACAACGAATCCATTTTGTGTACCTTCTAAGTTTTCGCCTAAATCTACAATATCGTCTTTATGTTTTTCATAAAAAGCGTTGTGAGTTGATGGTAACCATGGTGCTACAGTGACATCCCCTTCACCTGTTGCAATTGCTTGGAACATAATTGCAGGATCAACCGGTGTAACTTCAACTTCATATCCTAATCCTTCAAGGACAAGTTTGACTACACTGCTTGATGCAAATTCAGAATCCCAAGGAGTTGAAATGATTTTAACCTTCTCACCATCAGCTTGGGCGATATCTTTTGTCCATTCACTTACTTTTTCTTCGTTGTTCTCAATCCAAAGAGCTGCAGCTGCATCAAAATCACCACTATCTTGTGCATCATACATCACTTGCTCCATATCTTCCGGCTCCCAATAGAAACGATCCATTACTGTATACACATCCGGCAAGTCTTCTTCCAACCCTTTTCTTGCAAGTGTTTGAATATTTTCCGCTCCACCTAAAACACCTTTAGGGTCTTCAAGAATTTTTAAGTCATAGGCAGAGAATTTCCAGTGCGGTGTCCAACCTGTCACAATGACTGGCTCTTCGTTACGAATTGCCTGTTCTAAAGTTCCAAGCATTCCTGCAGTTGAACTTTCCTGCAATGTCCATCCTTCCAGATTTTCGTATTCATCTAATACATCTTGTGATAGACCTGTCAATCCAGCGCCGGGTTCAACTCCGACTATCGTATAGTCTACTTGTTCACTAAGGTTATTGTTATCTCCGTTTTCACTACTGCTACCATTAGTATCATCTCCGCACGCAGCCAAAAGAAGTGCTGAAGAAACCCCTAAAGTCATCCCAAAGGTTTTAAATTTTTTCATCTTAAATATCAACTCCAAAAATATAATTTCGTCTACTCCTTCAAAAGCAACAACCCAATTCTAACAAGAGGTTGTTACTAATGTCAAACGAGTACTCTATACAGGCTTATTTTTTTGGCAACGCGCTGTTATCTATATAACTAAGGAGTATATTGAATAAAAAAAGAAGCATCTCCATGATTGATTTACTCAGTCATGGAGATGCTTCTATAAATAACTATTATTGTTTAATGAATTGTTGCGTCCAAATATTACCGTCCTTCACATACCCAACACCGATATGTGTAAAGTTTGCATTTAAAATATTTGCACGATGACCTTCAGAATTCATCCAAGCTGTAACAACTTCCTGTGCTGTACGTTGACCTTTGGCGATATTCTCACCAGCTGCCTTATAGCTAATGCCTAGTGCTTTCAAACGATCAAATGGACTACCGTAAGTTGGACTTGTATGAGAGAAATAATTTTTATCTTTCATATCTTGTGATTTTTCACGTGCTGCCGCCATTAATGGTGCATGCGTTTGAAATGGTTGTAAACCGGCCTTTACACGCTCAGCATTTGTTAATTCTACAACTGCCGCTTCCATTGCATCTATGTCCGATGAATTAGATGCTACGGTGTTTGTTGGTTGTTTTGCAGGTGACTGAGTCGACGTTTGTGTTGTTTCAGTTGCTTTTGGTTGTTCTGGTGCTACTTCCTTCACTGGCGTTTTTGGCTGTTCTGATGTTGCTTCCTTCACTGGTGCTTTTGGTTGTTCTGGTGTTGCTTCCTTCGATGGTGCTTTTGGTTGTTCAGCTGGCACCTCTTCAACAGTACCTTTTTCATTTTTATTGGAAACAGACTTTTTAACTTTTTTAATTTTAATTGAAATTTTTCCATCTTTAAAATGATCATTTTTAATCTCAATAAAGTTAGACACCGAGTTCCCATTATTAAAATATTTATTAGATGCTATCTTTTTATATTCATAATTTTGAGTAGATTTATATTGTGGTGTTACCTCTCCTCCAGTTGATGATGCTGCGTTAGCTGCTGGAGCTTGAGTAGCTAAAAGTGCAAATGCACAAAATGTGATAAAGCTTTTTTTCATTTTGTACGCCTCCTTTCGTACCCCTATCGTAAAATACTTTTTATTAAATTTTTTCACCTATAATTTGGAACGATACCCATTGCGAATTACGAATGCTATTAAAATGGTGTTTTGTGATATAAAAGTTGACCAATAGTTACCACTAACTCCGAAACTTTCATTCCATATGGTGTTGACAAAGTTCTAATTCTCCGATTCTATACACCCATAAACAAAAAAGCAGAAGTTTCTCTTTGTGTGAGGAACTTCTACTTTTAAAATTTTTAGTTAGTTTTTAATCCATATTTACCAAAACCATCTGTACCTTCACCAATATAATGAATTTTACTATTTTCATCTAACACATCGACTGCTTTTTTCGACGATTCAAATACCACTTTCACGTTTCCTGGAAACGCAGCAAATTTCCAGTTACCATCTGCACTTGGATCAATTGTTTTTTCAGCTAAAATATAGTCGATGATTGCTTGACGGTTTTCATCTGGATATACTTCAACTGCAGTCGCGTTTCGTACACCTGGGAATGTTCCATTCGCACGATAGTTATTTGTCGCTACAATGAACTCCTGTGATAAATCGATCGGCTTTCCATCATATTGTAAGTTTACAATGCGGGAAGCCTTTTCATTAACTATATTTCCACTAGCATCATATTTGGCTGGTTGTGTTACATCAATTTCATAAGTGACGCCATCAATCACATCATAGTTATATGATCTGTACTCAGCATTAATTAGTTGTTGTTCATCTTCTTTATTTATATCGATTTGGTGGAATTGACCAGCAGACATTTCAAGCCATTCTTTCACATCAGCACCTGTCACTTTTAACATAGCTAATGTATTGTCATATAAATATAGGTCTGCAACATTCTTAATTGCCAACTCACCTTTTGGTACGAATGTGTAGTACTCTGGATCACTTCTCGTTCCTGCTTTAAATGGCGCACCCGCTGATAATACAGGTAGACTTTCAAATGGTGTTCCTTTAATTTTATCTTTTACATAAATCGCTTGGGCATTTGTTACGATTTGAATGGAAGGGTCATCCTGCACTTGTGAGAAATAACTATGTATATTTGCTGTAGTTGTTCCTACTGCCTGACGCACATAATCAATTGTCCCTTCATGGGCTTCTTTTACGCTTTCCACAACTGCACTGCTTACATTTTCATTATCTTTTGCAATTTCACGCACGGCACCTTTTCCTGAAATCACATCCCAAGACTCAGCTTTTTTCTCAAGCTCTAAATCAATTACTCCTAGATGGCTACCAAATTTACCTGCCATTACGATAGGTACACCGTTCATTGTTCCATTATCAATATCCACATTCGGTAAAGTGCTATCTACTTTTCCTGGGAATACATCATGGGCATGTCCTGTTATAACCGCATCTACATCGCTGATTTTTGTTAATAGATAGGATACATCTTCCTCACCGATTTCATGTATATCATCACCCATACCTGAGTGCGACAGTACAACTACTACATCCGCGCCAGCTTTCTTCATCTCTGGAACGATTGTTTTTACCGCTTCTACAGAATCATCTACCGTTACTTTTCCTTCTAAATTTGCTTTATCCCATTTTAAAATTTGTGGAGGGACAATGCCTGTTACACCAATTTTAATCATCGTACTTTTTCCTGTAGAATCAAGTACTTCTTTTTCAATCATGACATACGGTTCATACATTAATTTCTTAGTTAAAGCATTTCGTACATTCGCATTAACATACGGGAATGGTGCATCATCTGTTACTTCATCAATAAATTCTAAACCGTAATTAAATTCATGATTGCCATAAGTCGCTGCATCATAATCTAGCGCAATCATTGATGCAATAGAAGGATGGACTTCTCCTTCTTTTAATTTTTTCACGGATTGAATGTAAGAGCCAAGAGGCGTTCCTTGAATGGCATCTCCATTATCAAATAATACCGTATTCGGGTTTTCCTCACGGGCTTTTTCGATGAGCAGCGCAGTTTTTGCCAAGCCTAAACTATTCGTTGGCGCATCTTTATAATAATCATAGTTCATAATATTAGTATGAATATCCGTCGTACCTAAAATGCGCAATGCCACGGTCGTATTTGCTTCAACTGGGTTATATTCCGCTAAAAACCGCTGCAGAATCTTTTGCATTTGCATTTTCGTGACAAACTCATTCGGTTTGATCGTCCCGTCTTCATAGCCTGTTAATAAGCCTAACTCTACTGCCTTTGCCATCTCTTGACGATTCCCAGATCCAATTTTATTCGCATCTTTAAATTGATTTAATACATTTTCGGAATATTGTTTTTCATCCTGTATACCCCTAGCTGCAATAAGGAAGGCATGTGTGCGTGTCAATTTTTCATTTGGTGCAAATTGTGTCGGTGTTTTACCTTTAATTAACTTTAGTTCCACAGCCTTTTCAATATATGGCTTCAGTGAATCGGGTACGTCCTTAAATTTAACGGATTGTCCAGAACCTACTTCTACCCCTAATGCATCAATGACTGCCTTCACAAAATCTCCGCGTGTCATTTCTTCATTGTTGGAAGTAGATGCCGCTGATACCCCAGCCATTCCACTAGTTAAAAGTGTTAATGTAAGGGCCGAAGCAGAAAGTTTTTTCCACATTTTTTTCACTCCTATTATCTAAATTGTTCAACAAGTCCATCATACTAAATTGCCAGAATAGTAGAAAAGAGCAAATTGATACATTACTATATCTAGGCAAGTAGTACTTTTTGAGAGTTAAAAAAATGCCACAAGCTATTCACTTCAAGAAACGGGTACAATTTACTCAATAAATTAATTAAATTACTTGCACATCGCAAATTCCTCGGTGCTCCTGGTAGGCAAAATGGTTTGTAGGACCAAATCCATGACCAATATTCAGTGGGTAACGAATTGCTAATTGGACAAACTTTTTTGCTTCAATGATCGCTGTTTTTAATGGCTTCCCCTTCGCAATTTCTGCAGTAATTGCTGCTGAAAATGTACATCCTGTTCCATGTGTATGAATTGTTTTCAGTCTTTCTGTTTTCATTTTAAAAGGCTTTTCCCCTCGAATAAACACCGTGTCAATCGCATGCTTACCCGCTAAATGACCACCTTTTATCACTACACATTGCATACCTAAATTTAATAAATATTCCCCTGCAAGCTCTATTTCCTCCTCGGTTTTGATCGTTAGCCCGGTCAATACTTCTGCTTCGGGTATATTCGGTGTACAAACCGTAGCAACCGGAAGTAGTTTTTCCTTTAAAGCTATTGTTGCTTGCTCTTTCAGTAAGCTAGCACCGCCTTTTGCAATCATTACTGGATCTACAATAAGTGGTATTTCTTTAGATTCCAATACCGAGACAATTGTTTCTACGATCTCTGCATTAAACAGCATACCTGTTTTAACAGCTTTTAAATCAAAATCATCGATTACTGCATTTAATTGATCCTTTACAAAATCAGCAGTAGCAGGATAGATTCCATGCACCCCTTTTGTATTTTGAGCCGTTAAAGCTGTAATCACTGATGTACCGAATACTCGAAGCTCTTGAAAGGTTTTTAAATCAGCTTGGATGCCAGCCCCGCCCCCACTATCGGATCCTGCTATAGTACATGCAATCATTTTTACCACTCCTAATAAAAATATTATTAAGTGACACTGCAAAAGAAAGACCCCACGTAAAATACGCGGGGTCTTAGTAAGTACATATGTATAATTGTACTTTGCTCCCTACGTCCGTATTAACGGTCAGGTTCTAAGGGTCAGGTTTTAACCTTCTCAACACAAATGTGTCCCCCTGCAAATGCATTTAATTACGTCGAGTGTATCAGAATAAAATTTACATAGCAAGTAAATGGTAAATTTTTAGATTCATAATATACTTCTAATGCGAAGTACGATTGTAAATTGCCACATCACTTATAAAAACTCAGATGAGCTATAAGCATTTCATCTGAGTTTTTATTTATTCCTATTTTATTTCTTAACGACATTAAAGTTTGAACCGATAAGTTGCCAGTTTTGGGGGAAAGGTAAACCAAGTTTCCAGTAACCGACACCCCGTAAATTCAGTCTTTTTACTAGATTAAATTTTGCCTGAATGGAACGTGCATCTTCAAACCATACAATATGTGAACGTCCTTGCTCATCATAATAGTTAAAGTAAGGTGCCTGTGCGGTATAGTCATATTGAATGGCTGCATTATAACGTTTGGCTATTTCAATTGCACGCTGTGGACTTAATGCTTCTGCATATTCTCCCCCTTGCACAAAAGGTAACGTCCAATCATACCCATACAAATTTTGCCCAAGTAAAATTTTATTTGCCGGAATTTCCGTTAAAGCATATTGAACTACTTGTTCAACTTGAGGGAGCGGGGAGACAGCCAGAGGAGGTCCTGCTGAATACCCCCACTCATATGTCATTAGCATAACAAAATCTACTATTTCCCCATGAGCTCTATAATCATGACCTACCGTCCATTCCCCTGGCTGATTCGCACTCGACTTTGGCGCCAGTGCCGTGGAAACTGTATAACCTTCAGCATGCATACGCTCTACCGCGCTTCTCAAGAAATTATTATAGGCTTCCCTTTGGTCACCTGGTATTCTCTCAAAATCAAAATGGATATCCGAAACATTCCCAATTCTTTTTGCTTCTGCAATAATATTGTCAAAAAGTAAGTTTTGTACTGCTTTACTTTGAAAAATATCACGTGCTAGCTCACTACTGAACTGATAATCTTCTAAATTCGTTATCGCCATTGCAATACTCGCATTATTTTCTGCCGCCAAACTAGGTAATGGTTCAATTACTGGTGCCTTTAATGAACCATCCCGTCCTGCTTCATAGCTGAATAGGGCTAAATACGTTAAATAGGGACTCGTTTCACGAACTTGATTTACTAGTAGCTCACTTACTTCGTCGCCTCTTGGTTCAACATAAGCAAAAATTTCAGCAGATGTTTTCGCAGCGGGTGGAATATATAAACGTGTTCCTATCATTAATAACGCGTTTGGAGATAAACCATTTACTTGTGCAAGTGTCAAATAATTCACGTTAAAACGTTGTCCTATTGACCATAAGCTATCCCCTGGTTGAACAATATAATATTGACCATTTACTGGAACCACAAGCGCTTGCCCTACAACTAAGCGATTAGGCTCAGGAATTTGATTGGCATCTACGATATTCTGTATCGTCGTTCCATAAGCTTGCGCAATTCCCCATAGCGATTCTCCTGGCTGTACAACATGAATTTGAATTGTCGGTCCTCCTTTTTCTATATACTAATTTATGAACTTAATGCTCTATTAATGCGAGAGAAAAAGTCATAAATGAATAAGAGCACTTTTTGAAATATTTTTTATACAAAACTAATTAAGATATGCGCATCCTAGCAAACTTTTTCATACTATAAATATGAGGTGAAAAAATGCCAAGAGTTAAGTACCGAGATGCAGATGTCGATTTGATGGCAAGAATGATGCGAGCTGAGGCTGAAGGTGAAGGTAAGCAAGGGATGTTATATGTTGGGAATGTAATTGTAAATCGAGTTGTCGCGGATTGTTTAGACTTTAGAGACGTCAGAACAGTAGAGCAGGTTATTTTTCAAGTTCAGGGAAATAACTATTCTTTTGAAGCAGTTCAAAAAGGAAATATGTTTTATCAGCGTGCAAGACCTACTGAACAACGTTTGGCAAGGCAAACATTAGATTTTTGGAGAGACCATCCAGCAAAATATGCCCTCTGGTATTTTAATCCTTCAGGGGAATGTCCTCCTACATGGTATGGGCAACCATTTACAGGGCAATTTAAACAACATTGTTTTTACGAGCCTGTAGCCGGAACATGTGAAAGTGTATATATGGGATAGTTTTACCTTTCTCCATATTATTAAAGAGCCTTTAATTAAGGCTCTTTTTTATTTGAAAAGAAAATCAAGATTAACTATTTTTTGTTGGACTGCTGATTTTTGTCATGATTTGTTTTATTGTTTTTATTTTTTAGTTTGGCATCAAATTCTTCTGCAAATTCAGCTACATTGTCTTCTGGATTTCGATCATGACTTGTTTTGTTATGATGCAGTTCTTTATAAGTAGCAAAAGGATTATGTGTTCTTTCATTCAATGTCTTTTTGTTGTTTTTGCTCATTTTCTCCACCTCCTACTGATTTAATGTGCTCAGTATTGGGGGTTTTATGCCTTTTTCCATCTTCGTTTACTTCCCTACTTTTTGTGATAAAAAACTGATCTCATGCCATATTAAGAAGGAATCCAATCGAAAGGAGAATACGAAATGGGCAGAGACGACAGCACAAGCAAAGGAACTAATAAGAGGTCGTTACCTCAAACACCTAAGAATGAAAAAATTGCTCCAAACAAAATGAGAGAAGAAATCGCAAATGAATTAAATGAACTACATCGCCTTGTAGAAAAGGGTAAAAGTAAAAAATTATAAGTAAAAAGTAAAAGGGCCTTCACAACAGAATACTACTGTTGGTGAAGGCCTGATTTACTTCTTAACAAAGGTTAGAACTGTTTAGCTTTCGCATTAATTCTCAATATTTGGTTTTGCAGAGTAACCTCTGTTTGACCATTAACCTGAGATTTCTGATGCTTATTTCTTGTCCAGTTTTGGTGGATTTTTTGAGATTTCGGATCTAATGCACCCTTTTTGCTCATTCGTTCCGCCTCCCTATGTTTAAAGTGAAATCCAAATTAGTATGGTACGAATTACTTCATTTATTCTTAAAGCAAAGTCCTTTTTGAATTCATTTACTGGCAATTTTTTTGACGGATGGATTACTCATCAGGATCAATACTAACAGTGAAAACAGTCCCGAAGACGGAAAGGATGAGGAACAGTGGCTAAAAAAAGTTCAGGCACACCTAGCTGGAAACAAAATCACCCGATTAGTTTACTATCCAACTCAGTTGAAAGAACAGAGCGAGCAGTAAAACAGGCAATGTCCCACCCAGAAGAATTTGCAGTAGAACATGCATTCAATTCATTGGAGCGTACCGAAAATGCACTTGCCAATGCAGAACAAAAACAGGAACATATGGATATTGTTGAGCAAAATAAATCCAAACTAGATGAACTAAAGCAAAACATCCTGGAAATTGATGAAAACTTAAATTCATAAAAGTATCCCCCCGTTCCATCACAAGTGGTAACGGGGGGATTTCATTTACATATAAAGTGCACTTAAGAAAATCCCTAATGCTTCTTCATAAATTTCACCAAACTGGCTGATTGGTAAAGGGTTCGTTCCAAGACCTAGTTCTACTGTGAAACCTGGGCGACGCCAGTCTTGAATAAACCAATCTTTATAACCAGCATAGCTTTCGATTGTCTGTATCGGCTCATATCCACTAACCCTGGCAAACTCGTTGACAAGCTGTTCTGTTTCAGGAGGCTCCAATCCCATGAATCCCCAAAAAATAACTTGCCCTTGTGTATGAAAAGCCAACACACGAGCAAAATCCCGTTCAACCGTTAGCTCGGCCATTGCAATGGACTCTGGTTGAGATAGCGGACTTTCCCCACCATAATCGCGTGGACCTGGTGTTTTCGGATTTCTTTCTCTTTCCAGTTCCCATTCAGCAGGAAACTGGTCATTCAAATCAACCCCATTAATGTTTGCTTTCCAACCAGAGAAATCCGTACTCCCCCCATTCCATTCGATTAAATTATTGCGGATTGTTGCATCTTCCGGAGGTCCGTTCAGTACTAAATCCACTCCATCCGGATTTACCATAGGCACGATATTTAAACTTGTTTGATTATACAATGGCAATGTATAAAGCCCTCGTATTGAACCATTATTCGTTAGCGACAGTAGGTACTCATTAAGAAACGTCATAACAATCGGTGTTGTAATCCATTCATTGGCATGAAAAGAAGCATTAAAATGAACACGTTTCTGCCCTTTTCCAATCGTGAGTCCTGGAATTTCTTTTTCTAATACAGAATTTCCAATCGGCTCATTTACTAGGAATGGATAGATTGCCTGCAATGTACGAATATCCTGTACCATCGTGCTGTAATCATAATTTTGTTTACCATTTACAACTAGCCATGTTACACGAACAGGTAATAGTAATTGGATACCGACTTGAAGTACATATGGACTGATACGTGGATTAACCAGAAAAATCGCATCCATCGGCAAATTAATTCTTTGTGCAATCGACCAAACGCTATCTCCCGGTTGAACCGTATATGGATTTGTTACATAGCCGGGAATTTGGACAGGTTGGTTCGGGATTAGTGCCTGTGCATTTAAATTACGATTTGAATCAATAATTAGCTGATAAGGAAGATTAAAAACTTGGCTATAATACCAAAAAGAATCACCCGGTCTAACAAAAACCTCCACAAAGCTCCTCCCTCTATAAAATAATCAATAGAAAAGTATATGAATGTGGGGAATGATTATTAACACGGTTCGAGAAAACGGTTTATTACTTTCAATCACTTTCTTTATCTCCTAATATTTCCCTATATAGTGAAATTGAGAGCAGTTATGTTATAGTATAATCTACTAAATTTTTATTGTATGGAGGTTCATCATGGAGACGAAAAGAATATCGCTGCATCGTGCACTATCTGAGTTAAAAATGCTTGGTGAACGGATCCAATCGGCTACGTACCGCGTAGTGCTGGCTCGAGCAAACCGAAAAAGCAACGAAAAAATTGAAGGCATGTCAATTGATGAATACAAAAAAGAAATGCAAGGTTCGTATGACAAAGTCACAAGCCTTATTCAATACCGCAATAAACTAAAAGCACTCGTTGTCGAATCAAATGCTAAAACAATCGTTAAAATTGGAGTAAATGAAATGACAGTGGCTGAAGCAATTGAACGTAAACAATCAATTGCATATGAGAAGGATTTACTGAATCATCTACGCCGCCAATATTTTGAAGCAATCGACGAAGTAACAGCTGCAAATGAGGCCCTTCCAGAAAAGCTTGAAAATTACCTGATTAATATTTTGGGCAGCAAGGAAAAGCAATCATCCTCAGACGAAGTGAAGCTTCATACCGATACTTTTATGAAGCGCAATGAATATGAATTGATCGACCCGATGCAAGTAAAGAAAACCATTGACGAGCTTGCAGCGAAAATCGAGGAATTTGAGTCAGAAGTAGACGCTGTATTATCAGAATCAAATGCCACAACATTTATTGAGATCTAACTAATAATTTGCATAGCGTAGCGAAAACAGTAAACGGATCGGCGCTCGTGCTTTGACTGTGTGCGAGTTGAAACAACCAAACAGTCACTCAACCTACAATTAATAGATGAATTTTTAATAGAAAAGTTCAAAGTATAAAGGTCAAAGCTGAAATATCAAAATTCAAAGCTCTTAACTTTTAAAGCTCAATGTTCAAATGATAAAGCTCATTCAAATCCTGGAGTATGGTTTAGGTATGCCGATTCATGACCGTCTGTGGCTCCACCAGGCAGCTATTGTTGTGCACAAATAAGCCGAATTCGCTTTCTTAGCGAATTCGGCTTTTGTTTTACTTACCCTTTTACCGGTGCTCATTTTTCCGTCCGAATAATTATGGATAACAAAAAAGAAGCAGTCAATTGCAACTGCCTCCCTCAAAATTTAATAGGACAATCTCATTTTCATCATACCAGTACTTTTCTGCTCTATCTATGTATGATAAAAAATCTTCGTAGCGTCCTGTCCAATTTTCAGGTACAAAATCCTCGTAGGAAGCTGGTTCTGAATAAAGAGAGTACAGCTCTCTTTTATCGAAATTTACGAATAAAGAAGGCATAAAACTATAAAAAGTGTCCTCTTTCGTTTCAGTAAGTAAATTTAACTTAAGCCTTTCTCTTAATTCTTTTGCTGAAACAGCATACTTTGCCATTCTTGGCGCAAATTCTGCATATGAATCCTCATCTAATATATCTATGCCTTTCCTTTCATCATCTTCTTCGATAAATGGACCAGTATATGCAATTCCCATTTCTTTAAATTTCTTTTTATATGCCTCTTCTAGTTTTTTTCTATCTAAAAACCAAATATCTTTTTTGGAAACATACCATTTGAAATGATTATTAATTAATACACCTACAATAATATTCTCAAGTGCTTTAGGTACTAATAACATGTGTTTCAACTCCGTGTTATTATTTTTCTTACTCAACGTTTTCGAACTGTAATCATTACTTAGAAATCACTAAAATTCCCACGATTAATATATTTTCATCAAACTTATTCATCCTCATTACCTTCAGAAAGTCGGGCAATTAGTTCAACTTCATCTTTTGTCGGGGTATCTTTTATTCCAATTATGTTTCCTTGCTTATCCCATTCAATATATTTTAAACAAATGCCAAATTTATACTCTCCTAAAAATTTAATTTCTTCACTTTCATACCAAATTTTTCTTATACCCCTCGTTTGTCCTTTTACCATGTAATCTGAAGATTTCACTTTTCCATTATTGTGAAATTTAATATAATCCCCTTCTTTAAAACCATTTTTATAATAGCAATAATAGGCAATACTTCCATTATCAAATAATTCATAAGCTAAACCTGTAAATGGCATACCTCCCTCATCTTCTGGATTGTCTAGTACTTCGTCGCCGTACGAGGTAAACCATAATTCTTCATCAAAATTTATACCATGATTTAATACATATTCTTTACTTAGTATATCTTTTTTATTTTCCACCTTTTTTCACCTCTGAATTAGATTCAAATCCTTCAGTAATACAATTTCAATGTAGGAAGGTCGGCATTATCATACCAGCTAGTTTTAGTTTCTTACCCGACCTTACGATATGCTCAAAATTACAGTAATGTTTTATAAAAAAATTACAAGCCTCACTTTCCATTTTACTGGGCAGACCCACAAAAAAAGAAATCTTGAAAGGCAATTGCCAATCAAGGTGCTATATTAATGAATTATATTTATATTATCATTCTTCAAAATGAACCAAATCATAAGGATAGTATGGAACTTCTCTTAATAGCGTATCATCTAATCGAAGGATTTTTGCAACTGCACCACTTTCATAGCTCCAATAGCCACTATAGATATCTTTATTGCCTTTATGAGATTCATACCATCCTGTATCATTTTGCCCTTTATACCATTCTTTTTCCAGATAAACTTTTAACAACTCCAAAGCTGTATTTTGATTTTCCGCCTCAATAATATTTTGAACATATCCATATGGATTTGAAAACAGGTATTCCGATCCGTTATTTTCCCAGTCTGAATCAATATACTGCACTAAAAAATCGATCAATTTATCATTTAACTGTTCTTTTTTTATTAAATCTAATAAACCTTTTAACTGATCTTTAGAAATGTTAAATAAAATTGCTAAAGACATTATCTTTAATAAATTTGAATAACTGCCTTCTTTATTCCATATATCTGTAAAATACTGAATAACCTTAGGAAATAACTGCTTTATTTCTTTAACGGGGGCCCCTAGAGAATACAAAGCATTCATCTTATCGAGATAAAAATTCACTAGGGATAACTTGCCCGTTCTAACTCCCTTAAATTCTGTTCCCTTTTCATTTATTAATTGTTCTAATAAACCTTCAAATTTATCTATTCGTTGATTTTGATAATCTATATAACATTAAAATATTCTCGATCTTTTAATTTATCTCTCATAAGTAGCTCCTTTATTTTTTCACTTTTTCAGCAGAGTCAAGGACTGATTCTAAGACATTTCGCTTCTGCAATTATAAATTGTGGCGGAGGATTTGAATCTTCATAAACACCGTCGATGCCTTTATAGCCTTTGCTTTCATAATGAACAACCATCTTCATTTCACCGTAATTCCCTTTATGTTTGTTGGTTTTTAAAGAGCTCTTTCCGGTTTCTACCTCATCTCTAATCTTTAATTGCGTCTGATTTACCTTTCCGGATTTACCCGAACCCTTCCCAACAACCTCATCCAAGTCACTCTTCATAACAACCTCACCCACGTTACTATCTACAATTTTATCAATCGCTTTCGTTTTCAGACTTTTGTAGCGCCACTTGTTTGAATCGTCGTTAAAGCACCTGTTTGCGACACGTCGAATTCAATCAAAAAATAAAGAGTAATTGTACTCTACACTCTGTATCATAAAAAAACATGGGATAGTATTCCATTGTTAAAATAGTTATAGGTTAAGAATTTTCAAATCACCTTTATCTTCCTCTGCCACATCCATTGCTGTACGTAACACTTCAAAAATGTTTTCCCGTTGGTTGTTGCAAAATAATTCACTATATTACTTTTTTTACCACAAACTTCTTTTAGTTAAGAAAAAAACTTGAAAGGCATAAAGCCAGTCAAGGTATGATAACAATTACATTATATAAATATCCACTACTTCACCTACTGTTTATAGGTAAGAATATCATAATAGGTTTTTATACTCTTTCTAATACTTTATGGCTATTTTAAAGCAATTCCACTCCAACTTGTTTAAAAAATTTAACCTTTAATTTTTCTTCTTCCCCCACATTTATTACCATAACTTTGTCATCTTTTTTTATACTTGTTACATTATTTAAATCCCCTGTAAATACTATAGAATCATTAAATGTAATGGTTAGACTACTCGTTTGTTGATATACATCTAAGGTTAAAATCACCTTGAAATTTTGGTCATCTTTGTAAGTATAAATTAATTCTCCATCATCTATATTACCCGATATACTAACCGGCTCACTTTGAAAAAGTTCTAATAGATCGTACTCATCATACTTTATAAACATTCGTCTTCATCCTTTTATTGATTATTTCGGTATAACTGTAATAACATCGTCTAATACTTTGACATCCTTTGCTTCATGAACGAACGATCTTCTATTACCAGGTGTCTTTTTCGTATTCATTATAGCGTCTTCAATAACTGAAGATGGAATATTTCTTGGATTAACCTATTTTTTGATAAAGTCACTAAATTCTTTTGTTTGTGGCTTATAACCTAATTCTTCAGCTTTCCCACGTTACTATCTACAATTTTATCAATCGCTTTCGGTATTTTCAAAAATTCCCCTATTGGAATGAAGGATGCTAAAGCAATACCTTTATCAAGGCCCGAAGCATTTTTATCTTCTAGCGTGTTCACATCGTCCAATAGTAAGAAATCCAACAAACCTTTTCCGACTTTTGTCGCGCCACTTCCGACATCTCCTAGGAAATTAAGAAAACCATTCCCCTCTTTTTAGTACGAGCTTTGTCATCTCGTGTGCAAAATATAAATCGAGTAGTTAGGGTGTGGTTGTTTATTTAAATGTCACTGTAACCAATCTCATAAGTTTGCTAACCATCATGGGTTTTTGATTCAAAAGTGATTTTGTTTCTAATCATAAAATTCTTAAAGTTAAAAAACCTTGAAAGGCATATAGCCAATCAAGGTTAAATAACTACTCAACATTTACTGAAACAAATGTAGTTTCATCACTTGGAAAGTCATCAGGGAATGCATTGCATATTAATTCTTTCGTTATTATTTGATATAAAAATTCTACCATTGGAAGTGAGTAAGTATAATACTCTGGTGATCTTGATTCATACACCACAATTTTCCATTCAGCAGGTTTTCCATCTGTTAACCAGTACAATTCGTCACCATTATCCGTGTAAGCCCATGGAAGTATCCCCTCACTTGAAGGGTAAACTTCATGTTTATAATATTGTGGGAAATTTTTCTTAGATTGAATATATGCATCTGTCATTTCCTTCTGCCTAACAAGATAATTTACATTTTCATCATTTACAAAAGGAGTTAATATCCACAAGAAATTGTCAATACCACCCGTACCATAAGTTTCAATAAATTTTACATAATCTGAAGGCAGTTCCGTACCAAGAGTGTCAAAAAATTTTCGCCATTGTTCTTTATCCCCAGTTTTTTGTGAAATTTTTGGAGGGGGGAGTATTTTAATTAATTTATCCAAATAAATCGACTCCTATTTCATATTTATTACTGTAACATCTAAAGAAAAACCATTTGTTCCCCTTGCTTTTAACGTAACACCTTTAGGCATTAAATTATTGCTCTCATAGATCGGAATTGATTGGTATCTTACAACTTTACCTTTTTCAACAACTGCTCGAACAGAACTCTCAAAATCTCTCATAACAGTTGAGTTTACAGGTGTCTGATAAAGTGTGACTAAATTTCGTGCATCTTTTCGAGAGCCATCTAACTGGCCGCTGAGACCAAAATTACTTAAAGGTTGTTGACCATTTTGATAAAGACCAGGGAGGGCAATATTAAGGTTCCTTACTGTACCTTTTGGCATACAATAAATCGAATTCACTTGGTTCTGTTTTTTGTTCCATAATATTTCCCTCAACGTCGTACTTTTTAAATGTCATCTCACGTCCGGCAATACATTCAGACTCATACTTTTTAGCCCCGTTTTCATAAAACTCAACCTGATAGCCGTCTGCAGAGCTTTTATCCATATTCCCTATTAATTTTATATTACCATTCAGAAAAAACTCCACATACTTACCTTGTTTAACACCATTTTCTACATAGAAATAACTCTCTATATTTCCATTTTCATAAATATCGTAAGCTATGCCCGTAAACAATTTTTCTTTGTTATCATCAGTATACTCTACTATACCTAAATTATAAGGTCCCCCGTAACCTAAATGATTTTCAAACTCTACTCCGTTCTGTATTATATATTCCTTCGTTAATATATCATTTAACATTTTTTAAAACCTCCGTGATTATTTTAAATTCATCTGTAAGATAAGCACAATGCGAGCATCCAGGATACATCATTTCAGCTGTCTGGTTTTGTTTTACTCTGAACAGTACGAATTACATTTATAACAAAATTATCTATACTAGCGTTAGGATTAGCTTTCAATGCTTTATTTAAAGTAATTACCTCAGCGTGTGAATCCACACCCTTCGTGAACTTTAGACAGAAAGTCTTGAAGGATTTTCCTTACTGGTGCACTGGCACCTGGTAATAGGTCATTTATACGTTGCAGAATTTCAGGGCCACCTAATATCTTTCTTTTACTTTCTTGGCTTGTATAACTCCTTAATGTATCTATACAAGTCGCAAATAATTCTTCATCATCAGTATTCAGCAAGGACATTAAAATATTAAGTTCATGCTCATTACACTGATTATCCAAACAATATGCTATTTTTCTCTGCCATTCTATTGATTTACTAAGTACTTGATTGGATAATTCATCCCAATCACTTAAACTAAATTTTAAAAGTATCTCGCCTGCTATAATACAACCCGTCATCATACCAAGAATCTACTGTTGTATCTGCAGATAAAAGATTATCTAATTCCTTGTACATATTTGGTACCTCCACATAAATTTGAATTAAAAACCTAATGGACGATATTTATATGCTTTCTATATAAACATCAGAATTAGTTTTTTGTCCCTTCTCTAATGCTTTCATTAACATATCTATTAAGTCCTCACCCTCACTTGTTATAAAATAATTAGATAAGTTTGTTATATCCTTACTAATGTTATCACCCCAAGGCGGACTTTTAGATAAGTTATCAATGTCCCATATTACTTGTGATGGGCTAAAATCCTGTAATTTCTTTTTAATTGCTTCTAATTCATTTATAGCGCTATCAATATTCTTATTCTCAAGTTTCCCATTATAGAGTTCATTTAATAAGAAAGGATATTCAGTTCCCCATCCATTTTGTTCTAAATGATAACTTATTGTAGAGAAAAAAGAGTGTAAGTAATTACCATGCCCGATTTGATACCAGTAATATTTCACTTTAAATCCCACAGCCATTCTTCTCACCTCAATCAATTTGTTTTAAATCTTTTATCTACTTAGTTAGTATGATAACCATCATGAATTTTTGATTCAAATATTGTGTAAAAAAAATATAAAAACCTTGAAAGACAATGTAGTCAATCAAGGTCAATAAACTAGAAAATTACACTATTGATTCTCTTTCTAAATCAAAGATATCTATCTCTTCCTGTTCAAATAATTCTTCTAATGTATCTGTTCCTTTTTCTTGGGCAAATAGATATTCATTCTCAGATATTGGAACAGCTAGCAGCCAAGCCACTTTTTTATTTGGAAATTCAAGTATATGTAAATCTTCCCACAAGAAAGGTGACACAAATAACACATGTTTCATTTCAGTATTGGGATAATACATCTTTATTATATCTCGAAATACTGAACCATGGGAAACTGAAAATTTTGAGTTAATAATACAAAATGCACAGCTTGCCAATATATTAGGATATTGTTTATAATCTGTTGCTATTGCGCCAACTATTTCTATTCGCAAAGGCGTTTTTTCAACAGTCAATTCAATTGAATAGTCAGATAGTCCAATAGTTGAGTATGATGATACACCGTCAAAGGGTCTATTAACTGTTGAAAGCATATCAATGTTACTGACATTATTTTCGTCCCAGTATTTTGAGACACAAGGTTTACCCCCTAAAGCATGTAGAGCTGTCTTTGCAATTATTTTATTCTCATTAGAAATACTCAAAGTAAACCTCCTTATCCATCTTTACAATTTTTATCTCCGAAATAATCGTCGATCAGTCTTTAATTTTATGGCTTGAAGATGGTAATTCAGGTCGGCAATGGTCTGGATTATTGTGTTCATCTAGAAACTCTTAGCCTCAAATAGGGCTTATAAAGTTTAGCTTTACTATCAGAATAAAGAGTGATGTATTCGACACTCCGTATCATAAAATAATCATGGGATAGCGTCCCATGGTTTAAAAAAATTATAGTTTATGAATTTTCAAATCACATTTATCTTCTTCTGCCATATCCATCGCTGTTCGTATCACTTCAAAGAATGTTTTCCCATCCGTTGTTGCATAATAGTTCGCAAGATTAGTTACTTTGGAACTTATTTTATCCCCCCACGGAGGTTCTTGTGATAAATCATCAATATCCCATATAACATGTTCTTGAGAGTGTTTTGATAATTTCTGTTCAATTTCATTTAAATTAGATTTTGCAACAGAAACATCATCCCAATTTAGTGTGTCATTATACAACTCATTCATAATTAAAGGGTATTTTGTCCCCCATCCTTCTTTTTCTAAATGATATGAGATTGTTGAAAAGAAAGAATGTACAAAATCGCTATGACCTAATTCGTAATAAAAACAATCTACTAATATTCCTACTGTCATCTATATTTCACCTCTAATCTTGCCAATGTATTTCTTTTAGTCTTACTCCGTTAAACAAAAAACCTTGAAAGGCGTAAAACCACTCAAAGTATGTTTTATTCTATCTATAAATTATCTCCGCCTCCAGTTAATTTCCCCTACCAGGATAAACTGCAGGTATGTATATACCCTTTTTCCTATTTTCATTATCGATAATATGCCAATTACTATCATTTAACCATTCTTCGTTAAAAATATTTTCATTAAAATCTTTTTCCTCATCAACAATCGCTGCAAAAAAATCGTTGAATTTGTCGATATTTTTCGAAGGGTTAATCTGAGCATTAATCCACATTCCCTCAACACTAATATTGCATATATCTCCTAAAACTCATTTAAAAAGTATAGTTTCAAAATTCTCACTCCTTTGACGTAACCTTAATATATTTGCTTGGAACTTCCCCTTTAATCAAATTCTCATTATCCCTTTTAGTCCTATTTCCATCTGTTTTTTCTCTAAATTTAACACCTCCATTATAATTGCTTAAATTAACTTCATACTTCTTGCTATTAATTTTGTATTCAACTTCAAATTTTGAAGGACGGGAAGAATTAACTTTATAAATAGGTTCAATTTTAACTTCAACTGTTTTGCCTGATTCTAAAGCCTTTTTCCAAGAAGTTTTAAGAAATCGAACAAAATTTTTTCGACTTTTGTAGTGCCACTTCCGATATCTCCTAAGGAATTAAGAAAACCATTCCTCTCTTCTTTCACATCATCTACTGTTGGGACTGTAGCTGAAAGCTCTTTTACGACTTTTTTATTTCGTTGCTTCATACCAAATACTTTCGGAATTTTCAAAACTTTTCCTATTGGGAGGAAGGATGCTCCGGCAATTCCTTTATCTAGTAATGATGCATCTTTATCAGCGAGCGTGTTCACATCGTCCAATCTACTGTTGGGGCTGTAGCGGAAAGCTCTTTTGCGATTTCTTTTTCTTTTTGCTTCATAAATGAAACGAAATTTGTTGAAACCATCGCACCGCTGAGACCGAAAGTAACTAAAGGCTGCTGACCATTTTGATAAAGACCAGGGAGGGTATACGGATTCGCTCCACCGATTCCTCCAAGATTTAATAATGGATTCATATTAATCAATTGATCCAACGATTGCATACGTTAGGCCAGTGCAATCATTAACGGATTCCGGGGTGAGAAGGATTGCCAGCATTCTACCTGGAAGTTAACACTCGCCAGGAATATTGAAAACAAAAAAGCACATGTCGCCTAAATTAGACACTCAAGTGCTTAAAAATCTATTTGTTTTCCTTGTTAATTACTATGAAAACACTTTATTAGCTGAAATATTATTTATTAGTCATTATGTCTTATTGTATATAGAGATTATCCTCCCAAATCATTCTCTATTAATTGTTTTCTAATTTTATGGGTTTCTATATCTGCTAATCTAACGGGAATAGGTAAACGACTCATATTATTAATACAGTTCAGAACAATTTCAGTACTTGTTTCTATGTCAATCCAGTTCCCACAGGAAATAAAAATGGGTTTTACATTTTCTGTTGTTCTTAAAGTTCGACCATATATTTCATTATTAATTACAATATTGGTATAAGATCCTTTTATATTTTTTGGCATAATCGAGTCTACACCTTGGATTTTAAGATAACTTTTTGCCACACCAATTGTTGGTTTCTTTAAATACATTGAAGCATGAGTAGCAATTCCCATATGACGATAATGTAAATACCCATTTCCATCAAACATATATAAATCAGGTTCATTAGATAATTTCTTCGCAGCTTCAAGTACTAAAGGCAACTCACGAAAAGCGAGGAAGCCTGAAATATAAGGAACATTTATTTCTCCATAACTATATACTTTTTCGACAACTTCCTTTGTAGAATAATCAATCATAACAATACAGCATGTACCATACGTCGTGTTATTTACATCCCAATAAGCTAGATCTACTCCCGCAATGGTTTTGATTTCATTAACGTCAAAGCTATTCTCAAGATTTACTTTGGGTAACAATTCATTCTGAATATTGGTTAATTCATTTATCAATTTCATATTATTTAAATCTACCTTTTTCATTGAGTATCACTTTTAAAAAAAGATTCAATCAATTTTAAATCTGTTTCTGTAGGAGAAAGTTTTTGTTTTATGATACGACCTTCAGTATCCCATTCTATATAATGAAAAGCTATACCAAATTTATATTCTCTTTCAAATTTTAATTCTCCACTTTCATACCAGATTCTTTCGGTACCATTACTTTGTCCATGAATTAAATTTTTCTCTGATTTTAAATTGCCATTTTTATAAAACTCTATTAACTCTCCCTCTATAAAACCTTTTACATAATTTGTATAGTATATCAAGTTACCATTATCATATAATTCATAAGCTAAACCGGTAAAAGGTTTCCCATTCTCATCCTCAGGATTATCTAAAACTTCATCACTGTAGGATGTAAACCATAACTCTTCGTCAAAGTTAGTCCCATGTTCCATAACATATTCTTTACTTAATATATCAATTTGATTTTCCAATCTTTTTCACCTCTGAACTAGATTCAAATCCTTCAGTAATAAAATTACAATGTGGACAGGTTGGCATCATCATAGCTGCCGATTTTAATTTTTTACCAGACCGTACTACATGGGTGATAAAATTTGAAGTACTCGCTTGTGGGTTTGCAAGTACCGCTTGATTTAATGAGTAAACTTCCGCGTGAGATCCTGCCCCATACGTAAATGTATATCCTTCTTTAATATTTTTTGGCATATTGATAATCCGTTGTTCTATTAAATGGTGTAACTCTTCTGGAATCTTACCTGAAGTATTATTGATTCCAAAGTAATACTTACCTGTTGTTTTATCAAAAGTTCCAGCTACCGCAGGCCCCATCTATCTTTTTATAAATACAATTAGATATTATTTTAAAATTTTGTTTTTTCGCCTCATGCTTTATATTAGTCAATATGATTTTCTCGTGTTCTTGGTTCTTTTGATTTTTGCTCATGCCTCTTGCTCCATCCATTTTAAACGTCACTATTTACCAATTGAATATTATACTCTCTTAATTGAGTATTAATCACCTCGAAAAATTTTAAGTAATTCTCGGTTGCTTTATATTTAAACCTTACATCAATAACATAA
This sequence comes from Solibacillus sp. FSL K6-4121, assembly GCF_038002585.1. Classification (NCBI taxonomy): domain Bacteria; kingdom Bacillati; phylum Bacillota; class Bacilli; order Caryophanales; family Caryophanaceae; genus Solibacillus; species Solibacillus sp. FSL K6-4121. The sequence goes on from NZ_JBBOCS010000002.1 coordinate 1,494,049, forward strand.
TATTCAAAAACTCTGTCTGGATAGTTATCTGAATACTGATTTGATTCAATAAAGCCTATATATGCATTAATTTTATCTTGCAAAAGAGTTAAATGTTCCGATTCATTTTTCCAATCCAAATGATCTGCAAGCATCAATATCAAGCCTTCTCCGTCCTTGCTGATACCCATAGCATCAATCTTATTAGTTTCTAATATAGACATAATGTTCTCCTCTCTAATCCGGTCTGATAATCTCAACTTTTGTAGGAGATATAGGAGTACCACCTTTAAAGTTTCCTTTTCCTACTACGTTGCCCCCACCACTTTGTAGTTCAGGGAATCCTTTTACTTGATTTTTAGTTAATGGTGCTGTAGTTGATGATTTATATTCTTGAATTACTATATTACCAGTGGATTTATCAGTACCTATTGCATCAACTCTAATTTTTGTCCCTTGATTTGTTTTTATAGTTACTTGTTCTACTATATAATCTGCAGTTTTCTCAAACTCTAGTAATTGTGCTTCTTCAAAAGCTCTTCCTTTCGCCCGATTCTGAGCTAATATATCAGCCTTCTTACGACGCTCAACATCTTCACCCCTAGGCTTACCAACAACCTCATCTACATCACTCTTCTTAACAACCTCACCCACGTTACTATCAACAATTTTATCAATCGCTTTCGGGATTTTCAAAACTTTTCCTACTGGAATGAAGGACGCTAACGCAATCCCTTTATCAAGACCCGAAGCATTTGCAAATGTACCAAAAATAGAAATTACTAAGGAAAGATTAAAACACCTGATTCCAAATTAGGTAATCAAGTGTTTATGGTTAATTCTATAACATACTCCCGAATATTACTGAATTGGTCCCATAAATTCAGTAATAATAAGAATATGCTCCTTCAGTTTGACTTTTTTTAGATTCTCTACTTTTTCTGCTCCACCTAAACCTAATAGAGGGGTATAACCGAAGCAATCTTCATAAAATAGTTCTCCCCAATGATCCACAGCTTCAGGATATGGTTTCCACTTTAAATACTCATTCCGAAATTTTTCTGAATCCACACTTTTGAAAAAATACAAAAAGTTTGGCATAACTGTTTTAAGTACTCCATATCTAAAATTAAGCAATCTTACATAACCGTCAGCCCATAATACTAAATCTCCCATACCAGTAGCAAATAACACTATAGAATCCTTATATCTTTGACTACACTCTTGTAAAATATCAATGTACTCTTCTGGGTTAACACTTTTAAAATATCCTTGCATAAATGTTCCAAATCCATATTCCTGCCACAAGTCTATTATTTCTTTTGGAACAAGGTTTTTATATTTTTCTATTATTTCTTTAGGAACTTTACTGTGTGTCTTAAAATCATTTAATGTTTTCTCCATAAAAAAATCTCCTTAGTATGTCAGTTTAACATTTAAATAGGTACTTTTTAGTTGCTCAGGTGGCATATTTTTTGCCATTCCCCTTATTTGTTCATCAACAATATCAATTCTATATCTCCATTGGGAATCTATTGAAGGGGCGTTACTACTACTGCATTAAACTTATGAGTTTGTTCTGGTCCGTTAATTGATTCATAAGTATCCCCCGGATTAACCTTATTGTTTTTTACCAATTATCAATTCCTTCTTGAAATATGTCTATTAAATAGTCATCAAATGTATTATATCGTGGGTGTAAATCTATCCCTCCCCTTTCCAAACTATATATTCTGTCATCATTAATATCTGCACAATACATACATCTAGCAAATTCTCCCGAGTCCTCTAAAACAATTAAGTTCATGCCCAACCCTAATTTTCTCCATCTCTCTGTTGCATCAACTACAGATGCTCCTAAATTACCCTGAACACCTTCAAGCTCAACTCCACATATTCCTCCCGAACCATATTTTTTTATAAAATTGCGATAACTTAGAGGGAATTTAACTTTAAGTTTTTCTTCAGCCTTATTAATATATTCTTCTGATATTTCTCCAAAAAAATCATCTTCTTCACCATAATTTTCGATCATCTTTATAATTCTTTCATCCATAAATTAACTCACTCCTATTCGACTTTCCTAGTGCCTTCGGATTATTAGGTACATAATTTTTATCAATCTCAATTTAGTAAACTCTTCTGGATACATCTACTTCCTTTCCACTAACTTTAACTGTTCCAATATTAAAAAATCCAACAAACCTTTTCCGACTTTTGTAGCGCCACTTCCGACGTCTCCTAGGAAATTAAGAAAACCATTCCCCTCATCTTTCACATTATCTACTGTTGTGGCTGTAGCGGAAAGCTCTTTTGCAACTTCTTTTTCTTTTTGCTTCATAAATGAAACGAAATTTGTTGAAACCATCGCACCGCTGAGACCGAAAGTACCTAAAGCCTGCTGACTATTTTAATAAAGACCAGGGAGTGTGTATGGATTCGCTCCTCCGATTCCTCCAAAATTTAATAGTGGATTCATATTAATTACTTGATCCAACGATTGCGTACGATAGGCCAGTGCAATCATTAACGGATTCTGACTAGCGAATGATTGCCATTGTTCTGCCGGGAAGTTAACATCGGTATGAATATTGAAAACATAAAAAAGCACTCGTCGCCTAATATAGACTATCAAGTGCTCATAGTTAACTGAATCCATAAATTCATAAAGTAGCTGTACTCCAACTTGTTTATATCCCCCACTATAATTTTCATAGCTTTTTTTATTCTTGTTATATAATTTCTTGATGGTACAACCAACAAGAGTTTTTGATTTTCTTTAATTTCATTTATAATTCTTGCTAATTATCTATCTTAAAAATCTTCTTCCCAAGCTTCTTTTGCATCAAATAACCTTTGTGATAAAAACTCATAAAAATTTTCTGCCGAATTATAGTCATCAAGGCCTCCTTGCTTATTCCACGCTATTACTGGGCATTCATTATTATTCTCCACATTGCTTGTATCCAAACAATAAGCATATTCATCTATATCTTCAATAACTACTAAATTCTCACTCATTCCTAAATCCCTATAACGCTTCGTTTCTATAACAACAGTAACAATATTAGACTTAGCCACTCCTAAGATATCTACACCATATAATCCACCAGACCCATAATTATTTAAAAACCACTTATAACTTTCTGGCAATTTTAACTTTAGGGTATCTTGAACATAATTAATCTGTTTTCCATCTACACCTCCAGTAAAATCATCTGGTTCCATATTTTCCTTAATAAAAATGGTTAATTCTTCTTTATTCATTCAGAATTTCTCCTTTTACAATTCACCTTTATCTATTTGTTTAGCTCTCCATCTCCAATATTTCGATCTAAAGTTTTCATATTGTTTTTTCAAAACAGGATCATTTCTAAAGCTTCCTCCATTCTCCACTAAACCATGCAATATTCTATCATATTCTTTATGCATACTACTCGGGAGCTCCACCATTGATCCGGGTTCTCTTTGGATTAAATGATGAAGTTCTATTTTTGTCCCATCTTTCCAAATTGGAGGTCTTCCACTCTTCATTAATTTGTCTTACCAGTTTTAGAGTCAACTCTCTCGTAATCAATATCTCTCCTTTGAAAAACTCGTCTGCTAGTATCCCTTAATTCTCCATTAATTTTAGTATTTCCATTATATTTTACAGCCTTATAGTTTTTATATTCCTTACCCTTCCCAACAACCTCATCAACATCACTCTTCTTAACAACCTCACCCACGTTACTATCAACAATTTTATCAATCGCTTTCGGGATTTTCAAAACTTTTCCTACTGGAATGAAGGATGCTAACGCAATTCCTTTATCAAGACCCGAAGCATTTTTATCAGTGAGCGTGTTCACATCGTCCAATAGTAAGAAATCCAATAAACCTTTTCCGATTTTGGTAGCGCCACTTCCGACGTCTCCTAGGAAATTAAGAAAACCATTCCCCTCATCTTTCACATTATCTACTGTTGTGGCTGTAGCGGAAAGCTCTTTTGCGACTTCTTTTTCTTTTTGCTTCATAAATGAAACGAAATTTGTTGAAACCATTGCACCGCTGAGACCGAAAGTACCTAAAGGCTGTTGACTGGTTAGATAAAGACCCGAAAGTGTGTATGGATTCGCCCCTCCGATTCCTCCAGGATTAAATAGTGGATTCATATTAATCACTTGATCCAACGATTGCGTACGATAGGCCAGTGTATCAGTACCTTCACAATATCTGACCGCCATAATCGTCTTGTGTTCAGCACCACCACATAATCAATTTGGACAGACGAAAGGTGAGCCAACATTTCCTGTAAGCCCACCCTGTCAATTTCTAATGCTTCTTCATTTAGTTTGGCGCCACTAATTCCTTCATCTCTAAAAATATGAATCAAGTTTTAAGCCTTGTTCCTTACAATATGCTTTAATTTCCTCTTCTTGATATTTCAAGCTAAATCCATCTCTTGGCTGCCCTTGAGTTGAGATTCGTATATACCCAACAAAGTTCAACTTTTCACCCTCCCGTTAAATAAATTGTAATTTTGGTAACGCTTTTTTAACGAATAGCGAGTATTATACGACCGTCTTTAGTAAAAATACAACCCAAAATGCAAAGGCAATAAAACAACTCTCTTTCACTTTACCCATTGTTTATCGTCACAAGCTTTGTCGTTCTCGTTAGTTTGTTATCCAATCCTTGTCATAACTACCCATGCTATGTAAAATGTCATCTCACCAAATTCTCACACTTCTTCCTAGCCATGTATTAAAATAAAACGCCTTGATGGTACTACCATCATGAGCTCTCGATTCTCAAACGAATCATTTTCTTATTGTCTCACTCAAATATCAGCTGATTTAGTATAAATTAAAGTAAAAAACCTTGAAAGGCATCTGCGCCAATCAAGGTTCTCATATTTTTCCTTATGAAAGTCCCCAAACACTTAACTCATAAAAATATTCCGTTCGTTCAATACAAACCAAAATTAAAATCTTCTGCAATTAGGATAAAATCTCCATATCTAACTGAAAACTTTGTTAACTCAATAATTTCATTTAAGTGACTAAATACTTCATTAACATTAACCAACACTGCTTCTATTTTATTTTCTCTAAAAAACGTAACAGACTATTTAAATTTTTCCAAACTATAATACGGATTAGAGATATTCTCGCCTACTTCATCTATTGTTTCCTGTATTTCATCTAGGATTGATTTATCTATATCCTTATACTGTTCCAGTGATTCTTTTATTTTATTAAAGCAAATTTCTAGACCGAGATTTACTACAATAGAAAGAATAATATCTACTTCATCATAGGAATCTGTATTCCATAATTTAGAGAGAGTTCTATCAATATCATTTCTTATATCACTTCTTAATAACTCGTATGTCATAACTTGCCTGTCTGTAAGTTGATTAAGTATTAATAAAAAATCATTTTTTTCAATTTTATTATTTCTAAATTGATCTAATACATTTTGAAACAATGATATTAGTGTTTCACTTGGTATTCTATCAGGTAGATTCTTAATTTCATTTATATCCATATTTTATTTCCCTTCTATCGGAATATGAACCTCATTTAAAGATTGATTTTTTGTCCATGTTCCATCTGATTTTAGCTGTTTATTTCCGATTTTTATCTGTGCAGTCCATCTTGAACCTGATGCTGATCCTGAATATTTGCTTGCCGCTACAGGGTCTGGAGAATGCCATCTAATTATAGCCTTTTGTCCATCGGCAAGTGTAAATTCATACTTTGCACCATCAGTAATAGTATCGGTTGGTTTAAATGAATTTGGAATATTCGAAGGAATCATTGATTCCAGATTAGACATACTAACTTCTCCATTTTTCAGTAGATTTTGAGCAGTATGTCTGGCCTGATCTCTGGTCTTATTTCCGATATTACCCGTACCCTTACCAACAACCTCATCTACATCATTCTTCTTAACAACCTCACCCACGTTACTATCTACAATCTTATCAATTGCTTTCGGGATTTTCAAAACTTTTCCTATTGGGATGAAGGATGCTAACGCAACCCTCCACAAAAAGAAACCTTGAAAGGCATTAGCCAATCAAGGTATATAAGTCTATTCTTCACATAGTTGAATAATTTCTTTGGGAACAGATTCAAAAATTAATACTTCTGGCTTTGGATAAGACCTCTTTATTAAATAGTCTTCAAGTGTCATCATACTTTTCCAATATAGTTTTAGCCAATATTCAATAGTTTCTCCAGTATCAATATTTAAAGCTTCCTCATCAAAGTCTTTCAAATCCTCATAGAATGCTTGGTCATAGATTGAAAGGGAAATATCACCATCAAATACTAAGATTTTATCCGTAAATATAGGAAAGCCAAAAGATTTTGAAAAACGATTGGTTATATCAACACCTATTGCTTCTTTAAAGTTAAGCCAGGCAGGAGCATTGGAGGGTTTTAATAGTTCTGTTATCTCAAATTTTACTCTACCACCATTACTATATCTATTATTAGACTTAGTAGAATATTTAATGCCACCATTCATGACTTCTTCCAGCGAAACATGATGTTCATGATTTTCAGGTAAATATGCATGATACAACATATTACTCAAGTATTTCACCTACTTAATAGTTATTTTCTTGGAACATATGGGACATGTGAGCTTCTGGTTGGATCAACAAGATTTTCAAATACCCTATGACTCCCTGTCGGTGTATCAGGTGTACTGATATTTCAGTCAAATTCTTTATAATACTTAGTTATTTTGTTTGGATTTGGATTGTTAGGATTTGGCCAGTTTGAATAAACTTTATCAGGATTAGTCATTGTTTCTTGCCTTAACTTGGCTACATACACATCTTCACCATATTGTGACCTATTAGGAGTAGATGGTCTACTTGGCCCAAACATATGTTTTTCAGAATGTGGGTTAACAAAGTCTTTAGAATTGCTACCACCACCTGGTTTGGTAGGAACTGGAGCATCACCCTTCCCAACAACCTCATCAACATCACTCTTCTAACAACCGCACCCGCATTACTATCCACAATTTTATCAATCGTTTTCGGGATTTTCAAAACTTTTCCTACTGGAATGAAGGATGCTAACGCAATACCTTTATCAAGACCCGAAGCATTTTTATCGGCTAGCGTGTTCACGTCGTCCAATAGTAAGAAATCCAACAAACCTTTTCCGACTTTTGTAGCGCCATTTCCGACGTCTCATAGGAAATTAAGAAAACCATTCCCCTCATCTTTCACATCATCTACTGTTGTGGATGTAGCGGAAAGCTCTTTTGCGATTTCTTTTTCTTTTTGCTTCATAAATGAAACGAAATTTGTTGAAACCATCGCACCGCTGAGACCGAAAGTAACTAAAGGCTGCTGACCATTTTGATAAAGACCAGGGAGTGTATACGGATTCGCTCCTCCGATTCCTCCAAGATTTAATAGTGGATTCATATTATTCACTTAATCCAACGATTGCGTTCGATAGGCCAGTTCAATCATTAACGGATTCTGACTAGCGAATGACTGCCATTGTTCTGCCGGGAAGTGAACATCGGTATAAATATTGAAAACATAAAAAGCACTCGTCGCCTAATATAGACAATCAAGTGCTTATAGTTAACTCTAACCATATTTCCTGTACATTACTGCACTGGACCCATAAATTCAGTAATAATACGAATATGTTCCTTCAATTTGACTTTTTTTAGATTCTCTACTTTTTCTGCTCCACCTAAACATAGCAAAGGTGTATAGCCAAAGCAATCATCATACTCTGGTTCATTATATTTTTCTATTGCTTCTGGATAAGGAAGCCAATCTAAAGCCTTCTGTCTAAAAGCCTCTTCCTCTAAAAATCTTAGAAACAAGGAGTATTTTGAAGCTACAACTTTTGTTTTACCTTTTCGGTAATTTATTGTTACAATATAGGATTCTTGATTTTCATCCTTTTCAAAAAGTATTAGATCACCTATGGATGTACTGAAAATAGGTATTGTCCCTTTACTTCTTAAATAAGACTCATTTACTAAAGAGCTAAATTCATCAGGGTTAATTATTTTTAAGTATCCATTCATTATTGTACCATACCCATATGATTTCCATACTTCAATTAAAGCTTCTGGGAGCATATTCTTATATTTATTAATTGTATATTCCTCAACTTCACTTACTTTTTTAAAATCTTTAAATAAGCTCAAATTACACCCTCCTCTGATATGGCAGCATAGCAATTAAATAGACAGGGCTAGCTCCAATAACTAAAGGTTTTAATCATACTTACTCCTCTACCCCTGAATAAGGATTACCAATGTTTCCATCTAATTCATTTATTGTTTCCTCTATTATTTCCTTAACATTAATACTTAGACTTGTACTATCTATTTCCTTTAATGTTTGAAAACTATTTGAGAGTCCAAGATATGCAATTATTGACGTTACATTATCCATTAACTCATAAGAATTTGGGTCTAATATTTCTTGAACTATCGAATCTACCTTATCTTTAATTTTTTCATCCAAAAATTTATAGGTATGCCATTGTCTTTCTGCTAATTGATATATAGCTTCAGACAAATCAATCTTACTTCTATCCCCATTATTTTCGTAATAATCAATAACCTGTTCAAAATACATTTTTAGTATTTCCTCAGATAAATAATCGGGTAACTCATCAAATTTAGAAAAATCCATTCTTAATTCTCCTACTCAATTGGAATATGTGTTAAATTATTCGGCTTTTTATAAAGGTTACCATCCTGTCCTAGAAGTTTTTTCCCTATTTTTATTTGGGCAGTCCACATATTCCCTGAATTACTATCAGGGTACAGTTGTTTTGCATTTAAATCTGGTGAATGCCATTTTACTTCTATCTTTTGCCCGTCTATTTCAAAATTATATTTATATCCTTCAGTTATAGTTTCACTCGGTTTAAATGTATTAGGTATGTCGTTTGGTATTATTGACTTCAAAATCAACTGGAATTTTCCCATTTTTCACAAAATTACTTGTATCTACAAGAGCATTACCTTTACCAACTACCTCATCTACATCACTCTTCTTAACAACCTCACCCACGTTACTATCTACAATCTTATCAATTGCTTTCGGGATTTTCAAAACTTTTCCTATCGGGATGAAGAATGCTAACGCAATACCTTTATCAAGGCCCGAAGCATTTTTATCAGCGAGCGTGTTCACATCGTCCAATATTAAGAAATCCAACAAACCTTTTCCGACTTTTGTAGCGCCACTTCCGACGTCTCCGAGGAAATTAAGAAAACCATTCTCCTCTTCTTTCACATTATCTACTGTTGTGGCTGTAGTGGAAAGCTCTTTTGCGACTTTTTTATTTTGTTGCTTCATAAATGAAACGAAATTTGTTGAAACCATCGCACCGCTTAGCCCGAAAGTACCTAAAGGCTGCTGACCATTTTGATAAAGACCAGGGAGGGTATATGGATTCGCTCCTCCGATTCCTCCAGGATTAAATAGTGGATTCATATTAATCACTTGATCCAACGATTGCGTACGATAAGCCAATGTAATCATTAACGGATTCTGACTAGCGAATGACTGCCATTGTTCTGCCGGGAAGTTAACATCGGTCTGAATATTGAAAACATAAAAAAGCACTCGTCGCCTAATATAGACAATCAAGTGCTCATAGTTAACTCTAACCATATTTCCTGTACATTACTGAACTGGACCCATAAATTCAGTAATAATAAGAATATGTTCCTTCAATTTGACTTTTTTTAAATTCTCTACTTTTTCTGCTCCACCTAAACCTAATAGAGGAGTGTAGCCAAAGCACTCATCATAATCCAACTCACCATAAAGAAAAATTCAAATGTAAACATAATTGTCTTTACCACACCATACCTGTAATTAAGTAGTCTAACATATCCATCTGACCAAATAACTAGATCACCAATACCTGTAGCAAACAATACAACTGAATCCTTGTATCTTTGACTACTCTCCCCCTAAATTTCTTTAATTTCCTCTGAATTTACACTTTTAAAATACCCTTGCATAAATGTACCAAATCCATAATTACTCCATAAATCTATAAATTCATTTGGTACCAGTTTCGTATATTTTATAATCATTTCACTCGGAACTTTTTTATACGATTTAAAATCTATTAAATATTTTTCCGTTTAAACTCCTTAAACCAATAAATTTTCACTCCAAGGAAACAAAATGCTTTAAGTGCACCTTGAAAACGAAAATTCTTCCATATTTAAATTTCAAGAATATGAGCTAACTAAATCTTTCTCTAATTTTAAAAATTCTTCAAACCTTTTTACCATATCTGCTATTGTAGTTGGGACTTCTTGAGGCATATAATTTATGAAACTCACCATGTCTTCTGGGTAATGATGACTTTCATAAAACTCGGCTATTTTATTTAATAATTCATTATCTTCTTTACACTCTTCTTTTATTTTAGATAAACAAACAAATCGAAGTTTTCTATTCTCAGCTATTAAAAATGCGCTATTTTCATCTAATTGTGGGAAATAAATGTCCTTTATCTCCAACATCACTTTATTTAAATCTTCAATAGATATTCCCCATGTAAGTTCATTAACAAACTCATTTTCATCACCATTTTCCATCAACTCTACCGCATAGTCAGAAATAGCATTTTTACTGAAGTAATTTTCATCGATTCCTACAAAAATAGTTTTCCAATCATATTAATATTTCTATTTTTTAAATCTGTTAAGTTTACATTCCTTTGGAAAAATTAAAGCACCTGATTCCTAATAAGGCAATCAAGTGCTTGTTGTTAATTCTATAAAATACTCCTGCCGTTCTCGTGTGAAATATAAATCGAGTAATATATACCTTGGTTTTCTATATTGTTCATTATAACCAATACCATATGTCAGCTAACTATCATGAGATTAATTATAAAAGGAAAAGAAAAACTCGACAAGGTACGAGCACCTGATTAAGGTTTAGTGAATTATTTTGAGAACTGTTCTACTAAAAATGTGTAGAAATTTTCATATTCATATATTCCATCCTCATCATCTTGCTCCCAGTCTATAACAGGACATTCATTGTTGTCTAACCTTGAAGTATCAAGACAATAAACACCAGATCCGTAGTTCTGTATTACAACGAACTCCATTGGTAAACCATATTCTCTCCATTCTTCCGTTTCTCTTACACAAGTTGGCACCTCGCGAAGTCCACCTCCAAAGATCTCTATCCCAAAAACTCCTCCAGTTCCATATTCTTGCAAAAACCACTTATAACTTTCCGGCAATTTCACATTAAGTCTTTCCTCAATGTCACTTATTTTACTCTCCTCTAAAGCCCCAACAAAAAACTTTTTAGGTGCGTTATTTATTAATTCAATGACTGCCTCTTTATTCAAAGCTATCATCCTTCCTTATTTATTTGGATCCTTAAGAAGTTCATCTGACCGCCATTTCCAATACTCTCCCCGAAAATCATTATATTTTTGATCTAAGTCTGGGTCACTCCTAAAACTACGTTTTTTTCTCATTTTCCTTTCTCTTCTAATCTCTGAAATTTCATCTATAGATTTATTAGCATGTGAAGCTATTTTATCAATAGGCTTAACCCTTTTAAATTTATTTTTTTCTAAAAGTCCATGAAGAATTCGATAGTTTTTCTGATGTACTGTTTGATGAATCTCTAACATTGGTCCAGGTTCCTGTTGTAGTATATGATGCAAATTGATAGCTTTACCATCCTTACCTAAAGGTGCCCATCCCATTTGAGCCCTCTCTAAATTCGTAAGACCTTTATCAGGATCAACCATGTTCCAATCAATATCATTCCTTTGATAAACCCTTCTTCCTTGATATTCTACAGGAGAATACACCTTACTTCTGAATTCAAAATTTTTAGCTTTACTAGTACCCTTACCAACAACCTCACCCACGTTACTATCTACAATTTTATCAATTGCTTTCGGGATTTTCAAAACTTTTCCGACTGGGATGAAGGATGCTAACGCAATACCTTTATCTAGTAATGATGCATCTTTATCAGCGAGCGTGTTCACATCGTCCAATATTAAGAAATCCAACAAACCTTTTCCGATTTTTGTAGCGCCACTTCCGACGTCTCCGAGGAAATTAAGAAAACCATTCCCATCTTCTTTCACATTATCTACTGTTGTGGCTGTAGCGGAAAGTTCTTTTGCGACTTCTTTTTCTTTTTGCTTCATAAATGAAACGAAATTTGTTGAAACCATTGCACCGCTGAGCCCGAAAGTACCTAAAGGCTGTTGACCGGTTAGATAAATACCCGAAAGTGTGTAAGGATTCGCCCCTCCGATTCCTCCAGGATTAAATAGTGGGTTCATATTAATCACTTGATCCAACGATTGCGTACGATAGGCCAGTGCAATCATTAACGGATTCTGACTAGCGAATGACTGCCATTGTTCTGCCGGGAAGTGAACATCTGTTACCCCTTCTGTCATCATCGTTTCTATGTTGGTAATCCATGTTTTCATGTGCATCAGGTCTGTTTGAATTGCCGTTAATGCATCTGTTTGGGATACGTCAAATTCAATCAGTTTTTCAACGGTTTCGTCCCGATGGCGTTTCGCGTCATGTACACCCAGATGGACTTCACTATCATCCAGTTTTGGCAAGCTCACGATATCTGACACTTGGTCCATGATATTATTGGCTTCGTCTGTCAGCTCTTCAGTCACTTGTTTGGCTCGGTTTAAGCCTTGCTCAATTTCGCCTTCCAATGCTGCTTGGCGAATAAAGCCTGATGAATCCGGTTCAAGCGATGAAAGGGCTGTTTTCATCTCTTGAAGAACACTAGTAAAGCTATTTTTAAAGGTATTGAAAAATGTGAGGAATGGCAAATGGCAACTCTCGTAATATGCACGTAATGCTTCTCCACCTTGACCTTTTAGCGATTCTTCTAATTGTGTGAGACCTTGAACAGCACTTTCAATTTGTTTCATTTCACTTTCCAGGCGGGTTAACTGACTAACAGTTCTTTCAAGTCCTTGCTGAAACTCATTTACATCCAATACCTTCAATTTATCACCATCTTTTTAATAGTTCCATCTAAATTGACCAACCATTAATTACCTCACTCCTACACTCATTTCCGCATATACTGTACCAGAATGGCTGCGTTTGTATTCCACAAAGATTGGGCTACTTTGATTAAAATTATTTTTTTGTAAGTGTTCCACTAGCTCCCAGTACTTCTCCTGAGACTGCGCATCAAATTCGTTCGTAATCCTTGTCATAAGCATGCGATTGACTGAAAAATAGCTTCTAAAATTGACATCTTCAGCAGCTTTCATATCCGAAACATAACTTTCCTCTATAGAACGGAATATTTCAGCTGTCATTACAGGAGCAGTAGGGTCACTAATAATAGAAAAGAACATCGTGTCTTGAATATGAAAACCATTGTTTAAGAGAATTTGATCAAAATCCGCAAAAGCCAGATCAATTTCTTCTGGCACGAAGTTATAATATTTAGAAGCTACATTCCGGTAAGAAATTTGGTGATTTTCTACAATCATTTCACTTCGCTCCATTCTTTTAACGGGACGTATAAATCAATTAAATATTCTCCATAAACATCCAATAGTACGCAAATGAATGAATTATCTACTGATATATTCTCAGTTGCTGCATAACTTTTGATCTTCTGGATAGCTGTACTAAAGTCTGCCTCTTCCTGTGCCTGGCGCATTAATAGCGCTTTTTCTATACTAAATTGGTGGATATATTCAAAATCTGTAATAGCTTCTTCAAATTCCACGGCATCATTTATCGGTAAATAATATGTGAACAGGCCTTCATTATCTTTTTCTTCTTCATAGGAAAAAAATACAGGACCATTTTGATACACTTCATGATTTAATGGGAAATCTTCTAAAATCTTAATCCCTTCTAGCCAATTTTCTTTTTTATCTCTTACTTGAAATGTAATTAAATGATCGAAATGTAAGCTGCGAATATCCATTAAATCTAGCCTCCTAATTATGTTTAACTTTTCTATTATTTTTAGCTACTCTTTCCGTGTACAAATAGCCACTTATATCAAAATTAAAGCTTTTAAAACGAAATTTACAATATAGAATAACGAGCTGTTCGGGCAAGACGAAAATCAATGTGTAAAAAAGACCAAATGGTAAAAAAACAAACATTACTGTATCAAAGAAATCAGAAGATCCCATTTTCATTACGTATTGGATAATAAAAACAAGACTAATACTGCCGATTATTGCAATAGGGATATAAGATTTCGTTTCAAATTTCCCGCGCATTTCATCACTTTTAGATCCTTTGCGATAATAACCTTTCTGAAGGAGTATATAAAATCGAATAAACGTTGCGAGAAATAATAATAAACCGATCGTAAGTGTAATCCATGTTAAGTTAACTAGAGATTCAACTGTTGCATCATCACTTTCTCCTAGATAAAAAAGCGCAGATAGGTAGAAAAAAACGGTGAAATTTTGAGTGACTATAATAGATAAGAAGTACTGTACCTTCTCCGCTCTTTTAAAAACAGCTGGTATCGCAAAAACAATGGATAATAAAATTAAAATTGCTGTCAACCATATATGGAATGTTTGAATACTTTCGAAATTTGGATAGATTGTGTACTTACCAGCAATATAATAAGTAAGATAAAATACCAATGCCTGTATGAACATACCTAATATCAACACAGTAGCTAATGAATTTGGGCTTTGTCTACCAGATTCCAGCGGTCCTCTTAATACAGCGAAATCTTCTTCTGATAGTTTTTTTAACATGAGGTGAAGCCTCCTATTTTTAACGGAACCAGCCCTTTATTTTATCCATGGCCGATTCCCCTGTTTCTTTATCTTTTTTATTTAACAAACCATTGATAAATATACCAGCTGTAACACCAATTGCAGTCCCAACACCGGGAATAGGAACAGCTGCAGTGAAAAATGCAACACTGGCAGCCTGAACCGCACCGCCGACTGCTGTATCTATCGCTGTATCTCTTATGGCACTCTTATGCAGGTCTCCGCCTGATAACCCGGCATCTTTCGCATTATGATAGTTAGCATAATAGTTGAATCCGGCCGTGATGGGCGCCAATCCTTTTGTAACTCCTTTTGCAAATCCATTAGTAAAGATACCTTTCACATCTACAATATCTTTAAATGATTTTCCAGCACCCGCCGCTGCTGCCTTCCCTACAGTTTTTGCCTTTTCAGTTATACTTGCTTGATCATTCCAGTACTTAAGGGAAGAGTGGTCCTTTAATGCGGCTTCTCCCACTTTTGACCAGCCGGATTGCCCCTTCTTTTGTGTGCCGAATTTTAAAATTGCACTGTTATTAGCTTGCTGCTGATGGTGTTGCGGCTTCCATGGTTTGTCCCCTTTTGGTAGTTTATAATTTAGCTCTCTTAACGCTCTTGCATCTGGAGTAACCCTCAAATAGTGAAGTGCCTCTTTACTAGCACGTAAACGGTAAGCAGGTCCACCAGTACGTGTATCACGTACTAACTCGATTTTCAAACCACCCTTTTTACCCGCCATAAACATTCCAAAGCTTTCAACTGCTCCATTTAAAGCCGTATTAAATCTCCTAAAATTACCTGTGTCTTCCTTATATCCCATAATTGTTTCATCAGCTGATGAGACATTACCGGTCTTTTCTCCCGGTGCCCCTTCTGTTACTCCATCTAGTGGATTGGTTCTACTCGTTAACCCCGTGAGAAGTGCTGTCGTTGAAGCATACTGTGCCCAAAGCTCTTTAGGAAAATTCACATCTGTTAAGCCTTCCGCTATCATCGTTTCCAAATCTTTAATCCATGTATTCATTGCTAAAAAGTCACTCTCAACAGCTGTCAGAGCGGACGTTTGGCTACTGTCAAATGTATTTAGATCTTCTACTGTTGTATCGCGATGCTTTTTTGCTACCTGAATTTCATTATGAACTTCGGAATCATTTAATTGCGGAAGCGATACAATATCTGAAACGCTACCTATTATTGTATTTGTTTCATTTGTTAGGCTTTCTGTAATTTGTTTTGCATTGTTCAAACCTTGCTCCACATTATTTTCAAGGAATGATTGTTGAATATAACCATTACGATCAGGTTCTAGGCTATCAAGTGCTGACTGCATTTGCGTAAGAATATCCTGGAAATTGCCTTTAACTAAATAGAAAAATTGCAAAAAGGGCACATGACAGTCCTGGTAATATGCTCGTATTGCACTGCCGCCTTGCCCCTTTAATGATTCCTCAAGCTGAATTAGCTCTTGAATGGATGTTTCAACTGTTTTCATTTCTGTCTCAAGTCTTGTTAGCATAGTTAGATTTCGTGAAATACCACTGTGGAAATTACTCGAATCTAGTATTTTCATTAATCTATTAGCCTCCTCGGACCAGAAACGGTGCCATTAATATTCGTCGAAATACGTTGATCCTGCTCCTTCATATATTGAACAGAATTTCTTGTAGTCTGAATATTATTTTGCAGCACCATCTGGTAACTTGTTAAGATTTGCTCTAATTGTATAGAGAGCTCGTTTAACTTTGTTACTACATCTAATGTATTTCCTTCAATCGGTAGTTCTGCAGTCGGCTTAAGTGATGAAGCTGCATTTTCAATCACAGATAGCTGTTCTTCTACATCCGCATAGACGATTTTCACTTCATTTGACAAATGTACTCTCTCCTTTCTAATGGAATCTAGACATTACTCCTACCATTTCTTATTTTTTCTCACTTTGCACCATTTTAGGTACAAGCCAAATTAGCACAACTAAAATACTTACTATTAATATACCAATATAAATAATTCGTAAATTTTTACTTTTACTTTGGTTAATGGGCTTTGCATTTGAAACTTGTTCTTTAGCAGCATTTAATTCGCTTGAGAATAATTGATATTTTGTTGATTCGTAAGCAATTGTTTTACGGTTTTCAAAGTTATTAATAAAGAGTTCTTCCTTTATTTTTTCATTGGAGTTATTATCCTTTGGCAGGAAATCCAGTTTTTTTTGCTCTTCTCGAATATTTTTGCGAATCTCTAATAAAGCCTCATTATGAAGGTATTCCTTATTATGTTTAAACTCTTTTTCTTTATATTCGTTTGGATTCAATTTATACAGGTCGGTAGATGCATAGACAGTCATTCCAACTTTTAAATCCAACGGGAAGCTGGTTTCAAATATGAATCCAGCTCCCCAAATTAGAGATAAACTAAAGAAACCAACTATTACCTTACATTTCATACATAGGTTCCTCGTCTTGTTCATTAGAACGGTTTTTGATTTTCCCTGCGATATACGGTATTAATGCAGACACTCCAATAATCACCAATAGAACGATACTTGCAGGGATAATTAATGATTCCGGACCGTATTGAATCGATAAATAAACTTTTGACATCGGATCTTCATAATCTAGATTCGAAGCTAACAATGTCAACATTGGTGTTACGAAAAACGCGATCACTGCCACACTTACAAACCAACCGATTAAAGGTCCAATCGAGAAGCTTGCAAAAATAATTGTCGATACAGCAGCTAATAATAAAATAGTGAAAATCGTCCACTCGATTGTTCCTGTTTCATTTAGAGAATAAATTTCCATGCCGTAAATACTTATAATCAACCCGACGATTAAGTTTAATAAAGAGAATAACGCGATACGTACGCCCGGTTTGTTATTGTTGAAATAGTAGCAGAAGTAGCCGATTAATAAACTACTAATTAATACAATGACAAGGACGATGACTGGCGGTACTTTATTCTCTTCTACCGTTGCATTTAAGCTAGTAGATGTAAGCGGAGTTGATAAATGATCATATATATGCCCATTTCTTTGTCCATCCACAAACGCATTATTTAATACGTTATGAATATCATTTCGGTATTTTTCTGTTGTACTAACGTTATCATTCCACTTATTATTTAGTTCATTTGTATCTGCGTTTACATTAGCTGCTTTTGCATATAAATCATTTGTAACGAGCATGATGTTATCTTGATTATCCATAATGCTGTTCATTGAGTTACTCATTGCTGTTAAGTTTTGAATAATACTATGTTGATTTGAAACTAATGCACTGCCGTCTGCAGGTGGTACTGAAAATACTGTGGAACCCGATATAAATGAATCCAAGCTTTTCTGCATATTGTTAGCACTTGTCTCAACAGCCTGTATTTGTGATGAAATTGCCTCATAGTCAGAGTCAACTTTTGCCGTATACTCTGTAAAGAAAGATTTAACATCTTCCTCTAAACTTACTAACTGTTCCTGGGAATCCGGAACCCCTTGTTGTAATTCATTTAGAATGCTTGAACCTTCATTGTTCATAACTAAAAGGTTATTTACACTTAAGTTTGTCTTTAAAATGGTTTCGTATTGCGCTAATGCCCCGTAATATTCCATGAGCATTGCTGTATTGTTACTATCAATAGTTTTAGAGAAAACACTTTTTAGCCTTTCCTTTTTCGCCCCATTCATCAATGGTGAATTCATAATTTCAGATTCTTTCCGCTTTACTTCTTCTACAATTGTGAATTCATTTATTTCAGGCTTCAGCTCATCTTCTTTGGCGTCTTCCTGAGATTCTTGAGACTCGATTAACTCCTCTTGCAGTTGTCTTTCTTGCTGTTGAATTTGATTAATATTTGATTCAATTACAGCAATCTGAGAAGACAGCTGTGAAAGTTGATCATTTACAGCTAGAATTTCTTTATTAGAATTTTCATCATTTATTTCAGATGTATTTCCCGAAGCAATGACTACTTCTTCTTTCACTGAATTAATATTTTGAATTAAGCTTATTAATTTATCTCTTTCAGAATCTAATGCTGCAATTTTAGAGGATGCGATAAATTGGCGCGTATTGTTTTTTACTTCTCCACTTTTTCTAGCCTGTATTGGTTGTACTTGACTAGGTGAACTAGTATTTAGCTGATCTTTTAACGTAATTAATTGATTTTCATATTGAACAAGTAATTCGCCTTCCACTTGATTTAAAAGGTCGATAATTTCCTCTCTCTGTTTAACGACCTGGCTAGTTAAGTTGTTTACACTCTCCTTATTTTTTGCCAGTTGTTCTTCAAGCATTTGGACGTTCTCATTAATGCTATCGTTGTGATCAATCAAATAATTTTTTGTTTCATTATATCGAGGTTCCTGATCATTTTTCATAAAGACTACTGAAAGCAAACTTTCCTGCTGTAGTGGCTGTAATAGCTGTTGTTGGGTCGTATGATATTCTTTGTAGTCATTTACATAAGATACAAATTGGGATAATAGCACTTCAAATTCTCCAGCTTCCTGAATACTTCCATCGATTGGAGTCCCACTTACAGTTGAAGCTAGATTTTCTAGCATTTGTTTTTGACTTTCAATATCCCCTACTACGCTCGCTAAATTTGGACGGTAAAATTCCGATATTGTATTTAAAAATTCTATTTCCTTTTGCAAAATCGTATCAAACTCATTACGGACCTTCTCTAAATCTTGAGATACATAACTCCAGTAAAGAGTAGCGATTTTCCCGTTGACACGTGCAGTCGCTTTATCAATTTCACGTAAAACTTTCTCACGATTTGCTGCATTTAATTGACCGCCAACTGTATATTTAAATTCAGCCTTAACTGGTTGTTGTTCCTCATATGTCATTATATTTTTCGAAAAATTTGATGGAATATAGACGATTGCATCGTAATCTTGACCCGCCAACCCTTTTTCAGCAGCACTACGACTCACAACAGACCAGTTGAAGTCAGAGTCTGTCGTGAGAACTGTTGCTACCTCTTTTCCGAATTCCAGTGCATTTTCTTCCTTTTCTGCACCTGTATCTTCATTTACAACAGCGATATTTTTCGTTCCATTTGATTCATCAAATAACGGATTTTCGCCTATTGCAAAGAAATATAGAATCGGGGCTCCGATAATCAAAATCATGACGATTGCAATTTTTAACATTAACCTCTTTTGAGACGTCATGAGTATATCTTCCTTTCAACATCACATAGTGGGAGTTGTATTTTGATTTCTTTGTTATTTAAAACGTAATAACCAAACCCTGCCTGAATCTCTTCTTCTTTACGATCATAAGGAAGTGTGAACAATGTTTGATCGGACTTCTTCATTAATAAGACTGCTTGTCTAATTTGTTTAACCTCAGCCGACAGCGAATCATAGCCTTTCAAAATATCTGACGCATTGCCTGTAACGATAACGTTAAATCCTAAATAACTAGCATTCTTCATCAGTTTTACAATATGTTCTTGTAATCTAGTATCCATAGCTGCGTTGAATCGTGCAAAGTCATCTATTACAAATAATATTGGCTCAAAATTGAGTTCTGATCGATCACTGAAATTTGTATTAGTGTAGGTCATTTCGCGCGCCGCTAGTTCTTCTTCAATTGCGCTCAACCATTGCTCAACTTGATCCTTTCCTTCTAGTTGTGTCACCAACTCATTCTCTGTTAACGTAGCCAAGCCTCTGTCGAAAGAATCATATACAGCAATGTGTCCTAATCCCTTTTGTAGAGCGGTCGTTATAAGTAGCTTTAATACATTTGTTTTTCCTTTTTGCGCTTGTCCGATTATTAAGCAGTGCTTATTTGTTAATAGATTAATTGCGACAGGTTGAACAAATTCTTCGTCCAATCCAATTGGTAGAAATTGTGGTTGCCCTTCCAGACGGACATACTCAGAAAACTTCGTTAATGTTAAATCATTAGGAAGCATTGGAATAGGCTGTGGCGCAGCATACTCGTGGTACTTGGCCTTTAATGATTTAACTGTTTCTTTTACTGCTTCAAGCATTTCAAAATCATTTGCCCCATTAGCCGGCAGGAATATTTGAGAGAAATGTACTTCATCCTTCTTTATGATGGCTCTTCCAGGAATTGTTTCAGGAGCTAGATTTGTTTTACCCAGGACTGAATACGCCTCACTGTGGTCCATTAAGTAATGAACTATTTTCGTTTTTAAGTTGTTCATTACTGCTTGGCGAATCGCTGATATACGAGTCGCAGTAAAAATCATATAAATTCCTAATGATTGTCCATCCCTTACAAATTGATTGAAATTTGTTTCGAAATCGGGCATTTCATCTTTTATAAAGTCAAAATTTTCTACAGCAACAAAAATTAACGGAAGCTTTTTCTCTGCAACACTGTTATATAATTTAATGTTACCAACTTCCAACTGTTGCAATAGCTGTTTTCTCCGGATAATCTCTTCCCGGATCATTCTCATAAACTTTTCCATTTTCCGCTTTTCTTCCATTAAGAAGAAATCCGCAGTATGAGGAAGTTGTTTTAATGGAAGCAATGATCCATTCCCAAAGTCCATTAAATAATAATGCACTTCTTCGGGACTATAGTTCTGTGCGATAGTTAATAGTAACGTAAGCACTGTCGTAGATTTACCATAACCGCTTGAACCGAATATACCGATATTTCCATCTTCCATCACTTGATAGTAATAAGGCGTTTGTTTTTGTTTTTCCGGTTCATCGACTAAAGCGATCGCAATTTGATATCGCTCCTCCGAATTGTAGGTATTATTATAAATTCTATCTTCAAGCGGTGATAACCATGGACTTCTAAGCTTTTTGACGCCTAATATATTTTGTGTTTCTTCAATTTTCGAAACAACCGCTTCAATTTCGGAAATCGACTTCTGCTTATTTTCCTTCGCTGCTATATTCGATAAAGGAATGAGCCCCAAATCGGTTACAATAGCTATTTCGTCTTCACCACCAGAATGTTCTGAAAGATAAGGTGCTCCACTCCAGGCCGACTGGAACAAATCATACACTTCATTATTTCCCACTTGTAAATAACCTCTACCTGTAACAGTGATTGATGCAGCATCCGTATTTTTAAGTATTTCTTTACTGTCCGTCGCATCCTGAACTTTTAAGGCTATTTTAAAGCGTGCATTACTCCAGATTTGATCATCGATAACGCCACCTGGCTTTTGAGTAGCTAATATAAGGTGAACCCCTAAGCTTCTTCCGATCCGGGCTGCACTAACTAGTTCGCGAATAAAGTCAGGCTCTTCATTTTTTAATTCCGCAAACTCATCAGAGATTAAAAATAAATGAGGTAGCGGCTCTTCTGCGAGTTGTTGTTTGTATAAATCCGTGTAATCGTTAATATGCGTTACATTATAACGGTCAAACAGAAGCTGACGGCGTTTTAATTCACTTCGAATGGAAGCAAGCGCACGATTTGTAAAGTTTACACTTCCCTCTATATTTGTTATCGTCCCTAAAAGATGCGGTAATTTTTTAAACGGTTGTGCCATTCCCCCGCCTTTATAGTCAATTAGTAAAAATGCTACTTCATGCGGGTGGAAATGAACGGATAATGATAAAATGTACGATTGTAAAAATTCACTTTTCCCTGAACCCGTAGTACCAGCAAGTAAACCATGGGGTCCATGAGCTTTTTCATGCAGATTCAGGTAAACAAGATCATCTTTGCCTTTAAGCCCAATTGGTACAGCTAAAGATTGGGAAGATTTATTCTCCATCCATTTATGTGCGATATTTAATTCTTCTACTTCTCTTACACTCATCATTTCAAGGAATGTTACACTATCTGGTATGGAGTTTGTCATACCCGTTTGATGATTTAAGGTACGTAACATCCGTGAAAAGCGTTCATTGTTTTCCTTTTGGTGACTATCTAATGTAAACGGTATATTTACCGCTTTTTTGTTCTGAATTAAAATATCGCCCTCCGTATCATTTAAGTACCGGACGAGTGTGTATATGTTGTCAGATAAGCTTTCCTTTGCATCAGTTGCAGTTATGACAGAAATATTTAAATGAGTATGGTCGCCTTCCAAGTACTCTAAAATGACGTGGTCTGAGATGAGCTGTTGATTTGTAACAATAAACACCAAATGTGGAGTAAATTGAATTTGCTCTTTTTCTTCTTTCAGATCACGATCACGAACCATTTCATAAATGGAGGAAAGCAGCTGATCCCTCGTTTTTTCGTTATAAATGAGTCCCCTTGCATACATATTAGGTATATTAAAATGCGGCAACCACTTCATCCATTCAAACTGAGCATAATCTTCTTCATCAAAAATAAAAATAAAACGGAGATCATGATAACTATGAAAAAAGGCGAGTTGACCAATTAGCTGTTGTATTTCCTTTTTTACTACTCGATCCTTACCAATTAATCCAATCGGTCCTTTCGCTAAATTTGCGATAACTGGCATATCAGCGATTTCTTTATACACTTTTTCAAGTTTCTGAGACTGCTCGATTAAATTATCCATTTCGCGATTGGCCATATCATTTGAATTTAATGAAATGGAAAAGCTCGACGGAACAATACCAGTTCCTAATCGAAACTGAAGAAAATCCTCACTTTCTACAGATCGTTCCCAAATTCGATCGGATATTTGATTTGTTAAATACTTCATCCGTTCAAACGTAGGAAAGTGAAATTCCATTGTGAACTTCTGTTTATCTGCCAGCTCCTGAAGTTCATGGCGTTTGTTCTCAAGATAAGCTGTGTACACACGGATTCGCTTTTCTTTTTTTCTTTTTTCGTTGCTGCGATCTTTAAAATATTGCACTGATGATGTAATTAATGTCATAACGAACATAACCATCGTAATTAGAATAAAAATTCCACGAGGTTGAATAACGGCTACAATTCCCATAACAATCAACATTACAAGCGGCGGTAAAATTATTATCCACAACCCTCTACCTGAAGGATCATTTTCTTGCGAAGGAAAAGAAAGTGTTACTTTTTCACTCGGAAGCTCATATACCATCCTTGGAGTCCTTCTATAAATTGGATACTTTTTTTTCATTTCTGAAGCAGGTTCGATAATATTGGAAAGCGTTGAATCGAAGTTTTCAAAACTGCTAATTTCGAGTACGTCCTCTTCCAAAAGTCGAATAATCAAAAAAGGTGTGAATATAATATCCCCAATTTGTATTTCCTTACTTGCAAACTTTCTTTGACCATTTATATATAGGTGATTCTCATTCGATATTTCGAGGAGCCATTTTTTCTCCGCTCTTATTAGTGAGAACGACTGCGTATTTCCGTAATTTTCTTCCCAGAAAATATCTGCTTCTTCAAACTTAGTTGAAAACAGAATTTCCTGTCTATTTCCAATGAAATAAGTATTGCTGTTTGTTACGGCTAAAAAGAGAATGATTTTCAATTTTTTATTGCTGTTTTCATCTTGCCATTCAAAAAATTGCTTCGGATTTACTTTGCCAAGCAGTTTTTCATGCTGTTTTACTGTAAAGCCAAAGGAATCTTCGGTAATCAGTAGTGAGCCATTTGTAAATGGTAAGTTTTGAATCGTCACTGTATGCGATGAATCGGGACCAACTGTAACGGTTTTACTTTTCAACTGATCCAGTTGTATCGCTTGGTAATAGTTATCATAAAAAAACAAAAGCGTACTCATTAAATCACCTTCTAATAGGGACTTTTACTACTAAATAGATTAGTGCTGGAATAACTTTATTAAATTCAATTATTCTTCTGTAGAATTATCCGCGCTTTCTGTATCTGTAGAACCCGCAGTGTCTTCCTTATTTTCCTCTGCGGTTGGTTTGTTGGTGCTTGGTTTTTCAGACTTTATTTCCTCATTTTTGTTTGAATCTTTATTACTAGAACTTGCTTCCTCTATTTCAAGTTCTTCTTTTAATTGTTCAAGCTGTTCCGTTACTTCCTCTTTTTCAGTTTGAATTTTATCTAGTAACTGCTCTCGTTCTTCATTTTCCAGATCGAGGTTTCCTTTTACAGTTTCCTCATAATGCAGTAAAGCTAGCATTATTAAATCCAAATCCTCGAGTTGTCGGGCTAAGGCTAAAGCTTCCTCTGCCTGTCCACGGCCAATATAAATCCAATATTTAAAATAATTTGGATCTGTCTGCAACGTTATTGTCTTTAAGACATTTTCTTTCTGCTCTTCGGTCAATGTTTCATTTACGATATAAGCAAGCGATAACTCATACTGTATAACTTTAGGCATATGCTCAATATCATAATTTGTCAGTTTATTAATTACTTCACTATAATCTCCTTGAAGATAGGAATTCTGAACCTCCACAAAAGCTTCTTGACGAGGTTGAAGCACTAGTGCCGAATATCCTGTATATGCTCCTAGAGGTATAAGTGCCAATAAAAGACCTGCAATACCGTAACGTACCCAGCTCCATTTTGTTTTTGAAACTGTTACTAGCTTTTTTTCTTCATTTTTCAGTAGAGTTATTTGTTTTTTTATCGTATCATTTAGTTCATTTTCATCCTTTGCACTCATTACCTTTTCAGCGATGGGACTAAGTTCAATAGATTGAGAGAACTGAATATATTGTTCGAATGTATATTTAGGATCAATTGCAGCAGCAATAAGCGCTTTCGTTTCATTCCAAATTCGGTTACTTTCTTTTTCATAGGGAGGAATACTTTCCTTCACCCCGTAATGTAGAAAATATGGCATTAAGCTTTCATCGATTAATACATTTTCCGGGCATACAATAAGGTGGAGCCGGTTAAATGAATGGCGGCTTTGCACTTTTAAAACTTGTGAAGCAAACATCCAGCGACTTAGTTCTTTTAATTTCCGCAATTCTCCAAAATTCATATAATTTGATTCTTTTTTATAGGTGAAGATTAATTCATCATCTGTTAAAGTGATACTTTTATTTATGAAAGGGTTATGTTCTTGTAATAGTGCAATTTCTATTTCATTTGCTAGTTTTATTTTTTCTTTTTGAAAAATAATTGTGATCTCATCTTGTTCAAACTTGAGGGTAGCCTCTAATTGCTTTTCTAAATAGGATAGTTTCTTTTTTGACATCTGCTTGACTCCTTACAAGATTTCTAGTCGATCACCTGTAGTAACACCACTATTTGCCAATAGGTCATTTCCGGATAATACGGTTTGTTTATTTACAATTCGAATCCAATAACCTTCCTTTGGAGGATATGTTATTGACTTTGCCTGCCAAACAATATTGACCAACTCTTTGACTGAATAGGAATTTGACAGACGTAAATCAAAACACTCCTCACTATAGTTTTTTAAGTCTATAGATACCTCTATGTACATTTTATATTCACCTCATTCAATCAAATTAAGGTTGACTAATTCAAAGTGAAAGTCGTTTTATAGGGAACAAATACAAAACTGTCCAGCAAATGAAAAGAGCGCCTTCATCTGAATACGACGCTCTTTAAATCTTAATTCTAGATGAAACTTAACTGCGAATTTGCCCTGCAATTTGACGATCTGCATCTGCAAGAGCATGTGCAGTATTTTTCAGTTGTACAGAAACATCCTGTAAAAGTCGTTGCATATCTTGAATTGATGGACGTAAAGTCGTGTATTGATCTGCAAAGGCGCGACTTGATTCACCTTCCCACATAGACTGTAATTCTTGAATCATATTATCTAATCGTGAAATTTGTTCTTCAACCTGTGCACTTTCAGTTCCATAACGATTGGACATTGCTTCTAACTCAGCTGGGGTTACACGAATAATTCCTGACATAAATTTCTCTCCTTTTTCTTGTTTATTTAGGTATAAATTGTAAAATATATCCTGCAATTTAATACCCGTATTTTAATTTTATAAACCAAAAAATAACAAGGTCAACAAGATTTGAGTAAAAAAGGAGTTTTATACTAATTTTAAATTAATAAAATAAGCAAACTATATCAGTTTAAGATTTTTTAATTGTGATATATTAATGAGGTATAGTTCGAATTGGAGTCATATTTTAGAACTTAAAATTAACTAAAATAGTTAATTTTAAAAGCTAATCCGCAAAAACTAATAGATTATGAGGTGACGAAATGTCGTTAGGATATTGGTATTCTGAGTTGAATAAAAAGCAAAGTCATTTAAACCGTTTGGAAACATGCAATAGTCAATTAACAGGAAAGCAAAATGAATTTTCCAACAATAAGCACCTTATGACAAAACCTGAATTAACAACAATGACATGGAATGGAAGTTTAGCAACACGATTTGATGATATTCGAAACAACGGAATTCTTAACAGCTATGAAGCTATACAAAATATACAATTGAATAACGTATTTGCCGCACTGTCGGATATGATGGATAAAATCCGTCAAGAAATCGAATCAATTCGAGCAATCATTGCCCGCCTTGAAGCAGCAATTTAAGAGTTAAATTTACCTAGCTGAGGAATTCAGCATTTTAGTTTTTATATTTTTCTCTTGTTGGTACGTAAAATACGTATTTGCGCCAATACAATAGCCACTATTAACACCATCCCGAGGTAGCCCATAATGGTATACAGTTTACCGACTAATGTTGTAAAGCCTATGAGGCTAGCTGCAAAACCTACTAAACTAAGCAGTATCACAATGATTTTCATCATGAGATTTTCTTTCTTTACAATTCTTACTGCCAGTATATATAGTGTGCCTACCGCTGTACTGTATATCATTGCTAGTAAAACGATGGACATAAGATTCCCTACTGTTGGATGAATTTGTTTTGCTAGCTCAAGCGTTGGCATATCCACGCCTGCCACAATATCCATTTTCGCAAAAAGAGCTAAATTAATGAGCAATATTAATAAGCCAAGTACTCCCCCTCCTAAAGCACCACCCATTCTTGCTGCTTTTCTATCTTTTGTCGTTCCTCCCATTAAAATAAGCATAGCCGCCCCTGCAGCAATATTATATGAAACATACAATACCGCGCTCGTTAGCCAATGAGAGCTTGCAGATGGTTGTTTTTTTGCTATAATATTCAGCTCGCTTATTGAGTAATCGATTGTAAATAAAGAATAAATCAAAAGAATAAAAATAACGCCCAGTAAGTATGGCATTAATGCCGCAATCATATTGATAATGCTATTCGCATTTAGTAAAAGTGTAAAAACTACTGCGAGAGTCATTAACATACTTCCAAATGACGGCTCCATATTATACATTTGATTAAATGTAGCTCCTGCACCCGCGAACATAACAATCGCAATCCCAAATAATACAATAGAAATTAATACATCCAGCACCGGACCAAAAGCACGACCGCCAATGTAATGAATGCCCTCCTTATGGGAAGTCGTCTGCAAGTCCGATCCGATCTGCGCAAGTGTCATGCCTAAGAAAGCAAAAATGACCGCAGCAACAATACAACCAAACACACTTACTAGTCCAAAGCTTGTAAAGTACTGCATAATCTCCTGTCCAGAAGCAAAACCTGCACCGACTACCAAACTGACAAATGTACCTGCAATTTGTATACTCTTTTTCAATACGCACCTTCTTTATTTCACTTTTTATCATTGTTACTTTATGTATACAAAGGATCCAATCATGCTTTTACATGAAAGAATAAGCAATACAAAATAAAAACCAAACTGAAAAAGTCCTTAACAGTTTGGTTCATTTCTATTTTTTATTTGATAGAAAACGGAATTTAAAATTAGAATATCTAACTTACTGCGCTAATACTGAAATTTGACTTTTACAGTAGCTGTTACTGTTATCAAACCTGGTTCAATCGGTGTAACAGCCTGTTGGTTACTTAGTTGAAGCATTTTGTATGGAATAGGAGTAGCAGTATTTGTCTCTTCAATTATTTCTATAGGTAACGGTTCTAAAGTTGCATGCATCGTTTCAGCCATTGATTTTGCTTTACCTAACGCGTCAATCAGGGCATACTGAAGTGCCTGACGATAGTAAGTATCTACGTGCTCTATTTTAAATTGTATGCCCGATACATGGTTCGCCCCATTTCGTGTCGCTGTATCGATAACCGTACCAACTTGATTAATATTCACTATTTTTACAGTAATTGCATTTTGAACTTCATAGCCTCTTAATACTTGTTT
The DNA here is from genome assembly GCF_038002585.1 of Solibacillus sp. FSL K6-4121. NCBI lineage: Bacteria > Bacillati > Bacillota > Bacilli > Caryophanales > Caryophanaceae > Solibacillus > Solibacillus sp. FSL K6-4121. The sequence goes on from NZ_JBBOCS010000002.1 coordinate 1,522,893, forward strand.
TCCATCAATATAGTCATAGGTTGGAAATATATTATAAGCTGACGTTTGCATTTCATCTCTCCGAATATTTAAATTCAAGAGCGATTCAATAACCCGATTCATAATAATCGCATTTTCATGTTGAGCAGAACTGACATTATCTCCTTCTGTACGCACTTCAGTTTGAATTTGCGCATAATCTGGTTGAAGCGTTATTTCCCCATTACCCGAAACTGTCATTTCCCGTGAAGTAGGTAATGGCTGATACTTCATTTGTGGATAATACATACCTCCCACCTTTCTTCTAATGTTTTTAACATACTATGCGAGTTAGTATTAATTCATTTTTATTTCTGATCTTTTTAATCTAGGTGTGTAAAAAAAATACAATTTTTCTCCGGAGAGAAAAATTGTATTTTGTAGGATAATTGTTTTTCGTTTTGATTACTCACGGGCACGGCCTAATTATGTCCTGGCCTCTTCTTACTCTATGACAATTCTCTTTCCAAAAATTGCTTTTAGTAAAGGCGGAGTAACAATTGTCGTTACAATAATGACGATAATAACGGAAGTATAATAATTTGCTGGTAATAATCCACCTTCAAGTCCCATTGCAGCTAATATAAGTGCAACCTCACCTCGGGAAACCATTCCTGCACCAACACCCATCGATGATTTCGTATTGAAACCAGCTAGTTTGGCACCTAATCCTGAACCAACAAATTTGGAAACAACTGCAATAATTGAAAATACGACTATAAACCCAATTTGATTTCCAATTCCATCAAATGAAACCGCTAATCCGATACTTACAAAGAAGAACGGTACAAAAATTCCATACGCGATTGGTTCAACTTTGTGCTCAATTTCTTTTCTAAATTCTGTTTGTGCAATGGCAATTCCGGCAAAGAATGCACCGATAATTCCCGCTATACCTAAAAATTCTGCAAAGTACGATAAACCAAAGCAAATAATCAAACCTGCACTCAATATTGATTCTGTAACTCTAAATTTCTTAAATGTACGGATAAAATGTGGAATAAACCATTTTGCAAGTACGATTAAAATTACAAAGAACAGTATTTTTTTCCCTATTAATAATCCAATATTCGTATCCGAACCTGCAAAGAAACTCATTGCAATGGCAATTAAAATTACGACTACTATATCATCCAATACAGCAGCGCCCAGTAACGTTGAACCTTCTTTACTATTTAACCAACCTAGTTCACGCATTGCTTGAACAGATATACTTACAGATGTAGCAGAAAGCAATAGTCCAATAAAAATAGATTCTCCTACAGACATTCCGTAGTATTGGGCTCCCGCGTAACCTAAAATAATCGGTAAAATAATACCGCCTAATGCAACAAATATCGCTGCCTTTTTATTTTTATTCATTTCCTGAAGATCTGTTTCAAGTCCTGCCAAAAACATTAATAATAAAACTCCAATTTGACTAAATACCGTTAATAATTCTGTATCGTGGATCCATCCAAGTAATGCCGGCCCTAGAATGATACCAACAATTATTTTTCCCAATACTGATGGTTGGCCTAACCTAGCAGCTAAGTGCCCTGCCAATTTTGTAGCAAATAAAATAATAACAATTTGTAAAATAAACATAAATTTCCCCTTTCAAATGCAAAAAAGACAAGGCGGTGCCGTAGCTGACTACGACTCCACCTTGTCTTGCATTTATTAAATTTATTGTTCCTGTTTATATATTAATATATTTACTAATTTAATTGCAAGTACTGATTATTTATTTTCCGTAAAAAATTACACATTTCGACAAAATTTTAATCACTGTAAAGCAAGCGCTCTATTTCAGTCGTATATATGTCTGCAACAAGTTGTGCCCCAGTACTATTAAGGTGTATACCATCTAACGTAAGATGTAGCCCTCGTTTTTTGGATTTTTTATCAATTTTTGAAGGTTTCTTATAAAAAAGAACGTCGGTCATAACACTCAATACTTTTGTGCTGATGTAATTCGAGCTATTCACTGCTGAAAGATGATTCAGGAAAGCTGTTTGGACATCTAGAAAACCAACATTTGTCTGTTTATGTGCAATGGATTGGATAAGGTGATTCAATTCTTTAATTTCATTATTGGGAGCATTATTAGTATTTTCACCAACTATAGTCGGGGTAACTGTTACGACATTATTTGACGATTCTATAACTAGCTCTAAGACTTTCTCATAGTAAGTCTGAAATTCATCATAATCTTTCGCAATCGGCTGCGCTTGAACGCTAAGCAGTTTTGAATAGACATCATTTACCCCAATCCATAGGAAAGAAAGATCATAATTATCCTCTAACTTTTTTTCTAAAAGGCGCGTATATAAACTTTTCACTGTTTCCCCTGGTTTACCAAGATTAACAAAAGTGATATTTGGAAATTTATCTTCTAATATCGTATGAAAGGGAACCCCTGGACGACCTTCAGTTAAACTGTCACCGATTAAAGCAATTTTCATTTTGTATCCCTCCTCTTAATACATTAGCTGTTTTTAGCGGCTCTTGTTCAAAGTTTTATCTAACTTATTCGTATTAGCCAAACCTTCTAATCAATTATATTCCATTTAACGGAAAATATAATTAACTTCCCTTTTCTATAACGTGGCACAATTCAATAAATCGCGAAATAAGTTGGAAAAACGAATTGAATGTTATACCAAGGCGAAAAGCGTTAATCATCTATAATAAGTGCTCTATAATTATTAAGTATTTAATCCGTCATATTCGACATATGTTAATTTATGAAACGAATAAAAAAAACCTTTTAAGGTTAGAATACTCATAATTTATAAATCAATGTAAAAAGGATGATTATTAAATGAGTGTTATGGTACTAGACAACAAAAGAATTCTTCTAAAAGGAATTAATAGGTACGAGATAAATTCTGATGAACTATATCATAGAAATGATACGGAAGAGGAACGTTTTTTTTTCATATTGCTTAATCAGAATGAACTTTGGAGTGAATATAGTTTCAAATATTTATATATTGAGATGCGTGATGGCAATTTATATAATTTTTATTCTGATAAAAAATTAGACTTTTTAATGAAACAAATGGCTGAATATTTTACAGAAATGGGCATTGATAGTGAAGTAGAAGACTGTATTTATGATCAAATTTCTAATAGTTATGATATTAGTGAAGAGTTAGAAGAGATACTTGAAGAAGACGAGGACCTAGAACAAGCTGTTGAAAGTTATGTAAGGATTAGAGATGCTTTCACATTCATATTAGTTGATGAAGACATTTCAGCTATAGCAAATAGATTAGATAATGCTTTTGGAGTGATATAAACATAAAATCGATTAAATAATGTTTGTTGTTCTTCTTTAAAGATTTTGATTAAGTACGTTTTAAACGATCATTCGTACCTTCTTTTTGTAAACACAAAAAAACCTCCTAACATTAAGTTAGAAGGTTAATTTTACGTGGTCTAAACCACAAATTATATACGTCCCCAGTAGGATTCGAACCTACGACCGCACGCTTAGAAGGCGTGTGCTCTATCCAGCTGAGCTATGGAGACAACTGCTTTAATAACGTAATTGGTATTAAAGACAATTTTTATTATATGGTACATTAACTAGAAAGTCAACAATCAATTTTATAAAAATTATTATTCAACTAAAATAAAATTCACTTTCCAGTGGCGACTATAAAAAAGTGAAGCCCCCTTGATAAAAAGTGGACTTCGCTTCTTCAATCTAACGTTCAAAAAACATTTTATCGATTAAATTATTATTATCATCATAGCAATCTAAAGTAAAATGGGTAGGAGTAATTGTTAGAGTAACAAAAGATTTTTCTTTAATGCCCCGGGGCTTTAATAAGCTACCTGGATTAATAAACAAAGTATCTTCTATATACTCCGCGGCTAACACATGTGAATGACCGAAGCACACTATTTGGGCACCAACTTCCTGAGCCCGATAGACTAACTTCATCGGAGAGTTTTTCACATCATATAAATGTCCATGTGTCACATACACACGGTCTCCATTTACTTGGAATAGAATCTCCTCTAAATAATTCGGATCATGGTCACAGTTGCCTTTCACACGCTCGATTTCTTGCATCGATGGATGGGTATACGGTAATTCGCTATCACCACAATGGATTATTTTATATGCGTCTGGATGGTAGCCCTTTACACGTTCAATGATATCCTCGTCACCATGTGTATCACTCATTATCAATAGCTTCATTTCGTAACCACATCCTTTCCATTTATATACATATTGTGACAGGAATGAATCAAAAATTCAATCGTTATTGCACAATTCTATTAACAGTTGTTTACAATACAAGAAAAGTACTACTTATTTAAGAAATTCAGCTAACTGTAAAGCAAGCTTGCGAATCGCATTACCACGGTGTGATATAGCGCCTTTTTCTTCGGCTGAAAGTTCAGCCATATGCTTTTCTAAGGCAGGTACATAAAAAATCGGGTCATAACCAAAACCGTTAGTTCCCTTCTTCTCATGCGCAATCACACCTTCACATGTTCCAAATACCGTCTTCGTTTCTAAATTAGGACCTGCAATCGCCAACGCACAGCAAAAACGAGCTGTACGCTCATCTTCCGGTACATCTTTCATGTTTTCCAGTACTTTTACCATGTTCGCCTCATCGTCATGGTCTCCAGCATAGCGTGCAGAATAGACACCCGGTTCACCATTTAATGCATCAATAGCTAAACCGCTGTCATCTGCAATCACAATTTGACCTAATAGGTTGGCTAATGTCTCCGCCTTTAAAATCGCATTTTCTTCAAATGTTGTTCCTGTTTCTTCAATTTCCACATCTGGTGCTACATCAAACATTGTAACAACCTTATAGCCGAATGGTTCAAAGAGCGCTTCAAAGTCTTTTGCTTTACCTTTATTTTTCGTTGCAATGACTACCTGTTTCATTTTGGTTCCACCTTCCCAATCAGTTGTGCGATTTCACCTAAAGTATTTTTTTGAATAATAATCAATTCTGAGATTCCTGATTCGCCTAAATCAAGCAGTTCATTCAACTCTGAACGAGTAAATGTCGATTCCTCTCCTGTACCTTGTAATTCAACAAATTCGCCAGCACCTGTCATGATAATATTCATATCGACTTGGGCTGCTGAGTCCTCAATGTAGTTTAGATCCAATACTGCACCAATTTCAGCTAGTTTCCCTACACTTGTAGCAGCTAAGTAATCAGTCACAGGGAATTTTGCGAATGGTTTTTCAGCATCTAATTTGGCTATCGCTTGTGTCATCGCTACAAATGCTCCAGTAATCGAAGCTGTACGAGTTCCACCATCGGCTTGAATAACATCACAGTCAATCCAAACTGTTTTTTCGCCTAATGCCTCTAAGTCTACAACAGCGCGCAATGCACGGCCGATTAAGCGTTGAATTTCCATTGTGCGACCACTTACCTTCCCTGCAGAGCTTTCACGGCGTGTGCGTTGCTCTGTAGCGCGTGGTAACATTGAATATTCAGCCGTAATCCAGCCTTTACCTTGTCCACGTAAAAAACCTGGTACTCTTTCTTCTATCGTAGCTGTACAAATTACTTTCGTTTGTCCAACCGTAATTAGTACCGAGCCTTCCGGATGCATTAAATAATTATTTTCAATTTGAACTGGACGTAATTCATTCACAGCTCGTAAGTCATGTCTAGTCATTCTTGACCTCCTCAATTTGTTCGCGCACTAATCTTAACACACTTTCAGAACGGTCAAAAGTGTAAACGCAAGACATAGAAGGAAAAAGGCCCAAATTAGACAAAATGCCTAATCTGAACCTTTAATTACTTTTCAAATGTAATTTTGCGTATATCCAGTTCATCATTCTCCAACCAACGTTCTGCAATGGAACGGAAAATCGGAACAGAACCGGAAGCATATAATATATGTTTTGGTGGTTCCACATCTGTACGCAACTGCCCTTTATAGCTTAAAATTGCTTCGACATCTTTGGCAGTTTCTTCAGCAGATGACAAAACATGAACATGTGGACCAACTGCTGCTTCAATTTGTTTTTGTAAAATAGGATAATGTGTACAGCCTAAAATGACTGTATCAAATCGCTCATCTTCCAATGGCTTTAATCCTTTTGCGACAAGATCATATGAAAACTGACCTTCATACTCGCCACTTTCAACAAGAGGAACAAATGTCGGACAGGCGAGTGGAATAATCGTTGCTTTTGTTGCTAACGATTTTACCGCCTGTTCATAAGCGCCACTTTTAACCGTGCCTTCTGTTGCGAGTACTACTACTTCATTACGCTTTGTCTTTTTTATTGCAGCTCGTGCCCCAGCATTAATTACACCTAGAACAGGAAATGGCATATGCTTTTGTAAACTTTCCAATGCAACGGCTGTCGCAGTATTACATGCTATGACAAGCATTTTCACATTTTTCTTTTCAAGTACTTTTGCCATTTGCCATGTAAAATTACGTACCTCTTGTTTCGTGCGAGGTCCATATGGACAGCGCGCCGTATCACCTATATAGTATATTGTTTCATTTGGCAATAGCTCCATAATCGCTTTTGCCACTGTTAAACCGCCAACTCCAGAATCGATTACACCAATTGGGGCATTCACTTGTACCGCCTCTATCCTATTTCATTAATAAATGTAGTTTTTGTAAAGTTCGTGATAATTGCTCGAATTCTTCTTCGTTAAATTCCTCTGTAATATCCCGTAAATAATCTTGACGCTTAAGAATCACTTCTTGAATAATTCGCTCGCCTTCGGATAAAAGATGAATACGTACAACACGGCGGTCATTTTCGTCACGCACACGTTGTACCAATTCATTTTTTTCCATCCGGTCTACTAAATCCGTCGTTGTCGAAAAAGCTAAATACATCTTCGTCGACAAGTCACCAATCGTCATATCACCAGATTCATGCAACCATTGCAATGCAATAAACTGCGGTGGGGTAATTGTATAATTGCTTAGTATTTCGCGACCTTTTTGTTTAATTAAGTGTGAAATATATCTTAATTCTTTTTCTAGGATTGCTACAGATTCAGAGCTATGTGTGCTGTGATCTTTCATCTACTCCATTCACTCCTCGATGCGTTTCATAGTTCTATTTTGAAGTTTTTTTTGTGAAATAGCAAGTCTTCAATCAGTATATTGACAATTCTTGAAGTCTTAACAGCTCCAGAATTGCTTGAGTACGACTTGATACACCCAGCTTTTGAATCGTATTGGAAATATGATTTCGAACAGTTTTCTCACTAATACCTAACTTTGCCGAGATTTCCCGAGTTGAATAGTCCTTTATTAAAAGCTCAAAAATTTCGCGTTCTCTTTTTGTTAACAGCGAACGATGCTGCGGACGATTCATTTTGCAACACCCTCCTATCTTCTTCCTTGTACATTATGTCGAATATACAAAGCAGGTGAGGGCATTTAACTATTTCCCGAGCAATAATTTTTTTTGGTCCTCTAATAAAGGGACACCTTTCCCCGTATTATGATTCAATTGTACAAGCGTTCCACGTGCTGTGTAGCATATTTCATCTTTTTTATTCGTCACCATATAATGCAAATCAAGTGATGATGTTCCGATTGATGCCGTTTTAACGAAAATTGTCAATTCCTCATCAAAAAACACTTCCTTCAAATAATCACATTGAATATCTGCTACTACAAACATACTTGTATCATCTGATCCTTCTATGAAATTAAAACCCATTGCTTTAAAGTACTCAATTCTTGCATACTCTAAATATGCAAACACTTTTGTATTATTTACATGACCATACATGTCTGTTTCCGAAAAGCGGACACGTACTTTTGTCGAAAAAGAAAATCCAGCCATCCACTCTTTCACATCTTGAATATATGTAGCTCGCATAAAAACATCCCCCTTTTTAAATAAATCATCATCCCCTGATAATGAATATGCATTCATTATAGCATAATTTGTAATTTCTTTTAAATACGAGAGCACGATAAAAGGAGTTATTCATACAGAAGTAAAAAAAAGACTCCCACCAAAGCGGGAGTCTTTTAAATCTATTAGATTAGTCAACCATATGGTCAGAACCGAAGAAGTTCTTGAACATTTGAACTGTTGTTGCACGGTTAAGTGCAGCGATAGATGTTGTTAAAGGAATTCCTTTTGGACAAGCAGCTACACAGTTTTGAGAGTTACCACAGTTTGCAAGACCACCGTCGCCCATAATTGCTGCTAAACGCTCGTCTTTATTCATTGCACCAGTTGGGTGAGTGTTGAATAAACGAACTTGTGATAATGGTGCTGGACCCATGAATGAAGCTTTTTCAGACACGTTTGGACATGCTTCCATACAAACACCACAAGTCATACATTTAGATAGCTCATATGCCCATTGACGTTTACGCTCAGGCATACGTGGACCTTCACCTAAATCATAAGTTCCATCGATTGGTACCCATGCTTTAACTTTCTTAAGTGCATTGAACATGCGCTCACGGTCTACTTGTAAGTCACGTACAACTGGGAAAGTTTTCATTGGCTCTAGGCGAATTGGTTGAGTTAATTTATCTACTAATGCTGAACAAGATTGTTGTGGACGTCCGTTAATAACCATTGAACATGCACCACAAACTTCTTCTAAACAGTTCATATCCCAAGTTACCGGTGTCGTTTTTTGACCGTCAGCAGTAACAGGGTATTTTTGAATATGCATTAGCGCAGAGATAACGTTCATACCTGGACGGTAAGGAACTTCAAACTTTTCAACGCGTGTAGCACCGTTCTCACTATCTTGACGAACGATTTCTAACTTAACTGTTCTTTCAGTATTTACTGTTTCCATTTTTTAGTTCCCCTTTCTACGCTGAGTAGTCGCGTTTACGTGGTGGAATTAACGAAACGTCTACTTCTGCATAAGAAATAATTGGTTCGCCCGTTGCAGGGTCGAACTTCGCCATAGTTGTTTTTAAGAAGTTTTCATCATCACGTTCTGGGAATTCTGGCTTATAGTGAGCACCACGAGATTCGTTACGTAATAATGCACCCTTAGTCATAACTTTAGCTAAATATAGCATGTTCTTTAACTGACGAGTGAAGTGGGCACCTTGATTCGACCATTTTTGAGTGTCGTTAATGTTGATGTTTTCCCAACGCTCTTGTAGCTCAGTTAATTTCGCATAAGTTTCTTCTAATTTTGCGTTCACACGTACAACAGTCATGTTGTCAGTCATCCACTCACCTAGCTCTTTATGAAGTAAGTAAGCGTTTTCTGTACCATCCATGTTTAAGATAGCTTCCCATTTTTCTGTTTCTTCTTGTACGCGGCGAGTGTAGATTTCTTCTGGTAAATCTTCAGCATGCTTTTGAAGTCCTTTAATGTACTTCACAGCATTTGGTCCCGCAACCATACCACCGTAAATTGCTGATAATAGTGAGTTAGCACCTAAACGGTTTGCACCGTGTTGTGAGTAATCACATTCACCCGCAGCAAATAATCCAGGGATTTCAGTCATTTGGTCATAGTCGACCCATAATCCACCCATTGAATAGTGAACTGCCGGGAAGATTTTCATCGGTAATTTACGTGGGTCATCCCCTACGAATTTCTCGTAGATTTCAATGATACCACCTAATTTAATATCTAATTCATGTGGATCTTTGTGGGATAGGTCTAAGTATACCATGTTTTCGCCATTAATACCCAGTTTTTGATTTACACACACATCAAAAATCTCACGTGTTGCGATATCACGTGGTACTAAGTTACCGTAAGCAGGGTATTTTTCTTCTAGGAAGTACCATGGCTTACCGTCTTTATAAGTCCAAACACGTCCACCTTCACCACGAGCAGATTCTGACATTAGACGGTTTTTGTCATCGCCAGGAATTGCAGTTGGGTGAATTTGAATCATCTCACCATTTGAATATGTTGCACCTTGTTGATAAACAATCGATGCAGCAGAACCTGTGTTAATAACAGAGTTCGTTGTTTTACCGAAGATAATACCAGGTCCACCAGTAGCCATAATAACTGCATCACCACGGAATGAACGGATTTCTTCGCTTTTTAGATCTTGTGCTACGATACCACGGCAAACGCCTTCATCATCAAGCACAGCACCAAGGAATTCCCAGTGCTCATATTTTGTAACTAAACCAGCAACTTCTTGTGCACGAACTTGCTCATCTAGTGCGTATAATAATTGTTGACCTGTTGTAGCACCTGAGAATGCTGTACGGTGCATTAACGTACCGCCGAAACGACGGAAATCAAGTAAACCTTCTGGCGTACGGTTGAACATTACACCCATACGGTCCATTAAGTGGATAATTCCAGGGGCTGCATCACACATACCCTTAACTGGTGGTTGGTTCGCTAAGAAGTCTCCACCGTAAACTGTATCGTCAAAGTGGATCCATGGAGAATCCCCTTCACCTTTTGTATTTACTGCTCCGTTAATTCCGCCTTGTGCACATACAGAGTGTGAACGTTTTACTGGAACTAACGAGAATAATTCAACTGCAGTACCAACTTCAGCTGCTTTAATCGTAGCCATTAAGCCTGCTAAACCGCCACCAACGACGATTACTTTACTCTTTGCCATGATTATTTCTCACTCCTCATCAATTGCTAATTACTTTTACTCATAATTCATCTGAACTGTCTTAATAACTGTATATTAGTGGTCAAGTTAAACTAAACAGCGAATGAAATGATAGCTGCAACACCTATGATTGCTAAAATTACGAAGAATAATAACGTAACATAAGTTGTAATCTGTTGAGATTTTTTAGACTGTGTAATACCCCAGCTCACTAAGAATGACCATAGACCGTTCGCTAAGTGGAATGCTGCTGATACGATACCAACAATATAGAATGCCAACATTAATGGGTTATCTACGATTTCTACCATCATATCAAAGTTAACTTCAGCGCCAAATGCTTTTTGAACACGCGTTTGGAAAATGTGCCATGCAATGAAGATTACAAGGAAGATTCCTGTGAAACGTTGTAAAGCAAACATCCAGTTACGGAATGTGCTGAAACGGCCCGTATTGTGTGTAGATGTAAATGCAATAAACACACCATAGAATCCGTGGAACATTAATGGAATATAAATAATAATCCATTCCATTGCTAACAATAACGAGTGCGGAACTAATTCCATCATACCTGTTGCGTTATTGTAAACCTCTTCACCACCAACTGCAGTGAAGTTCAAAGACAAGTGGAACACCAAGAACAACCCGACAGGAACTACACCTAATAACGAGTGTAAGCGGCGCCATAAAAATTCACGATCTTTCGACAAAACTGTTACCCCCCTTAGTACTTGAAATACACAAGTGCAACGCCTCAAATTTGTAAACGTTGTGTTATTGACTGCGCATTTCATCATGGTACAATATTATGACATGTCCATTGTACTCTCAACAGATACTAGCGTCAAGGTAACGAGGGATATTTTATAATCATTTTAAAGACGGATTTTTGCTATTTTAAGTCCAGTTTTTTCTACTTATAACTATTTTCTTCCTGAAAGAATGAAAATTATAAGAAAATTTATGAAAGAGGTTTTTAATATGGAGGGGTACAAAATGAAAACGATTCCAAGTTTTGGATATGAAATCCTTCGCGATCATCTTCTACCATCGATTTTAGGTAAGCATGAGGAAGATGTTTTATATTGGGCAGGGAAAGAACTAGCACGTAAATTTCCGCTATTTTCCATGGATGAGCTTCCTTCATTTTTCGGGGAGGCCGGCTGGGGTCAGTTAATTTTGGAGAAAGAAATAAAGGATGAACTTCATTACATACTTATGACGACCGAGGAAATGTCGATTAATATTGAGCAGCGCTGTTTTCGTTTAGAAGCAGGCTTTTTGGCTGAGCAAAAGCAAAAACAACTTGGCTATTTAACAGAATGCTATGAAGAAAAAATTGAAAAGAAGAATTACGTCAAATTCATTTTAAAGTGGGATTTAAAAGAGAAGATTTGAGCGCAAATAAAAACTGCTGCTTTTTAAAAGCTAGCAGTTTTTAGTTTTTTTAACATAGAAAAATAGTTATATCACTCTTGATTAGCACTAGTAATGGCTCCCCACTTTAAGAAGCGGGAACTTCCTTCATTGCTATATTAAATTCCTCATGCAAAGCATTGGCAGCGCGCACCATTTCTTCTTGTGGCACGACGACAGACACTTTTATTTCAGATGTGCTAACCATTTTAACCGGAATATGTTCACGTCCCAGACGCGCAAACATACGTGCTGCGACTCCAGGGTTTGAAGCCATTGCTGATCCAATAATCGATACTTTAGCCAACCCGATTTCAAAATCTGCAAAACTAAATCCAAGTGACAATTTACTCGACTCTAATACACGTAAAGCATCAGCAAATTCTTCTTTTGAAATTGAAAAAGAAATTGTAGGCTTAATCCCGTCAATAACTGCCTGCACAATAATATCAACATTAATATCATTTTCCGCTAAAACACTAAATACTTCGGCTAATGACGCTGTTTCATATGAATCATATCCGATCGTTAAACGAATAATATCAGATTCATATGCCACCCCGCGCACAAGTAAATTTTTTTCCATGTCTACATCCCCTTTTATTAATGTACCTTCTACGTCCTCGGTAGCTGAGCGTACAACGATTGGCATATTGTAATTTTTTGCAAGCTCAACTGCTCGAGGATGCAAAATTTTAGTACCTAAATTGGAAAACTCCAACATTTCATCATATGAAATTACAGATAATTTCGTAGCATCTTCCACAAGCTGCGGATCTGCAGTATAAATGCCTTCTACCGTTGAATAAATATCAACACGTTCCGCATTTAAAGCAATGGCTAATGCAACGGCGGAAGTTTCAGAACCGCCTTTCCCTAAAGTCGAAATGTTGTGTGTGTCTGTTATTCCTTGGAATCCTGAGACAACAACGATCTCTCCTAGATCAAAATGTTTTTCAAAACGCTTATTATCTATAGAATCAATTCGGGCATTTCCATATTTTTCATTTGTTTGAATACCTGCCTGCCAACCGGCAAGTGACACTGCTTTTCCCCCATGCTCCTGAATTGCTAAAGCAAGAAGGGCGCTTGTTATCTGCGCTCCCGTAGAGATTAATGCATCCATTTCACGCTTCGACGGTTCATGAGTAATTTCCGCGGCAAATTGCCGTAAATTTTGACGAATGGACGTCATCGAAGAAACGACAACGACTAAGTTTATGCCACGACCTTGCTCTTTTATCACCTTTTTTGCTACCTGTACTATTTTTTCTGTTGTTGCCAACATTGGTCCACCAAACTTTACTACAACTGTCTGCAATGTCTTCCACCCCTTATTTTTTTCCATCAAAAAAGCGACCTTCCATATGTTCATGGAAAGTCGCCGTCAATACAAATAAAGGTTTATATGTTTTTCAGGATAGCTCTCCAGAACATAAAGTTCTGACAATCTTACATTTCTTAAATGCAAAACCAGCAAAATACGTGAACAATACGTATTTCACTTCGGCAGAATTCCCTTTCAATTGCTGTCGCTGGAATTGTTCTTCCTCGAGCAATTTACTCTTAAATACTGCACCTCTATCGTTTATTAACTATTGAATTATCTTTTATAGTAACACAACATTATTCTTTATTCAATGATGCTTCGTGAAAGTGACGATAAATTACTTCTGCCAATTTGGCGGGAACACCAGCTTCTTGCAATTGTAACTCTGTTGCTTCCCGAATTTTTTTTACCGATCCAAAATGCTTCATAAGTTGCTGTTTACGTTTCGGTCCTATACCCGGAATGCCATCAAGTACGGATGTAATTGCATTCGTCTGATGTTGCTGACGCAGAAATGTAATGGCAAATCGGTGTACCTCATCTTGTATACGTTGCAATAAGTAAAAACCATCACTTGTCCGTTTTAAAGGTACAACTTCTGGTGGAGCGCCAAATAACAGTTGGGATGTGTTATGCTTATCGTCTTTTGCAAGACCTGCTATTGGGATCATTAATCCTAGCTCATCTTCTATTACTTCTCTTGCAACCTCCATTTGTCCTTTTCCTCCATCGATTAGGATTAAGTCCGGTAATGGCAAGCTTTCTCGTAATACCCGTGTATAACGGCGCCGAATGACTTCTTGCATCGCCCCATAGTCATCATGTTTTGCGGCTTCTCGTGTTTTATATTTCCGGTATTCCTTTTTTGCAGGCTTCCCGTCTACAAACACAACCATTGCAGAAACAGGATCAGCACCATGCATATGACTATTATCAAATGCTTCGATACGAAGTGGTAATGGAATTTGCATAGCTTCGGCAAGTGCTTCACAAGCTCCTACTGTACGTTCTTCCTGACGCTCAATTAACTGGAATTTTCCGTGTATTGCAATATTGGCATTTTTCATAGCTAAATCGACCAGCTCTTTTTTTGTACCGCGCTTTGGTGTCTGCACCTTTACGTTTAAAAGCTTTTGCAAAATCGTACCATCAATCGTCTTTGGTACAAAAATCTCTTTCGGCAGTAAATGATGTGGTTGCTCGTAAAACCGTCCGACAAATGTTAAAAATTCTTCTTCTGCCTCGTTATATATAGGGAAAATCGATACATCTCGTTCAATTAATTTTCCTTGCCGCACAAAAAATACTTGTACACACATCCACCCTTTTTCGACTGCATAGCCAAATACATCCCGATTGCTTAAATCATCCGATACGATTTTTTGCTTTTGCATAACCTGCTCGATATGTGCAATTAAATCCCGGAATTCCTTCGCCCGTTCAAATTCCAGCTTTTCGGCTGCATCGAGCATTTTTCGCTGAAGATCTTTCTGAATTTCTTCGACACCACCGTTTAAAAACTTTGAAATTTCACCAATCATTTCATCATATACTTGTTTTTCAATTTCTTTTACACAAGGTGCTAAGCATTGCCCTAAATGATAATACAGGCATACTTGATTTGGCAGATGTGTACATTTACGAAGTGGATATAAACGATCAAGCAATTTCCGCGTTTCATTGGCTGCATACGCGTTTGGATAAGGTCCAAAATATTTTGCCTTATCCTTTTTTACTTTCCTTGTCGTTATTATTCGAGGGTAACGTTCATTCGTTATTTTTATATAAGGGTATGTTTTATCATCTGTTAGCTTTACATTATATTTCGGATCATGTAATTTGATCAAATTCAGTTCGAGTATAAGCGCTTCGAGATCACTTGAAGTTACAATATATTCAAAGTCCTCTATTTCACTGACTAATCTGGCTGTTTTACCATCATGACTTCCCGTAAAATACGAACGCACTCGGTTTTTTAACACTTTTGCCTTGCCGACATATATAATCGTCCCTTGACGGTCTTTCATAATATAGCAGCCGGATTCATTCGGTAATATTTCTAGCTTTGCTTTAATATTTGCATTCATATTCTCACCTATTGGATATGTCATTCACTTTATTTTAACTGATAGTCCCATAAGAAAAAAGCCGTACACCTTATTAGGCATACGGCTTTGCAATTTAATTATTTGTTGTCGTTAATAAAGTCGATTAAAGCTTCTTTTGGCATGAAGCCAGCAGTTTTTGCTTTTAATTCACCATCAACAAATAATAATAATGATGGGATTGACATGATTTGATAATCAGCAGCAGTGCCTTGGTTGTTATCTACGTCAACTTTTACGATTTTTACTTCGTTACCGATTTCTGCATCTAATTCTTCAAGAACTGGAGCAATCATTTTACATGGTCCGCACCATGCTGCCCAAAAGTCTACTAAAACTGTGCCGTTTGAAATTTCCTGTGGGAAAGTTTGATCTGTACCGTGTACAATTGCCATAATAAAATAGCCTCCTTAAATAACATCTGGTTGTAGTATAGCATGTTTTGCCATTTAAAAAGTAGTAAAATGCTTGGGAATATAAATGTATGACATTTCTACGTAGTTTTTCGGATTTTTCACATAAAAAGCTCCCCTCAAAAAGAGGGAAGCTTATACATTATGCGTTTACTTTAAGCGCTTTAAACTCTTCGATTAACATTGGTACTACTTCAAATAAATCGCCTACAATACCATAGTCCGCTACTTTGAAAATGTTTGCTTCCGGATCTTTGTTAATGGCAACGATTACTTTTGAATTCGACATACCAGCCATATGTTGGATAGCACCGGAAATACCAGCTGCAATATAAAGGTCCGGTGTTACAACTTTACCAGTTTGACCGATTTGTAATGAGTAATCACAATATTCCGCGTCACATGCACCACGAGAGGCACCTACTGCACCTCCTAGTAAATTAGCAAGCTCTTTTAATGGCTCGAATCCTTCTTCAGATTTTACCCCACGGCCACCAGCTACTACTACTTTTGCTTCTGAAAGGTCAACACCTTCAGTTGATTTACGCACAACTTCCTTAATGATTGTACGTAAATTTGTAATATCAACGGATACCGAAGATATTTCACCAGAACGAGAACCATCTTTCTCTAAAGGTGCGATGTTGTTCGGACGGATTGTCGCAAAGATTACGCCGTCTTTAATTTTTACTTTCTCAAATGCTTTACCAGAATAGATTGGACGGATGAATACTGTATCATCGCCAGACCCTTCAATATCTGTTACATCCGAAATTAAACCGGATTGTAAGCGAGAGGCAATTTTTGGTGATAAGTCTTTACCTAAAGATGTATGACCGAAGACAATTGCTTCTGGGCTTTCTTGTTCAACAACCGCTAAAATAGCTTGGCTGTAGCCGTCTGATGTATAATTTTTTAAGTGTGGATGCTCAACTGTAATTACGCGGCTTGCACCATAGGCAACTAGCTCTTGAGCTAAATCCGTTACTGAATCCCCTACTAATAATCCTACTACTTCTCCACCGTCAGCGATTTGTGAACCTGCTGCGATTGCTTCAAATGTAACGTTACGTAAGCTCCCTTCTCGAACCTCACCTAACACTAAAACTTTCTTTGTCATAAAATATCCCTCCATTACCATCTTCGTAAAAATTTTCGTTTCTCAAGTTGATATTCTATTAGATTACTTTTGCTTCACTATGAAGTAAGTTTACTAATTCTTTTACCTGCGCTGAAAGATCCCCTTCTAATACACGACCAGCTGCTTTTTGTGGCGGCAAGTAAATTTCAACTGTTTCTACTTTTACTTCAACATCGTCTTCATCGATATCTAAATCATCTAACTCCAACTCTTCAAGCGGCTTTTTCTTCGCTTTCATAATGCCTGGTAAAGATGGGTAACGTGGCTCATTTAACCCTTGTTGAGCTGTTACTAATAATGGTAAAGATGTTTCTAATACTTCAGAGTCACCTTCAATATCTCGGACAATTTTAACATTTGTCCCATCAATTTCTAAGTTTGTAACAGTTGTTACGTAATTAATTCCAAGTAAATCTGCAAGACGAGGACCTACTTGCCCTGAACCACCATCAATTGCAACGTTACCAGCTAAAATTAAATCTGCTTCTTTATCTTTTAAATATTCCGATAGAATATAAGCTGAAGAATACTGGTCAAGCTCATCTAAATCATCTTCTGTATTAATTAATACCGCTTCGTCAGCACCCATTGCTAAAGCTGTACGTAATTGCTTTTCTGCATCTTCGCCACCGATTGTCACAACTGTTACTTTACCGCCTAATGCGTCACGCTTTTGAATTGCTTCTTCAATTGCATACTCATCATATGGGTTGATGATGAACTCAGCACCATCTTCTTGAATTTTACCGCCTGATACGACGATTTTTTCTTCTGTGTCAAAAGTACGTTTTACTAATACGAAAATATTCATAATCTAGACCTCCTAAAAGCTTTTAATTTAATCCCGTAAAAACGGGGCGGATACATTTGTTTACTTTCCTGTAAATACTGGTTCACGTTTTTCAATAAATGCATGGATACCTTCTTTTGCATCTTCTGAAACGAATACATCCCCAAAGCTGTTCGCTTCTGCATTTACACCATCATAGTAGGACGATGGTTTTGAATAATTAAGCATTTGAATAGCTGCCTTTAATGCAATTGGTGATTTCTTTGCAATTTTCTTTGCAATTTTTAAAGTTTCTGTCAGAAGCTCTTCATCAGAGAAAGCACGATTTGCTAATCCCCATTCTACAGCTTCCTTTCCAGAAATCGGATCGCTCGTGAACATCATTTCAGCAGCTTTCGCAACCCCTACATAGCGAGGTAAACGCTGTGTTCCTGCAAAGCCAGGAATTAGGCCAAGCGATAATTCAGGAAGTCCAAGTTTTGCAGATTCAGTTACGAAACGCATATGGCATCCCATCGCAAGTTCTAAACCTCCACCTAATGCTGCACCGTGAATGGCGGCAATTACAGGTTTACTGAAAGTTTCAACACGTTCAAAGACGTCCTGACCTTTTTTTGCCAATCCCGTAAACTCTTCACCTGTCTGTACATTTGTAAATTCTTTAATATCAGCGCCGGCAGAGAAGAATCGTCCCTCACCATGGATGACAATTACGCGTACAGTTTCATCATTTTCAACAGCATCTAATAGTGCATTAACATCTTGGATTAAGCCTTGTGAAAGTGCATTGGCTGGTGGTCTTGAAATAGTAGCAATAGCTACCCCTTCTTCTACTTTCCAACTTAGAAACTCCATTTCTCTACATCCCCTTTATGCTTTTAATGCATTTAACAATAATTGCTGTATTTTTGGAGCTTGTTCCAATAAGTTGTAACGATTTTCATTCATTACCCATGTCGTTGTAATTTCATCGATTGTCCCAAATACCATTTGTCTTGCAATACGAACATCCATTGCTTGATTAAATTCACCGTTAAGCATACCTTCAATTAAAATTTGATCTAGTAAAATCAAGTATTCTTTTAGAATAGCATTAATTTTCAGTCTAATTTCTTTATTCGATTGCCTTAACTCAAGTTGAGTTACAGTTGCCAGATGTCGATTGCTTGATAAAACGTGTAAATGATTCTCAATCATCTTACATAACTTATCAGAAGCAGTATCTCCACTTTTTATTATAGCCTGTAAATTGTCTACGAATATACCCATTTTTTCCTGAAATACAGAAATTAAAATATCTTCTTTATTCTTAAAGTATAAATAGATTGTACCATCAGCTACTCCAGCCTGTTTTGCAATTTTTGAAACTTGGGCTTGATGATAGCCGTTTTCTGCGATTGCTATGACTGCAGCATCTACTATTTGCATGTATTTGGGTTTGTTTCGTTTCAAGCTGATCACCACCAAAAAAATATGAAAACATGAATGACCATTCATTCATGTTTTCATATTATAATTTGTTCTACATTCTGTCAACAGTTTGCTCTACAATTAATTATTTTGCTTCTTGCTGTGTCATTTTCTGTTTTTCTTCATCAATAAGTGTACGGCGTAAAATTTTGCCTACAGCTGTTTTAGGCAGTTCAGTACGGAATTCGTAAAAACGAGGTACTTTATAGGCTGCTAAATTTTTACGGCAAAATTCATTTAGCTCTTTATCTGTAACTGACTTACCTTCTTTTAAGACAATATAAGCTTTAACTGTTTCCCCGCGATACGGGTCAGGAATACCTGCTACAACACATTCCTGAATAGCTTCATGCTCATAAAGGACTTCTTCTACTTCACGTGGATAAATATTGAAACCACCAGCAATAATCATATCTTTTTTACGATCTACAACATAGAAATAACCTTTATCATCCATATAGCCTAAATCACCTGTTAAGAACCAACCATCAGAAAATGTCATCGCAGTTTCTTCTGGGCGATTCCAATAGCCTTTCATTACTTGAGGTCCTTTAACGGCAATCTCACCAATTTCTCCTACCGGTAAAATTTCTGCTTCACCAGAACGTAAAATGACAGAATCAGTATTTGGCCACGGTAAACCGATAGAACCATTTATACGATTCTCCCAAATTGGATTGGCATGCGTAACCGGAGATGTTTCAGTTAAACCATATCCTTCTACTAAGCGTCCACCAGTCAATGCTTCAAATTTCTCTTGCACTTCTAATGGCAGTGGTGCCGAACCACTTAAACAAGCTTTTATGGACGACAAATCATACTTTGCTAAATCGGGATGATTCAATAAACCAATATACATCGTTGGTGCACCCGGGAATAGCGTTGGCTTTTGCTTATCAATTGTTTTTAAAGCCTGTTCAGCATCAAACTTCGGCAATAATACCATCTTGCCTTGCTGCATTACTGATAAAATGAGTACTGTCGTCATACCATAGACATGGAAGAAAGGCAGGATACCTAGAATCGATTCTTCACCTTTTTTACATTTGTACATCCATGCATCACACATCATCGTATTGGCAATCAGGTTTTTATGTGTAAGCATAACGCCTTTTGGATAGCCTGTTGTGCCCCCTGTATATTGCAATAATGCCAAGTCATTTTCAAAATCAAAATCTAGCTCGATCTTATCCATCTTAGCCATTTTCATAACTTCCGTGAATAAGTGATTTGTGCCACTATGTTCAACTTTTACGCTAAAGCCATATTGCTTCTTTTGAATAAACGGATAGATCAAATTTTTTGGGAACGGTAAGTAATCTTTTATTCCTGAAACAATAACATTTTCAATACTTGTTTCATTCATTATCTTCATGACACGTGGATACAGAATATCCATTACTAAAATAACTTTCGCGCCAGAATCCGCCATTTGATACTGCAACTCTCGTTCTGTATAAAGAGGATTTGTCTGAACAACGATTCCACCTGCATACATCGTACCATAATAAGCAATTACAGCCTGCGGACAATTCGGTAACATGATTGCTACACGATCACCTTTCTCCACCCCTAGAGAACGTAAATAATTCGCAAACTTCATCGCTGATTCATATAACTCTTTATACGTAACCTCGCGCCCCATAAAGTGAATAGCAACTTTGTTAGGTAAAGACTCATATGCCTGCGTCAAAAATTGATGCACTGGAAATTCAGGCAGTTCCAGTGTATGCGGAACTTCTTCCGGATAGCTCGAAAACCAAACTTTTTCTGTCATAAAACTTCTCCCCTTTGCTAAAGCTTTACTTGTTTTTATTATTATAAGTAAAAAAGGAAATTCTTTCAAACTATTTTCATAGATTTCTACATTTTATTCTCGTTTATACGTTTATTTTCTCATTATTTATTTTTGGTTTTATAGTATTATCGTAGCAGATTAACCATCGATCCCTCATTTAGTATAGAAATATACTTTTTCAGTAAAATTTTTAATATTCAAATTTTTATTTCAACGATTGTATTAATTATAGTATTGATTAATCATTTTTATGAATAACATAATATTCCAGTAAAAAATCCAACAAAAAAAGCAAACAAACTAACAGTTATGTTAGTTCATTTGCTCCTAAGCCTAAAGGGTCATCATGTAGTAAATACCGACTACGAGAAATATTATACAGACGGCTATTAGTATTTTTGATAAAGTTTCCATATTTAAACTCCTAAGATATACTTGCTCCTATAACAAATGATAAGCCAAGTGAAATCGTAAATGAAATAAAACCTACCGAGCGATTATCTGCCGCTATTTCTTCGTCAACATTAAACTTCGGTGTTAAAAATTCAAATAAAAAATAAGCAAAAATCAGCAGTATAAAACCAAACAAACCCCAGCCTAGCATTTCAATAAAGGATGTATGCTGGTTAATCGAATATCTGAAAATATTGCAAACACCTAATATTTTCCCACCGGTAGCTAGCGCGACTGCAACATTCCCCTTTTTTATTTCATCCCAATTTTTATACTTTGTTACAACTTCAAATAAGATCATCGATACGAATAAGCAAAGGACTACGACACTAAAATAACCTGCCGTTTCTACGAGAGGATGGTGCCAAAAATTTGAACCTAGCAATCCATTTTACCCCCTTTAAATTTTCTTCCTATTACTAATTTTAGCGGATAATTAAAAAGGAGCAACTATTATTTTAGTTCCACGACTGTTACACCAAAACCACCTTCGCCTGCTTCACCGTAACGGAACGATTTAACACGCTTATGATTTTTCAGGAAACTTTGAATTCCTTGTCGTAATGCCCCAGTTCCTTTTCCGTGGATAATCGAGACGCGTGGATAATTGGCTAATAAAGCATCATCCAGATACTTTTCTGTGCGAATGAGCGCTTCTTCATATCGCTCTCCACGTAAATCAAGTTCCAACTTTACGACACTATTGCGATTTTTCACATTCATCATTGGGCGGGTAACCTGCTCTTTTTCAGGTTTCATATATTCTAAATCAGATTCAGGTAATTTCATTTTTAAAATACCAATTTGAACAACCCACTCATTGCCAGCCTTTTGAAGAATTGTCCCTTTTTGTCCGTAGCTTAATACTTTTACTTCGTCGCCTACTTGAAGGTTTTGCTTACGTTCTCGGGCCGCAACTGCCTTTTGCAGTACTTTGTTTTCGACTGGCGCGGCATTGTCTAATCGTTTTTTTGCGTCAATTAACTCATGCTCTTTTACAGTTAATGCTGCATTTTCTTTCATTTTTCTTAAATCTTCAATTACTGATTCAGCTTCTCTTTTCGCTTCATCAATAATTTTACGCGCCTTTTCTTTTGCCTTTTTCTCTAAGTTCTCTTTTTTCTCATCATAAATTCGAAGGCGTTCTTCCAGTTCTGCACGAATCTGTTGAGCTTCTTCGAGTAAAACATGTGCTTCGTCTGCTTCACGCTCTGAGCGCAAACGGCTCTCTTCAAGCGATGCAATCATTGACTCCACTTCATGACGATCTGTACCTGTGAATGATTTCGCATGGTCAATGATATTTGTTTTCAAGCCTAGACGCTTAGAAATTTCAAATGCGTTTGAACGACCTGGTACACCGATTAACAATCGGTAAGTTGGGCTAAGTGTTTCTACGTCGAATTCTACACTTGCATTGACAACTAACGGTCGGTTATATCCGTATGCTTTTAACTCTGGGTAGTGTGACGTTGCCATAACACGTGCTCCACGATTTACTGTTTCATCTAAAATAGCAATGGCCAGCGCTGCACCTTCTTGAGGATCTGTACCTGCTCCAAGCTCATCAAATAAAATTAAAGACTTCTCATTAAACTTACTTAAAATATCTACTATATTTACCATATGAGAAGAGAATGTTGACAAGGACTGCTCAATCGATTGCTCATCACCTATATCTGCAAAAATTTGCTCAAATACAGCTAGCTCCGAACCGTCAAGAGCCGGGACTGGCAAGCCGCATTGTGCCATAATCGTACAAAGTCCCACTGTTTTCAAAGTAACCGTTTTACCACCTGTATTTGGTCCAGTTATTACAATTGCTGTAACATCACGCCCAAATTCAATCGTATTGGCAACTGCTTCTTCAATAGGTAAAAGCGGATGACGGGAACGTATTAGTCGTGTATAGCCTTCATTATTCATCTTTGGCATTGTACATTTATTCGCTTGTCCATATTTCCCTTTTGCTAAAATCACATCGATTTCTCCAAGTAATTGTACGAGAACAAATATCTCATGACCGACTTCCTGTACCTTTAATGTAAGCTCAGATAAAATGCGCTCGATTTCTGCCTTTTCTTTTACTTTTAGACGTTGCACTTCGTTGTTCGCTTGAATCACTGCATCAGGCTCAATAAACAATGTTTGACCAGAAGCAGACTGATCGTGGACAATACCACCATAATGTGAGCGATACTCTTGTTTGACTGGGATTACGAATCGGTCATTACGAATCGTAATAATCGCGTCTGACAGCATTTTCGTTGCATTCGACCCACGTGTGAGACTTTCCAGCTTTTGACGTACTTTAGACTCTTCTGATCGCAATGACTGTCTAATCGAACGTAGTGTAGCACTTGCAGAATCAAGGACTGTCCCGTTATCATCAATACAATCATTAATTTCATGCTGTAATGCCGTCAATACAGGCATTTGTTCTTTCCGTTCGATAAAATGAGGAATGTTAATCGCATTCTCAGATTCAATATCTTCAATGAAATTACGTAAAATTCGACTTGCACGAATTGTACTTGCGATTTCCATCAACTCCATCGGACTTAGCATACCGCCAATTTGAGAACGACGTGCATGGGGACGTACATCAAAAATTCCACCCATCGGTACATTGCCTTTTACTCGTAAAATGGCTAAGCCTTCATCCATTTCCTCTAATAGTTCTACAACTGTATCATAGTCCGTTTCTGGTACGAGCTCATCAATCGCTTGTTTCCCTATAGAGTTTGTACAAAATACCGCTACTTGCTCACGCACTTTATGAAATTCTAGTGTTTTCAATGCTCGTTGTTCGATCATGAGAACACCTCCTATTACTTTTCTTTATTTTTTTTAATAAATGCTTCGAATTTTTCTTTAGACCATGTATTAACGATTAATTCTCTCTTTAACCATGCTTTTTGTGCATATTTAACACCAATATCCATGTAGCGCAATTGGTCAATTGCATGTGCATCTGTATTGATTGCGATTGGAACATTCTTTTCCATCGCTAACTGTAAAAACTCGATACTTAAATCTAAACGATAAGGACTTGCATTTAATTCTAATATTTTCCCATTTTCTGCTGCCCACTCAATTAAAAGGGGAACATCCGGATCGTAGCCTCCGCGCTGCCCTACGATTCGCCCAGTCGGATGTGCAATCATATGGACATATGGATTTTCAATAGCTGTTTTTAAACGCGCCATAATTTTATCCTGCGATTGTGTAAAACTCGAGTGAATGGAAGCAATAACAAAATCTAAATCTTTTAATACATCGTCACCAAAATCAAGAGTGCCATCTGGTAAAATATCCATTTCTGTTCCACGGTATAGTCGGAAGTCAGGATTTGCTTCGTTAAATGCATAAATATCAAGCTTCTGTAATTCTAATCGTTCTGGAGTTAAACCATTTGCTACTTTTAAATATTGTGAATGATCGGTAATGACAGCATATGAATAGCCCTTTTCAATTAAAGCATGCCCCATCTCACTGACAGAATGCGCACCATCAGACCAAGTTGTATGCATATGCAGATCCGCGACAATATTATCTAATGCAACTAAGTCCTGAAGTTCATCCAAGCGATCAAGTTCCTTCCCGCTTTCCCGTACTGTTGGTGGGATAAATGGTAAATTAAAATGGGCAAAAAACGCTTCTTCTGTTTCAAAAGTTTCGATCGTACCATCCTCTTGTTCTACACCGTACTCACTAATTTTTTTTCCCATTGATTTAGCCAATTGACGCATGCGGACATTATGATCTTTCGAACCTGTAAAGTGATGAAGTGCTGTTGCATACTCTTCTCGTTTTACTAGCCGGAAATCTACACTTACCGGGTCTTCCCGGTCTAAAATCACAGATACTTTTGTATCACCAGCAGCAACTGTCTCTAATATTGCCAGGTGTTTTAGAATAGCCTCACGAACAATTTCATATTCGTTAGTAGCCACGATAAAATCTATATCTTTACTTGTTTCCGCAACTCGTCGGAAACTTCCTGCCACTGAAAATAGCTCGACTTCAGGCAGGCTTGCCAAAAGCTCATTAATTTCCAATACTACAGGCTCAAGTTGCCAAATTGGTAACCGTTCTGCCCGGGTCCCAAAATTCTCAAGTTCCTTTAGAATCTTTTCTTCAGTTTTTGCCGCAAACCCAGCCAACTCACGTACTTTTCCTGTTTCACACGCTATCTTTAATGTATCAGCATCGACAATGTGAAGCTCCTGATAAAGTTTCGCAAGTTTTTTTCCTCCTAAACCCGGTAATTTCATAAGCGGTACTAGTCCTTTAGGTACTGCTTTTTCAAGTTCCTTTAATACACTGGATTCACCCGTTTCCATCAGTTCTGTAATAACTGACGCAGTACCTTTTCCTATCCCTTTGATTGCAGTAATATCATCAATTTCACTTAGACTACGCTCGTCCGCCTCAAGGGCAGCTGCCGCTTTGCGGAATGCAGATACTTTAAATGGATTTTCTGCTTGTAGTTCCATATATAACGCAATTTTTTCTAAAGTACGAATAATAATTTTTTTGTTCATTAATAATTGCCTCCCCTTTAAAAAAGCTCCTCCCGAAAATCGAGAGAAGCTTTCGCATGATTTTCAATCCATTACATCCCGGTGCATTTGGCACCTAGACGTAGGTAAGTCAGCTGTTAATGTATATAGCAGCTGATTTTCTTCAAGAACTTCATACTGAATGTAGGACACTAGCTAAAAAAGTTAGTTTTTATAAATATACCACCAGTTTTGAAACATGCTCGTAATAATTGGCGTATGCTCCAACATCATTCCAGCTAGAATAGATCCGTCAATAATAGATTGGATGGATTCAATTGGCAGTAATGCAACGACATATAATCCAATAAATAAAATAAGGTACATTTCAACAAATCCAAGCACTGCGCCCAATAAATAGTTTAAAGAACTCAGCACAGGTAAATACGTTAAAAAATCAAACATTGAGCCAACAATTTGTAACGCTATTTTTACAGCAAAGAAAATGATGGCAAATGCAAATACGCGATAAAATGTACGATCGACATCAAGTGAGTCGAGTACTAATGTCATCGTTGCACCTTCTGTAAACCCTGGATACGGTATCCACAGTACAAATTTTTCTGCAAGCGGCTTATAATAAATTATGGCCACAACAAGGGCAATTATAAAACTACCGATATTTATTAATTGGACAACGAGCCCTCGTTTCGCTCCAATTATAAGGCTAATGATAAAGACAGCTAAAATAAATATATCTAACATGTATGTCAACCCTTCAATTGTTTCAATTGTTCTTCTAATTTTTCAAATTGTTTTTTTAATAGTAAATAATCATGAACTGAATTAACTGCTGTAAGTACAGCAAGTTTCGCTGTATCCAATGATGGATTATGTGCACCGATTTCCCGCATTTTGTCATCTACTATTGAAGCAACAAGACGCATATGACCCGATGATTCTGTTCCTACCATTTTATATGTATTGCCATATATTTCTACGGAAATGCGATTCTTCTCTTGCTCAGCCAAAATAATCCCTCCAGAAAGAATATGTAAACAGTACGAAAATACTTTTTCAATTCTTACTTAATGAAATGGTTAAAAGCAAACCCGATTGCTGTTATTTTATAAAACGATGCTATTTTCATATTGTACATCATATCATTTCCCATTTCACTATCGCAACACCATGACGTTAATGTTCATCGAAACATTATATGAATTTGTTATTTCCCCTTTCTTTCGTCAAAAGTTATACTACTTAAAAATGAATGTTTTTTGAAAGGATTACTTATGACAAATATCGTTCTACTATGCAGTGCTGAACAACAGCAAACAATTAAACATTTCTATAAAGACGCAATCATCGAACGAAAGGCTCCTGGAGTTTTATTTGCAGTAAAACTTGCCGATACCGCAATTACCGCCTATAAATCCGGTAAAGTCATGTTTCAAGGCGCTGGTGCGGAACGGGAAGCAGCACGTTGGGGGCAAGTAAGTTCCCAAACTCCGAAAAAAGTTTCCACTAAAGGGGATACGCTACCGGATAATTTTGCAGCATTATCGGTAATTGGTTCAGACGAAACGGGAACAGGCGATTATTTCGGACCTGTTACGGTGGCAGCAGTATATGTTCCTGCCGACAAAATCGCACTTGTAAAGGAATTGGGTGTCAAAGATTCCAAACAATTAACAGATGACTATATGCGCAAAATTGCACCGGATTTAATGAAAGTATGTGCCCATAGCATATTGACACTTCGGAATGACAAATATAACGAAATCCAGGCGCGCGGGTATTCACAAGGTAAAATAAAGGCAATGCTTCACAATCAGGCTATCAAGCATGTCCTAACTAAAATAGCCCCCGAGACGCCTGAATATATTTTAATAGATCAATTCGCAGAACGCGGAATTTATTACAATCATATTAAAAATGAGAAAGAAATTGTCCGGGAAAAAGTCTTGTTCTCGACAAAAGCAGAAAACCTGCATGTAGCTGTTGCAACAGCATCGATATTGGCAAGGTATGCTTTTTTAAAGGAAATGGATCGTCTCTCAAAGGTTACAGGTTTTTCCCTTCAAAAAGGAGCAAGTGGTAAAGTGGACGAAATGGCAGCAAAAATTTGGCTAAAATTTGGAGAAGAGACACTTCGTTCAATAACAAAGTGGCATTTCGCCAATACAGAAAAAGCACGTAAACTTCTTCAAAAAAGAAAACAGTAATGAAAAAGAGCTGCGGCCAATAGGCACAGCTCTTTTCGTTATTTCTCCATAACAGCAAAGTAATTTTCCTCATCATCGGCAAAGTTAAATACTTTACCAAAAGGCATTTCCATAAACTCTCCAACTGTAATTCCTTTAGTTTGATAGTCTCTATATAACTCATCTAAATTTTCAGCATAAAACATTAAAGAAGGTGTCGTTAAATTTAACTCGGGAGACATTTCCGCAATCTTCTTTTTATCATGTAAAACAATGCTTGTTTGTGCATTTTCATTTGGCACTATTGTAATAATACGCATTCCACTATTAATATCAGAAACTACAGTAAAGCCTAATTTTTCAGTCCAAAACTTTTTTGAACGTTCCTGATCCTCTACATACAACATTACTTGCCCTATTTGTCCAATCACTTTTATGCTCCTCTTTTATAAAATATAATTTTACCAATTATATCAAATAAAAAACGGCAGGAGCAAAAAACTCCCGCCGATTGATCCGATTATTTATTATTTCTTTTGTGGCACTGGACCTGTATAGTCCTCACGTTTCGTCACGTCAACACGCTTAATAAATAATGCTAACACTAAAGCAACTACTGTAACAGCTGCTGCTACGAAGAAACTGAATGTAATGCCGTCAAGCATTGCTTGTTGCATTACCTGTGCCTGAACTTGCGCGATTTGCTCTGCTGTCGGTTGGACAGCAGATGAAGCATTTGCTTTAAGATCAGCCGCAATTTCTGCTGCACGTGTTTTTGTATGAGAGTTGAAGACAGTTACTAGGACAGCTGTACCAATCGCTCCAGCAACTTGCTGAGCTGTATTGTTCATTGCTGTACCATGTGGATTCAAACGGTTAGGTAATGCATTTAAACCGTTTGTCATAATCGGCATCATTACCATTGAAATACCAAACATACGAATTGTATATACCGAAATGATATATAAATATGATGAATCGACATCCAAATAACCTAAACCTACTGTCGCCAATGTTGTAATAGTTAATCCTATAACGGCTAGAATACGCGGTCCGAATCGATCGAATAACTTCCCGGTAATTGGTGACATAATCCCCATCATAATTGCACCAGGCAACATCATTAATCCTGCTTCAAATGGTTCGATTCCACGAACATTTTGTACATAAGCCGGTGTTAAAATCATCCCTGAGAACATAGCTACAGATAGTACCATTGATACGACAGAAGCCAATGCATACGAAGGGTATGTGTAAATTCGTAAATCTAGTAATGGTTGTTCTAAGTTGAATTGACGTACGATAAACCATGCTAAACCAATTGCCCCTGCAGCAATCGTACCCCATACTTCTATTGCTGACCAGCCAGCTGAACTTGCTGTACTGAAGCCGTATAACAATCCGCCAAAACCGATTGTAGACAATACAATAGAAAGTATATCGATTTTAGCATCACGATTTGGAAGGACATCTTCCAGTTTCCAAACTGCCAGTAAGAGTGATAAAACGGCAATTGGAAGAATCATTTTGAACAGAACGCTCCAGTCGTAATGTTCCACAATCCACCCTGATAGTGTTGGTCCGATTGCTGGTGCCAGTACCATAACTAAACCGAACATCCCCATTGCCTGCCCGCGCTTTTCAACCGGAAAACTAATCAGCATTACGTTCATTAAAATTGGTGCCATCGTTGCTGCACCAGCAGCTTGAATCATACGACCCGCTAGTAAAAGTGCGAAGCTAGGGGCAAATGAGGCCAATGCTGTACCAATAACGAAAATCGCCATCGATAAAATGAACAAAGGTCTTGTTCTGAACTTTGTAATTAAATATGCCGAAGCAGGAACCAATACCCCACTTACAAGCATATAGCCTGTTGCTAACCATTGAACAGTTGAATAATCTTGAATATCAAACGCTACCATAATAGATGGTAAGGCTACGTTTAATAATGTGTTATTTAAAAATGCTACAAACGCCCCGACAAATAATACAGCAATCATTAAATATGGAGGTTTTTTAAATGTCTTTATATCTTGTGTTTTATCCATAAATTTTATTTCCCTTCTTTATACGTTCAAACTTCCTATTTCTATACTCGAACTATTTTATACTCGGTGTCCAATAAATACAACAATTTTATACTCTAAGTCTAAAAACATTGCTAATACGCGTTTCAGTCAGTAGAATAGGAGTATAAATCAGCGTATATAGAAATGTTTTTTTCTATTTATTTTTTATATGCACACTGAATCGGATATATTTATTTGGAGGAAACTCATGAATCAACGAAAAAGACAGGTGCTCGACAATGCATTACAGCTTTTTATTGAAAAAGGCTTCCATGAAACATCAATACAAGATATTTTGGACAAAGCACTTATTTCCAAAGGGACTTTCTATAATTATTTTTCTTCAAAAGTAGAATGTTTTACAGCAATTATGGAGCAAACCCGTTATGAAGCGAGCTTGTTACGCCATGAAATGCTATTAAACCAAGATAATACAGATGAAAATTTATTGTTGGAACAAATACTCGTACTTATGCAAATAAATAAGAAACAAAATCTAGCATCCGTGTTCGAAAATATTTTTCAGTCGAACGATAAGGAGCTCAGGGAATTATTAGAGCGCTATCGCTTACTGGAAATTGAATGGGTATCTAATCGGTTCACCGATATTTTTGGCGAAAAAGTACGCCCTTATACTCTTGAGCTCGCTATTTTGTTTTTTGCGATGGTGCATCATTTAACGTATTGTCATCGCTTATTTTATAAGGATATGATTGATCCGAAGAAGATTTTAAGGATTGCACTTCGCAATATTAAAGCAATTTACCCTTCCATGCTGGAAAATGGCGAAATATTAATTACTCAAGATGCTCTTCAACTAGTTGTGGAGAAAAAAATTTACCAATCGGTAACAAAGAGCGATTTAATTGAAAAAGTGCAAGGGTTTCTTGACCAGTTAAAATTGGATGCCGCAAATGGGGTAGGAGCTCAATTCACGGAAAGTATTCTAGATGAGCTACAGCGCGATGAATTACGTATTGCCGTCATTGAAGCATTGCTAAAACCATTTCGTGAAGCTTTTGCAAATACGCCGCATGCTGGGGAAAATGTCGAGCTCGCAAATTTATTATGGTTTTATATCAAAAACGCGGAAAATAATTAAACATGCTTATAACAATAAAAGTCGTATTGAACGTTATACAATGTTCAATACGACTTTTTTAAACTATTTACCGCTCGTCGATATATGCACTTTTAATTGCTTACCTTTTATTGGCGTTGTTTTCATCGCTTTTAATACGAGATTAGCTTTACCGTTTAAAATTTCTACAAACGTTGAAGTATCTAAAATTGTAATAATGCCGATATCTTCGGCACTCATCCCCGGAATTTTTGCAATCGTCCCGACGAAATCAATCGCACGTAGTTTTTTCTTCTTACCACCATTAAAATACAGCTTCGTAATGTTTGCATCGACTTTCGCATTTTTTTGCTTTTTCTTTTGGGGGCGACTTTGCATTTTTTTATCAAAGGCTTCTGTATTGGCATTGACTTCTTCATGGGTAGGTAAGTTCACCTTTGGAATGGCAAAGCCAATAAACTCCTCGATAGCTTCTAAAAACTTATGCTCATAAGGAGTGATAAATGTGACAGCTTTCCCTTGTAATCCAGCACGTCCTGTACGACCCGTACGGTGAACATACGCCTCTTTTTCCATCGGTAAATCATAGTTCAGCACAAGTGAAATGTTTTCAATATCAATACCACGGGCTGCAACGTCTGTAGCAACTAAATAACGGAAATCGCCGCGCTTATAATCATTCATTACAAGTAAACGAGTTGACTGGTCCATTCCACCATGTAATTTATCGACACTATATTCGCGGTCATACAAATAATCATGAAGCTCATCAACACGATCTTTTGTACGACAGAAAATAATGCATGTATCCGGATTTTCGACAACCGCAATTTTCTCTACAGCTGCTGTTTTTTCTTCTTCGCGTACTTCTATAACAGCATGCTCAATTTTTTGAGCAGCCTCCTCTGACTGTACTTCAATATCAATCGGATCATTTAAATAATTGGCAGCCAGTTTTTTTATTGTTTCGGGCACGGTCGCAGAAAATAGCATCATTACTTCTCGATGCTTGACATGTGCTAATATTGCTTCTACTTGTTCAATAAAGCCCATATTCAGCATTTCATCTGCTTCATCAAGGACAACATAGCGAATTTTATCAAGCTTTAATGTCCCTTTTTCAATATGATCCAATACACGTCCTGGCGTTCCGACAGCAATATGTGTTTTTTGCTTTAGTTCATCTTGCTGATAACGAAATGGCTGCTTCCCGTACAATGCTGTCGCTTTAATACGTTTGTAGCGTCCGATATTTGTGAATTCTTCTTTTACTTGGACAGCCAATTCACGTGTAGGTGTTAATACAAGAGCTTGTGGCTTATTTTCAATCCAATCGATATTTTCGCAAATCGGGATCGCAAATGCAGCCGTTTTCCCGCTTCCTGTTTGTGCTTTTACGATTAAATCTTTATCTTTTAAAGCATGGGGTAATACCTTTTGCTGTACTTCAGTTGGTGCGCTGTAATCCAAATCCTTGAGCGCACGCTGTAATTCTTGTGATAATGGAAATTCCTTAAAATTAGTTGTCATGTTTATTCCTCTTTTTCTTCTATTTATGAATAATTCCTGGGTCAACAATGGCAATAAACTTCTTCGTTGCCTTTGAGAGTGAAACATTTTTTAAATGGACAATTCCTAAACTTCGCTTAGGAATTTGCTGTTGGAGCTCAATTTCATATAAAAGCCCTTTTACTAAGTAATCGGTCGCAAACTCCTTCGTTACACTTGCGACACCTAAATTAATTTTTGCAAATTCTAACATTAGATCATGTGAGCCTAATTCGAATTCAGGTGAAATCGTATATCCCTTTTCTTTTAAATAGTTTTCCACATAAATACGCGAATTTGCTTTTTTTTCTAAAAAAATTAATGGAAGCTTCATGAGCATATCGAGTGTAATAGGCTTTTTCGTTAAATTTTTATATTTTTGTCCGCACACAAATATATCATGAATCTCCTTACAAGGGATAACTTGAAGCTGTGAATCTTGAATTGGCAAGTTACAAATGCCTAAATCCGCTTCCCCTGATTTTATAAATGCTAATATTTCACTTGTTGTACCGTTTAAAACCTTTAGCTTAATGCCAGGATATTTAATATGGAATGCTTCTAAATAAGGAAGTAAAAAATATCTTGAAATCGTATCCCCTACACCAATACGCAAAACGCCGGTACGCAGGTTTTTAAATTCTGCAATTTTTTCTTCCCCTGCATCTAAAATACCAAGCGCGGAATTAACATATTCATGTAATAGCTCGCCCTCTTCTGTTAATGTTACCCCTTTTGGTGTTCTGTTAAATAAAACGATATCGAGTTCTTTTTCAAGTTTTGAAATGGATTGGCTAACGGCTGGCTGTGTCATATACAAAGCTGCCGCTGCCTTTGAAAAGCTCTTATTTCGACTTACTTCATTAAATACGCGATATGCTTCTAACTTTATTATCATATAACCCTCACTTATATCTGATATTAGAATTATTAATTTTACTTATATCACATGAACGAGTTATAGTAAACCTTGTGAGATTTCTTAAGTTTTGCTTAACGGTAAGCAAAAACAATTAAAATATAACTTACAGCTTTTGAAGGAGAGATTATTTTGGAACGTGTAGTAGGAACGGTTGTACGAGGTCTTCGTGGCCCGATTATTAATGAAGGTGATGATATTGTTCAAATCGTTGTCGATACAGCGTTAAATGCCGCAAAGACTGAAGGCTATGAAATTGAAGATCGTGATATCGTGACAGTAACAGAATCTGTTGTTGCTCGTGCACAAGGTAACTATGCAAAAATTTCTGATATTGCATCTGACGTGCAGGCCAAATTTGGTGATGATACTGTAGGTGTTATTTTCCCAATTCTTTCGCGTAATCGCTTCTCTAATATTTTAAAAGGGATTGCAGCAGGCACAAAGAAAATCGTTCTTATGCTAAGCTACCCTTCTGATGAAGTGGGTAACCATTTAGTAACATTAGATGAACTTGATGAAAAAGGAATCAATCCTTGGACAGATGTGCTGACAGAAGCTGAATTCCGAGGTCACTTCGGTTATAACAAACATACATTTACAGGTGTGGACTACATCGAATACTATAAAGAATTAATCGTTGAACAAGGCGCTGAAGTAGAGGTTATCTTCTCAAACAACGCAAAAACGATATTAGATTATACGAAGAGTATTTTAACATGTGATATTCACTCTCGTTTCCGTACAAAACGTATTTTAAAAGCTGCCGGTGCAGAAAAAATTTACGGTCTAGACAATATTTTAGCGGAATCTGTGAACGGATCTGGCTTTAACTCTAACTACGGCTTACTTGGTTCAAACAAATCGACGGAAGATAGCGTAAAATTATTCCCGGATAACTGTCAACCAATCGTTGATGACATCCAAGCAAAAATTTTAGCGGCTACTGGCAAACTTGTAGAAGTAATGATTTACGGTGATGGAGCATTTAAAGATCCAGTAGGTCAAATTTGGGAGCTTGCAGACCCTGTAGTATCTCCTGCCTATACGCCAGGCCTTGACGGTACTCCGAACGAGATCAAGTTGAAGTATTTAGCTGATAATGATTTTGCAAATTTACATGGTGAAGCATTAAAAGAAGCAATTAAAGATTATATTAATAATAAAGAAGAAGATTTAACTGGTAATATGGCTGCTCAAGGTACTACACCTCGTAAGCTGACTGACCTTATCGGCTCATTGTCTGACTTAACTTCAGGATCAGGCGATAAAGGAACACCAATGATTTATATTCAAGGTTACTTCGATAACTATACAAAATAAAAAGAAAGCAGAATGGTCGCTATATCAGCTTCCATTCCGCTATTTTTTATTACTTTTCAATACCTTCTGTCCATTTATTCACTCGGTCCTCATTGTTTTCAATCCATTTTTGGGCCGCATCTTTAGGTTTAGTCCCTGAATAAATATCCAGCATTACTTCTTCAATATCTTCTGTAGTCCATTCAAAGGCATCTAAGATTTTAAATGCATCTGGTGCATCTTGTTCTAAGTTTTGACGAACAAACGTGTGAATACTTTCTTCCCCACCGAATACACGTTCAGGATCTTCCAAATATTTTAAATCATAATTTGCAAATTTCCAGTGTGGGCTCCAGCCTGTTACAACGATCTCTTCTTCATTTTTAATCGCTTGCTCTAAAGCAACCGTCATCGCACCTGAAGAAGATGGTTGTAATGACCAAGATTCTAGGTTTGGATAAGTTTCTAACGCTCTTTCCGCAGCTGCAACTACTCCCGCACCTGCTTCAATACCAGTAATTGTAGATGCTGCTTCTGTCGACAGATCCGTAATCGATGCAACTTCCATATAGCTTGGTACAACTAAACCAATTTTTGCACCTTGTAAATTCGGCCCTAAATCTTCAATATCTGCACCATATTTTTCATATTGTGAAGCATGTGTTGCAGGTAACCAGCCAGATACCATGGCATCTGACTCACCTTTTGAGACAGCTTCCCACATAATAGCATTATCTAAAGGTGTAATATCGACTTCATAGCCGACACTTTCTAATACTTCTGCTACTACATACGTAGAAGCAACTTCTGAATCCCACTCAACATAGGCTAAATCGATTGAACCTACATCTTTTGAAGAAGAAGTGTCTTTTGTATCTGTTGTTTCATCTCCACATGCACCTAATAAAAGTGCTGCGCTCATTGCAGTAGCTGCAGGCATCCATTTGAATTTTTTCATTTTATTTTCCCCCATTTGATTTATCTTTATTTAAACTTTGTGTTAATCGGTCTACGATTATCGCAAAGATAACTAAGCTAATACCGGCAACAAATCCGTTCCCAATTTGTGCACGTTGTAATGCTGATAATACTTCTCGGCCTAATCCCGGTGCACCAATCATTGATGCAATAACAACCATCGATAAAGATAATAGTACTGTTTGGTTAATACCGGCCATTATAGTAGCTCTGGAAAGTGGTAGTTCTACTTTTAATAACTTTTGTGTAAACGTACTACCATAAGAGTCCGCCGCCTCAATTAAGTGCTTTGGAACTTGGCGAATACCTAAATTTGTGAAGCGTACAGTTGGCGGTAATGCGAAGATGACTGAGGCAAATACACCTGGTACGACACCAATTCCGAAAAATGCAACCGCTGGAATTAAATACACAAATCCTGGCATTGTTTGCATGAAGTCTAAAATTGGTTTAAGTATTTGTTCAACAATTTTTGATTTAGACATTAGTATTCCAAGTGGTATACCGATTATAATTGCGATTAAACTTGAGAACAGTACAAGTGTAAATGTGTTCATAAGTTGATTCCATAGCTCTTGGTTTAATATGAATAATAAACCTAGTATCGAGAAAATCGCTAAACCAAATCTTTTACCTGTTGCAAAAAATGCTAAAATAGCAATGATAATAATAAATACGTATGGTGGTATAGACGTCAATCCTGATGTGACGAGATCCATTAAATCCGCACCATTATTTTGTATAAAACGGAATTGAGCTGAAAGTGTATCCGTAACTATGTCCATTAAGTCTTCTACTCTATCTGCTACTGGTATTGGAGTTCCAAAATTTAATAGTTTACTCATGATCTACACCTCCGTTTTTTTCAGAGGATAATGAATCTAGTACTACACCGCGGATAAGTACACCGCGCAGTTTCCCCTCTTCGACTACAGCAACAGGTGTCGGAGAATCGGAAATAACCGATAAAATATCCTGTATGACTGTAGATGGTTCAACAATTGGCATATCATTGCGTAGAATTGATTGCAATGATTTTTCACCGGATTGCGCAAGCTCAAGTGCATCATTTGCAGTAATATAGCCTAAATACTTTCGGGCTTTATCTACTGCTAGCAGGACACTTACTTTATCTTCTCTCATACGCTGCAACGCAACTTTTGGCCCTTCATGATCAATTTGAATTGTCATTGGACGAATCATCGCATTTTCCGCCGTCAATACTTTCGAACGATCTACATCTTCCAGGAATGATCGGACATATTCATTTGCAGGGTTAGTCAAAATTTCTTCCCCTGTTCCTACTTGAATGATCTTACCATCCTTCATAATGGCAATACGATCGCCAATACGAAGTGCTTCATTTAGATCATGTGTAATAAAGACAATCGTTTTTTGTAAATTAGCTTGTAATTCCAATAGCTCATCTTGCATTTCTTTTCGAATGAGCGGATCAAGAGCAGAAAAAGCTTCATCCATTAAAATAATTTCTGTATCATTTGCTAACGCACGTGCAAGTCCTACACGTTGTTGCATACCACCTGATAATTGATCTGGATATTGATCTTTATAGGAGAGCAATCCTGCATTTTGTAAAGCCTTTTCTGCTTTTAATCGTCTTTCCTCTTTTGGAATGCCTCGGATTTCCAGGCCATACTCTGCGTTTTGCAAAATTGTACGTTGTGGGAATAATGCGAAGTTTTGAAACACCATGCTCATTTTTTCTCTTCGAACAATTTGTAAGCTCTTTTTATTCAAGTTTGTAATGTTCTGGTTATCTATATATATATCACCGCTTGTTGGTTGAATTAATCGATTTAACAATCGTATTAATGTTGACTTCCCACTTCCTGAAAGCCCCATAATTACGAAAATCTCACCTTCTTCAATCGTTAAACTAGCTTCATATACACCTACAGTGGCATTTGTTTCTTTTAAAATCTGTTCTTTAGATTTTTCCTGCTTAACTAACTTCAATGCTTGTGATGTATTTTTCCCAAATACTTTCGTGACTCGTTCAATATTAATTTTCCCCATAATCCACTTCCTATAATT
Organism: Solibacillus sp. FSL K6-4121; assembly: GCF_038002585.1. Lineage (NCBI taxonomy): Bacteria > Bacillati > Bacillota > Bacilli > Caryophanales > Caryophanaceae > Solibacillus > Solibacillus sp. FSL K6-4121. The sequence continues at coordinate 1,561,054 of NZ_JBBOCS010000002.1, forward strand.
ATAAATTTCTCGCAAGTAACAACTCTTTTACTCTATCAGGTTGTTACAGGCAACAACTTCAATACTAATGAACGTTGTTACTTTTGTCAAATAAGAAGTATCCATTCGAGAATTTCCAGAAAGAAATAGTTTACATTAAACAGAAAAAACTACCACCGAACAAGTTTTCGGTAGTAGTTTGTTTTTATTACAAATATGACAAGCTTCACTAAAGCTAAATGAAAATGGTTACTTTATAGTTGTAAAAAGTGTTTCACATTTGAGTAGCATTCATCTTTACCAATAAAAAATAAAGTGTCTCCAGAAGAAATTGTAGCGTACGGACCAGGAGAAACAATTAGTTCATGATCCTTTTTGATGCCTATAATTGTTGCTCCAGTTTGTTGCCAAAAGTTAATTTCCCCAATATTTTTTGATAAATAAGGACATTGCTCTGTAATATCAATTTGAAAAGGAACAAAAGGATTAATGGATTGATATCTGCTTGTCCGATTAACCATCTCCTCCAGCGTATCCTGGAAGTTATTTAATTCATCAATTTGTTTGCCAATACTATCTGTTAATTGCTTTTGTAAATCCCGTATTGATTTTACTCCCTGCAATCGCTGAACGTAATTGGCGGCATTTTCGTACGAAACGATTACAACACCGCTTCCTTTTGTTGCTTCGACGATATTTAAATCTTGTAAAACGGCAATCGCTCTTCTCGCTGTTTCCGAAGATACATTGTATTGAGATGCTAATGATGAACGTGCATAAATTTTTTCTCCGACAATATATTTTTTTTCAACAATTTTTGCTGCTATATCCTCTGCAATCACTTGATACTTCGGCTGTTTAATTTGGATTTTTTTCTCCATTATTTGCACTCCTTTGTGCTAGGTTCAAAAGATGAGTAAATTTCAATATCTTCACTCTATCGAAATTATATCTGTTTTTTTCATAACCGCAAATTTACTTTTCAATATTCTTTATTTAAATAGTATTTATTTTACATAAAACTTTAAATATAAACAAATAATACTTTTATCTCTGTCATTTCAGTCTCTCTTTAACACCATATTTTTCTGCTTTTCGAAAGGAAATCTCACTTTAACGCTTCAACTTGATAAACTTCTTTATTATTCCGATTAATGATGATAAAATTTTGATATTGTTAAATTAGAAATAGGTGAAATAGTGAAAAAATTATTTAGAAAAAAACCCATTGAGGACCTTTTGCATAAAAGCAATAATTTGCAACTCCCAAAAACATTAGGCGCATTTGACTTAATTTTACTCGGGGTGGGTGCAATTGTCGGAACAGGTATATTTATCTTGCCTGGAACAGTTTCAGCTCTACATGCAGGACCAGGGATTATATTTTCCTTTGTCATTGCAGCTATAGTGTGCGCATTAGCCGCGCTCTGTTATTCAGAATTTTCTTCAACTGTCCCCGTGACAGGAAGCGCTTATTCTTATAGTTATATCGTTTTCGGTGAAATCATCGCCTGGCTCGTTGGGTGGTCGTTGCTACTGGAATATGGACTCGCTACAGCGGCAGTAGCAACTGGATGGTCAGGTTACTTTATTTCCTTATTAGAAGGGTTAAATATTCACATTCCGTTAGCTTTAACCGGACCATTCAACCTGGAAGAAGGCACTTATATTAACTTACCAGCAATTTTTATTATTTTTGTAATCGGAATTTTACTGACAATAGGTATGAAAGAGTCCGCTAGATTTAATGCATTATTAGTTGCGATAAAAATAGGGGTTATTTTATTATTTATTGCTGTCGGGGTATTTTATGTAAAGCCAGAAAACTGGACACCTTTTTTACCATTCGGTATGAGCGGTGTATTTACTGGTGCAGCACTCGTGTTTTTCGCTTACTTAGGATTTGACGCAGTGTCATCTGCAGCTGAAGAGGTTAAAAATCCACAGCGAAGTATGCCTATTGGTATTATCGGCTCCTTATTTATTTGTACATTGTTGTATGTGGTAGTTTCATTAGTATTAACAGGTATTGTCCCTTACTCAAATTTAAATGTAACAGATCCCGTTTCCTTTGCCATGCAAGTAATCAATCAGGAATGGGCAGCTGGCATTATCTCATTAGGTGCAGTGATCGGGATGATGACCGTTATATTAGTAATGATGTATGGCGGCACTCGTCTATTAATGGCATTTGCTCGGGACGGTTTAATGCCTAAAATATTTTCACAGTTAAGTTCAAAACGTAAAACCCCTGTGAAAAACACATGGATTTTTACAATTGTCATTTCTTTTTTTGCTGGATTTGTTCCATTGGCGACATTAGCAGAATTAGTAAACATGGGAACATTAATTGCCTTTATTTTCGTTTCAGCCGGTATTTTAAACTTAAGAAAAAACAAAAACTTGCCGCCTAATGGATTTAAAGTACCATTTTATCCTGTTTTGCCAATCGTATCGCTAGTTTTATGTATTTTCCTCATTACACAGCTGTCAATGCAAACTTGGGCTGCTTGTGGTATCTGGTTCATAATTGGACTCGTTATTTATTTCCTTTATGGAAAAAGAAAATCCACTTTAAAATAGCCTTAGCCTTTGTTAAATGTTCATTCATTTAACAAAGGCTTTTTTCTTTAATCTGACCTTATCAAATTATTCATTTTTGAACCTTTTGCAGGTGTCAATATATTGCTAAGATGATAGATAATTTCAAATAGAAGGAGAATTATCTATGCAAACAACAAGTTCTGTTTCAGCCTCATCCGAAAAAACAAAAGATTTAATTATTACGAGCTTACTTATTTCACTTGTTTTTATCGCAACATTTTTTATTAATATTCGATTGCCTATAGCAGCAAACGGTGGGCTCGTTCATTTAGGGTCGGCAATGCTGTTTACTGTAGCGATATTATTTGGTCCTAAAAAAGGAGCAATTGCAGGAGCTTTTGGAATGGCATTGTTTGATATTCTATCCGGCTGGACATTGTGGGCACCCTTCACTTTTATTACACGTGGAATTCAAGGATATATTGTAGGTAAAATTGCTACATCTAACGGAAAAAATGGTGAGAGTTTTATTTATAATATCATTGCGATACTTATTTCAATTCCCTTTATGTTGGGCGGTTATTATATTTGTGAGCGTGTGTTGTATGGAAACTGGATTATTCCGTTAGCTTCTATTCCAGGCAACCTTGTTCAAAATACAGTCGGACTTCTTATTGCCATACCTGTATGCATTGCATTAAAGAAGCTGTCGATTTTTAAATAATGAAAAAGCTAGCGATAATTTACTGTCGCTAGCCCTTCTCCCTATTATTTTACTAATTTACTGATTGCTTTAAATACGTCGCCTTTTGCTACTTGCTGCATTTCAAATAAGGCCATTTCTACGCTTGTAACAGTAGCTCCAAGTTGTACCATTTTCTGAAGACCTATTTTACTGTTAGCTGTAGTACGTGAAGATACACAATCCGCCAACACTTCCACCTCATAGCCATTAGCAAGTAAATGCGCAGCAGTTTGATAGACACAAATATGTGTTTCAATACCAGCTAATAGAATCTTCTTGCGCCCTGTTTGTTCTAAAGCTTGAACAAATTCTTCTGTATCATATGCACTAAATGTAATTTTTTCGATTGGTTTTTCATCAACTAAATGCTCTGCAATACGTTCATCGGTTGGTCCGAGCCCCTTAGGGTATTGCTCAAGCCATAAAATCGGTAACTCGAGTAATTTTGCTCCCTGTATTACATTGGCAATATTTTTTATGATAAATTCACTCTCATCAACAATTTGTGCCAATTTCCCCTGGATATCAATAAGTACCAGTACCGCTTCTTCTTTTTTAAGCATAAAAATTCCTCCCCCTTTACATCATTCTACTATATTATACTGAATATATCGGATAAAAGAATCCTATATGCTACATTGAAACGAAATAGAGTACCATGTATAGTGATAATAGAAATGGAGGATTTACATGCTACGTCTTAGTTGGCTCATAAGTTTGGGCATTAGTTTATTTGGTGTAATGATTATTCAGCACTTTTTTACGGTTAAACCAGATGATGTTGCAGATGGCGGTAATCTTGGTGCACTTGGTTTAGCGCTTGTCGCACCATTTTTATTATTAAGCTTATTTATTACATATCGTTTTTTTGTTGTAAGTGCGCGCAATGCTAAAGATCATATAATGCGTATGATCTATTTTATATTTGGGGTTGCACTACTCGTCGTTTTGATCTTTTATTCAATTGACTTTAAAGATAGTGTTTATACTTCACTTGGAGGCGACACGACTACGCCTGGCTCTGTCATCTACGGGTTTCCCGTTTTAAATGAATATACAAACCATGTCTTCTTAAATTTTTACACTTTTGGCATCGTACATACAATTAGTGGTCTATTTGGCACAATTGTAGGAATGACAAAGTCAGATAAACAAATTCAACCGTAAAATAAAAACCACCAGTCGAACTGGTGGTTTTCTCTGCGCGTGAAACGCTGGGTTACTGGCCCACGTTTAAAGACGCTCTGAAAGGTCTGCCAACCGCACTACGTTTCCGACTACCGCTAAAGCGGTTTATTTATTTTTTCTTCGATTGATTTCTTCTCCTGTGAATGGGTCAATGAATTCTTTCATCGATATTTGATCCTCTACGTAATCTTCTTGCAGTTGATTTTTTATATACTCTTGAATGACTTTTCTATTTCGACCTACTGTATCCACATAATATCCGCGACACCAGAATTTCTGGTTCCCATATTTATATTTCAGATTGGCATGTCGATCGAATATCATCAAACTACTTTTTCCTTTGAGGTATCCAACAAACGCAGACACACTTAGCTTTGGTGGAATACTCACTAACATAGTATATGATCCGGACATGCTGTCGCTTCAATAATTTCTACGCCTTTTCTTTCACACAGTTGACGTAATATTTTTCCGATATCCGCTTTTATTTTTCCATATATAATTCTTCTTCTGTATTTTGGCGCAAACACTATGTGATACTTACAATTCCATGTTGTATGTGCTAAACTTTTATTATCCATTATTGGAACTCCTTTCGTACGTAATCGGTTGACCAGACCTGATTTTATTGTACGATTGGAGTATTTTTTTTGTCCATAGCTAAAAGCTTTTTAGAACCCCCCGCATAGCAGGGGGTTTTCATTTCCATAAATAAAACCCGAATGCTAAAAAATTGCGCATTCGGGTTTTAAATATTTATAAAATTATCGTACTTCCGCGCCAGCTTGTGCTAATGCTTTTAATACTTTATTGTGCGCTGCAACTACTTCTTCGTCTGTTAATGTACGCTCTGGGTCATAGTATGTTAATGAGAATGCCACTGATTTTTTACCAGCCGTCATTTTTTCCCCTGCATATACATCGAATACTTTTACATCTTTTAATAATGAAGTGCCTGCATCTTTAATAATGCTTACAATTTCACCTGCTGGAGTCGCTATATCCAGTTCTAATGCGATATCACGGCTCATTGCTGGGAAGCGCGGAATCATTGAATAAACAAGCTCTTCTTGCGTCGCACTTAAAATGGCATTCAAGTTTAATTCAGCCACATAAGTTTCTTTTACATCAAATGCTTTTTGTTCTTGCGGATGAAGCTGGGCAATGACACCCACTTTTTCGCCATCTAATAAAACATCAGCTGTACGACCAGGATGTAAGCCATCTACTTGCGCTTTTGCATAGCCTACGCGAGATGTTAAGCCTAATTTTGCAAATACCGCTTCTACAATACCTTTTGCAACGAAGAAATCAACGTTTTTCTTCTCGCCTTGCCATGTATTATCAATCCATTTACCTGTTAATACAAGTGCCAAGTGCTCTTCTTCAAATGGAAGTTCTTCCGCAGTTTGACCAAGGAATACAGAACCAATTTCATATAATGCCACTGTTTCTGCTTGGCGGGCTACGTTATAGCTTGCCGCCTCTACTAAGTGAGGAATTAAGCTTTGGCGTAGTGTAGAGCGCTCTTCAGACATAGGCATTAATAATTTTGTCGTCTCTTCAGCTTTTAGAGCAAACTTTTGAGCATGAGCAGCAGAAGTTAAAGAATAAGTTACTGCTTGGTATAGACCTGCTCCTTCCATAACATTACGTACAATACGGCGTCCTGCTTGATATGGCGTTAAGCGGCCAACTTGATCACTCGCCGGTAAGCTTACAGGAATCTCATCGTAGCCATACATACGTGCTATTTCTTCCACGATATCTTCCGGAATTTTAATATCCTGACGTCGTGTCGGAGCATCAATGATTAATAATCCATTAACTGCTTCCACATCAAATTTTAAGCGCTCTAAAATAGACAGCATATCCTCTAAAGATATCTTCATACCTAAGCGGCCATTAATGAAGTCAGGTGATACAACTACACGGGCTGGTGTCTTATCTAACTCATCAACTAGCAATGTACCTTCCAGTACTTCTCCCCCTGCTAATTCAGCAAGTAACTGTGCTGCACGTTCCGCAGCAGGAAGGACACGGTTCGGATCTACACCTTTTTCAAAACGTGCAGAAGAGTCCGAACGTAAGCCAATTTCTTTTGAAGTACGACGTACAGATGATGGGTTGAAGTATGCAGATTCGATTACTACTGTCGTTGTAGTATTTGATACTTCTGATTTAGCACCGCCCATAACGCCTGCTACTGCTTCAGCTTCTTGACCATTTGTAATAACAAGGTTATGTGGTTGTAATTTACGTTCCTGATCATCAAGAGTCGTCATCACTTCGCCGTCACGAGCCATACGTGTAACGATTTCACCAGTTGCTAACTTGTCATAGTCGAACGCATGTAATGGTTGACCGTACTCCATTAACACATAGTTTGTAATATCGACTACATTATTATGTGGACGTACTCCCGCAGACATAAGCGCATGTTGAAGCCATAATGGAGATTCTTTTACTTCAATATTTTTCACAACTTTCGCTGCGTACATTGGGTTTGCTTCTTTATCTTCTACTGTTAATTTTAATACATCTGCCGCTTTTTCAGCTGAAGCTGTATAATTAATTTCCGGTAATTTTACATCTTGAGATAAAATTGCTGCTACTTCATAAGCAACACCAAGCATACTTAATGCATCCGAACGATTAGGTGTTAAACCAAGCTCAAGTACTGTATCACGTAAACCTAAAACTTCTAATGCATCCGCACCTGGAGTTGAATCTGCAGGTAAAACATAAATCCCTTCAGCATAAGCTTTTGGCACAAGGCGACCTTCAATGCCTAACTCTTGAAGTGAACAAATCATACCGTTTGATTCTTGACCACGTAATTTTGCCTTTTTAATCTTAATGCCTCCAGGTAATTTCGCACCTGGACGCGCTACGATTACTTTTTGACCTGCATCTACATTTGGAGCACCACAAACGATTTGTTGAAGTTCTTCTTCCCCAACGTCTACTTGGCACACATTTAATTTATCTGCTTCAGGATGCTTTTCTTTTGATACAACATGACCGACTACAACATTTGACATTCCTAGTGAACGGTCAATTACTGCGTCTACCTCAATCCCCGCTCGCGTAATTTTTTCTGCTAATTCGTTTGCTTCTAAAGAAGAAATATCTACATATTGACTTAACCATTTTAATGAAACTAACATTTATATTGTCCTCCTTCTTACACTTCTGCCTGGTGGAATTGTGATAAGAAGCGCGTGTCATTTGTATAGAAATGACGAATATCATCCACACCGTATTTTAACATTGCGATACGCTCGGCACCGATTCCGAATGCGAAACCTGAAACTACCGTTGAATCATATCCAGCCATTTCAAGTACGTTCGGATGAACCATACCAGCACCTAAAATTTCGATCCAACCTGTTTGCTTACAAACGTTACAGCCTTTACCTGAGCATTTATGACAAGATACGTCCACTTCTACAGAAGGCTCTGTGAATGGGAAGAACGATGGACGTAAACGAATTTCGCGTTCTGCACCGAACATTCTTTTCGCAAGGGCATCTAAAGTACCTTTAAGATCAGACATGCGAATATTTTCACCAATTACAAGGCCTTCAATTTGCATGAATTGGTGAGAATGCGTTGCATCGTCTGTATCACGACGGAATACTTTACCTGGACAAATTACGCGAATCGGCTCGCCTTTTTTGGCTTCCATTGTACGTGCCTGTACTGGTGAAGTATGTGTACGTAATAATGTTTCTTCTGAAATGTAAAATGAATCCTGCATATCACGTGCTGGATGGCCTTTTGGTAAGTTCATCGCTTCAAAATTATAGTAGTCTTTTTCTACTTCTGGACCTTCTACAATTTCGTATCCCATTCCTAAGAATAAATCTTCAATTTCTTCAATAACACGTGTTAAAAGATGGCGGTTTCCTGCACGTACTTTTGCACCTGGTAATGTTACGTCGATTGATTCGTTTTCAAGTTGTGCTAAAATTGCTGCCTCTTCTAATGCAGCTACTTTTTTCTCAAGCTCAGCTGTTACATTTTCGCGTACTGTGTTTACAAGGGCACCCATTTTCGGGCGTTCTTCTGCAGAAAGTTTCCCCATTCCTTTTAAAAGATCCGTGATTGGTCCTTTTTTACCTAAGTACGCAACACGAACTTCGTTTACTGCTTTTAAGTCAGCCGCATCAGTGATTTTGGCTAATGCTTCTTGTTCTAATTGCTTTAATTGTTGTTCCATTTTACAAAGTCCTCCTTATTTAGTTAGAGAATAAAGTTAGCTTCTTCAATACGTTGATTTCCATTTCGGCGGACGCTTTCCACGGGCACGGCTCCAGCCTTCTCCCTCGCTTCGCTCAGTCCGGGTGCTTCCGCTCGTGCTGTTCCCGTAGGAGTCGCCGCCTACATTTCAATCAACTAAGTATCTCCAAAAACCACAAAATTCCTACTCATTAGAAATAGCGACATAGTGCCTGCTCTGAACCCGTTGCTTTCCGTTCCGGAAAAATGCTTTCCGCGGGCAAGAATTAGAGTCAAACTTGTTTGTCTCTAATTCTTTGCGCCGAGGATGGCGGCAATTTATTGCGGCCACCGCAGAAGCACCGTCACGCTTTTCCCACAGGATGCTCTGCATGTAGCGAAAGGCTTTAGCCGTCAGCTACACTCATCGCCCTCCACTCCAAGCAACTAATGTTGGCTTTAATAAAGTTACATATACACTATAATAATCACTATTTTTGAAAATAAAAAAACCTCGTCCCCTAAGAAAGGGACGAGGACGAGTTTCGCGGTACCACCCTAGTTATTGCTTTAAAGCAATCACTTCATTGGAGCTAACGACTATGTCTAGCCGGCAATCCTTTCACCACAAGTGGCTCCCGGATGCTGCTCGCGGGGTGAACTTCGCTATACAATTTGTTAGCAAGCTTTCAGTCATGGCTTGCATTCCCTAAAACAAATGTTGTATACCTACTCTTCCCGGTCAAAGCATTTCGTAATATATTCTCCAACTAGTTTAATGTATAACTGAATACTTTTCAACTAGCTGGAGAAATTTTAACGATTACATATCCCAGATTAGAATTAATAATGTACCTAAAATAGTAAGTACGATTAAACCAAGACCGTAAATGATGTTTGAGTAGATAGCCCATTTGTCTTCTGTTTCACCAGCATGCATGAATACCATGAACTGTAAACCTGCTTGAATGAATGCTGTTACTAGCAGGATGATCATTCCAGTTGTGAATGACATATCTGTGAAGTAAACAAGCATTGCAATCACTGTTAAAATCAGTGAAAATACGAAGCCCATAATTTGGCCTATTGGAAAGAACTTTGCCATAGATTACATCATTCCTTTCAAGTAAATGAAACTGAAGATGAAGATCCAAACTACATCTAGGAAGTGCCAGTAAAGTGAGAATACGAATGCTTTACCCGCTGTTACTGAAGTCAGACCACGTTTAGCGATTTGAATCATAAGGAAGATACCCCAGAATAAACCGAATGTTACGTGAAGACCATGTGTTCCTAAAGTTGTCAATAAGATAGAAGTGAAGGCACTTACAGTAATACCTGCACCTACATGTGCATAGTGTACAAATTCATAAATTTCGACAGATAAGAATGCCGCACCAAGTAGTAATGTAATACCCATAAATGTCAACGTCGCTTTTTTACTACCAAGACGCATCGCATGAATGGCTAGACCAATTGTAAAACTTGATGTTAACAGGATGAATGTCTCTGCTAATACTGGAGTAATTTCGAAAATTTCCGCACCAGTTGGACCGTTACCTGTACGATCCACTAGTGTGAAGTATGATGCGAATAATGTACCGAATAACATAATCTCCGCACCTAGGAAAGTCCAAAAACCAAAGATTTTTAAGCTATTTTCTTCAGTAGAATACTCTAAAGGAACATTGTTATTTACTTTACCCATTATTTCGCACCTCCTTTTTTGTCATAGCTTTTTTCTGTTTCTTCCACTTCATGTTTGTGGATATGATAGCCATGGTCGTCCTCCATAGAACGGTAACCCATACAAGCTAAAATACCGATTAAGCTGATGATTGCCAAAGTAAACATACTGAATACTAGAGCGAAACCACCGATGAAGAAGAATACTGATAAAATAAATGTTTGACCTGAGTTATTCGGCATATGAATATCTTTAATTTCACCTTTGAATAACTTCGTGCCGTTTTTCTTAGAATCCCAGAATGCTTCTGAAGTTGAATCAGTTACGTCTGGAGTAATTGCAAAGTTATAGTGTGGAATTGGTGTATGTGTCGCCCACTCTAGACCACGTGCATCCCATGGATCTGATCCAATGTCGCGTGGAGAGTTTTTGAAACTGTACCAAATATTCCATACAAGCATTAAGAATGAAACAGACATAATACCAGCACCAACGAATGATACCATGTTCAACATGCTGAATCCTGTTGATTCTGAATATGTGTACATACGACGAGCTTGACCGTCTAAACCAGTAATATACATTGGAATGAATGCAAGTACGAAACCTGTAGACATTACCCAAACAGTAGCTTTACCAATACGTTCATTTAACATGAAACCAAACATTTTCGGCCAGTAGAACGTTAAACCAGCTAACATCGCATAAACAACACCAGGAATGATTACGTTATGGAAGTGAGCTACTAAGAACATAGTATTGTGGTATTGGTAGTCAGCTGCTGACATCGCAAGCATAACACCTGTTACCCCACCTAGTGTAAATAAAGGAATGAAGTGCATCGCATATAACATCGGCGTTGTCATTTCAATTTTCCCTTTATACATTGTGAATAACCAGTTGAAAATCTTAACCCCTGTTGGGATGGCAATAGCCATTGTTGTAATTGAGAAAATCGAGTTCGTGAATGCACCTTGACCCATTGTAAAGAAGTGGTGAGTCCATACAGCGAACGAGAATACTGAAATTACGATCATAGACCATACCATTGAGTTATAGCCATATAAATTACGACGTGAGAATGTCGAAATAACTTCAGAGAAAATACCGAATGCCGGTAAAATTAGGATATATACTTCAGGGTGACCCCAAACCCAGAATAGGTTGGCCCAAAGCATGTCCATACCACCATCACCGATAGTAAAGAACTTAGTATCAAATAGACGATCCATCGTACCCATAGCTAAAGCTACAGTTAGTACAGGGAATGCAAATACGATAATTAAGTTTGAGATAAGCGCTGACCAAGTGAACATTGGCATTTTGAATAATGTCATACCAGGCGCACGCATTTTAAAGATTGTCGTTATGAAGTTAATACCTGTCAATAACGTACCAAGACCCGCGATTTGCAGCGAGAGCATGTAGTAGTTTGTACCAACGGATGTACTGAACTCATTACCCGCTAATGGGAAATAAGAAGTCCATCCTGAATCAGGTGATCCACCGATAATGAATGAGATATTAAATAATCCCATACCCATGAAGAATAACCAGAACGCTAAGTTGTTTAAACGTGGGAACGCAACGTCACGTGCCCCGATTTGTAATGGTACTAAATAGTTAAAGAAGAAAGTAATGAATGGCATTGCCATGAATAAAATCATTACTACCCCGTGAGTTGTAAATACTTCGTTATAGTGTTGTGCATCTAAGAAGCTGTTTTCTGGAACAGCTAACTGTAAACGCATCATTACAGCATCGACACCGCCGCGGAATAGCATTACTAAAGCGACGATTAAATACATGATACCGATTTTTTTATGGTCAACAGTTGTAATCCATTCACGCCATAAGTAACCCCATAATTTAAAGTAAGTAACAACAGCTACTAACGCGATACTTCCTAAAACTATTGAAGCCATTGCGATATAAATCAAGGTACTTGGGTGTGGAACTGCAAACTGTGCAAAAAATTCCGACATAGTAGTTACTCCTTTCAAAAGTGCTTACTTTCAAAATTAATGTGAAGAGTGATCCTCTTCTTCTTTTTCATCATCTTCATCTGAAGAATCGTGGTTGTGTTCAGGAGCTGGTGAGAACTCTAAATGAGTACCTGTATAAGTTGACTTACCAAGATGACCTGGCTCCAATAATTCTTCAAACTTTTCTTCTGTTAGAGGTGCAGCTGTTTCATGAACTTCTGTTACCCACTCGTCAAATTCTGCTTGCGTTAAGGCCGTTACATCAAATATATTTTCTGCTGTACCACGACCTGAGAAGTTCGCGTTACGTCCCCAGAATTCGCCTGGGTTATCAGCAGCTAAATGTAAAGTTGTTACCATGTCTGCCATCGCGTATTTCTGACCACCAAGTTGTGGAATCCAGAAACTTGTAATTGGACCGTAAGAATAAAGTTTAAATTCAATAGCTCGTCCAGCAGGAATGTATAAGTAGTTTACTGTTTCAATTCCTTGCTCTGGGTAGCTGAAATGCCATTTCCAGTTGGATGATGAAGCATAAATTACTAATGGCTCCTGATCTTCGTATGCTTGAGGAACATTTTCTACAATATAGTTACTCTTTACAGATACGAACGATAAGAAAATAACGATAATTACAGGAATACCAATCATAATTGACTCTACAAGCCAGTGACCGTGAATGTGCGGTGGCTCATAATCTGGACTTTGTTTTGAAGCGCGGTACTTAACTAACATAAACACCATAATTGCTAATACTGCTAGAACAATCCCTGACATTAGATAAATTAATAACATTGTGTCGTCGGCTTGTCTTTGAGCTTGAGGACCTTTAGGATCAAGTACTGCTAACTTGTCGTTACAGCCTGCTAATAAAATAGCTCCTAGTCCCATGAAAGAGATTAATGTTCCCTTCATATTTACTTTCATAGTTGGACTCCTTTCCAATTAAATAAAGCTTGTTAGATCTTGCTTAAGCGCTTTCATCTGAGAGCGAAAATAAAATAGTGAAAATAGTGCAATTCAATTGAATAAATTCACTTACAACTTTTAACACTATGCATATAGTGTTAAATATAATGGATAATCCCCCAATCCATCATTACCAAGTAGGAAATTTAGATTGAAGTCCATAATTAACAGTTTGCACAATTTTTTCGAAAGCATTATTTTATTTTTTCGTGCGGCAACTTCAAGCGCTTGTCTAACCTACTTAGATTTTAGTTAAACAACAAATAAGTGTCAAAACATCAAATTGGAAAAAACCCTTAATTCTTACTATTTTCGCGCTTTTATTTATTGGTATTTTAAAATAATAACGAAAAATACAGTAAAACCGCGCAATTGCGAGCGAATAAACAGCTCGATTTCAAAAATGACATTTCTATGAACATAATGAAGTAATTCTTTTGGGACTAATCAGAAAAATACATTTGCCCTATTTCACTGGATTTATTTACATAATAATGCCTTTAAATGCCAAAAACACAAGGGTTTCATAGGTGAAATACTATGAACCCCTGTGTTTTTTATTGTATTATTTAACAAATGCATATAATAAAATTCCAGTAGCTACTGCTACGTTCAATGATTCTGCACCACCTAGAATCGGAATAATAACATTTTGGTCTGTCTTTGCCAAAATTTGCGGATTTATACCGCTGCCTTCATTCCCTACTATTAGTGCAAATGCATCACTTTTTTCAATATCTCTATAGGATATTGATTCTTCCAATGAAGTACCGTATACACGAACTCCATCTGCTTGTAAATTTTCAATCCATTCCATTAAATCTCCTCGGATAACAGGAATATGAAAATGTGAACCCTGTGCAGAACGCAATGATTTCGGATTAAATGGATCGACACAACCTTTCCCCAAAATGACAGCATCTATTCCTGCTGCATCAGCAGTGCGGATCATTGTCCCGATATTGCCTGGATCTTGAACGGCATCGACTAAGAGAACTTTACGCCAATCATATTGTTCATCCTCTGAAATTGAGCGCTGTTTACAATGTGCAAATACACCTTGTGATTTTTCTGTTTCTGCAATTTCCTTTGCAACTGCTTCGTTAACGTATACTATTGTCACATCATCAATTGCCCATAATAAAGGTAAATCAACGCCTTCTCGAACAATAATTTGAACAATTTGCTCTTTGTGCTTTAAAGCTTCCTCTACTAAATGGAAGCCTTCTACTATATATTCTTCTGTTTTCTCCCGCTCTTTACGCTGAGTAACAAGCTTCTTCCAATGCTTCACTAGACTGTTTTGTGTAGATTCTATTCTTTTCATAATTTCCCGTCCTTTTTCAGTACTCGAAGTTACATTCTATCATAAATTTTTCGTAATCTATACCGCAATGCAATGTATAAAGTTGATAAATTGGTACAAAGTATGGGAAAAGGAGGTTTCATATTTATATGGATTTTCAAATTCGGCAAGCTATCACTGCAAACGTAATGGGTTCAGATGCAGCAGAATTTCAGGATATTGTTAATGATGCAATTGCACGAGGTGAGGAACATTTGTTACCTGGACTCGGAGTATTTTTAGAAACATGGTGGAAAAGCGCAAATGAAAATGAGCGCAATGAATTCACCCAAAAATTGGCCCAACAATTTGTTAATTAAAATTAGTATGACCCATTATTAGTATATACAGTGATTTTTAAATAAAAAACAAAAAGCAATCTGGCGTCTCCCAGATTGCTTTTACTATGTAGCGATGAAGCATTCCATCTTGAATACAAACATCACTTGTAATCCTGCTATAAATCGTCACAGCGTCTCCCGTTGTTATTCATATTGGACTACTACATAATTTGCTCGCCCTACCTGCTTGCAAATCTGTACGAAAGCAGATGTGCCTGCAACCCGCAGGACACCATCTCCTAGATCTTTATGCTAATAAAGATACTAAAACTGCTTTTTGAGCATGCAAACGATTTTCCGCCTGCTCAAATATATAGGAATTTGGTCCATCAATAACTGATGTCGCAACTTCTTCCTCACGATGTGCCGGTAAACAATGCAAGAACATATAATCTGGCTTAGCATGCGCAACGAGTGCGTCATTAATTTGATAACCAGTAAAATCTTTTAATCGTTTTTCCGTTTCTTCTTCTTGCCCCATCGAAGTCCATACATCAGTGTATATGGCATCTGCATTAGTTACAGCTTCTACTGGGTCATGCGTTACAAATACTGTCCCACCATTTTGGGAAGCAATGTATTGCACTTTTTCAATAATATTCTCATTACATTCATATCCTACAGGAGTAGCAACGGATACATGCATTCCTACATGTGCAGCAGCAACGATAAGTGCATGCGCCACATTATTGCCATCCCCAATGTATGCTATTTTCAATCCTTTTAGTTCACCTTTATTTTCGGCGATTGTTTCAAGGTCCGCCAATGCTTGGCAAGGATGATCGATATCTGTTAAACCGTTAATAACTGGCACAGTAGCATACTCGGCTAACTCTTCAACCATTGCATGGGAATTAGCGCGAATCATAATACCATCCAAATAGCCGGACAAAACTTTTCCAGTATCTGATATTGGCTCTCCGCGTCCAATTTGCATATCCCGGGCATTCATATACATCCCATAGCCACCTAATTGTTGCATACCAACTTCGAAGGATACACGAGTACGAGTTGAGCTTTTTTCAAAAATCATACCGAGCGTCTTACCTTCCAGTAGACGTGGACATTTTCCCGCTTTAGTGATTATTTTTAGTTGTGTAGCGAGTTCAAGCAATTGCTTTACTTCCTCACTTGTATAGTCAAGTAGCGTTAATAAGTCTTTTCCCTTCAGACTTTCAACAGGCTTTAATTGAACCTCTTCCAATAATTTCATATAACACACCTCTGTAAGCTTTATATTGATTTTCATTATACATATGCATAAATATAAAATCAAGCGAATTAATATAAATTTTTATAATTAATTAAATTATTCAATAATTATACATATTCAGTAGTTAGACAGTTATGATAAAAAAATTACTTGAACGACAATTTTTAGTTCACAGATAGAAAATTATTAATTTACCATTGAATTCCCATTCACTTTTAAGCATAATATTTTAAAGAACTGTTTTTTGTGAAAATTCACTTAAAACAAAATAAGGAGGAATCATTATGCCAAATGCTACACATACAGTTGATTTACCAATATCTAATCAAGTTACATGGGACTTTTTAAAGGATTATAATAATTGGGCACCATTAATGCCCGGTTATATAGCCCATGAAGTACAAAATGAATCACAGTTTACGTGGATTTATTTAGCGGATTTAGGCTTTACGAAAAAGACGATTAAGTTACAGGTTGATATGAAAGAATTTACTGAGCTGTCTGAAGTAAACTTCGACTTAAAAGGGCTTTCTGATAACTTTGAAGGCAGTGGCTACTTTAAGATTTCTGAAAACAGTAATGATTCTGTGCAAGTGACTGGCAGTTTAGATTTATCTGCAGGTGGATTTATGGGCATAATGATTA
The DNA here is from genome assembly GCF_038002585.1 of Solibacillus sp. FSL K6-4121. Lineage (NCBI taxonomy): Bacteria > Bacillati > Bacillota > Bacilli > Caryophanales > Caryophanaceae > Solibacillus > Solibacillus sp. FSL K6-4121. The sequence goes on from NZ_JBBOCS010000002.1 coordinate 1,577,919, forward strand.
ATTCTGTATTAGAAACCTTCGTACCCCAAGCAACTAAAGATTTAATCAATTCCATTGAAACAAAACTCACGGAGTTGCATAGTGTAAAGTAACTGTAAAGTGAGTTCAAAAGAAAAACATTAATTTTTCCTTTCGGAGAAATTAATGTTTTTTTACTTTTGCTTCAATTACTACGTGTTAGGGTAATACATTAAAAATTTAATTTCCTCATCAAATTCACTGTATATAATAACACATAGATTATTTATAAATACTGTCTTTACAGTGAGTTTCATCTTCTGGTAACTACTGCAATCACTCATGTTTTCATAAATTCCTTCTCCTGCACATTTTGAGTGACCTCTTTCCTCGTCCAAATCTCAGAAAATGCTGTTCCTTCTTTTACTTTTTGTTTTCATCTTTATGCAAAATCCAGCCATGCACCTTTCTCGCGAATTATATAGATTAACGTATCATCTTTATGTGACCAATCTATTAGAGATATATAAGGTTACCTATTTAAATCTTTTAGAACGGCAACATTAGATAACCGCCCTTTAATTAATTCAATTGCCCAAATTTCTTTCGGCTAAAAAAACGTTATTTCTATATCATTTAAATTACCACCTCACGAGTAAACATAGTCTATTTTTAATGTTTTTATTTTTAATAATATCCAATAAATAATACAAAATACCTAATAAATTTTTATTTTATTACTATATTTATATAAAAACTAAAAAAATGATTCAATATAAATGGTTATTTTATAATGTCTACGGGTAAATATAACATAGAAATTTATTAGGTAAAGTAACCTTTGATTTTTATATCAAATTATTAATAGTTATGATATTCTGATGATTCTAAAAATTAAGAACTAAGGAGATTTTATGAGGAATAATAAAAAAGTTAATAAACTGAAGAAAATATTCACTAAAAAGGATAGCATACCTAACACTAGTTTTAACCAGAACCATAGTATAAATGATCTCCTAAATTATTATTCATCTCTTGCCATTTATCATCCCGACTTAATTGTTATATTTTCAAGAGATGCCGATATTGTTACTTTAGATAGTAAAAAAGCTTCTTCTTTATTTGGAATAACGATCAATCATAAAAATAAGCTTAAAGATTTTTTATCTGAACAAAACTACGATCTTTTATCCTCTATTTTCCTCAAAACTCTGAATGGAAAATCAGAAAAGTGCAGTATTGAGGTGAAAAATAAAAAAGATAAGAGCATGTTTCTTGCTCTTACCTTTATACCCATTATTAATAATGAAGAAGTTGAGGGTGTTTATTTAATTGTTACTAACATTTCCGATAAAGTAAGGTTAAAAGAGCAACTAACATTAAATGAGAAACATTTGAATTATGCACAGCAAATTGCAACAGTCGGTAGTTGGGAATATCAAATTAATGAGGACAAACTATTTTGCTCAGAAAATTTTTACAACATTTTCGGACTAGAGCCTGACAATTACATAAGTATGGAAAATCCATTTAAATTAGTTCATCCACACGATAAAGAAGATGCATATGAAAAAGTTAGAGATGCTATGATTTATGGCAAAAACTATACAAATCAGTTCCGTATTGTACATGGCAAAACATTAGAGTTAATGTATATAAAAGTTCAAGCAGAAGTTTTTTATGAAGATCGTAAACCTTCTAAAATCATCGGTGTAATTAAAGATGTAACCTATGAAACACAACTCGAAAATCAATTAGTTGACCAAAATGAAAATTATAGAAATATTTATAACAATTTATCCTCCGGGATATGGATGCGTGAAACAATAGGTGGGAAATTTTTGTTTGTTTCGAAAGGATTGGAGAAAATTTTGGATATTCCAGTTTCAGAATTGTATATCAATCCAAAATCTTGGTATGACATGATTCATCCAAATTCCATACCTAAAATAGAAAGGTGTATGAAGAAGCTAGAAGTAGGAGAAGGCTTTAAAACTATTTATCAATTTCAAAGTAATAACGGGAAAATAAAATGGTTGCTAGAAGAAGTTGTTCCTAAGATTGATGAACACGGACAAGTCACTAATATATTTGGCTTAGTTACTGATGTTACAAATGAAATGGAAATTAAAGAAAAGTTAATTTATTTAGCAAATTTTGATGATCTCACTGGTCTCCCCAATCAAAAAAGCCTTTTCCAACAAATGGATCTCATTTGTAAAGATGATACACCGTTCGCTATTTTCTCATTAGACCTAGACCGGTTTAATATCATTAATGACTCACTAGGCTATTCGATTGGCGATGAAGCATTAAAATTTATTGCTAACCGGTTTGTAGAATTGACTCCAAAAGATGGTTATTTAGCTCGTTTAAGTAGTAACGATTTTATTATGATTTATAAAAATTTCCATGATAAAGAAGACGTATATAACCTTGCAAGAACAATTATAAAAAGAATTAGCGAGCCATTTATAATTCAAGACTACGAATTATACGTCTCTACTAGTATCGGCATCACCTTTTTTCCTGAGGAAGGACGAGAAAAGCATATTTTATTGGAAAATGCCCATACAGCTCTCTATCAGGCAAAACGGGAAGGAAAGAATAAATATCAACTCTCTTCCCACCTAGCTGATATTTCATCATATAAAAAATATGTTTTAGACCGAGATATGCGAAAAGCGATTTCAAATCAGGAATTTGAATTATACTTCCAACCTCAAGTTGATTCAAAGCAAGAGTTTATTTGTGGTGCTGAAGCATTGATTCGCTGGAATCATAAAGAGTGGGGAATGATTTCTCCAGGTGAGTTTATCCCGCTTGCAGAAGAAAATCATATGATTAATCCCATCACAGATTGGGTTATTCAAAAAGTGTGTTCTCATCTTTATGAATGGAAAGCAAAAGGTTTACCGATAAAACCTATTGCAATTAATATACCACCAGCACGGTTTCTGAAAACGGACTTATTGCAATTTGTTAAAGAACAAATTGAACAATATCAAATTGATCCTTCTTTTCTTGAGTTTGAAATAACCGAAAGTACGATATTAAATAATGAAATAGGAATCTATTCTATAATTCAAAGTTTAAAAGAACTGGGTATACGTTTTGCAGTAGATGATTATGGTACAGGTTATGCTTCATTAGCATCTATACGTCAATTTAAACCTGACACATTAAAAATCGATAAATTATTTATTCAAAATATTACACATGAAAATGGTGTTGATAGGGGGATTATCTCTGCTACTTTACATTTGAGTAAACTGTTAGATATGAAGGTAGTCGCAGAAGGTGTCGAAGAATTTGATCAACTTAGTTTTCTCAAACAATTAGAATGTGACGTTATACAAGGATACCTTTTTTCTAAACCTGTTCAAATTAATGAATTCGAAAAACTTTTAACAATTGGTTATTTAAAGCCTAAAAAAACTAATCGAAAGCCACTTATTAATGAACGAAGACGTTTTTTCCGATTCGAATTTTCTGTTCCGCTACTGGGGCAAATGACTATCAGTGAAGTGAACGGAAATAAAGTTCAATTAGGTAATACTCCTATTATTGTTGATAATATCAGCTTGGGTGGCCTAAAAATACACTCTAATTTAAAATTGCCAATCAACACTAATATGAAATTTCATATTAGATTTACTCTTTTATATGAAGAATTTGAATTAAGCGGAGATTTGAAGTGGGTGAATGAAGAGGATAACGGTTTGTTTTCTTACGGAGTAGCTACTACCTTAAACCGCTTAGCAGAAGATCGATTAGCATCTGTTATAAACAAGTTAAGTACTTTACGTAGAAACAATGAAAAAATTCCAGGTACAGAATTTGTCTATGAAGATATCCAGACTTATTTTAGAAAAGAATAATATAAAATTGGTGCTAATAAGTTAGGAGATGTTACATTTTGAATAATTTTTTTAAGGAAGTTCTAATGGACGGTATCACTGATATGATTTTTGTTCTTGAAGTCGTTAATAATGATGATTTTCAGTTTCAGTTTATTAATAAAGCCGCGAAGGAACGTGTTGGTCTAACAAAAGATATTATTGGTTTAAGTCTTAAGGAAGTTGAGAAGCGATTAGATAAAGCAGAATTTTTATATGAACAATTTAGAAAAGTTGTTATAAGTCAAACTAGTTTTACGTATGAAGATACTTATGAAATTATCGAAGAACGACAAAAAAAGCACTATTTTGAAACGGTTTTAACACCGCTATTAAACAAACAAGGTTTAGTCGATCGAATTGTTACAGTTGTACGAGATATTACAAAAGAAAAAGAAACTCTTTCTTCTGTGAAGGAAATGGCAAGTAATGCTATAGAAAACAATGAACGTTTCCATTCATTATTTTTTCATAATACAGATGGCATTTTTATTCTAAATAATATGGGTTATATTACAGATGGAAATGAGGCAAGCGAGAAAATTACTGGCTATAAAATTGAAGAAGTAGTCGGGAAATCCTTTAATATGCTAGTACAATTACAAGACATAGAATTAAACAGAATTATTGATGATGCAATTAAAGGAACAACTAAAAGCTACAACATAATTATTAAAAATAAAAGTGGAGACTATGTAAATATCCTTTATAAAATTGTACCGCTTATCGTGGAAGGTGTCGTCATTGGACTTTACGGAATCTTAAAAGATGTAACAGACTTGATGAAAAATATTGAAAAGTTAGAGGAAAGTGAAAATCGATTTCGAATTATTGCAGAAAACGCCAATGATTTAATAACACTCGTTAATAAGGATGGTAAAATTATTTATGTCTCCCCTTCCTATCAAAATGTATTAGGCTATCAAAGTAACGAATTTCTCGGGAAAGATTTTGTACATAATATTCATCCTACTGATCAGGAACGCATAAAAGATGTAGCTAAGAAATCAATACAATCAGGGGAAGCCTTCACTATTGAATTCAAACAGAAAAATGCGAATGAAGAAATGCTCTGGTGCGAATCCATTGGGAAACCAGTTTTTAATCATAAAAATGAGTTGCAGCATTTAGTCATACTTACAAGAGATATTACTTTAAGGAAAGAGTACGAATCTAAACTTAAACATTTTGCTTATCACGATGCTTTAACGGAACTTCCGAATCGTCTTCTATTCAATAAACGATTTGCATCAGCTAAAAAACAGTTTTTAAACAAAAACAATGGTTTAGCAATAGTTATTTTAGACATAGATCATTTTAAAGTAATTAATGATACTTACGGCCATGATATAGGCGATGCAGTTATTAAGGAGTTTGGAGCTCGAATCCAACAATCTATTAGAAGTCATGATACTGTGGCAAGAATGGGTGGTGATGAATTTGTTATTCTTTTACCCAACATACAGAATATCGAAAATGCCGTTGAAATTGCGAAAAGAATTAAACATAAAATGCAGCAACCATGGAAAATCAAAGGACAAAAATTAACGGTTACTACAAGTATGGGGATTGCAATGGCGACATTTTCTCAAAAAATCACTAAATCCGATTTAATTAAAAACGCAGATATTGCATTATACGAAGCTAAAAATAGTGGTAGGGATAATTATAAGTTATATATAAAATAAAAAAATTGGTATATTCAGGAAAGGTTGAACCCTTCCTGAATACACCCTTTTACTACTCAAACGTAATTTTATTTACTGTCTCACGATCTAATCGCTTGATTACTTCTACGATTAGTTTTACGGCATTATCATAGTCATCACGATGTAAAATACCTGCATGCGAGTGAATATAGCGTGTAGCAACACCGATTGCTAATGATGGAACACCGTTTGCTGTAATATGAATACTGCCCGCATCCGTGCCTCCGCCTGCCATTGCCTCGAATTGATATGGAATGCCCGCTTCTTCTGCCACATCAAGTACAAATTCGCGTAATCCTGTATGAGAAACCATCGATGCATCAAATACAACTATTTGTGGACCTTCACCCATTTTTGAAGTAGATTCTTTTGATGTTACACCTGGCGTATCTCCAGCAACACCTACATCTACTGAAAAACCGATATCTGGCTGTACTTTAAATGTTGATGTTTTTGCACCGCGCAAGCCGATTTCTTCTTGTACATTCCCTACACCGTATACGATGTTTGGATGATTTTCGTTTTTTAATGCTTTTAAAACATCGATTGCAATGGCACAGCCAATACGGTTGTCCCATGCTTTAGCCAAAAGATGCTTTTCATTTTTCATGACATGGAATTCAAAGTACGGCGTAATCATATCCCCTGGACGTACTCCCCACTCCATCGCTTCTTCTTTGGAAGTAGCACCGATATCTACGAACATCGATTTAATATCCACTACTTTGTTGCGGACATCTGCCGGTAAAATATGTGGTGGTTTTGAACCGATAACCCCAATAATTTCTTCCCCTTTACGTGTTGTAATTGTAACACGTTGAGCAAGCATAACTTGACTCCACCAGCCGCCCACTGTTTGGAAAAATACAAAACCTTTGTCATCAATGCGAGTTACCATAAAGCCAACTTCATCTAAGTGGCCAGCAACCATAATTTTTGGACCATTTTCATCGCCCACTTTTTTTGCAATTAAGCTACCTAAGTTATCAGTTTCTATCTCATCTGCAAATGGCTCAATATACTTTTTCATTACTTCACGTGGAGCGCGTTCGTTTCCTGGAATTCCGTTTGCATCTGTTAAATCTTTAAACATTTGTAATGTAGCATCTAGCTTTGTCATGTGGATATCCCCCTAATAGTTACTCTTACCTATTATAGCGCCAATATTTCGAAATGTGAAATAGTTTATTGCTGACTAATTAAAACTGTTTTAATAGCCATTACGTTGACGTTCATAGTTTTTTTCATTTTTTAGTTTATATGCCTCTATAATATCCTCTACCGTGAAACCTAAATTGTAGGCAATTAAGCTATACTGCGTCCAAATGTCTTTATAGTTTTCCTCTGTTTGGTGCTGCAGGAAGGTAAGAACCGTTTGTGTTGCCGTAATAAAACACTTTGTTAAATCCGCTTTCTCCATTACAACGGGCCATTCATCCAGTTTAAAATCACGCATATACCCAAGTGATAGCATGAAATGAATTGAATCTACAAACTCCTCCAAAATAACATTTCGCTCCGACGGACCTTTTGTGGACCAAAATTTAAAACAGCGCGTCTCATTTGCCAACTCTCCAAGCTCAACCAATAGCGCGAGTCCTTTTTCATCAAAAACGTCATGTTGTATATTTTGTGTTTCTTCAATATACCGGTCAAGCTGCTTCTGCATTTCAAATAATTGACTAAATTCCATAATAAAATCCCTCTTTTGCTAAAAATATTGAAACTTTTTCTACTACTTAATCGTATAGCAGAGAAACACCGCTAGCAAGGAGGAAGTTTTATGGCTATATTAATACGGTTTGCCATTATCCTTCTCATCATTTACATATTTTACAAAGGGGTACGCTATTTAACTGACCCGAAGCGTAAATTAGATGAGGCCTATGAAAATGGACACTATTATTTTTATGATGATGTAAAGAACATTCGGAAAAACTTTTTCATTACGTATAAAGGAGCATTATTTGAAGGTGAAAAATATTTAGGTACGACTGAAAATGCATTTGATGTCGTCAGCATTTTCGTCTTCGTCCATGATTCGATGAAACTTCAAGGCTTCACGAAAGAGGATTTTTTATATTTAGAAAAAGAAATTTTAATGAATTATCCTAACGCGAAAATTAACTGGAAAAACCCAATTGAACAATTAATGCAAGATTGAATACTTTGAACGAATCAGGGTGCTACATTAAACTGTAGCACCCATTATTTATCGATTATGTCCGTAATGACCTTCATTTGCAATTGCACCTATTGTACTTACCCAGCGGTTTGTATAATTGAAGAAGCCTACTGTAAATGCCGCTTCTAAAACTTCATGATCATTAAATCCAGCTTCACGCAATAAATCTACTTCTTTTGTAGTAATTTCATTCGGATAACGTGTAGTACGGTATGCATAATCACATAAAGCTCGCTGTTTATCCGTCAGCTTTGCAGAACGATAATTATATGTAAGCTGGTCTACCCAACCTGGATTTTTAGTCAGCCCACGCAATATATCGCTATGCGTTGTTAAGCAGTAGCTACAATTGTTTGTTGAAGACACAACAAGTCCAATCATTTCTTTATCTGCTGTTGATAAATAGCATGTTTCTTCATTAAACAAGGAATATTTAAAATCTAAAAATCCTTTATATTGCGCAGCGTTTAAAGGAAGTACTTTAAATAAGTTATTCACGAAGCCATTTTGCTCTAATTGCTTTTCTACATGACCATCGAAAATTTCCTGTAGCTCCAGTGGAATTTCCTTTTCATTAGGCACTTGTAAATGCGACAGCTGTTCATTGTATTTGCTCATTCATTTATTCCCCATCTACCATAATTGCAAATACTGGTGACTGTATGAAATTTGTTGAGACTATCATAAAAAAACCCCCTTAAAATAGTTTTCTGAATATATTATAAATTACAGCTATTTATAATACAAACCAATTATGTAGGAATAATGAGAAACAATAAATGCCCCAAAACAAAAAACACAATAAGGAAAATACTTCCTTATTGTGTTTCATTAAATACTACTATATAGCTGTACTAATAGAAAAATATGTACTGCAGCCATTAATGGAAAGCCGAATGCGAATGTATTATGCTTTGTTTTGTGCCGGAATAAATACATTCCTAACACACCACCGCATGCTCCACCTAATAATCCAAGCGTCAGCAATGTTTTTTCTGAAATGCGCCATTCCTGTTTCTTTGCACGTTCTTTATCAATATACATATAGATGCACAAAATGAGTGAAACGACTACTATATATGAAAGTGCTGCCAATGCCATAAACATATTCCTCCTCAATTTGAAAAAAGACTGATAAGGAAAATTCCCTACCAGTCTAATTATAAAAGTAATTGCTAATTATCTTGCACCTATCGCTTACGCTTTCGGTGCAGAAATAATTTTTGACAAGGTCAAAAATTATTTAGCTACTGCTTTTTTAGCTGCGTCAGCTAATTGAGTGAATGCTGCGCTATCAGTTACAGCTAAGTCAGCTAACATTTTACGGTTAACTTCGATACCTGCTACTTTTAAGCCGTGCATTAAACGAGAGTAAGATAAACCGTTCATGCGAGCAGCTGCGTTGATACGAGTGATCCATAATTTACGGAAATTACGTTTCTTTTGACGACGGTCACGGTATGCATATTGACCTGATTTCATTACTGCTTGGTTAGCTACTTTGTATAATGTATGTTTTGAACCGTAGTAACCTTTAGCTAATTTTAAAACTTTTTTGCGACGAGCGCGTGTTACTGTTCCGCCTTTAACGCGTGGCATAGTAATTACCTCCTGCTAATTCTTTCGAATGTAGTTGTTTTTTAGTTTTTTTAATAATCTTTAAAACGGTCAAAGATTACTTCATGTAAGTTAATAATGTACGGATACGTTTGAAATCGCCTGAAGATGCAACTTTCGCTTTACGTAAGTGACGTTTTGCTTTAGTTGATTTGTTAGCGAATAAGTGAGAGCCATAAGCACGGTCAAATTTTAATTTACCAGTACCTGTTTTTTTGAAACGTTTCGCAGCTCCACGGTGAGTTTTCATTTTTGGCATGTCGATTTCCTCCTAAACTTGTTTATACATAAGTAAGTATTATTTCTCATTCTTTGGTTGAAGAACTAAGAACATGCTGCGGCCTTCCATCTTCGGTTTTTGTTCAACCGTAGATACTTCAGCACACGCTTCAGCAAAGCGATCTAACACACGTTGACCGATTTCTTTGTGTGTAATTGCACGACCTTTAAAGCGAATTGATGCTTTAACTTTGTCACCTTTTTCAAGGAACTTAATCGCATTACGTAATTTCGTTTGAAAATCATGTTCATCGATTGTTGGGCTCAAGCGAACCTCTTTCATAACGATTACTTTAGAATTTTTACGAATTTCACGGTCTTTCTTTTGCTGATCAAACTTAAATTTACCATAGTCCATAACACGAGCGACTGGTGGTTTGGCTTGAGGGGCTACAAGGACAAGATCCAAGTTAGCACGAGCAGCAATCTCCATCGCTTCTGTACGCGTTTTTAGACCTAGTTGATCACCGTTGTGGTCGATTAGACGAAGTTCGCGTGCGCGAATGCCTTCGTTTACATACATGTCTTTGCTAATATTAATCCACCTCCAAATGTTTGTCGGAATACATGAGTTGGTGTAAAGTATAACCCGGTCGAACGGTACACCTCTGCGTTATGTCCATATGTACTTTTCGTTTTATTCAAACAAAAAGGACGGACATTTGAGATGTCCGCCCGCTATATGTGCATACGCAGTCCTGCGCAAAACAATTCAACGTGTCCAATACCTGCTCGTAACTTATAAAAGCACTTAATCAGGTGAGAAGCGGGCAGCCTCTACTTGCAAACTTTTGTATTCATAACTTAAACAATCTTAGCATGCTTTAAAAATAACGTCAAGCTTTTTAATACGCTTTATAATATAATCTTTTAAGTTTATAAATTTTTTTAATTTTTAGTGTTTTGTTTTTTTTCTCCGTGGTATCTAGTTAGAGATTCAAAATTTACCGATAGGAGGAATCTATATAATGTTTAGACATCAAAAGGAATTACAATTTGAGGTAAAAGTTGAAAGACCCGATCCTGTACTAGCACGTCAGATTCAGGAAGTGCTCGGTGGTCAGTTTGGGGAAATGAGTGTTATGATGCAGTATTTATTCCAAGGATGGAACTGTCGTGGTGAAGAAAAATATAAAGATTTATTAATGGATATTGGTACAGAGGAAATCGGCCATGTTGAAATGCTTTGTTCTTTGATTAGTCAATTACTGGACGGGGCAACACCCGAGGATCAGCAAAAAGTTGCACAGGACCCGATGATGGATGCAATTATGGGTGGAATTAACCCACAGCACTTAATTGTCAGCGGATTAGGCGCTACACCAAAGGATTCAAACGGCGTACCATGGAATGCTGGATACATCATTGCAAGCGGAAACTTACTTGCTGATTTCCGTGCAAACTTAAATGCTGAATCGCAAGGTCGACTCCAAGTAGCAAGATTGTATCATATGACGAAAGATGAGGGAGTCCGTACTGTATTTAGAAAAATGCTGGCACGTGACCGTTACCATCAATACCAATGGATGGCTGCTATTAAAGAGTTGGAAGAAAAGAATGGCGTGGTCGTACCTGCTTCATTCAGACCCGAAGGCGAATTGGAAGCACAGCCACATGCATATGAGCTATGGAATTTATCTGAAGGCACTGAATCTAAAAACGGTCCTTGGGCTCAAGGTAAATCACCAGATGGGACAGGAGATTTCGTCTATTTAGATAACCCTGCACCAATGGGGAAAATCCCTAACCCGGTTGTTCCACCGACATCATTGCATCATGACATTGATTTTGAGAAAAAATTATAATCCACTTTGAAAAATCGACTGTGTCTAATGATAATCTCTAGGCACAAAAATAAAGCAGTTCAAATTTACTCAGGTAAAATTTGAACTGCTTTTATTATGGAGACAGCCTTTGTTCCAAGCTCCAATTTGCTATCTTATTTTTTTATTTCTTCAGTAATATCTGCAAGGAATTGCTCAAAGCTAATAGTCTCAGAATCCTTCGAACCGTAGCGGCGAATGTTTACTGCACTATCTTCTACTTCCTTATCTCCAAGTACGAGCATATAAGGAATCTTCTTCATTTGAGATTCACGGATTTTGTAGCCTAATTTCTCTTCTCGATCATCCATTTCAACACGTACGCCAGCAGCAGCTAGTTTTTCTTGAACTTCACGGGCGTAGTCATAATGTACACTGTTTGATACAGGAATAATTGTTGCCTGAACTGGTGCTAACCAAGTTGGGAATGCCCCTTTGTACTCTTCAATTAAGAATGCTACAAAACGTTCCATTGTCGATACAACACCACGGTGAATAACTACTGGACGTTGTGGCTGACCGTCTTCACCAATGTAAGAAAGGTCGAAGCGTTGTGGCAATAAGAAGTCAAGTTGTGCAGTTGATAAAGTTTCCTCTTTACCAATTGCTGTTTTTACTTGAACGTCTAATTTCGGACCATAGAAGGCTGCTTCATCTTCTGCGATGAAGTAATCATAACCTAGCTCATCCATTGCCTCTTTTAACATTGCTTGTGCAGTTTCCCACATTTGATCGTCATCAAAATACTTCTCTGTGTTGTTCGGATCCCGGTATGAAAGACGGAATGAGAAATCTTTCAATTCGAAGTCTTTGTATACTTCAAGGATTAATTCAACTACTTTTTTAAATTCAGCTTTAATTTGATCCGGGCGTACGAAAATGTGCGCATCGTTTAAAGTCATTCCGCGTACACGTTGTAAACCAGATACGGCACCTGACATTTCGTAACGGTGCATTGTACCAAGTTCAGCAATGCGAATTGGCAAGTGACGGTAAGAGTGCAGACCGTTTTTGAATACCATCATATGGTGAGGACAGTTCATCGGACGTAAAACAAGTGTTTCATTGTCCATTTCCATTGGCGGGAACATGCCATCTTGATAGTGCTCCCAGTGTCCTGATGTTTCATATAACTTTTTCGAGCCAAGCACTGGTGTATATACATGCTTGTAGCCTAAAGATAATTCTTTGTCTACGATGTAGCGTTCAATAGTTCTGCGGATTGTCGCACCATTTGGTAACCAAAGCGGTAAACCTTGACCAACTGTTTGGCTAGTCATGAATAAATCCAATTCTTTACCGATTTTACGGTGATCACGTTCTTTTGCCTCTTCAAGCATTTGAAGGTGATGTTTCAGCTCGTCTTTTGTGAAGAATGCAGTACCGTAAATACGTTGTAACATTTTGTTGTCTGAGTTACCGCGCCAGTAAGCACCAGCTAATGATAATAGTTTGAACTCTTTTAATTTGCCTGTAGATGGTACGTGTACACCACGGCAAAGGTCAAAGAAATCGCCTTGGTAGTAGATTGACACTTGATCATCTGCTGGAATTGCTTCAAGTAATTCTAATTTATACTCGTCGCCAACTTCTTCGTAAATTTTTTGTGCTTCATCACGAGAAACATTTTTGCGCTCGATTTCGATGTTTTCAGAAATGATTTTTTTCATTTCTTTTTCGATTGCAGGTAAATCTTCAGCAGTAATCGGAGTTGGTGAATCGATATCATAGTAGAAGCCAGAATCAATTACTGGACCAATACCTAATTTTGCATCTGGGTACAGACGTTTTACTGCTTGCGCTGTTAAGTGAGCAGTTGAGTGACGAAGAATTTCTAACGCTTCATCTGATTTGTTAGTAATGATTTCGATTGCACCGTCTTGTTCGATTCCTGTTTTTGCATCGATAAGTGTACCGTTGATTTTACCGGCTAATGTTGATTTTTTTAGACCTGGGCTAATAGAGCCTGCAACGTCTAATGTTGATGTTCCTTTGGCAAATTCCTTTACTGCGCCATCCGGGAAAGTTAATTTGATCATTTCTGACATGTTATTGTCCTCCTTATAAGGTTTTCATTTAATAGAGAGTAGCAAAGTGTCGTCATCCCAATCCGTTGATTTCCGTTTCGGGCGGACGCTTTCCGCGGGCGTGGCCTGAGCCTGTAGTCTCAGGCGTCACGCTTTTCCCGCTGGAGTCGCCGCCCTACACTACAATCAACTAATCTATAGCTATAAATTAATTTGCTCCCAATATTTTTTATCAGTCAAAATATTTGCATATTAAGGCAAAATAAAAAGCACCGTCCCTATAAAAGGGACGATGCTGTACGCTCGTGGTGCCACCCTTCTTCCTTCTTCGTCAATACGAATTAGAAGCTCTCGGTCAGTTAACGTACTGAGAAACGTTGACGGATTGGCCCCGTCACTGCTCGAAGGTAGTAAAGTGAAACGCTTGTGCTAGGAAGCTTGCAGCCGTGGCTCCCCTCTCTAAAAGCTAGTTCGTTAAACTTGTTGTCCTTTTCAATGCATTTTTTGTTTAATTACGTACAAAGTATACGCTCGATTTATAACAATTGCAACTGGTAAAAAGTAAATTTTTCTGTTATTTTTTATTCTCGGCGATTGACTCCATCCATCGCAACCGGAATTGTCACAGCTTTAATTCGTTCCATAATACGAGCAGCCTTTACGACTTCGATATCACCACGTTGTGATTGCGCTAAATGATGCTCCAGCCCTTTATAATCAAAGTTCGATGTAATAAATGTTGGTAATTCTTCACTCATTCGATAATGTAAAATCGTCCCAAGTATTTCATCACGTGTCCATGCCGACATCGTCTCTGCACCGATATCATCCAACATTAATACAGGCGCCTTTTTGACATAGTCTATTTTTTCATTCAAAGTATTGTCGCTAATCGCATTTTTCATTTCTCGTAAAAACTCAGGAACAAATACGACAACTGTTCTTACCTTTAGTGTTGCAAGCTCATTTGCAATCGCTCCAAGTACAAAGGATTTTCCTACACCGAATTTACCGTACAAGTAAAATCCTTTTTTCGGTAATTCTCCCGTTCGCTTATAAGTCGCGACAAATTCAGCTGCTTGTTCTGCAATACTAAGTCGGGAATGATTGTCGATTGCCAAATCTTTTAATGTTGCCTTTAATACATCTTTTGGCATATGCATGCTCGAAATCATATTGGCTACATCACGTCGTTCATCTTCACGAAGCTTTTGCTCACAAGGAACATACGTAATATCAATGACATTATGCGTTATAAATAGTTTCGGAAGATAACCTTGCAATAAATTTGTACATTGTCCTGTATGTCCATTTCCGCAACATCCTGTTGACTGTGAAATAAATTCGTATAATTTAGGTAAACTAATTTCAACCATTTCTTTCGTCACTTGCTGTTCATGTTCACGTAAAAACTGCTGAACTTTCGGATGTTCGATCGTCTCTCTGCGCATCGCTTCAAAACGTTCTTTAAAAGAGGGCATTTTTTTCTTGATTTGATTTAATTGATTATTAATCGGTTCTATTGTTATTCACCTGCCCTATCAAGCTTTTGTAATATTTTTAGGCGCTCCTGCTCGAAATCCACTGTACTGTCTTTTTCTGGTTGCTGCTGCTCATTGCGCTTGTAAAACCAGTCAGGAACTTGTTCATCTCGTCCACTTTTACGATTGTACGAAGGCTTCTTTTGGGAAGTAGCCGGTTGTTTGACCACTGAACTTTCCTGTTTCCATTTCGTATATTTATCGCGTTCTTCACGAGCTAAATCCATCGCCTCTTTAGCCGTCTTCAATTGCTTACGATTCCAGTGATCTGCGATTTTTTCTACATAGCTTTTCGGTAATTTCATATCTGTCGATAACATGACATATTCGAGCAGTACATTAGCCACTCCTATAGGCATGCTATACTTTACAACTAAATCTTCTGCAAGTTGAATTGAGGAAGGAATTGGTTCTTTTCCATTATTGATGTCACGCAACACTTGAACAGGCGGTGTTGTTTCCAAATAATGCAGAAGTTCTTGTTCTTTCGTCAAGTTTTCCGCGTGTAAAGTATCATTACTTTTCCCCTCGAATACTTTTGTCATGACAGGGGCTTCTGTAGAAACGGTCAATTTATAATAATCTGCTGCACAACGTTTTAAACGATCTGTCGTTAGTTTATTTTGCTCGTCCAATGCTTGTATTACCACTTTTTGCATTTGCAATGGTGTGAGATGATACAAAAAGGCAAGCTTTGCAATTGTTTCCTTTGCTTTCACAGTTAATGCAGCACTCGGTATTAACTGCTCAGATAAGCCAGCCTGCAGTAGCTTAAAATCAAATTGCTCATAATAAAATGGATAATCAATTTGCTTCGGTGTCATTGTTTCCAACTCATCCTGAGGCAGATTTTGATTAATCGGACGGTACACATCCATAAATGTACGTGTAACCTCTTCATACTGTTCTTTATTTGGCTGAGTCAAAAAGCGCTGACGTAATTTTCGATAAGCTCCCTCGCCAATTTTACTAAATAAGAACATCGATAAAAGCGGATCTTTAAAAAAGCTCGGTGCATCGAGTGGTCTTACTAATTCATATATAAAATGACGTTCATTAGCAGTATCCTTTCGCCAAGTACGCATTAAACCAATCGCTTCCAATGCAATTCGCGCTTCAAAAATCTTTTTCAAAGGCATCGACAATACATGCATCAAATAATAATGATTATATTGCTGAGGTGTATGATTTTCAGCTTCCGCCCATAGCGTTAAAAATAAACTTATCGGCTCCGGTCCTGTTAGGGGCTGATAAAATAGCGTTAATAATTGACGTTCATTTGTAGATAATGCGTGAGGGAGCGTTATTTCAAAATGATCTGTTGGCTGTATTTCTTTAAAGTGAACCATTTTGTCCCCCTCCTAAAACTTATTTGTCACTTGACTGGCGTGTCATAATTTCTTTTAATTCCTCGATAAATACAGTAATATCCTTAAATTGTCGATAAACGGATGCAAATCGTACATATGCAACTTCATCAACTGTTGCAAGACGATCCATTACCATTTCACCCACTTCTTCCGAGCGTACTTCTGCATTGCCAAGTCGACGTAATTCCTTTTCAATTGATAATACTATCTCTTCCAATTGATCTAAAGCAACCGGTCGCTTCTCACATGCCCGTATTAGTCCTCGCAATACCTTTTCACGGCTGAATTCTTCACGCGAGCCACCCTTTTTCACAACAATTAAAGGTGTTTCTTCTATTTTTTCAAATGTCGTAAAACGGAAAGCACACGATTCACATTCACGACGTCTTCGAATTTCTTTATTATCATCAACAGGTCTTGAATCTACAACACGTGTACCGTTGTATTGACAAGCTGGACATCTCATATTTTATTTCTCCTAAATGTTAGTTTATCTATATTATAACAAAAACAACGCGCGTGAAATAGTTCTTCATGCGCGTCGAAATTTTCCAAAAGGAAAGTGATTCAATTATATAGTGCCCTATCGATTCACACAATAGAAAATGCCTTTTGTAAAAATAAATATTCTACAAAAGGCAATAGTTTAGTTATATCCCGGCACTATACATGCCGAAAGAATCACTTACCGAATTTCGAATCAAGACTTTTCAATCTTTTTACTCGTAAAAAGAAATTAAATTATGCATTAACCGCTACTAATTCTTTGGCAATTTTATTTGCTAAGTCTACTACACGTGCAGAGTAACCCCATTCGTTATCATACCAAGCAATTACTTTTACTTTACGGTCACCTAAAACAATTGTTGTTAATCCATCAACTGTAGAAGAATATGTTGTTGTATTGTAGTCTGAAGATACTAATGGCTCCATTGAGAAGTTTAAAATACCGTTCATTTTGCCTTCAGCAGCTGCTTTAAATGCAGCATTTACTTCTTCTACTGTTACATCTTTTTCTAAATCTACAACTAAGTCCACCAATGATACGTTTGGTGTAGGTACACGTAAGGCCATACCGTGAATTTTACCATCCAATTCTGGCAACACTAAGCGTAAAGCTTTAGCTGCACCAGTTGAAGTTGGAATAATTGACGATGCACAGTTACGAGCACGACGTAAATCTTTATGTGGGTTATCAATGTTATTTTGATCATTTGTATAAGCATGTACAGTTGTCATTAAGCCATTTACAATACCAAATTCATCATTTAATACTTTTGCTACTGGAGCTAGGCAGTTTGTAGTACAAGAAGCATTTGAAATGACATCGTGTTTTGATAAATCTAATTTATCATCGTTTACACCTAACACTACTGTAATATCTTCATTTTTACCTGGAGCTGTTAAAATAACTTTTTTCGCGCCAGCTTCTATATGCTTTGCAGCGTTTTCACGGTCATTGAATTTACCAGTAGCTTCAATAACAATATCTACACCCATTTCAGCCCATGGTAATTTTAAAGGATCGCGTTCACTAACTAGCTCAACACGTTTACCGTTTACGATTAATGCACCTTCAACCGCTTCAACAGTACCTGGGAATACACCATGATTTGTGTCATACTTAATTAAATGTGCTAACGTTTCAGATGGGTAACTTGCATTTACTGCTACGATATTAACATCACCGCGCATCATCGCTTGTCGGAATACCATACGACCAATGCGGCCAAAACCATTAATTGCAATAGAAACTGTCATATTATTTAAATCCTCCTAAAAGTACGATTCATTCGTTTTATTTATTCGTTGATTAGTATAACACATATTCTAAAAAGGTGAACATATTTAACGCACATAAAAAAAGTTGTTATTTTCAGATAATACATACCCTAAAAATAAATGCCTTAACCCACTTCAAACAAAAACGGGCAAGGCATTATTTTATTTCAAAACATTCCATTCAAATAAAACATTTTGCAATTGAAGGGCAGTATCTTCCAAAGAGCCATTATTATAAATAACTACATCAGCTAGCGCTTCTTTATCTTTAACAGGAATTTGCGTAGCAATACGTGCTTTTGCTTCTTCTTCGGTCAAGCCATTTCGTTCCATTAAGCGTTCTAGTTGAACATCCTCCGTTACAGAAACTACGATAATCTTTTCAACAAAATGCTCGAGCTTGCTTTCGAATAATAATGGAATATCCATAAATACGTTTTTTTCACCGTAGGAAATAAACTCATCACGCTGGCGAATCATTTCTTCACGAATAGCTGGGTGAATGATGGCATTTAGTTGTTGACGCTTCGTTTCATCATGAAAAATAAGATTCCCTACTTTTGCGCGGTTCATTGTACCATCTTCAGAAATGACATCCTGTCCAAATACTTCTGCGATTTTCAAAAGCGTTGGACTTCCTGGCTCTACGACTTGTCGTGCAACTTGATCGGCATCAACAATTGGTAAGTTATATGACTGAATCATTTTTGCGACTGTACTTTTTCCACTTGCAATACTTCCTGTTAAACCTATAATCACAGTAATTCCCCTTTACTTTTGACATTGAGGGCAATATGTTGACGTCCTTCCCCCGATAACGATGGACTCTGTATTTGCTTCACATATTACACATTGTTTTTTTCCGTACATTTTTAAGCGATGCTGCATCGTACCTGCCCCACCGTTAATACTCCGATAGTCAGATATTGTAGAGCCGCCTGAGTCGATGCTTTCCTGAAGTACATCACAAATCACTTGAAAGAGCTCCATTTTTTTCTCTCTATTTAAGTCACTTGTCACACGGCCAGGATGAATGAATAATTTAAATAAAGCTTCAGTTGCATATATATTCCCGCAGCCTGAGATAACTTGACCGTCCATAATGACTTCTTTAATTGCCTTTTTCGCAAATTTCGGCTTTTCACTTTGCGTTAGGAAAAAATCACATGCGCTTTCATCAAAAGGCTCCGGTGCCATTTTCAGTAAAGGGGGATGATCTGCGAGTTCTTTTATAAAGCGTAATTCACCAAAACGGCGAATATCTGCATAGACAAGTAATTCTCCACTTGCTAAAGTGAATACTGCATGAATATGCTTCCGAAATTTTTCTTCCGCAATCTCCAGCACATCATTAACAACAAACCATGCACCACTCATCCCTAAATGATTTACTAAAATAAAACGTTCATCACTTTTCTTGAGATGAAAGAATATATATTTTGATCTGCGCTCCAATTTATCGATTATCATGTCGCGTACTACTAGTTCAAACTGTGAAGGCTTCGCATTTTTTACAATCGCCTGTTTCCCTGCTTCATGCGATGTATACACGACATCCGATAAAGAGACTGAAACAATCGTTTTTCCTTCTACTATTGGTCGTAAATCACGTACGACCCCTTCTACTTCTGGTAATTCCGGCATAACTGGTACTCCTTATTTCGCATCGTACCATGTAGGACCATATGAAAACTCAACTTTTAACGGCACACTTAACTTAATTGCATTTTCCATAACTTCAGGTACGATACGTTCTAAAATTTCAATTTCTTCTTTTGGTGCTTCAAAAATAAGCTCATCGTGTACTTGTAACAACAGCTTCGTCTGCAGCCCTTCTTGTTCAAGGCGTGCATCCATGTCAATCATTGCTTTTTTAATAATATCTGCTGCACTTCCTTGAATCGGCGTGTTCATCGCCGTACGCTCCGCAAAACTTCTTAAATTGAAGTTCGAGCTTGTGATGTCCGGCAAGTAGCGGCGGCGATTTAAAATCGTTGTAACAAAGCCGGCTTTCTTGGCCTCTTCAATACTTGTATCCATATAGTTTTTTACACCCGGGAAGCTTTGCAAGTAGTTTTCGATAAAAATTGCCGCCTCTTTACGTGTAATATCAAGGCTTTGTGATAAGCCATAATCACTAATCCCGTATACAATGCCAAAGTTAACAGCTTTTGCTGTGCGACGCATTAAGCTTGTCACTTCATCCGGATTTTCAAGATTAAACACATCCATTGCCGTACGTGTATGGATATCCATTCCTTGCTGGAATGCCTCTACAAGCGCATCATCACCACACATATGTGCTAATACGCGCAGCTCGATTTGAGAATAGTCTGCAGCAAACAGAATCCAATCTTTTTTTGCAGGAACAAATGCCTTTCGAATTTTGCGTCCTTCTTCCAAACGAATCGGGATGTTTTGTAAATTCGGGTTTGTTGAGCTTAATCGTCCCGTTGATGTTAATGCTTGTTGGAAGCGGGTATGCACTTTGGAATCCGCTTCATGTACCTCTTTAATCAACCCTTCAATATAAGTTGACTTAAGTTTCGCAAGTGTTCGGTATTCCAGAATATGCTTTACAATATCATGCTCGGACTGCAGTTTTTCCAGCACATCGGCTGCTGTCGAATAACCTGTTTTCGTCTTTTTAATGACAGGTAAGCCTAGTTTATCAAATAAAATGACACCAAGCTGTTTCGGTGAATTAATATTGAATTTCTCGCCTGCCAGTTCATAAATTGTCGCTTCCATTACTTCGAGCTTTGTCTTCAGTTCATCACCCATTCGACGCAATGTATCGATATTGACTGTTATCCCTTCGCTCTCCATTTTCCCTAAAATATGTGCAAGCGGCAGCTCCAGCTCTTTATATAATTCAAACTGTTCATTTTCTTTAAGTGTTTGCTCTAAAACTGGCTGCAGCTTCCATACTGCTACTGCTTTTCGGCTTACATGTTCTGCTACATGATCTGCCCCCGGAACAATCCACTTTGCCCCTTTTCCGTAAATCGCTTCATTGGATTGTACATCCTGATAACCGAATTCTTTTGCAAGTGTTGCAACATCATCACCTGAAATCGACGGCTTTAAAATATACGAAGCTAACAATAAATCGAACTCCACACCTTTTAGCTCAATCCCTAAACGATGGAGCATTGCTTGTGTCGCTTTACTGTCTACCATATATTTTTTCTTTGTTTCATCTTGGATCCATGCTTTTAAATCTGCATTATCCACTACATTATCAATCGCTGTATATACCGTGCGTTCCCCGTCTGTCAAGGCTAAACCGAGGGCATTACAGCTATGGTAATGTTCATTTTCCAACTCTAGATGAATTGCCATTGTATCTTTTAACATGTCAGCTTTAATAGACTGTACATTTTCAAATACTAGTTCAGCTTGTTCAGTTTCTACCGCTTCAAAATCGCTCTTTTCGATTAAAGATTTAAACCCAAGCTCTTGCCATACATTAAGAAGTGATTCCTCATCCGGTCCTGAATAAGCTAAATCATCCAGTGAAATTGTTAGCGGTGCATCTGTATGAATTGTCGCAAGCTTTTTTGATAAGTGTGCCATTTCTTCATTATCTACCAGCTTTTCCTTCATTTTCGATGCTTTCAATGAATCCATCGCTTCATATAGTTTTTCAATTGTACCGTGTTCCTTCAATAATTTAATCGCTGTCTTTTCACCAACGCCCGGAACTCCCGGAATATTATCCGATTGATCGCCCATAAGCCCTTTCATATCGATAATTTGCTCCGGTGTCAGTCCATACTTTTCTTCAATATGTGCCGGTGTATATTTTTCGATATCGGTAATCCCTTTACGAGTTATATAGACTGTGACATCTTCTGTTGCTAGCTGCGTTAAATCTTTGTCTCCCGAAACAACGATAACTTCTATACCTTTTCCGGTAGCCTGTTTCGCTAATGTTCCGATAATATCATCTGCTTCGTACATTTCCAGTTCATAGCGTTTAATGTTGTATGCATCAATCAGCTTACGAATATAAGGGAATTGTTCGGAAAGCTCTGGCGGAGTTTTTTGACGTCCACCTTTATATTCACCGAACGATTCATGACGAAAAGTCGTTTTCCCGGCATCGAACGCAACAAGCATTTGTGTCGGATTTTCCTCACCGATAATTTTTTGCAGCATCGTTGTAAATCCGTAAGTAGCATTTGTATGAATCCCACTGTCATTTGTCAGCAGCGGCAATGCAAAAAAAGCACGATAAGCCAATGAGTTTCCATCTAGTAAAAGTAATTTTTGTTTTGTCATGCGCGTTCCTCCATTAATCAATTTCACCTCGGGGTGATTATGCCCGGTTTCGGGTCAGGTTCACAGGATACGGATCAGTCACCCGACGCTTTTAACCTGATTTTCTTTTAAACACTCTTTGCCGAATCTGTTGCTCCACCCAGAGGCATTAACTTCTGGCGTGTGTTCAAAACGCACTGTAAGAAGTTAAGTTACGATTGTATGTTCTCCTTCTACTTTAGCGATTATTGCGATGAATTGCCAACATAAACGCAAACTCTTCTGCAATAAAATTCTTATTCGCCAAATTATGCAGGACGCCAAAGTGAATGTCCCTCCCAAGAACTTAACATCAGCTGGCAATACCCTCTATTCGCAATTCATCTCAAACTCCATCTTATAATCCTTATGCAAACAGAAACCTTCCGCAACATGTATTCCCCGCCTAAAAAGAAAAAATCCAGATGAATGCAATATAGCATAATCTGGATTTTTCCATCATTGAATTAAGTTCATATTAGTTTAGAAGTTATTTATATAACTAAAGAAAATCTTTATATTTTGAAGTGATTAATTTGTCCTTTTAACTTAATAATCATTTCATTCAATTCGTGTGCGATGCTTAGCATTTCTTCAGTCGATGCTGTCTGTTCTTCTATTGATGCAGCAATACTTTGAGAATGCTCATTAGATTCTTCCAATGACTGAACCGTTATATCCGTTGTTTCAAGTATCCGATTAGAGTCTGTTGCGATGCCTTGGAATGCTTCTGTTACATTTTGAATTTCATTTTTCATATTATCCACTAACTTAGAAATTGTATTAAATGTTTCAACAGCCGAATAGATCGTCACGCTTTCCTGCTCGATTTTCGTTACTACATTATTAATTGCAACAACAGATTCATTTGAATCTTTTTGCATTTCATTAATCAATGTCGTAATATCGCTCGCCGAATTCGCCGATTGTTCTGCCAATGAACGAACTTCATCCGCTACTACTGCGAAACCTTTCCCGTATTCCCCAGCTCTTGCCGCTTCGATTGCTGCATTTAAAGCAAGTAAGTTGATTTGATCTGAAATACTTGAAATAATTTTCGTTATTTGACCAACTTCTAAAGAACGGCTATTCATTTGTTCTGTTTTCATTAATGACATTTTCGCCGTTTCGTTAATTGTTTCGATTCCTGCAACAGACTTATGAATAACTTCTATTCCTTGTGTTGCAACAGTATTGGTATCTACCGCCTCCTGCGCCACTAATTTCGTAACATTAGAAATTTCTTCAATTTTGAATGCGATCTGTTCCACTGCCACCCGGTTTTGCACAGCACCTTCTGTAATTAGCTCAGTGCTAGAAGCAATTTCCTGAATCGCGCCCGATACCTGATTCGATGTAATTGTTAACTGTTCAACCGTTTCTTTTAATATCGAAGAACCTTCCTCAACATGGTCGGATGTGTCGGTTACATGGTAGATAGTCTCTCTCAATTGCGATTGCATATTCGAGAAGCTAGTTGTTAAGCGCCCGATTTCGTCATGACTGGAGACTTCCAATTGTTTTGATAAATCACCCTGTGCCACAATTTCAGTGTGGTTTAAAAGCTGATTTAAAGGATTCACAATTTTTTTTGATATGATAACCGCTATAATTGAGCCTATAATCAATGCAACAAGCAGTGAAGCAAAAATAATTTTAATTAACAAGCTATTCAATTCATCAATAAAATCCGCATCCGCATCCAATCCCAGAACAGATTCCGTCCCAGGAATTTGAAGGAAGGTTGATTGATGTTTACCATAATCATCTTCATAAATATCGCTCGCCACTATTTTCGTTGTGGAAAGTGCCGCTGTCTGATCTTCTGTAAAAGCAAGCGGTGTAAGGTAATCTTCCGAATTCCCCAATACCAGAATAACTTCATCTCCATCGACTTTACTCATAATATAGGCATTTTCCAAATCAAAATCACTTTGGAAATCGGTTATGACCTCCAGTAATTTTTCATATGAAGCCTTGTTTTTCTTAGCATCATTCACTATATCCGCGTCAAAAAGCGTACTGAATTTCTCCATACTCAACAATAAGTTTTGATTGTGCTGCGGAATGATCTGGTTATTAATTAAGTTGCTGGAAACCAAGAATAGAATTGAGCTAAAAACAACACTTAATAAAAAAATAGGAACTAAAATCCCTAATAAAATCCGAGTTTTTACTGAATTAAATTTTTTTAACATTTACATTGCTCTTTAAAACAATTATGAAATTGTTTTAGCCAAGCGTCCCCCCAAATTTAGTTATTCACATACAAGTTTTTTTCTTTTTCTACATATTCCATAAAGTCCAACGATAAGATATGGTCATTTTGCGCCAATGAGTCACTACTAAAGAAAATGACAGCAAACGTCGCACCCTGCTCGTACGGAATATGACGATATTCTAAAATATGGTGGAATTGTTTTTGCAATAACTCATGGTGTATCACAAGCCCGTCATCAATCTTTATCTCACCTTCAAACTCGGCACAAGTAAAGCTGTAAATTTTATTGTCCATTGTGTTTATTAAGGCAGCCCAATCCGGTTTTTTCTGTTCGAAGAAATAGTCGTATGAGTTAACCCCATATGCAAAACTTCCCAATTCGGTCGTACCTGCACCTGCAAAGCGTAATGGATTCACTTCAATTGGTACAATTGTTCCTTCATCATCCATGCGCAGTTCTACGTGCAGTGGCATTTTCCGCAAATTGAAGATTTCCCCAAGTCCTTGCAGATACTCGGTAATCGGAGTTAAGAAATTTTGCAGCACTTGCTTGCTCGTATAATAAATACGATCACTCATATCTTTTTCGTCTTTGAACATACGCGCAAATAAATTGAGCACAACCGGATCATTCTTTTCGTCGAAGAAAAGATCGATTGCAAATTCCTGCCCCTCAATATAACTTTCAATGATAAAGGTTTCACTACCCAAAATATCCTTTGAATCTTCTTCACTCGACTGTTCCATCGTTTCTTCCATCTTATCGATTATACTTTGGAATTCTTGTGGATTCTCTACTCTGTAAACCCCAACACTTGAGTATCCGACTGTCGGCTTAAAGATTAACGGATAGGGTAGTGAGGATAGATCAAGTTGCCCTAATTCACCTGAAGTAGTTTCTAAAAAGAAGAAATTAGGATAACTCTCAGCTAAACGCTTTCTGAATGCAAATTTATTTTTAAATAAATTCGCTGTTTTTGTTACATGCGATTCTGCATAATATTCATTTAGAATCTGAATGGCTTCTTCAGAATTCATAATGATTAAATCCTCTTGTTGAAATACTTTCACCAGATTTTGCTCATCTTCTGATTTGTCATTTAGAATCAACTGTTGTTCAATATCCAAAATCTTTACTTTCTTTTCGATCAATGTTTCTGCTAAGAGCGGGGATACATAAGCTGTATCTAATAGAATCAAAACTTTCACTTCCTTATATGTATAGAGCATTAATTAAACAACGCGCATTATTACCTAATTTTTCTGAATATATAAGCATTTATACCCTACAAAAATTATTACAATATATGCAAAAAAGACTACGCTTGTTATATTATACACACTTCCTTAAATTTTTCCATTTTATTTAAATAATCTTGCTATAATAAAAACCGCGTGGAATAAAATCCCGCGCGGTCTAAATATCTATTTAATTTTATTTTTGAACTTCACAACATGTACACTGTTTTTCTCTTCTTTATAAAAAATCTCTTCAAAAATAACTGTTAGTAAAAATGCATTTAAAAATGGAATGATGATGTACATTGGCATACCACCTAAATCGTATTGCATTAATCCACGTGCAAATACTTCAACAAAACCAATTTGGGAAAAGTAAAAAATCATTCCTACTCCAACCTGCCAAATCGGCCGCTTGTCCTCACGTTTTTCAAACCATAGTACTTTTTTAAACGAATTACGGACATCTTCTGCTATAAAGGCACTTAACAATAAAATCACAATAAATAAAATAGGTATATGATAAATTTCCACTTTCATGAAACTTAAATTCGTTTGATAAAATAGTGCTGTCACTGATGTTGCCATAATGAAAGCAATTAAACTATTTTGTATTTTTCTACTCAAATGTGCTCCCCCTTAATTATATTACTCACTTATTATAACAATAAAATAATAATTTGAAATAATATAATTCAAATTTTCAGTGAAGGTAAATATTGTAAAATAAATCCATCAATAAAAAAGGCTATTTAGAATGGGTTTACATTCTAAATAGCTTTTTTCTGCTTTTAATCTAATTGACCTGATAGTAATTTCGCATATGGTGAATCAGATGGAATAATAATCATTGTCTCATTACCAATTGTTTTCTTGTATGATTCCAATGTTCGGAATAAACTGTAGAACTCCGGGTCTTTCGAGTAAGCGGCATTATAAATTTGAGCTGCCTGTGCTTCCCCTTCTGCACGGATTACAGACGCTTCCTTATTTGCTTTTGCAAGTGTTACCTGTACTTCCTGATCAGTCTTTGCCTCTTTACTACGCTTTTCCGCATCCCCTTCAGACAGATACTTTTGCGCAATCGATTGACGTTCCGAAACCATTCGTGTATAAACAGACTGTTCGTTCTCCTCAGGTAAATCAGTACGGCGAATACGCACATCAATTACCTCAATACCGAAATTGGCAGATTCAATTAATTCATTGACACGTTGTGTAACACGGTCATTAATGTTCCCGCGTTTCGAATCTTTTTCATTAATAATATCTCCGTACTCCGTTTGACCGAATTCTGTACGAAGTGCCGAATAAATAAACTCCTCCATACGATTTTCCGCATTGAGCAACTGTCCTGCATTTGAGATTAACGCTTTTGGATCCGTAACACGCCATACTGTATAGTTGTCGATAATAATCCGCTTTTTATCCTTCGTGCTGATCTCTTCTTCTGTCATATCATGCGTCATTAAATTTCTTGGAAGAGTCGTCACACTTTGGATGAATGGGATTTTCATATGAAGTCCCGGTTCCCTTTCGTACTTCACTACTTCCCCGAACTGACGAACTACTTTATATTCATTTTCTTTTACAATATACAAGTTCGCAACTACGACAATTAATGCAGCAAACACAACCGTTAATACAATAGCAGAAGTAACCCATTGCTTAACATTTAAAGGCTTTTTATCTTTTTTTAATGGTGTTGGTGCTTTTTTTGTATTTAAATCACCGTTATTTACTTGTTGATCTGGATCATTCGCTTTCGGGACTTTCTTTACTTCTTTCGATCCGTTTTTATTGCCGAATAGTTTTTTCACAAATTCATCTAAATCGCCGTTAAAATTATTTTTGTCGTTACTCATTCACTTTTGCTCCCTTCTTTTTTCTCTTCTGTAGAAGGTGGTGTCGTTTGCATTGGTTGAATCGGCAAGTACTTCATCGTACCGCTGCCATCATCATTCATTATATAAATTTGGGCATTCGGTAAAACTGCCTCCAATGTTTCGAGCACTAATCGTTCACGTGTAATATCTTTATTCAGGCGATATTCTTCATAAAGCTGATTAAATAATGCCACTTCACCTGTAGCTTGCTCAATACGCGAAGCCTTTTCCCCTTCCGCTTTTGAAAGAATTGCCGCTGCTTCACCAACCGCTTCACTTACACGCTGGTTTTCATACTTTTCTGCTTCGTTAATCTTTGTATTTTTTGTCTCACGCGCATCGGTAACATCTGTGAATGCTGCACGTACTTCCTGATTTGGTACTTCTACATCTTGCAGCTTTACGCCTACAACCCCAATACCGATATCGTACTTATCGATTAACGATACAAGCAACTCACGTGTTTCTGCTTCAATATCCGCTTTACCATCCGTTAATGCCTCATCGATTGTTGAGCTGCCAATGATTGAACGAATCGCACTGGATGTCGCATTATGTAAAATCGCTCGCGGCTCCTGTGAACTAAATAAGTATTTTTTCGGGTCAACTATTCGCCATTGAACAACAAGATCTGTTAAAACAATATTTTCATCACCTGTAATCATTTTTGTTTCTTTATCGAATGCTTCCACCGTACCGTCCGGATTTTGCTTATAGCCGAACTGTAAACTGTATGTTTCCTTTGATAAAATCTCTACTGCCTGTACTGGCCATGGTAATTTAAAATGAAGTCCTGAATCTTGTATTGTCTCATCCGCTTGACCAAATGTAATTACTACTGCCTGTTCCGATTCATCTACTGTATACCACGATGTCGTAACAACAATAATTGCCACAACGGCAAACAAGGCAAGTGCTACCCATAGTAATGTTCTTTTTACACTCATCGTAAAGAACCTCCTTTTTTATTTTCCTTTTATTCTACGCTCCATCTATTGTAAAAGTTTCATATTTTTTGAGAAACATAAAAAGATAGAAGAAAATCAAAAAACCATGCAAATAGCGCAAAGCTTTTTGCATGGTCGCGTGTACCATTGTGGCATATTACCTTTTTTTGAAACGGGGGTTTCTATAAGAAATATATCACCCCAATATAAAGGCTATATAAAATAATTGTAAAGCTACTGTTAAGCTTTATCGTTGCAATGGCAGAAATACTTTTATGCTTGTACCCTTTCCAACTTCACTTGCTACTTGAATTTTCCCATGATGAGCTTCTATTAAATGTTTCACGATGGATAATCCAAGCCCTGTCCCACCAGAATTTCGGCTACGTGCACGATCCACTCTGTAAAAGCGTTCAAAAATACGTGAAATCTCTGCTTTTTCAATCCCAATTCCTTCGTCCTTCACTTCAAATATCCCGTATTGTTCATTCGCACTAATACATAGTGTCACGGTAGTTTCTTCTTTTGAATATGCAATGGCATTATTAATTAAGTTCGTAAAAATCTGCATCAATCGATTAACATCACCCAAAATAACCGCATCCTGCTCTATTTTTACGTCAAATTGCATATCTTTACTTTCCAGCTGCGAACTCGTTAAATCAACAACCCGCACTAGAATATCCTGAAGCTTCGTTGGTGTCACATCAAGCGTAAAGCCGTGGCGCTCAATTTTGGATAGCTCGAGTAAGTCATTAACAAGAACCTGAATTCTATTACTTTCATCGTAAATGATATTCAAGAAAGAAAGCAACATCTTCTCATCTTTAAATGCTCCATCCAGAAGGGTTTCCGAAAAACCTTTAATCGATGTAATCGGTGTACGTAGCTCATGGGATACGTTCGCCACGAAATCTTTTCTAATCTGCTCCAATCTTACAAGTTCACTTACATCATGCATTACTATAACTACACCTAGCCAACGACCGTGCTCTCCAACAACAGGAGCCCCATATACTTGCTCATAATATTCTTCGGCAGCAATTTCCATTACGAGCTGCTGACGATAAGGCAATTCCGTTAAGAACACATGGTCGATAAACTCCTCCAGTTCCTTCGGTAATCCAAGCATCATGAAATTTTTACCGATAAGCTGTTCTTTTGGGAGCTCGAAAAGTGTTTGGAACTTTTTATTAACAATAGAAATGTTCCCTTCACGGTCTATCATCATTAGCGCACTACCCATATTTTCAATTAATGTCTTTAAACGCTCTTCCTCAATTGCTCGTGTCTTCGTTATATCCTGTAAATTGCGTGCTAAAATATTTATTGAGTTTCGTAATTCCACAATTGTTTTTGGTCCATTTGCAAAAGCACGCGCACGATAGTTGCCTTTTGATAACTCCCGTGCTGTCTTTGTAATATTGATAATCGGTGTTATAAAATTACTAGCAACACGATGAGCCATAAAACCGGTTATAATAAATCCACCTAATAACATTGCTGCTATAAGGACATACATTTTTTGCTTAATATCTATTAAAGACTCTGCCTCAACATCAATCATAGAGGCATCTATAATAGCTTGTTTTTGACTTGCCGTCAGCTCAATCTGCTGTTCCTCTACTATCTGTGCTAATTTGTTTTCTGAGACATTTGTCGCTTCGTTAATATATTCATCAATAAAAAAAGGAAAAAGCTGCCCTATGAACAGCCCTAGAACAGCTAAACTTGATCCAATAACAAAAATAAACGAATAAAACAAACGATTTTTCATTCCGTTCATTATTTTTTTGGCTCCTCAAATTTATATCCTAAACCACGAATTGTTTTAATATAAAGTGGTTTACGACTATTTTCTTCAATTTTATCTCGAAGGTGGCTAATATGGACATCTACAATACGTGTATCTCCTGCAAAATCATAGTTCCAAACAGCACTAAGTAATTGATCACGTGTTAATACCCGATTTTTATTTTCAAGTAAGTATACTAGTAATTCAAATTCTTTCGGTGTGAACTCCAAAGATTCTTCATCAATAAATGCTTCAAATCGCTCCGGGAATACTCTTAAATTTCCAAACGAGTATACGACTTCATTTGTCTCAATTGTCTCTTCTACAACTGGCCCTGAAAAACGTCGCAGTACGGCCTTAACACGTGCGATTACTTCTCGAGGGCTAAAAGGCTTAGTCATGTAGTCATCTGCACCCAGCTCTAAACCTAATACTTTGTCGAATTCATCATCTCTGGCTGTTAACATAATAATTGGTATATTTATGCGTAAACGTCGTAATTCTTTACATACTTCCACACCATCCAGTTTCGGCAGCATTAAATCCAGTAATATTAAGTCTGGTGCTTGCTGAACTGCCGTATCAAGCCCAGCCTGACCATCATGTGCTAAAAGAACTTCAAAGCCAGCTTGCTCCAAATTATATTTCAATAATGTTGCGATTGGCATTTCATCTTCTACTACTAAAACCGTTTTAACCATTTTAAGTTCCTCCAAATCGATTTGAAACCCCCATCTCAAAATCAATTTTCCATGTGGTTGACTATCAACTATTTCTATAATTATGTACTGCTTAGAAACACTATCTTCATAGTAGCAACTTTTTTTGAAAAGTACAATTATTCATATGTGAAGACATCATTTTACGGACTAGAATTTCATATACCTTATTATTTCGATAGGTAAAATAATATTTATTATTGACCGAATATTCGTTATTATGTTAACATTTAGAAAATTATTTATACGCGTACGGAAGGCAAACGTATGTAAATTTTTTTAATATTAATTCCTAGTATTTCAATATGTTAAGTATAATAATAGAAAGTAGGTGCTTCCATGGCAAATGGAATCAATATTGAGTTAATAAATTTAACGAAAAGTTTCGGTGAAAAAGAAGTATTAAAAGATATTAACTTAACAATCCCCGCTGGACAATTTGTCGCAATTGTCGGGAAAAGTGGTTGCGGAAAGAGTACGCTTCTACGAATCATCGCAAATTTAGAACAAAAAACAGCTGGCGAATCTTTAAAGAACGGTATTCAGCAAGACGATTTCTCAGGCGTTCGCGTCATGTTTCAAGAGGATCGATTGCTCCCATGGCTGTCTGTATTAGAAAATGTCGGGGTCGGCACAGAGTTGAAAAAGGATTGGCAACCGCTCGCATTAGAAGCGCTTGAACATGTTGGGTTAAAGGACCGCGCGAAAGAGTGGCCACATGTATTGTCAGGTGGGCAAAAACAAAGGGTTGCACTAGCACGTGCGCTTAGTGCAAAACCAAGACTCTTGTTATTGGATGAGCCGCTTGGGGCATTGGATGCTCTAACACGATTGGAAATGCAAAATCTAATCGAACAATTATGGTTAAACCAAAAATACACTTCCTTGCTCGTGACACATGATGTAGCAGAAGCGATTACATTGGCTGATCGAATTATTCTAATAGAAGACGGGATTGTAGCACTGGATTTGCCAGTTAACCTTCCCCGCCCTAGAACACGCTCAAATCCAAAATTTGCGGAGCTAGAGGAAATACTGCTTCAACAGTTATTAGGACAACAAATAAAAACAGAATCATTAACTAAACAAAAACAATTACAAGCAATTATTTAAGGAGGTATTACAAATGAAAAAACTATTCTCTATCTTTTTTCTCTTAACGCTATCCATTATTTTAGTCGGGTGCTCAGCATCGAATGCAGAAAATAAAAAGGTGCGAATCGGCTACCAAAAAAACGGTACAACATTATTATTAAAAGCGAATGGTGAACTTGAATCACGTTTAAAGGAATTAGGTTATTCAGTCGAATGGTCAGAATTTAATACCGGCAGTTCAATACTCGAGGCACTTAATTCTGGAGCCATCGATTTTGCAAATGCAAGCGATGCTCCTTCTGTAATGGCATTATCAAAAGGGATGAATTTTAAGTACATAGCTGCCGAAAATTCAACTCCCCAAATGGAAGGTATTTTAGTAAAAAATAATGACGCCATCCAATCAGTTGAACAATTAAAAGGAAAAAAAGTTGCTTATAATAAAGCCTCCATCTCAGAATATTTATTAGTTTCTGCATTAGCAACGGTTAACTTAACACTGGATGATGTACAATCCGTAATTTTAAGTCCTGCCGATGCGAATATTGCGTTTGAAAATGGTGATGTAGATGCTTGGGTTATTTGGGACCCGTATATGACAGTTTCCGAAAGTAAAGGCAATAAAATATTAACTACAGCAGAGGGCATTGTGGAGCATCGCAGTTTCTACTATGCATCCGACAAGTTTATCAAATCGAACGAAGATGCAGTTATTGCTTATGTTGAAGAGCTAACAAAAGTCGGGGAAGCCATTGATAATGATTCAAGTGAGGCAGCGGAGATTCTTGAAGAAAATACAGGTATTACAGCAGATGTTTGGATAACAAGCCTAGGTCGCCGTTCATCAGTCGCAACATATATGGATGAATCCGCACAGGCAGATTTACAAAGGTTAAACGAAGATCTTTACGAAATTAAATTAACGACTGATCTTATAGAAAATCTCGAAAACTATATTTGGAAACCATAAGAGGTGAGAAAAATGAAGAAGAAAAAATGGATTCATTTGATTGAGCCGTGGATCATTCCTATTTTAATTATTGTCATTTGGGAAGTATCGAATAAAACAGGCATCCTTGCTAATACAATATTACCTGCCCCCTCCGATGTAATAGCAGCAGGCTATCAACAAGCAGCTTCAGGTGTTCTGTTTGAACATCTTCAAATTAGTACAACGCGTGCTTTAATCGGGTTTCTGATTGGCGGAAGTATTGCTTTTATTATCGGTATTTTAAATGGGATTGTTCCATTCGCACAGCGGTATTTAGATACAACTATTCAAATGCTGCGAAACATTCCGAATTTGGCACTCATTCCATTAGTTATTATTTGGTTTGGTGTAGGCGAAGAAGGAAAAATCTTTTTAGTGGCGATAAGTGTATTTTTTCCGATTTACGTCAATACGTACCATGGAATCCGTAATGTAGATCCGCGGTTAATCGAAATGGGGAAAATATATAATCTTTCAAAGTATAAGCTCTTTTTTAAAGTAATTATTTTAGGAGCAATGCCATCGATATTAGTCGGTATTCGCTATTCATTAGGAATAATGTGGCTTACTTTGATAGTTGCAGAAACAGTAGCGGCAAGTTCAGGTATCGGTTATATGTCAATGAATGCACGTGAATATATGCAACTTGATATCGTTGTATTGGCAATTATTTTATATGCCATTTTAGGAAAAATTGCAGATTCTATTGCAAAACTATTAGAGAAAAAATTACTGAAATGGAATCCAGTGTACCAATAAAAAATTTAAGGGCTTCGGTATAAACTACCGAAAGCCCTTATTGCTTTATATTATTTTAATGCCTTCATAACGTCGACAACTGCATCCGCAGACTGATCCAACGCTGCTTTTTCATCATCTGTCAGTTCCAGTTCATAAATTTTTTCAATTCCATCGGCACCTAATAATGCTGGTACGCCTAAGTAAATACCATTATAACCATATTCACCTTCTAAGTAGGCGATTGCTGGCAAAATGCGTTTTTGATCCTTTAAAATCGCTTCCGCCATCTCCACCATAGCGGCAGCTGGTGCGTAGTAAGCAGAACCGTTTCCTAATAGGTTAACAATTTCTCCTCCACCAACACGTGTACGCTGTACTATTTCCTCTAAACGATCCGCTGGAATCAAGCTATGTAAAGGTACCCCTCCAATGGAAGCATATCGAGTTAATGGAACCATCGTGTCACCATGACCACCTAATACTAAAGCCGAAATGTCTTTTACCGAAACATTTAATTCCTCTGCAACGAACGCACGGAAACGAGCTGTGTCCAATACACCCGATTGACCGATGACACGATTTTTCGGGAATCCCGATTCTTTAAACACTGTATAAGTCATCGCATCTACAGGATTTGTTAAAACGATGATGATTGCATTTGGAGAAGTGCTCGCAATTTCCTTTGCTACAGTTTTCATTACACCTTGATTAATTTGAACTAAATCATCACGACTCATACCCGGCTTACGTGCAACACCTGCAGTAACTAAAACGATATCCGAGTTAGCTGTATCCTCATAAGATGATGTACCTGTCACATATGAATCAAATCCTTGAACAGGCGCTGCTTCCCACATATCCAATGCTTTTCCCTTTGTAGGATTTTCAGCTGCTGGAAGATCTACAATTACTATATCGCCTAATTCTTTTTGTGCAGCTATAAATGCTGCTGTTGCTCCGGTAAATCCACTACCAATTACTGAGATTTTTTTGCGTTTAAGTGTCATTATGAATCGCTCCTTAGAATAATAATCTTAGCATCATAAAAATATGTACAAAAAAGGGAGAAAACATTACGCTCTCTCCCTTTTGTAACTACTATTAATTTTGGAACGAATAACTTATAAAGTCAATAATTACCTCCGCAAATCTGAAATTATAAAGATAATATTATTCATTACTAAACAATTTGTTCATAATTTCACATATAAAGGTAAAAAATTAAGCTTTATTTAGAAGTTTTCGATTAATTTTGTAGCGAATTCAGAACATTTAACTTCTGTAGCGCCATCCATTAAACGTGCGAAGTCATAAGTTACATATTTAGAAGAGATTGTTTTCTCTACAGAATTTGTAATTAAGTCCGCAGCTTCTTGCCATCCTAAGTGCTCAAGCATTAATACGCCTGATAATAATACTGAAGATGGGTTTACTTTATCTTGACCAGCATACTTAGGTGCAGTACCGTGAGTAGCTTCGAAAATAGCGTGTCCAGTTAAGTAGTTAATGTTAGCGCCTGGAGCGATACCAATACCACCAACTTGAGCAGCTAATGCGTCAGAGATGTAGTCACCATTTAAGTTCATAGTAGCTACTACGTCGAACTCATTTGGACGAGTTAAAATTTGTTGTAAGAAGATATCAGCGATAGAATCTTTAATTAAGATTTTACCAGCAGCTAATGCAGCAGTTTGTGCTTCGTTAGCAGCAGCTTCACCTTTTTCAGCTTTAATTGCATCGTATTGGTTCCAAGTGAATACTTTGTCGCCGAATTCAGCTTCAGCTACATCGTAACCCCATTGTTTGAATCCACCTTCAGTGAACTTCATGATGTTACCTTTGTGTACTAAAGTTACAGATGGTTTGTTGTGTTGGATAGCATACTCGATAGCAGAACGTACTAAACGCTCAGTACCTTCTTTAGATACAGGTTTGATACCTAAACCAGAAGTTTCTGGGAAACGGATGTTTTTAACACCTAGTTCGTTTTGTAAGAATGCTAATAATTTCTTTTGCTCGTCAGAACCAGCTTTGTACTCGATACCAGCATAGATATCTTCAGTGTTTTCACGGAAGATTACCATGTTTACGTCTTCTGGACGTTTAACTGGTGAAGGTACACCGTCGAAGTGACGAACTGGACGTAAGCATACATATAGGTCTAACTCTTGACGTAATGCTACGTTAAGTGAACGGATACCGCCACCGATTGGAGTTGTTAAAGGACCTTTAATAGCGATTAAGTATTCGTTAATTTTTTCTAAAGTTTCTTTTGGTAACCATTCACCAGTTTGGTTGAATGCTTTTTCACCAGCTAAAACTTCTAACCATTCGATTTTCTTTTCACCGTTATAAGCTTTTTCTACAGCTGCGTCGATTACGCGAGATGCTGCTGCCCAGATATCTGGACCGATACCGTCACCCTCGATGAAAGGGATTACTGGATTGTTTGGAACGATTAAAGAACCGTTTTCTACTACGATTTTGTTAGTCATTGGAAATTTGCCTCCTAATAATCATAAATCTAGGACTGTGTCAATTCACAGTCCTAGATATTTTAACATACTTTTTTGATTAGCGCTCGTTAATTGGTACGTATTTTTGCATATCTGGACCAACATATTCCGCACGAGGACGGATTAAGCGGTTGTTTGCATACTGTTCTAAAATGTGCGCTACCCAACCTGAAGTACGAGAAACTGCAAAGATTGGTGTGAATAAGTCATGCTCGATACCTAAAGAATCATATACTGATGCTGAGAAGAAGTCTACGTTTGCAGGTAATTTCTTTTGTTCAACAATCATATCGTGAATCTTAACTGACATATCATATAATTCTGGTTTACCAGTTAACTTAGTTAACTTTTCAGACATTACACGTAAGTGAGGTGCACGTGGGTCTCCACCACGGTATACGCGGTGACCGAAGCCCATGATTTTTTCTTTATTATCTAATTTGTTTTGTACCCAAGATTCAACTTTATCGATAGAACCGATTTCAGTTAACATTTTCATAACTTGCTCGTTCGCACCGCCATGTAATGGACCTTTTAATGCGCCGATTGCTGAAGTTACACCTGAGTATACATCAGATAATGTAGCAACACATACACGAGCTGTGAATGTAGAAGCATTTAATTCGTGGTCAGCGTGTAAAATTAACGCTTTATCGAATGCTTCAATTTCGATTGCTGCTGGTTCTTCACCTTTCAGCATATATAAGAAGTTTGCTGCATAACCTAATTCTGGTTTTGGAGCAACTGGTTCTTTACCTTGACGTACACGTGCAAAAGTAGTTACTACTGTACCAATTTTTGCTTGTAAACGGATCGCTTTACGGTAGTTAGCTTCCGCATCCATAACGTCTGCTTCTTCATCAAATGCACCAAGCATTGATACAGCTGTACGTAATGCAGCCATTGGGTGTACTGTGTTTAATGGCATAGATTTGAATAAATCTGTAATTGCCGCCGGGATATCCATGTTGTTAGCTAATTCTTGTTTTAAGTTAGCTAATTCTTCAGCGTTTGGTAAACGTGTGTTCCATAATAAGAATACTACTTCTTCAAAAGTTGCATTGTTAGTAAGATCGTCGATTCCATACCCTACGTATGTAAGTGTATCATCGATAATTGAAGAAATTTTTGATTCTGCTGCTACGATACCTTCTAAACCTTTAGTTGCTGACATAAAAATCGCTCCTTCACTTAATAAATTAATTTTGTAAGTGCTTTCTTTTCAGTCTATTAAAAAGAGGCACACTCATATCGTTCTGCTCAGTTGAACCTATAAGTAAATCGCTTACATATTTCATTATAATAAATTTTGACGTCTTTGTGAATGAATTACTCGGATTTTAAGAAAAATTAACATAGATGATAGATTTAGCGTATGAGAGAGAATTTATCGTTAACAACGAGATATATATGGCATAATTTAGGAGTGGTATAAGTGGATTATACAAATAAACCAAATCAATTGCTAGTGAAAAGTAGGAATATTATCATTCTTCTACTTTATTTTATCCTTTTTTATTTCATACCGCCTATAATTTTCGGACTATTTTTTGCTTATTTATTATTTCCTGTTTTCATCTTTTTTAAGGAACAGTTTAAACTACCGTTTTTTCTTGTCGTAATTATTTTATCTGTTTTAATATTTGCAGTAGTTGTATCTATTATTTTATTGCTTATCCATAGCTTCATAACATTACTACCTGTAATCCAATCAACACTTCTATCTTTGGAAGACAATTATATTAAACATCCCCTGCTTCCGTTTATTATAGAAAAACTTCAAAATTTTTTAAATGAATTTTTATTTTTGATTGTTACTATGCTGAAGAATAGTTTTCAATCGTTGTTTGAATTTTTTATATTCGTTGTAACATTTTATTTTGCTTTATTTGAAAGCTATAAAAATAGGCTCTGGTTTTTTGCTTATATTCCTAAAGCATATCGGGATGCCTGGTCACGGTATTTCCAAAAAGGCATGGAGCTTATTGGAAGCTTTATCGTGGTAGAACTGCAGTTATTTACTATAACTTTTTTGCTTCTTTGTGGCTCTTTTTACTTTTTAAATTTTGAATCATTTATTATAAAAGCATTTTTAATTGCTGTAGCAGACTGCTTGCCTTTTTTAGGTATCGGTATTTTCTTAATACCGGTCGCCATCTATTATTTTATTATCAGTAATCCACTTATGGGAGCAACTATTATAGGCATTTACTTTATTGTACAAACAATAAGACAGCTAACTGAATCGATGCTTTGGTCTCATACATTGCATTTACGTATGATCCACACATTTTTAATCAGCGCTGCCTCAGTCTTATTATTTGGTTTTTATGGAATTATCGTCAGCCCAATACTTTTGATGGTTGCCATTAAATTAAAGCAGCATCCTACCTTTGCAAGATGACAACCTGTCCTTTTTTCATTCTTTTGCGTAAAAAATAGAAAATTACAGGTTTAAATAACTTTCTTGTAATGCCCAATATGAAAAGCAAACCAATAATATCTGTAATAAACCCTGGTAATGCTAATAAGGCACCACCAATAAAAAACATGAATGTTTCAATCATAGCAACTGCAGGAGGTTGTCCTTGCTGCAAACTTTTCTGAATATCCTGTACAGACTTTGTTCCACGTTGTTTTGCAATAAGCAGCCCAACTATAGAAGTGGAAATAATCAAAAGTAAAGTATATAAAACACCGATTGCTTTCCCAATTACGATAAACAAGGCAATTTCAGCGAATACAAGTGCAAGTAATCCAAATAAAAATTTCTTCATTAAAAAAGCCCCCTCTTCTACTATTTAATACGTTTAAGGAGTGAAAAAGTTTCAAAATAAAAGCTACTTCTGCAAGTTTATACTTATCAGAGTAGCTTTCATTCATTATATTACAGAACGCTTGCATGTCCTTTGTAAATAACACCTGTTTCAGCATCCATAGTAATTTCCTGACCATGGCGAATTAACGAAGTAGCTTCTTTCACGCCAACAATTACTGGAATTCCCAGGCTTAGACCAACTACAGCTGCGTGCGATGTTAAGCCGCCTTCTTCTGTAATAATACCTGCACAGTTTTCTATTGCTGGCATCATTTCACGGTCTGAACCAACTGTTACAATGATTGCACCTTCTGTATCATAAGTTAAAGCTTCGCCTGCATTTTTTGCGACAATTGCCTTACCGACTACAGAAGATCTTCCAATACCTTGCCCACGAGCCAATAGGTCCCCAATTACGTGGACTTTCATTAAGTTTGTTGTACCAGCTTCTCCAACTGGAACACCTGCTGTAATGACAACTACATCTCCATGGCTAACATATTCATATTGCAATGCTTCGTCTACAGAAAGCTCCAAAATTTCATCTGTTGTGGAAACACGTTGCGTTAAAATTGGTCTTACACCCCAAACTAACGTTAATTTTTGAGCTGTCGAAGGTTGGCTTGTTACAGCAATAATGGATACACCCGGACGGTATTTTGCAATCATTTTAGCAGTATTTCCACTTTCTGTTGGAGCTAATACAGCTTTTACACCAAGATTAATTGATGTGTAGGCAACAGCTTGAGAAATAGCTTCTGTCATGTTCGCTTCTTTTTCGCGACTACGTTGTGTTACAATTGCTCGGTAATCCAGCGCATTTTCTGTACGGTTAGCAATTTTGTTCATCGTTGCTACCGACTCTACAGGATATAAACCTGCTGCCGTTTCTCCTGAAAGCATAATTGCATCTGTACCATCCATGATTGCATTGGCAACATCGGATGCTTCAGCACGAGTAGGACGAGGATTACGTTGCATAGAATCTAGCATTTGAGTAGCCGTTATTACAGGTTTACCCACTTGGTTACATTTACGAATTAATGATTTTTGTACTAACGGTACTTCTTCTGCTGGAATTTCTACACCCAGATCCCCACGCGCTACCATTAAACCATCAGAAACTTCGATAATTTCATCAATATTATCTACGCCTTCCTGGTTTTCTATTTTAGGAATGATTTGAATATGGCTTCCTTCATTTTGTTCCAGTAACTCACGGATTTCCAGAACATCCTTCGCTGTACGTACGAATGAAGCAGCGATAAAATCAATACCTTGGTCAATACCAAATAGAATATCGGCTGCATCTTTATCCGTAATACCTGGTAATTTGACAGATACGCCAGGTACGTTAACACCTTTTTTATTTTTCAAAACGCCGGCGTTTTCAACGATTGTATGGATTAATCCTTGTTCCAAGTCTTTAGCCAACACACGCAGTTCAATTAAACCGTCATCTAATAAAATTTTATCATTTTGGTCAACGTCTTCTATTAACTGGTCATAAGTCACCGAGAAGCGTGATTCATTCCCCAACACTTCTGTCATTGAAATATCGATAACTTGTCCTGATACTAGGTGAAGCTCTCCGTTTTCCATCGAATGTGTTCTAATTTCCGGACCTTTTGTATCCAATAATATTCCTACCGGTTGTTTCTTGCGTTCAGATGCATCGCGAATAGCTGCAATACGAGCAGCATGTTCTTCATGGTTTCCATGTGAAAAGTTCAAGCGTGCTACATTCATACCTGCTTCGATTAACTTATCTAACATTTCTGGTGATTCACTTGCTGGTCCAATCGTACAAACAATTTTAGTTTTTCTCATAGTTTCGTCATCTCCGTTTTATGCACTTTAAATTGAAAGTTCTTTTGATAATGTATACAAACTCAAATCTGCCTTGTGCTTTGTTTCAAATGCTTCCCTTAAATCATAATCTATTACTTCATGATTTTTCACGCCAACTGCTCTTCCGCCTTTATTTTCCAATAATAACTCAACCGCTCTTGCACCGAATCTGCCTGCTAACACACGGTCACGGGCAGATGGAGAACCACCGCGTTGTATATGACCTAAAACAGATGTACGTATTTTTACACCTGTACGATCCTCCAGTTGTTTTGCCAGCTTATGACCATTCATTACACCTTCAGCTACAATAATTATACTATGTCGCTTACCACGTGCTGCCCCTCGTTCAAGGCGGGTTACAATATCCTCTATTTCAAATGACTCTTCAGGAATTAAAATAGATTCGGCGCCTGCTGCTAAACCTGACCACAATGCAATATCACCCGCATCACGACCCATTACTTCAATAACAAATGTATTTTCATGGCTTGTTGCAGTATCACGAATTTTGTCAATAGAATCAACAACTGTATTTAATGCGGTATCAAAGCCAATCGTATATTCTGTTCCAGGTACGTCATTGTCAATTGTTCCCGGTATGCCGACACAAGGGAACCCTTTTTCAGTTAATTGCATTGCACCACGATAAGAGCCATCTCCACCAATCACTACTAAGCCTTCTATACCTTCTGCTTTCATAAGCTCGATTGCTTTATATTGGAACTCGTCCTGTTTAAATTCAGGGAAACGTGCAGAGTATAATTTCGTACCGCCTCGTTGTATAATATCGCCAACAGAGCCTATATCTAAAAGCTCAAATTTGCCATTATAAAGGCCTTCGTAGCCATGGTAAACTCCGACAACGTCTACTCCGTGAAAACGTGCTTTACGAACAACTGCCCTAATAGCAGCATTCATACCCGGTGCATCTCCACCACTCGTTAAAACCGCAATTTTCTTCATACGACCTTTCCTCCTATTACGACTGTTACTATCCACATTAACAGAAAAACCACTTATATGTAACTATTCTAGAAAACAAAAATGTAAAGCATTTGAAAATAACGAAAGAATGCGCTTTCACGCATTCTTCGCTTTTCAATCATTAGTTAAACAATATTATTGTTCAATAAACTGACCAATATTCTTAAATTTTGTATAACGATTCTCAACTAATTGCTCTGCACTTTCTTTATTTAAATCGTTTAACGTATTTGTAATGTATTCTTTCATTATTATAGCTTGCTGTTCCTTATCTTTATGCGCTCCACCGGCAACTTCCGGAATAATCCCATCGATTATTTCAAGCTGCTTTAAATCAAGGGCTGTAATTTTCATAGCTTCTGCTGCCTGTTTAGCATAGCTTGCATCTTTCCATAAAATCGATGCCGCTCCTTCTGGCGAGATAACTGAGTAGGTCGCATTTTCAAGCATTAATATTTTGTTTGCTACTCCTAATGCAAGTGCGCCACCACTACCGCCTTCTCCTATAACAACGCTAATAATCGGTACCCGGATACCCGCCATTTCAAACAAGTTGCGTGCAATCGCTTCACTTTGGCCGCGCTCTTCAGCTGCTTTACCTGGGTAAGCACCTTTCGTATCAATAAAACAAATAATGGGACGATTAAATTTCTCCGCTTGCTTCATCAGTCGTAATGCTTTACGGTATCCTTCCGGGTGTGGCATCCCGAAATTACGTCGAATATTCTCTTTAGTCGTTTTCCCGCGTTGGTGACCTATAATCGTTATTGCCTGCCCATTAAATGAGGCAATCCCCCCTACAATTGCTGCATCATCCTTAAACGTACGATCCCCATGCAGCTCAATGAAATCATCAAATATTCGTTCAATATATTCAAGCGTAGTCGGTCGTTCCGCATGTCTGGCTACTTGCACCCGGTCCCACGGCTCCATATTTGCGTAAACGTTTTTTTCCAACTCCTGCAATCTCGTTTCCAACTTCTCAATTTCACCGCTCATATCGACTTCCGCTTCTGTAGCAATTGTTTTTAATTCTACAATTTTTTCCCGAAGCTTCACTACTGGTTCTTCAAATGCCATTAATTTAGACATGGGTTACGCCTCCTTGTACATGTAACTTTACAATTGTTGCAATTTTATCTCGCATTTCCAATCGATTAAAAATGGCATCAAGTTGACCATGGTCCAATAAAAACTCTGCCGTTTGGAAATCATCAGGCAGCTTTTCCCGTACCGTCTGCTCGATAACACGACGTCCAGCAAAGCCAATTAAGCTTTGAGGTTCGGCAATATTATAATCCCCAATCGATGCGAAACTTGCAGAAACGCCTCCTGTTGTAGGATGTGTCATAACAGAAATATAAAGTAAGCCTTCTTCGCTATGGCGTTTTAATGCAACGCTCGTTTTCGCCATTTGCATTAAAGATAGTACGCCTTCTTGCATACGAGCTCCACCACTAGCAGTAAAAATAATAAATGGCACCCTTAGTTCTGTTGCCTTCTCCACAGCTCGAGTGATTTTTTCCCCTACCACAGACCCCATCGATCCCATACGGAAATGTGAATCCATTACTGCAACAACGACCTGCATTCCTTTTAATGCGCCTTCCCCTGTTAAAACTGCTTCATTCAAACCTGTTTTCTTTATGTCGATCTCTATCTTTTCCACATAAGCCGGGAAATTTAAAGGATTAGTCGTTTGTAGATGATCATCCATCGACACAAATGAACCTTTATCTAAAAAGCAGGCAATTCTTTCATCTGCTGTTAAGCTGAAATGATGCTGGCATTTCGTACATACTTTCAGGTTCTTCTCTATTTCCTTTGTTACATGAATCATTTTACATTTTGGACATTTTGTAACGATGCCTTCTGGAAAGGCCTTTTCATCTTCTCTTTTTGTTATATTATCTGTATTTTTTTTGCGGCTAATTGTAAATAAATCACGAATTGACATCGTAATCCCCCTTTGAATTGATCTGAAAATGTTTATTTTATAATGGCTATCCAGTTTTCGTATGCATCAAGTGCTTCCTGTGAATACCCCATCTGCATAGAAGCTAGTAAAGTCTTTACTTCCCTTTTCTCTTCGGCAGTTATATCAGTCGCAAGCAGTTTATCGCTAAACGCAAGAAGCTGCAGCCAAATTTTTAATGAAAGACGGTTCCCGGAAATAACAATACATTCACGAAGTATATCTTCTCGCTTTAATGCTTCTCCAAGCTCCAGCTTCACAAAAAAACTTTTCCAAATCGGTAATGCGCAGAAACCAGGAGACTGACAAATGATGCGAATGGCTTCTTTTTCATGCATTTGTCTTGTCGCATGAACATCAGCTATAGATTTCTCATCCTGCAAAATAAATGAACCAACAATCTCAACGAATTGATGTTGCTTCATGCTGGCTAAATAAGTACCTCCGCCATGTCTTGTTTCTATTAAGCCTAACAATTCCAAACTACGTAAAGCTTCCCTGACAGAAGAT
The DNA here is from genome assembly GCF_038002585.1 of Solibacillus sp. FSL K6-4121. Taxonomy (NCBI): domain Bacteria; kingdom Bacillati; phylum Bacillota; class Bacilli; order Caryophanales; family Caryophanaceae; genus Solibacillus; species Solibacillus sp. FSL K6-4121. Next base: position 1,622,705 of record NZ_JBBOCS010000002.1, read on the forward strand.
CTTCCCACTTGGAGCTGTTCACTTAACACTCTTTCTGAAGGTAGCTTTTGCCCTTCCTGAATGTTTTGTTCAGCTATTAAATCATGCAACTGCTTTACAATTTGTATGAATCTTTTTTTTGCGGGCTTTTCTTCCACGCTTTTCACCTCATCGAGTCCAACATTCCATAATTCATCAAAAGTGGTCAGACCAGTTTATAAAGTAAGGATACAAAATGTTTTTGAAGTTGTAAAGGGAAATTATAAAACTATAATCTTATATATAATAAAATTTGCGAATATATAACTATTTTTATGTTTTTTCGATAAAATTTGATGAAGTAATATAAAAAGAGCGTTTCTAATTTTATTAGAAACGCTCTATAATACTATTTATTTTATAATAATATCCTTAATTTTTATTTGGGACTTATTAAAACGATGTTCGAAAAACCCTTCAATATAAAGCAAAGTATCCTCCTGTAATTTACCAACAACTTTCTCGTATTCTTTTGGAAAAAGTGTTAAAGAGACCACTCCATATTCATCTTCTAATTGGACAAATGCCATCAGTTCTCCTCGCTTCGTACGGAGCTGACGAATTTCCTGAACTTGACCAATCATTTTTACGTAAGTATTATCTTTCAATTGGGATAAAGTTCGGACTGTCGCTGTAACCTCCGGGAAATGTTTGCGTACTTTTACAATTGGATGGTCGGATAAATAAAAACCGAGTACTTCTTTTTCGTATTGCAGCTTAATTTTTTCAGGGATCGGTGATGTTTCGCTGTATTTCGGCTTTCCAAATGCTAGTAAGGCGCCTTCAAATAAATCATCTCCACCAGGCCGCACAAAATCAGCTTGTTTTTGTGCCCCTTCAATTGTGGCAAGTAAGGTTGCGCGATCTTTCCCAAATTCATCAAGTGCCCCTGCCTTAATCAATGGCTCCATAATTTTACGCGTGAAATTCGCTGTCGTCATGGTAACCGCTAAATCAAATATGGATTCGAAAGGCTTTTGTCTTTCTTCACGGGCAGTTAGCAACTTTTGCAAAAAGGGTTGTGGTACTCCTTTAATCGCCGAAAAGCTAAAACGGATCTTCCCACCTTCTACTTTAAAGTGGCGCATACTTCGATTAATCGACGGCGGCAGAATTTCAATTCCCCTTGCTTTTGCCTCCATTAAAATTTGCGCTAGCTTATCTGAATTGCCCGTTGCATTTGTAAGTAGGGCTGCATAGAAATTAACAGGGTAATTTGCTTTTAAATACGCCATGTGATACGAAATGACACTATATGCGACCGCATGACTTTTCGGAAATCCATAATCGGCAAAGCGTACAATTAATGCATAAACCTCTTCTGCTACTTGCTCGGTATAACCTTTTGCCAATGCACCTTGCACAAAAGAGGCGCGCTGCTGTTCCAACACATCTCGCTTCTTTTTACTCACCGCACGACGGAGCAAGTCTGCCTGTCCAAATGAAAAGCCTGCCATTACATTAGCTATACGCATAATTTGTTCCTGATAAATGATAACACCATATGTCTCTTCCAAAATTGGCTTTAAATGTGGATGTGGCATCATTACCTGTTCTTTTTTATGCTTCCTTCTTGCATAAAGCGGGATAAATTCCATTGGACCTGGTCTATATAATGCATTAACTGCCACAATATCTAAAAAGTGATTTGGTTTAATTTCCCGCAAGGCATTTTTCATTCCATCTGATTCTAGCTGGAAAATCCCAGCTGTATCTCCATGCTGAAGCAGTTCAAATGTCTTCTGGTCATTAAGAGGAATTTGATTAAAATCTAATCGAGTATCATGTGTAAACTGAATGGATTTTCTAATTTGTTCAAGAATCGTTAAATTGCGTAACCCTAAAAAATCAATTTTTAATAAGCCTGTTTGCTCAACTTCAAGCATTGGCCATTGTGTTAAATAAATTCCATCATGACCTTCTTCAATTGGAACAACATCGACTAATGGGACTGGGCTTAAAACAACACCCGCCGCATGGGTCGAAGCATTTCGAGGTAGCCCTTCCAAGCGTAATGACGTTTGAAACCATTTATGTCGGATTGGCTCTGCTGCTATCCATGAACGTAAATTTTCGGATTTCGTATACGCTTCCTGTAACGTAATACCTGGTTTATTCGGGATAAGCTTAGAGATCATTTCCAATGTTTCACTTTCAAAATTGAACATTCGGGCAACATCCCGCGCAACAGCTTTTGCCGATAGCGTACCAAACGTAATAATTTGCGCGACATACTGCTTCCCGTATTTTTTCGCCACATATTGAATTACTTCATGACGTCTCGTATCCAAGAAATCAATATCGATATCCGGTAATGTAATACGTTCAGGGTTTAAAAAGCGTTCGAATAATAAATCATATTGCAGAGGGTCCACTTGTGTAATTTCAAGTGCATAGGCAACGAGCGATGATGCCGATGATCCTCGTCCCGGACCTGTTAATATTTGTTCTTCCCTTGCAAAGAGCATAAAATCGGCAACGATCAAAAAGTAGTCAGAATACCCCATTGATTGAATAACATTCAGCTCATAATTTATACGTTCCAAATAGCGAGTCGGCAATGAATCCATTTTTAATCTGCGCTGAAGCCCAGCAACTACTTGCTGCTGCAATATACTCTCTGCTGTATCCCCTTCAGAAAGAGGATATTTCGGCATATATACATCATCCGTAGTCAATTGAACTTGGCAGCTCATTAATAGATTCTCCATTTGTATCAACCATTGGGGCTCATCATGGAATTTCTCTTGCCATTGCTCTGCAGTTAATACATAGCTTTCTTCTTTATTGCTTTTAGCTGCTTCATTGAGCTTCACACCCGTTTCAATCGCCTGGGCTACTTCAAATGAAAAAAAGTCCTCTTCTTTCAGAAACAATGATTCATGCGTTGCAACAATAGGCAGCCCATTGTTCACTGCAATTTCTACAGCTTGTCTTTCATAAGGGGCTTCATTTGATCCACGGGAAATTCCAACATACAGCTCATTTGAATATGCATTTTTAATCTCCAGCATTGTTTTCTCTGCCGTTTGCTGCAGCCATCTTCCTTGTAAGTCAAGCGCAGGTATCATGAAGGCTATTCCTTTTCCATAGGCTAGCAGCCATCTTAAAGGAATTGTCTGTTCTGTTCGTATCGCAATACTACTGGAAATCTTCAATAAGTTTTGATAGCCTTCATTTGTTTTCGCGTATAATATAATCGGTAATGACTGTTCTTCCGTCCATTCCAGCTGTACTGTCAGTCCAATTACCGGGTGTATGCCAGCCCTTTTCATTTCAAACCAAAAAGGCAAAAGTCCGTACAATTTCGTATTGACGATTGCACAGCTTTTTGCCTTTTGTTGATGTAAAAAAGGGATGAGCTCTTCAAGACGAATTGTACTTTTTAATAAATCGGCACTTGTCCGTATTTGTGGATATACAGTCACGCTTCATCCCTCCAACATATTATTTATATTCTTTACAAATAGCTTTTAAATCTTCAATTACTTGATCTGCCTCTTCCCAAGTATAGGCTGTTGCACCGGATGCCAATGGGTGCCCTCCACCATTATATTTTTTTGCCAGTCCATTGATAACCGGACCTTTTGAACGTATACGCACACGAATTGTATCATTGTCTTCGATAAACATCACCCATGCTCGGATATTTTTCACATTTCCCAATGAGCCAACTAAAAGAGATGTTTCGGAAGGTGTTGCATCATATTGCTGTAAAACAGATGTAGGCAATTTAATCGAAGCCGCTCCGTTTTCATCCATTTCGAAATGCTGGTATATATAACCTTGAAGATTCAATAATTTGCGTTCCATTTCATACATACCATCAAACACTTGATTGCGGTCGAAATTATATTGGATTAGTTGACCTGCAGTTTCAAATGTTTTTGGACTCGCACTGGGGAATAAGAAGCGCCCCGTATCTCCAACTATTCCTGCAAATAAAAGACGAGCTGCTGCATCGGACATTTGCCAATTCGCATATTCTCTGCCTTCCTCATAAAGTTCATAAACCATCTCACTGCATGAGCTTGCATTCGTATCAACCCACAGTAAGTCACCGTATGCATCGTCATTTGGGTGGTGATCGATTTTAATAATAAAATCACCTTTTTGATAACGATCATCATCAATACGCTCTGTGTTTGCAGTATCAGTTACAATAATGAGTGCATTATTAAACTGCGTATCTTCTATATGCTGTGGGAAAGCTAAAAACGATAAAGACGGATCATGTTCACCTACTGTATATACTTCTTTTTCCGGATAATTCGCACGGATTAATTCTGCCAAGCCAATTTGAGAACCATATGCATCTGGATCTGGCCTTACATGACGATGCAGTATAATCGTGTCATATTGTTTAATTTTGTCAATTATTTGACGTTTCACAACATTTCCCCCTCGCACATAGTGAATACCTATATCATTTTTCAAGAAAAATCGTTACAATATTTAGTAGTTTGGCTACTAGGAGGTTCACTATGGTCTATTTAAATTTTCTGTTCGTTGCTGGTATTGTAGCATCACTTGTATTTTACTTTTATTTTAAAACGAAGCAATTCCGCTCCACTTTGCCTATTCGCCGAAAATGGTATACTGCAAAAGCAGGTGTTTCACTTGCAGCATTTTTAATTTTCTTCGGTCTTAATGCAATAATCTTATATCCTGATATCATTGGATTTGCCATTGCAGCTGTATTTATCGTTTTAGGTGCCGGCTTAGGTATAAACAATTATAAACGTATGCGCCATGAAGGTCGTTACGTACATGAAGAATATGAATTGAATAAGTAAATGAGAAGGGTGTTTTTATAGGTATTACCTTGAGGACACCCTTTTTATTATTAAAATTCAATATTACTGCTGTATTTATCTTTCTAAAAGCTGGAATGTCATCATTGCTTTACCAACAAGATTTGCTCCACTGAATACTTCAAAATCCATCTTCACAAATTTACGTGCCATGTCCAAAATTCTTGGACGAACTGTTAATACACTCTCCATCTGCACAGGCTTGATGAAGTAAATATTCATATTTTCTACAACGGCTTCGCCACGTTTACGTCGTTTCAACGCAAAAGCCCCAACTTCTGAAAGTAAAATCGTAAAGGCACCATAAGAAATCGCACCAAATTGATTCGTCATTTGCGGTGTGACTGTAAACTCAACGGCGATATCTTCTTCGCCCATAACACGCATCTCATTTTTAACTAAATCATCAATTGTCTCTCCGTGCTGTGGCTGACGCTGCGCTAATTGTATCGCCTTTAGAACGTCCTGACGGCTAATAACACCTTTTAACAAGCCATCTTCATCTATGACAGGAAGCAAATCTATCCCTTCCCAAATCATTCGGTGACCAGCAGAAGCTACACTTGTTTTCATAGAAGCTGCAATTGGACTCTTTGTCATGACCTTATCAATCGGCTCTGACTCTTCTTTGCCAATAACATCCTTACTCGTAATCATCCCAACTAGCTTGTTTTGATGTGTTAAAACCGGGAATGCGCCATGTGTAGTTCTGCGATTCTGTTTATGGAAGTCTGCAATAGTATCACTATTTCTTAAAACAGCAGTATCCTCCATTGGTACATATACATCTTCAATAAGCAAAATATCTTTTTTGATTAATTGATCATAAATAGCACGGTTAATCATTGTTGCTACAGTAAACGTATCGTAACTTGTTGAAATAATCGGTAAATCCAATTCATCAGCCAATGCTTTGTTTGAATCCGTCGTATCAAAACCACCTGTAATTAATACGGCCGCACCGGTTTTTAATGCATATTCATGAGCTTGTGTACGATTTCCGACAATCAGAAGGCTTCCCGCATCTGTATATCGCATCATATCGTCAAGCTTCATCGCACCGATTACAAATTTAGTTAACGTTTTATGTAGGCCTGACTTTCCACCCAACACTTGACCATCAATAATATTTACAATTTCTGCAAATGTTAATCGTTCAATATTTTCTTTCTTTTTCTTTTCAATACGGATTGTTCCTACACGTTCAATTGAGCTGACTAGCCTGCGATTTTCAGCTTCTTTAATCGCACGATAAGCTGTCCCTTCACTTACTTGCATTTCTTTTGCAATTTGACGAACAGAAATTTTATCGCCAACTGGTAGTGATTCAATGTATTGTAAAATCTTCTCGTGTTTCGTTGACAATTACATCACCTATTTCTCATCATTCATTTATGTCCCTAGTGTACCATATTTAAACGTTGCAATTATATATTTTCCATATCTATACCCTCATTATTACTTATAAAAAACAGCAGAAAATAAGACAAACTGCCCAACCTGGTCTACTAGGTTGGGCAGTTTGCTTTTTTCATATTAAAATTCAACAAATTCCCCTGACTGTAGAATTTGGACTTCCGCCCCTTCTACAAGTTTCGCAAATTCATCAGGATTTTGTGTGATTGGCGGGAATGTATTGTAGTGGATTGGTACAACGATTTTTGGTTTTAGTAATGATACTGCAAACGCAGCATCTTCTGGTCCCATTGTAAAGTTGTCGCCGATTGGCAGGAAAGCTACGTCAATTGGATGACGTTTTCCGATCAGTTCCATATCTCCAAACAATGCCGTATCTCCAGCATGGTAGATTGTTATTCCTTCTGCTGTAAATAAAATCCCTGAAGGCATACCCGTATAAATAATTTCCTTATTCTCCGTTACATATGAAGAACCATGGAAAGCCTGGGTAAATTTCACTTTTCCAAACTCGAATTCATGAGCTCCTCCAATATGCATATTATGCACATTACACCCTTGCCAGCCTAAATAGTCGGCTAGCTCATTTGGTGCTACAACGAGTGCATTATTCTTTTTGGCCAACTCTACCGTATCTCCTACGTGATCATTATGACCATGTGTCAATAAAATAACATCCGGATTTTCGTTTTCAACTTTTAAATCTGTAAGACCATTTCCATTTATAAAAGGGTCTATTAAAATAGTTGTACCATTCGTTACTATTTTTATAATTGAATGCCCATGATATGAAACTTTCATAAAATTACCCTCCTAAAAGATATATTGTCACCACTAATATATTCGATATTTATGCATAAATCTCCTTTTTTTGATATGCTTAATTATGAATTCATTCTTAGGAAATAAAAGGGGATTTTTAATATGTCAAAGCAAAATCAATTACAGCAATATTTAGTAGAAAATGAGTGGGATGCTGCTTTTATCACTACTCCCGATAATGTGTTTTACTTTTCTAATTTTAAAAGTGATCCGCATGAACGTTTACTCGGTGTCATGGTATTTAAAGACGCAGAGCCTTTTTTAATTTGTCCGAAAATGGAAATACCAGATGTTGTAGCAGCGGGATGGTCTTATGAAGTAATCGGACATGAAGATACTCAAAATGCATGGGATGTTGTGGCAAACGCTGTTAAAGCACGTAACGTATCATTCAATACATTGGCAATCGAAAAATCCCATTTGACTGTTGAACGTTTAGAAGCAATACAAGAACGTTTTGATACGTTGAAGTTTACAAATATCGATGAAAAGGTAAATGCACTCCGCATTTGCAAAGACGAAGAAGAGCTTGTGAAGTTACGTAAAGCAGCGCAATTAGCAGACTTCGCAATCGAAGTTGGCTGTAATGCAATCGCTGAAGGCAAAACAGAAATGGAAATTTTAAATACGATTGAATCTGCTATTAAAGCAAAAGGTTATGCGATGAGCTTTAATACGATGGTATTAGCCGGTGAAAAAACAGCTTCTCCACATGGTACACCGGGAGATCGTAAAATCCAAAAAGGTGACTTCATATTATTTGATTTAGGCGTAATTTATGAAGGATATTGTTCTGATATTACACGCACAGTAGCATTCGGTCAGCCAAATGAGGAGCAAATGAAAGTATACAATACAGTGCGCCGCGCAAATGAAGCTGCAATCGAAGCAGTAAAACCTGGAGTTCGTGCAAAGGATTTAGATAAAATTTCTCGCGATATTATTACAGATGCAGGCTACGGTGAATATTTCACTCACCGATTAGGTCACGGGCTTGGGATTTCTGTTCATGAGTTCCCATCGATTACAGGAACAAACGAAATGACCTTACAGCCTGGTACAGTATTTACAATTGAGCCAGGTATTTATAAATCAGACGCAGCCGGAGTTCGAATTGAAGATGATGTAGTCGTAACAAATGACGGCGTAGAAGTATTAACGAAGTTTACCAAGGAATTAGTTATCCTTTAAATCTGACTGTCTGTTTTAACAGTCCTAAAAATATATTTTAACTTATTAAAAGGTTGTATTGAAAGTTGCGTTTTAACTTTCATACAGCTTTTTTTGTTTGGAATAGCAGGGGAATTTTATAAAGTTGTTTAATCAGAATTCAAAAATTTACACGTTTAGAGCATTTTTTAACTTTATTTAATAATTAGGAATAAAGAAAAATCTCAGTAATATACTTGTCCTTGAGAATATTTTTTCCAGGAGATATGATATAAATTTTCGTTGTGAGAATAAGATGTTAAGTGAAGGTATATCAACGTTTACAACTAGTATTCACCTACTAGGATTAATGTACTTTTAAGGCTATTCCCAAATCTTTACTTGTTTTCTATAGGTAAAATTGAGGAATAGGTAATTTACAAGAGGAAATAAATACGAAGAAAGGGAGTGCATCATGAAAAAATTATCGTTATTTATGCTAATCATCTTGCTCATGCTTCTAATGCCATTTAGCTTATTACAAACGCAGCCAGCACATGCCGAGTCGACTCAGTTTATTAATGCGGAAGAAAATATTTTTTTACGTGATGCTCCATCACCTAGTGCAAAAAAATTATCACTTCTTGAAAACTTGTCTAAAGTTACTGTTCTTTCAAAAGAAGGTCAATGGTCTTATATAAAACATAATGGCAATAAGGGTTATATTCTTTCAAAAACTTTAACAACAAAAGAACCGAAAAAATATGAACCTAAAAAGGCGCCTGTTATTACAAACGGTTTACTTCCTAAAGCTAATCGAAGCTATACTTATGAACCTTCATTAGAAGGTGGAGCAAAAACTACGTATAAAGCTTCCGTGAATCCGGATATAAGAAATTCCGTTAGCTTAATGGAAGAAGACTTTATTGGCTACACATATATTGAAAATGAAAATAGTTTCGAACTTGGTGTTGCCTATTCCGATGTATTCTTCTTTTCTTTAAGTTATCCGATGAAGGAAAAATCGACAATTTATGATACGGATTATGGAATTGAATCGGATACGAAAACAGAGGTAACTGTCGAAAGTACTTCGACTACTTTAAAGACTAAAGCCGGGACATTTAAAAATGTTGTAGTCATCAAATACCCAAACGGATCTAAACTTTATTTAGCAAAGGATTACGGTATAATTCGAGTTACTAACTTCGAAGGTGAAATTACGACAGAGCTTGTTTCAGTGAAATAAACATTCATAAAAGAACACTCGGACGTTATTAATAACATCCGAGTGTTTTATTATTCATACTTTTCAGCTGTTTAATCCTGTTAATACGCCTAAAACGTCATCTACAGCTACATAAGGTAATCCCTGTGCATCTGCTACCGCCTCATAGACAACATGCCCATCAACCGTGTTTAAACCAAGCTTTAACGCTGGGTTGTCAAAACATGCTTTAATGAATCCTTTATTGGCAATTTGTAATGCATATGGCACAGTATTATTTGTTAATGCCAGTGTAGATGTGCGTGGCACTGCACCTGGCATATTTGCAACTGTATAGTGAACTACATCATGTTTAACAAATGTTGGGTTGTCATGTGTTGTAACTTTTTCAGAAGTTTCGAAACAGCCACCTTGGTCGATCGCAATATCAACTACTACTGAACCTGGTGACATCGATTTAATCATTTCTTCTGTTACTAATTTTGGTGCCTTAGCTCCAGGAATTAAAACAGAACCTATAACTAAATCTGCTGAGCGAACAGCATCAGCAATATTGTAAGGGTTTGAAATTAAAGTTTGTACATCCCGACCGAAAATATCTTCAAGCTGACGTAAACGTTCCGGACTTAAATCAATTATTGTTACATCCGCACCCATACCAACTGCAATTTTCGCTGCATTCGTACCAGCAATACCCCCACCAATTACAGTTACTTTTCCGCGTGGAACGCCTGAGACACCCCCAAGTAAAATTCCTTTTCCACCTTGGTATTTCTCTAAATAATGCGCACCAACTTGAGTCGCCATTTTCCCTGCCACTTCACTCATCGGTGTCAATAGTGGTAATGAACGGTTTGGTAATTGAACGGTTTCATAGGCAATTCCCGTAACACGTTTTTCAATTAATGCTTTTGTAAGCTCTGGTTCTGGTGCCAAATGTAGATACGTAAATAATATTAAACCTTCACGGAAATAATTATATTCGCTTTTAACTGGTTCTTTTACTTTCAGAACCATTTCCGCATTCCATGCATCTGCAGCTGTATCAACAATTTTTGCGCCTGCTGCAATATAGTCATCATCTGTAAATGCCGAACCTAAGCCAGCACCTTGTTCAATATACACTTCATGACCATTAGCAATTAATGACAATACTCCTGCTGGTGTCATTGCCACTCGATTTTCATTATTTTTTATCTCTTTCGGTACCCCGATTTTCAACGTAATTCCTCCCTATAAATAGCGCTTAGAAAAATGCATAACATAATTCAAATCCATTCTACCAACTTTAACACAAAAATAGTAGATTTATTTTAAATATAAAGTTTATTCAGAATAGTGAACTCTGCTAAAAATCGAAAATAATATTTAAAAGTGTAATAAAAATATATTATCATAGTATTTGAACAAATTATGTACGTTTTCCACATAATAGATGACATAATAATAGTAATTTTTTTAATTTTCCGTGTTAGCTATTTCCATTCGATAATCATTTGTTATAATAAAGTCATAGAAATATTAGGAGGTAATGGAAATGGCAAATCATTATAAAAGCATTGTAGTAGCAGTAGACGGTTCTAAAGAGGCTGAATATGCGTTCCGAAAATCAATTGATGTAGCAAAACGTAATGAAGGTGCAACAATTAATCTAGTAAACGTTATCGATACACGTTCTTTTGCAGCTATCGAAGCTTATGACCGTTCAATCGCTGAGCGTGCTCAACAACACTCTGAAGAATTACTGAATGGCTATAAAAAGCAGGCAGAAGAAGCTGGTGTTGAGAATGTAAACCTTATCATCGAGTATGGTTCTCCTAAAAATATCATTACAAAAGACCTTTCAAATATTGTTGAAGCAGACTTAATCATTTGTGGAGCTACTGGTTTAAACGCTGTAGAACGTTTCTTAATCGGATCCGTTTCTGAATCGATCGTTCGAACTGCTAAATGTGATGTATTAGTAATTCGTACTCCAGAATGATTTCATAATTTAAAAGTAAAAAGCCATCTCCTCAAATTGAGAGATGGCTTTTTAGTTCAATAATATCTGTTTCTTCAGTTGTAAGGCAGTAACCAAACTAACGTCTTAATGTGAATTAACGTTTTTGATTATTGCTTTCTTTCCACATACGTACCTTTTCAAAAAACATTGCCAACGCTTCTCTATTGGACATATTAGGTACTTTTGCCAATAATACTTCGCGTGGTGCTTTTAGTTGTGTACTTTGCTTCTGTAAAATTAAAATACTTTTCTCATGTGCTTTTGAAGCAAATAGATTTTCAGGTAGTTGAATGACAGCCTGAATCCACGCATGGCCCTTAATATACTGATGCAATTGCTTTGCTTGATCAGATTCAAATAAGTTAGATGGAACTAAGAAAAATGCAAAGCCGCCTTCTTTTGTGTAATTCAGCGATTGCTCAATAAATAAGTGGTGTGAATAACTCATTCCTTCTGCAGCACATAATTCATAATCAAGTGCTACTTCTTCGTTCGGATAATAACCTACAGGTAAGTCACATACCACTGCATCTACCGGATCGACTAGTAGCTTCTCGAGTGCATCTTGGCGAAATAGTGTTACAGGTTGTTCAACTAAGTCTCCAGTTGCTGCAGCTAATCGAATTAGCACATCATCAACTTCTACCCCAGTAGCTTCCACTTTGCCTTCAAACGCATTCATTAATGTAAACAGTAAATTTCCTGTCCCTAGGGCTGGGTCTACTATTGATATTGATCGCTCAGTGAGTTCCTGTTCAAAGCAACGCTCCACAAAATGGCTCACAATCAGTCCTAACGTGTCAGGGGTCATTTGGTGATTTGGCTGAGCACTTTTACGCATACCTTTAAGAATCGCAATTTGGATAGCTTTACGCATATCTTCCTTGGTTGCACCTTCTACTTGCCAATCAAATTTCCCATCAAGTGTTTCTTCCAATGTTTGTAACAACGCTTCTAAATAATCCTGCTCTTCCTGGGCAACAATTGTTTCAGCATGGTCATTAATGTATTTAAAGATTTGTTCAAACTTCTCCATAAAAATAACTCCCTCATTCCTATTCATCGAAGAAACGATTCCCACTAAAAAGTGAAACACCACCTCTTTTCATCTGTGGATTCCTTGTTGAAATCTATTTCTCAATCCACAAATGAACAACCCACTCAATAATTATTGAGTGGGTATCCATCATCATGTATTTACTTTACAACAAAATCGTCAAAAACGAAATTATTTTGAAAGAGCTTTTACAGCTTCAATCGCTGCGTCATAATTTGGGTGGTCTGTACCTTCTGGAACATATTCTACATAAGTTACTTTGCCGGCTTCATCCACTACAAAAATCGAACGTGCTAATAGGCGTAATTCTTTCATATGTACGCCATACGCTTCGCCAAAAGATGCATCACGGTGGTCAGATACTGTAATGACATTGTCAATACCTGCTGCTCCACACCAGCGTTTTTGAGCAAATGGCAAGTCCATTGAAACTGTATAAATAACTACATTTTCACCTAAACTAGCTGCTGCTTCATTAAATGTACGTGTCTGCTTGTCACAAACACCTGTTTCCAATGATGGTACTACTGAAAATAAGCGAATTTTACCTTCAGAGTCTTTTAGTGTTACCTCAGATAGATCATTTGCTAATACTTTAAAATCCGGGGCTTGATCCCCTACTTTTACTTCATTGCCGATTAATGTTACCGGACCGTTTTTAAATGTTACTTGTGCCATAACTATACGCCTCCTTTATATTCCCTAATATTACTAAACATGATTTGAAAAATGCAACTAACTGAACTCACATTCACTTCCTAAATAAAGAAAAGGATTGCTCAGCATCAAAATTGATTACGAAGCAACCCTTTTCTTTTATATAGAAGGTGTCGATAGTTTACATTTCCCCTTCTAATTTTTCTTAAACATCTTTAGTATAAATCTTCTCATGAATGACAACAGTATCCGCAAAATAATCTGCAATACTTTTATTATTTGGCGAAAATGCGACGATTAAATATGGTAAGTACAATAATGTACCATTAATGAATCTGCCTACTACTTCACGAAAAAGAATAGTCATCCAGTCCAAAGGTTCGCCATTTTCTTTTTCTACCTTTATACCAAAAACCATTTTCCCTAATGTTTGCTTGAAGAACTTCGTCAACAGGACAAAATAAGCATAAAAAATGATTCCGGATATAATGGTCATTGGTGCATACCAGACATTGCTAGCTGTGTTCCAATCCATTAACGCAAATATTGGTTTTATAGATATCCCCACTATTGCACTAACAACTAGAGAATCCAGTATAAAAGCCCAAAAACGCATCCAAAAACCTGCTGTTTTTTGTTTAATAGAAGGCAGCTCTTCGGCAGATGTTGTATCAACTACTTCGATTGCTTCAGTCATTGCTTTCCCTCCTATTAATAGTCACCGTATAAATACATCATACGTGGTGAATTCGTTGATGAAATAATTTTAGATAAAACTTGCGATTCTGCTGATGGGCTGAACATTGAGCCTAATTTGGCCCCTAAAAATAAACCCCAGCTCGTTGTATTTTTCGTATATTCAAACAACTGTGCATCTTCAAGGCCATAATCTGCCCGTAATGCATTAATGGCTGCCTCTTCATTACCAATTTCATCGACTAAGCCAGCTCTTAATGCCTGTGTACCACCTAATACACGACCATCCGCAACTTTTTTCACTTCTGCTTCTGACATATTACGTCCAGCTTCAATAATATCGACAAAGTGTTCATACGACTCATCAATCATCTCCTGAAGCATTGCCAGCTCTTCTTTAGTAGAAGGACGTGGCCCCCCGAACATATCTTTATGTTCGCCGGATTTAATCGTTTCAAATTCTACGCCGATTTTTTCAGCTAATTTTTCATAATTGATCGACTGCATAATTACACCAATTGATCCTGTAATCGTTTCACGCTGAGCAAAAATCTTATCTGCTGGTGCTGAAATATAATAGCCACCCGAAGCAGCCATCGCCCCCATTGTTACATAAATCGGTATTTGTCTTTCTTCTTTAATCTGTAATAATTTTTGATATATTTCTTCTGATTCAATTACACCACCACCTGGCGTATTAACCGTTAAAAGAACTGCCTTAACTGTTTCATCGTTTAAAACAGCGTCCAGCTGTTCAAGAAATACTTGATGATTATAACCTACAGTTTCCCATATACTTGGTTCACCAACATCCTGAATTACACCATCAACTTTTAGATTAGCAATACGCTTCGTAAAATCACCTGTTTCGACTACATTTTCATATGTAAGTGCATCTGACCCTAGCATATCAAAGCTACTAAAGAAATCCGTTTTAAAAATTGTAATAATCGTATTAATCCCTATTGAGAAAAATAATAATACGGCAGCTATTATTAAAGCTACTACTCGTTTTGTATTCATGCCTTCGCCTCCTTATTATATGTACGATGGTATATTAAAAAAGTTTCAATGAAAAGCATTTCATTTCACCAGTTTTATCTTATCCTCATTTCCCACAAAAAAAGGCGGCAAAGTTCGCCACCTTTTTCCCTTATTCCCCAGGAAATAATGTCGG
Source organism: Solibacillus sp. FSL K6-4121 (assembly GCF_038002585.1). Classification (NCBI taxonomy): domain Bacteria; kingdom Bacillati; phylum Bacillota; class Bacilli; order Caryophanales; family Caryophanaceae; genus Solibacillus; species Solibacillus sp. FSL K6-4121. The sequence continues at coordinate 1,637,744 of NZ_JBBOCS010000002.1, forward strand.
AAACTGTTATTTCAACTCTTTTGAACGCAGTTCGACACGACGTATTTTCCCTGAAATTGTTTTAGGTAACTCATCTAAAAACTCAATCACACGTGGATATTTGTATGGTGCTGTCAGTTGTTTAACGTGATTTTGTAAATCCTCAACAATTGTTGGGCTATCTTTCAACGATTGGTCTTTTAATACAATAAAAGCTTTTACGATATTTCCCCGTACTTCATCAGGACTTGCAACGACTGCACACTCTTGTACTGCAGGATGCTTCGTTAAAGCATCTTCGACTTCAAACGGACCAATTGTGTAGCCCGAGGAAATAATAATATCATCATTGCGTCCTTCAAACCAGAAGTAACCTTCGTCATCTTTTGTAGCACGGTCACCTGTTATATACCAATCTCCACGAAATTGAATTGCCGTACGCTCTGGATCTTTATAGTAGCCTTTAAATAGTGCTGGCGTTGATTTGTGTACAGCAATATCCCCAACATCACCTACCGGAACCGGCTCACCATCCTCATTTACTAATTCAATAATGTTACCTGGAGTTGGTTTTCCCATTGAGCCGGAACGTAATTCTGTATTTAGCAATGTTCCTATTAGCAATGTGTTTTCCGTTTGTCCATATCCATCCCGCACTACTAAATTATGCTCTCGCTTAAATGTTTCAATTACTTCCCGATTTAACGGTTCACCTGCAGATACTGCACTTCGTAATGAATTTAAATCAAATGAGCCTAATTGGTCCAATTTAGCCATCATGCGATATTCAGTTGGTGTACAGCAAAGAACATTTATTTTATATTGCTCTATTAATTGCAAATATTGCTTTGCATCAAACTTCCCTTTATATACAAATGCTGTTGCACCACTTCCCAACACCGCTAAAAAAGGACTCCAAATCCATTTTTGCCAACCTGGTGCTGCTGTTGCCCATACCGTATCACCATCCTGTACGCCAAGCCATTCTGCGGCTGTCGTACGTAAATGCGCATATCCCCAACCGTGTGAATGCATTACACCTTTTGGATTTCCCGTTGTTCCAGATGTATAGGCTAAAAACGCTAAATCATTTGATGTTGTATTTACAGAATTAAATTCGTTTAATTGTTGCTGAGCAAGATCCATTAACGATGTCCAACCTTCTTTGTTGTTCCCAACAATAAATCGTTCAACATTGGATAAACTTTCAACACTTTCAAATTCTTTTACAAATTGCTCCATTACGATAATTGCTTTTGCTTCAGAATGAATTAAACGGTATTCAATATCTTTTGCTCTTAGTAATTCTGAACTTGGAATTATTACTAGTCCTGCTTTTAATGCGCCGATATATGACACATATGCTTCCAAACAGCGTGGTAGCATAATTAAAATTACATCACCCTTTTTTAACCCTTTTGCATAAAAGGCATTTGCAGCCTGATTTGCCTGCAGCAAAAGTTCTTCATATGTATAGCGACTTTCCTTTCCATTTTCCTCTTGAAAAATCAATGCAGTTTTATTCGCTTTATTTTCGTGTTTTTCAAATTCATCCACAATATTATAATTTGCTGGTGCTACTAAATAGTCTTGAATCATTTTAAATCTCCCCTTTGTTTAAAAAGATCTTACCATTTAAGTATAATAATGAAGTTCATTAATATCAAAATATTCCGCCATTTTTTTAATGAATAAATTATTTTATTACCTGCAAAATAAAAAAGAACCGCTACTTAAAGTAACGGTCCCTTTTTTAAATTTTTATTATTGGTTTCCACCACGTAATTGTTGCTCAGCCATCTGAACTAGGCGTTTCGTAATCTCTCCGCCTACAGATCCGTTTGCACGAGATGATGCTTCTGCTCCTAATTGTACACCAAACTCTTGTGCAATTTCGTATTTCATTTGGTCAAGCGCTTGTTGTGCACCAGGTACACGTAATTTGTTTGAAGAACTATTGTTGTTTGCCATGTGTTGCTCACCTCCTTGTGACATTAGAATGCACCAGGAGAAAAGTTTAATACACAAAAAAAGCAGGTAATTTATAGTTCCATTAGGAAATCATTTCTAGAGTTTAAACTTATAGTAAATCAGCAAATTTATCTTCTTTTACCTGCTTTTGTGGAAACACATGAACTTCGCGGTTTTTCACTGCTCGTTCAATTAAATCATCGAATTCCGTAAAGCTTTCAAAATGCAGTACTTTTTCTAATTTTGGCTTAGTTTTCGGACTAGATGGTGTAAAAATCGTACAGCAATCTTCAAAAGGCTGTATTGATGTTTCGTAGGTGCCTATATCTTTGGCAATTTTAATGATGTCATTTTTATCTGCTGAAATTAGCGGACGTAATATTGGCGTGTTTGTCACATCATTAATAGCAGTTAAGCTTTCTAATGTTTGAGACGCAACTTGCCCTAGGCTTTCACCTGTAACGATTCCTAGTGCACCAATTTCTTCGCGAACTTTATCAGCAACTTTCATCATCATACGACGAGTGGAAGTCATAGACATATTATCCGGTACTGCATCTTTTACGGCTACTTGCAATTCTGTGAATGGAATGACATGCAGACGAACATTTGCACCGAATTTAGTTAACTCATTTGCTAGTTCTTTTACTTTTTGCAATGCATTATCACTTGTATATGGTGGACTGAAGAAGTGAATGGCATCCAGTCTAACGCCACGCTTCATCATTAAATACCCAGCAACTGGGCTATCAATACCACCGGAAAGCATTAACAGTGTTCGGCCATTTGAACCGATTGGCATTCCTCCAGCACCTTGGATTACTTGTGCCATCATATAGATCGCATCTTCACGTACTTCAATTCGAAGTGCGACATCCGGATTTTTCACCTGTACTTTAAAGTTAGGAAAGTTTGGTAATAGGGTTGCACCCATTTCACGCTGCAATTCATGTGTATCCAGTGGGAACGTTTTATCTGTACGATGCACTTCCACTTTAAATGTTAAATCGCCTCGATCACGGTAGTCTTCTAAAATATCCATAGCTAATGCCTTCATTACATCTAAATCTTTTTCACATGATGCAACAGGGCTGATAGATTGAATACCGAATACATTAGGTAAACGCTCCATTAACACAGCAAATTTCTCTTTGTTTTCTATTTCGATAAACATACGATCACGTTCTGCACGAATTTTCAGTGGTGCAATATCATTGAATGAATAACGGACATTATCACGTAAACGGCTGATAAAATCTTTTTTGTTACGACCTTTTGTTGATAATTCACCGTAGCGAACTAAAATTTCTTTAAAAATCATTGTGTAATTTCTCCTTTTAACTCTTTCATAACTACTGAAAATTGCTTTTTAAATGCAGCAATATCTTCGTCTGTATTATTAGCGCCGAAGCTTAGACGCAATACGCCGTTTTTGTAGCGACTATCGATATTCATTGCCTCCACAACATGGCTTGTTTTCGTTTGTTTAGATGAACAGGCACTTGATGTTGAAACGATAATATCGCGTTTTTGTAATGCATTAATTAAAATTTCACCTTTTAATCCTTTTACACTAAACGATAAAATATGTGGTGCACCGTCTTTTGGGGAAAGTATATAAACCTCTTGATCAAATTGCTCAAAGAAATGATGCAGCTCTGCTGACCATTTTTTAAAGTTCTCGACATGTACAGGCATTTTCTCAACAGCTAAACGCGCAGCTTTTGCCAACGCAGCAGCTTGTGGTACTGCAACAGTTCCACTGCGTAAACCAAATTCCTGTCCCCCACCAACGATAAATGCCTTCAGTTGTGGTTTTTTACGAAATGCTAACAGACCGCTCCCTTTCAGACCATGAATTTTATGTCCTGAAATAGAAATAACATCCGGACCATTATCGCCATCAAACAATACTGGCAGCTTACCGAAACTTTGTATCGCATCTACGTGGAACATTGCTTGGCATTCTTTATGAATTAGTTGGGCTGCTTCTTTAATTGGCTGTATTGCACCCATTTCGTTATTTACGTGCATAATGCTTACGATAATAGTATCTTTACGAAGCTTTTGCTGTAATTCCTCTAAAGAAATAAGCCCAGACTTATTCACTTTTAAATAGTCGATTTCATAGCCTTCTTCCTCTAAACGCTTAACAGCTTCCAAAATCGATGGATGCTCTATTTCTGTCGTAATAATATGCTTTCCTCTAAAATTACTTGATTTTGCAAGACCAAAAAGTGCAGCATTATTTGACTCAGTTCCCCCGGAAGTAAACAATATGTTCTTTTCTTCAGTATGGAGAATACTTGCTAATTGCTCACGAGCTTTTGTTAATAACGTATTTGACTCAACACCGGCACGATGGATGGAAGCCGGATTTGCAAAATACTGTTCATTTACTACCAAGAATGTTTTTAGAACATCCTCGTGTGGTTTTGTTGTCGCACTATTATCTAAATAAATCATCTATACTCTACCTTCTTTTTTAACTATTTAGCTTTGCGACAAGGTGGCGTGATAACACTTACCCCAACGTAAAGCAATACTTTATAGGTAATTTCATCTCAAGCAGAGAGGTTGTGATAATAGTCTATTAAACCATTACCACAACCTCTTTAATTTGCTTATTTATTATAACGCTAAATCGTTCAACATGTAACCGTTATGCTTATCATTTTGAAATCAGTTGTTCTTGTACAAGCTCTTCAATACGATTAATAGCATTTGGATCAACAATTTCAACTGCCCTTGCTGCGTCTTCCAATGCCTTTATGTAGCGGAACTTTTTAAATGCATCCTCTGCTTCAAGTAAACTTTCATGCACTTGACGATTGTTGGCACGATATCTGTTACCAAACTGAATGAGACGTTCAATGATTAAAACATTCTCAATCATTTCCTGTGCTTTTTCATGTGTTTCTTCAATGGATTGCTTTGCACTTAGTAAATGTTGGTTTACTTGTACAATATTTAGTGGTACTTCCTGTAAACTTTGAACTACTACAAAAATACGTTCTGCCGCTTCTTCCAATCGCGCATCCATTTCCTCTGGTATCCCAGGAATATTGGCACGTCCTAGCAAGCGTTCTGTATTTTGTAGCAAACGCTTTAAAGTTTCCAATTCAGCCCTTGCTTTATTCTCGTCAATCCGTAAATTCTTTAATTTATTTGAAAAGCTCTCTTGTTCTTCTGCAATACGCTCAATTTCATCTGTAATTTCCTTCAATTCTTCCTGAAGGCTTGAATATGCGGACTTTTCTTCCTGTACACGCGTAGACAATAATTCATAGCGTCTTTGTAAAACTTCTAAATGCTTCAAACCGACTTTTGGAATTTCAGCCTCTTTGTCCTGCAATCGATAGCTATGCTGAATATAAGCCACTTCATCACTAATATCTTTTGTTAATCGCATCACTTCATTAATCGTACTATACATACCCGAACAATTGCGTTCGACATATTTTCTTGCCATTACTTCTTTTTCCAGTAAATTATAGAAATGATCAATTTCATCATTAATCGTTTGAATGCGTGGCAATACAGTCTGTAAATTCAACTCGGCAATTGCTTCCTTCAATACGTCTAATTCGTTTTCAAGCCCATCCAGGTATTCTGTCAGCTCTAAATGACGCAAATAGTAGTTTTGCTCTTCCATTTCACGCTGACCATTTCGTAACTCATGAATCGCTGTCGGAATTTTTGTCTGTATTTCTGTAAGTAATGTTGGTACTTCATTTAGTAGGTTAAAGATTGTTTGAGCTTCATCATTTAGTTGGAGTACAATTTCACGGGCCTGTAGGTAGTTACCGTCTTTCGTTAACTCATCAAACTCTTCAAACTTTGGTACAAACTGCTCTAGTTTCTTTTCCAGTTCCTCTAAAGCGGGACCAAATGAATGTTGATGTGCCAAGATCGTTTTACGAGCTGAGCGGTAATACTCTTTCAATTGTTCAATTTCGATACGGTTTTTTTCTTCACTGCCGATTAATTCGTCTAGCTCTGTAATAATTTGCACACGAACTTGCTCACACTTTGTAAGCTCCTGATCAATTTCTCGTTCTGTATGCGTAGCTTTTTTGAATTTAAAACGATCAATAAATTCTTCCGCATCAAATAACAATTCGTCAATTTTCGGAATTTGTTTATCCACAACATCCAACCATCGATTTCGCCAGTTTTCAAATAGCTCTTCTGTTTGACCATTCATGTTTAGCGCTTTTACTTTAGCTAGCTCTTCAAAAATTGGATAGTGTTGGATTTGTAACTTTTCTTTATCTAATCGTCCTATTTCTGCATTATGCTTGCGTCGTACTACCAACCCTACAATCAATAATGCTAATAGTATGACGACAACAATGATGATATAATTTATCATTGTAAGCCCCCTAATCCCAATTAAAATCAATAAATTACTTATATATGTCTTATTAATAATAACATGTTTTATACTATTTGTTGAACTATTTACAGGTTTTTTTACTGCAAATCCCATATTTTTGAAGGAGGTCGCATAAATTGATGCGCGATGGACATATACATACCCCTTTTTGCCCACATGGCTCTACAGATTCATTCGAGGAATATATCGATAAAGCGATTGAAAGTGGATTCAAAGAAATATCTTTTACAGAACATGCTCCTTTACCTGATGGCTTTATCGATCCAACACCCGACAAGGATAGTGGCATGGATAAAGCATATTTGAAAGACTACATTCATCAACTGAAAAGACTTAAAGAACGCTACCAGTCAAAAATTATTATTAATATCGGTTTAGAAGTTGATTATATTATTGGTTTCGAGAATCAAACTCGTCACTTTCTAAATGAGTTTGGTCCTTTCCTCGATGATGCCATTTTATCAGTTCACTTTTTAAAGGCAGAAGACGAGTATGTATGCATTGACTTTTCCGACAAAGTCTATTTACAATTTGCTAATAAGGTAGGCGGAATCGCCCCTATGTACGAACTCTATTACGAAACGGTTAAAAAATCGATTTTGGCAGACTTGGGCCCTTACAAGCCGACACGAATAGGTCATCCAACATTAATTCATAAATTTCAGCTTGCTCATTCAGAACAAATCGACGACTCCTTGCGTATTAAGGAAGTCCTCACTTTAATGAAGCAGTATCATTATGAACTTGATTTCAATAGTGCCGGTATAAGTAAACCTTTCTGCAAGGAGCCCTATCCGCCATTACCATTTGTACAATTTGCAAAAGAATTAAACATACCTATTATTTTTGGATCTGATGCACATACTGCACAGGATTTACATCAGCATCACGAGGCTTTACAGCAAAAAATTATATTTTAATTGGAGGTTTTTTATATGTTTTCTAATATTACTTACAGCGGTACGCTAACAGAGCAGTACGAGCAACTTGCAAAACATCTTGACGCATTATTGGATGGGGAAAACGACCTCATTGCTAATTTAAGTAATGCTTCAGCTTTACTAAATTACTTTTTAGAAGATATCAATTGGGTTGGCTTTTATTTAATGAAGGATGGCGAATTAGTTCTTGGTCCATTCCAGGGATTACCTGCTTGTGTGCGCATTCCTGTTGGACGCGGTGTTTGTGGAACTGCAGTCGAAAACAATGAAACAATTATGGTGGATGATGTACATACTTTCCCTGGACATATCGCCTGTGATGCAGCATCTAAATCGGAAATCGTCATTCCTTTAACTGCAAATGGAACAGTATTTGGCGTTTTGGATATTGATAGCCCGAATGAAGCTCGTTTTTCATTGGAAGATAAAGCAGGATTAGAGCGATTTGTCAGTGTGCTCTTAAAACATTTTTAAATAGAAAATAGGGAGAACCTGAATTAATTTTCAGGTTCTCCCTTTAACATTTTAGTTCCATTGAACTTTCAAACACACAAACGCGATTTTTCCCGTTACTTTTAGCATTGTATAAAGCTGTATCCGCCTGTAAAAAGATATGTTGAAAATCCGGTCGCTTTCCTTTATACCATGTAACCATTCCGGCCGAAATTGTGACAGAAGGTTTCGTTACTTTTGGTATCAGATCCACTAGCTCTTTCGAAACTTTCATTGCCTCATCTTCTAGAATGTTCGGAATATAAATTGCGAGCTCTTCACCGCCCCACCTTGAACAGATCCCTCTTAAACCAATTTTCTTTTTTAATTGAACAGCAATTTGAACGAGCACTTTATCCCCAACCTGATGTCCAAACGTATCATTAACCTTTTTAAAGTTATCAATATCAATTAGAAGAAACATACCTGAGTCATCTTTTTGAATTGATTTTTCTACATAAGTATCAGAGTAACTACGGGCATAAAGCTTTGTTAAATGATCACGATCCACCATTTCCTGTAATTGCTCCCGTAAAACAGAGTTGGAAATAGCTAAAGAAGAATGATGAATAAGCGATTGCATCAACTTAAAACTATCAAAGGAGAAGAAATACGGTTCCTGATGCAATACAATGCTAAATCCAATAATCTTTTCTTCCACAATCATTGGAATAGCCATCACTGATTTATATTCAATTTCCTCCGCAATAAGACGACTAAAATCAGCGATAAATAACGGATCCTGTTTTACTTTAAAGTGCTTTTCTACATAATGTATATATGCTAGAGATTTATCTTGATTAAAATACGGAGTACAGACTTCCGTCATTTCATAATGATCTTTCCCTTTAAATAAAAACCCGACTTCCATCGGTTGGAATGACTTTAATAATTGTTTTTGTAAAAATAAAAGCATTTCGTTAATCGTCAACTTCATATTCAAACGATGAGAAGTTTCGTTAATTAACTGCAAATCGCTGATTAGTCGATGTGATTGGTGATAGAGTTTGGCATTTTCCAATGCATTCCCTGATGCCTGGGCAAGCATTTTTATAAACTCTTTCTCTGAATTGGTAAAGGAATAATTAATAGGTGCTTTTACCTGTAATATGCCGTAAATTGCTTGCCTACCTTTAATAGGTACGTTTAATAAACGACAGTCCAATTCTATGGCTATATCCTCTTTTAACTCTCCAGATACAAACGCCTCGATTGTTGAAGGTCGTTCTGACAAGTAATCAAAAGGCTTTATTTGGATTTTCGTTTGACGATCCTGATCATTTGATAATATCAGTTCTACTTCTAAATCTGAAAAATTATCTTCAATCGTAATCAGTACATTTTGCAAAATTACATCAATATCCATCGTGGAGTGAAAAAGGTCAGTCATTCCATAAAGTTTACGATATTTTTGCTCATTTGAATGTACTTCATAATTTTGCACTAAATATTTATGAACGGAGGAGATATTAATTATAATATCTTCTGTTAATTGTATTTCGAAAGGGGGAGTTGTTTTTTTATATTTAAAAACAATGATTCCATCGATTTTATTGTTACTCATAAGTGGCATTATATTTGTATGGTTTCTGAAATACGAAAGTTCCTTTAAAAACTTAGGTAACTCTACAACCTTATTTCCATTTAGATAAGGGACTAATAAATTAAAATCGATATTATAATAATTCAGGTTGGTTACCGGTTTTAGGTTGTTATCAATCAAATGGAATAAAAAACAATCTTCCATTTTGAAAAAATCTGCCAGGCTCTCTTCCAATAGCAGAAAATAGTCATGAAGTTTATTTTGCTGTATATTTGAATTCATACAAAGGTTCAGGATATTAGATTTAAATTGATCAATCTTTAGTTGATTTTCCACCATTAAATCACCTTTTCTTTCGCTATTGCCATTGTCAGTTTCTTATTACTTATCATCAAGTATACACTTATCGTGTCTATTTGACTATTTATTTATGTAATATTTTTCTAATAAACACCCCTAATAGTATCGTTTTTATTAGAAAAACGAATATTTTCTGTCTCATCACCATTTTCCCTTATATGTATAATTACCTAACATTAATTTTTCCGGTAGTTTACCTCTACTAATTGATGTTTTATCTCCCATTTACTTCTTTTATTCTTCTAATAATTCATACTTAACATTTACTACTTCACGGAAATAGTACTAATTGTTGACGTGCTGTTAAAAAAAAGATACAATAGCCTTTGTGTAAAATGAATGCAGTAGTTGTATAACTTAATCGTGTATTTTGTTCCTTCTAACTTATTAGAATGGTGTATTGTGTAACCCTCTCGGCTGCATGGGCGAAGATACATGAAAATAGAATACCGTTTAATGTCGGGTACAACTGGTTTTTTCTTTTACAACAAAAACCAAATTTAAAGGAGGAGACACAATTATGTCTCGTTATACAGGTCCATCTTGGAAACTATCTCGTCGTCTTGGTATTTCATTAAGCGGCACAGGTAAAGAAATCGCAAAACGCCCTTACGCACCAGGTCAACACGGCCCGAACTCTCGCGGTAAAAAATCAGAGTACGGTCTACAATTAACTGAAAAACAAAAATTACGTCATATGTATGGTATGACTGAACGTCAATTCAAAAACACTTACCTTAAAGCTGGTAAATTACAAGGTGTACAAGGTGAAAACTTCATGATCTTACTTGAAACTCGCCTTGACAACTTAGTATACCGTTTAGGTTTAGCTCGCACTCGTCGTGCAGCTCGTCAATTAGTTAACCACGGCCACATTTTAGTTGATGGTAAACGCGTTGATATCCCATCATTCTCAGTAAAACCAGGTCAAACGATCTCATTACGTGAGAAATCAGCTAACCTTTCAGTAGTAGCTGAATCTGTAGAAGTTAACAGCTTCGTACCAGAATATTTATCATTCGATGCAGACTCTAAAGTAGGTACTTTCGTACGTATGCCAGAGCGCTCTGAATTATCTGCTGAAATCAACGAACAATTAATCGTCGAGTTCTACTCTCGTTAATTAGTAGTTGACTCTGCAAAGAGTAACTTAAAAAGCCCTAGAAACTTTGTTAAATCAATGTTTCTAGGGCTTTTTTTGTACTTAGTAATAGGAAGTATTAGATATCACTCAATTGATCATGCATAAGTAGCTGAACGAAATATATTTTATTCTTCAGAAATATAAATTGTTGCATCATTTTCTAAACCTATATGAACACTTACAACTGAATGTCCTTTGTCATCAAACCATACTCCATTAGATTTGACTATTAAATCTAATGTTTGATAATCAAGTTTTATATTGTCTTTAACTTTTTTATCTGATTCATTTATTAAAATAGAAACATTATAAGATTCCATTGTTACACCTCCCAACTTCTACCTACAATTGCACGCAAATAAGAAACCCAAGGACAAGCTATTACTCTGATAAGTTTACTTTTTTCTTATTCAACTTCAGAGAAAAACATCAAACTTTTGTATTGATGCGGGGATAATTTACTTCACATAACTTATATTGCGTTACTTTTTGTATACCCCAATAACACATTTCTGCAAACGGATAAATATTAAAATATCCCTCATACTTATTTTATAATTTAATAAAGGATGTGATTTTTTTGGAAGATGCAAAATTTGCCGAACTGAATAGTGAAAAACTTAGTGCAATCAAACAACTGGAAGAAAAGTTGAACGTAACATTAATTGCTTATGACATTACCGGATCGAATAGTCATATTCAAAATGGCAATAATCCAGATGTGATTAACCCGTCTTAATGTTTTACTTTACAAAATAAAAAGACATTCACAAGATGCTACAATGTGAATGTCTTTTTTTAAAACAATAAATAACCAGCGCTTACCATTAATACTATTATCACAATAAAGGAAGCGAAAAATGCTTTCCATGTTGAAATTCGGTGCACTTCTGAAATACCAACTACTGTTATAACATATGTCCATAAACTGGCGATAATTATAAACGTACCACATACAAACTGTAGGATTAAATCACTTAATGATGTTTCAATATAAGTAATATTAAAAAAAGATTGCGGCGCAAATTGCATCCAAAACAATAGTATCGGTAATATCCAAATATAAGGAATCATCGTTACACTAATCATGCGGAACATTTCTTTAAACTTACCTATCCCGCCGAATGCTTTTGCTGATAGTGTCAAAACACCCGCTGATAATGCTGTAGAAAGAAAGTAGAGCAATAAACTTGATAATAATGTCGAATAAACGATATCACCTAAAGTATATGCCCCTGTAAAATCCGAGCCGATAAAGCTAATTAAATTGCTTGCAAACATACCGATAATACCTACGATAATGAAATAAGATAACTTTTTATGTGTTAGAACATAACGAATGGTATCACGTGGTTTGGTAGCAATACTTAATACCGCATGTCGATCATCGACTGCATGTGTCAATTGCTCATTCAAAACAAAATCCCCCTAAAAAATATGTCTATACTCTATTATACTGGCATACTGTGGGCGATTCAAAATTATTGTACTTAAATATGATTCTCTTATTTTTCAACAGTTATTCTCCAGAAGATAAGGAAACATACCCCGCTTTTTCTATTAAAGATTGACCTTCTTCTGACAAGATCCAATCTATTAATGTTTTTACATTGCCAGTTGGCTCACCGGCCGTCACAATATAAAATTCCGAAGCAATTGGATAGGCATTGGAGCGAATTGTTTCTTTTGTAGGAGCCACCCCATTAACTTCCAATAGTTTTATTTCTTTATTCCGCACCATTTCATTTGAGTAATATCGGAATGTATAACCAATTGCATTTTTGTAATTTTTATATTGGGAAACCTCATTAATAATTCCCCCCATGCCTGTCGCGATATCTTCAGTTGGCGCCTCCATTAAAGGTGTATCCCCCATTAGACGTTGCAAAGCAGTTTGAGATCCACTATCCTGTGGTCTTTGGAATGCACGAATTTCATCATTATTCCCACCAACTTCAGACCAATTTGTAATCTCACCGGAATATATTCCTTTGATTTGTTCCAACGATAAACCGTCAATATTATTTTTACTATTCACGAAAAAGACGAATGCCTCTTTTCCAATAGGCGTTAATACCAATTCAAAGCCCTTATCTTCTGCTCGCCTTATTTGATTTTCAGAAGGTCCTGCTGCGAAGATTAGGTCTGCCCTTCCTAAAATCAAATTTGTATAGGCTTCATGTGTTTGGTTAACCATTACCTCACTCTTATATGGGTTATAATTTTTTTCAGGATATACTTCTTGAGCAATCGCGGCATAGAGTGGATACAATGCCGTCGCACCATCGATGACCGGTAAAGGTTCTTCTAATTTTAATGACGCAGTTTGTTCAAGCTCCACTAGTTGATTGCCTTCTACAAACGGTTCATACTGATAAATATTAACCTCAGCATCAACAGTAGGCACTCTGCTATCCAACCACTTATATATCGGTTGAATACATGTAATAGCTATAATAATCCCAGCTAGTCCCCAAAATACTTTCACACGCTTCTTCTTTTGATAAAATACATCAAAAATTTGAAGCACAAAACCTATATATAAAATTGAAGCTATTGCAATTATTAGCGGTATGTAATGAATGTTGCCCGCCAGTAGAAACGTGAAAACAATAACAAACGTGAAAAAGCTTGCTCCCAGCAATACAAAAATGGCCATTCCAATTTGTCCCCAATAAGATTTTTTCTCCATATCATCTCTCCCTTCTCATTATTACGTTCTTTCTAATTCCTAATATTCCTTTAAAAAACGCCTTGGAAAACTTTATTTCCAAGGCGTGTTAAAATCATTTAGTTATACAAATTTCACCATGTGATATTTTTTCTTTCCTCGACGGATAATCGCGAATGCATCTTCTAATCGGTCTTTTCCATCAATCACATATTCCAACTCTGTAACCTTTTCTCCGTTTACGCTGATCGCACCGTTTGTTACATCTTCACGTGCTTGGCGTTTTGACGATGAAATGCCGGCTTCTACAATTAACTCAACAATGTTTTTGTCTTCTTTTGCTACCTCTACAGATGGAACGCCAGCAAATGCTACTTTCATTTCATCTACTGATAGTGCTTTTAAATCCCCTGAGAATAACGCTTTTGTAATACGCTCCGCTGCTTCTAGACCAGCTTCACCGTGGATAAGGCGTGTCATCTCTTCAGCTAAAGCTTTTTGTGCTTTACGTAAATGCGGCTCTTCTTCCACACTTACTGCTAATGCTTCAATTTCATCACGTGTTAAGAAAGTAAAGATTTTAAGGTATTTGACAACGTCTGCATCTGCAGTGTTGATCCAGAACTGGTAGAACTCATATGGTGATGTTTTTTCAGCATCTAACCATACTGCGCCACCTGCTGTTTTACCGAATTTTGTACCATCTGCTTTTGTTACAAGAGGAATCGTAATACCGAATGCTTTTGCATTTTCATCGTGTGTTTTACGAATCATTTCCAATCCCGTCGTAATATTGCCCCACTGATCCGAGCCACCTACTTGAATACGAACATTATGGTGATCGTATAAATGATTGAAGTCGATTCCTTGAATTAATGTGTAAGCAAATTCAGTAAATGAAATACCTGAATCTAAGCGTGAAGCTACTGTGTCTTTATTTAAAATGTAGTTTACATTAATTAATTTCCCGTAATCACGTAAAAAATCAATTAATGACATTGGGCCAACCCAATCATTATTATTAACTAATACAGCACCGTTTGCTGCATCTGATGAGAAGTCGAATAAACGCTCCATTTGTTTTTTAAGACCTTGAACGTTTTTGTCGATTTGTTCCATCGTCTGTAGTTGGCGCTCTTCAGAACGTCCTGACGGATCCCCGACAGTACCTGTAGCTCCTCCAACTAATAAAATTGGTGTATGGCCGGCTTTTTGGAAACGGCGTAATGTAAGTAATGGTACGATATGACCGATATGCATCGAATCTGCTGTTGGATCGACTCCTACATATAATGAAACCTTCTCCTCGTTTAAAAGCTTTTCCATACCTTCAGCGTCCGTTTGTTGGTATAACAAACCGCGCCATTCTAAATCTTGCAGTAATTCATTCATTATTTTTCTCTCCTTTTACATGTGTTGTTATTCGCTATGTAAGGAAACAAAAAACGCCCCTACACGCCAATGCATGCAGGGACGTCAAATTTCTCATTTAACGCGGTACCACCCAGCTTGAAGAAAATTAAAACTTTTCTTCCACTTTAAGCGTCTATAACGTGACGATCCGTTCAAGCTCCAAGTACGTAATTCATAAATGCGCTTTCTCTGGCTTTCACCAACCGCCAGCTCTCTAATCAGGGAACACATTTATTACTGCAAACTCTTCTTTGCCTGAAATTTATATTTTCTATTCTACCTAGAAAATAGATGTTGTCAATAAATATATTCGTTTATATATCAAATATGCTATAATAAACAAGATTTTAGGAGGGCGATGTTGTGAAAGAATGGCTTGATAAATTTAATAAAAAAATCGAATCCCTTGTTTCTTCAAAACAGATGCGCTACGTACGAATTACCGGTGGCGTATTCTGGAATTTAACCTTATTAGCAGTAATTTTTGTTGCTACTACGCTGTTATTTGTTGGGGGTGTAGGTGCAGGTTACTTCGCATCATTAACAAAGGATGAACCTTTGCGATCAAAAGAAGAAATGCGCGAGCAAATATTCAGCTATGAAGAAACAAGTGAACTTTACTTTGCAAACGATATTTACATAGGAAAAATTCGAACTGATTTAGACCGACGTGAGACATCGCTTGCTAATATATCTCCAATAGTTATAAATGCGGTGCTTGCTACGGAAGATGAATATTTCCGCGAGCATGAAGGAATTGTACCAAAAGCAGTTTTACGTGGGTTACTGCAGGATGTATCGAACTCCTCTACACAAACTGGTGGCTCTACTTTAACACAGCAGTTAATAAAAAACCAAATACTTACAAATGAAGTTTCTTATGAGCGTAAAGCAAAAGAGATACTACTTGCTTTCCGTCTCGAGAAATTTATGAGCAAAGAAGAAATTTTGGAAGCATACCTTAACATTATTCCTTATGGTCGTAATTCTTCCGGTCGTAATATTGCCGGAATTGAAACCGCAGCCCAAGGTATCTTTGGTATTCCAGCTTCTAAGCTAAATTTACCGCAAGCAGCCTATATTGCCGGAATACCTCAAGCGCCTTTTAAATACACACCATTTACAAATAAGGGTGAACAAAAGAGTGCTGAAGGAATGAAACCGGGTATCGACCGTATGAAAACGGTATTATATCGTATGCAGGAAGTAGGCTATATTTCGGAAAAAGAATACAACGAAGCAATAGGCTATGATATTACAAAAGATTTGAAGGGTTATGAAGTACGCCCAGAGGACAAATATCCTTGGCTAACAGCAGAGCTTGAAATGCGAGCAAAAGAAATTTTCGCAAAAATACTTGCTGAAGAAGATGGAATTGACCCAGATCGTTTAAAAGAAGAAAAGAACTTAAACGAAAAATACTCTATTTTAGCAGACCGTACAATTCGTTCTGGAGGATATCGTATTTATTCGACAATCAATAAAGATATGTACGATGCTATGCGAAATGTAACAGAAGAATTCACATTATATGGTCAAACGTATAAGAAAAAAGAAAAAGATCCCGAAACAGGTGAAGAAATCGACGTTGATGTGCCTGTGCAAACAGGAAGTATTGTTATTGATAATAAAACAGGTCGTATTTTAAGTTTCGTTGGTGGACGTGACCACCAATTGGAACAGTTAAATCATGCTACACAAGCTTATCGATCAAATGGATCAACGATGAAACCATTACTTGCTTATGCACCGGCACTGGAATATGGTGTAATCGGGGCAGGTAGCCCGGTAGTGGATGTTAAATTTAAACGTGATTATGATAATTACGAACCTGTAAACTATATTCCAACACAGGAATTAGGTATTATTCCTGCCCGTCAAGCAGTTGCGTCTTCTCAAAACTTGGCCTTGTTACGTTTATACGATTCAATTTTAGATCGTCGTCCTGCAACGTATTTAGATAAAATGGGCTTCTCCAAGTTAACTGAAGGAGATTACGTCCACCTATCTACAGCCATTGGCGGTATCACGCATGGTGCAACAGTTGAGGAGAATACAAATGCTTATACTACATTTGCAAATGAAGGTAAATTCATTGATGCATATATGATTGATCGTATTGAGGACTTAGACGGCAATGTTATTTATGAGCATGAAGTTGAGCCAGTGGAAGTGTTTAGTCCGGAAACTGCTTATATGATGACAGATATGTTACGTGGTGTACTTCAACAAGGCGGTACTGCAACTTTAGCAAAAAGTCAGTTAAAGTTCTCTTCTGACTTTGCTGCTAAAACAGGTACAACACAGGACCATAAAGACGTTTGGCTAGTAGGCTATAACCCGAATATCTCAGTCGGCGTATGGTTAGGTTATGACCAGCCACGTACTCTGTACGCATTTAATAACCGTTACCAACACCCTAGTAACCGTGTTAACCGATTATGGGCTAATTATTTAAATACGCTTTATGATATTGATCCAGACTTAATCGGTACGAAGGAAACATTTAAAAAGCCAGAAGGTGTTGTTACTCAGTCGTTCTGTGGAATATCCGGATTAGCTGCTTCCACATCTTGTTCGAATGCTGGTTTAGTTGTCTCCGATTTATTTAACAAAAATGTATTTTTACCTACACAGCCAGATGATAGTTTCGTTTCATCTACTTCTGTAGTAATTAACGGCAGTACTTATGCGGCACTACCAAGTACACCTACTGAGTTTGTCCAAATGAGTGGATACGGATTAAATCAGGCCTTTATTGACCGCATGCTAGGTAGACTCGGCGGGGATGCATCCAAGTTATTGCCATTTAGTACTGGTAATGGTGTTGTATCAGGTGCCCAGTTCGAAGCGGATGGTGCTCCACCTGAAGCAGTATTTGCAACATTAGCAAATGGTTCATTGTCATGGACGGCTTCAGCATCCAATGATGTGGTTGGCTACCGTGTCTACAGTATTACAAATGAAGGCAGATCACTTGTAAGATCATTAAAGTCTTACGAAGGATTCCAAATGTCTGTATCAGAAGGCGTTAGATATGTTGTTGTTGCTGTTGATATTACTGGCCTGGAGTCGGGTTATTCGAATGAAGTTGGGGAAGTTTATACTGCGCCACCTGAACCCGAAGATGAAGAGAATATCGTACCAGGAGAGATCATAGAAGAAGATTTAGACGATATAGAAATCGATCCAGAAACAACTATTGATTAATTTATAAAAAACTGGGGCCGAGTCATAAGTAGAATTTCTTTGTATAAGAGAAATTTCCTTATTAAGAAACTGATACTTTATGAATTGATTGGAGTGAAGGGGCGACTCCTGGGGGATGAGCGTGACGCCTGAGACTACAGGCTCAGGCCACGCCCCCGGAAAGCGTCCCCGCAACGGAAATCAATTCTGGTAGAAACAGAAAAATATCCATTTTCCCTTCAGGAAAATGGATATTTTTCGTTTTGTCCCAAACTCTTTTAAATTATTTATAGAGTTGTAATTTTATCAGTTTGTAATACACCTTTTAGAATGTCTACCGCTTCATCAATTTCCTGCTCACTTACTGTTAATGGTGGCAATAAGCGTATTACTTTCGGACCTGCCGCTACAGTTAACAATCCTGCTTTATCTAAAGCAGCTACATATGGCGCTACGTCTTCTCCACCTAATCCTAAGCCAATCATTAAACCTTTTCCTTGAACAGTATAGTTCGGGAACGCTTCTTTAAGTTTATTTACAAAATAGCTTGATTTTTGTTTTACAGATTGTAAAAATTCATCATTAAATATATGATCAATAACCGTTTGTGCTACTGACACTGCTAGTGGATTTCCACCGAATGTCGTGCCATGTGTTCCTGCGTTAAACGTATTAAATAGTTCCTCTGTACCGAGAATGCCTCCAATAGGAAAACCTCCGCCTAGACCTTTCGCCATCGATACAATATTAGGCTTAATTACAGTTTGCTCAAATGCAAAACGGGTACCTGTACGCCCAATTCCCGTTTGTACTTCATCGGCGATTACTAAAATATCCGTTGATTGCTGAATGTCGTGAATAGCTTGCGCAAATTCATCCGATACAGAATTCACCCCGCCTTCACCTTGAATCATCTCAAGCATAATTGCTGCTGTTTCAGAGTCTGCTGCTGCTTTTAAAGCATCTACATCATTAAACGGTAATGTAATAAATTCACTCACTAAAGGTCCGAAGCCGTTACGTACTTTATCTTGACCAGTCGCACTCATCGCACCAAATGTACGTCCATGAAAGCTTTGTTCAAAAACGATTATTTTATGCTTCCCTGTATGCTTTCGTGCCAATTTAATTGCAGCCTCATTTGCTTCTGCTCCACTATTGCAGAAAAAAGCATAGGATAGATGTAAATCTTTCACTAAGGATGCCGCCAGCTTCTCTTGACCTGGGCTTTCAAATAAGTTACTAATATGCCATAGTTTCTCACTCTGCTGCTGAATTGCCTCTACAATCGCAGGATTGGCATGACCTAAGCTACAGACAGCTATTCCACTTGTAAAATCTAAATAGCGTTTTCCTGTAGTATCGAATACTTCAGTTCCTTTCCCTTCAACAATAGCGAAAGGTCTTCTTGCGTAATTTTGAAATAATGCACTCATTTTACTAGCTCCTCACTTAAAATAGTTGTACCGGTTAATGTTTCATTGACAATTTGGACAGATGGTATTCCCGACTCTAAACAATTTAAAGCACCCTGTACTTTCGGTATCATACCGCCGTATATATCTCCTTCGTCAATCCATTGCTTAATTAAATTTGGCGTGGCTTCTGATTGAAATTCATCTTTTATCCGAATACCTGCAACATCAGTAACGAGGAGTAAACGGTCTGCACCTACTGCCAATGCAATTTCACTTGCCACTGTATCTCCATTAATATTAAGTGCATGCCCATCCTTTGTTGCACCAATGCAGGCAATTACAGGGACAATACCACTTTCAGTTAATGTATTTAATAAGTTTACATTAACACTTTTTACCTTACCTACATATTTATAAGTTTCATAATCTAAATATTCACTTTCCAACAAAGTTTGATCAAAACCATTTAACCCTACAGAGTCAATTCCTGCAGCATTGAGTTCATGAACTAATGCAGGATTAACTTTACCGATTAAAGTTGATTGAACAATTCCAATCATTTCTTCATTCGTTACTCGTAAGCCGTTTACAGTTTGAGATTGAATGTTAGCAGCGGCTAATTCACGATTAATTGCAGGTCCGCCCCCATGAGTAATAATGAGTTGAATTCCCTGTTCTTGAAGGGCTTTGAAATTACGAAAGAAGGCCTCGTTAAGACCTTCCAATGTGCTTCCGCCCAACTTTATGACCATTTTACGAGCGGTATGATGCGTTGATTTGAACATAGTCATAAGTTAAATCACACCCCCATGCAAAGCCGTGGCCCTCTCCCACTTCTAAAGACACAAAGATTTTAACTTCATGCTGCTTTAGGATTTCAATCAGTGCTTCTTCTGAAAAGTTAATAGGCTCGCCTTTTTCTACCATTGTCGCTCCGCCAATTTTAATAGTAATTTTATCAGGATCTACTACAGCACCTGAATAGCCAACTGCCGCGATAATACGACCCCAGTTTGCATCACAGCCGAAAACTGCTGTTTTTACAAGAGGGGAACCGACAACTGTTTTTGCAATTTTTCTTGCTTCTTCATCAGAAATGGCACCATCAACCTCAACTTCAATTAGTTTTGTTGCGCCTTCTCCATCACGTGCAATTGATTTTGCTAAGTCTTCTGACACTAATCGTAAAGCTGTATAAAAATTCTCCCAATCCGGATGTGCAGGTGATAGTGGTTCATTACCGGCTAAACCATTTGCCATAACTACTACCGTATCATTTGTTGATGTATCCCCATCTACTGTAATTGAGTTGAATGTACAATCCGTTACATTAGATAACGCTTTTTGCAATTCATCCGATTCAATATTTGCATCTGTCGTAATAAAGCCTAACATAGTCGCCATATTCGGTTCGATCATACCTGAACCTTTTGCTGTTCCTGATACAATCACTTCTTTACCGTCTATAATTGTAGCGTATGTTGTATTTTTCATTACGGTATCTGTTGTCAGGATTGCTTGTGAAAAATCAATTCCATTTTCAAGTTTGGAATCCGGTAACAACATTTCCATCCCTTTTTTAATCGGCTCCATTTTCATAATTTCCCCAATAACACCTGTAGATGCTACCCCAACTAAATCTTCAGCAATGCCGAGCTTTAATGCAGCAAGTCTTTGCATTTCGTAAGCATCTGCTATCCCTTGTTTACCTGTGCATGCATTAGCATTGCCCGAATTTACAATCATTGCCTGCATTTTTTTCGTTCCATATACAACTTCCTTTGTTACTTTAAGAGGTGCTGCTTGAACAGCATTTGTTGTAAATACGCCCGCTACACTTGCTGGTACATCACTGACTAAAATCGCTAAATCTTTTTTCTTATGTTTAATACCGCAATGAACACCTGCTGCAGTAAAGCCTTTTGGTGATACGATATTTTTGCTAGATAGTTTTTTCATTTCAATTGTTGAAGCCATTTGATGTTCCTCCTAATGTTTAAATAAAGTACGGTACAAGTTGTAGGCCTGTTTGCTGTGGCAACCCAAACTGAACATTCATGTTTTGGATTGCCTGCCCTGCAGCCCCTTTTACTAAGTTATCGATAACCCCAATAATTGTTGCGCGATTCGTCCGTTCATCGAGCTTCACATAAATATCGCAATAATTCGAACCTTTTACGCGGTTAGTTCCAATAGATGACGCTTCCTGAATGACACGTACGAAAGGGTGATTCTCATACGTTGAAGTTAAACAATCAACTAATTGTTTTTGGGTCACACCTTCTGTTACCTGTGCATAGGAAGTTGCTAAAATCCCCCGTGTCATCGGTACTAAATGTGTGTTAAACGTAATAGTTGTTTCGGTATCGGTAAACATCGAAATCGCTTGCTCTATTTCAGGAATATGTTGATGCTCATTAATTTTATAGATTGAAAAGCTTTCATTCGCTTCACTGTAATGTGTAGTGTTTGATGGTTTATTGCCAGCGCCGGATATCCCACTCTTTGCATCAATAACTAAAAAACTTGGATCGATAAGCTGATGCTTTATAAGTGGCAGAATAGATAAGAGAACTGCTGTTGGATAGCATCCTGGGTTGGCAATTAAATCCGATTTCTTGATGGCCGCTTCATTCCACTCTGTTAATCCATATACACTTTTTTCAACTGCTTCTTTCGGTGCCGGCTTTTTTTTATACCAAGATTCATAGCTTTCAAGGTTTTTCAATCGAAAATCTCCTGATAAATCGATTAATTTAGGACCTCGATTTACTAAAGGTGGAAATAGAGTACTAGATACCCCAGACGGTGTACTTGCAAAGACAACATCGGATTTTGCTAATACATCGTAATCTATTTTCAATAATGGTTGATTATAAATATCTGTTAAGTGAGGGAATTTATCTGAAAATACTGTTCCTTCCTCAGATGATGTAAATAATCCTATTTCTTCTACTTCTTTATGGTTATGCAAGAAACGCAATAATTCCAGACCGCCATACCCTGTGGCACCAATAATACTTACTTTCATCTTTGTCACCTCTAATTTTTTTATTGCCAAAAAATACATTAATGAAATCTAAAAGATAAAAATAAGTATAGTTATGTATATTTATTTAGTCAACTGTATTTTTATATAATCATAGATAATTCCAAATTATCGTTCAATTATTTGAGTATTTAAGGTGAAAAGCACTAATTGCCTTTCTTATAGCCTCATTATATTAATAGTAAAAAAAGCGCCTACATATGTAAGCGCCCCATAGCATATGCAAATGTGAAAAGGATTAGTCTTCCATAGTGGATAAATCACCCGTTGGTAAGTTTAATTCCCATGCTTTCAATACCCGGCGCATGATTTTTCCACTTCGTGTTTTTGGCAACTTATCTTTAAATTCTATTTCACGTGGTGCTGCATGGGCAGATAATCCTGTTTTTACAAATTCTCTAATATTTGCTTCAAGTTCATCATTTGGCTCTACCCCTTCACGCAATGAAATGAATGCTTTAATGATTTCCCCGCGCACAGGATCCGGTTTTCCGATGACACCCGCTTCTATTACATCCGGATGTTCAAGTAATTTACTTTCTACCTCGAACGGACCGACACGCTCACCTGCCGTCATAATTACATCATCTACACGCCCTTGGAACCAAAAATATCCGTCCTCATCCTTATATGCTGAGTCACCTGATACGTACCATTCACCTTTTAAAAAATAAGAATTATATCGTTCAGGATTCCCCCAAATTTGGCGCATCATAGCTGGCCAGCCTTTTCGAATTGCTAAATTCCCCATTGTGTATGGTGGTACTTCATTTCCCTGATCATCCACAATCGTAGCATATACTCCCGGAACGGGTTTTCCCATAGATCCTGGTTTGATCTCCATTGCCGGGAAATTGCATATCATATGTCCGCCTGTTTCTGTCATCCACCATGTATCATGAATACGGTGATTTAGGATCTCCATTCCCCATTTCACAACTTCAGGGTTTAAAGGTTCCCCAACGGATAAAACATGTCGTAATGAAGATAGATTGTATTTGCTGATCATACTTGGACCAGCACCCATTAACATTCTGAATGCAGTTGGTGCACTATACCAAACAGTAACACCATATTCTTCAATCGCACCATACCATGCTTGCGGGCTGAAGCGACCACCAATAATTACATTAGTAACCCCATTCAACCAAGGTCCAAAAATACCATATGCTGTTCCTGTTACCCAACCTGGATCAGCTGTACACCAATAAATGTCATTCTCTTTTAAATCAAGTACCCATTGAGCGGTTTGATATTGCTGTACCATTGCATAATGCACATGCAATACACCTTTTGGAGTACCGGTAGAACCAGATGTATAATGTAAAATGGAGCCATCCTCTTTATCGACCCATTCAATGTCAAAATCTTGAGGTGCCTCTTTGAAATATTTATTAAAGTCCAATATTTTATCCGTTTCCTCAACATCTTCTCCAACTACAAAAATAGTCTTTAAATGTGGAAGCTTCTCGATAGGTACCCGATTTAATAATGATGGTGTTGTTATAATTGCAACTGCCTCACTATCCATTAAACGGTCATAAACGGCCCCTTCCATAAATGCCTCAAATAACGGTCCAACAATTGCCCCTATTTTTAATGCCCCTAATAAGCTGAAATAAAGCTCCGGTGTACGTGGCATGAATACAAATATACGATCCCCTTTTCGCAAATTTGCTTTCTCCTTCAGTACATTTGCCGCTTTATTCGAGTTGCGTTTCATATCAAAGAAAGAATATGACTCTTTTCGATGCCCATCATTATAATAAAGTGCTACTTTATTTTTCCGATGTGTTTCGACATGTCGATCTATTGCTTCATATGCAATATTAATCTTCCCCGTTTCATACCAAGAAAATGCCTTCTCAGTATTGACCCAATCATGATTTGCAGCTGCATCCTCATAATTTTTCAAATTATGTTCCCCTGGAATTACTGCTAGTTTTTCAACTGTTTTTGTCCCCATGAAATTTCCCCTTTCTTTAAAACATACAACCATTTTACAATAAAAATACTATAATGGGCAAAACATTTATAATTTTCTAACAATTTAGTTATTTATCGTAAAATAAAGCGTATTTTCGCATTAAATAGAGTATAATGGAGGTATTACAAGCAGGTGGTGTGATTATGAATCATGTAAAAAAATACTATTGTCTTGAATTCGAATCGAAGAATGGTAATGTTTTAGTGGAAGGGCCCGTTTCCTCAGAAAAACTTGCATCCTACTCATTACACGAAGACCTGAAAGCATTTCGACCTTCTCATCAACAGCATAAAGCACTAGTAGAAATTGCCGGACTAGAAGAGGGACGTATAATTATTATACGAAAAGATGATATTATCGTGGGCTATGTGACATATCTTTACCCTGATCCTTTAGAGCGGTGGGCAGAAGATCGTATTCCTAATATGATTGAACTTGGTGCTATTGAGGTAATACCCTCTTATAGAGGTACGGGTGCAGGAAAAAAACTGCTCGAAGTTTCCTTTATGGATGATGCTATGGAAGATTATTTAGTTATCACGACTGAATATTATTGGCATTGGGACCTCAAAGGAACAGGTTTATCAGTTTGGGATTATCGGAATATGATGGAGAGAATGATGACTACCGCCAATTTTGAATATTACGCTACAGACGACCCTGAAATAACGTCCCATCCTGCAAACTGTTTAATGGCTCGTGTCGGGTCACGTGTAGGAACCGAGACACTTGAAAGATTTGACAAACTTCGCTTTAGAAGTCGTTTCATGTATTAATTCTTATTGCAAAGGGGATTGAAAAATGATTGTCGAAGAAATTATGAAAAGGGAAATACATACACTACTTCCTGAAAATACGGTACGTGATGCTGTCCGACTGATGCGGGAAGAAAAAATCCGTCATGTACCAATTGTAAGTTTGGATAATATAGTTGTCGGAATAATTACTGATCATGATTTAAAAAATGCATTACCATCATGTTTACGAGAAGAGCCAAACTCCATTATTTATGATGCACCAATCGAAGAAATAATGGTAAAAAATCCGATAGTAGGCCACCCTTTAGATTTCGTGGAAGAAGTTGCAACAATATTTTATGATGCTAAAATCAGTTGTTTACCCATTGTATCTGCAGGTAAATTAGTTGGAATTGTAACAACAACAGATTTACTTTACACATATATTGAATTAACAGGAGCACATCAACCAGGTTCAAAAATAGATATTCGAGTGAACAATCAACCTGGAATGCTTTTTGAAATTTCAAAAGTATTTCAAGAAAATAAAGCAAATGTAGTAAGTGTTCTTGTATATCCCGATGGCGATAATACAAATTCCCGTATAGTAAGTGTCCGTTTACAAGTAATAAATCCGCTTCATATCATCGAGGATTTGCGTAAGCAAGGATACGATGTATTATGGCCGAACTTACCTGGCGTTTCACTATGAAAAAAGCTGTATTTATTTATTCTCCAGATCAACTTACTTACAAATTTTCGGACACACACCCGTTTAATCATAAACGACTACATTTAACAATTGATTTACTTAAGGATATCGGGGCTTTAAACGACGAAGATATCATTCCGGCCCGTGTTGCAACAGATGAAGAAATTGCTTTGGCTCATGACCCTCAGTATATTGAAATTGTAAAAAAAGCCGGTCATGGTGAATTAACCGCACAACAGGGTGAACCATTTGGAATTGGTACTGAGGATACGCCTATGTTCCGAAATATGCACGAAGCAAGTGCATTGCTTGTAGGGGGTACATTGCAGGCGGTCGACTCTGTTTTGCAGGGGAAATCACAGCATGCCCTAAATTTAGGAGGTGGACTGCACCATGGCTTCCGTGGAAGAGCTTCCGGTTTTTGTATATACAATGATAGCAGCGTTGCTATTAAATACATCCAGGAGAAGTATGGGCTTCGCGTTTTATATGTAGATACAGATGCCCATCATGGTGATGGTGTTCAATGGTCATTTTATGATGATCCCAATGTATGTACACTTTCTATCCATGAAACAGGTCGCTACTTATTTCCGGGTACAGGGAATATTACGGAACGTGGTAACGGCGAGGGCTATGGTACATCCTTTAATTTCCCAATTGATGCCTTTACAGAAGATGAGAGCTTCCTTGAAATATATGAGCAATCAATGCGTGAGGTATTTGAATTTTTTAAACCGGATGTAGTACTAACTCAAAACGGAGCAGATGCACACTATTTTGATCCTTTAACTCATTTGTATGGAACGATGAACATTTATAGGGAAATTCCAAAGCTTGCCCACAAATTGGCCCATGAATATTGCGGTGGTCGATGGATAGCTGTCGGTGGCGGAGGCTATGATATTTGGCGGGTAGTACCACGTGCTTGGTCACATATATGGACAGAAATGACTGACCAATCTACACCAACTGGTCCACTACCACAAAAATGGCTTGATAAATGGCAACAGGAATCACCTGTTCCTCTAATTCCGACTTGGGATGATCCAACACCTTTATATGAGGCTATTCCTCGTAAAGCAGAAATTGAAGAAAAAAATGCACGAATGCTTGAAAAAGCGCTACATATTATTCGTACAGAAAAGAATCGTTCTTAAAGGATGCTATACAATCTTTAGTCAAAGATTGTATAGTTTTTATTTTCCTAAAATAGGGATATTCCTATATACTAAAATAGAAAAAAGAAAATTGGGGGCTATTACATGTATAAACATATTTTACTGGCAATCGATGGTTCTGAAAATTCATTTCGTGCTGCAAAAGATGCTGTAGGTATTGCCACAGAGGACTCGTTGATTGAGATTATTTCTTCTATACCTACAGAAGCTATTTCAAATGAACCGTTACATATGGGAACCCTCACTCAAACAGATGAACAATATATTCAAAAATTATCGCGTGAAATTGATTATGTTAAAAATAATCATCCCCATTTAAAATTAACAATAGTACATGGTCCTGCAGGTCGAATGATTTCAAACTATGCTAACCATCACAATGTAGATTTAGTTATAATCGGTTGTCGTGGATTAAATACAATGCAGGAAATGGTATTTGGCAGTGTTAGTACATACGTATCCAAAAATGCTAATTGTTCTACTTTATTAGTAAAATAATTATTAGTGATTTACAAAATCCAAGTAGCATAGAACAAAAAATAACAAAAAGCCTGCCACATTGTTGTGACAGGCTTTTTGTTATTTACTTGAATCACGCTGTTCTATTCGATGTGGCA
The DNA here is from genome assembly GCF_038002585.1 of Solibacillus sp. FSL K6-4121. Classification (NCBI taxonomy): domain Bacteria; kingdom Bacillati; phylum Bacillota; class Bacilli; order Caryophanales; family Caryophanaceae; genus Solibacillus; species Solibacillus sp. FSL K6-4121. The sequence goes on from NZ_JBBOCS010000002.1 coordinate 1,665,547, forward strand.
AGATGACATGCTGATCATCGACTTCTTCTTTATTCATATACTTCGTCAATAAACGCATTGCAACTGCCCCAATATCGTATAAAGGCAATACAACACTTGTTAATTGTGGGCGTACCATACGAGCCAATTTGGAATTTTCGAAGCTAATAATTTCCACATCTTCCGGTACCATTTTCCCGCTATCCTGAATTCCATGAACTAAACCAATTGCAAGTTCATCATTACCTACAAAAATAGCGGTAGGTGGGTTCTCAAGTTCGCTTAAATTTACCCAACTTTCCAGACCATCGTCATATGACCCATCCCCAGCAACAATTAATACTTCATCAATGGCAATATTTGCTTTTTGTAGGGCATCCTTATACGCTGCTAGTTTGCGTTCACCATTAACTGTATATTGTAAAGGACCCGAAACAAAAGCAATGCGCGTATGACCATTGTCAATTAGCATTTGAACTGCTTCCAAAGCTGCCTTGTAGTAATCGATATTCACAGATGCAACTTTTTCAGTTGAACTTATCGATCCAGCTAAAACTATCGGGACTGGACAAGCCTCTACTGCCCGTTGGAGCGTTTCCGTTACTTCCTCACTCATCATGACAATTCCATCTACTTGCTTTCCTAGCATAGTATCGAGTAATGTTAACTCTTTTTCTTCATTCTGATCTGAGTTTGCCAAAATAATATTATAGCGGTACATTGTTGCAATATCTTCTATACCACGTGCAAGCTCTGCATTTAAATTATTCGAAATGTCAGGGATAATGACACCTACTGATGTTGTTTTTTTACTAGCTAAGCCACGTGCTACTGCATTTGGACGATATTCAAGACGCTCAATCACTTCCAGCACTTTTTTTCTTGTAGCTGGCTTAACATTTTGATTTCCATTCACCACACGTGATACTGTTGCCATTGAAACATTTGCTTCACGCGCAACATCATAAATTGTGACAGTCAAAAAATCTCCCCCTTTAGCATGTTATACGGTTTTATTTTTTAAAGTAGATTGACTAATAATATGTATAGTTTTATCATATAATATTTTCATTTCTTTTTTCAATCTAAAACCTAGTGAATAACTAGTTTTAGCTATAAATATTGCAAAAAAATTATTTTACTGCACTGTATAACCTCCATCTAGGACAATTGCCTGTCCTGTCATGCCTTTTGCTGCCTCACTACATAAATATACAACCAATCCTGCTATTTCAGAAACATTTATCAATCGCTTTTGTGGTACTAAAGGATACAGCACTTGCTCTAATACATCTTCAACTGCTATATTTCTTGTTTTCGCTAAATCTTCAAATTGATTTCTTACAAGTTCAGTATCGACATAGCCAGGACAAATAGCATTGACCGTTATTCCATCTGTAGCGGTTTCTAGCGCTGCTACTTTTGTTAATCCGATCACTCCATGTTTTGCAGTATTATAACCGGCTTTTCCTGCAAAACCGACTAAACCATTAATGGAGGCTATATTAATTATTCTGCCAAATTTTTGTTGTTTCATAATCGGCAAAGCATATTTCATAAAAATAAATGGTGCGACAACCATCACCTTCTGCATCAATTCAAAAATTTCCGTATCAAACTGCTCAATTAGTGAGACATGTTGAAAGCCTGCATTGTTTATAACGATATGGAGTGCACCAAATTGGGAGATAACAGCGTCTATCGCTTCTTGTATTTGTAGTTCGTCACTGACATCACATACTAAAAAACTTAAATTTGGCTGTTCTTCAACAGCCTGTTTTAATCTTTCTTCATTTTTATCGGAAATTATGACCTTAACTCCATTGTTTGAAAGCTCTTTCGCAATTTCATATCCAATTCCTTGTGCAGCCCCTGTAATTAATGCAATCTTTTGCTCCATACAACTTCCCCTTTATAATACTATTTAGAAAAAATTGTAATTTAATACGCATCAACAGTCAATTAAATATAGCGCAAAAAAGGCTATGTTGAATAAATTCAACATAGCCTTTATCAAATATTATTTTGATACTTCGTATTGCTTCATGAATTTTAAAATTTCATCATAATATGCATTGAAAGTAGGAATATCCATTTGCTGTTGTTGATCAGATAATGCAATTGATGGATCTGGATGTACTTCCGCCATGACACCGTCTGCTCCAATAGCAATTGCAGCCTTAGAACATGGTAACAGTAAATCACGACGTCCTGTTGAATGCGTTACGTCTACCATGACTGGTAAATGTGTTTCTTGCTTTAAAATAGGAACTGCTGAAATATCTAAAGTGTTACGTGTTGCTTTTTCGTATGTACGAATACCACGTTCACATAAAATAATATTTTCATTTCCTTTTGACATAATATATTCTGCAGCATGGATGAACTCATCGATTGTCGCTGCCAAACCACGTTTCAATAGGACAGGTTTATTTGTTGAACCTGCTGCTTTTAATAACTCAAAGTTTTGCATATTGCGGGCACCGATTTGAATTACATCGATATAGTCCAGTGCATGCTCCAAGTCAGAAGGCGTTACGATTTCTGTAATAACTCCTAAACCATATTCTTTTGAGACTTCTTTTAATATTTTTAATCCATCTAATCCTAAACCTTGGAAATCATATGGAGACGTACGCGGCTTGTATGCACCGCCACGAATTAATTTTAATCCTTTTTCCTGGATAGAGGCAGCTACTGCAGCAACTTGCTCATATGACTCAACTGCACATGGTCCAAATACAAATGAAGGTGTTCCAGATCCAACTAATTCACCATTAATATTAATGACAGTATCTTCTGACTTTTCTTTTCGTGATACTAGTAATTCTTTTTTCTTTTCTGCTTCTAATTGTTTTAATGCTGTTTTGAAGATTTGTTTAAAAATATAATCAACCGTCATCTGATTTAATGGACCATTGTTATTCTTTTTAATTAAATCAAGCATATGGCGCTCACGAAGCGGGTCATAGCGATTAACGCCCTGTTTCTCTTTTATTTTACCTATTTCCTCTACAACGGTTGCACGTTCGTTAACCAACCGTAAAATTTCTAAGTTTAAGCTGTCAATCTGACTACGTAAGCTTTCTAAATCCTGTTGACTCATATTCCTCTACCCCTCTTCTTTGCGTATCCAACTCTTTCAGATAACTTAAAAGTGTGATACATTTTTAAGTAATAAACTTATTATAATCAATCTACTGTAGAATGTCACGTCTTTTTAATTTAGCGATTCAACTCGCTAAAGTATATTGTAATAATAAATTGAAAGGAAGCGTTATCATATGACAAATAAATTGTTTGCACTTGATATCGGGACGCGCTCAGTTGTTGGCATTATTTTAGAACAACACGAAGATAAATATCATGTCGCTGATATTTTAGTGAAGGAACATAAAGAACGTGCAATGGTAGATGGTCAAATACATAACGTCCTGTATGTTGCAGAACTAATACAGGAGATTAAAATCAAGTTAGAAGAAGCACATGGGCCATTAAAAAAAGTCAGTGTCGCAGCAGCGGGTCGAGCATTAAAAACGGAGCAAGCACTTGTCACACTCTCAATTAAAAATAGACCAATTTTTACTGAAGAAGATATTAATAGGTTAGAACTTCAAGCTGTCCAACAAGCCCAGCAGCAATTATTACAGCATAAAGAAGATGTAAAAAACAATCATTACTATTGTGTCGGTTATTCCGTTTTATATTTCCGTTTAGACGGCGAAGAAATTGGCAGCTTACTTGATCAGCAAGGTGATGAAGCTTCTGTGGAAGTTATCGCAACATTCTTGCCGCGTGTAGTTGTTGAATCACTTCTAGCTGCTTTAAAACGTGCGGATTTGGAAATGGAAGCTTTAACTTTAGAGCCCATTGCAGCGATTAATGTCCTCATTCCTCCAACAATGCGTCGGTTGAATGTGGCGCTCGTTGATATTGGTGCGGGTACTTCGGATATTGCAATTACCGATAAAAGTACTGTTGTTGCTTACGGAATGGTACCAACTGCCGGCGACGAAATTACTGAAAGCTTAAGTGACCACTACTTATTGGACTTCCCAATAGCTGAAATAACAAAACGCCAAATGCATACAAATGAAGAGATTTTAATTCAGGATATTTTAGGATTTGACGAATATATTCCACGTGCAGAAGTCGTAAAAGCTATTTATCCAGCAATTGAAAATCTAGCAAAATCTATTGGTGAGGAAATTTTACGTTTAAATAATAATGTTCCTCCTAAAGCGGTTATGCTCGTAGGTGGCGGGAGCTTAACCCCCCATCTTCCGGAAGAGCTTGGGAAAATATTGAATCTGCCTGCGAATCGTGTAGCAGTTCGCGATGTAAATGCTATTCAGAATTTAACACGTGCAGAACATATTCCAGCAACACCTGAACTTGTCACACCGATAGGCATTGCAATTGCAGCACAAAAATCGCCGATTCATTACATGTCCATCACAGTAAACGATCAAGTGGTTCGTTTATTCGAATTAAAAGAAATGACAGTTGGCGATGCCTTTTTAGCCGCGAATATCCGTGCAAAGCAGTTGTACGGCAGATTAGGTCACGGTTTATCTATTACAGTGAATGGTCAAAATGTATTTGTACCGGGAGAACATGGACAGCCTGCACAAATAATTTTGAATGGGGAAATTGCTTCCACTAAAACACAAATAAAAAATGGCGATAAAATTCAACTTATTCCTGGAAAAGACGGTGCTGATGCATGTGCCACAGTTCGTGACATTATTGATGAGGCAGCTGTTAAAAAGATAACTATTGGTGAGGAAAAATACATAATAGAGCCAAAAGTAATAATAAATGAAAAAGCGGTAAAATTGGATACACCTATACAGGATCGTGATGTCATTGTTGTCCAAACAATTGCAACGGTAGAAGATGCTTTTAGCAGTACGAATAATACGAAACATCTCCAACAGTTTAGTTCTTATTGTGTTCATCTGGATGGTAAACCCGTTTATTTACCGGAGTTTTCTTCGCAACTTTTTATAAATGGAAAGCCTGCTAAAATTCATTATCCTATCCAAACAGGGGATGTAATTTCCTTTGAGCAAATTAAGTTGCCTTCCGCAGAACAAATAGCGGCTTCCTTAAATTTGCTTTTGGAGGAAAAAGTGATTGTCACATTCCAACAGGAACAAGTAGAACTTGCCAAAACAGCACGGGAGTTTTACGTCAATGGTCAAGTTGTTCAAAGTACTTCAACTGTACCAAATGGTGCTACGATTAAAATTATTGAAAAGGATACGGGGAAGTGGATTTACCAGGATGTTTTCCGTTTTTCAACTTGGCAGCTTCCTACCACATTTAAAGGTTCTTTCACGATTTTACGAAATGGACAGCCTTCTACATTTGATGCGGAAATATTCGGTGGTGACCAGTTAGAAATTCAGCTCTCAGAAGTTAAATAATAATTGAATGTCAGTAATATAAAAAGGCTTCCAATGTTTATTGGAAGCCTTTCGCATGGTTACATATCAGTATGACGTGTAGAGTTTGCAAGATCTGGATCTGTATTTAAAGTATCAGGATCTGCATTTTCAGCAGCTATTGCCTGAGATTTCGGATCATCTACTTTATCTACTTCGTCTAAAGGTAATGGTTCTTCCCCTTCTGAAGATGCTGTTCCATCGTCAAATACTGGTGGTTGTTTTGTTGTTTTCCCTTTTACTTTTTCAACAATTGATGAAGATTGTTCTTTTAATTGAGTAGATAGTTGAGCAGTCTTTTCCTTTGCTGTTCCTGAAAGCTCTATACTTTTATCTTTCAAAGTTACAGCTTGTACAGCAACATCGTTACGCATTTCACTGCCTGTTTTTGGAGCTAATAATAATGCAGTGGCTACCCCTACTATTCCACCAACTAATGCGCCAATCACAAAATCTTTTACATGAATTTTTTCATCATCATAAATTGAATCATTAATCTGTTGATAGTTAACTCGTTTTTCTTCCATCACAATACTCCCCCTTGACATTTTAAAATAATTTTACCCATTATTCCTTTTCAAAAACCCAAATTTTGATTTTGCACTCATATTTGGTGGTGTTTCATTTGTTTTAGTACTCGTATAAATTACATCTTCATCGTTAATTGGCTTGCGCTGACGCCATTGATCTGCGATACCCATTGCGACATTACTCCACTGAACGACTTGTGCAATTTTATCTTCATTTTTATGAACTTCTGTGGAAATTGATGTAGTAATACGTTGTACTGAAGAATTTAAACTATTTACAGAATCGCCTACTCCTTTAACTGCATGAACTACAGAATTTAACTTCTCCGACTTATCTGAAATATCATCAGCCAATGCATTTGTTTTTGTAAGTAAGCTCGTCGTCTCACGGGTAATGCCTTCCATTTGCCCTTCAATTCCAGCAACTGTCCCGGCAATAGAATTTAATGTATTCTTTACAGAAAACAGTGTCATACCGATGCTTACACATAATACTAAAAATCCGATTGCAGCTACTAATGCAGCGATATAAAGTAGTACTTCCATAATGTTACCTCCTATATCTAGTCCATTTAAACATTCGACAAAAAACCTGACAATCCTTTTCTTTGAAAAACATATTTCGCCAAAACTACAGGAAATATTAGTTTTTCATTCGTGAAATAACTACAACGATATATTTTTTTACTTCACTCAAAAATGAATGTGCCTTTTGTCCATATTGTCATATTTCCCAATCTATCAGTTAATAAAACCCTTTATAATTATTAGTTCTATCATTTATGTATGAAAAACAGCTTATCCTCTAATCCAGGTTAAGCTGCTTTTCTTTTTTTATTTCAAAATAGCTTCAAAAGCATCTTGATATTTATGAACATCTCCCGCTCCCATGAAAAGGAATACGGCATTTCCATGCTTTTTAAGATCTTGAATTGTATCAAGAGTCAATACAGTGCACCCTTCGATTAGGCATGCTAAATCATCAATGGAAAGTTCACCTTGTTTTTCACGAGCAGAACCAAATATATCACATAAATATGTCTTATCTGCCCCACTTAAACTATCCGCAAAATCTTGCAAAAAGGCTTTTGTTCGAGTAAATGTATGTGGTTGGAATATCGCAACAATATTACGCTCCGGATATTTTTGTCGTGCGGATTGCAAAGTTGCTGCAATTTCAGTAGGATGGTGTGCATAATCGTCCACTAAAACAACGTCGCCAATTTTTGTTTCTGTAAAGCGGCGTTTTACCCCACCATAAGTATTAAGTCGTTCCTGAATTAAATTTGCTGGGATACCCTCATAATGACAAAGCGAAATAACCGCTAATGAGTTTAAAATTGTATGATCTCCAAATAGTGGAATAAAGAACTTACTGTAAAACTCATTACGAACATATACATCAAACTTAGTACCTTCTGTTGTTTTCTCAATATTTCGGGCTGAAAAATCATTGGCTGAATCAAAACCATAATACACAACAGGTACATTTGCCTGAATTTTTTGAAGCTGTTCATCATCTCCGCATGCAATGATTGCTTTATTTACTTGTAAAGCTAGTTGCTGAAATGCGTCATAAACATCATCTATACTCGTAAAATAGTCAGGGTGATCAAAATCAATATTTGTCATCACTGCATAATCCGGATGATAGGCTAAAAAGTGTCGGCGGTATTCGCATGCTTCCATTACAAAGTACGATGCATCCTGTGCACCAGAACCCGTACCATCACCTATTAAATAAGAAGTTGGCATATAGCCACCTACAACATGACTCATTAATCCAGTTGTTGATGTTTTACCGTGCGCACCAGTAATAGCAATAGATGTATAGCGATTACTATACTCTCCTAAAAACTTATGGTAACGGATTACCTCTAAACCTAATTCACGTGCACGTACCAATTCTGGATGGTCATCATTAAATGCATTACCTGCAATTATTGTTAAGCCTTCTTTAATATTATTTTCATCAAAAGTAAGAATTTCTATTCCTCGATCACGTAAAGGTTGCTCTGTAAAATAATACGTATCAACATCAGAACCCTGTACTTGCTCTCCAGCATCAAATAAAATTTGCGCAAGTGAACTCATTCCTGAACCTTTAATACCTGTAAAATGATAGCGTGTCATTATTGTTAAAACCCTCCTAGGATACATTGATCCCATTGAAATTATCAATTTGTTGTTTTCAAAGTTATGCATACATTATAGCACTAAATATACGTAACAATAATTGAACGACAATTCAAATTTTATTGTCATTCAATTATCATGTACCTTAGCCGCCAAATTGCTCAACTATATCTTCCTCAGTTATAAATACATCTCTCGGCTTGCTCCCTTTTGGTTCAGAAACAAAGCCCTGACGCTCTAACATGTCTATTAGTCTTGCCGCTCGATTGTAGCCTATATGATAACGACGTTGTAAAAGAGATGTCGACGCTGAACCTTGTTCATATACAAATCGGCATACTTCTTCAAACAATTCATCTTGGTCCTCTACTGTTTCTGAGCGTTTTAATAATTCTTCTTGCTTAAATATATATTGTGGCTCTCCCTGTTCACGTACATACTCAATAATTTCTTCTATTTCATCATCAGTAACAAATGTACCTTGAATTCGGGTAGGAGCCGACATTCCATTCCCTAAATATAACATATCTCCGCGCCCTAGCAAGCGTTCTGCGCCTTGTGTATCTAAAATCGTACGAGAGTCAATTTGAGATGATACTGAAAAGGCAATACGTGTAGGGATATTGGATTTAATTAGTCCTGTAATGACATCCACAGAAGGTCGTTGTGTTGCGACAATTAAATGAATCCCTGCAGCACGGGCCTTTTGAGTAATCCGAACAATACTATCTTCTACATCTTGTGGAGACATCATCATTAAATCCGCCAACTCATCTATTACAATCAACAAGTATGGGAGCTTCTGTGCATACATTCCATTGGCGTCACACATTTTATTATATGCTTCTATTTTACGTGCACCGCTATGCATAAATAACTGATATCGTCTTTCCATTTCCTCAACTGCCCATTTCAGCGCGGCCGTAGCAGCTTTAACATCCGTTATAACAGGACTTACTAAATGCGGAATATGATTAAATGGTGCCAATTCAACCATTTTGGGATCAATTAACATTAGTTTTAATTCATTAGGATTCGCTTTATACAGCAAACTAACTAAAATCGAGTTAATACATACCGACTTACCAGAGCCCGTTGCACCTGCAATAAGACCATGAGGCATCTTCCTTAAATCGATTGTTACAGGTTTACCTGTTAAATCCAATCCTAAAGCAGCCTCTAATGGCGAATCGGAATCTGTAAACGATGCTGAATCCGTTACTTCAGATAATCGTACTGAACGGGAAATCCGGTTTGGGATTTCAATGCCAATCGAGCGCTTCCCTGGAATTGGTGCATCAATACGAATATCTTTTGCAGCCAGCGCCAACTTTATATCATCTGTTAGATTCCGGACTTTACTTACTTTCGTTCCTTGCCCAACCGTAATTTCAAACTGTGTTACAGCAGGTCCCTGCACAATTGACTCAATATGCGCCTGAATTTGGAAGTGGGATAATGCTTCGACTAAATTCTCTCCCTGTTCGTCCATCCAATCACGGTCTTCAACCATTTCCTCTGGCGGCACTAAATACTCAAGTGGTGGTTTTACATAAGGAATTCGTTTCGGTAATGGAGGAGTTTCTATAACTTCCTCGCTAGTATTTTCAATTGAAGGTAATTCTTGAATTTCTTCTGTAGTAGCCGCTACTTCAAGTATTTCCTCCATTGGTTGCTGCACATTTTCATCTCGTTCCAGTAATCCTACGGAAGTCAAAGGCAGGTCATTTATTGGTTCTGTCTGTCCCCCACTGTCTTCAACTTTTTGTACCGGCTCATGTTGTAAGATAATCGTTTCAGATTGTTCTTCTTGTTCCTGTCCATCAGATAGTGTTAAGGGGTTTGTATCAATAATATTCTGCACATCATCCAATTGTTGAATGGTAGTGACTTCTTTGTTAAACGTAGTAGTCATAGTCATCTCAGAATCCATTAATTCATTTTGATCGTTAACCACTTCATTACCTTCATCTATTTCTTCCGACTCTATAACAATATGCTTCTGTTGACTTAAATGCTGCTCAACAAATTTCTTTGTAAGCAACTTTTGTTTATCTGATTTTAACATCACAACATTGAATGGAAGACGACTTCCCGTACTTACAGGTTTTACTGTTTCTTCACTCTTCTGCTCGATTACAGTATTATCGTCTGTCGAAGGAACCTGCTCAACATTTAATTGACCTATATGAATTGTTGAGTTTTCAATTGTTACATGTTTTACCTGCACATCATTCATAGTATCTGCAGCAGGTGTCTCTTCAATTGTTTTCTTTTCTTCAACTTCTTCCACCTCTATAACAGGAGGGGATAAATCTTTATTATCTGGTGCTTCAGTGAACTCTTGTGGTTCTAGAACATCTTCTTCTACTTCAAATAAAATAAGCTCTTTCTCACTACTATTTTCATTTTCCACAACAACTTCACTTTGTCGTAATGGTTCTTCGCTTGTACTTTGTTCAACTAGTTCGTGATGTTGCGATTCAAGGGGATTTTCAACAGCTGTCTCCGCCTCCGGGAATTGATTTAGCGCTTCACTATTTTCCGGTGCGACCTTTACTGTTAATGATGACGGTTCATCATTTTTATGCTGCTCATCCGCATCTTGATGTTTTTCGATTAGCTTTTCAATGGGTGTTGGCTTTTTAAATCCATGTACAGGCGAAGGTACATCCGTAGGAATAAAGCGTTTTCTCAATTCGATTGGTTTCGTAGCTTGGTTGCTGACTTGTTTTTCTTCAAGCGACGGTTTTTTGCGTAAATTTTCCCGCTCTTCTTTTAAAATCGGCAATCGGCGTACTGGCTCATTCTTCTGTATGACATTTGAATGCCCTTTTCCTTTACGGCGTCGCTCCAGCAGCTCTCCAATGCCTGAGACTTCTACATCGTAGATTTCACGACCCGCAGTAGATTTTTGCAAGTAATTTGGCAATGAAAGCTTTTCATTATCTTCATCATAAAAGCTAGTCGTTTGGCGTTGTTGCTCTTCTTTTTGTGCAGCTTCTTTAAATTCATCTTCTATTAAAGGGAATCGAAATGCATTTTTCGGTCGATCTGTCTGCTCATTGTAATTGGGTTGCACCTTATGTTGCTCATTTAAATCGGTGTTTGTATAGCCCTCATGTTCATCATAATCTTCATTTAAATCCATCTTAAAAAGTTTATTAAATTTATTTTTAATCCAGCTCATAAAATACCACTACTTTCCTTAAAAACATTGCCATTCAAATTTCATTATTTAAACGGTCTTTATATGTATATAAGATTTACACACATCAAAAGCATATCATATTTGCTGTATAAATGCGCTTTGTCGCTAATAATTTTAAACATAAAAAAAGTTAGTATGCGAGACTAGGCTCAACATACTAACTTTAGATTAATTTAACGAGAAGGCATTTCGAACGGACTACCTACTTCAGCAGAATCCTCTAATACTAAAATCCCTTTCACCTCTGGAGCACCTGGAATTGCTAGTTCCCGTGCAGAGCAAAGCATACCAAACGAATCTTCTCCACGTAAATTGCCCTCTTTAATTAATAATCCTGAAGGCATAACTGCACCAACTTTTGCTACTACTACTTTTTGGCCAGCTTCAACATTTGGTGCACCACATACGATTTGTAATGTCTCGTCACCTACATTTACTTTACACACACTTAATTTATCAGCATTTGGGTGTTTTTCTTTCGCTTCTACATAACCTACAACGAATTTAGGGGAGAAATCTACATCCAAAGAAATTTCTGCACCATTAGTCGTTAAGGCTGCCTCTATTTTTTGAACTAATTCAGGAGTAACTTCCACATTGCCTGCTACATCCAATTCTAAATATTTGCTAGCATTAAAAAGATTGAATGCTTTTATTTCTCCAGTTGATTCTTCTTTTAAGATGGCTACGTCACCAGCACGTTCAACCTCTGTTTTTACAATGGATTCTGTTGCTAACTGAACTAATAGGACATCTCCTACATGTGCTTTGTTGTATGCTACTTTCATTTTTCGTCTTGCTCCTTTTTCACTTTGTTTTTTGCTAAAATAAATATTGGTTCTAAATGACCGTTTTCATATACAAATGACAAGCTCGTAATCGGAACCGCGCCAACTGTAAAGAAATGCATTGTCATCTGCGCTAATACATCATACCCTACTTCATTTCGAATATCACCAATAATTAATACATCCTGGTGTGGTACAGATACTGTCATTTCTCCTTCAATTTGACTTTCCATTTCCTTTAAAAAGCTTTCGTTTAATATACGGCTCGCATCATACCCATCATTCTGATTTAAAAAATAATAGATATTGCCTGAAACTTCATCACGTTTAACAGAAGTAGGTAATTTTTTTACAGAAAAACGGGCAGCTTCACGGATCTGCTCCTCTGTAACACTTAATTTGGGCAACATTGATTCATCAATTAAACGATAAGTTGTCCCTAAATCAAGCGCATAATAAATACGAGTTTCTGCAGTGTGGCTAGTCATAACAAAGGCATGACCATCATTTGATTTTTTGGGGAAGGATGTGGAACGAATTATCGGATATACAGAAGCCAATCCTCCAAATCCTTGTTCCTCTTCTCGTTCCATTGCTAAAAAAGTTTGTTCAATTGTATAAACAACTTCATCAATTGCCTGATGCTTCTTCGTTTTGTACTTCGTCACTATTTCCGGTAAAAAAATATCCATTCCTTTACCGATTTTTTTGTGATCCAGACGCAATTTATCATGCTTCTCATCGAATGTGAATGTAAAGTTAGCCTCACCCAATTTAGTTTTCAGTTCAGCCACTAATTGTTTCGAATCCATTCAACCACTCCTTTATCTAATCAAAAACGGCCCACAAATGTGAACCGTTTCATCTACTTCACTATTGTAGCAAAAAAGCAATACGAATACTTTGCTCAATGCTTCAGTTATTCAATAACGTTGACCGTCTTTACAATTTCCATCATTTCTTGAATTTTGATATCCAACTTTTTGTCTTCGGAAATCGTAGATAATTTAACGCCGCCTAAATTTGCAATGAGTTCATATTTCTCTTCAGATTGCTCTACAACTCCCGCAAAGCCAAATAGACCATCTGATTGAAATGTTTTTTCCTGTACAATTTTACCTGTGCTCTCACTCTTGAAAATATCATAATGCAGCTGACTATCACTTGTTTCATTTTCGTTTACAAATAAAATATAAGAATCTTTACCATTTAGAATTGTATAATTTAAATCATCAATTCCTTTTTCAATACTATATCCTGCCGGTAAGTACAGCTCTATATGTCCAATCGATTTATTCACTTCTTTTGGTTCACTACCAAACACCGTTTCGGCATTCTCCATTCCAGCTAAAGCTTGTTCCTCAGCTGATTGTGAACACGCAGTTAATACAGCAACTATTGCGATAAGTATAGCTGCCTGTATCCATTTACGACTCATAGTTTCCCCTCACTTTCATACTTTCTAACGTATCATAATAATTTTCCAACTTGCAAAGCAACGAAAATGATTTACATTTCTTCTTTCTGTTCTTTGCTCATTTTGAATAATACTTGTCCAACCAATAGCTTTACGATATGTTCAAACATTGCTTTACGATCGATTAAATTATGTGTAAAGATGCCTACTGCACCTTGATGTTGACGAATATTTTCGATATTAGTATAGACGTCCATGACAGGTCCAAGTTCCATCCCTACCCGAAGCTCCCGTGCGATTTCTTCAGGCAATGCAAATTGTGCACCAGAGCTGGCAATGACCGTTCCGTCCTTTAAATTTACAGCTCCCCAGTTACAGCAATACATTGTCCCTTCTATCTCATCAACCCCGCCTTCAAGACCAAATGTTATATCGGCATTTGTTTTCATCATTGCATTGCGTGCGCGATTAATGGCACCTTGCCTCGTTTCTTCGTTTGAAAAAGGTTGAACTGATACATCAGAAGGTACATCTATACTTTCCACTGTAGCTTCTGGGAAGAACTGTTTGACAATTACTTCGACAGCGCCGACTTTCGCTTTATTTTTCGTTCCGACTGCTACTTTCATCTTTTCATCTCCAAGTTAATCAATTTAGGAAAAAGTTCTTAAAATCCTTTTCCTTATGTAGATTGCCTATCTCGTCATTTTCACAAAAAAACAAGGATGCAATTATTTCACATCCTTGTATTATAATATATTCTTCTATTTTTTTATACGTTTGCACGTATTGAATCAATTGTGGAACGGTCTGCCGATTGAACTAACTTAACAAGCAACTCTTTTGCCGCTGCATAATCATCCACATGAATAATGGAAGCAGATGTATGAATATAGCGGGAACAAATTCCAATTACAGCAGAAGGGATACCATCATTTTGCGTATGCACTCGACCTGCATCCGTACCACCTGGAGATACGAAATATTGGTAAGGAATTTTATTTGTTTCGGCTGTATCCAATACAAATTCGCGCATCCCTCGGTGAGTCACCATTGAACGGTCAAAAATGCGTAATAACGGACCGTTACCCAATTGTCCGAACTCATTTTTATCACCGGATGTATCATTCGCTGGCGATGCATCTAATGCAAAGAACAAGTCCGGCTTAATCATATTTGCAGAAACTGCCGCTCCGCGTAAACCTACTTCTTCCATGACATTTGCACCCGAATAGATATGGCTGTTCACTTCTGTTCCATGAAGCTCCTTTAAAAGCTCGATTGCCAATCCACAACCGTAACGATTATCCCAAGCTTTTGCCATAATTTTTTTGGGGTTTGCCATCGATGTAAATGGACATACAGGAATAATTGATTGACCTGGACGTACACCTAATTTTATCGCATCTTCTTTTGAATCTGCTCCGATATCAATCAGCATATTTTTAATATCCATTGGTTTCGAACGCTCCGCATCTGTTAATAAATGTGGAGGAATTGATGCAATGACCCCTGGAATTTCACGTTCTTTAGTATAGACTGTCACACGTTGTGCCAACATTACCTGGTTCCACCAGCCACCAAGAGTTTGGAAGCGAATCATTCCATTGTCAGTGATGGAAGTAACCATGAACGCTACTTCATCCATATGCCCCGCTACTAAAATTTTCGGTGCATTTTCGTCCTTTGCTTGACGTACGCCAAAAATGCCCCCTAAATTGTCCTGAATAATTTCATCGGAATACTTTTCTAATTCTGAACGCATAAAATTACGAACAGCACGTTCATTACCTGGTGCTCCAGGAAGTTCTGTTAACGTTTTAAATAGGGCCAGTGTGTCTTGATTCATTATGTAACACCTCTATAAGTAGATTTGCACTTATTATAACACAAAATTAATTGAGTATTTCGACTTTCGAACCTTCTATTTTTTTTACACTATTTTCAGAGTGTGTTAAAGTAAATATAGTGAATATTTTGAGGAGGTTTTTGGGATGAACTTAAAAGATTTTACAATAGGTCTTGTAACAGGGGTGGCAGCAGCTGTCATCGTAAAGGAAATGAGCAATCGCGTTGCGCCATATGCAAATCCTGATCATATTTTAACAAACATTAAAGATGAATTTAAAAAGCAGGCACCGATTGATGGTTCTTGGATTTATATGAAAACTGAAAACTTCAGTAATGGCTTTACAGAAACACCTGTATATCGTGGTGGTATTTCCCGTACGATGAATGGGGAATTAGAAAATTACGAATTTGCAGCAGATGCCCGTTCAGGTGCAATTGTGGATATTAAACAAGTTTAGAATATAAATGCGATGACGAAATATGTCATCGTATTTTTTGGATGAAAAAAAGCGCCTGCATGAATGAAAAAATCATGTTGGCGCTTTTTTACTTACTTAATTAAAGCCTCTTTCGAACGTTCCAAGCTGTCCGTTATTACTTTTCCTGTTGTATCCCATTGAATCATACGGTAATACGCATCATGGTAGAAAATAAACCGGTAGTTATTTTCGAGTGCTTCTTTCAGTAATTTTTCCTTTGCAAATACGCTTGTCATCGGGTAATCATCATACGCCAATACCCAAAGCGGATTTTGGTGAGCATGCGTTGGCATAATATCCGCCATATGTAGCGCCACTTCACCATTTTGCTCCAGGCGAATAATCGCATGTCCTTCACTATGGCCACCCGTATGAATCATTTTTAAACCTGGTGCTACTTCAAGCTCGCCTTCAAATGTTGAAACTAAATGTTCTACTGGCTCCCAATTTTCTTTCCAATACGTATTTTTCGAGCGAATATTTGGGTTGCGCATTTCATCCCACTCGTTTTGTGTTGTGTAAATTACAGCATTCGGGAAGACAGGAACTAGCTTGTCACCTTCCCACTTTGTTAAGCCGCCTGCATGATCGAAATGTAGATGCGTCATTAAGATTGCATCAATATCACTCGGCTGTAATCCAGCTTCAGCTAAGCTTTTTTCAATTGTTGATTCTTCTGAAACACCGAAATTGCGAAGTTGCTTTTCATTTAATTTTCCAGCACCAACACCAGAATCCACTAAATAATTTTTACCCTCGTATTGAATTAAGATTGGTTCACATGCTAATTCAATTTGGTTCAGTTCATTTACTGGATATTTACGAGACCACAGTGCTTTTGGCACTACCCCAAACATTGCCCCGCCATCCAGTGCTGTAACACCCCCATGTAACCATGTTAGTGTCATGTTGTGAAATTCAAATCGATCCATTTCTCCATCCCCCTAAATCATAAATTATTGAGTTTTGAATTGACATTCTAGTCGATAAATTGGTTGACCGAGCTTCGAGAATCTCTCCTCGTACTCTGTCATAATATTATCTTCCGGCATATTCGCATGCAAATCTAACGATACATATTTTAATGCCATGCCGTATTCATTCATACTTACTAGCGAATATTCAAAAAGACCACGGTTATCCGTTTTGAAGTGGATTTCCCCGTTATCGACTAAAACATTTTCATAAATTTTCAAGAAGCCGCCATGTGTTAATCGTCGTTTCGCATGGCGAACTTTAGGCCATGGATCCGAAAAATTTAAATACACACGACTAACATCACCTTTGCCAAAGAACTCTTCTAATTTTTCGCCATTTACTTTCAATAATCGTAAATTTGCAGGCTTATTTGCTGCTACGATTTTTTCTAAGGCACATACTATAACACTATCAAATAATTCAATTCCAATATAATTAATATCAGGGTTTTGAAGAGCCATCCCTAATACAAATTGTCCTTTGCCAGTACCCACTTCAATATGAATTGGGTTGTCATTACCAAATACTTCATTCCATTTCCCTTTATAGTGCTCAGGGTTTGGGATAATCACATCCGGATGTTCCTGAATATAA
The DNA here is from genome assembly GCF_038002585.1 of Solibacillus sp. FSL K6-4121. NCBI lineage: Bacteria > Bacillati > Bacillota > Bacilli > Caryophanales > Caryophanaceae > Solibacillus > Solibacillus sp. FSL K6-4121. The sequence continues at coordinate 1,682,960 of NZ_JBBOCS010000002.1, forward strand.
TCTGCTGCCCATGGTTTATGCTTTAATCTCACTTACTTATCCTCATTTCTGTTGTTTGCATGTCTCATATTATAGCTTATAAAATCTATTTTTGCTTTTATTTTGCTAAACTCCATGCTTTTTGATGAACCGATATTTCAATAGTATTCATATGTTGCTGTAATTTTTGTTTTTCCCCATCTGCATGTGCCATAATAGGTTCCTCAAAAAATAACTGTATGCTGTGCGTTGAAAACTGGTGTACTTCTCTCATGCCTGTATGTTTAGCAAAAAATACACTCCCGAAAACAAATAATAATTTCCACTTTGATAAATTGGATACAACTGTAACTTCCAATGTTCCGTCACAAGTGTTGGAAGCTGGAGATAACTTCATCCCACCCCCAAAATACGGCTGGTTGCTAATGGTTGTGAACCAAACATTTTCAAATTGTTGTTCTTTCCCGTCCACAATAATCGTTAAATGAAACGGCTTATATGTAAATAAGGCAGAAATCACATAATACGGATAACTGAGCTTCCCTAACTTCCATCTATTCAGCGATTTTTTCAGTTTGGATTCGTTTGCCTTCATTGCAACAAATGCATCAAAACCGACACCAAAATTATTAATAAAATATTTTGATGTACCATTAAATAGTGCACTCCCATAATCATGTAGGGAACGAGTTGGGTATTTAATAAACTGTTCCAGCTGTTTGCCTGTTTTAAATGTTTCGAAGCCACGGGCAAAGTCATTACCAGAACCTGCTGCAATTACGCCAATATATACATGTTCAAAATGTACGACACCGTTCAAAACTTCATGAACTGTTCCGTCTCCCCCTACCGCTATTAAACAGACCGGATTTTGTTTTGTAGCGCGCTCGGTAATTTCTTTTACGATCAATAACGTATGGCCTGCATATTGTGTCCAATGGGTAGTATACGGCAAAGTTAAATCCTGTTTAAATTGCTCCCAACGCTTTATCCCTCGTCCATTACCGGCATTAGAATTAATAATAAAATGTAATTCCATTTGTTAATCTTCCTTATTGCCATCTGTATTCCAAATATCACGGTTAAACGAAGTCGTTTGAACCGTATTCAAAATAGCCTGTGCGCCGCGTATTTGCATATGCTTCATTGGTGAAACAGAGTGCTTCAAGTAATTCATCCAATCTGGGAATTTTCGTTTATCAACAAATGAAATACCATACATCGTCCCTGGATAATCAATATAGCCATTTCTTGTCAGTAACACTTTACGAATTGGTAGTTCAATATTGTTCTGAGCAAAGATTTGTTCGATTATTTTTTCCATACGGTTTAATTGAATTAGAGGACTTAATAGCTTTTTCTCATTTTTCCCGACTTTTTTAGTCCAGAAACGCTCGCTATTTGCAATAAATACAGCCTGTTCTTCTTGTTCTAATAAAGTAATACATAAGCATTCTGTCGGCGTTAAAATAATAATGTCCAATTCAATTGGTGCTTTTTTCACCCTTAATATTGGGAAGTAAAATATTAAATAATTATCTGGTAATGTTTGTAGCATTGAACGCAACAATGTATCCCGCATAAATTTTGGATCTACATACGATTTTTGACGTAATGTCGAACTTGCCCATTTCATTTGAAAGTGGAAAAACTGATCTATAAACATTTTCTTTAACTCTTCAAGGGTTTGTGGTGTATAGACGATATTCGGTTCAAATAATAACGTTGTTTCCTCTTCTAGAACTTCGTCATTTTCTACTGCCCAATCATTTGAAATCGTTATTTTTTCAATATCTTCTTGTTCTTCATTTTCTTCACTGAGTTTATCTTTTTTAAATGGGAAGATTTTTTGGAACAGTGAAGTTTTCTTCTCCTCCTGAACATTGTCTTCCTCTATATGTTCCCAACGCTCAATCATTTCACCCGTTTGCCATTGATACTTTACCCGATCCCACTGGTTTTGCTTTAAGCGTATAAATTGTGTTGGATAACGTGCTAAATCAATTTCATAACGTGAAATATAATCCTGAAGTTTTACTAACTGAGCCATTTTATCTTCTCCCTAAATTCATTGCTAATCGTTAATACTTATATTTTACAGGTTATTGTGCAAAAAAAATAGCGCATTGCCAATAAGCAATGCGCTAAATTATTTAATTGTTTAGGTGGAGTATTAGGTTATGCATTAATCCCTTTAGGAATTTTTGTTTCGAATTGAGCCTGTAGTTTACGTGTCCATTCACCTGGAGTGCCATTACTAATAACCGTACCATCTATTTCAATAATCGGTGTTATTTCTGATGTTGTTGATGATACGATTACTTCGTCCATTGCAAGTAGCTGCTCTTTCGTCATTGCCTGTTCGTTCACAGGTAAACCAATTTCCGCAGCACATTTAAGGATCACCTGACGTGTAATCCCATTTAAAATTAAATTGTTAGCTGGGTGTGTATAAAGGACACCGTTTTTAATTCCGTAAATGTTAGAAGAAGAGCCTTCTGTAACAGTTTCTTCACGATGTAATATCGCTTCATAGCAGCCTTTTTCATAAGCTTCCTGTTTTGCCAACACTGCACCAAGAAGATTTAATGATTTAATGTCACAACGCAACCAGCGAATATCTTCCACAAATGTAGCTTTTACACCCTTTTCAAAGTTTTCTAATGGGCGTGGATTTTCTTTCGCGTTTCCTGTTAATACCGGCTTCACGTCATCACCAGGGAAAATGTGATTACGTGGACCTGCACCACGTGTAATTTGGAAATAAACATGACCCGTATCAATATTGTTCGCCTCTACAAGTTGATGCAGTAATTGGTGTAATTTATCCTTCGTATATGGAATAGTAATACGAATTTTTTCAGCACTGTCATAAAAACGATTAATATGCTCTGTCGCTGTAAATAGTTCGCCATTATATACTTTCACTACTTCATAAACACCATCGCCAAATTGATAACCACGATCTTCCTTATCCACTAACACTTCTTCATTTTTTACAATTTGATCATTCCATAAACTAAAGCTCATCTCAAATACCACCTTTATTATTAGTTAGTTGCTAATTTCACAATCGCTTCTGCATAAATAGCAGTCGCTTTTATTAAGTTTTCAATATCTACAAATTCATCTGCCTGGTGTGCAACATCTGGCTCACCAGGGAATAGCATCCCGAATGCCACCCCTTTTTTCATAACGCGTGCATATGTGCCTCCACCAGTTGAAAGCGGCTTCGAGTAATCTTCACTGTATTTACGATACACTTGCAACAATGTTTGGATTAATTCATCTTCCTCGCTAACATAATGTGGGTTTGAGTTACTCACAACATCTAATGTAAACACTTCACCCTGTAACAATAATTGTGCTCTTGTTATTTTCTCTTCAAAAGGGTAAGAAACTGAATAACGCATGCTCACTTCAATTGATGCCCCGTGCTTTTCAAATTTTACTATTCCAGGATTGAATGTTGTTGGACCTGACATTGCATCTTCAAAGTTTAAGTCCAATGCCGTTCCAAAATGATCTTTATCAAAAACGCGAACGATAAAATCAACAAATGACTTACTTTGTTCTGTCGTCAGGATATTTTGTAAAAATTTCGCTAAATAAACCGCTGCATTACGTCCTTTTTCCGGTTCCATCGCATGGGCTGATTTCCCTTTAACAACAATTATAATCCCATTATCTGTTTCTGTGAAAGTACCTTCAACCTGATTTTCTTTTAAATATTTCTGAAAATTCTCACTTGTGCTGTTTTCGGCATATTTTAAAGTAGCGGTTGCTTCGTCTGGTACCATATTTGTTCTTTTTCCTGCATAGAATGTTAGTAGTTGTTCATCGCTTGATGGTTTTTCTTTACTTGTAAACGTTAAATGGGCAATACCCTTTTCAGCATTGATTAGCGGGAAATCTGCATCCGGAGCAAAACCAATTGTCGGCATTTCTTCTTTTTCGAAATAACGTGTCACACATTGGAATCCGCTTTCTTCATCGGTGCCGATAATCATGCGTACACGTTTATTTAAAGGGATTTTGGCATCATGTATAAGTTTCATCGCCATCCAAGCAGCCATTGTCGGGCCTTTATCGTCGATTGCACCGCGACCAAATAATTTCCCGTCTGCTACTTGCCCATCAAATGGAGGATATGTCCAACTTGCAACATCACCGGCAGGTACAACATCGACATGACAAAGCACACCGATTAGTTCTTCGCCTTGTCCCATTTCAATATGACCTGCCATATTGTCAATGTTTTTTGTAGTCATTCCTTGCTCTATACCTTTTTGCAGCATAAAATCCAATGCTGCCTTAGGTCCGGTACCAAAAGGTATTATATCAGAAAAATTAATTTCATCTTTTACACTTTCAATTTGAATTAACTGCTGTAATTCTTGAATGAGCTCTTGTTTTCTTGCTTCTGCCATCTGTAACCAATCCATTAACTGCACCTCATTTTTATAATATTGTTATTGTACTCTTTCTAAACAAAATTACAATAATCATTCGGTATTTTCACAAAGAACTATATTTCTATTAATATTAAAAATATGAATTTTCTGTAAAAATATCAAAAATTGCAACTCAATTCTGGAATTTTATTTAATTTTTCGCTATAATGTATGTGTCGGAACATCTATTCTGACCAAACTTTCAGAAAAGGGGATGTCTAAGGCAAACAACTAAAGCCTAAGTGCACTCCGCACACATTTTGTCGTCCGCTAGTCTTATGCCATGAGAATTTAAGATCGAAGGAGTGGTTTTTAGAAATGAAACCAACTACTGATAGAATGCTTAATCGTATTAAAGACGTGTATATGTTTATCCTCAATAAAGGAGAAGTGACTACACAGGATTTAGTCGAAGAGTTTAACATCACTCCTCGCACCATTCAAAGAGATTTGAATGTGTTAGCCTTCAATGACTTGGTAATGAGTCCAAGTCGGGGTAAATGGACAACGACGAAGAAAAAAGTAAAAATGACATCTTAGAATTCTTGAAAGCGGCTGATTCTTTATTTTGTGAGAAAGGACTAATATTGTCCCAACATAACGTAAGGTGTCGATCAGTTACACAATGAAATATTAGGAACGTTTATTCTTAGTAAACGTTTATCGGTTCTTGATTGAGAGAACTAAAAAGCGAATGCCTTTTCGTCGGGGCATTCGCTTTTACTTTTTATTTATTTGCTGTTAACAGATTAAGTTCCTGTTCTGTCAGCTCACGATATTCACCTAGTGCCAGTTGCTCATCGAGTTGCAATGGTCCCATCGATAAACGTTTTAAGTACGTAACTGTTTTACCAACCGCCTCAAACATACGTTTCACTTGATGAAATTTCCCTTCCTGAATCATGAGCTCAATTTCCGATTGCTCACCTGAGTGTAGTATTTTTAATTCCCCTGGCTTTGTATGATAACCATCGTCCAGTGTAACTCCTTGTGCAAAAGTTTTAATATCCTCTTCCGTTACAACTCCGTCAATTTTGGCATAATACCATTTTGGGACATGCTTTTTTGGAGATAATAAGTTATGTGCTAAGTTCCCGTCATTCGTAATGAGCAGAAACCCTTCTGTATCTTTATCTAGACGCCCTACAGGAAAAGGCTCGAAATGCTGGAAATCCGGATCCAACAGATCAATAACTGTTTGATCATATTTATCTTCTGTTGCAGAAATAACACCAGGCGGTTTATTCATCATTAAATATATAAACTCTACATATTCTACACGTTCACCCAATACCGAAACATCCTGCTTTTCAGGATTTACATGCATCGCCGAATCCTTCACTGTAATGCCGTCTACGGTTACAGCTTTTTGCTTTAACAGTTGCTTTACTTCTTTTCGTGAGCCGTAGCCCATATTTGCCAATAATTTATCTAAACGCATAAAGTCCTCCATGTAAAAAGGGGACGCCTTTATTAGAGACGTCCACATTTTTATTTTACTAATCTTAATTTACGTGCGATTTTTGTTAGCTTATCACCTAATAAAAGCTGTGCTAACCCTAATTTATAGGATATTGTACCATAAACAATGACACCAACAGCCGCACAAACAATTGCATAAAGCAATGCTAATAGTTTTGATGTTGCAGGTGCAATTGATGATAATGCAGCATGAGTTAATGAAACAGCTAACGCCATTAAAATAGTTAAAATAATAATTAATAATATTCGGCGTACTACAACTTTCGCATTGTAGTTTGTCACTTTGTTTATAACAATAATATTAATAATTATTGTAACACCATAACCAAGCGCTGTAGCTAAAATGGCCCCATCAACAGACATCAAGTGAATAAGTGGCGTATTTAATACCGTCTTTACGAGTAAGCCAACTAATAAACTGAAAATAACCCATTTTTGATAATTGACCCCTTGCAGAATCGCGGCTGTTACAGTAAATAGTGCAAATAAAATGGCCACAGGTGCATAATGACTTAACACTTGTGTTCCCATCTCACTGTAGGAATAGAAGAAATGATATAAGTCTTCCGCTAAAATTGAGATTCCGATCGCGGCCGGTACTGTAATAAACAGTAGCACTTGATATGTTTTATCCATAGCAGAATGTACTTGCCGCAAATTGCCTTCTGTATAAAACTTCGTGACCGTTGGAATAATTGCCATTGAAAACCCTGTCGCCAATACGACTGGAATCATAACAATTTTTTGTGTTAACAAATTAAGCATCGTAAAGTAGGCTTCACTGATGTCTCCTGCTATCCCACTGGCGTTCATTGCTCGGATGAATGTCAGCAGGTCCACAAGTTGGAATAAAGAGCTTCCTAAACCAACGAATACAACAGGAATCGAATATTTGAAAATCTCTTTATACATATCTGAATAAGGAAGTCTTCGCTCTTTCGGTGCAACAACTTGAACTGCCTTAATATCAGGACGAAGCTTTTTCCAAAAATAAAACAGCGTTACAAGCCCGCCAAGCGCACCTATAAATGCAGCAAATACGGAGAAATTGATTGCTGTTATTTCATCGCCACCCATAACATTGACAACGATAAAAGCACCGCCTAGTAAAAAGACGATACGTACAATTTGCTCAACTAATTGTGAAACAGATGTCGGCAAATAATGCCCGTAACCTTGCAAATACCCCCGCACTAAACTCATGAATGGTACAACAATTAATGCATAGCTTACCCATTGAATAACATTCGCAACTTGCTCGACACTAAACGTCTGATCTTCACTATCAATTACTATATTGGCAAGAGGTGTTGCAAGTAAATTCATTAAAATAAATGCTATGATCCCTGTTAATGTCATTAGGAGAGCACCTGTTTTTACTAAACGACGACCAGCATCAAAATCACCTAATGCATTATATTTCGAAACAAATTTTGATACTGCAATTGGTAAACCCGCAATGGCAATACTTAACATAATGTTATAAGGAATGTAGGCGTAGTTGTACAAGACAATGTTTTCTTCACCTACAATGGCATAAAACGGGAAAATATAAATTAATCCTAAAAGCTTTGATAGAAACAAACCGATAGTTAATATGGCTGTTCCTTTCATTAATGAAGACATGAAATGACCTACCGTTCTATATAAAAATTCTCTTAATATACCTTTTTTTAATCGTTATATCCATTTGCGAAGTCCAATTTTATCCTCGAAAGACAAAGACGGATTGTGCTTCGCTATAGTTCCCGAACATTTCCTTTTACAAGTTTACATGTGAAAGTCCATTTACTCAAATAGTTTCTTCAATTCATGTATAATAAGTAGAAGAAAAATCGTTTAAGAAAATTTGTATAAAAGAGAGTGAGAAATAATATATGTATGATGTGATTGTAATTGGTGGCGGACCATCTGGATTAATGGCAGCTATAGCCGCAGCCGAAAAAAATAGAAAAGTACTCCTACTTGAAAAAGGTTCGAAACTTGGGAAAAAACTCGCAATTTCAGGAGGAGGACGCTGTAACGTAACAAATCGTTTATCAGCAGAAGAAATTATTAAACATATTCCTGGCAATGGTCGCTTTTTATACAGTCCTTTTACAGTTTATAACAATGAAGACATAATTGCATTTTTTGAAGGGCTTGGCGTCCCTTTAAAAGAAGAAGATCACGGTCGCATGTTCCCGGTTTCCGATCGTGCACAGGATGTTGTCGATGCACTCGTAAATGAAATGAAGCGTCTGAAAGTGGAAGTGCGCCTGCATACAGCGGTTAATAAACTTTTAATGGATGAGGAAAAAATTTATGGTGTTCGTTTGGAAAGTGGCGATGAAATCCGCGCAAATGCTGTAGTTGTAGCAGTTGGTGGGAAAGCTGTTCCACAAACGGGTTCAACCGGTGATGGTTATCCTTGGGCAGAACGTGCGGGTCATACAGTTACGACTTTATACCCGACAGAAGTACCTGTTACATCAAAGGAACCATTTATCCAATCCCGTGAATTACAAGGATTAGCATTACGAAATGTTGCTGTTTCAGTGCTTAACAAAAAAGGGAAAGTTCTCGTTACCCATCAAATGGATATGTTATTTACACACTTTGGATTAAGTGGTCCCGCAATATTACGTTGCAGTCAGTTTATAGTAAAGGAGCAGCTGAAAACCGGTAGCGCTCCTGTGCAAGTACGTATTCAGTCATTGACTGACTATAATGAAGAGACATGTTTCCAAATGTTAAATAAGACGATTAAAGATGAACCGAAAAAGGCTGTTAAAAATTTATGGAAGTCACTAGTACCAGAACGTTGGTTATTATTCTTATTGGAACGAGCCGACATTGACGCTACATTAACTGGCATTGAATTATCTCAAGAGAAAATTCGCAATCTCGCACGTGAACTTGTTGCATTTACGATGGATGTTCATGGCACCCAGCCAATCGAAAAGGCATTCGTCACAGGCGGCGGGATTTCTGTAAAGGAAATTGAACCTAAAACGATGGCTTCCAAGAAAAAGCCGGGGTTATTTTTCTGTGGGGAAATTTTAGATATTCATGGCTATACGGGCGGCTATAATATTACCTCAGCACTTGTAACTGGAAGAATAGCAGGAATGAGTGCTGGTGAAATCAAACATTTATAATTTTTATCACAAAAATACTAGTACTCCCAATAATTCCCTAGTATCATAAAAGGTATGTACACTCAGGAGGACATGATGCGATGCATAATTCCGAAACAAAACAAACAATGCTCTTTTTAGCATCAGACGAGCTTATGCAAACTCATTTGACTTGCAAAAAAATTAGCGACAGTAATAAAGATGAATTTACTTTTTCCATAAAGGCTTTTTGCTATATCGAAAAAAATGAATCCTATGCCAAAAACGTACCGTTAAAATTGACTCTCGGTTTAAATAAAAAAGGCCTAGGGATGTCACTGGCTATCGATTTAGCAAATATACCAAATGTTTTTCCAATGCAATTAAAAAAAATAATTGAGCACATTCAAAAAAGCCCGACGCTCTTACAAAGTGTATGTCAACACCTTGATAAAATTGCTGTTTCATCATCAATTGAAGAAGCTGTCCAAGCTAAACTTGCCAAACATTTTCTAATTGAAAATGCACCGCAAGGAATTACGAGCTATACAACGAATCGGCAAGCGAACCAACTCTATTGGCTTATGGACCAGAATCAAATAATTTCCAGTATAAGTCCTTTTAAAATAGATGGTGAAGGTGGACATATAGCATTTACAGTACAGATTGGCTTTAAGCATGAATTTATTATGCAATGTTATGAAGTGGAATGCATGATGCATTTATTTAATGAAGAGGACAAACTAGGCTATTATTTTGAACTGTATTTGGATCAGGAAAACTATCATCATCAGCTTTTGTACGATGCATTGCCTGATCAATTTATGGACAACAAAGTGTTTTTAAATCAAGTATTGGAAGAAATGAAAAAACGAAACGAAGAACAATATAACGATTACTTACAAGACTTAATCGAAAAATTCACAGCTAGCATCTAAAAAGAGTCAATCCGGAAAGTCGGATTGACTCTTTATTTTATACATATAAGTAAACGGCTAAAAACATTGCCACACTGCCTCCCATGACAAATAAATGCCAAATTGCATGGTTATATGGAATACGGTTATTTTTGTAGAAATACGTACCGACTGTGTAGGATAAACCACCGATTAATAAAGTAGTAAAACCAGCTATTCCTATATGCCCATATAAAGGCTTTGCTACAAAAATGATGATCCAGCCCATTCCGATATATACAAACAGTGACAACATTTTAAATCGGTGAACGAAAAATTGTTTTAGTACTATTCCGATTGTCGCCAAAATCCATTGAATGGCAAAAATAGTCCATCCTAATTTACCACCTATAGCAACTAATGCAATAGGTGTGTATGTCCCAGCAATTAATAAAAAAATAGAACTGTGATCGAGCTTTTTCAGAAATGTTTTATGTGACGGCCATGAATGATACATTGTTGATGCAAAATATAGGCAGAACATGGATATCCCAAAAATAACATAGCTAATTAACTCGATTGTCGAGCCCTGATTTTGCGCTTTATTAATAAGCATCAATGTAGCAGGGATTGTCATAACAGCCGCTATTCCATGTGTGAGGCCATTCCAAAATTCTTCCTTCGTACTATACTTACCTTGTTCAAACATGATTTGTGTCATAAAGCCACCTCTTCCTTCTTTCCAGTATAAAAAATAACAAGTACCTGTTATAGAGGTAGTTGTCATTAGTTCCATATGATAGTTATCATGATATAGCCTTTTATAAAGTGATATCCATAAAAGCTATACCCACTTATACGCAAATAAAAAACTCACCTGAACTAATTTTCCAAGTGAGTCGATTTTTTATGCTTGTATGTGACGAGCGATTTTTTCCGTTAGACGCGTTGTCACTTTTGGTAACAATACTTTTATAGCTGGATTTAATACCGCTCCGGAAAGTCCGCCTGCTGTAACTTCCACCTTACATGTCATATATGTACCACCATCTTTAGGCTCCGCTGTAAATTCACCGCCGCCTTTAAAATTATCTGAAAGACCTTTAATTTCAAATTTGATTTGAGATGGCTCGTTCATTTCTATAATTTTTATTTCAAGTTCTACTTTTTTCGTTAACCCTTTAAAATTCCCTTCGAATGTCCAGTGAGAAGTTTGGGAATCCACTTCCTTATGCTCTTTATAAGCAGGTACCAACACTGCCCATTTCTCAATTTTACTAACGAAAGCCCATACTGTTTCCTGATGCACTGGGATTTGTACTGAATGTGATGCTTGTGCCATTGTTACTACACTTCTTTCTTCATAAATCGTTAAATGATGTCATTTACTTTTCTAGTATTACATAGAAAATGTTTTGGCAACATAGTTATTTTTGCCCTTCATGCAACAATAGGGCTGCCTTTTTCAGTTCTTCGGCAGGCACATCTACTGAATATCTCGTTGCTTCCTCACTAAATGAAACATTACCGATGTTTAAAGTCATAAGAGGTACGCCTTCCAACTTCACTTCCAGTTGTGAAAAAGACTGTGGAATCCCCTCTAATTCAGCTTTCGTTGCTCTTACATGAATTTTCATCGCATAATATACTAAATCTTCTATTTCAAAACGTTCCCCAATTACTAAACTTGCTTTAGGCAAAGTGAAATTATTCTCAACCGTTTTAAATGTAATATACGTTTCGTTTCTCTTTAGAAAAGCGGCCTGTTCGTAAGTTGTAACAAAATTAATTTTGAACTCATTGCTCGATGGATAAGTTTTTTGTGTAATATTATTCGGAACTTCCTGTACAAGGCGCTCATTAAAAGGATAATCTTTTTCCACAGGATAAGGCTCCTTTGCACTCATATCTGCACTGCACCCGACAAGAAACAAAATAAGTGACATCCATATTAACTGTTTCATTTGATTCCCTCCTTAACCGAATGTGATGACTATCCATAAAAATACAGCCAATAACCCCATCCCAATCCATTCATAAATTTGTTGATTTTTCGTTTTTATCGACTTATCAAATTGATAAGATCCTACTAGCAACCCACTAGCAAATATAAAAAACAGCACACTTTTATGCATTAAATACTCATTTTCTCGCAAATAATGAGCAGATAACTGTAGTGGAATAACAATTGCAAGAAAAATCACTGTCCCTTTCCAGCTTCGCTTCTCATCTCGTTTTTGCTTTGGGATTTTTAATACAAATTTTAAAATATAAGCTAATGCGAGAATTACGCCACCCAGTATCACTATCTCCATAAAATCAAAACCCGCATCATCTATTTTTTTATCCCACACAGAATAATTTACTGCTGATGTATCTTCTAGTTTATAAAAAAGTTTTGTATGCACATCTTCAACGACATACCATCCGTCATACTTAGAAATTTTCAGTTTCAACTGCTCACCATTGGACATCACAACGAGCACATCTTTCCCTAAACCAAAACTGTAAGGTCGTTCCATTAGCTTCATATCATGTAAAAGTATATTCATATTTTGCACATCAATATCTTTTTTGAATGCATGAACTTGTGTATAATAGCTTGAATCCCGTGCAAAAAATTGATCTCTTTGGCTATATTTCGAGCTTATATAGAACTCTTCCACCGTAGCTTCTTCAATCAGCTGTTCAAACGGTGTGGCACTTTGAACAGGAGGCTCCACTTGACTAGGTCCAGCTAACAGAAGAATTAACACAACAGCACAAAACGAAACTGCTGTAAACGCATAGCGCCAGTTAAACGATCTTTTCGATGCTTTACGCAATATTCTATTTTTCATTTCGGGAGTAAATTTTTGCTCCTCTCCAATGTAGCGGTCTATTTCACCCTTCCATTTCGTCATTTAGCAGCACCTCCCATTCAATATTTACTAATAACGGCTTTAACTTTTCACGACCGCGTACAAGCCTCGTTTTAACCGTATTCTCACTCAGTTGTAAAAGCTCCGACATTTCTTTGATTTTATAATCATCATAATAATATAAAATAAGTACCTCTCTATATTTAACAGGGAGTTGCAGTAATGCCGCTACAAGTTCGGATTGTTCCTCTTCTTGAATTTTCACCTGTTCAATGGAGGGAGTAGCAAGTCTTTTAGGGAGAACATGTGCCATCTTGCGTTTCCAACTTCTTAAATAGTCATGACTTTTATGTATCGTAATTTTCACTAAATAGGTTTTTAGCGAGGAACGACCTTCAAACCGCTCTTGCTGTTTGTAATATGCTAAAAACGTATCTTGTACGACTTCCTCTGCAACTGCCCAATCTTTCACATATAAATAGGCAACACGTATGCAATATTCCCCATAGGCATCCATTACTTCTTCTAAATGTTCCGACACTGCCCCACCCCTTTCTCTTTTTCTTTATAGTCGTAATTCTTTTGGAATAAGTTTCAAATTTCTAAAATTCATTTAACGATATTGTAATTAATCCATTTCTACTGTGAATACGTTATAAACCTTTTATACTACGTTTCTGCCATGTTTTTAAAAAATATAAAGTACTTATTTATTAAATTTTTAAAAATATTCAATAAATAAATATCCAAACATTCAGAACTTTACCATATAATAATAATTATATTGTATAAATTAGATTACTTATAGGAGGTGTAACGAATGCCAAATATTGAAAAGCTCTTAATCCAGGATGTCGAGCCTGGCGATGTTCTTGCAGAAGATGTTTTTATTAACCGTACATTATTCATGAAAAAAGACAGTATTTTAACAGCAAAAGCTCTGGAATTACTAAAAAAGAAAAGCATAAAATACCTTTCCATTTATTATAAAGAAAAATCTGCAAATCCCTTTGACTTCCCAGTATCATTAGAAGATACACACATTAATTTTTCCGATAGCTCTTTAAGCGGGAACGGGGATGAATTTAACTTTTACGCTATTTTAGCAGAACTCGATATTGAAATCCGATACGGTCAACTTTTAAAAGATGAAGGAAATATTGATTATTTACAAATAATTTTTGAAGATATTTTATCTAAATCTGCAAATAAATACTGCTTGTCTCAATTGAAAAAATGGGATTATCATTCCTATTTACACAGTATCGATGTTTTTATTATTGGAACGCTATTTGCTCGCCACTTAAAAATTGAACATGTAGAAAAGCTAGCTCTGGGGTACTTGTTGCATGATATCGGAAAGTTAAAGATACCACAGCAACTCCTTCAAAAACCTGGTCGTCTTACTGCAAAGGAATTTGACCTGATGAAAAAACATACTTTATATGGCGAGGCAATTCTTAAACAAATAGGTCTATCTGATTTTTCCTATTTGGCTAAATCCCATCATGAACGTAGAAATGGTGAAGGCTATCCGGAGAGTATGCAAATAAATTCCAAGGCAGAGCTCGAACTTTTGCAAATAATCGACGTGTATTCAGCGATTACAATGAAACGTCCATACCGTGATGCAATGCGTGCTGCAGATGCATTTAGTTTACTTTATAGAGATGAAGAAAAGTATAATAGTATACTGTTAACTGAATTTGTGGATTTTATTGGCATTTACCCTGAGAATTCGATTGTATTATTATCAAATGGCCATAATGCACTTGTCCAAAAGGCAAATCCACAGTTCCCCACTTCACCAAGAGTTAAATGTATGGAAACGAACATTTCATTTCATATTTCTATAAACAACGATATTACGATTTTGAAAATGGTTGCTTATCAAACAGAGGATAAAATCGAATTATTAAATCTATTTTATAATGAGTTAGTGAGTGCAAATGTTGAAAATGCAAAAAAAACTTATTTAAAAATTGTAGATAATTTTACTATAGAAGAATATTTCACTAAAATATTTATACCTGTTTATCAGATTTTAAATTTACTGAAGATGCAAAAAGCTATTACTAATACGAAATATGAGCAAGTTGTAGAGTATATGGAACAATTAATGCAGCATAAAGTCGATGAACTGATTGAAAACGATTCATATCATGATCATGTTTTAATTCTAATTGATGACCATGTTCAAAATGATTATTTTTTCAAAGTATTTATAGGCTTAATTCATAATAATCGAATATTTCCTCATGTTATGCCGGTGCATTCCAGTCTGGAAATGATCTTAACAAAGCTTGATACACAAAACTTTTCTAGAACCTGTATCATTACGTGCGGAAATACAGATACGCTATTACTTTCATATTTACCGAATATGTATGAAATGCCGCAAAGGAAAATTGAAAAGTATTTAATTGATTTAATAGGTGACAATAAAGACAATTTTGATTTTCATTATCTTTTGGAAAGAATCGGTGTTCCATCATCAACTATAATCCATTAAAAAAAGTCTGCTCAAAATGCGAGCAGACTTTTTTGTTTTAATATTTATTTAATAACGATATTGACTAATTTCCCTGGAATAACAATTACTTTGACAACTGTTTTTCCTTCAATGAATTCTTGTACTTTGCTATCGGCTAAAGCCACTTTTTCCAAGTCTTCTTTTGAGATATCTTTTGCTACTGTTACTTTCGCACGTACTTTACCTAATACTTGAACAACTACTTCGATTTCGTCATCTACTAGTTTTGCTTCGTCATATGTTGGCCATGTAGCATACGTAATTGTGTCTTCATGTCCTAAAATTGTCCAAAGCTCTTCCGCGATATGTGGTGCGATTGGTGATAATAGTTTGACGAACCCTTTTGCATATTCAACAGGGATCACTTCCGCTTTGTAGCAATCATTAATGAATACCATCATTTGTGAAATAGCAGTGTTGAAGCGAATACCTTCATAGTCATCTGTCACTTTTTTCACAGTTTGGTGATACACTTTTTCCAATGTTGTGTCATTAGAATCTTGAATTTTTGTTGCAAGTTTTCCTTCTTCTGTTACAAATAGACGCCAAATGCGATCTAAGAAACGACGTGCTCCGTCAAGACCGTTTGTGCTCCATGCTACAGATGCTTCTAATGGACCCATGAACATTTCGTATAAACGTAATGTATCTGCACCATGTGACTCAATAATATCGTCCGGGTTTACAACGTTCCCTTTTGATTTCGACATCTTTTCGTTACCTTCACCTAAAATCATCCCTTGGTTGAATAATTTTTGGAATGGTTCCTTCGTATGCACAACACCTAAATCGTAAAGGACTTTATGCCAGAAGCGCGCGTACAGTAAGTGAAGTACAGCATGCTCTGCACCACCGATATAAATATCAACTGGTAACCAGCGCTTTAGTAATTCAGGATCTGCAAGTGCCTGATCGTTTTTCGGATCGATATAGCGTAAGAAGTACCATGAAGAACCGGCCCATTGAGGCATTGTATTCGTTTCACGACGACCTTTTTTACCTGTTACAGGATCAACTACATTTACCCATTCTTCAATATTTGCCAGTGGTGATTCTCCTGTACCTGAAGGACGGATGTTTGTTGTTTTTGGTAATTCTAATGGCAGCTCTTCTACAGGAATTGTTGTCATTGTGCCATCTTCCCAGTGAATTACTGGGATTGGCTCGCCCCAATAACGTTGGCGGCTGAATAACCAGTCACGTAGACGGTAAGTAATTTTCTTTTCCCCTACGCCATTTTCTACTAACCAATCAATCGCTGCCTTAATGCCATCTTCTTTATTTAAGCCATTTAGGAATTCAGAGTTAATATGTGCACCATCCCCGACGAAGGCCTCGATTTCGATATCTCCACCTTCAAGTACTTGGACGATTTCTAAATTAAACTCTTTTGCGAATTCGTAGTCACGCTCATCATGTGCTGGAACAGCCATAATTGCACCTGTACCGTATGTTGACAATACATAATCTGCAATCCAGATTGGCACTTCTTTGCCGTTGATTGGATTTACTGCATATGCACCAGTGAATACACCTGTTTTTTCTTTTGCTAAATCTGTACGCTCAAGGTCAGATTTTAATGATACTTTCTCTAAGTATGCTTCTACCGTTGCACGTTGCTCTGGAGTAGTTATTTCAGCTACTAGTTTATGTTCTGGTGCCAATACACAATAAGTAGCACCGAATAAAGTATCAGGGCGTGTAGTAAATACTTCGAATCCTTTGTCTGTACCAGCCACTGTGAATTTCACTTGAGCTCCTTCAGAACGACCAATCCAGTTACGTTGCATTTCTTTAATCGATTCCGGCCAATCAACATCGACTAAATCATCAACTAGACGGTCTGCGTATTTCGTAATGCGCAGTACCCATTGTCGCATCGGACGACGTACTACAGGGTGACCACCGCGCTCAGAAAGTCCGTCGATTACTTCTTCGTTTGCAAGAACTGTACCTAAAGCTTCACACCAGTTCACGGCAACTTCATCAACATAAGCTAAATCCATTTCCACTAATTTTGTGAAAATCCATTGTGTCCATTTGTAATAAGACGGATCTGTTGTATTAATTTCACGGTCCCAGTCATAAGAGAAACCTAGTTCATTAATTTGACGTTTAAATGTTTCAATGTTTTTTGCCGTAAATTCAGCAGGGTCATTCCCCGTGTCTAATGCGTATTGCTCTGCTGGTAAACCAAATGCATCCCATCCCATTGGATGAAGAACATTATAGCCTTGCATACGTTTAAAACGAGATAAAATATCTGTCGCTGTATAGCCCTCAGGGTGTCCTACGTGTAGACCGGCACCCGATGGATATGGGAACATATCCAAAGCATAAAATTTTGGTTTATCCACTTCATTTTCCGTTTTGAATGTTTTATTTTCATCCCAAAACGCTTGCCACTTTTTCTCAATCTCTTGATGATTAAAACTCACAATAACTCCTCCTTTAAACTCATTCTTGCTGTGGTTTATGTATTGTAGGCGTATTATCCATGATTTAACAGAATATTTAAAAAATAAAAAAATCCCGTCCCATCTTATGATAAGAAGGGACGAGAGGTTATTTTTACTCCCGCGGTACCACCCAAATTAGTGACACAGCACTCAGCTTCATTTCTTAACGCGAATACACGGCCTTAGCTACTAAACATTTCACTAAAGCAAACTCCGAGGCGAGTTCAATTTGACACTTACCAGCTTCCACCATCCGCTGGCTCTCTATAAAGTGAGTCCATCTACTATTCCTCATCACAGTCAAAATTATTATTTCATTCATTTTAACTAATTCCACAGAAAAGTACAAGTAGCTGTTTTATGATTATACTTTTCTTAATACACGATCATATAGCAGACATGGAATAATTGCCAAAACTATAAGAATCGATAAAATCATCATGAGCATTTGCATGCCATATAAGTCCACCATTAAACCACCAAATACAGGTCCAATCATTCGCCCGATTGTTGTTGCACTGTTCACTAGCCCTTGATAAAAGCCTTCTTGACCTTGTGGAGCCAGCTTGTTGGCAATCATCGGGATAATCGGTGTAAAGAATACTTCCCCGAATGTTAAAATGACCATAGCCGCTGCAAACATTTTAAAATCCTGCGCAAAATAAACGACACCAAATGAGATCGACATAAGTACTAAACCTAGTGTTAATTGATGTTTTATTTTATTTTCCCAGCGTGTGACAAGCGGTTTAATAATTGGCTGGATCGCCACTATCATAAAACCATTGATTGTCCAAAGCAAACTATATTGGGACAAGCTCATCCCCAATCCTTGCGTATATGAAGAAATCGTTGCACTCCACTGTGAGTAGCTTAACCAACATACTACGAGAGATATACTTAAAATCCCTATAGCGATTATAGGTGCTTTATTTCTTTGTTTGCCTTCATCACTCGATAAGGACTTCGTTGTGATCCTATTGTTATCAAAACGCTTGTACGTAGTTATGACAAGAACGAAAAATAGTGCATAGAAAAATAAATTCGCACTAAACACATAATCAAACTTTATATCCGCGACTAATCCTGCTAACGCTGGTCCAATGGCAACTCCAACGTTATTTGCCAAGAAAATCGCATTAAAGGCTCTGCGTCCTCCCTCAGGCCAGGCACTTCCTGCAATGGCGTAAATAGCCGGATACACTATTCCCCCGCTAAAGCCCATCATCGCCAAAAATATAATGTATTGTGGCCAATCATGCCAAATAGTGAGAAGCGAAATTGAAAATAAATTAAGTACTACTCCTATCAAAATTGCTTTATAGCCACCTAATCTATCGAATAAATATCCACCTACTAGATTCCCAAAAACACCCGCCAATGAATTGAGCATCAGAACAATGCCCGCTGTAGTCAATGATTTTCCTAAATGATCATGAATATAGATACTATTTAAAGGCCATAAAAATGAATTCCCGACCGTATTTACGAATGTGCCAATAATTAAAAACCAGACTTGTTTCGGCACTGAATTTCCTCCTTCAACATTTGCTCAAATAACAAGTGTATTCTTTCGCATAAAAATGTACAAGAAAAAAATTTTCTATTAGGTTCTGTCCATGTTAGAATAATACGTTAGAGGAGTGAACAACGAATGACTGAAACAAATTTTCCTTTCCCTTCCGACGGGAAACGTTATTATACATGGAATCGCTATTTACGAAATGAATTTGGAAAGAAAGTATATAAAGTCGCATTAGATGCTGGCTTCGATTGCCCAAACCGTGACGGTACGGTCGCTTTTGGTGGCTGTACGTTTTGTTCTGCTGCAGGTTCAGGTGACTTTGCAGGTAGTAAAGTAGATCCGATCCCTGTACAATTCGAAAAAATCAAAGCTAAAATGGAGAACAAATGGAAAGACGGCTTAACGATGGCGTACTTCCAAGCGTACACAAATACACATGCCCCACTTGAAGTATTAAAAGAGAAGTTCGAAGCAGCACTTGCCTGTGAAGGAGTAATGGGTATTTCTATCGCAACACGTCCCGATTGCCTGCCAGATGATGTCGTAGAATATTTGGCTGAATTAAATGAGCGCACTTATTTATGGGTAGAGCTAGGATTACAGACAGTCCATGAAAAAACAGCCAACTTAATTAACCGCGCACATGATTATGCGACATATGTGGAGGGTCTTAATAAACTGCGTAAGCACGGCATACGTGTCGTAACACATATTATTAACGGATTGCCTTTAGAGGATTACGATATGATGATGGAAACAGCAAGTGAAGTGGCTAAACTAGATGTACAAGGTATCAAAATCCATCTGCTCCATCTTTTAAAAGGGACACCTCTTGTGAAACAATACGAAAAAGGTATGCTGGAGTTTATGGAAAAAGATGCATATGTTCAGCTTGTAGCAGATCAGCTTGAAATTCTTCCACCTGAAATGATTGTCCACCGTATAACAGGCGATGGTCCGATTGATTTAATGATTGGTCCAATGTGGTCTGTAAACAAATGGGAAGTACTTAATGGAATCGATGCAGAGTTGGAAAGACGTGGCTCGTATCAAGGAAAGTACTATAAGGCGGAAATTGCAAAATGATATTAGAACGTGTTATTCAATATGCTCAAACTTTATTGAAAAAATCGGTCTCAGAAGGTGAAATTGCCGTAGACGCAACAGCAGGTAATGGACATGACACACTTTTTTTAGCAAACCTTGTAGGGGACAATGGCTATGTGTATGCGTTTGATGTGCAAAAGGAAGCGGTTGATGCCACACTACACCGTCTACTCGACAACGCACTTGAGCACCGGGCAATTGTGTTAAAGGACGGGCATGAAAATGTAGCCAAATATATAAATAAACCTGTTGCTGCAGCCATCTTTAATCTAGGCTACCTGCCTGGCAGTAATCATGAAATTATTACCCGGCCTAATACAACAATTCAGGCAATCGAAAGTCTTCTAACATTATTGAAAATTGGTGGAGTTATTGTATTAGTTGTATATTATGGACATGAAGGCGGCAAAGATGAACGTAACGAAGTAATTGAATTTGTCAGTAATTTACCTCAAAAGCATGTACATGTTTTGCGCTATGAATTTATGAATCAAAAAAATGACCCACCATTTATTATAGCATTGGAAAAAGTAAAAGAATTTCCGAAAGAGGGCTAAGTTTTCTTAGCTCTTTTTTATCTAGTAATGAGGTGAATATTATGCGTTTATGGCACACCGAGCTCATCCCATTTATCCCGAAAAGCCAATTACTTGCCCAATGGCGGGAATTAAATAGTATCTTCGCTAAGGAAGATAACCATATATTAATTAATTATGTATATGATTACCCGAAAGAGGATTTGTTTATTTACACACAAATTGTACTGAAAGAAATGCAGGCACGTAATATTACAGTTCGTACTATTGATAAAATGGAGCGCTATTTTGCAGGGGTTACAGTTTCCCAGCACTACACACCTTTCAAAAACCATCATAACGATGAATATTTAACAATCTGTTATTACAATTTATATGAAAAATATATACGTGGACAAAAGGATTTTTCAGCAGAACAATTTGATGCATTACAACTTTATTTTTGCGCGAAAAAAAGAGAGTACAAATAATCATTTGTTCACTTAATAAGTTTTTCACATATAAAAAGAAGCAACCTATTAGGCTGCTCCTTTTTTCTATTTATCTTCCTTCTTATATGTCTCCCAGAAATCTGCATTTTTAATACCGAGTTTTATTGGATCAAACACCGGGTCTTTTCCTTCTTTTTTCTGTTGCTCATAGTCTTTTAAAGCAATGAGCGCAGGTTTCATGATGAATAATAGCATGATGACGTTAATCCAAACTGTTAATCCTAGCCCTACGTCACCGAATGCCCAAGCTAAATCCGATGTTTTTACAGTGCCGTAGAATGCAGAACCCAATAATATAAACTTCATCAGGAATATCCCTATTCTTCTAGCATTACCATTTAGCATATACGAAACATTTGTTTCCGCAATGTAGTAGTATGCCATTAATGTAGTGAAGGCGAAGAAGAATAATGAAATTGCCACAAACCCAGAACCAAAGTTATTTAAAGATGGGAACGCGTCATTTACCGCTGCTTGGGTAAAGCCTGAATACGTAATCGTCTCATCCATTTTTGCTTCGATTAATGGACCATCTTGGCTACCATCATGTACGTTGTATGTACCCATGAATAAAATCATCAATGCTGTTGCAGAACATACTAATAGTGTATCAATATATACTGATGCAGCTTGAACTAGACCTTGTTTTACAGGATGTGATACTTCAGCTGCGGCTGCAGGATGTGCACCTGTACCTTGACCAGCTTCGTTTGAGTAGATTGCTCGTTTTACACCCCAGAAAATCGCACTCCCGATCATCCCGCCAAATACAGCATCTGTTGCAAAGGCACTACGGAAGATTAAAGCAAATACATCTGGCACAGCTGTAATATTCATAATAATAATAATACCCGCTACCAATAAATAAGCTAATGCCATAAATGGTACTAAAATTTGCGCAGCATTTGCAATACGCTTAACACCACCAAAAATAATAACCGCTAATAAAAGAATTGTAACTAAACCAGTAACCCAAGGCTCAATTCCAAAAGCATTGTCTACTGCTCCAGCAATCGCATTTGCCTGAACACCTGGCATTAAAAATGCCACAGAGGCAATCATCGCAATTGCAAAAATAACACCTAAGGCACGAATACCTGTTGTCTTTTCAATATAGAATGCTGGACCACCGCGGTATTGGCCATCTTTCTTTTCTTTGTAGATTTGTGCTAATGTCGATTCCATATATGCTGTTGATGCTCCAATAAATGCAGTAACCCACATCCAGAACACCGCACCAGGACCACCGAACGCGATTGCTGTAGCAGTACCAACGATATTACCTGTACCAACACGGCCCGACAAAGCAATGGACAATGCCTGGAACGAAGATACACCTGCTTCTGACTTCTCTCCTTTAAACATTAACTTGAACATGTCTCCAATTAATCGGACTTGTGCAAATTTTGTCAGGATTGAAAAGAACAAGCCTACAATTAAAATACCGTAAATCATTACTGGACCCCATAGAATATTATTGGCCCATCCTACAAAATCATTAATAAAATCCATATTTTACCCCCTTGTTGAACTATTGTATTAATTAGAAATTTAGTATATTACAAATATTCTAAAATTTCGATATATTTTTTACTGAAATTTTTAAAAAAACCTAACAAAAGTCGAATTTTGTTAGGTTTTTCATTATTCTACTATATAACCAAGGTCTCTTAAGACATTATTAATAAAATCAATTGTGTATCGGAAAACATCCTCACGTTCCACTTCAAAAAACAAACTATGCAGGCATCCATTCCATTGTTTATAGTGGAATTCTGAAAGAGTTTGTTCCATCAGCCACCTTTTAGAAGTACTAATATCCGTTATTTTATCATTTTCCCCGGTCATTAGTAACAGTGGAATATCAGGGAATTTATTTTCAGGATCACGGATTGTTCGCGTCATATGTTGCCAATCCCGATACCATTTAACAGTCACCATACTATTTAACGGTAACTGCTCCTTTAACTCCATTAATACATCCGTATTACGTGTGAAATATTGTATACTCAATTCATGTTTTAATTTCACATTCGATGTTATTGCACTAAAGCTTGATAATGCATTGGATAATTTTCCCGGTGCTAATTTAAAATGAAGCCACGGCGATGTTAAGACAACACCCGCGCATTCTATTTTATTTTTCTGAAGTACGTATGTTGCTATAGATGCACCTAATCCATTGCCTACAATAAATAGAGGCAAATTATATTCTAGGGCAACTTTTAATAACACTTTTGTATAATTATAGTATTCTTCAAAATTCTCATCATGATATCTTGCATATTTTCCTTGCTCACCATGCCCAGGTAAATCCCCCATTACTACATGAAAGCGAGCACTTCTGAATTTTTCGATTAACCATGCGTACCACCGATGCTGTTCATATGCACTATGAAGAATAACGACTACGGCTTTTGGCTGCTGCTCTGTTTCCCATTTCCACATGGTCAATCCTCCTTACTTAAAACAGTCTGCTATAATTTATTATATAAAGTTAAGAGATGTTAATTGAAAATTAATAGTGATTTGATACGATTACATTAGCTCTTATACATTCTATAAAAGAAATGAGGAATTGAACATGATATACCCTTATAAAGATAAATCACCAACTATTCACCCAACTGCCTACATTGCTGATTATGCAACAATAACAGGCGATGTGACAATAGGGGAAAATACTTCCATTTGGTTTAATACAGTCATACGCGGCGATGTGAATAAAACAATCATTGGAGATCGTGTTAGTATTCAGGATTTAAGTTGTCTTCACCAAAGCCCTGCAGCTCCACTCATTATTGAAGATGAAGTTACAGTAGGTCATCAAGTAACATTACATAGCTGTACAATAAGAAAACGCGCTTTAATCGGCATGGGTTCCATCATTTTGGATGGTGCAGAAATAGGCGAAGGAGCATTTATTGGTGCAGGTAGTCTCGTACCACCTGGAAAAGTAATTCCTCCCAATTCACTTGCTATGGGGCGCCCAGCAAAAGTTGTACGTGAAGTAAATGCAGAGGACCGGGCAGATATGGATCGCATAATTAATGAATACGTAGCGAAGGGACAATATTATAAATCATTGCAGAAGTAACATTCCGCTATCAATCCAATTACTTACAATATAAAGGAAGGAAGTATTATTTTTCATTATAATAGAAAAGGAGCCGTCCATTTAAATGAACGCTCCTTCTTTCTTTAAATTCCGGCTTTTTCTTTAAGTTCTGCCGCTTTATCTGTATTTTCCCATGGTACATTGATGTCAGTACGACCGAAGTGTCCATATGCTGCTGTTTGTTTATAGATTGGACGGCGTAAATCCAACATTTTAATAATTCCTGCTGGGCGTAAATCAAATAGCTCTCGAACCCATTCTACGATTTTGGAAGATTCTACTTTACCAGTTCCGAATGTATCTACCGCAATTGATACTGGTTGTGCAACACCGATTGCATAAGCCAATTGAACTTCAGCACGATCCGCTAAGCCTGCAGCAACGATGTTTTTTGCGACATAACGAGCTGCATATGCTGCTGAACGGTCCACTTTCGTTGCATCCTTACCAGAGAATGCACCACCACCGTGACGTGCGTAACCACCGTACGTATCTACGATAATTTTACGACCTGTTAGACCAGCATCTCCTTTTGGACCACCAATTACGAATCGACCTGTTGGATTAATGAAATATTTAGTTGCTTCATCTAATAACTCAGAAGGAACTACTGGTTTAATAACATGTTCTTTAATATCCGTTTGAATTTGCTCCAATGTCGCTTCTTCATCATGCTGTGTTGAAATAACGATTGTATCCACACGAACAGGCTCATTGTTTTCATCGTATTCGATTGTTACTTGTGTTTTACCATCCGGACGTAAATATTCTAATTCCCCTGATTTACGCACTTCTGTTAAACGACGAGCTAATTTATGAGCTAAAGAAATAGGCATCGGCATAAGTTCCGGTGTTTCATTACATGCGTAGCCGAACATTAAACCTTGGTCTCCAGCACCGATTGCTTCTAATTGATCTTCTGTCATAGAACCTTCACGCGCTTCTAAAGCCTGATCTACACCTTGTGCAATATCCGGTGATTGTTCACCAACTGCAACAAGTACCGCTAAGTTCTCTGCGTCAAAACCATATTTTCCGCGCGTATAGCCAATCTCTGCTACCGTATCACGGATAATACCTTTCATATCTACATAAGTAGAAGTTGTAATTTCACCAGATACTAATACTAAGCCTGTTGTTACCGTAGTTTCACAAGCTACACGTGCATTTGGATCTGCTGCTAAAATTGCGTCTAAAATGGCATCCGAAATTTGATCGCAAATTTTATCTGGATGTCCTTCCGTTACACTTTCTGATGTAAACAGTCGACGATTTTTCATGTCATTTCCTCCTAATTCACTTTGGCAATTGTTTTTATTGATACGGTACTCATTACCCATGTCCGTTATATTGCGTCTTACACCGTGGCATAGTAGCATTATTAACGTCAAGCTTTATTTGCTTTAACACGAGGGTCTGAAAGGCTGTAACTATATAATTTTCGCTCAATACGAAATTGTAAATTCAAATAAAAAAATCCTTTCACTCATAACCGTGTTCATCACACGTGAGGAAAGGATATTACGTTTCGTTACCTTTCACTCTTATCGTTCAAGGGAAATTTTGCCCTTGCATCAGGTTGGCACCAACACGTATAAAATATACGCAGGTTGCCGGGTTTCATAGGGCCTGCCCCTCCACCAGCTCGGGATAAGAGTATCCGTTCAATTACACATCCTACATAAAAAAATAAGTGCTGTCAATAAATTTTGTCTGATTTTAAACAGTTAAAAATTCCACAAAAAAATAATTCATAATTAGTATAGATTATATCCTTCAATGTGTTATACTATTTTTGAATTAATAACAACTCCCCTACTATAAGGGAATACTATAAAAAAGGATGGTATTTAATAGATGAATTCGGTAGAAATTGCTAACGAGCTGAAAGAACTTTTAAACGGGGAAAACATCAAAACTCAATTATCTGTTCCACAATTAGTTGAAAAAGCTACATCACGTGGAGAAGCAATGTTAACTGTTGATGGCGCATTACGTGCTGAAACAGGTAAATATACTGGTCGATCACCTAAAGATAAATATATCGTTGAAGAGGAAAACTCTAAAGATAAAATTGATTGGGGTAAAGTTAACCGTCCTATCTCTTCAGAAGTATTTGATAAGCTTTATGTCAAAGTTGTAAACTACCTAAAAGAACGCGATGAATTATTTGTATTCAACGGTTTTGCGGGTGCTGACAAAGACTCTCAATTATCGATTAAAGTAATTAACGAATATGCTTGGCATAACCTATTCTGTCATCAATTATTCATCCGTCCTACAGCAGAAGAATTAGCTGCACATGTTGCTGACTTTACAATTGTTTCTGCTCCAAACTTTAAAGCAGATCCTGAAGTAGATGGAACTGGTTCGGAAACATTTATTATAACATCAATTGAAAAGAAAATCATCTTAATCGGTGGTACTGAATATGCTGGCGAAATGAAAAAATCAATTTTCGGGATTATGAACTATTTATTGCCTGAACAAGGTATTTTCCCAATGCACTGCTCAGCTAACGTTGGCGAAAAAGGCGACGTTGCCCTGTTCTTCGGTTTATCAGGTACTGGTAAAACAACTTTATCAGCGGATTGCGACCGCAAATTAATCGGGGATGATGAACACGGTTGGTCTGATAATGGTGTTTTCAACATTGAGGGTGGATGCTATGCAAAAACAATTAACCTCTCTGCTGAAAATGAGCCGGAAATTTACAATGCAATCCGCTTCGGTTCTGTATTGGAAAATGTAGCGGTTGATTCAGAATCACGCATTTGTGACTACGACGATGGATCTTTAACAGAAAATACTCGTGTTGCATACCCAATCGATTATATTGATAACATCGTATTACCATCAGTAGCAGGTCACCCAAACACAATTGTCTTCTTAACAGCGGACGCGTTTGGCGTACTACCTCCTATTTCAAAATTAACGAAGGAGCAAGCGATGTACCACTTCTTAAGTGGCTTCACTTCAAAATTAGCAGGTACAGAGCGTGGTGTTACTGAGCCAGAGCCAGTGTTCTCTACATGCTTCGGTTCACCATTCCTTCCACTTCCTGCAACAGTCTATGCAGATCAATTAGGTAAGAAAATTGACGAGCATGGTTCACAAGTGTTCTTAGTGAACACGGGTTGGACAGGAGGAGAATACGGTGTAGGTAGTCGTATGAAACTTGCTTATACTCGTACAATGGTACGCGCTGCCATTAACGGTGAATTAGACAATGTTGAAACGACACAAGATGGAGTATTTGGTTTAAATATTCCTGTAGCTATTGAAGGAGTACCTTCTAGCGTATTAAATCCACGTGCTGCATGGGCTGATACTGCTGCATACGATAAAAAGGCTACTGAACTTGCAGAGCTATTTAAAAACAACTTCACAAAATTCGCTGATGTTGATGAAGCTATCGTGAAAAAAGGCGGTCCATTAGTATAAATTACTAATGTTTAGCTCGACATATTGTTTGACGATATAGTCTGCACTAATACTACGACGTCAAACTTAAAAATATATCATAGTAAAAGGGATGTAGCGTATTTCCACGCTACATCCCTTTTTTGGATTTACTGTTGTTTCATCCAGTCATTAATTTTTTTTACTGTTTCTCTATTCAGATTTGGCGGGTAATGATGTTTCAGCCTAGATGAATACCATGTCTCAACTTGTTTACCTTTATCTTTCAAATAACGCTCCAATTGATAGGCATGTTCAATATTAACATGTTGATCTTCTGCCCCATGTATAATTAATACTGGTGATTGAACGTTTTCAATATTGTATAAAGGCGTACGGCTTTCATAGTTTTCTGGTACTTTATTAGGAGTTCCTCCCACTATTCTTTTTAATCCACGACGCATGTCGATTCGATCCCAATAGGTCGCTGTTGCATCTGAGACGCCAGCCCATGTTACGACAGATTTTACATCATCACGTAATATTGCTGTCCACAACGCCATTAAGCCTCCTCGAGAAAAACCAAACAAATTCACTTTTTTAACAGGGGTAAATTGTTTCAGTACTTCTACACCAAAAACTGCATCATACCGGTCTTGCCCCCCAAATTCGTCTTTTCCTTCTCCCCCACGATTTCCACGATAATAGGGTGCAAACACGATAAATCCATGCATTGCAAACTGGGCGATACGGGCAGGTCTAACCATACCGATTGATTGTAGTCCACCACGTAAATATAAAAGGGCTTCATACTGCCCCTGTACTTTAGGACGCGCCAGCAACCCCTTTACACGCAGTCCTTGAGACCAATATGTCACTTCATCTAAACGGACATGCGGATTCGGAGAGGGATATTGATGCATTGATAAAATTTCACCATTTGCGTTCATAATTATTCACTTCCTGCAGCATCTTTTTCATACCTGCATCTCGCATATAAAAGCTTAAATTTGGCTGTTGCCAAAGTTCCTCTTCCGTTAACCATAAAATGCCTTCTGTTTCAAAGTCTCCTACAAAGGGTTCGATATCTTTTACTTTTGCTGTAAAAACTGCCTTACAAAATGGAATAGTATCATGAACAATATAGTAGGCGAACCATTTAACATCATCTATTATTACATTGGCTTCCTCATATACTTCTCGGATAGCTGCCTGCACTAATGTTTCACCGGGCTCCTGCTTTCCTCCAGGAAACTCTACGCCACGTCGATGATGTATTGTGCACAACCATTTCCCCTCGTATTGTACAAGAGCCAGGACATGCTTAGGCTCTATTTCAAAAGGTCCTTCATCAAATCTTAAATCTACCGGTAATCCATTCTCATCAATAAATCTAAACATTTTCGCTCAACTCCTATTACTAGTTTAGCGAACAGATGTCTCTCATTCAATAAAAGCGGGTAGTTAATGATTAAAATATGGCAATTGCTCTACAAATTTTTTCGCATCTTCATCTCCAAATTCATGTATAAGTGCATAGACCTTTTTCAAACGATGGTCTATTTCATGATTCAATCTATCTAAATGATAAGGGATGAAGGGCATATGCGCTCGAAAGGCATTCGATGCTTCGAGTGACTGCATTTGATCGAAGAGCTTTGCAAATACACGTGCTTTATGCGGATCCATTTTCAATACAAATTCATAGGATGATCCCGGATGCAAATTACATGTTAAATTAGCGACAGATACATATACATTATTTTTTTCCAATTTACTCACCTCATACTTAAGGTGAGCTATAGGAAAATGATTTATACATAAAAACGACCCCAATATTGGAGTCGCTTCTTCAAAACTAGTTACCTAAATATGCATTTAACATCCAAGTATGTTTCTCTAAGCTTTGGTATTGCGCATTCAGCATATCTTCTGTACGGTCATCGCCTTCTTCAGATGCTGCTTCCATCGCTTTTTCCAATGCATCCATAATCGTGTTAAAGTCCTCAATTAAAATAGATACCATTTCCTGCGTTTCTTCTTTACCAGACGCTTCTTTAATTAAAGAGATATCTAAATGCTCTTTTAATGTTGCCACAGGCTTGCCGCCCTTTGTTAAAATACGTTCGGCAATTTCATCTAGATTAAGTGTTACTTCATTGTATAACTCTTCAAATTTTGTGTGTAATGTAAAGAAAGACGGTCCATTTACATACCAGTGGTAGTTATGTAACTTTGTGTACATTACCGACCATGTTGCTACTAAATCGTTTAAATGTGTGTTTAATTGTTTCTTCGCCATAAACCTTCACCTCATAATTTTATATTTAAAACTTCAAAAAGAAATTTTAATCCTGAATTACAGTGAAAAGATAAGGATTTTCCACTACTAATTATATTATAACCGTTCCTCCACTTGTTAAAACCTTATAAATTCGACGATTATTCAAATTTAGCCGCGCTTTTTCATGTACAATAGTAAGGAATGAACCGGTTAGGGTGTAAATTTACTGTGCCGGTTAAATTAGTTGAGGTGAAAAAATGAGCTTACCAATCGTATTAATTATCATCATTACCATTATGGGGATTTTTGCGTTCTCCATAATTTTACTTGCTCGAAAAAACAAAGTATCATTAAAGCAAACGATTGATGCAAAACCAACCAATACCTTTAAAAATGGAGAGCAAAAATAGTTATGAAAAGGATATTTATTGGGCTAATACGAGTTTATCAAAAATATATTTCTCCTATGAAGCCCCCATCGTGCCGATTCCATCCGACTTGTTCGAGCTATGGTATTGAAGCAGTTCAGAAACATGGCGCTTTTAAAGGACTAATCATGACCATAATACGTATTTTAAAATGTCAGCCACTTCATCCGGGAGGTTTTGATCCGGTACCTGAAAAATGGCCTTCGAAAAGAAAATAATATTCGAAGGCTTTTTATATTGTTTTTTTTCTTTTAATATTGTATGATTGAAAATGTTCAAAAACACAAATCGTAATTGTTACTATTTAAGGAGATTTACTATAATGAAAAAATGGCTTTCTATTATTTCAATGCTTACATTTATTCTGTTATTAACTGCTTGCAGCAAAGATAATGAATCACCTGCCGAAACAGACAATACTCAATCGAATAATGATACTCTATCCATCTATACGACAGTTTATCCATTGCAATACTTCACAGAACGTATTGGCGGCGAATTTGTAGAGGTGGCTTCTATTTATCCTGCAGGTGCAAACGAGCACTCATTTGAACCAACGCAAAAGGATATGATGGCTTTAGCAGATTCGGATTTATTTTTCTTTATCGGACTTGGGCTAGAAGGCTTTGTTGAAAAAGCCAAAAAGACATTGGAAAACGAAGATGTAAAATTAGTTGCAACTGCTGATGGTGTAACAGAAGAGCAATTGCATATTTCGACTGGTCATACACATGCAGAAGCTACTACAGAACACGATGATCACGGTCATAATCATGACCATGATGAAGAAGATGAAGGTGATAAAGATCATGCTCATACCGATCATGATGCACATGTTTGGCTATCCCCTATTATTTCGCAACAGTTAGCCTTAACGATTAAAGAAGAGTTAACTAAGGCTTTACCTGAACATGAAGCAACTTTCAATGAAAACTACGAACAATTAGTAACAGATTTAGATACACTGCATTCTGAATTTGAAGAAATGGCTAGTGCTACTACTAAAAAAACGTTCTTCGTCTCACATGCAGCGTTTGGCTATATTGCCGGACATTATGGATTTAATCAAGTACCCGTTGCAGGTTTAAATTCGCAAAGTGAACCATCACAAAAAGAATTGACGACAATTGTGGACTTAGCTAATAAAGAAGGCATTGAATATATTTTCTTTGAGCAAAATGTTTCCTCAAACTTAACTGAAGTGATTCAAAAAGAAGTGAACGCAAAAACGTTAACTTTGCATAATTTGAGCGTGCTTACAAAAGAAGATGTTCAAAATAACGAAGATTACTTCTCATTAATGCGAAAGAATATTGAAGTATTAAAACAAGCATTATCAAAATAATATAAATGGTCCCAGCAATTGGTTAAAATGCTGGGACCATTTTTTTAGTGCCCTCATATATCATCCAGTAATTGAAGCAAATTTCTTCTTAATAGCTTGTTGGATCCGCTTCGAGGTAAGTTAGCAACAAAATGAACTTGTTTAGGTACTTTATAATTCGCTAAATTCATCTCACAAAAATCTATTATATTCTGTTCAGATATTTTTTCTTTCAATACGATAAATGCTACAGGCACCTGTCCCCATATGTCATGATCCATCCCGCAAACCCCTGCTTCCTTTACGTTAGGATGTGCGAGTAAAACATTTTCGATTTCGGCAGGATATATATTTTCGCCACCTGAGATAATCAAATCACTTCGACGGTCCACTACATACAAATAGCCTTCTTCATCCAAATAGCCAACATCCCCTGTATGTAGCCAGCCATCAATTGTTGTTGGTTTATGTTTGAACTGACCAATATATTTTGGCGTGACATGTGGTCCGCGTATTAATATTTCTCCAATAGACTCTCCATCTTTAGCGTCAATCTTTATGTCATTAAAGAACAATGGTTTTCCTGCAGAACCGATATGTGTCATTGCATCTTCATTTGCTAAAGTAGCGGTTTGGGATGCGGTTTCAGTCATTCCGTATGTTTGTGCTACACGCAAATTTAATTTTTCTGCTCGTTGTAAATAACCGATTGGCACCGGACCACCACCTGCTAACATCGTAGAAAATACGGGATGAGCTTTTTGATCAATGCGTTCCATTTCAGACAATATATTTTCCAACATAACTGCTACGACTGACATTTTCGTCACTGTACCTTTAATAATTTCCTGTGCACATTTTTTAGCATCGAATTTTTCATATAAACGTATTTTCATCCCGTATAGTAATGACCGGACTAAAATTGAAAAACCACTTATATGAAAAATCGGAACAGTACAAAGCCATGTATCCTTCTCTGAAATACCTATATTTAGTGCAGAACTAATTGCGCTTGAACTATGATTTGAAACCGTTTGACAGACTCCTTTCGGAAAGCCTGTTGTACCAGATGTATACATGATTGTGAGGGCGAAATCTTCATCCCAATGTGTTGAAATGTTAAATTCTGATTCAGACGTTTGATAAAGCTTAGAAAACATAATGATACGGTCATCATCAGGAAGCTTAGCAATGTCTTCATTGGCAACTAGAATCGCATCAACTTCTGCATCCTCAATTTGATATGCAAGTTCTTGCTTCGCTAACCTGCCGTTCAGTAAAACCACTTCACACTGTGCCTGCATACAAGCATATAGCAGTTCAACTAAAGCTGGTGTAGATGGAGCTAAAATGGCAACCCGTTTCCCATTCGTTAAATGAAGTGTATTCAATTTATAAGCTAACCGAACAGACTGTAGATAGAGCTCATTAAAGGTCCATTCTTGATCACCATAGCTAAGTGCAACGCGATTTGGTGTTAAATAGGCACGTTGTTTGATCCAGTTTGGCTGCATCCATTTTTCCTCCTATCGTAAAGAAAAGGGATGTCCATTTTCGGACATCCCTTTTGAATTATTATATGAACAAATCAAGGGAAACGAGGGAATTGACCGAAGTCTGGTTTACGTTTCTCTTTAAATGCATCGCGACCTTCTTTAGCTTCATCTGTAGTGTAGTAAAGAAGTGTAGCATCACCAGCAAGTTGCTGGATACCAGCTAAACCGTCTGTATCTGCATTCATAGCAGCTTTTAAGAAGCGTAATGCTGTTGGAGACATTTCAAGCATCTCTTCACACCATTTAACCGTTTCATCTTCTAACTGCTCATATGGCACAACCGTGTTAACTAAGCCCATATCAAGTGCTTCTTGTGCATCGTATTGACGGCATAAGTACCAAATTTCACGAGCTTTTTTATGTCCTACGATACGCGCTAAGTAACCTGAACCGTAACCAGCATCGAATGAGCCTACTTTAGGACCTGTTTGACCGAAGCGTGCATTTTCAGCAGCAATTGTTAAATCACATACTACGTGTAATACGTGACCGCCACCAATTGCATAACCAGCAACCATTGCTACGACTGGTTTAGGAATTTTACGAATTAACGTTTGTAAATCCAAAACATTTAAGCGAGGAATATTATCATCACCTACATAACCACCGTGGCCGCGTACTTTTTGGTCACCGCCTGAGCAGAATGCATGCTCGCCTTCACCTGTTAGGATAATTACGCCAACTTTTTCGTTATCGCGTGCACGTGTAAATGCGTCAATTAGTTCCGCTGTTGTTTTTGGACGGAATGCATTACGAACTTCCGGACGGTTAATCGTAATTTTTGCGATACCGTTATAGAATTCATACTTAATATCTTCATAAGTATGTAAAGATGTCCATAGACGTTGCTTTGTCATATATATTGCCTCCTAAATTGATTATGAAATCGTTTCCTTTACTATTGTAGCAAACTTTGTTGGATTTTCCACATGAATTGCGTGTCCAACTGCTGGAATTATGATGTGATTAGCTTTTACGATTTGTTTTTGCATTTCATCGTTTAATTGTACAAATTTTTCATCTAAAGCGCCTGTTATTAGAGTAACAGGCATCGGTAATGTAGTGAGAGGCTTTCCCCAAAGTTCTGGCATTACTCCTGTTCCCATACCACGCAAACTATTTGCAAGCCCGATTTCACGCTGTTGTACTCGCTCTTTTCTTATCTCCTGCTGCACCTCCGCAGGCAAAAGCTTTTGCGAGGCAAAAAGAGGAATGTCTTCCCATTTATTTACGAAAGATTCTACCCCATTTGCTACAATTTTCTCTGCAAGTTGTTCGTCAGCCATTTTTCGCGCTTTTCGCTGCTGTTCTTCCACTAAACCAGGAGAAGCACTTTCCAATATTAGATGAGTCAATTGGGAAGGAAACCGGACTGCATAACTTAAAGCCACACGTCCTCCCATCGAATAACCTAATAACACGAAATTTTTAAGATTCAAGGTACGAAATATTTCGTTCAGTAGCTCGATCTGAAATGTCATGGAATATTGCTTTTCTGTTAATGGCGCAGCTGTTTGTCCATGACCAATTAAATCTACCGCAATACAGCGAATGTTTGTTGGCAACTTTGCTATCACTCTATGCCATGTTTTAGTACTCCCGGTAAAACCATGCAATAGAACGATTGTTTGTTTAGCATCCTCATTCCATTGTTCCACATACACATCTAAATCTTTTACAGCGAATCGAGCCACTGTTCAATCACCTCGTTAATACGTGTCCACAATAGACGATGCTGCTTTACATTTTCTTCGCGATCAGTAAACACCTCAATTAGTTTTAAAGAGGCTTGTTTATTTGTTGCCAATGTATTGATAAGTTCAGCTTTTGTTTTTGCTTTTTCGTATTCCATATCGTACATGCTAGCAACCTGCTCGAATGTTAACTCAGTCGGTGTACCGAATAAATCCTCATAGTGTGCTTCTACTTTTGACTGGGGTAAATATGAGAATATTCCACCGCCATCATTGTTCATTACGATGACTGTGAGATCACAGTTCTGATAACGGCTTGCAATGAATGCATTTGTATCATGTAGGAACGCTAAATCTCCAATCAGTAAATATGTTTTACGCATTTTACGACCATTGCTAAAGCCAAGTGCAGTAGATGTCACCCCATCAATTCCATTGGCCCCTCTGTTTGCGAATATTTGAACTGATCGATTAGTTGAAAGTAAAAAAGTATCTATATCACGAATCGGCATACTGCTGCTTACGAATATGTCAGCTTCTTCTTCAATATTTGCAAACAGTGATTGAACCATTGCCCCTTCATCGTCAGCATAATCACTATATTTTTCTATAACATCCGATGCGAGTAAATCGGCCATTTTCCAAAACTGAACATATTCGATTTCAGCTACAGAATGTTGTAGCTCAATTTCACTTAGCCACTCCCCTGGAAGCGCATGGATAAAGTGCGTGGACATATGTGTAGAGTCTCTATACATTGGGTCCTCATCGATAATAATGTAGCTTTGCGGATTTGCTTGGACGATAAATTGCATTAAGAATTTCGATACTGGCTGTGCTCCGAAACGAATAACCGTTTGCGGACGGACATTTTGTTTGAAACGCTCATTTTTCATCAAGGCATCATATGTAGAAATTGCATACACTTGGCAATCCTCAGGTACTTCTGTGCGTAGATTCGATAAGCTTTCAATCATTACCGGCCACTTTACCTCACGAATAAAGTTCCATACATGATTGGTATCTGTTCCTAATGGCAATTCACCTATAATTATCATTCCATTTGTTGTTCGTTCCAAAATATGTGTCAACTCAGCGATCGCTTGCTTTGAAGGTATCAGCTCATTTGTATAGCTTTTTATATAACTGGACTTCGGCAGCATATCTTTAAAATCGATCATTAATGGTTCACGGAATGGAATATTCAAATGTACCGGTCCAAATGGTGCAGTTGTTGCAATATTTACCGCGCGGACAGTATGACGCTCAATAAATGGCAACGTTTGCGGCGCATTGTCTGGAATCGGGAATTCAGCTGACCACTTTACGTTTTCGCCGTATAGTCGTACTTGATTGATCGTTTGTGGTGCACCCACTTCTCTTAATTCATGTGGACGATCAGCTGTTAAAATGATTAAAGGCACCCTTGCATATTTCGCTTCGACAATTGCTGGGTAGTAGTTTGCAGCTGCCGTACCTGATGTACATAGTAATACAACAGGTTTTGCCGTAGCTTTAGCTAAACCAAGTGCATAAAAAGCAGCTGCGCGCTCATCCACTTGTCGATGCATCTCCAACTCCTTTGTTGAAGCAAATGCATATGCAAGCGGAGTAGAGCGAGAGCCAGGACTAATAACGACTTTCTCTACACCAGATGCTACTAAAGCCGATACAATTTGATATACATAATTTGATAATATTTCACGCTCATTCATGTAATTTACCTCCAAGCGCCCGTAGCATCGGACGGAATTTCACGAGCGTCTCTTCATATTCCGATTGCGCTTCTGAATCTGCTACAATCCCACCGCCTGCATATAAGTATGCCTTATCCTGTACTAAAGCAGCAGAACGAATTGCTACAGCGAATTCCCCATTTCCATCTGCATCAATCCAACCAATAGGTGCTGCATAAAGCCCTCGATTCATCGGCTCGTACGCGCGGATCATTTTCATTGCCTGTTCGCGAGGCACACCCCCTAATGCTGGAGTTGGATGTAAATGTTTCACTAGCTGTAAAATCGTTGCGTCTTTATTTAAATTCCCTTCAACAGGAGTATATAAATGCTGAATATCTCTGATTTTCAAAAGCTTCGGTCCATGAGGCACTTTAACATCAGTACAATTTTTTTCAAATATGTCAGTAATCATTTCAACGACATAATGATGTTCACCAAGGTTTTTCATATCATTTAGTAGGCTTTGTCCCAATGCTTCATCAGCTTCTGCAGTTAATCCACGCTTTATTGAACCCGCAACACAAGAAGAATAAGCTCGTCCATTTTCTACTTTTACTAAACGTTCTGGAGATGCACCATAAAATAATAAATCACCGTGCTCTAAGCCAAATAGATAACTTTCCGGTTGCTCATGAACAACATGCGATAAAATTTGCGGCGATGTAATCGCTTCCTTAAATTGCAATGCTAAAGAACGCGCAATTACTACCTTCTGCGCTTCGTTATCTTTTATTAAACTTGTCACTTTGTGAATGGAATTTAAATAGTCTTCCTTAAATGGCTCCATATAGCTGGTCATCGTCGGCTTTGCATATGTTTTAACTTCCTTTACTTGTGCCGCATGAATTAGCTCATCACGCTCTTTACGCAATGTCTCAAAAGTCTTGGCGCTATTTGCTTCATCTGTAATATAGTTAATTGTTACATACGCTTTATCATTTCGAATGACTAACTGATGGGTTGCTACTGTAAAATAGCTTTGCGGGAAGTTTGTCCATTCTGCTGATACTTCATTTTGTGGGTCAAATGTGAAACCACCAAAAAGAATAGGCTGTAGGTGCTGATCTTCTTGCACAATTTGACTAGTTAGCTTTTTCCAATGTTGCTCAACTAAATCAAAACGGGAGTCAGATGCATTATTTTCTATTGTGTATGCATGACCTAAACCGACCAAAGTGAAAGTTTTTTCACGATTTTGCCAGTAATTGCGTTTTCCTTTATATTTCTTTTCACCCGCTGCAAAAAACGCTAAAGCGGATAAACGACTTACTTCGATTGTTTCTATATAAAAAATTTGTTTTGAATTTAAGCCTACTTCGATTTCAGTGGCGTTGTACCACTTGTGTTGCATGAAAATTCCCTCCGTCATGTTGCAAATTCACTAAGTATGATGCAATTACCACGTTTTTTAATACGTGCTAAAATTTTTATAATTTGCTCAATTTATTTGCGTTCGTTCTCTAAATAATACCTCTCCTATCATACCATTTTTCAAGCAATCGTTACATGTATTCATGCTTCACTCTGTTCTTTTTGTTGTAATTGCTTTACAATAGTTTAGATAATTGTATTTGGTAAGGAGCGTTTTTTTATGACAAAAGTCGTTGAAGCGGACAAAGGGTTTAAAGTTTGGTGGCATTTAACGCGTCCCCATACATTAACAGCTTCATTTGTACCAGTATTACTAGGTACTTCAATGGCACTTGCAATAGACCATGAAACAATTCATTTTGGATTGTTTTTTGCAATGCTTATAGCTAGTATGCTCATTCAGGCAGCTACAAATATGTTCAATGAATATTATGATTATAAGCTTGGACTGGATAACGAAAATTCAGTCGGCATTGGGGGTACAATTGTCCGGCACGGTGTAGCACCGAAGACAATTATGATGATTGCGCTAAGCTTTTATGGAGTGGCGATGCTTCTAGGCATATACATATGTGCGATGACTTCGTGGTGGTTAGTAGCTGTTGGTCTTGTTTGCATGCTTATTGGCTACTTGTATACAGGTGGTCCATATCCGATTGCCTATTCACCTTTTGGGGAGTTAGTTTCCGGAGCTGTTATGGGGATGGGTATTATTTTAATCGCCTTCTATATTCAAACAGGGGAAGTAACACTCGATGCAGTATTAATCTCAGTTCCTAGTATGATTTTAGTGGGAGCAATTATGCTTTCCAATAACATCCGTGACATAGTAGGAGATACTGAAGGCGGTCGCAAAACGATGGCTATATTGGTCGGCCGTCATAACGCCGTAACGATACTTGCTGCATTTTTTGTTGTATCTTATATTTGGATAGTAGGTCTCGTTTTTCTTGGGCATTTAACACCATGGGCTTTACTTGTATTATTAAGTGCGAAAAAGCCAATCGATTCCATTAAACTATTCCGTGCTAAAGAAAAGCCTTTAGAAGTAATGCCTGCTATGAAGTTTACTGCACAAACGAACACTATTTTTGGTTTCCTTTTGGCGATTGGTTTATTGCTTTCATATTTTCTTTAAAAGTAAAGAGGCATGTTGTCATCAACATGCCTCTTTTATTATTCCACATTTTCTTTTTCTGCATGATCAACACATGTTAAAGCTGTAGGAATCGCTTCTAAACGTCCAAACGGAATGTTTTCACCACATACAGCACATTTTCCATATGTACCCTCATCCATTGCAGTTAATGCGGTTTTAATTCTCTCGATTTCTTCTTCCTTCAATTCATTTAACGTAAGTTCCGTTATAACTGTTGTCAAATCCGTAGCTGCATCAGCTGGATGATTATCAATCGCGGATAACTCTGTTTCCTCAACAGGCAGTTCTTCATTGATAAACTGCTCTAATGTCGCAAGCTCATCCTCTAATGTGTGACGTAATTGTTGTAATTGATCGCTATTCATATTAAATCCCCCTTTTATCTGGTAATTAAATATTACCTAAATGAGGATTTCTAAAACATCTCTACTTATTTAATCGCTGTATATGCACTAATTGCATCATGCAAAAATAGAGTAGCACCTTTACCAACCTGTTGATCATAATACGAAATAAAGCGCTCATCGTATATATACATTTGTGCTAATCCTAGATGCGCTTCTTTCGTATATTTTGCCCAAGAAAAGCTTAACCAACGTTTATGAAGCTCTGCAACCTCCATAGCAATTGCTGAAGTAGTATCTCCTTGTTCCATCGCTTCTTTTAAACGTTCAAACAACTGCTTCTCTAACTGCTGCATAGCTTCGTATTGTTCTTCTGACATATTTTTCAGTTTGCCGTAGCTTGCTTCAACTTGTTCCTCACCATATTTTTCACGAATTTCCTGCCCATAGTTTTGTTCGTTTTCTTCCACTAATTTATTTTTGAACACTTTAAACTTCTCTTCATTTGTCATTTTAATATCCCCTTCCAACATATTGATTGTTTGATTTATTGTCTCAAGTAAATTATCGAGATAATTTCTTTTTTTTTGTATAAGCCCGTATTGTTTTTTTAACACTTCTTTTACTTCAAAATTTGGATCGTTTAATAAATTTTTAATCTCCTCTAGCTTAAAATCTAGCTCCCGATAAAATAGAATTTGTTGAAGTCGATCAATATCAGATTGATTATATTTTCTATAACCATTTTGCTCGACCGCTGAAGGCTTTACCAAGTCAATTTCATCATAGTACCTTAATGTTCGTGCACTTACACCAGATAACTTTGCCAACTCATTTACTAGCATGCCATCACCTCTTATTTAGTACTATAAAGGATGACGTAACGTAAAGGTCAATTGAAATTTGTTATAAATTGAATTTTTATTTTCAAATATAATTGGTGAAAGGATGATTTTTCAAAATCAATCGATATTGCACTATAAAAAAAAGGAAGCATTCCTAATCATTTAGGGTGCTTCCATAAAATTTTTCATTCTAGAAATTAACTCACTCAAGTACATTCTCGGTAATGTAGACATTTGTTTTAAACTAATATTTTTCACTTCAAAACATTTAACATCATTTTCATAGCGATATCCTGTCACTTCAACTTCCTTCACTGCTTCTTGAGCCAATTGCATAAAATGTTCCCATTTAGCACGATACATTCCATCAACTTCTTCACGTTGAATGGAAAACTGCTCAAATCCTCCTACCAACTCAAAAACAAAAATATTGGCAAATTCATTATCTTTTATTAATTCATTTTCGATACTATATGGAATTACTCCGAATGATTTTAATTGTGAAAACTTAGCAGTAATACCTATTTCCTCTTCAAGCTC
Organism: Solibacillus sp. FSL K6-4121; assembly: GCF_038002585.1. Taxonomy (NCBI): domain Bacteria; kingdom Bacillati; phylum Bacillota; class Bacilli; order Caryophanales; family Caryophanaceae; genus Solibacillus; species Solibacillus sp. FSL K6-4121. Next base: position 1,724,185 of record NZ_JBBOCS010000002.1, read on the forward strand.
TCGCACTCCATCTTCTACAGTTTCTGTAGAAAGTAAATGACCAGCAGCAGTAATATCGTATTGGCATGGGTAATCCTTTTTATATTTACTTCTCAGTTGAAAGTAAATATGCCACTCTGCATTAATTTTTTCAATAACCCAACAATGGAATACTTCATGCCAATATCCTCTTTCATGAATTATTTCACGATGTTCAACACCTATTTCTTTATAGTCTTTATCAAACATTTTTAAAAGCTCTGTCAAATTGTCATCTCCTTATATACAAAAAAGCTAAGTACTTTTCTAAGTACTTAGCTTTTC
>NZ_JBBOCS010000003.1:0-64109 GCF_038002585.1 Solibacillus sp. FSL K6-4121
TACGGAAATGCTCTGTATTATATCTTCATTTTTGCAGAAATTCACTTAATGCCAAAGCAGAGTGACATGGAACGAAGGATGAGCCTACAAAATACTTGCTTCAACGTGTTTTCCCCGTAGCGTAGCAGAACGGACTTAATTAGAAAATATTATTTTTCAATTTTGTCATCCCCAACTTATGGTGATGAACCTATTTTTAATTTATTTGCGAAATAACGGAAATTCATTCCTCTATTTATCTCAGATGATGAACCAAGTCTCCCTACTTACAAATGATACCATTTATTTTTGCAACTTTTAGCTTTTAGTCTGAAATTATCATAAGACCAAAAAGAGCAATTGCACGGTGCAACTGCTCTTTGCGTAAAATTATAATTCCTGGTCTGAGTATGCCTGGATTACTCTTGCTACTAATGGGTGCCTCACTACGTCACCCTGCTCTAAAATTTGGAAATGGATGTCTTTTACGTATTTTAATGTCCGTTCTGCGATTATGAGACCTGATTCGGTGTTTTTCGGTAAATCAATTTGCGTTTTATCTCCGGTAATTACCATTTTAGATCCAAAACCTAAACGTGTTAAGAACATTTTCATTTGCTGGTGTGTTGTATTTTGGGCTTCATCCAAAATTACAAATGCATCATCTAATGTACGACCGCGCATATAGGCTAATGGCGCAATTTCGATGGTTCCGCGTTCAATTAGACGCTGAGTCTGTTCCTGCCCGTAAATGTCATGTAGAGCATCATATAGAGGGCGTAAATAAGGATCGACCTTTTCCTTTAAGTCACCCGGTAAAAAACCTAATGATTCTCCCGCTTCAACTGCAGGTCGGGTTAAAATAATGCGTTTTACATGTCCATTCTTTAAAGCCTGTGTGGCCATAACGACAGCCAAATAAGTTTTACCTGTACCGGCTGGACCAATACCGAAAATTAAGTCTTTATGGCGGATTGCCCGAATGTATTCACGCTGCCCAATTGTTTTGGCACGAATCGGCTTTCCTTTTGTATTGCGTGCTATTTCTTCATCATATAGTTCTGCATAATATTCAATCGTGCCTTTACTTTCCATTTCAATCGCTGTTGTCACATCACGCTGATCGATATTAATATTTTTCCGTATTACTTTAAGCAATGCTTCTAATACTGAATATGCTTGTTTTTTCTTTGCTGTATCATCTCCAGCAATCTGAATTACCTCGCCACGCGTAATAATTTGGACATTATAAGTTTCTTCAATCAATGTTATATTTGCATCAGACATTCCCAAAAGCATGACTGCTTCATTTGGATTGTCGATTTGGAGCTCAACATATTTTTCTGACATACTCATTCTCCTTGGTGAATTAGATGTGGTTTTGCGATATTTTCATTTACTAAATACAAGACTTTCCCTTTAACTGTATCATCATCAGCGGACACGTGCAAAAGTTTTTCTGCCTTAATTGCCGATTCAAGCGGTAATGAATAAATCATCTTTTCATGCAATAACGGTAAAATTACTGATTCAATATCCTTCTCACTTATCTTCTCCGTTTTTTTATGGAACATTCTATACGATTCATATGTCACAATGGACTTTAAAGGTTTAAATGATTTCTGCTCAATTGAAGCCCCAATTTGGTTCCAATTTATTTGATAGTTCCAACCGTAATCATCCAATACTTCCATTTCAATTGTTTTAGGAATGGTAAAAGAAGTTTCAAGCCAATAGTCGACAAACACTTTACCTTCCGCTCCGATTAAAATTGATTTTTCTCCGTATTCCATAATTCCTGACACGAGAACATCCCCACGATAAACCGTCGTATTTGGTTCTACTTTGCGAATCCCTTTTTCGATTTGAAAATGTGTAACGACTCCATTGTTTCCGGCAACTAAATATTGATTCGTACTTGAGTTTTGGGGCGGTTCTATTTTTGGTGCTAACTGTGGGCTAATTGTCACTTTACTGCCGTTTTTCATAATATGTACCCAAGAAAACTCCCTGAACTGCCTCATCATCGTTTGACGAATTTCATTATCGGAAATAAATGCATTTTTTCGTACAGGAAATTCTATTCCAACTTCCTTCTGTAAATAATCCATTACTTCATCCTCAATTTCGACCGTTTGCGCTTCTACATCCACTTGCCAAATAAACCGTGATAATAATAATGGGACAATGAGCAGCAAAATTAAACCTATCCCCGTCTTCAAATCCTTTTGTAAAATAATTTCCGGTTCACTATAGCGAATCTCTATTCTAACTTTTGCCTGTTTTCTCAGCTTTCGAATTAAAGACATATCCTTGTGTGCTAGTTGGAAAGTGATTTCCTTTCCGGGGAAACGCAATTGGGTAATGCGAATATTATTTTTTTTCAGGAGCGTAATAAATGTATTGGCCTCTGTTGATTGCTTCATTTTAATGGTGATAAGCTTTTTATAAGGTTTTTTCATTTTTTTATTCGCTCAATCGTTAATTTTTCAAGCTTGCTGCAATGAATTAAAAAACCCTCCTCAAACAGATGCATAACTTCCAGCTCACCGGCACGAATATGCATAGTAAAATCCTTCGTACGACAGTTATATTCAGTTGGAGATACATCTCCTACCGTATAGTACCCGTCATACCGGATATCCATAAAAGAGGTGATTTGTAATTTATTATTTACAGGAAATAATTTTCTCAATAAAAAGCCTCCTTTTTACGTCACTATATGCTACGGAAAAAGAAGGCATGTGTAGTTATTTAATTGGAATTTCCCAATTTGATGAGTCTCCAAGTGCATCACCGGAGCTTTCACTGTCCGGCTCTTTAAACACTGCCGGAGCTTGTAAATTTAAAGATTCATTTTTATTGTATTGTTCCTCAGGAATTAAATAAACAACGGTAAAATTCGTTTTCATTTGCGGATTCACTAAAATCTGTCCATCGCCAACAGTAGATGAAATCTGCTCAATTTTCACATTTTCCGGAGTTTCTATATCGAAATGAGGTGTATAATAAACCATTTGCTCAAAGTCGTTGTGGATCTCCCCGCTTACTTCAAGAAGATAATCACCAGATTGCAAATTGGTAGATTGTTCTAGCATTTCACTATTAGTTACCTTTTGAATTTGATAGTCTAATGAAACTGTTACCCCTTCCAGATTATGCGAAATTATCTCATCATTTTCGTAAACAACATTTGTTTCGTCTGCATCTGTAAGGCTCTCATCACTAGTATTCCCGCAAGCTGCTAAAAATAACACACTCATTATCATGACGTTAAACCATACACTTTTCATTTATATTCCCCCTCTCATCATCTATATACCCACTTCTTATGACATTCAATAGTAATTATATTCCGCCCGTTACTTGTTTAACTCAAAAAAGACTACCTATTTCTACGTAATTTCCGCAGTAATAGGTAGTCTTATAATTATCTTCTTCTTGACTTCGGTGGACCCAAAACTTCTGTCATAATGACCGCTTGCATTAAGTCACGCTGACTAGTCGGCACTACCTGGAATGCTTCAGCCTCTTTTTTTGCCAATGCAACGATTGGACGTTCCTTTAATGAACGCGCACTATTTGGATTGTCTATACGTGCATCAGTTATAACTCGCTTAGCCTCTATAACAGGCTTTTCTATTTGAGGAAGCTCTTGAGTCACTTTTTGTGCAACTGGCTTTGCCTTTTCATTAAGCTGACCAAATACCTCATTTGCAAAGTCCTCTAAAGATTTCGGACGTCTTTGCTCGGTTCTTTGTTCTACTTCCTGTTTTCGAGGAGCAGGTTGACTGCTAAATGGCGGCATCTGATTTGATTCTTTCTTTTGCTGTTCTTTTCCTTTACCTAACAAGGAACTGACAACAAATATAATAATCATTATGATAAGTCCTTCCATCTAGTGCTCACTCCCTTCCTCGATTATTTATTCTTTGGATCCTGGTTTTCGTTATTTGAAACTTTTGAAATAGAATCACGCATAGATGTGTCTGCCTGAACATTTTTATAGTTCATATAATCCATGATACCAAAGTTACCCGAACGAAGCGCTTCTGCTAGAGCCATAGGAACTTCTGCCTCTGCTTCTACTACTTTCGCTTTCATCTCTTGAACTTTTGCAATCATTTCCTGCTCACTTGCAACGGCCATCGCACGACGTTCTTCCGCTTTTGCTTGTGCAATGTTTTTATCTGCTTGTGCTTGCTCAATTTGAAGCTCGGCACCGATGTTTTTACCGATATCAACGTCTGCAATATCAATCGATAGAATTTCGAAAGCTGTACCAGAGTCTAAACCTTTAGAAAGAACTGTTTGAGAGATTAAATCTGGATTTTCAAGTACTTTTGAATGCGATTCACTAGAACCTAATGTCGATACGATACCTTCACCTACACGGGCAACGATCGTCTCTTCACCAGCACCACCGACTAAGCGGTCTAAGTTAGCACGCACTGTAATACGCGCTTTTGCTTTTACTTCAATACCGTTCATTGCAACACCTGCGATGAATGGTGTTTCAATAACTTTAGGGTTTACCGACATTTGTACTGCTTCTAAAACGTCACGTCCAGCTAAATCAATCGCTGCTGCACGTTCGAAAGTTAACTCAATATTTGCACGGTGTGCCGCGATTAATGCATTTACTACGCGGTCAACATTACCACCTGCTAAATAGTGGGATTCCAGTTGGTTAATTGTTACGTCCAAACCTGCTTTATGTGCTTTAATTAACGGATTCACGATACGTGAAGGGATTACCCGACGTAAACGCATCCCGATTAATGTGAAAATACTTACTCTTACACCTGCTGCAAGTGCACTAATCCATAGTGCGACTGGAACAAATGTGAAAAATACTGCTAGGATGACAAATGCAATAATTAATCCAATAATTAATGTAATGGTTCCTGCATCTTCAAACATACTCATACTTCTTCTCCACCTTTTCCAATAAATTCTCTCACGACAATACGCGAGCCTTCTACTTTGACTATTTCCACTGTTTTACCAGCATCAATATAGCCACCTTGTGTCACGACATCAAGACGATCTTGACCAACCAAAACTGTACCTGATGGACGCAACGGTGTAATAGATTGACCTACCTTGCCTATCAATTCAATTCGGTTCGTATTTGAAACATAGCCTTCTTCCGTCGACGTAGCATCTCTCAGTACGAGACGATTAAACATATGCAACTTTTTCCCGAAGAATTTCATAAGTATCACCATTCCTATACCTGCAATTATCATTGCAATTAAAATCGAATATGCCATATGGGCGAAGCTTTCCCCTGCAAAAAGTAAACTTCCAATAATTAGTGCGCCCCCGATGATACCTAAAATGCCACCTGGTACAAACAGCTCGGCAATGACTAAAATCAGTCCGATGACGAAAATGATCAGTGTTTCATATCCTGCAAATCCTGCAATGAGATGACCAAAGAAAAACATACCTAATGAAGCAAGCCCCATTGACCCGGCAAGACCAAAGCCAGGCGAGTACAACTCTACTACTAATCCAATACTGGCAATCGACAACAGTATAGGAACGATTATCGGATTGGTAATAAAGCGTGCAAGTTTTTCTGCAAATGTTTGCTCAACCTTTACAACTTCACTATCCTGAAGCTGCAGTGTTTTAAGCAGTGCATCAATGGAAGCAACTGTTCCTTCAGAGTAATTCACCTTTTCGGCATCTTCAGCAGTCAATGTAAGAAGCTTTCCTTTCGGGGCTCTCAACTCTGGTAAATCAAAGTCATTTCTGACCATTGCCTGGGCAAATTTCGGATCCCGTCCGGAGTTTTCAGCAGCTGACGTCATTTTTGCAAGCCAATCGCTTTCTGCTTTTTCACCAGCTGTATTTCCAGCAGAATCAATAACCGCCGCTGCTCCCATTGTCGCATTAGGCGTCATATAAATTTTATCCGCATGTAATGCGATGAACGCACCTGCAGACAGCGCATCAGAATTGACAAAGGCAATAATCGGTATATCCATACTATCCATTAGCTTACCGATATCAGAAGCCGCAGTGACAAATCCACCAGGTGTATTCATATTGAGGATAATTGCTTCCGCATTATTGCTTTTCGCCTCATCAAATCCGCGCTTTAAATGCTCGACTAACCCTTTTTCAATTTCATTGTTAACCGATATTTCATATACTTTACCATTCGCAAATGCTGTTAAAGAAGGAAATACTAATACGAATGACATGACCATTAGAAAAATCCAACTAAAGATCTTAGTTCGTTTCATTATTCTCACCTCTCTTTGCTAAATTGTATGTATAGTAGGTATACGGATGAAAAGATAAAAGGTTTCAAAAAAGTTAACTTTTATCTGCGCCTTTTTCAAAATGGCTCCTCACCGATTTATTATACGCTAAATCGAACACAAAATTAATAATTTTCTATAAATTGCAATAAAAACCCTCATTTACGGTTAAAATATTCTCATTCGTAAATAAAAAAAGAACCCGTTTAATTAGATTCTACTAAACAGGCTCATCTTATTCATACATATACTCTTTTTGTTGAATTCGGGATTGTTGGGCTTTCTCTATATTTTGTAATAGTTCTACGCGATATTTTTATTTTTTCGGCGCATCACCATAACATGGGGAAGATTTTCTAATAAAATTTCACTTGAATGATTGGTGGGTTACGGCAAGACAGCGCTAAAGCCACGTGATACGCGTCTTTATCACTGTCTTTATTGCCGTTTGCGAGGCCCACCAATCCCAAAATTTTACCCTCGTTATAAAGTTAAATATAAATATCCAACCAAGCCGCTTGCGCTATCGCGAGGCGGCGGAGAGCGGAAATGCTATGTTTTATATCTTCATTTTTGCGGAAATGTGTTTATGCCAAAGCAGAACGGACTTTATTAAAAAATCTTTTTTTGTAATAAAATAAATAACCCCCAAGCCACATAAGTAGCTTGGGGGTTATATCATTTGTCTGCTCAGTTAAATCTGAAAATTGCGTGTTATGAACGTAGGGTTTTTACAGGGAAAATTACCACTTACGTTTACGTGCAGCTTCTGATTTCTTTTTACGCTTAACGCTAGGTTTTTCGTAGAACTCGCGCTTTCTAACTTCCTGAATTGTACCTGATTTTGATACAGTACGTTTGAAGCGACGAAGAGCATCTTCAAGCGATTCGTTTTTGCGAACGACAGTTTTTGACATCTCTCTTTCCCTCCCTCCGAACACACGTCAATACAATCATCAACATTTAGATAATGTGTACTAAAGTAGTATAGCTTATCATTGAAAAAGAGTCAACAAAAACTATCTATTTAGTAATTTGAATCTGATTTTAAACCATTCATGATAGCAACACCAGATGACGCGCCGATTCGAGTAGCTCCATTATCAATCATATTTTGCATATCTTCAAGGCTGCGAACTCCGCCTGATGCTTTTACACCAAGGTCCGGACCAACTGTTTTACGCATTAAAGCGATATCTTCCGCCGTAGCTCCACCTGTTGAAAAACCAGTAGAAGTTTTCACGAAATCAGCACCTGCTTCAACTGCCAATTCACATGCTTTTACTTTTTCCTCATCTGTTAAAAGACAAGTTTCAATGATAACTTTTACTAACGTACCATTTGCAGCGTCTACTACTGCTTTAATATCGTTACGAACTAAATCGAAGTCTCCATCTTTTAATGCACCGATGTTGATGACCATGTCGATTTCACCGGCACCATTAGCAATCGCGTCTTTTGTTTCAAAAGCTTTTACTGCTGAAGTTGTAGCACCTAATGGGAAACCAATTACTGTACATACTTTAACTTCTGTACCAGCTAATTGATCTGCACTGAACTTCACCCATGTAGGGTTTACACATACTGAAGCAAAACCGTATTCCTTCGCTTCTGCACAAATTTGTTGTACCTGTTTTTTTGTAGATTCAGCTTTTAATAAAGTATGATCGATCATTACCGCATAATTTTGAGTCATTGTATCATTACTCCTTTTAATGTTTCATTAGTTGTCCGTACATCTTCTAGTTTAGCATTTTTTTTATCCGAGTTAAATTGTCAGACAAATCGAATTATTCATCGGAATAGGCAAATTCTGTTCGTATAATCTTCTCTTCCAGTTGTTCGCCTGTGCTCAGTACATATCGTATTTTCAATTCAGGTTGATGACGATTTGCCAATTGATAAGTTAAAATATTTTTTATTAAATGTTCCTGCGCTAATTCAAATGATTCTTGCTTCATAAGGGAATCGTCCGATAATATAATCTCCCAATCTGAATACGTGTCATTTGATGTAATACTAGTTACTCCATCGCCTGAACCTTTTCCGGTAACCTCTTTATATTCTTCAAGAAATTGCTTCGTCTGTTCGGCAATTTCACTAAGCTGCTGCTCATTCATCTGTAAAGAGACAACCCCATCAGGCTGTATCGTCTTTTGAACTTCCGAAGCCTTATACTCAATATTCAATGAACCATATTGCCGCGCCACTTCTGGAGGAATATTTACTTCTACAGTCGGCTGCTCCATTTCAGTATGAACTTCTTTTTGCTCTGTGCAACCATACAAAACAAATAACATAGTAAGCATCCATATCCATTTCATATAAATTGCTTCACCTTCTTTATCTAGATTCCGGATAAAACCGTTGTTCAAATACTAGCTTTGTCTTGTCATCAAGATAATATACTTGAACACCGATAGATTTACGACTATATATTTGAAATTTAATGGCATCTTCTACTATGCTAATTTCCAGCATTTCCGCGAGAATGTCGTGATCAAATAATTCCCGCTTCACTGTAAATTTAAGTTCTGATAAATCATCATTGTACTCAAATGCTTCAAAAGCCTCTACTTCCGGTCTAATTCCCCGCTCGACCTCATTGCGGAAATCTTCAATTGTGCGGGAAAATTCATTGATCGCTTCCAACCTTACTGACTCTTCCATGTAAATTAGTAAACAGTCCTCTTTTAACTCATAGTGCAGAATTCTTGATGGATCGAAATTTTTGAATTGATGTATATTCCCAATAACCCCATCCGGTATTTCCACGATAGATAATTTCGCCAGCTGCTCTTGTCCCATTCCCCATCCTCCGTCCATCATAAATGACCAATACCCTCTTTTATTTAGAATATGCGAATAGCAATAAAACTAAGAAGTCTTTTGGACATGTATTTTATAAAATAATAAAAAAGGGTTGCATAAAAGTTTTAAACTTCTATACAACCCTTTATATTTAATTTAATAATTCTTCTAAAACACGGACAAATTGCCCTTCGTTATATGGGTAGCCTGCTTTTATTATTTTTTGAAAATTAATTGCGCTTTTGTATAAGACTCATAATTGTTAACACTGAGGATAATTGAGTACTTATCCTTTTTCCATTTTCTTGATAAAGATTTGTCTTTAACACTTTCCAAAATGCCCTCTTCAAACTCTTGTATAGCCTTTTCATCTAATTTATCGAATATTTCAGACATTTCATCCCAACTATAATTTACTCTTCTATGTAAAAAATCATAACCAATATATGCTAATTTATCATCAACAAAGTAATATCTCAACAATGAAGTATACCCAAATTTTTCAACCTCATATTCTAAAACAGCATACTTGTCCTTAATTTCTTTTTTTAATTCTGCTGGTTCCATTTCTTTTACTTGACTCACATTCATTGAAAAGTCAATCACTCTTTTCTTACTTTTACTACTAGTTGATGAAATTTGACTCTTTGTTGTTAAATAGGAGTCTTTTACGTACCCTTTCAATCCCCTTTGTTTAACTAGAGACCAACCATTTTCATCAGTTGAATAAACAAATACTTTGGAATCATCTTTTAAAATAGTTACTTTTTCCCCACGAGCATTTGGAGCATCTCTTAATATTAGGCCCCCTTTTACTTTTACATATTTTTCTGAATTAATAACTTTAGCAACTATAGTTGATTCAATTTTTTTTGATGCATGTGTCACCTCAGGATTTACTACTGTTGTAATAAACAAAATCAAACAAAATAAAGCTATTAGTTTCTTTAAAAACATAGCAAACATCTCCTTTTATATTCTATGATATTGTAAATAACAATAAATGTAACTATTATAATATATTTACATTTGAAGGTACATTCTTTTTTTAAAAAATCATCATTTCATTCGGAAAGTAAAAAAGGCAGTTACTAAACCACACATTTAAAAAGCTAAATAGTTAACTTGTCGGTATGACTAACTTCTTGTAATGATGATAACTATCACCTCTACCTAGTGCTCGTAGCTGTAGGAATAGTAAAACTCTTTGACTTACCTGTTTTCTTTCCCATAAGATGTAAAATATTTTGAAGGTAATATTCATATGCTTGTTCAAGTGAAAGCTTCTATTTAGGCTTAGCAACCGTCAATGAGCATCCTTCTTTCACAAATTTTTTTGTTACATAAAAAAATCACTCCTCCTAAGATTTATAGCAATCTCAAGAGAAGTGACATCAAACATTTCCACTCTAATTTGTCAGTTATTTAACTGTACGTTTATACCTGTATTTCCACAACTTGCTCTTCTAAAACACGGACAAATTGCCCTTCGTTATATGGATAGCCTGCTTTTGTAACTTTCACTTTTACAAGCTGACCAATCATATCCTCAGTGCCCTCAAAAATAACTTTTAAATAGTTTGTTGTGTAGCCAACATATAGATTTTCATTATCTCCATCTTTGAAGCGCTCTTCAGGAATCACTTCTAGCACTTCGCCTTCAAAACGAGACGCATATTCTTTTGCCAATTGATCGTTTAATGCAATTAGGCGGTGTACGCGTTCGTTTTTAATTTCCTCATCCACTTGGTCGTCCATTCTCGCAGCAGGTGTGCCTGTACGCTGTGAGTAAGGGAATACGTGAAGTTCAGAAAATTTATGGTCGCGAATGAAATTAAATGTTTCCATAAACTCTTCTTCCGTTTCGCCTGGGAATCCTACGATTACGTCAGAAGTAACAGCTAAATCAGGTAACGCAACTTTCAGCTTCTCAAGACGCTCTGCGAAAAATTCCATCGTGTATTTACGACGCATACGTTTTAATACTGTATCAGAACCTGATTGAATCGGAATGTGTAAATGGTTTACTACAATCTCAGAGTTTTGCAGTACTTCAATTACTTCATCCGTTAATTGCGATGCTTCAATAGAAGAAATACGTAAACGTTTCAAGCCTTTAACTTGAGCTTCCAAGTCACGTAACAGCTGTGCTAAGTTATAGTCTTTGAAGTCTTGTCCGTATCCGCCTGTGTGAATACCTGTTAGGACGATTTCTAAATAACCTGCATCCACTAGCTGCTGTGCCTGGCGAATAACTTCTTCCGGATCACGTGAACGCATTAAGCCGCGCGCCCAAGGAATAATACAGAACGTACAGAAGTTGTTACAGCCTTCCTGAATTTTCAGCGATGCACGTGTACGGTCCGTAAATGCCGGTACATCCAATTCTTCATACACACGATTTTTCATAATATTACGTACAGCATTAATTGGCTGACGTTCATTACGGTATTGCTCGATATAGCCAAGCATTTTATCGCGGTCCTGTGTACCTACGACAATATCAACACCTGGAATGGCCATAATCTCAGCCGGTGATGTTTGTGCATAACAGCCTGTAACACAAATTACCGCATCCGGATTTTGGCGTATTGCACGGCGGATAACTTGGCGGGACTTTTTATCCCCAGTATTCGTTACTGTACATGTATTAATAACATAAACGTCCGCCTGATGATCAAACTCCGTACGCTCATATCCCTGATCTTTAAATAATTGCCAAATGGCTTCTGTTTCATAGTGGTTTACTTTACACCCTAATGTATGTAGAGATACGGTTTTCGTACGTTCGTAACTCATAATTTATATCATCCTTTCAAGGTTACACTTATCAATTTGCCAGTGGCATAGTTTTTAATTAGCTAAATGCAGATAAAATATCAACGTGTTTTATAATAGCACAAAACGCTATGTAAAGCCTATCTTTTTAACCTTCATGTTTTATAATTTGCCCATAGAAAAAGACTTTTAAAACGCGTATTTCATCTTAAAAGTCCTTTTCCATAATAACTACTCTTAAATTACAAGATTGACTACTTTTGTAACCCGGAGCGCTTTAAGCTTCCCCAGTCATTTTTGCCTCTTAAAAAGTACCAGAATCCTTGTAGGCGGAAAATAACCATTAGCGGACGGAACCAGAAAACTTCCGATAAAGAATACAATAATAGTTTCACGGAATCACGGATACGTGGATAAGTGCCCATACTCCATGCTTCCAGTAAAATAGAAAACATTGAAATAACTGTACTGTAAATTAAAAACAGCACAAACAAAGTAAGAGCTGATTCCAAATATATATTCCCTATGACTAATGATAAAATGACATACATATATCCGAGTAGCTCAACAATCGGACCGATTAATTCTATAAATACAAAATAGGGAACAGATATGAGACCGATTTGTTTATATTTTGGATTGAGTAACATCCCGCGGTTCAGCATGAGGCTACTTAACAGTCCCTGATGCCACCGTCTACGCTGTGTTTTTAAATCCTTTAAATTATCGGGTGCTTCTGTCCAGCATACCGGGTCGGGAATAAATTCAATGGATTTTTTTATTTTATTCTTTAATAAATAGTTGTGCAGCCGGACGACCAGTTCCATATCCTCGCCAATCGTATTCTTATTGTAACCGCCGACTTTTATTGTATATTCTTTCGAAAAGACACTAAACGCACCTGAAATAATTAATAATAAATTAAAGCGGCTCAGCGCAATTCTCCCCATATAAAATGCACGTAAATATTCGATAATCTGCATGACGACAATTGGATTATTCGGTACAACCGATTTCAATACACTGCCGTACTCAATTTCTGAACCGTTTGCTATACGCACACTTCCCCCTGCAGCAATGACCTTCCCGTTAGACGAGACAATTGGCTTCATCACTTGCAGCAATGATTTAGATGATAAAATCGAATCTCCATCAATTGAGCAAAAATAAGGAAACCTTGATAAATTAATGCCTGCGTTTAGAGCATCTGCCTTCCCGCCATTTTTCTTGTCTACTAAAACAATATTATAATGGAGCTTTGACTGGTAAATGCCCCTGATTTCCGCTGTCGGTAGCTGAGTTTGTACGGTTCGGAAAACAGGTTCCATCTGAAAGGCGTCAATTACTTTCTGCAATGTCGAATCTTTCGAACCATCATTTACAACGACAATTTCATATTGCGGGTATTCAAGCGTCAATAATGATTGAACCGTACTGATAATGCCGATTTCTTCATTATAAGCAGGAACAATAATTGATACAGGCTTCGAGTAAACGGCATTCAAATTTACCTTACTTTCCAAATGTTTATCCAAATTCCTGTCTTTTCTCAACTGAAAAAAAGCAAAGATCAACATTAATATATAGACCATAATCACTAATAACATATATATAAAGATTAATGAACTGAACACTTCGTTAAACCAATAAAGTATTGTTTCTGAATTCATTCTCATCACCCTAACTTCATAACTTCCCTTGCTATATCCGCCGCATACGAATCTTCTTTACTGTCGATTATTTGCTGCAATATTACTTTTCCCTTTGGCATATTCAATAAAGATAAGGCCGCCTGTTTACGTACTTTCCAGTTTGAATCAGCTATTAATCGCTGGAGATTTTGATAAGATTGCTCTTCTTTTGCAAACCGCAAAATTCTCGCCATCATCAGCCTCTCTTCCCAGCTAGTAGAAGCGACAAAGTGCTCATACCGTTGCAGATCCGTAATCATTCCGAACGAGGCAATTGCTTTTAGAACTCGAATTCTTAACTCCTGATTATCCGATGTTAACAAACGCTCATAAAAAGAGAGCGAATCATTACTTACATTTGTACTTAAACTCAGATAATCAAGAAGAGCAAGTTTCAGCACCATTGGCAAGGTATCAAAATGGTTTGTGAAATAGTCGATATAGCTATCATCAATCGTCGACAACAACAATTTATATTCATAGTCATCAAATGTTAATCTCGGTTGATAAACATGGGCAAAAAACATATTACGATTATGATTTGCGACTACCCGCAACATTAGTAAATATTCTTCCATGTCATAATCGCGTTTATTTCTTAAATGCTGCTCAATGATCGGTACTAAAAAGTCCAGTTCCATCAATAATGTACGTTGTAATACATTCAAACGGACCGATCGATCACGGCTTTTTATTTGCTCTATATAATAGTCCTGCATATTCAAGGAAGCGTATTCGGAAACTTTCGTATGAATCGCCTCGTTGTTGACAGTTGTCAAATATGAAATAAATAAATGATCAATGGCCTTCATTGAAATTTTATTTTCCGGTCGGTGATCAAACGGCTCATTATAAACAAGATATTTATACCATCCAGTTTTATATCGTTCGAAATATGCATTCATCTTTTCATTGATCCGATCTCTTTCCATCCCTTTATAGACTAAATACAAAAATATACAAAAAATAACGATCAGCATCATAATGCCGATAATAACCGCCCCAATTAGAAATTGACGATCAATCATATTAATGCAACCTTCTCAGATGATTTTTGATCCGAATCTCAAGAATTTTCAAGTTAAAGGGACGGACAAAGTAAGCATCAGCACCATTTTCAAGGCAGTAAAGCTGGGCTTCTTCAGAATTACGAGTTGATATAAATAAAATCAAATATTTTTGCTCATTAGGTAAACCGCGCAAATAATGCAATACTTCAAAGCCATTTTTCCTCGGTAAAATATCATTTAGTACAACGATATGAGGATGCTCACTTCGATACCAGTCTGATTCGATAAATTCAAGTCCGTCATTAAACACTCGGACCTCCAAATTCTGTTCTTCGGTTTCTAAATTATGAAACAGATTCGAAAAAATAGATTGGGTAATATGGTCATTTTCTACGATGCTTACTTTCATCTTGATTCGCTCTTTTTCAAGAAAATAAGGAATGGCTACCATTTGGGTATGCGAAAAATCCAGGTCCATCACCTTTGATTCTCCAGCTTCTAGTATTTCTTCAAGTGAATGCGTAGAATTGGCAATTTCCGCAATTACAGCTACTAGCGGCATGTTTAATGGGTTCATCGAAGTTTGAAGCCGGCTTAGAAATGACTTGGATTCCATTTCTTTGCTGATCGACAGTACCAAAATGACATATTGTTTTGACTGATGGGTAAACACAAAATCTGATTTCCGTAAATTCCCTTCTACTAACCGGTAAAATTCTTCGTAACTCACAGCAGATTCCTCTGAATATTTCACGTATACAAATGTAAAATGAATTCCCCTTTTTCTTATATAAGCTAGCTGCAAGTTATAGAGATTCCTTAAATCCTGGTAATTTTCAATCCCCTCACTAAATTTAAATTGATTCTTCGTTACCTTCACCTGTGTTCCCCCCTATTCTTCATGATTTATTGAATATTTGAGAATTTTTCCTGCAAAATATAATACGATTCTTTCAAACGTTCTTTGTATTCCAGAAGAGCCCATTCTTCCCATGTATAGCTTTTCAAGTCTGACTTATTGTCCGGGACACTCAACTTCACTTCTTCATTTTCGACAAGCAACAGTCCCACTTCAATCCCATCTGTAATTTCCGTTGTCATTTCTTCATTCGCATACAAATCAGCCCATACTTCCCGACGACTAGGGTCGGTAAAATTTAGCAATAGCCAAGGAATACGGATTTCCACTATTCCTTCCTCTTCATTGATTTCATAATCGGCAAGTGAATCGTAATCACGGCTCTCTGGGTTACCGTTTCCTTTCCTCAGCTTTCCAGTCTCGTATTTTTCGAATGGATATGTCTCATTGAGTATCGGAACCGTCAGCTGCTTATTCAGTGCATACTCTATCGGATTAAATTGCCCACTGTTTTTTTCTGTTACACCTTCAAAAGGAACTTGCTCCAAACGTTCACCATATAGCTTCTGAAACAGATCATAGTAGGCATCCACTTCGATTCTGCTATTTTCCTCATCTTGTATCGTGAGTACAAAGTCCGCTTCATTTAATAGCGGGTAACCTTTATATAAAGAATTCCCTTGGTATTTTACAGTACTGAAATAAATTAATGGATAATAATCATTTGAAAATTCCACATTTTTTGTATCTAGCCGTAAATATAAATAACGTTCATCAGAATCCATATACATGTTCAGCTGTTCGGTTTCATACATCGGTTTTTTACCTGACCAGTCCGATGTGTCCCCATCCACTTTTATCTTCAATGTATCAAAACTAAGCAGTCCGAATTGCTGCTCATTCGTTTGCGCATTTGACCAAAACGGCCGTTGATCCGGATTATCGAGATCCATCGTATTCCATGTCCGTTTGAACCATTCATCCTGCCAGGAGAATACTAAACCACCAAGCATGCCTTCTTGCAAAATATCTTCATAGAGACTGACTAAATATTCCCCTTGCTGTTGCTCGGTAACAAAGCCCTGATTCCAGCCAAACGGATTTTTATGGGTCAATCCGCGCGAAGCAGGTATCCCAAATTCCGATATTAGAATCGGCAATCTATGGGCTTTCTTCAGATTATTTAAATAAGCAGCATAGTTATTTGGATTACCGCGATGGTCAATATACTGTAAATATTCAGGGGTAAAGTTCATGAAATCCGGGTAATACGGATACACGTGATAATTTGCAAATTGACCAACATGCTGAAGTTCGTTTTTTTCATAAATAACATTCGGGTTTACCGACGCTATATCTTCCTCGTCACTTGGTTCATACGGATGGCCCAGTAAATCCGTTGTGACCCAATTCGTAAAACTAAAAGGACGTATCCAACCGTATTCCTCTATTTCGTACTTGGCGGCATACTCCATTTGTTCAGCAAGCCATATTTCAAATGGTGATGCATCCTTTGTCTCAAAATACTGACCGTCAAACTGAGGCTTACCTTCATATTTTTCATTCACTGAAAGAACGGCACGCGGATACCATTCGATACCGATCATCCATCCGATTACATATGGAGCAACATTGGCAGTATAGTTCCCCGATGCATGACCAGGCTGATGTTCAATTTCTGCATTGCCGTGAAGAATATCGATAATATCTTTCATTTCCTTTTGGAACTTTTCCGTCGGTTCACCATATACATCTAACTGCTCAACTACCGGTTCTTCTTCTAGCCACACACCATGAAACAAGTAAATCGGCTTTTCATGCGACTCATTGTATTCGAGCAATGCTTCATAAAATGCAGGTGGATGAATTGTGTAAATCCGAATAGCGTTGGCATGCATTTCACCAATCGACTTAAACCATCCAGAGTAATCTTCCTTTGTAATGCCAGCTTCACCTGGGAAGATACCTGGTTTTGCCATACCGATATTTACCCCTTTAATCGTCACTTTCTGCCATTTGCCGTTTTGCAACACTTCATATGTATCGGTCAATATACGAGCATTATAGGCAACCCCCTGCTCGTAAACCGGTTCAACCGATGTTCCTGCAATTTGTTTTGAGGTCGTGGAATCCATATTTACATCATCACTTTCTAAAACGGATTTATTATTCATTAAATAGATCACTATCGGAACCGAAATAAGCAGCAGCACTCCGAGGAAAAGCGACTTTTTTCTCATCAACATCACCTACCATTATGCAAAATATATAAAAAGGTAGAGAATCCCTTTATTGTTTCTCTTCCCCTAAAATTCGGACAGAAAACGGAAAATGAGTGATAGAAAAGAAAACACCCATTTCTATACAAGAAATGAGTGTTTTTATTGTTAATTATTAATATATTTTTCGAAAACATCTCCAAAATCTTTCTTCACAAATGCTTTCTTTTGATCGATGAGCCAGCTGTGTGAAAATGACGTAATTTCTTTAAATGCCTCTGCCGGAGAAACCCCATCAGCACCTGTACGTCCAAGTGAAGAAGCTGCCAAATTCAGGCTCTGTTTTGCTGCATCCATATTGAAGGAATTCGCTTTTTGTTCCATTGATATAGCATGGAGTGCTTTATATAAATCCTTTATTTCAGTTAAATACTTTTTATGAATATCGATGCTCAAAGGATTATTACCGATGACAAATTTAATTTCTACGTCTAAATCAATTGTACCCGCCGTTTCCAGCAATACTTCATCAATAGCGAAATACTCATAGTCATAGCGACGAAGCATACGCTTTTTACTGATTGCATTGGCACCGTCTACGTGGATTAATGCATAGTTTGTAAAGCAATATTCATCCGCTTTCGTCTTAATTAGAAAATAGATTTTTTCATCCATTTCATTAAAAATAAAATCATCTGCATCTGTCTTGTCAAAATCTTCCCTTGAAATAACTACACCAATATCAGATAAGCCTAAAGCATCTGAAGCAAATTTTTTAAACATTTTAGCGCCTCCTTTAATTGCATATATTGTTATACGTATTACACAATTAAAAGTTCCAAAAATACGATTATTAGTTCATATGGATTGCTGCAGGCTGATGCGCGAGATCCTTATCCTTACGTACCGGTTTATAGTGTTCAACTTTCGGTAATGGTTTAACCGGATGAAGCGGCTGCTTATGTTCCTTCAATATTCCATTTGCAGTAATACGCGCAGATTCCAAAATAATCGGCAAGCCACTTCCCGGATGCGTGCCCCCACCTACTAGCCAACAATGGTCAAGCTCTTCAAATTTATTACGCGGACGGAATACAAGCATTTGCGATAATTGGTGCCCTAAATTGAATGTTGCCCCTTTATACACATGAATGTCTCGTTCCCAGTCTTCTGGTGAAATGATACGCTCTTCTTCAATATATTCTCTAATATCTGTAATCCCTAATTTATCCGATACCATATTCAAAATTAAATCTTTGAATGGGGCAGTTATTTGTGACCAGTCAATTCCACTCGTATTGTTCGGTACTGGTACTAAAATATAAAGTGTCGACTTTCCATCTGGTGCTACTGTATCGTCTGTAACAACTGCATTTTGAATATAGATGGAAGGATCTTCAGACAAGAGCTTTGTTTTCGTAATTTCCTCAACATTTTTACGATATTCTTTTGCAAACCAAATTGTATGATGCGGAAGATCAAAACGTTTATTTACACCTAAATACAGCATAAACGTCGAACATGAGTATTGCTTTTTCTCCAATTTTTCAGGCGTATATTTTTTTAATACACCAGGCTCTACTAATTTAGTCATGGCATTGGCAAAATCCCCATTAATAATCACTTCATCCGCTACAATCTCCTGACCATCCTCGAGCAGTAAGCCTGTCACCTTTTTCCCACTTACTTTTAATTTTTTCACACCGCTATTCAGGTGGATTTTCCCACCTAATTCAGTCACGACTTTAGCCATCGCATCCGTTAATTTATTGATACCGCCTTTAATATGATAAACACCGAATGCATGCTCTATATACGATAGGATTGAAAAGGCACCCGGGCTTTCCCACGGAGACATCCCCAAATATTTCGCTTGGAATGTAAAGGCTAGCTGTAAATCTTCATCTTTATAGAACTTCGACAATGTATCTACAAGCGAGTTGCCGATTTCTAATTCCCCAGCAGCTTTTAGCACTTTCGGATTCAATAAATCTGTCATTCGATTCATAGGAGCTTGTAAAACAGGTGCGAGAACTTCCAATTTCTTT
The DNA here is from genome assembly GCF_038002585.1 of Solibacillus sp. FSL K6-4121. NCBI lineage: Bacteria > Bacillati > Bacillota > Bacilli > Caryophanales > Caryophanaceae > Solibacillus > Solibacillus sp. FSL K6-4121. Next base: position 19,674 of record NZ_JBBOCS010000003.1, read on the forward strand.
TGAGTACGCTCCATATAACGTTCATAGCTGCCTTCATTTCCTGGGAAAAGTTCATCGATTTGACGAATCATTTCGTTTGCATCACGCGTCATATTGATCTTTTTATCATGGAAAATCAATTGATACATTGGATTTAAATCAATTAAATCTACATAATCGTTTATATTCCGTCCCGTTAACTCGAAAATTTCCTCCGCAATGTAAAGCATGTTCAAAAATGTAGGTCCCATATCGAACTTATATTCACCAAGTTTAATTTCACTTGTACGCCCACCTACATAGGCCTGTTTCTCATAAATTGTTACGTCATAGCCTTTATGTGCCATTAACATCGCTACCGCTAATCCACCAGGTCCAGCACCTACTACCGCAATTTTTTTCATCTCTACTGCCTCCTTTTACCCCAAGCATTGGACAATGATTAAAATAAATAATTAAATGTTGTACAACGTTAGCGACTTTCTTCATTGCCCTATTACTTTATTTGAATATTAATCGTTAAAATAACGACTTATAGCATGATATTTCACGTTAGACTGTTATTAATATATCCATCACCTTTAAAAAGGCTACAAATGTTATACAAACATTGTACAATCAATACGTGTGATTATACAAGTAAAAATTTCGAATTTGAGATAAAATTAATCAAATAGGACTAATCCATTCATAAAAAAAGGGATTGATTCGAAAGTTACCTTTCAAATCAATCCCTTCATTTTATTCAAATTCATAGGAAATGGCTGCTAAAGCATAAAATGGCGCTGTTTCTGTTCGCAATATACGAGGACCGAGTGACATTGTTTGGGCACCCGCTTCAATCAGTACCTTTGATTCATTGCGGGAAATTCCACCTTCCGGACCAAAAATACATAGAATGCGCAATTCCTTATTTGTATTAAGTGATTGAAGCTTTTGTTTAAAGCTCGTCCGGTTTTCCAATTTAGCATCTTCTTCATCTGCAATAAAAATCACATCATAGTTAACGAACTTTTGTATAAGCTGTTTAAAACTTATCGGCTCTTCCACTTGCGGTATATGTGTACGGTGTGATTGCTCCGCAGCCTCCTGCGCAATTTTCTGCAGGCGTTCTTGGTTTTTTTTCGCTTTTTTCGCATCCCATTTTACAATAGAGCGCTCTGCCGCAAACGGAATCATTCCATACATCCCTAATTCCGTCGCTTTTTGTGCGATAAGCTCCAGTTTATCCCCTTTTGGCAACCCACATGCGATATCCACCTTTATAGGCATTTCCGGTGATGGAATCGTTTGTCCGGTCTTTTTGACACGTACATCCTGGTCAATCTCCACAATTTCACAGATATTCGCTACATTTTCATGGACAATGATGATTTCTTCCCCGACTGCCATCCTCATGACTTTACTAATGTGACGTGCATTTTCACCTGTTACGACAAATTCATTTTCATTATTTCCGGCTGATTCAATAAAATACCGTTGCATCGTGTTCACTCCTTGTTATACAAAAACAACAGCTGCACAAAACAGCTGTTGTTCTCTGAAATTCAATTAAGGACGGCGCGAAATAATCGCTACCCAGTCTTCCATCATTAGAACTTCTTCAATTTCGAAGCCGGATTTTTCCAACGCTTCTTTTACTTCATCTTTTTTTGCACCAATGATTCCTGAAGTAACATAAAGTCCACCAGGTTTCACAATTGAAAATGCGTCATCAGTAAATGACATAATGATTTCCGCTAAAATATTCGCCACTACAATATCGGCAGGCTCCTTAACGGTATCCAATAAGTTGCCGTGGAATACTTCAACAATAGCATCCATTTTATTTAATTCCACATTTTCACGTGCTGCTCTAACAGCTACTTCATCCAAATCCAGTGCATGCACTTTTTCCGCTCCAAGCATCGCAGCACCGATCGATAGGACACCTGATCCTGTACCAACATCGATAACTGTATGGCCTTGCTGTACAACTTTTTCAAGCGCTTGCAGACACATAACAGTAGTTGGGTGCGTCCCTGTACCAAACGCCATGCCAGGATCTAGTTCAATGATTAATTCGTCCGTTGATACTGGTTTGTAGTCTTCCCAAGTCGGTACGATTGTAAAGCGCTCAGAAATTTTTACGGGATGGTAATATTGTTTCCATGCCGTTGACCAATCTTCCTCATCTACTTCACAAAGCGTTAAAATATTTTCACCAATATTTATATCAAAGTTTACAAGGTTTGCAATTGCAAGCTTAATTTCTTCGATTGTCTCCGCCAAGAAGCTTGAAGCTGATAAATAGGCTTTTACAATGACACCTGTTTTTGGGAAGTCTTCTGGATTCAGCGCATAAATCTCACCAAATTTATCGATTCTTTCCTTATCTAGTTCTTTTGAATCTTCAATTACTACACCACTTGCACCAGCTTCATGCAAAATGTTCGTCACTGCATCAACGGCCTCATGCGTCGTTAAAATCGAAAGTTCTGTCCATTTCACTTGCAATACACTCCTTAGTCGCCTTTAATTTTTTTCTTAATCTTATCGAATAGTGAACTACCTTGTTCTTCCGGAATGTCACCACTGATTTCAGCAAATTCTCGTAATAACTGCTTTTGTTTTTCTGTTAATTTAGTAGGTGTGACAACTTTTACGATGACATATTGGTTACCCATGCCATAGCCGTGTACATTTTTTACACCTTTGTCTTTTAGACGGAATTGCGCTCCTGATTGAGTACCAGCCGGAATTTTCAGCTTCACTTTACCATGGATTGTCGGTACTTCTATTTCATCCCCTAATGATGCTTGAGGGAATGTTAAGTTTAGTTCATATAAAATATCGTCGCCATCACGTTCAAAATGTTCGTGCTTACGTACAGCAAAGATAATGTATAAATCTCCCGCCGGACCGTTGTTGTAGCCTTCTTCACCTTGACCTGCCACTCGTAGTTGTTGACCATCATCAACACCTGCAGGGATTGTAATTTTGATTTTTTTCTTTTTCGTGATGCTACCTGTACCTCGACATGGTGTACATTTATCCACGATAATTTTCCCTTGACCACGGCAACTTGGACATGAGCGTTTGTTTACCATACGGCCAAATGGTGTATCAACCGCTTGATTAATTTGACCTGCACCATTACATTGTGAACATGTTTGAGGCTGTGTACCTGGTTTTGCACCTGAACCGTGACATGTATCGCACGTTTCTTCTTTTGGAATTTCGATTTCTGTTTCCTTACCGAATACTGCCTCTTCAAATGTAATATTCATACGGAATTGCAGATCGTCACCTTTACGTGGTGCATTCGGATCTTGGCGTCGGCCGCCTCCAAAGAATGAACTGAAAATATCCTCGAAGCCGCCAAATCCGCCGCCTCCGCTGAAGCCACCGCCGCCAAAGCCAGCATTCGGATCTTCATGACCAAACTGATCGTAGCGGGCACGCTTTTGATCATCAGATAGCACTTCATATGCTTCAGCTACTTCTTTGAACTTTACGTCTGCCCCCTCTTCTTTGTTTAAATCAGGGTGATACTGTTTTGATAATTTTCGGTATGCTTTTTTTATTTCATCTTTACTTGCACCTTTACTTAGGCCAAGCACTTCATAGTAATCACGCTTACTCATTGTTCACTCTCCGCTCTTTTTACATAACGTCTATTTTAGCATGTTGAAAAAATGATGTATACCTTTTGCTATCTTACTTTTTATATATAGTGGGTGTTATTTAATATGACCAATACTTTCACGGGGCACGGCTTGAGTGGATCGAGTATTCTCAAGCGTACTTTCCTACTTCAAATGAGATTGGCGAAATAAGGGAAGGTTTTTCCGTTATTTGTTGAAGGCTTTTATTTTAAGCGGAAATAGCGGTAATTTTTTCCGTTATTCATAAAAAAAGCCGTTATTAACTTACTTTTTAGCTTAATAACGGTAATTCGTTCCGTTATTTATGGCTTTTTTAATACCCCTCTATTTAAATTCCGCGCTTTCCATTTACATGGTGGCATGGGGGGCTCACTCGAAATAAGCGGAGGATTTCCGCTTATTTAACTGATGACCTTCATTTTAAGTGTAAATAAAGGGAAGTTTTCCGCTTATTCATTAAAAAAACCAGGTATTTTCATGCTTTTTACTTTAATAGACGGAATTTCTCCGCTTATTTTTGCCAATTTTCATGATTTTTTTAAAATAACCGGAATTTCTCCGTCTATTTTTAACTTTCAATTTCAAAACGGTTTAGCACCCATCCATTTCCGCTAGCTCATCAACAAACTTAAAAGCCAAAGCCGCGAGCGGTCTTTGGCTTTTAAGTTTAATCAATTTCGCTTTAGCGAAACTATATCCGTTCTAACGATTATTTATTGTCTTTATCGTCTTTTACTTCTTCAAAGTCAGCATCTACTACGCCGTCATCTTTTTTGCCTGCATCTGCAGCGCCATCAAAGCCTTCAGCTCCGCCTTGTGCTTGTGCAGCTGCTGCCGCTTGCTCATATACTTTCATTACTAAAGGTTGTAATACGCCTTCTAATTTTTCTTTAGAAGCTTTAATACCATCGATTTCGCCTTTTTCTAAAGCAGCTTTTAGCTCATCGCGTGCATCTTCTACAGATTTCTTTTCATCTTCTGTAATTTGTTCACCTAAGTCTGTGATTGTTTTATCAACTTGGAACACTAATTGGTCTGCTTCGTTGCGAAGATCTGCTTCTTCTTTACGTTTCGCATCAGCTTCAGCGTTTGCTTCAGCATCTTTAACCATACGCTCGATTTCTTCTTCTGATAAACCTGAATCAGATTGGATCACGATTGTTTGTTCTTTTTGTGTACCTAAGTCTTTTGCTTTTACAGATACGATACCGTTTGCATCAATATCGAATGTTACTTCGATTTGTGGAATACCACGTGGTGCTGGTGGAATATCAGATAATTGGAAGCGACCTAATGTTTTGTTGTCTGCAGCCATTGAACGCTCACCTTGTAATACGTGAATGTCTACTGCTGGTTGGTTGTCTGCAGCTGTTGAGAACACTTGAGATTTAGATGTTGGGATTGTCGTGTTACGATCGATTAATTTCGTCATAACGCCACCCATTGTTTCGATACCTAATGATAATGGTGTTACGTCTAATAATAATACGCCTTGTACGTCACCAGCTAATACGCCACCTTGTACAGCAGCACCCATTGCTACTACTTCGTCAGGGTTTACGCCTTTGTGTGGCTCATGACCTGTTGCTTTTTTAATTGCTTCTACTACTGCAGGAATACGTGTAGAACCACCAACTAAAATTACTTTATCTAATTCAGAAGCAGAAAGACCTGCATCTGATAATGCTTGACGAGTAGGAACGATTGTACGCTCTACTAAATCTTTAGTTAAATCATCGAATTTTGCACGTGATAACGATACTTCTAAGTGAAGTGGACCATCAGCACCTGCAGTAATGAATGGTAATGAAATTTGAGTAGAAGTTACACCTGATAAGTCTTTTTTCGCTTTTTCAGCTGCATCTTTTAAACGTTGCATTGCCATTTTGTCTTTTGATAAGTCTACTGCATTTTCTTTTTTGAACTCTTCAACTAAATAAGCGATGATTTTGTCGTCGAAGTCGTCACCACCAAGTTTGTTGTCACCTGCTGTTGCTAATACTTCGAATACGCCGTCCGCTAATTCAAGGATAGAAACGTCAAATGTACCGCCACCTAAGTCGAATACTAGGATTTTTTGGTCAACATCTTGTTGATCTAAACCGTAAGCTAATGCTGCAGCCGTTGGTTCGTTGATAATACGCTCTACTTCTAAACCAGCGATTTTACCAGCGTCTTTAGTTGCTTGACGTTGAGCGTCGTTGAAGTAAGCTGGAACTGTGATAACAGCTTTCGTTACTTTTTCACCTAAGTAGTCTTCAGCATAACCTTTTAAGTATTGTAAAATCATTGCAGATACTTCTTGTGGAGTATACTCTGTATCATCTACTTTTACTTTTTCGTTTGTACCCATTTTAGATTTAATAGAAATGATTGTATTCGGATTTGTTACCGCTTGACGCTTAGCAACTTCACCCACTTGTTTTTCACCGTTTTTAAATGCTACTACAGATGGAGATGTACGGTTACCTTCTGGATTTGGAATTACTTTTGGCTCGCCGCCTTCTAATACAGATACACAAGAGTTTGTTGTTCCTAAGTCAATACCGATAATTTTGCTCATAATTTAATTTTCCTCCTAATATTAAAAAACAGAATGTATGTGTAGATAGTTTAACAAATACTGTCCAACCAACCTTCATTTACAGAAGGATGAAATTTTGACAGCCATATTATATAACTAGCACTAAAAAGTACTGAATTATTCGTTTACAGATACCATTGAAGGTCGTAGGACACGATCTTTTAATTTATATCCCTTTTGTAACTCGCGTAAAATGATGCCTGATTCTTTTTCACTATCCTGCTCTTGCATCACCGCTTGATGGAAATTCGGATCAAAAGTTTCACCTTCAGCAGGGATAACCACTAAGCCTTCTTTTTCGGTTGCAGCTAATAATTGCTGATACACCATTTCCACACCTTTATATAATGAAGCTGCTTCTTCTGATGTTACTTCGACTTTAAGTGCGCGATCTAAATTATCCAATGCAGGCAATAATTCTGTTAACAGGCTTTGCGCACGGTATTTCTCCGCAGATTCACGATCCAGGCGAGTACGGCGTGTTAAATTATCATAATCTGCACGCAAACGTAAGTAACGTGCATCTTCTTCTGCTAATTTTGCTTCTAATTCAGCAATTTTCTGTTCTTTTTCATCTAATACTGTTTCTTCAGTTTCAGCTGTTTCCACTACCTCTTCTTGCTCAGCAGTTTCTTCTTGCTGCAATTCTTCATTTGTTTTTGTAGTTTCAGACACTTCTTTTCCTCCTCGAGTATCAATCATTTATTTTAATTCAGCGGTGTATAAAAACACTCGCTGACGCAATAACACCGGGGCGTTATTGTTTCTTATCGAAAAACGCTTGGGACAGACTGTTCGTCATAACATCCAACAATGTCACAACCCGTCTATAGTCCATACGCGTTGGACCGATAATTGCGATAGCCCCTTGCTGTTCTTCACCGACTAAAAAAGAAGCGGTAATTACACTGCAATTTTCCATCGCTAAATGATTGTTTTCAGAACCTATTCGAATTTGAATACCATGATTGCCCTGATTAAATAGCGTTTGAACTTGATTTTCCTTATCAAATAAATCCATCAGCATTCTCATTTTGGCTAAGTCATGGAATTCAGGCTGGTTTAACATATTCGATTTCCCACCATAATAAACTTTACTCTCATTCTGGTGTGAAGTAATGGACAATAATGACCGAACAATTGATTCCGATGCGTTAATATGAGATTTCAATACTGATAATGCCTCTGTTTGAAGCTTTGTTGGAAGATCATATAATGGTACACCTACTAATCGGTCATTCAGAATATTTACCATTTTTTCTATATCATGCGGGCTAAAACCCGTTGGTAACGTTAAAGTACGATTTTCTACATGACCGTTATCCGTTACAATAATAGCCACTGCCGTTTCCTCTGTTAAAGGAACGATCTGGAATTTCTTTACACGGTGCTTCTGCACATCCGGACCGAGCAATATCGTCGTATACGTCGTTAACTCCGACAAGATATTCGCCGATTCTTTAATAATTTGCTCTGCCTCAACAATTTGTTTTTCAAAGAGCGAATGAATTTGTGCTACTTCGCCAGTCGAAATGACTTGAGGCTTAAGTAAATGGTCAACATAAAAGCGATAACCTTTTTCGGATGGCACTCTCCCTGAAGAAGTATGCGTTTTTTCTAAATAGCCTAATTCCTCTAAATCAGCCATCTCATTACGTATCGTAGCTGCACTGTACGTAATACCTTCTTTTTTCGATAGTTGACGCGAACCAACAGGCTGAGCAGACATCACAAAGTCATCTACGATTGCTTGCAATATTTGTAACTGCCGATTTGTTAACATCTCTTCACCTCTGTTAGCACTCGATTAAGAGGAGTGCTAATATATTATATAAATTAGCAAATCTCTAAAATGATGTCAATGAATTCGTCCGAAATTTTTAATATTCTTTTTGTGTCCATTTTACGCGCAGTAGGATTTACATCGAATTTGGATTTTACTCCCCTACTAAAAAGCGTTGAAAAACTTCATTGCCTATAAATCGGCCTTTTCTAGTTAAGCGAATGCCTTTTGTATCAAACTCAATCAATTGTTCCTCCAGCAAACGTGAAATTGTTTCCTTATAAAGGTCTTCCATTGATTGATTAAATTTCATTTCAAATTCTTCATGTGTGACACCAGCCGTTTTTCTAAGCCCTAAAAACATTTGCTCTTCCAGCTTTTCTTCAACTGTCACTTCATGCTCATGCAATAGCGGAAGCTTTCCTTCCATAACGATTTCAATATATTTTTTTATCGGTGCGACATTTGAATAGCGAATACCGTTTAAATAACCGTGAGCGCCTGCACCAAAACCTGCATACTCATCATTATCCCAATAAATTTTATTATGTGTAGATGTATAGCCTTCATGCGCAAAATTACTAATTTCATACTGATGCAGTCCATGCGCTTCCATCGTATCCATTAAAACACCGTACATACTAGCTTCAAGATCCTCGGTCGGCAAAACCAATTTCCCTTTTGCATATTGAATGTAGAAAATCGTTTTCGGCTCGACGATTAACGAATAGGCTGAATAATGGGGAAGCTTTAATGCCAATGCTTTTTCCAATGTATCTTGCCACTGTTCCATCGTTTGCCCTGGCAAGCCATACATTAAATCAATGCTAATATTCTCAAAGCCGACGTTTTTTGCGTTTTGAATTGTTTCATATACATGGTCATTGGAATGCGTACGACCAATCTTTGTTAGTAATGATTGATCAAACGACTGTACCCCCATGCTTAAGCGATTTACGCCACCATTGTAGAGCGCCTGTAATTTCTCAATAGTGAGTTCATCCGGATTTGCTTCACTACTAAATTCTTTTACGGATGACATCGGAATATGTTTCGTTATTAGCTGTAATAATTTCTCAATTTGCTGTGCGGATAATGCAGTAGGTGTGCCCCCACCGAGAAAAATTGTTTCTATATTAGTAAAAGCTTCAGGAGTTTTGGCAACCGTCATTGCCATTTCACGTCCTAGTGCTTCAATATACTCATCAACTGGCTGATTTTTAAAAAATACTTTATTAAAATCACAGTAGTTACAAATCTGATGACAGAAAGGAATGTGAATATATACACCTCTAGCCATTTAAATCACTTCCTTAATATTGTTATTCTCCTTTATTGTAGCCTTTCTACATTAAAATACAAATAGAGGCACTCAGAAAGGAACGACAAAAAAAGCTTTGTTAAATGAGATCTCATCCAACAAAGCTTTATAATCTATTACATGGAAAGCACAGGCTCTTCTTTATTCATAAGCATAATCAAATCAATGGCATTTAATTCCGGCAGCTTTGAACAAAATAATTCTGCCTCTTCTACTGTTTTAAATTGGAATGATTCAAGTTCCTTTGCCAATTCATATTGATCTTCAACTAAACGAATTGTGTAAAGACGTACAATTGGATTGCACTGCTTGGAAGCATCGAAGTTTTCTCCCGCAATCACAATACCCGATGTGCCGGAAGCTTTACTAATGATTGTATCCACAATATGCAGCTCATCTTGGACAAACCACTCAGGTACCATAAGTTGAATTTGACTGTTCATAAAATCCATCCCCCTAAAATGTATTATTCTAGCTGTGTTTTATCTATTTTTTACAGCAGTTTCCCCAATTATTAAAATAGCGTTATTTTTACTGAAGTTGATTGTTTTCTACTACAGTAACACAAGCATAAAAACCCAATATTTTTACATCTTTTATAAAATAATTATTGCTATTGTACTATAATGGGCAGCTTAATAATAGAAGTTATCCCAAAAATTTTTAATATAAATTACCAAATATTAGGTAATTTAACATATGGGATAATTTAACATATCACTCAGTAATATATCTTATTGATTAAATATAACAGGTATTTTGTTGAATTTCACTACTTTTCTGAAAATAATTAATAAAAATCATAATTTTATGTTTTTTTGCTGAATATCAAAAAAGTAGCATGTTATAAATAAAAAAACATACTATTTAAAATTATAAATCACTTTATAGGAGTGTTTAGAAAAATATTCGTATATAAATAATTAGAAATTCCCACTAAAAAATATTGTGGGGAAGTTTATTGGACAATGTTGATATGTACTATTCGCCACTACGGATTACTTATTCGCCACCTACAACCAGATAATCGTCAAGTCGCTCAACTTATTCGCCACTCAACCACAATTATTCGTCACCCTCTCACCACTCCAAAATAAAAAGAGCTATACAAGCTGTAATTTCAGCCTGTATAGCTCTAAATTTTTATTTACATGAATTCTTTAATTAGTTGATCGAATTGATCTTCCGATAAGCTAATATCGATATCAGTTAATGGTAGCTCTGAATAGCCTTTAATTTTATCTTGATAAGAAGTTGTTTCTGTATCCTGATAAATAATGCCTGTTACAAGACCTTCATGGCGCATTACTGTTTGCATCGCCATTTCGCGGTTAGAAGAATCATAGCCTTCGATGTCCGCAAGCTTTGTTAAGTTTTCTTTGAACCAGTCGTATGTGTTCACTTTGTTGTACGTTACACATGGCGAGAATACATTAATGAATGAAAAGCCTTTATGGTTTAAGCCAGCTTCAATCATTGCTGTTAGTTCTTTAATATCTGTTGAGAAGCCTTGTGCCACAAATGTTGCACCTGCTGTTAAAGCTACTTCCAACGGCTTTAATGAAGGCTCGATTGCCCCACCTGGTGTTGATTTCGTAATGAAACCAGCAGCAGAACGTGGAGAAGTTTGCCCTTTTGTTAATCCGTAAATTTGGTTGTCCATTACTACATACGTAATGTCGATATTACGACGGATTGCATGGATTGTGTGACCCATACCGATCGCGAAGCCATCACCGTCACCGCCTGAAGCGATTACTTTTAAATCTTTGTTGGCCATTTTCAAACCTTGTGCAATCGGTAAAGCACGACCATGAATACCGTGGAAGCCATATGAATTAATATAGCCTGAAATACGACCTGAACAGCCGATTCCTGAAATGACTGCCGTTTCGTTCGGTTCATAGCCTACGTTTGCTGCTGCACGCTGAATCGCCGCTTGTACGGAGAAGTCACCACAGCCTGGACACCAGTTAGGTTTTACGGAATTTCGGAAATCTTTAAATGTTGCCATGATTAAATTTCCTCCTTCACTAAGTTTGTTAATTCACGTGGTAAGAAAGGTGTACCATCATATTTTAAAATCGACTTCGTCTTCGCGTGACCACCGATATTCATTTTCATCACATTTGCAAGCTGTCCTGTCGCATTGTTTTCCACGACAATCACTTTTTTCGCTTTATCCATTAATGCGCTCATCTCTTCTACAGGGAACGGATGGATTAGCTTAATATGGGCGTGGTTTACTTTCATACCTTCAGAGTTCAGCTTTTCCTGTACTTCTTCAATTGCTCCGCGCGTTGAGTTGAAGCCTACAAGTAAAACGTCCGCATCTTCATGAGGCGCGTTCACGTATACCGGATTTTCAAAACGGACATGCTGTAATTTACGCATACGCTTATCCATTTGCGTGCGGCGGTTACCAGTCGCTTCAGATGGCTTACCAGTTTCATCATGCTCAACACCTGTTACGTGGTGAATACCGCCTTTTAAACCTGGTAATACACGTGGTGAAACGCCGTCTTCTGTATTTTCATAACGCTTGAAGTAATCTTTCGTTTCTTCATCTTCAACCGCTTCCACAATTTTACCGCGGCGAATTTCAATTTTGCTGTAATCAAATGGATCAACTGACTGTTTCCCTAATGACAACTGCAAGTCTGTCATTACGATTACCGGCAATTGTAGTTCTTCGGCAATGTTAAATGCCTGGATCGTATCGTAAAACGCTTCTTCCATTGTAGAAGGCGCAATGACTACTTTCGGAATTTCACCGTGTGTACCGTAAAGCATTGCCATTAAGTCAGACTGTTCTTGCTTTGTTGGTAAACCTGTAGATGGACCACCACGCTGTGTATCGAAAATAACAAGCGGTTGTTCCGTCATACCTGAAAGACCGATCGCTTCCATCATTAATGAAAGACCAGGACCTGCTGATGCTGTAAATGCACGCACACCACCATAGTTCGCACCAATCGCCATTGTTGCTGCTGCAATTTCGTCCTCTGTTTGAATAACCGCTCCACCTACTAATGGAAGCTTTTTAATCATGTATTCCATAATTTCAGATGCCGGTGTAATTGGGTAAGCTGCCATAAAACGAGAGCCAGCTGCTAATGCACCTAATGCCGCTGCATCGTTACCGATCATGAACATACGGCGTTTCCCGTCAGCAGGAGCAATCTCCCAAGTACCTACACGGTCACCAATTTGCTCTGAAATCGCCTGACGTCCGCGTTCAATCGCTTCGATATTCTTCGCAACGACTTCTTCACCTTTACGTCCGAAAATTTCATTTACAACACTTTGGAAAACTGATTCATCCAAGTTTAAAAGTGCTGCAGATGCACCAATTGCCACCATGTTTTTCATTAAAGACGTACCAAGCTCAGCCGCAATTTCCGTAAATGGCACAGCATATAATGGTGCGACACAATCTTCCGGATTTGTTGGATTGAATTTCGCATCGGCTAAAATGATACTGCCTGGAGTTAATTCTTTATAGTTCACGTCGATTGTTTCCTGGTCAAACGCCACTAGTATATCTAAATCGTCCGCAATTGCGCGTACTTCTGTTGGACGAACTGTAATTTTATTATTCGTATGGCCACCTTTAATTCGAGAAGAGAAATGACGGTAACCGTATAGGAAATACCCTAGACGATTCATTGCCATTGAGAAAATTTCACCTGTACTCTCAATCCCTTCACCTTGCTGCCCACCGACTTTCCATGAAAGCTGATGTAACATATCAACATCTCCTTAAAATTTCTGTATTATATAATGGTTAGAGCGAATGTAGCTAGCATCAAGCTTTGCTACGTATAGATATTTTTCCTACATTAGTTTAACATGAAGTGTAAGTCTCTTCTATTGCAAATGTCATATAGTAGTAAAAATCAGACCTTTGACGGAAAGTTTCTGTACACAATTAGTTTTGCGGGTAAAGTTGATTATTTATGCAGTTATTTAAGAAACGAAATTTTTTACATTTTGTTTCATTATTATGTAATGTATTTATTCTAACAAAATATCTTGAAAACAAAAAACACCCGCTTAGCACTACCTAGGTGCTAAGCGGGTGTAGGACTATTGATTATTAGCTGAACGAGTTCTTTTTTCAACGAGTAATTTTAACGCCGTACGATCTTCTCCTGCAATTGTAATGTCTGCGAAAGCCGGGGCACAAATTAAATCTGTACCACTTGGTGCCACAAACCCTCGAGCGATTGCTACTGCTTTAATTGCTTGATTTAACGCACCTGCACCTACAGCCTGCATTTCTGCAAAACCCTGCTCTCGTATAACCGCCACGAGTGCTCCTGCAACAGAATTAGGATTAGAACGAGATGATACTTTCAATGAATCCACAGCTATTTCCCCCTCATCTAGTACTGCAATATCTTTTTAGACAATTTTTATTGCCTGTACGTCATTGTATGCGCGTTAATTCTAAAATAGACTTCAAAAATCATTGACTCCTAAGAAAAATTAATCTGCTAAACTATAGTTTTCATAATCATAATAATAATGATGGGTTGGTAATTTGTAATTGTTCATTACGACCCCTAAAATTTTCGTTTGCGAAGAATCCAAAATAGATTTGGCCTTTTTAACAGCCCTTTTATCAACATTCCCAGTATTTAAAATTAAAATCGAACCATCACATTTACTCCCCAAAATTTGCGCATCCGAAACAGATAGTAACGGAGGTGAGTCGACAATAATAATGTCATAGTCTTTCTTCACCTCGAGAAGCAAAATGTCCATCGTTCTAGCGGAAAGTAACTCAGACGGATTTGGTGGAATTGGACCACTCGTAATAACATCCAGTCCAACAATAAATGTCTCCTGAACCGCCTCATGCATCGCCGCTTTTCTTGCCAAAATGCTAGAAAGACCTACTTTATTGAACGTTTTAAACGTATGGTGCAAAGTCGGTTTTCTCATATCCCCATCAATTATGAGCACTCTCTTACCTTCCTGGGCAAATACAACGCCCAGATTTGCAGCATTTGTTGATTTCCCTTCCCCCGGTGTTGAAGAAGTAATTAAAATAGTTTGCAACTGCTCATCCGGCATTGAAAACTTAATGTTTGTGCGGATTGTACGGAATTGTTCCAAAACAACGGATTTCGGCTCGGATATCGTGACAAGTTTTCGTGCAACTGGCTGCATACTGTTTTTCTTTTTTTTGCTTCTCAAATTGAACATTTCAACTTCTCCTCGCTTTTCGGGAATATCTTTTTTTCGTTTCTTCATCAAAAAAACCTACTATTCCGATGACAGGCAATTCCAAATACTCCTCCACTTCCCGCTCACTCTTTATCGTCATATCCAAATATTCCAGCAGAAAAACGAATCCAACGCCGATCATAAGACCGATCAATCCCCCAATTGCTATATTCATCAGCTTTTTCGGTTTAACAGGAGATGGATTATCACTATATTCGGCAGCAGATAATATGGAAATATTATCGACCCGCATTAACTGCGGTATTTTTTCTTTAAATACTTCCGCCACTGCATTTGAAATATCGACTGCATATGCCGGATTGGGGTCCTCTACGCGAATATTAACAACTTTAGAGTCATTTTTGCTCGATACAAAAATCTGTTTCATCAATTGTTCCGGCGTCATGTCCAAATCAAGTTGTTCCAAGGCAGGGGTTAGAATGACCGGACTTGTGATGATGACATTATAAGTATTGATTAAACGCAAATCTGTCTCGGTCGTTCGCATCGAGTATAATTCCTCTGGACTAATGTTTTGGTTGACTAAAATCTGCGTTTGGGCCTGATAGATAGGGGTTAGAACAAAAAAACTAATACCTGTACTAATTCCGATCCCAACGACTGTAAAAAAAATGATAAGCCATAAACGTTTTTTAATTATTTTTGCAATTTCCTGTAGACTGATTGTTTCTTCCACTCTATTTCCCCCCTTGAAACAACTATGCTGTCTCTCTATATATTCAATAAATTGCTATATTATACGGTTATTTTTAATAAAAGTGTTGCATACACCAGACACGCTTTAGCTATGCAATCGTTTTTTCCTTTTCTTTAAAAATCCATCTGCCATTAGCAATATCAACGAGCTTTTGTTTCAGTTCCGCCAATTCGCATTCTTTCAGTTCAATGAGTACTGCCATCAAAAGTTGCTCTTTCAAGCCATTTGCTTTGCCGACATGAATTTTCGGATAAATATGTTCCTCCTGAATTTCTTCAGGATTCAATAATTCCTCAAACATTTTTTCTCCTGGGCGGATTCCGGTATATTCAATGCCGATTTCATCTTCAGTAAAGCCTGATAAGCGAATCAGATTTTTGGCTAAATCGACAATTTTCATCGGTTCCCCCATGTCCAGTACAAAGACCTCTCCCCCATGCGCCAGTGCACCTGCCTGCAATACGAGCCTGGAAGCTTCAGGGATTGTCATAAAATAGCGGGTCATTTCGGGGTGTGTAACCGTAACAGGTCCACCGGTTGCAATCTGTGCCTTAAACCTCGGAATGACACTCCCCCGTGATCCAAGAACATTGCCAAAGCGTACTGCCGCAAAATTCGTATCACTGTATAACGCCAAATTTTGAATGATCATTTCAGCAATACGTTTCGTTGCGCCCATTACATTAGGAGGGTTTACCGCTTTATCGGTTGAAATCATGACAAAATTGGACACCCCGAATGTATGGGCAGCGTCTGCTATATTTTTTGTTCCAAATATGTTATTTTTCACTGCTTCCCGAGGATTGCTTTCCATCATAGGTACATGTTTATGGGCAGCGGCGTGGTAAATAACATCTGGATTAAACTGCTGGACTACTTCAAAAATCCGGTCTCTATCTTGCACATCTGCTATAACCGGAGTAAATAGTACGTTTTTATATTCAGTTTTTTCAGATAATTCAAGATGGATTTTATAAATCGAGTTTTCTCCATGCCCGAGTAAAATGATTTGTTTAGGATGGAAATGGGCCGTCTGTCTGCAGATTTCCGAACCAATCGAGCCACCTGCCCCTGTTACGAGGATGACTTTATTCGTAAGGTTATTAGAAAGAGTTAACATATCGAGTTTTACTTCTTCACGGCCAAGCAGGTCCTCGATTTTAATTTCCTGCATATCATTGACCGATACTTTACCTGTCATGACATCCTCAATTTTAGGCATGATCTTAATTGTTGCTTTCGTCTCACCGCAGCGTGCATAAATTTCTTGAATTTCCTTTTTGCTAAGGGAGGGAATCGCCAAAATAATTTCCTGAATGCCCTTTGCTTGGACAATTTTTGGAATGTCTTCTGTAGTTCCGCACACTTTTACATCCATTAAGTTTAAGTGCATTTTGTTCCGGTCATCATCCACAAGGGCTACTGCCTCATATTCAGATGAATTGCGTTTAATACTTCGTAAAAGCATTGTCCCTGCTTCCCCGGCCCCAATAATGAGGACACGTTTGACATCTGCATGATTTGGCTTTTTTGCATTCCAATCATGAGTAAGTCTCAGTAGGAAGCGTGACCCGCCAATTAATAAAATCAATAATAACCACGTAATCACCATTACGCGGAAATAAATATCACTTTTTAGGACCAACTGCATGGCACTTGCTATTAAAACCGATGTCGAAACCGCATAACCGATTGTCAATAATTCTTTTACAGACGCCAGACTCCAGATCCGATTATACAGTTGAAATATGTAGGCCATGATATGATAACTAATTAACAATGTGACTGAACTTATGTTAATAACAGAATCCGAATAAATATTAAATGTCGGATGTAATAAAAAATAACTAATAAAAATGGCTGATAATACAATCAGCGAGTCTAGCATGGAAAAAACCGTGTACCTGGCAGTATAGTTCACTAATTTTCCTCCCTCAAAATACCTACAGAAATAAGAATTTTAAAAGTTTTTTCCATCCCCCCCAAAAAACGTTTAGTTATATTAGCATATTCGCGATAGTGGAAAACTATACCTTACTACCAAAAAAGAGAGTAGACTCTTGTATTCGACAAGAATCTACTCTACATTTTTATTCATATTTCCAAACCTTTTCATCGGCTCTTTTTCACGTGTCTGTTTAGCACGAGGTTTTCTGCCTTTCCCTATAAAACTGATAATAGAGGCAATCGTAATCCCACACGCCGCCCCGGCACAGTCAATTAGGACATCCTTTACTTGCCCGCCTCTTCCATCAACAAATAGCTGATGATATTCATCCGCAACTGCGTACGCCATACATAAAAAGAAAGCAAGTACTATACTGAGAAATCCTTTCATCCCACTCATCTTAAGAGCTGTAAACACAAATATTCCAAGGAAAAAAAAGATAATGAAATGCGCATTTTTCCTTACAACGTGATTAGCCTGTTTGGCATCTTCCCACGGGGTAACGACTTCTACAATTTTATTAACTTGTTCGGTAACATTTTTACTTAGACCATTTGATACATGTGCTGGCTGCTGAGATAAGTAAAAAATAAATAGCATCCAAAAAATAACGATTCCCCAAGAAAGTACTTTTACAATTTTAATATCTATCACCTCAAACCATTGAAAGCTAATATAATTTATACTACCAAAATAATACAGTAAAGTAATTTTGATTACAGCTATGAGCTTTCGCTGTTGCCTATTTATAGTTGTTTATATTTCCATATGTTTTTTTAAATCTTCCTGAAGCTGCTGCAATTCACTTTCATCCGGCAAATAGTAATAAATGCCGTCCAGCTTCGTATTCGTGCCTTTGTTCATATAAACTTGCTCTATCTTTTTTAAACTATCACCATAATTTTTTTGAATACTAAGGAGATCCTCAAATGGGACATTCATTTCTACATTTTTCTCCAAAGTTTTGAAAATCGATTTGTAGTTCCACACTTTTTTTATCGACAAGCTTTCGTCTAAAACGCCTTGAATCACTTGTTTCTGTCGATTTTGTCTGCCGAAATCACCAGTCGGATCGTCATAGCGCATACGTACGTATTTCAAAGACTGCTCACCATTGAGTACTAATTCCCCAATCGGAAAATGCTCGCCCTGAAAATTGAAATTCAAGGTGTTTTTAACCTTTACCCCACCGAGGATATCTATAATATCGACAAAACTTACCATATTCACTTTCACTACATAATCAATTGGAATGCCTAATAATTTCTCCACCGTTTTCATCGACATTTCCATGCCACCAAAGGAATAAGCATGATTGATCTTGTCTTTAAAGTCTTTCCCCACCATCTCGGTATAGGTATCCCGTGGTATACTCAGCATTTTTGTCGTTTGAAGTGTGGGATTGACGGTCAAAACAATCATCGTATCCGAGCGCCCAACATCGCCTTCCCGTTCATCTACCCCTAAAACGAGTGCTGAAAACGGCTCCATTTCTGTTGTAATATTGACTGGCTGCATCCGTATTTCAGATGATTTATCCTCCATCGGTGTATAGATCTCATTTGCAGTACTTTTGATATCTCCATATACATTCAAAATGACAATGAGACTCGTACTGACTAAAACAATTGCGGTGCTAATTATCCATTTCCATGCTTTTTTCATCCTGATTCTCCTCAGACTCTTTTCAACTATAGTAGAGAGCATATGAACTATAATTTCCACCGCAATTGCTAAATATTCACTCACTTTATGCCATTAATATCCTACAAAAAAGGCTCATCACCATAACATGGGGTTGCTTTTCTAATAAAATTTCACTTGATTGATTGGTGGGCTACGGCAAGACAGCGCTAAAGCCACGCGATACGTGTCTTTATCACTGCCTTTATTGCCGTTTGCGAGGCCCACCAATCCCAAAATTTTGCCCTTGTTATAAAGTGAAGTAAAAAACACCCAATCAAGCCGCTTGCGCTATCGCGAGGCGGCAGAGAGCGGAAATGCTATGTTTTATAATCTTCATTTTTGCAGAAATTCACTTTATCCAAAGCAGAGTGACGTGGAGCGAAGGGTGAGCCTCCACAATATTCGCATCAACGAAAAGAGTTGTGCGAAGTGTAGGGGCGGACTCCTTGGCGATTAAGCGTGCGCGGAAAATGGTTGCTCCTGTCGCTGCCGCTTTCGTCGCAAAGCTTTTTGACAAAAGCTTTGGAGCTACGCCGCCCGGAAAGCCTGCCCCGGAACGTAGTACAACGGACGCGAGCTTCAAAAACACTTGCTTCAACGCGTTTTCCCCGTAGCGTAGCAGAACGGACTTAATTAGAAAATATTATTTTTTCAATTTTGTCATCCCCAACTTATGGTGATGAACCACAAAAAACACCTACGCATTGAATAAAAATAGGCAATTGCCAAGTTTTCAATGGTAGGTGTTATATTTCGACTGATATTTACTTTAATTTAAGCTCTAAAAGGATTGTCTTCATTAATAAGTACACGTTCCTGTCTAATCGCTTTTCCTGTTTTATCATCAATTTCGACAAAGAATGCGCTCAATACAGCACGGCCTTTTTTCGGTACTTCATAGCGTGCAGGCATATTTGTCAAAAATTTATAAATGACATTGTCTTTCCCCATACCAAGCACTTCATCATATGGTCCTGTCATACCAACATCCGTAATATATGCAGTACCACCCGGATATATACGATTGTCAGCTGTCTGTACATGCGTATGCGTTCCTACAACAACAGAGGCTTTGCCATCCAAATGCCAGCCTAATGCAATCTTTTCACTTGTCGCCTCTGCATGGAAATCGACAAATACGATTGGCGACGTTTTTTTCGCTTCTTCGACCATTTCTACTGCCATTGCAAATGGATCTTCATGCGGCGGTAAAAAAACACGGCCGTGTAAATTAATGACTGAAATTGTTACACCGTTCTTCGACACCTGCGTCATCCCACGTCCTGGAGCGTCTTTTGAAAAGTTCGCCGGACGGACTAAGTAATCCGCATCATCGATAAAATCAAAAATGTCTTTGTTATCCCACGTATGGTTACCCATCGTAATGACATCGACACCCATTTGCAGCAAATCATTATAGATTGCACGAGTAATACCGCGCCCTGCTGCAGCATTTTCTCCGTTTGCAATAACAACATCCAAATTATATTTTTTCTTTAATCGCGGTAAATACTGCTCAAGAGCATCGCGACCAATCGAACCGACGATATCGCCAATAAATAATACTTTCATTTTATAAAACCACACTTTCTCATGTTAAGCATCCATTTTACCATTGTTTTAAGAATGTACGCAAAAAAACTGCTACAAAATGAATTGTAACAGAATCAGAAGTTGAAATTTTTGATTTGATGTCCATTCCATGTATCTGAAATTAAACGCTGCAAATTTTTCTCTGCATACAAGCCTAATTCTTGCTGTATTTTTTGCAGACTTGCAATAAATACGGGTGTATCTTCTATATGGCTGTCTGACTTTGTAATAGTCTCTTTTTCTTTCGTTTCCTTTACCGAATAATCTTGCCCATTTCCTAAATTATAAATTTTAAATGACCGCTCATTTTTTGCGACCGTTTCCAGTGCCATAGAATAGGCATTCACTAGATCCTCTATTTGTGTACCCGAACCATTTAAATAGCGCAGCACAATACAGTTCATTTTATAAGCCATAGTATAATCCTGTAATATTTGTTCGCTAAAATATTTTGACCTTGCATATGGATTTGTCGTTTCGATATAACTTTGCTCATTCAAAGGCTCATTGGCCGGAGAAGATGTTAAGGCTGTAGACGAGTAGACAATATTTTTAACATGATGTGCCCGCATTACCTTCAACAACACTAACATTGCAGTAACATTATTTTCATAATAAAGTTGCGGATTTTCATTAGATTCAACTTCCACGCTAGCTGCCGCCAAATGCACAACAGTCTTTATTGGGAAAAGAGAAAAAACCTGTGTTAAGCGCTTTTCATCTACCAGCTCGCCTTCTATAAAGATCGCCTGTTCATTTACTGCTTCCCGGCAACCTGTCGATAAATTATCGTACACAACAACTCGTTCTGTTTCGACTAATCGATTTACAACGTGACTACCAATATAACCTGCTCCCCCAATGACTAAAATCATCGTGCATTACCCCTTCCTAAGTGAATAAATCTATTTGTATGGTAATGATGTCATCAATTATGCATCTAGCTGTTTCTATATTAATTGGGTACTTCCCCATAAAGTGGGGTTGATTTCCATTACGGGTCGGACGCTTTCCAAGGGGCAAGAATCAGAGTCAAATGTGTTTGTCTCTGATTCTTTGCGCCGAGGATGGTGGCAATTTATTGCGACCACCGCAGAAGCAACGACTTAAACGCTGGAGTCGCCTCCCCTCCATTCCAATCAACTTCTTTGCTCTTTTGTTTTGGCATCTTCAACTTTTGGTGAAAAGTCTAATTCGCAAAAAATTAACTTTTATGCCTTAACTTTACGTACTAACCGGAAAAATGTTGGATATATTCTCAATTTTACTAACGGCTTCATCATCCGGTGTTTCCACGGCAGCTGGGAGAAATTTTTGCTCTCTCTTATAATTTGCCGTTCAAGGGATTTTAATTGCCTTGTGTTCGAAGTTGTCAATAATACATAATGATAGCGGTGAATATACAGCCGTAAATTTAACGCTTCTATTACATTCCGATATTGTCTTTTATCAAAAAACTGCTTTAGTTGCGCGTACGTTTGTTCATGCGATTGTGCAATGGACGGGTTGTAGATTTTAGTAGGCCTGCCCTCGCTTTGTACATAGTTGTACTGCGGCTCATTGACAATCGCGATTTTTTTCGCAAACGATAAATAACGGGCAACAAATCCTACATCTTCAAAGAAGGTGCGATTTTCAAAATACAGTTGCTCATCGTGAATGATTTTCCGTAAAAACAGCTTATTCCACGCCACAACATATGCTTCATTATGCTTTGCCAAAAAGTAATCTACCGGATTCGTTTTAGACAACAGGGCTTCATTGATTTTATAATGCTTTTTGCGATTCGTTTCCGGCCAATATT
Organism: Solibacillus sp. FSL K6-4121; assembly: GCF_038002585.1. Classification (NCBI taxonomy): domain Bacteria; kingdom Bacillati; phylum Bacillota; class Bacilli; order Caryophanales; family Caryophanaceae; genus Solibacillus; species Solibacillus sp. FSL K6-4121. The sequence continues at coordinate 41,972 of NZ_JBBOCS010000003.1, forward strand.
TCGTATAGCCGCATAAGACGAAATCTGCATATTTTTGCTCTGCCCGCTGGACCATCTTTTCATACATTGTATATTCAACGAAATCATTTCCGTCAACAAAGGCAATATATTTCCCTTTGGCCTCTTTTATGCCATCATTACGCGCTTCACTTAAACCAAGTTGATCAGATTCAATGAGACGAAAGCGGTCATCCTCTTTTATGAACTCTTCACAAAGACGGGCTGTGTCATCGGTAAAAGCGTGGTTAACAATAAGCACTTCAATCGCTTGCAAAGATTGGTTCTGCAAGCTATGGAGACATGGTTTTAAAGAGCCTTCCATACTATGGGCAGCGACAATTATTGATACAATTGGAATCATGTAAAATCCTCCTTGCAAAATGTAATGAAATAATTTAGAGCATCGTTAAGATTTAGACCGAGCAATTGAAACAGGCTCCTTACGTTTTCCGATATTTAGTTCAAGCCATTGCCCCAGTTCATTGTTCGCCTGCTCGTGAATGTCGATATTTAGGCAGGCATCCGGTGTAAAGTTCAGTTTATTAAAATAAATTTTCTCCTCCACGATATTCAAATCGACACGGACATACGTAAAGGGCTTACTTAGCTTTTTAGCAATTGCCAGTAGATCTTCCAGCTGTTTTGGCTTAGATTCTGAAATCTCATAAGGAAGCTTTTTCTCAATATATCCCGTATCTGCCCAATCGGGTGTCAGCATAACCGATTGCTCATTTCGTGTATTACGTTTTAACGCAAGTTCAATAATTTTAGGTTCTCCATGGAAGCAATGTATTTTGTATGCATTGGAAATGTCGCTTCTTGAAGGCTCTATATATTTCTCAATAATAATTTTCGGTTTAATCTTTAAATAATGAGGTTCTGCATTGATAAGTCCATAGTTCGTCGCCATCATTTCCGCTAACTGTAACCTCGTTTTTTCGTAATTCAATTCTCTTTTATTCTCGCAAACAATTGTAAAACCAGATCCATGCGTACATTTCATAACGAATTTCCTTGGTAACTGTTCAAAAATAATATCCTCTACTTCTTCAAAAATACCGATTATCGGTACTAATAAATGGCTATATCCGAGCGCAATCATATATTCCCGCATCTTCACTTTATCCGTAAATCTCACTTTGAACTCAACGTCCTCAAATAATTTAAGCCACATCAGCTTCTCATTGAAAGTTTGCGGATTGCCCAAATTTAAAGTATGTTTAAACGTTTTCCAGAACAGCAGTTTACTTGCAAAGACCGGAGATAATTTCACAATCTGCGCAAAAGTAAAACGCTTTGCTTTTAAAGTTGTTTGCATTAACTAGCCTCCTCTTTCACATTACTAATAGTCTTCAATGATTATTGGAATGAAAATGAGTGTGAATAATTATGCAGATGTAGTGCAGTTAATTTTATATTGATCGCTTAAAATATTGCTGTTAATAGATTATAAAAATAAATTTTAATGATTACAGAAAATACCATAACATTCTTTTTTAATATTATAGTCACGAGTGATTTAATATATACCTAATATTGTAAGATTTCTCTCTATTAATTATTGAAACGCCAAATAGCCCCCGCCTGTTAGAAGACGGGGGCTACTCTATATTTTTTAGTTGTCGATTTCACTCGAAATACCGTTTCTACTGAAGGTTTTGATAAAAATGGACAGCATTCGTCAGCATGTTATTTTTTATTGGAAATCCAAAAATAATGTAGAATGATGTCATCAACATATTTTAAATGAGTCGTTTTTTGGTAAAAAAATTCACAAAAAATAGAGCATACTACATATAAGTATTATGTAAACTAACATTTTCTATGAGTAATTGTATTTTGCAAGAGAAAAGTGCAGAGAATTGCAACGAAAAATACAGAGTGTTGCCACCCGATAATTTCCCTATTTTCTCGACAATGCATTTGTTAAACGGAAGCTCTGGCCCGTGTAGGAAATAATGTGAGCGTGATGAATCAAACGATCCACCAGAGCTGCCGTTAAACGTGAATCCGAGAAAATGCGGTTCCACTGACTAAATTCTAAATTTGAAGTGATAATTAAGCTCTTTTGTTCATAAAACTCTGAAATAATTTGAAACAGTAATTCTGCTCCTTCTTTGCCGAAAGGCAAATAACCCATTTCATCTAAAATCATTAAATCAACTTTCTCTAATTTACTTCTAAACTGCTTCAATTTCCCCGTATGTAGGGCTTGCTCTAGCTCCTCAACTAAATGCGATACACGATAAAAACGTACTTCAAATCCATGCTCACAAGCCTTTCGGCCAAGGGCAGAAGCTAAATGTGTTTTACCTGTTCCAGGTGCGCCAACTAAAATGACATTCTCTTTTCTTCGAATAAAATCTAGCTGTTCTAACTCATCTTTCGTTAAATGGCTAGGCAAACAAATATCTTTATGCCACTGGTAGCTTTCTAGCGTTTTTGTATCAATGAAACGAGCTTGTTTCAAGTTACGTGCTATTTTTGCTTGTTCTCTGCCAAGCTGCTCTTTTAATAAAACTTGATACAGATATTCTTCCGGCTCAGTAAAAGGCACTTCTTTAATTGCTTCTGCTACATATGCTAATCTCAATTGCTTACAGAGTGTTAAAATATCTTCATTCATGATTTAACACCTCCGTCCCTTTTGGGGATAAGGCATCATATTCTGTCCAATTAACACCGTAAGGATGTTCAGTTTCTTCAGCCTCACGGCCAATATAATTATAAAAATTTTGATCAATATCATTCATATCATGTGTAAGTAAAAGTGTCAGTAATTCATTAATCCGTTGTTTTCTTAACGCAAGTGAAGGAACTGTTAAATACTCTTTAATGCGCGTTGGCAGATAGATTGAGTAACGGGAATGTCCTACAACACGTGGTTTTTTCAACCAATCTTTTAAGATTTCCTTCCATGGAATAAAACGACGTTTTCTCATATAAGGTCGGGCATCAGATAATAAAATTTCTCCGGCATTTGTGATGACTTTATACGAATCCCAGTAGGTCACACAAGAAAGCTGGACGTAGTTCCTTGCTCTTGGCACATGAATTAAATGCCCATCAAGTTTGAATTCATTATATTTATTAAACTTGATTAAAAACTGCTTAAATACCGGATACGGTTTTTCAGGTAATTTGATTAATTGCTTTTGCTCGCGCTGCCACAGCTCATCAATCATTACTTCTTTTTTATAATGAACTCGTTGACGATCCTTGAATAATTGTTGTTCTAATTGATTCGTTAAATCTTCAAGATCCTTTATTACCGGAGGTAGGCTAAAGAAGTTATAACGAACATAACCTACTTTACCTTCCACATGACCTTTTTCGTTTCCTTTTCGTGGGTTACATACTTGCACTTTAAACCCGTAATATTGTTGAAAATGTCGAAAGGCTTCTGTTAGTTGTGCCTCTGAGTCGCCTTTTCTTACCTTTTTCACCGCAGGTGTTAAGTTATCAATTCGAATGCTCAATGGAACACCACCAGCCTGTTTAAATAACACTTGAAGTCCGCCTAAAAAGCATTCTAAATTTTCACTCGGCATCGGTACCGCAAATGCTGTATTACTTGCTGGAAATGACATGACCAATGCGTGAACATCAAGTATTTCGCCATCTTGAACAGCTTCCATAATCCCGAAATCTACTTGAGCTTCTCCTTCTGGATGTTCTAAACGTTCATGACCTTTGCTTATTTCGTCTTCTTGTGCTGCTTTCCATTCTTGAATGAAATTACAAAGTGTTCTATAGGAACCTTTGAAGCCCTTCTTTACTAAATCTTCAAGCATTTTCTTATTTGTACGGCGTAACTTTTTCTTGAGTTTTAAATCCTCTTCTAACCAATCAATTACGATTTCTCCCCATTCTTCGTCGTACATCATGCCCGTTTTCAAATGAGTTTTCTCTTGAGGCAATTGATCTCCATCACCATATTTTTCGGCAGTGCGCCAATTCACTTGCATTGTATTGGCAATTTCGGTAATAGATAGTCCTTTTTCATTTCGTAATGTTTTGATACAATTAACTTCAGACATTGCTAGCATCCTTTCTTACCTCCACTTTTTGGATTCGACACCCAAAAGAGTAGAGGGACTTGGGGTGGCTGGCAAGTCTTTTTTTATGCACAAAAATAGTGCAGGACTCTGTACAAATTCTTTGCACTAGTCTGCACTTTTATTTTGCAATAAACAGTAATGATTAATTATTTAAGAATAATTTTCTTTAACAAATTCCAACCTCATTTCACCCTCATTTCTTCAGCGTAAAAAAACTCTTCCATCGACCTGTTTTAATCCTCTCAACAACGAACCATTTTTGTCCCTTCACATGAGCACAAAAAAGTCCGCTCAAAAAGAATTAATTATTTTTTTAATTATTTTTAAAAAGATATATTGTTGCGTTAAAACGCAACTGCGTGTTTTTTTCTCTGTGCATTTCATAATCGGATCTCCCCAAAAAATTATTTTCAATTTGGATGTCCCTTTTTTTGATTTTGGAAGCCATATATAGGGCAAGACAGAATTCAAAGGATGGAGGTTGCAACATGCAATTATTAGTGAATGGTAGACAGCTATTTTTATCACAGGATTTAGCGGTACGTATCGGTGTTGAGGAGGCGCTATTCCTTCAGCATCTGTATGACCGATTACAAACGCAAGGTGTGGAGAAAGACGGACACATTTGGTACCGCCAAACTTATCAAGGGTGGGCAAAGCAGTGCTTTTATTGGAGCATTACGAAAGTTAAAAGGCTTATAACGAAATTGGAACACTACGAAATTATTATTTCATCCAACAAATTTAACCGGTTCAATACTGACCGTTCGAAGTGGTACCGAATTGATTATGGAAAAATTGACGAGCTGCTTCAGAAAAATTATGCCCAGGAGGAGTTGTTCTTTGAAGAGCCAAACCTACAAGAAAAGGAAAAGTCGAAAACGAATACTGACCAAAGTGACGAGATTACAAACATCATCCGCTACTTAAATGAAAAAGCCAAAAAGCAGTTTAATGAACATTCAAAAACAAATATCCGACTGATCAAAGCCATTTTAAAGGAAGGCTAAAAGGTAGAGGATCGCTTCTTAGTCATTGATGAGGAGGATTAATTTGAACAAATGAAGATAATCGGCCTATCCTATATAACGGAGCTCATAATGTTTGCCAATGCAAAAGAATTTGAGATTATGTCCAACTGTTAAGAGAAATTTGATGGGAGCGACTGAAGGAGATTGTGCGATTCCTCAAATTATGAACGGTTTGGTAAGGCACAGCTAGAAGGTAGCCACATTGATTAATTGTAGATGGCGTTAAAAGACCTTTATATGCGTTTATTATGATTTATATAAACACATTCAGTTATTTTAACGGTGATCCCGCAGCATCTACCGAAGCTCCGTCGACAAGCAGAGCTTGACGGTTACACATTCGGCGATGAGGTACTAGTAACAGCAATATTAGATTGCCTGTTGCATCAATCGGTTACTTTAATATTAAAGTCGACTCGTACCGTATGGAGGAAAAGAAAAAAGCTGGGATTATCCCAGCTGCACCCTCTGTAGAAAGCGAAAAGTGAGGAATTTTATTCTGGCGTTTATAGGAAATTCTAGCCCGATGTTGACAAAAATGAATGCCCTCACATACGATAACGGTACAATTGAAGCATTTTGGGGAACCTTAAAAGTAAAGAAGTATTGTTTATTTAAGTTCGAGAATTTCAGAGCATTAAAGTTCGCCATTGATAACTATATCATTTTTCTAACAATGAACGTTATCAAGAAACACTAAACGGCTTAAGCCCTCTACAATACAGAGCTTAAGCCTCTTAAATCATTTTTTATTATTTCCCTGTCTACTTGACGGGAAGCAGTCCAAAATATCGAACTCATGCCCAAGAAGCTACCTAAAAAACATGTCTAACTTTTAAGGGTGACTTCATTCCTAAGTCATTTTATACCTGAGAATTAAGTTCACTTTTTATCTTAGTAGTAGAAATTTCAGGTGTTCTTTCAAGGTATATTACATCACAAAAGTCTTTTAAATAATCAAATTCTCCTTTCCAATCATCACCTATTACAAAGCAATCTACATCATATTTAGAGACATCAGATACTTTTTGTTCCCAATTATCTTCCAAAATCACTAAATCTACATATCTTATTGCTTCTAAGAGCATTTTTCTTTCATTGAAAGAAAAATAACTTTTTTTCCCTTTTATATCATTGAATTCATCCGAAGATAATCCCACTATTAAATAATCACCTTGCTCTTTTGCTTTTTTCAATAAATTTATATGACCATAGTGCAATAAATCAAATGTTCCATATGTAATTACTCTTCTCATAAATTTCTAAATTCCTTTCCCTTTGCGTGAATTTCGTTATATCAAAATAGCGGTTAAAATTACAATTTTTTTAGAAGTTTCCATCCTTATACTTATTAATTTCATTATCACCTGTATTATTACTATCAATATTTTTGGACATCTCTTATTTAGCTATTTTTACTAGACAAATCGGGCCTTGGAAGGGCTAATGAGTTATCAAGAAATTAGAGAAAAATTGTTATGTTAAATAATACATAAACAAGCAGGCATTTTATATTATCGTACTTAAATAATATATTTGCTTTCTAAATAATGTATCAATCTTTCAGAAGATTCATTATCCGTATAATAATTAAACTTTTCAATTTGTTTTTCAATATTACTATCATAAACTAAATTTTCTACGTAAAATTTTAATTCATTAAAATTATTTACGTAAAAACCTTTAATTTCTTCATAATAATTTTCAAAAACAAACCCCAAATTTTCACTATATTCATTTAAATCATCTACTGTAAGTGCAATGGGTTTTTTTAATAGAGAATAATCATAATAAACTGAAGAATAATCTGTGATTAACCCTTTTGATTTCCCCAAAAATTCATATAATTGAATTTTTTGATTGAAAAGGTATGTATCATCAATTATTTTTATATTAGAGCATTCAATTTTGGACCAATTACTTAAATCGCTTGCAAAATGTGGCTTTATATATAAAATTCTATTATTTTTAACTAGAATTTTATTTAAATCTAATAATTGATTTTCATTTTCAATAATCGGCATTCCATAAGGAAATTCAACTGAGCTATCTATTCTATCTCTGTTACTGTTTTTTCTAAAAGTAGGCAACCATACTATATATTCTTCTTCTGACTTTTGATTAGACATATTTATTAATAAATCATTTCGTGGATATCCAGTGCAAACTAGTTTATATAAAGGAACATTATATGCTTTAGCTACAATTTCTTTAACATATTCTGATTGATATAATACTAAATCTACATTTTTATCTAAATACATATAACTTTTGGTATTTTTTATTGGTGTACCATGGGTAAGATGTACCCAAAACATTTTTTTATGAATCTTAGGATATATTCGGTTTTCAGTAATCATTAATTTAGAAGAACTGTACTTAATAATAAAAAGAAACTTTTCAATTTTCGTTAAGGGTCTTTTAATAAAAAAAATATTCTCTCTTTCCATACTTTTATATTTCTGCGGGTTATCTACTACCCAATAAAAAGAATACTTTTTATTTAACCCTACTTCCAACATTTTCTTATATAGTGCGAAGGAATTACCACTCACATCTGGAAAACTCTCAAATAAAATATTATTTTTTAACTTTGTTTTTGATATTACATATTCTAAGAATTTCATCAAGTTACGCATTAATTGTAACACTCATCCTTACTTGGTATTTTTTAACACATTAAATATAGCATAAAATAAACTTCGCTCATAATTGTTCATTACAAATTTATAAATATATAATAATGCTACTAAGGAATATAAAGAGACACTCAGTATTAAATTAGACCAGCTATATTCTATTAATAATACTTTTTTTATTGTAAAAAAAACTCCCGAAATTAAACATATTTTTAATGCAATTGGTATAATCTGCATCCAATACTTTGGGATATCTAATTGAACTTTTTTATAATAATAAAAATTCATAATTGTTACTTGTCCTAATGAAGTTGCTATAGCTACACTAATTGCGGGACCTATTTCTAACCAAAATATTGATAAATAATAACTTAGACCAACACTCATTAAAGCTATTATTAGATAAACTAGAACTCTAAACTTTAATTGATTTCTTGCTTGTAATATTACTATCCCCATATTTTGTGAGAGTGGAATTAATGATGGTATCATTATTATTAAAGCAATTGTATAACTATTAACATAATCTAGACCTGCCCATATTATGATAAATTCTTTTCCAAATAAAATAAAGCCACTCAATACGAATGCTAATAAAATAAATTGTATTCTTCCTACTTTTATAAAAATATTTGAAATTTCTTTAAAACTACCTTTTACGACCAATTGAGTGATTTTAGGTAAAAAAACACTGTTTATAGAAGTTGAAAGCATTGTGAAATAAGTGGTAAAAAGAATTCCAATTGCATATATTGCTACTGCTGCTGTACCAGTAGTAACACCTAATATATATTGACTTGTCGGTGCATATAGTTTATCAACCAAAATATTCAATAAGATGAAAAATGAGTAAGTACTTATATCTTTAAATATCCCAAAATCCCAACCACTAAATATTATTTTTATTTTTAAATTTTTATAGCAATAGATTGCTGATAATATCAAAGTTACCATACTTAGACTTACATTTACTACTACTAAAGCTATAGATTCGTAGCCATAAATTAATAAAGGCGTCATGATTAATGGCATAAATATTGTTCTAAATAATGATAAAGCTTGCACAATAATAAATTTTTCATATGCCACTAATAACGAATTATAAATGCTCATTAAAAGTGTAAAAGCTAAATTTAATATAAGTATAATAAACATAACTTTAGCCCTTGCAATTTCACTATTTGTTAATGAACTCCCTATAAATAGTTCAAAATCCCGATAAATAAAATAACCAATACATAATGCTATTATTGCCATAACACTATATAAAGTAACAAATAAACCATTTAATTTAGCAATTCCTTGGTTATCCTTTATAGCTCTTAGCTTCGCATTAAAACGTACTATGGAATTTCCAAACCCTAAATCTAATATTGCTAAAAAGCTCATTAAAGCCATAATTAAAGAGTATAAACCATATTCATCCTGACCTAAAGAATTTAATAAGAATGGGGTATAGAGAATGCCGATAGAAACCGTAACAAGTATATTAATATAAGATAAAATTGCTCCTAATTTTCTTTGTTTTGAACTATTAATATTAGTTTCTCCCTCTTTCTATGTTAACAATTTTATTCCTCAAAAATTTCCCAGACTTATACATCAACAATTTTATGCTTATGCTCAGTTTCTTAGGTGTTATCTAACAACTAATCGGTAGATAACACCTAAGAATATTTTATCTAATCAAACAAATAATAACTGAGTTTACGAATCTTCTTTAATCATTCTATCAAAACATCATACTGTTAATTTTTGTTTTTAAATGTCTTATATAAATCTAGATATTCATCATATTTTCTATTCAATTCAAACTTCTTAGCCCACTTTAAAAGATTTTCCTCATCAAATGTAGGATTGCTAATTATAGCATTATAAAAAGCTTCACTTGAATAATCTTTTACAATTAAACCACATTCTTTACTGACCATTTCAGGAACTGCTGTAAAATTTGAAACAATAACTGGTGTACCACAAGCTATTGCTTCTAAAGTAACCAATCCCATAGTTTCTTCTATACTTGGATTTACAAAATAGTCTGCCGCACTATAGATTTCAGCTAATTTGTATTGATCACCAGTTCTTCCTAGCCCAAGAATATTCTTAGGAATACTTTCTAACTGTTCAGAAGTTAAGCCAACTAGCACTATCTTATAACTATCATCCAGACTACTCGCTAAATCTAAAAAAATATCTAACCCCTTTTTTTTCGTCCAGGGATTAGCAACCCCCAGAATTATTTTTTTATCTGATAAATTATAACTTTGTCTGAAATCGCTATATGTTGGTTTAAAAACATCTAGATTAATCCCATTATTTATAACTCTAATGGGATACTCCTTTAAATAAGAAATTTTAACTTTTTCAGCCAACCACGATGAAGGAGTTACAATTACTAAATTTTTAACACCTGTAAATACAGATTTTTTAAATTCATACATTTCTTTGGTTTTATCTACTCTGGTGCTTGGATATTCTCTATATTGAGGACATTCAAAACAGCCAGTTTTCCATTTATTACATTCCACGTAAGTAAAATGAGGACATTGACCTGTAAATGCCCAACAATCGTGCAAAGTCCATACTACAGGTATATTTTTCTCTTTTACATAATTAAACAAAATTTCCAAATTAATATAGCAATTATGTAGATTATGTAGATGGATTACATTCGGCTTAACTTTATCTATTTCCTTCAATAATCGCTTTGTCCCAAAAGTTGAAAATCTACCATTTAGTCCAGTATATGAAGCTAGCTGAATGTGTAAATTTCTTTCTACGATGCCTCCAATTAATATACTATTATCTAATTTTTTATTTTTATTTGTCCTTGATTTTGCATAGGCAACCAACGAATTATGACCATGTTCTTGCAACTTTTTGTCTATGTCAAGCATTATATTACCCGTACTGCCAAAATTTAACGAATTAATTTGAAGTATGGTTAAGGTTTTCTTCATATACTCCCGCTTTCTGTTTTTGCGTACTTTCAAGAATTTCTATTTAAGTAACTAAAATAATCAATCTATCCATTATTAAAAAATAGTAATTGATCGTCATATTGCATTATTACATTAGAATGCGACATCAGGCTTATAGTCATAGGTGTAAAACCAACATTTGAATTCGTTCGTATTTTACCTTTTATGTCGCGAAAAAATACTAAAACAAGTATATATTTTACAAATTTTTACCGACTCATACTGGTTCGGTTTAATATTTTTTCAAAGTCCTTATATGAATGAAAGAATTTTTAAATATAAATTTTGAATTATTACAGTGTAGCTTTAAGAGCTTGAGATTTTATTTATAGATTTTATATCAAAACTATAAAGTAAGAACATTAAATAAAATATATCCCTATTATAATTTTCACTAATAACAATAATTAATAAAAAAATAAAAATAAGTATTTTAAAAAAAACTCCTCCTTTAACTAATTTTGTCCATTGATATACACACATATTTAGCAATAATCCCAATGGAATTCCAAATAGGGCTAACCAATTTACTGGAGTAGCAGTTACCATTTTAAAACCAATATCGAGGGCATTTTGATATAAATTACTAAATCCTACACCAAAAAATGGATTTTCAAAAGCCATAAATAATGGATATTTTATTGAATCAGTTCTTATAGTTGTTGAGGTATAACTAGAATTCTCTATCGCTAAATCTGAATTTAAAATTGCTTCAAGCTTCCCAAATACTTTAAATTTAATTATATCAGGTAAATAATTATAAGATATTATAAAACTTAATACTAATCCTGTTAAAATAATAGCCAATATTTTTTTTCTATTGTCTAATATCATCCTGTTAGAAAAAAAGAAAGCTATTAGTATTATTGCTGCACCTAGATATCCCGTCGTTGAGAATGTGGTAAATACCGTCAATAAATACACTAATATATATTTATATTTTAATTCTCTTAAAATAAACATTTGGAAAAATAGGGCAAGGTTTATAAATGTTTGATATGCTCCAGGCTCCCAAAACAAACCAAAATTCATGGGGAAATAACCTGGATTAATATTTACAACCGAAAAAAGGAGATTATTCACAATTAATCCTGACTTGTTCATCACTGTAGGGAAAATCCTGATTAGACTTGGATAAACAATTGAGATTATAAATGTAATCAAAGAAAACACACATAAAAAATACATTATTTTAACAAAAATTCGTATAAATTCTTCTAATTTTATAGTTGAATAAATTATATATGCGATAAAGAGGTTAATCCAAAAAATTAAGTAGTGGTAGATATCATCAGAATTCACAATAATAGTTAATAAACTACTAATAATTATATAAATAATAAAATATAGTGATTTTATGTTAAATCTCATTCTTTTTAAATTTAACAATATCCAAATAGTACAAATTAATAAAGAAAAACCTATACTGAACACTCCTGGTACAGTTATCATAAAAAAAGAAGAAGTTATGTATATTGAAAAAAAGATGATTATATACTTTAGCATTTCATGTTTATTTTGTTGGATTTCACTGTCATGAATAACGTTCATTTTAATCTCCTTAGATACAAACAAATATTCCCCTTTAATTTTTATCAATTTGTTTAAGCATATTTAATATTTTTTTCACTTGTTTTTCATTATTTTTTTCGTTAAGTACAAATTTTTTTGCTTCTAATCCGAATTTATGTAACTCGTTTGACGGTAAAGATAAAATATAATTTATTGAATTAGTTAAGCCCTCTACTGTTTCTTCATTTATTATATAAATATGATTAAAATACTCTTTTGGCATTCCCGGAAGAGCAGTGGTTAATACTGGTGTACCTGATACCATATATTCCATATTTTTCGATGGAAAAGAATACTTTGTAAATTCTTGATCCGTTGGTCTTGGATTGATTAATAACGTTGCTCTTATTTCTTCATCAACTATTATATTATTAGGGACAAGCCCCATATATTTAATCCTATCATCTTTCCTAGAAAAAGCTTTAATAGTGTCTTCTGAGCCCCCCTTGCCATATAAATGTAGCTCTGAATTTAAATGTATGTTTTTGGAAAAAGCTTCAACTAGCATATTAACCCCATACTTCTCTTCTAATAAACCCGCATATAATAAAACCTTAGATTTATGCTTATTTTCCAATAAATTATCTTTAAATTTCAGATTTTTGTCTACTAAACCTTCAATAATTACATAAGGTTTTTGTTTTCTATTAATAATATCATTCATTTGTTGGGTAAGTATAACATACGAATGGAATCCATTAATAAACAATCTTGTAAATTTCTTATATAATATAATCACTAATCTTTTAATATAATTACTAGTTTTTTTATTTCCAACTGCATTTTCAGGAAGATCTGTTACTATAGCAACAGTATTAACTTTCATTATTTTAGCAGCAACTAACGCACCAAAAGAATGAAAAACTTCATTTACATCACATATAATTACTTTTTTTTCTTTATTTTTTATTGTCCAGTTAATTATAAAAAAGAAAGTATAGAAGAAAGCGAAAATAAATTGTAATACTGGTATAAATAAAACAGGTAAACTATAAAATTTCATCCCAAAGTAATAATTTACATCACTTTTCAAATATTTTCTCTTTGCTAATCTTGATAAATGAGAACATGTTGTTAGATGTTCTACACTACATCCATTATTAACCAACCCATTTATCATTAAGAAGTTAAATTTTTGTGCTTGATGATTTAGAATTTTTTCTTTTAATGAATGTTCTAATATTGATGCCCGTTCAGGAGCATTTAAAGAAGAAATATACAGTATTTTCATGGGTTAACCTCCTATATAATTGCAGATGAAGATCTTCAACACAATCTTGTTCACCTTGATTCATTTCATAAATCATTTCCGTACTTCAACTGTCCACTTGTACGATTACACCTTAACCAAGGACTTCTTTAAAGACAAGCTAAGTATTATTAACTTGTCTTAAACATAAATGATGATTAATGCCTAGTCGAAAAACTTCTTAATTTCAATAGAATTAGAACTATGAATTATCTCATTTAGAAATAAAGTTTATTAATGCAAATTTAAATTCCTCATTATCTTTGATTACAAACTCTAAAAAAGAACTTCTACCAGATAAGTATTGTTCTACATTAAACTCATTTAAGTAATTATATATCCTTTCTTCTAGGTTACTGAAAGAATCAATTGTTAGCCCTAAATTATACATTTCTACTAACTCTGCTAAATAAGTGCCTTTTAATGCCAATAATATTTTCCCTTGGAAAACTGCATTATATAAGCGATTAGGGAGCGCCGTCTTATTATTAATACTATCATTATATCTAAGCACATTTATCACATCGCTATTATAATACAAATCTCCTTCATCTTTTCTATTATATCTACCTGTTAACTGTACATTTTGAATATTATTTTTCACAACATACTTGTGAATATTCTTATTGATAACGCCTTCTCCATGATAAAAAAGAGATATATTTACACTATTTTTTAATGACTCTATAAATTCTAGATTAACTTCTAAATCTCTCAAAGCTCCTATATAAGATATATTTAATTTTTTATCTTTAAAATTAAAATTTAAGTGTTTTAAATTACTTAAATTTTCGATTTGAGTATTATGATTGATAATATATTTATCAGATTTTGGTAACCATTCTTTATACCCGGAAGAAGATAAAGCAACAAATTTAGAATTATTAATTATCTTTTTTATATTAAAATAATGAATTATTTTATTAGAATCTCTAATATCTAGAATATACTGTCCTTTATACTTATTAACTAAATATTTTTTTAAAAAATAAGAAAGTTGTATTCCAAATACCACAACTTTATTATACTTTTCACTATTTAACCTTTTGATAATAAATTTTTTATATTTAAGATAGTCTAAATAACTCCTTTGATGACCAACTTTACCATCCCTATATTTACAATTAATATCAATATCTTCCATCTCAAACCTATCCCAATTAATTACATCAAAATTTACCTTGCTTTTTTCTAATAGACTTACATAATTTTCTACATAGGGCATATATAAAATATTAGCTGGACATATTAATGCAATCCTCATTTCACTTCTCCCAAACAACTCTATTTATATAATCTGTATATCCTAAAATAATCCTTAATACCTTTTCTGCAACATTGGGTATAGAATAATCCTTTACAAGACGCAATGAATTATGTTCCTGTGTTTCTAAAACAGCAAGGCCCTGCATGATTCGCTCTACTCCTAAACCAACCATCATAACTGCTGCCTCTTCCATCGCCTCTGGACGTTCATGTGCTTCACGAATGTTTAATGCATGAAAGCCTAAAATTGAAGATTCTTCACTAATTGTGCCACTATCGCTCAACACCGCTTTTGCCTTTACTTGAAGCTTGTTGTAATCATTAAACCCTAATGGTTTCAACGTTTGTACCAATGGATTGAAAATAATGCCTTTATCCTCAATCATTTTACGTGTACGAGGATGTGTACTTATAATCACTGGATAACCATATTTTTCCGCAATAACATTTAATGATTCTACTAAGTTGAAGAAGTTGCGCTCAGAACTAATATTTTCTTCACGGTGTGCTGAAACTAAGAAATATTTGCCTTCTTCTAGGGTTAAGTGTTCTAACACATTTGAGTTTTGAATATCCTTCATTCGAGAATTCAACACTTCATACATTGGGCTACCCGTTTTAATAATTCGGTCCGCTGGTAAACCTTCACGTAATAAATACTCACGCGCAATGTCACTGTATGTAAGATTTATATCTGCCACATGGTCAACAATTTTTCGGTTTGTTTCTTCTGGCACACGCTGGTCAAAGCAACGGTTTCCAGCTTCCATATGGAAAATAGGAATTTGACGTCGTTTAGCAGCAATTGCACACAAGCAACTATTTGTATCACCTAGCACCAAAAATGCATCTGGTTTTACCTCTTCTAAAATAGGATCTATTTTAATCAAAATATTCCCTACTGTCTCAATAGCTGTACCTGTTGCTGCATTCAAAAAATAATCTGGCTTTTTTAATTTAAAATCATTAAAAAATACTTCATTTAGTTCATAATCGTAATTTTGACCTGTATGAACTAAAACATGTTGGATTGCTTCTGATTTTTCTAATGTATTAATTACTGCTGATAAACGAATGATTTCAGGACGAGTTCCTACAACCGTCATTACTTTTAACTTTTTCATAATTAAACCTCCAAGAACATTGTATCTGGTCGTTCTGGGTCAAATATTTCATTTACCCACATAACAGTAACCATATCTGTATCGCCTAAATTTTCGATATTATGTGTATATCCCACTGGAATGTCCACTACTTCTAACTTTTCACCACTCACAAAATATTCAATAACTTCTTCTGATTCAATTTTTCGAAAGCGAATAACACCTTGTCCACTTACCACTAAAAACTTTTCATTCTTTGTATGGTGCCAGTGGTTCCCTTTAGTAATACCTGGTTTTGAAATATTAATCGATACTTGTCCACGATCAGCTGTACGAATAAATTCTGTAAATGAACCACGATTATCTACATTCATTTTTAAAGGGTAACTAAACTGATCTTCTGGTAAGTAACTTAAATAAGTACTGTATAATGCTTTTGTAAATGGTTCAGTCATAGTGGGAATTGCTCGCTCTTCCCGACTACTTTTAAATGAATAAATTAACTCAACAATTTCCCCAAGTTGCTTTGTATATACTTGGGGAATTTCACAGAGTTCATTTACTTGATTAGAATGGCCAGTTAAAGCTTTTGTAAATTCTTCTATTACATCATCAATATAAACTAAGTTTAGAACAACAGAAGGATCATTCACTGTAATTTCCAAATCCCGACTAATATTGTGACAGAAGGTTGCTATAGCACTATTATAATTCGGTTTACACCATTTACCAAAAACATTTGGTAAACGGTAAATATATACATCCGTACCTGTTTCATTCTTATAAGAAAAAACTACATCTTCACTTGCACGTTTGCTTGCACCATATGGATTCTCATTTTCTGCTTGTGTAGAAGATGTTACAAGTATAGGACAGTTGGTGTTGTATTCTTTTAAAGTATCGATAATCTTAGCGGTAAAATCTCTATTACCTGCCATAAACTCTGCTTCATTTATTGGACGATTGATACCAGCTAAATGGAAAACAAATTCAGCTTTTTTTAAAATAGCTGTTAACTCTTTTTCGGTTGTTTCTCTTGTTACTTCAACTATATTTTCATAGTTATGGGCCTTTAAATGAGCTATCAAATTCTTTCCGATAAAACCATTTGCCCCTGTAATAACAATACTCATATCGCTTTCCATGCCTCCAGCTCTTTGCGTACATAGTCTAATTCAATGAGCTTACCTTTTACTTCCTCCACTGTTAAACGGTATGTATTATGTGAGTTGTACTCCTCTGTGGACGATAATTTACTATCTCCTTCTTCAAAGAACTTGTCATAATTTAAATCACGTGTGTCAGCTGGAACACGGTAGAATCCCACCATATCTTCCGCAATAACATATTCTTCACGCGTTAATAACGTTTCATATAATTTCTCTCCATGCCTTGTTCCAATAATCCGAATTCTATTTTCAACTTCAAATAATTCTAATAGGGCTTTTGCTAAATCTCCAATTGTTGAAGCTGGAGATTTTTGAACCATAATATCTCCTGCTTTTGCATTTTGGAATGCGAAAACTACTAGTTCTACTGCTTCTTCCAAACTCATTAAGTATCGTGTCATTGTTGGATCAGTAATTGTGAGAGGCTCACCATTTTTAATTTGTTCGATAAATAATGGGATAACCGAACCACGAGATGCCATTACATTTCCATAACGTGTTCCGCAAATTAAAGTTTTTTCAGGGTTAACCGTACGAGATTTTGCAACGAAAACTTTTTCCATCATTGCTTTAGAAATCCCCATTGCATTGATTGGGTAAGCTGCTTTGTCAGTTGATAAGCATATAACTTTTTTAACACCTGCTTCAATTGATGCATTAACAACATTTTCTGTTCCAATTACATTTGTTTTTACTGCTTCCATTGGAAAAAATTCACATGAAGGAACTTGTTTTAAAGCTGCAGCGTGGAATACATAATCTACATCATATATAGCATTTTTTACACTGTTAATATCACGAACGTCACCAATGTAAAATTTCAATTTATCATTATTATATTTTTTACGCATATCATCTTGTTTTTTTTCATCGCGAGAGAAGATACGAATTTCTTTAATATCTGTATTTAAAAAACGTCTCATAACGGCATTACCAAAGGATCCTGTGCCACCTGTAATTAGTAAAGTTTTATCTTTGAACATTTTTTCGTTCTCTCCCTCTTAATTAAAATGTTTCATTATTATTTCATATGAATGCTTTGCTGTATAATTTTTTTCTAAGTAAACTCTCGCATTTTTTCCCATTTGTTTTCTTAAATCTGAATTACAAAAATGTGCTAATTTTTCATTAAAATGATTAATATTTTTACTTTCACACCAATGACCAAACTTCCCATTTTCAATAATCCGACCAATATCTGTATTTACATCAGTCGCTGCTAATATTGGCATTGATGCTTGCATATATGAAAGCATTCTTGAAGGAAAATTAGGAATAGTAAAGCGATTATCAAGGAAAATTAAACCTACATCACAAGAGTTAGCTAATAATTCATAGTCTTCTTTTGGCAACTGAGCAAACAAACTAGCATTAGGGAGCTTTTCACTCTCAAAAAATGCATGAAGTTTAGTAAACTCTGTGCCTGATCCAACTATTACGAAATAAACCTGATTATTATCTCTATTGGCTCTTAAACAATCTATTAAAAAGTCTATACCTTGGGGTTTCCCAAGATTTCCACCATATATAAATACAGTTTTATCACAAGGAATATTATATTTCTTTTTAATTTCATTTATTTCTTCAATTTCTTTTTTTACTAGTACAGGTTCTATACTATTAGGACATATCTCTATAACATTAGAAGATATTTCAGGATTATTATTTAAAACAAAATCTACATTTGCTTGTGACATACACCCTATGTAATCAGATATTTTATATAGTTTCTTCTCTTTTGAGAGAAAATATTTATATATTAAACTTTTAATTCCTGTTTTATTAATCATGCCAAGATCTACAGCATTTTGAGGAAAAATATCTTTTAGTAATAAATAGGTTTTTGCCTTATCCCTTTTTTTTACAAATTCAATTGCTTTTTGTAATGTTATTGGAGGTGTAGTATATATTAATAAATCAAATTTGACATCAGAAAAATATTCTTGTATTCCTCTTTGAAATTTTGACTCAAGAGTAAGAATTGATATTCCCTTTTCAATTAAGTTTGTTTTTTGTGTGTTTCCAATTTGTAACTTTAGAATCTTGCAATTGTTATTTTCTATTAATTTCGTAGGTTGGTTTTTTCTTTTTTCCGATGGAGAAATAATATGCACATTATGATTCTCTTTAACAAATTCTCTCATTAAGTCGGTGTAGATATTTCGCTCATCAAGTGAGGAAAAATCTAAAAGTGTTAAAAATAAAATATTCATACTCTACTTTCTCCTCGCCGGCACCCCAGTATAAATACCTTGTTCAATAAGATCCTTAACTACCACTGCACCTGCACCTATTTTGCAACTCTTAGTAATACTTATATTATTACTTATTACACTCCCAATTCCTAACCATGATCCATGTCCAACTTTCACTGAACCTGCTAGGTTGGCTCCAGGTGATATATGAACATAGTCTTCAATTATATTGTCATGATCTACTGTAGAACCAGTATTAATGATGCAACCTTTCCCTATTTTAGTACAACAGTTAATAATGACACCTGCCATAATAGCTGTCCCTGTTCCTATCTCCACTTCTGAACCTATGATAGTATTGGGATGTATTAAGGTAGGAATACTTGCACCAACTGTTTCAAGCATTTCATGAATCCTTTGCCTCGTATCATTATTTCCAATACCAACAAATATTTCGTACTCATCTTTATATGTAAAAATATCATTTGTTATACCAATGACATCTAAATCCATAGATGAGATAAGGTTAGTATCATCATCTAAAAAGGAAACTACCTTCCATTTCCCCATTTTTAAAGCAATATCCGCAACTACTTTCCCATGACCACTCGCACCAATTATAAGAAGTTTATTTTTCATAGGTCCATTCTTCTTTCTATTTTAGTTCCTTTAAAAGGTTCCATTGTTGCAGCTGTTTCTGAATTGATTCCTTCTCGTACAAAAACTTTATTAAGGGTCATTAAGATTATTTTCCAATCTTGTACAAAACCTACACTCTCAACATATTGAACATCAAGATTAAATTTATCCTCCCAGCTTAACGCATTTCTGCCGCTAATCTGTGCCAAACCAGATAATCCTGGTCTTACCTCATGACGCCTCTTTTGATGATCATTATATAGTGGTAAATACTGCACTAATAAAGGTCTTGGTCCAATAATGGACATATCCCCTTTAAGGATATTAAACAACTCGGGAAGTTCATCCAAAGATGTCGACCTTAAAAATTTCCCAAACTTCGTAAGTCTTACATGATCGGGTAGTAACTCACCATTCTTATCTTTTTCATCTGTCATTGTCCTAAACTTATACATCATGAAAATATTTTCATTTAGACCTGGACGCTTCTGCTTAAATAATATAGGACTTCCTAATTTTGTCCTTACAAGGATAGCGACTACTATTAAAACAGGACTCAAAACAATAACTGCAATTAATGATAATATGAAATCCATTGGTCTTTTTACGACTCTTTTATAGATATTACCTTTGGATTTGTTCATTCTTTCATCCACAACCCTTTAATAATGTTTACTACTCTCCCTAAATCATCATCTGTCATTTTCGAATCGGATGGTAGGCATACTCCATTTTCAAATAACCCTTCAGATACACCGGTTCCTATAAAATCATATTGTTCAAATACGGGCTGCATATGCATTGGTTTCCATACAGGGCGTGATTCAATATTCTCTGCTTCTAAAGCTAACATTATATCTAATGGCTTCACTTTACCTGTAACTGTCATAGCACTTAACCAATAATTTGGTGCATCCCATTCATTATGGGGCATAAATTCTATACCTTCTAATTCGCCCAATTCACGCTTGTAATATTCATATATATAGTTCTTCTTTGCTACACGATCATCTAATACTTTTAACTGCCCTCGTCCAATACCTGCCACAACATTACTCATACGGTAGTTATAGCCGACTTCACTATGTTGGTAATGTCTTGCATTATCACGTGATTGTGTTGCCCAGAAACGTGCTTTAGCAACCTTTCCTTCATCATTTGAAACGAGCATACCTCCACCTGATGTTGTAATTATTTTATTTCCGTTAAATGAATAAATACCGTAATGTCCAAGAGTACCGGTTTGTTGACCTTTATAATAAGTACCTAATGATTCCGCTGCATCTTCAATTACTGCAACATTATGGTTGTTACAAATCGCCATAATTCGATCCATATCTGCTGATAAACCATATAAATGTACAACAATCACCGCTTTTACTTCCGGATATTTTACAAAGGCAGCTTCTAATGCCTTTGGACACATATTCCAAGTTTTGAAGTCACTATCGATGAATACAGGTGTTGCTTTTTCATACATAATTGGGTTGGCTGTTGCAGAAAATGTTAATGATTGACAGAAAACGATATCTCCTTCACCAACTCCAGCTGCCTTCAACGCTAAGTGAATTGCTGCCGTGCCAGATGTAAGTGCAGCTGCTGCTTTAATACCAACTTTCACCGCCAGTTCTTTTTCAAATTCATTTACGTTTGTTCCTAATGGTGCGATCCAGTTTGTATCAAAAGCTTCTTTTACATATTGTTGTTCATAGCCCTCATCACTCATATGCGGTGATGAAAGGAAAATTCTTTGACCCATTGTCCAAAACTTCCTTCCAATATAAATCCAATAATCAATTAGCTATTTAATTAGTACTTAAAATTCTTCTAGTCTATAGCAACAAATATATTTATGCTTTAACTACAAAAAATATGAATTATTTAGTAGCCCCCTACATTCGCATGCATTTTAGAAATAACATCCCAACGGCCATTGGCTACAGCAATAACCTTTTCCTTTGTTTTTGAAGTATCATCCTGATCAAGCTCTGCTAAAAACAATTCTAGCTGTTTTTCCGTCATACAGTTCGCTTTCCCCACATGAATCTTCGGATACACGTGTTCTTCCTGTATTTCATCCGGACTAAGTAGTTCCTCATACATTTTCTCCCCTGGTCGTATCCCTGAATATTCAATACCAATTTCGTCCTCTTGAAAACCAGATAACCGAATCAAGTTTTTCGCCAAGTCTGTAATATAGACCGGTTCCCCCATATCAAGAACAAATACCTCT